>JADKEH010000025.1 GCA_016718155.1 Candidatus Rhodoferax randersensis | reverse complement strand
CGGCTGGTGCAAGAGGCGCATTCAACAAACCCCCGCCTTGACCAGCATGGCCGGGGCCTTTAGGCTCGGCAGCGAACCCTACGGTCCGCAGGTCTTTGTGGCCATTGCGGAGTACCTCAAAACGCTGGACGCCCCAGCCACTTTGCGGTGGACCGGGCGCTGGGCGCTCAAGCGGTCACGTTGCCCGCGCCGGTGCGGCTCGGGCTGGCGCTTTCCACGGCGGGAGCGTTGCGCGCAGTCCCAACGGGCCATGGGCAGCGACGGGCGGGCCTACCGCCCAGGCGCGCCTGGAGGCCTTGATCGCGCTCGAGCGACCCGCTGGTGGACGTGCCGCTCACGCCACCATGGGCGTGCCCCATTACAGGAGCTCGGGCGCCTGCTGTTCTGGGACACCCGTTTGTCGGGCAATGGCTCCACGGCGTGTGTCTCGTGCCATGCGCCCAGCGCCGGTTGGGGAGAGAGTGACGCGGTCTCGCGCGGCTATCCGGGAACCCGGCACTGGCGCAATTCGCAAACTATTTTGAAGCCGCCGCACTACCAGCGGCGTCTGGGGACGGCGCCGCCGCCAGCCTGAGCGCGAGCGCAGTCGGCTGCCACCGGCGCTGTGGCCGGCAATGGCGACGAAGCCATGATGGGGCTGCGCCTGCGCCTGGCTCGGAGTACGTGCGCGCGTTTTCGCGAGGTGTTAGGCGCGCTTGGCGCGCATCGGCGCAGGCCCGGAGAGCGATTGCCGCGTTTCAGCGCGCTGGTGTCGGACCCGCAGCGCGTGCCCGCTGACCGCGTGGCAGGCGGGCCAGCGCGACACCCTGTCTGGCCTCGGCGCAGCGCGGTCATGCCGGTCTGTTCGTCGGCACAAGGCGCGCTGCATCCAGTGCAAATATCGATGGCGCGCTGCTGTCTGATCAGCGTTTCCACGCGCTGGATGTGCCACGCCACCGCTGATGGACAGCCACCCCTTGCTGCAAAGTCACCGCGCGCTGGCGAACCTGCAACGCGGGGCAGCCACGCCGACTACCGCGCCAGCAGTGATGACTTGGCTGTTTTACCAAAAAGCGGCCTCGGCTGGCGAGACCGTGGGCGCTTTCGCCTCCCTCGCTCGCGTTGTGCGCCATACCGCGCCCCCGTGCCACAACGGCGCCTTGCAGCGCTGCGCGGGTGGTGGACTTCTTTGATCGCGGCGGCGGCGCGTCGCCCCACAAGTCGCCGCTGCTGCGGCCGCTGGGCCTGAGCAGAGCAGGACAAGACCGATCTGGTGGCGTTCCCGGGTCGCTCAGCATGGACCAGCCGCTCGACAGGCGCCACCGGCACTGCCCCCTCGCGAGCTGAAACGGCGGCCTCTCATGGACGATAAACACACGCCGCACTGCCTGTCGCGCCGCACGCTGCTGCTGGCGGGCGCGCGTCTGACCCTGTTGTCGGCGGTACCCGGCATGGCCGCTCCGGTGTGGGCCGAGCAGGCCGAGCACCCGCCGCTGCCGCTGGCGCGCCTGTCGACGCTGAGCACTGGTGTGCCGGTCTGGTTTGACTATCCGCGAGCGGGGTTTGCCAATGTGCTGGTCAAGCTGGGTGAACCGGCCGCCGGGGTATTGTCCCGCAGCGCGACGTGGTCGCCTTTAGCGCGCGTTGCAGCCGCATGGGGTGACCTGCGCGGCACGCTGCAGGCCCGCCACGCGGTGTTGGGGCCGTGCCCGCGCCACCTGACCACCTTCGACCTGACCCGCCACGGCATCGTCATCACCGGCCACGCGACGCAGAGCCTGCCGCAGGTGCTGCTGCGCCAGGACGGCGACGACATCGTGGCGGTGGGCATGCAGGGCCTGGTGTTTGGCATGGTGCCGCATGAGTGACTCGGCCGCACCCCCGCGCCCACCACTGGGCGCGGAGCAGTTCACCACCGCTTGCGACTACTGTGTGGTGGGCTGCAGCTACCGGGTCTGGCGCTGGCCTGTCGATGCGCGCGGCGCGCCCGACCCAGGCGTGCCGTTTGCCAACCCGGCGCAGCACAACGTGGTGCGGTGGCAGGCCGAGCCCACCACGTGCTGGTGCTGCCCGATGCGCAGGTGAGCACCGTCAACCGGCGGCAACCACCGATGCGCGGCGGCACCGGCGCAGAAGTGCCACAACAGCGCCAACCGCACCCGCGAACGCCTGAGCACGCCCTTGCTGCGTGTCAACGGAGCCTGCAACCCGTGTCGTGGGACACCGCCATGCAGGTGATGGCGACGGTCTCCAAGCACGTGCTGGCCCAGCACGGCGAACATACACGGGGCATCAAGGCCTATTCGTACCAAGAATATTTTTCGAGAACACCTACGCCATCACCAAGCTGGCTTTCGACGGCGTCGGCACACCGGCCTTTGCGCCACACGACAAGTGCGCCAACACCAACGACGCCACCGGCTGGACGACGCCGGCCCTTGGGAAGCGTTTGCGCCCCGCTACGAAGACTGGGGCGCCTGTGAGGTGTTGTACCTGTCCGGCACCGACCCGTTCGAGACCAAAAGCACCTTGTTCACCAGTTGGATCATGGGCGGCGCGCAGCGGGACAAGCGGCTGATCTTTGCCACGCCGCACCGCACCATGGGCGTGGCCGGGGCCGAGCAACGCGGCGGCCTGTGGTTGCCGGTGATTTCGGCACCGACACCTTGCTGCACAACGCCATCGCTCGCGTGATCGTGGAGCGCGGCTGGCGGAACCGGGCCTTCATTGACGAGTGGGGTGGCCCAGCGCTGGGAGGGTGGACCAGCATTGGCCGTGGCACCCGCAACACCGGCTGGCAGTGGCGCACCACCTGGGCACTTGGCGAGCGACTGGGCCGACTACTGCAAGTTCTTGCTGTCGCGCGATGAACACCGGCTGGCCGATGCGGCCCGTGTCACTGGTGTTGCCGCGGCGCTGATCGAGCGTGCCGCCGAACTGCTGGCCCGGCCCCGCGCCGACGGCACAGCCCCAAAGAGTTCGTTCATGCTGAGAAGGCAACTACTGGTCCAACAACGCTATACAGAACAGCGCGTCCTTGCCGCCATGAGCTTGATCTGCGGTGCGGGCAACCGCCCGGGCGCGTCATTGGCCAGGGCGGCGGGCACCAGCGTGGCATGGTGTCGGCCCCTGGCTACCCCGACTGGCTGTCACCCGAAAAGTACCCCGGCCGACGCAAGAAGCCGCTCAACCTGGACCACTGGCTGATGAGTGGCCAACTGCGCTTTGCCTATGCCGACATCGTGCTGCCCGCCGCCACCGGGGCGAAGAAACTTCACCCGTTGCGACGGCGAGCGACGCCTGCGCTTGTACAGCCGCTTTGCCGACGCCCCCGGACAGGCCAAGCCCGACTGGTGGGCGGTCCAGGCGTTGCGCAGCGCATGGGCTGGGGCGAACGCTGCCTGGCGCGACAGCAACGACGTGTTCGAAGAGGCGGCTCGGCACAGCAAAGGCACGCCTTACGATTACTTTGAGCTGGTGCCGTGCGCGAGCAGGGCCAGCGCGCTCACGAGCTGCCGCACGCTGGGTGGTGACGGCATTCAGACGCCGGTGCAGCGCTGGCAACGCGCTGGTCGGCACCCAGCGTTTGCACGATGCCAGCCTGGCCGCCGGCACCGCCGGGGTCTGGCGCAACCGGCGGAGCGCTGCTTCGGCAGCCACGGCGGCAAGGCGGTGCTGATCAAGACGCCGTGGAGTTTCCGGGATGGCTGCGGTTTTACGACGCGGCCAAACCGCGCGCTGACAAACACGAGCTGTGGGTCACCAACGGCCGCATCAACGAGGTCTGGCAAAGTGGTTTCGATGACCGCCGCAAGCCCTACACTGCGGCGCGCGGCCTGGCGCAACTGCTGTTCATGAACGAGCAGGACGCCAAGGCACGTGGCATTGCAAACGGCGACACGGTGCGCATCACCAACGATACGGTCTACGTGCGGCAAAGGCATGTTCTTTGGCGTGGCCGCAGACGACCGGGACTTCAACAGCCTGCTGGCCAAGGGGCACATCAAGGTGGTGCAGGGCAGCTTCGACGCAGTGGCCGTGCTCGACTTCGGCATGCGCGCCGGCGTGACCAAGGCCGGCTTCAACCAGAGCGGCCATCAAGCCAGCGTGGTGTGCCATGCGGTGCCCGACCCGATGACCAACAATACCGCTACAAGCTTCCGTGGGCGCGTGGAGCGGGTGGGCAGGCGGACCCGGTTGGTGAGGCCGCGCACGGGCCAAGCCTTAAGCCGCGAGGGCTGGCTTAGCCCGACGCGCAATGTCCGCAGTGGGTCGAGGCCAACGGCGGCGGCGCCGGTTACCACCGTTCGGTCTATGCGCCGGGCCAGTTGGCGGCCCTACTAAGCCGTCCTGACATCGACGTGTGCGAGTTGCTGGCCAATCTGAACGATGCCCGGGCGCTGACTGAATCAGGGAGACCTGCCGGTGGCCGCGGCCCTGTCGCTGGCCTTGCAGTTCGCCGCCCACCCGCGTCGCGAAGTGGTCGCGGCAGCGCGATCTGATCGCTTCCGGTCGAGCCAGTGCTGGCGCCGGAGCAGCGCCACGCCTATGCGGCAATCTGGCAGCGCGTCTACGGGCCGCAAGCGCGGCGCTCGGGCTTGCCGAGGTCACCGGAGAGACCGAGGATGACCGTCTCAACCGTGGCCGCTGGGTCGCGCGGGTGGCCGATTGGGGCCGGGAGCCGACTTTGCGCGCCCAAGCGCGCGGACTGACTCAAGCCTGGCTCGGGGACCGTTCAAGCTCGGATGCGGCCAGCCGTGGCTCGGTGCTGCGGGTGGCCGCCCTGCGCGGAGACCGGGCCTTGTTTGACGCTCTGGTGCGGGCCGCGCTGGGCGGTCCGAGCGACGCGAGCGTGCCGACATCTATGCCGCCCCGGGCAACTTTCGGGAGCCCCGAGTTGAGCCAACGCGCACGCGCCTTGTGGCTCGCACCAGCGCACGATATCCGCGAAGTGATGGCGCCACAGTGCGCCGTCGCGATGGTGCCGCGCAGGAGGGCCTTCTGGGCTTCGTCACGGCCCAATTTCCGAGCACCTGGCCAAGCGCCTTCCCAAAGACACGCCGGGGAGTTTCCAGTCTGTTTGGTGGCCTGTGCAGCGCCGATGCGGCTAGTCAGGTGAAACGCTTTTCAGTCCCATCATCAGGCGTTATGACGGTGGCGAGAGCACTCTGCAGCGCAGCTTGGAGAACATTCGCCTGTGTGCGGTTTACCGCTAGACGCAACACGTTAGCTTGAGCGAGTACTTGCGCCAGTTCTAGGGCCAAGTGCCATGTGCTGGATCAAACTGGTGGCGCGGAAAGTGGCTTTTTGTGAAGTGGCGATTGGCTGTTGGCAATGGATGCTGTGGGGCGCGTGCGGTTGGTCACGAATACCCGCTTCCGGAAGTCCAATAGTCAGCATCGAGAGCTGTGCGCCTGCAGACATTGCAAAATTCGCCTTTATCCATCGGCGTCTGGCGTTACGCCACCCAACCACGGCAACTCACACCATGCCGCATCAGGCTGCCAGCTAGTAGATCGTTCCATCAATTAAGTTACTAAATGACCGATAATCACCTCGGTTCATTGGTAACTTGTGATGGAGGTGACGATGGCAAGGAAATCCGAGCGCGCTGCGCTGGCGTTGACGCCTGCGCAGGCGGCGACACTCAAGGAGCTGGCTGCATCGAGGACCGCGCCCGCGCGCGAAGTCGAGCGGGCGAAGGTGCTGCTGGGATACGCCTTCGGCACCTCGATCACCGAGTTGCAGCGCCAACTCGGCTTCAGTCGCCCGATGATCTATCGCTGCGTGGACAAAGCGCTGGCCGCGGGCGTGCTGGCAGGCTTGAAAGACAAGTACCCACCGCCCTCACGAGCCCGAGATCACCGATGAAGCCAAAGCCTGGGTGGTGAGCATCGCGTGCACCAAGCCCAAGGATCATGGCGGCGGCGGGGTGTGGACCATCTCCGCGCTGGCTCGGTTCGTGGGCGAGCGCGCCGAGGCTGCCGGGTTTGCCCGCACGGCCAATGCGGGCAAAAGCACCGTGTGGCGCATCTGGACGAACACGAGATCAAGCCCCACAGGATTCGCTACTACCTGGAGAAGCGCGATCCGCAGTTCGACCGCAAGATGCAGGAGGTTCTGATGGTCTATCGGGATGTCTCGCTCTACCGGCAAGGGGCGGTCCATGACGCACGGCCCAACCCCATCTACACGGTCAGCGTCGATGAGAAGCCCGGCGTTCAGGCAATCGGCTTGACCGCGCCCGATCTGCCTCCGGTGCCGGGCAAGGCCGGCGCTGTTGGGCGCGACTACGAGTATGTTCGCCGGGGCACCGTCTCGATCTGGCCGGAATCGATCTGCACTCGGGTCACATTTTTGCCAATGTGGAGGACCGCCATCGCAGCGTGGAGTTCATCGCTCTGCTCAAGCGCACGGATGAGTACTACCCGAAAGACTCCATCATCCGAGTCGTGCTGGACAACCATTCGGCCCACATTTCCAGGGAGACCGTGGCTCACGGGCACGCACCCCGGGCGCTTCGAGTATGTTCATACACCCAAGCATGGCTCTTGGCTCAACCTGATCGAGTGCGCCTTCTCCAAGATGGCGCGCGCCTTCCTGCGGCACATCCGAGTCAAATCAGTGGACGAGCTGAAGGCTCGCATCCTCAAGGGCATCGAGGAATTCAACGCCACGCCTGTCATCTTCCGATGGAACAAGTTCGACCTCGGTTTGAACTGATATGTAATGTCATTGATGAAACGAATTACTAGTCACCCAGGCCGGCATCTGCTCGGGTGGCATGGGCCGTGCTATGCCGTAGCCTTGCGCCAGCTCGCAGCCCAGCGCAGCAGCGCGGTGCCGTGGGCTACCGTCTCCACGCCTTCGGCTATCACCTCGCGCTTGAAAGCTGCTGCCAGACCGATGATGCCTCGCACAATGGCCAGGTCGTCCGGGTCGTCCAGCATGTCGCGCACAAAACTCTGGTCGATCTTGAGCAGCTCGGCGGGCAGGTGCTTGAGGTAGGTCAGCGACGAGTAGCCGGTGCCGAAGTCGTCCAGCGCAAAGCCCACGCCCATCCTGGCACAGTCTTCAATCACCTGCGAGACCTGCGCCATGTCTGGCCAGCGCGCTGGTCTCCAGCACCTCAAGCTCCAGACCGGCCGGGGTTGACTTGGGCGTGCCGCGCCAGAATGGCCTGCAAGCGGGCTACAAAGTTGCCTTGCTGTAACTGGCATGCATCAATGTTGACGCTGACTGGCAAATCCAGCCCGGCGGCGTGCCAGACCTCGATTTGAGTCAGCGCCGCATCGATCACCCACTCACCAACATCCACCGCCAGCGGGTGGTCTTCGATGACCGGCAGGAACGTGGCCGGGGCCAGCAGGCCCTTCTCAGGGTGTTGCCAGCGGATCAGCGCCTCGGCCCCAACCACCTGGCCGGTGTGCATCTTGACCTTGGGCTGGTAGTGCAGCACAAATTCGTGGTTTTCCAGCGCCCGGCGGATACGCTCCAGGCTTTCGTGGTGGTCGCGGATGCTGCTGTCATGTGCGGCATCAAACACACAGTAGCGGTTCTTGCCTGCCACTTTGGCTTGGTACATCGCCTGGTCGGCCTGGCGCAGGAGCTGGTCGGCATCGATGTCTTGCGTCTGCGGGTAAAGGTAACACCAGGCTGGCCGATACCTGCAGACTCAGCTCGCCGACCTGCACCGGCTCGGCCGCAGCTGCCAATAGGCGCCCCAGCAGGGGCACGCTGGCCTGTGTGTCTTGCAGGTCAATCAGCACCGCTACGAACTCGTCGCCGCCCATACGGCACATGGTGTCGCCCTCGCGCAGCGCCTCTTTCATGCGTTGGGCCAGGGTGATGAGGACCTGGTCGCCGGTCTGGTGCCCGTGGCGGTCGTTGATGGGCTTGAAGCCGTCCAGATCGAGATAGACCACCGCCAGCTGCTGCTGCCTGCGCTGCGCATGCGCCATGGCTTGTTGCAGGCGGTCAGCCAGCAGCACGCGGTTGGGCAGGTTGGTCAACGCATCAAAGTGGGCAATGTGTTCGAGCTGGCTTTGGTGGGCCTTGATGGCGGTGATGTCGGAGAACAGCGCCACATACTGCAGGGTCTGGCCCTGCGCATCGCGCACGGCGCTGACGGCCAGAAGCTCGGCAAATACTTCGCCGTTCTTGCGTCGGTTCCACACCTCCCCACTCCATTGACCCCTGCTCCTTCAAAGCGTCCCACATGGCCGCATAAAACGCCTTGTTCTGCCGGCCGGACTGGAGCATTCGCGGATTCTGGCCAAGAACCACTTCACGGCTGTAGCCGGTGATGCGGGTAAAGGCATCGTTCACATCGATGATGGTCGCCTGGGCGTCGGTGACCATGATGCCTTCCCGGGGCATGGCCAAAGACTCGAGCTGAAAGCTGCAGGTTTCTCTTGTGCGGCCTTGCGCTCGGTGATGTCACGCAGCGTGGCCAGCACGGCGGCCTGGCCTGCCAGAACAATCGGTTTGCCCTGCACCTCCGCATCAAAGCTGGTACCGTCGATCCGGACATAGCGCTCCTCAACCCTGCCAGCGACCTCGCCATGTTCGACCCCCCTTTTGACCCGCGCCAGCACGTTTTGGTGCGAGTCCGGGTGGATCAATTCCAGAATGGGTCTGCCAATGAGATCCTGCTCGGTTTTAGAGCCAAACATGGCAACGCCGGCAGGGTTGATATGCAGCAGTTTTCCGCCGCTATGCACAACGATGGCGTCGGGCATCAACTCCACCACGCTGCGAAAGCGTGCTTCGCTCTCACGCAGGCTCGACTGCGCCAGCCGTTGTGCGTCAACGGATTTTTCAATAGTGTGAATTTCTCTAATATTCGAATAGACCGTCGCCTCTGACTCTGTGTCTAGGTCAATGCGGTCGATTGCACATTGAATTCGCTGCAGTGGGTCGATGAAGGTACGTCGAATTAGAAAGAGAGCGGCCAGCATGGACAAAACCAGCAGCCCAAGTGCCGACAGCAGCTTCTGCTGGTTCAGCGAAACAAGCGCTTGCATTTGCTTGAGGTCAGCCGTCCCAAGGTTGAGGCCCTCATGCGAGATTTCACCCGCAAGCAGTGACAAGCGTTGCGCAAGGTTCAGCCACTCTGTGCGGACGCCCCCGTCGAAATGCTGGTTCGCGTTGCTGGCGTTTAGAAAGCGCTCGGTATCGCTGGCGACGGCCGAAATCCTGGGATCGCTGACAAACGCCGGTCTGTTGACAACAACTTGAACAACGAGAAGTGCTTGCCGACGCTCATCCTGGGTGCTCGCAAAAAGCACACGCTCGCCATGCAGTCGCAGTTCGTCCAGGTTTCTGGCCATTCTTTGACGCGCAATGGCGTTCGACAGTGTCTCGGTCTGAAGTTGGTGCAAATCGTCCAGCAGCACCGTGTGGTCACGCACGAGCCATATTGCAAGCAGCGAAACGAGCAAAGTCAGTCCGGCGGCCAACTGAAGAAACTTCGCATTGGCAGAGCGAATTTTGGGGTTGTGGCGGATGGACTTCACGTGGTGGTCAAGGTGTGCCGCCGGGTTCACAACAGGCTGAATGGAACAAACTGGGTATTGATGCGGTCAAAACGACCGTCGCGCTTGATCTGGTCAATGGCCGCATTGATGCGGTCGACCAGCTCCGGTTGCTTTGGGCTGATGACCATGTGCAAAGTACCCGTGATGAGGGGGCCGCTCAGCACCGTGAACCTCAGTCCCAAGGGCAGAAGCGAGGCTTCCCTGCGCTAGCGACAATGCGCCCAACATCGGCAACACGGCAGCGTCTGCAACACCGGACGCCAGCATGGATGTGATCTCTACATTTGTCGCACCTTGTATCGTTTTCCAACCCATGGCCTGTGCGTGACTGGCCTGTGCCGAGCCCTTGATGACAGCGACGCTGCTGCGCGAATTCCCAGCCGCAACCGAGGGTTTTGCCATCCAGACGCTGATCGACTGGAAATACGCTTTGGAGAACAAAACCCGCTTCTGCCGCTCGGGTGTTGCAATAAATCCCACCACCGCGAAGTCAACCTGGTCTGCGGCGGCCATATCTACTATTTTGACCGACAGCAGGATCGTTGTCAAGAGACAAAGAAACAGCGTTCGACCATTCAATTCCACGGGGATCCCCCAACTTCAAGACTGCTTTGAAACCAAAGGTGTGCTGGCCAGTTTGTGGCTCTGTTTTGTGTTCATTGTGACAGGTGCAAAAAATCCGACAGCGTGATCGAAGAGTCGTTGTTGAATTCAGGACAATCTCCACGCCGTCGCCAACAGTGGCGGGTTTGGCGCGATCAATTCACCAAGTCCTGCACCAACTGCACGCAGCACGTAAGCGGGGCCATTCCAAGACATACCACCACTCAAATCGCCAGCGCGCTCTATGCGCTTGCGCGGTGCTGCTTCAGAGGCTCAGCCAAACTGCGAGACTGCGTGTGTCCGCACTTCAAACATGCTGCCACGAGGTACCCGTACGACCACAAACACGTGCATGTAATGGATGAGGGTGTGTTGTATGAGTGCGATGCAGCCTACCAGTTGGTTTGTGACTACTTGAGTTGAGGTTGAAGACGGCTCAAGTGGGAAGCTGTTCAGCTAGGCCCGCAGCGTCAACTCATCCTGCGCAAACTCCACGTTTAGGGGCTCAATGATGACCCGCTTTGGGCCTGCTTCCACCACACCAGCCTGGTAGGCCGCGATGCCCAACTGGCGCGCCACTTCCACCGCCTGCCCGGCTTGCTCGGGGGCCAGGAACAGCGCAAAACCGGCTCCCATGTTCAGGCTGCCATAGGCTTCGCGGTCGTCGATGTGCGCTTGCGCCTGCATGAAGCGCAGCACTGGTGGCACCGGTGGCACGCTGGCAAAGCGGTAGGTCAGCGCGTCGGGGTGGCGCATGATCTTGCGCCAGCCGTGGCCAGTGACGTTGGCGCAGTAGTGCGGAATAATGCCGTGCCGGAACAGGGCCTCGGTGACCGGTGAATACAGCACCGTCGGGTCGAGCAGGGCGTCGCCGAACAGCCGAGCGTCGTCCAGCGGGGTGGCATAACCCTGCGGCAAGCGTTCGGCCAGCTTGCGCGCCAGCGACACACCGTTGGCGTGGATGCCGCTGGAGGCCAGCAGCACGATGGCGTCGCCGGGTCGAAGCTTGGCGCCCAGTGTCAGGCGCTCTTTGGGGCGCACCAGCCCGACGCACGATGCGGCCAAGTCAATGCGCCCTGGTACCACCACGCCACTCAAGCTTGGGGTTTCGCCGCCGCCCCAACTGACGCCGCAGGCGTCGCACGCGGCCTTCCAGCCGCTCACCAGGTCGGCTGCGCGTTCTTGGTCGGCAAACCACTCGTCGCCCCCGGCGGCCCAGTAGGCGTGCGCCGAGACCGGTGTGGCGCCGACGGTGATGATGTCGTTGATGGCCATCGCCAGGGTGTCCTGCGCGATGGCGGCATAGTAGGTTTTGCCGGTGATCGCGCGCATGGCGTCGGCCACCAGCGCCTTGGTGCCCAGGCACTCGGTGATGGAGGCGAGGTAAAAATCGCCGACATCGAGCACATAGGCCGATTCGCCGCGCGAGGCTTGTATCTCGGACAGGCCATGCTGGGCCAGATTGACCGCCGTGCTGCTGGCGGCTTGCTGCGCCAGCACCTTGAGTGGATCGATCTTGGCGTAGTCAACGCCGGCGCTTTTGTAGTTCAAGGGTGTTTGTTGCATGTTGGGGGCTTTCAGGGTGTTCGGTTCGGGTGTTGAGGAGCGTTCCGAAACTCAGGGCAGAACCCCGTCATTGCCGCGCTGCGCTTTCCATGAACCGGTCGTCATTGCGAACGCAGTGAAGCAATCCAGGATTGCTGAAGTCATGGATTGCCGCGCTGCGCTCGCAATGACGATTTGGGTGCGATGCTGCACGGCGTTTGAAAAGGCGGGGTGGGATGTCTGCATCAGGGCGTGCTCAATGGCCCTCAGCGAGTTGGAGCAGGGCCGCCTGGATGTCGGCGCTTGCCACATCACTGGGTGCCGGCCAGTTGCTGTGTGCGGTCGACCACGCCAACACCCCAAGTTCTCGCAATCTCGCCATGCTGGCTGCGGCATCTTTGGGATTGGCAAAGCCCGGGCTTTGCAGCAGCAGCCGGGCGCCACTGTCGACCAGCTTGAAGTAGAACTGCCCATCGCTCTCGCGGTATTGCTTGAAGGTGGGCAGGGCGGCCTTGGCCGACTTGGCTGTCTCTGCGGTTTTGGCGCTGGCTTGTTCGCCGAGCGGACGCAGGCCCACCGCGTGGCGCAGCCGGGTCATGAAGGGCTGGGACGTGGCGCGTGCCTTGGCGGCACCGGCCAAAAGGATGGCCTCGACCTTGGCGGGGTTGTTGATGTAGCCGAGATAGGCCTCACGCATGGGTGCGATCTCGCGGTCGACGCGTTCGAACAGGATTTGCTTGGCATCGCCCCAGGCAATGCCATCGGCATAGGCCTGGCGCAGGGTCAGCGTTTCAGCCTCGCTGGCAAACGCCTGGTAGATCTGGAACAGGGCCGAGCCTTCGGTCTCTTTGGGAACACCTGGCGCGCGCGAGTCGGTGACGATGCCGGCGATCGACTTCTGGAGTTGTTCGCGCGGCGCAAACATCGGGATGTGGTTGTCGTAGCTCTTGCTCATCTTGCGGCCATCGACGCCCGGCAGCAGCGCCACGGCGTCGTCGATCACCGCTTCGGGCAACACAAAGTGCTGGCCATAGCGATGGTTGAAGCTGTTGCCCATGTCGCGCGCCATCTCGATGTGCTGCACCTGGTCGCGCCCAACCGGTACCTTGTGGGCGTTGAACATCAAAATGTCGGCGCCCATCAGCACCGGGTACATGAACAGACCGGCCGTCACATCCGAGTCCGGGTCCTGGCCGGCCGCCAGGTTTTTGTCGACCGAGGCCTTGTAGGCGTGCGCGCGGTTGAGTACGCCTTTGCCGGTGACACAGGTCAGCAGCCAGGTGAGTTCCGGGATTTCGGGGATATCGGATTGGCGGTAGAAGGTGACGCGATCCGGGTTGAGCCCGGCGGCCAGCCAGCTCGCGGCAATCTCCAGCGTGGAGCGCTGCACCCGCGCCGGCTCGTCGGTCTTGATCAGCGCGTGGTAGTCGGCCAGAAAGTAGAAGCTCTCCACGTCCGCGCGCAGGCTGGCCTGTACCGAGGGGCGAATCGACCCCACGTAGTTGCCAAGATGCGGCGTGCCGGAAGTGGTGATGCCGGTGAGAAAACGAAGCGAAGTCATAGAACAGTTGTGAGAAATTGGAAAGGGTTAACGAAGGTCAAAACCACAAGAGTGCCGACACTTCCCGTCATTGCGAGCGCAGCCGTGCCCGTCATTGCGAGCGCAGCGCGGCAATCCATGGTCGTGCGCCGCAGACATGGATTGCCGCGCTGCGCTCGCAATGACGGAGATAGGCAGGTTCTGCAATTACCAGCTCCCTAACTCAGCAGCAGCGCCAAAGGCGTCAGCAGCAGCTCGATCAGGCCATAGGTGAGCGTCATCAAGGGCCGCATCCACAAGGCGCTGACCACGCCAAAAATCACCAGCGCCATGACGATGAAGAAGCCCCAGGGTTCGATGCGCGAGACCATTTCGGCCTGCCGGTGGGGCAGCAGCCCGACCAGAATGCGGCCGCCATCGAGCGGCGGCAGCGGGAACAGGTTGAAGACAAACATCACCACGTTGACCAGCACGCCACCTTGGCACATCTTCAGGAAGAAGGGCTCGGTTACGCCCGAGCCGCTTAGAACCAGGAGCAGCGTGCCCCAGATCAGCGCTTGCGCCAGGTTGGCGCCAGGTCCGGCCAGCGCTACCCACACCATGTCGCGCTTGGGGTTGCGCAGGTTGCCAAAGCGCACCGGCACTGGCTTGGCGTAGCCAAACAGAAAGGCCCCCGAGGTGGCGAAGTACAGCATCAGCGGCATCAGAATGGTGCCTACCGGGTCGATGTGCTTCATTGGGTTGAGCGTGATGCGCCCCAGCATATAGGCGGTGTTGTCGCCATAGTGCCGCGCGGCATAGCCGTGCGCGGCTTCGTGCACGGTGATGGCAAACAACACCGGCAAGGCGTAAATGGCAACAGTTTGAATCAGGTTGGCGATATCCATGGGGGAATTGTCTCAGAGTGTGTCTGCGCCACGGCGGGGCAGGCCTGCTGGCCCTGCCAGCGTTCATGGGGGCGCTACAAACCTAGTGCCGCCGGGTCGCCGCGCCCCTGGCGGATCAGCTCGGGTTCGCCCCCGGTCAGGTCCACCACGGTGGTCGGCTCCAGGGCGCAGGCGCCGGCGTCGATCACAGCTGCGAGCTGATGCTCAAAGCGCTCCCGGATCTCCTGCGCATCGTTCAGGGGTTCGGTGTCACCCGGCGGGATCAGCGTGGTGGCCAGCAAGGGCCCGTTGTGCAGTGCCAGCAGATCCTGCAGCACCTTGTGATCGGGCACGCGCAGCCCGATGGTCTTGCGCGAGGGGTGGCTCAGGCGGCGCGGCACTTCCTTGCTGGCTTCCAGAATGAAGGTGTAGGGCCCGGGCGTGGCGGACTTGAGCAGCCGGAACTGCCGGTTGTCCACGCGTGCGTAGTTGGCCAGTTCACTCAGGTCGCGGCACAGCAGGGTGAGGTGGTGCTTGTCGTCCACACCCCGGATGCGACGCAGGTTGTCGGCGGCCGCTTTGTCGTCGATGTGGCAGACCAATGCGTAGCTGGAGTCGGTGGGCACCGCCACGATGCCGCCTTTTTCAAGCAAGGCAACCGCCTGCTTGAGCAGGCGTGCTTGCGGGTTGTCGGGGTGGACGTGCAGGTACTGGGCCATCGGGAATCAGTGCTTCAGCCCTGGATGCGCTCAGCCAGCAGTTCCCACACCGGCGTCAGATTGCCGGGCAAATTGGGTAAGGTGCCCAGCTCGGTGTGGCTCTCATTGGGGCTATGGAAGTCGCTGCCACGCGAGGCGGCCAGTTCGAACTCGCGCGCCATGTTGGCGTAGGTCTGGTATTCGGCAGGGTGTGGCTGCCGGTCACCACCTCGACACCCTGACCGCCGTGAAGCTTGAACTCCGAGAACAGCGCGAACTCTTCATTGGCGCTGAAACCATAGCGCGCCGGGTGGGCAATCACGGCCACGCCGCCAGCCTGCCGGATCCAGGTCACGGCATCCTTCAAGCTGGCCCAGCGGTGCTCCACAAAGCCGGGCTTGCCCTCGGTCAGGTATTTGCGAAAGACCTCATTGGTGTCCTTGCAGGCGCCCACTTCGACCAGAAAGCGCGCGAAGTGGGTGCGTGAGATCAGTTCATGGTTGCCGGCGTACTTCAGGGCGCCTCGTAAAGCGCCGTGGATGCCGATTCTCTCCAGACTTGCCGCCATTTCCTGGGCGCGCTGGCCGCGGCCACCGCGGGTCTGGACCAGCCCCTGGCGCAGGGCGGCATCGTTGGCGTCAAATCCGGGGCCACGATGTGCACGGTCTTGCCGATGAAGGTGACCGAGATTTCGGTGCCGGTGAGGTACTTCATGCCCAGCGCCCGTGCCGCCGCTGCGGCGCGTTGTTGGCCGCCTAGTTCGTCGTGGTCCGTGAGTGACCACAATTCGACGCCCTTGCCGTGGGCGCGCAGGGCTAGTTCTTCGGGAGTCAAGGTGCCGTCGGAGACAACGGAGTGGCAATGCAGGTCGGCGTTAAGGATGGAGCTCACACCTCAATTTTAGGCGCTGCAGCCCTGAGCGCGTGGCCGCCCCGCGTCATCTCGATTGAGGCGCCGCGCAGGCCCTTGGCCTGACATCAAAGTTTCACACAGCGGCGCTACCGTGGCGAAGGACCAACTCACGAGAACCCGAATGAACCTTTCCCTGCCTGTTTCCTCCGTCCCCCGCGCCCTGGCGCTGGGCCTGCTTGGGCTGAGCGCCGCCACCCTGGTGGCCTGCGGCGGCAGTGACGCCGCGCCGTTCCTGACCCTTGATGGCAAGCAACCCCTGGTGATTGGGCATCGCGGCTCGCCCGGCTACCTGCCCGACCACACGCTGGAAGGCTACAAGCTGGCGATCCAGAACGGTGCCGACTTCGTCGAGCCCGATCTGGTGGCCACCAAGGACGGTGAGCTGATCGCCCGGCATGAGCCCAATATCACGGGTACCACCAACGTGGCCGATCTTCCCGAGTTCGCCGCCCGCAAGACCACCCGCATGGTGGACGGCGTGGCCGAGACCGGCTGGTTTGCCACCGACTTCACGCTGGCCGAGATCAAGACGCTGCGCGCCAAGCAGCCGCTCGGCGACCGGGATGCCTCGTTCAACGGCAGTACCTGATTCCGACTTTCCGCGAAGTGCTGGACCTGGCCAAGACCGAGGGCACCAAAGTGGGCCGCTCATTGGCGTGTACCGGAAACCAAGCACCCCACCTACCACGTGGATGCCAACCTCAAGCTGGAAGACCGCCGGTCGCCATCCTGAACGAGTATGGCTGCCAGAAGGACTCACCGGTGATCATCCAGTCGTTTTGAGGTGTCCAACCTGCCGCACTGCGTGGCAAGACGCAGGCGCGCCTGGTGCAGTTGGTCGATGGTGATGACTATGACTTCAAGACCGGCAAGATCACTTTTGCCGCGCCGTTTGACCGTCCCTATGACTGGACCAAGGCCGGCAAGACCGCCAATTTCGATTCGATGCTGACACCGACCGGACTGGCCGAAATCGCCAAATACGCCGATGGCGTGGGACCTCGAAGCCTTACATCGTGCCAGTCAAGGGCTCGTTTGACGCCGCCGGCAAGATGCTCGATGTGAACGGCGACGGCGCGGTTAACTACATGGACACCACTTCACAGCCTGCCACCACGCTGATTGCCGATGCCCACAAAGCCGGTTTGATGATTCATCCTATTTTCCTCAGTTAGCCGGTAGCGATGGTTGCGGGAATTGGTGTGTTGGGCACGAAGGCCAGGATTTTGTTGGCGATGTAGCACGCCAGCGCATACCAGCGTTCCGGTCCGAGCAACTGCGGCGCGGCACGCCGAATGTGCTCAACACCCGCGCGCACATTGACAAGCATGGTCCTGATGTGGGTGGCGGCTTCGTGGGTCAACACGAGCACTATTTTGTTGACTCGGGCGTGACTGGTGAGTTTGCCCACCGCGCTGAGCAGCTTGGGCCGACTGGTCTTGGCCTCCAGGCGTGATTTTGGATTGGCCAGTCGTACATACCAGCTCCACCAGTTGTAAACCAAGGCTACCGCCCTGGCACTCAACGCGCAGCGCTCAATGTCCTGGGTGCTGTAGCCTCCCCAGCCCCACTGATTTTTGATCTCATCGAAGCCGTTCTCACAGTCCGCGCGATCCCGGTAGAGTTGCCCGATTTGCTCCAACTCGTAGTTGGCATTGCTCACCAGCACCGCATACTCCCAACTCTTGATGGGTTCATTCTCGTCAATGAAGAGCAAGTCAATTTGATCTTTTTGACTTTTGTTCTTTTGCTCCAGCACCAGGGTCCGTCTTGCGCTGGCGGCGCATGACGATCACGCGCCGCTTGGTGCTCCAGCCACTCAAGCGCAATTCGTCCTCGCAGCCCGTCCAGCCCTGGCCCATGTCGCTCCAGGTCTGGACGCGCCCACTGGCGTTTGATGAGTTGTTTGACACCGGCCGTTTGGCGTAGCTTGAACAGGTAAGGCTGCTGGAGTTCTTCGAGCTGGCGCATCTCGCCTTCGCTGCCATAGGCGCTGTCGCCTCTGACAAGCTTTGGGCGTTCATCAACAGGCAGACTCTGCAGCAAAGCCCTCAAGCCAGTTCGTCCATAGGAAGGGCTGTGCCGGTTACCGGCTTGCAACTGGGCATCAAGCACCAGGCGCAGGTTGCCGATCCAGTAGGTGTGGATGATGTGGCTGGGCCGTCCCGGCTTGTGCGGGTTGTAGCTCACCACGGCGCCGTCTTGGTGGCCGTAGAGCACTTTGACGGTGGTGTCGCAGTCCAGTATCCAGCCGGTCTGGGTGGCTTGGGCAATGCTGTGGCGCAATTGCGCTTGCATCCATTGCTCAGCCTTGAGGGCCTGGGCTTGTTGGGCGACACGTTCTTCTGCGCTGTGCTTTGCCTTGGGCGCGGGTGCTATTGCCGCCAGGGCTCGGCGCAGGCTGTCGTCGCCGATGACTTTGGTCATGCCCAGTACTTCTGGGGCCACGCCATCACCACGCAGTGCGCCAATATGGGCGTAACGATACTGTCCGTCCAAGATACCCAGCATCCAGGTACCCAAGACATCGCGCACTTCGGGTGCGTTGGGACTGGTGTAGTGCAAGGGGCAGCTTTGCAGCCAGTTCTCAAACAGGCCGCTGGCTTGCAAGAACTCGGCAAAGAAGGCCAGTTGGCCCATGGCGGTGGCCTTGCCATCACTGCTCCACTGAACCTCAAAAACTCCACCGGGCGTCTGGACACGAAGTGCCTCATCGACTACTTGCTCGTACTGCTCGATGACCTCCCGGCAGGCTTGGCTGGTCTGGCTTTGTGCAAAATCCACTTCACCCATTTGGTGTCTCCTCAAATCACGTTGCAACCCGCATGGAGTCTACGTTCATGGCAAATTGACTGGGGCCAACTGAGGAAAATAGGTTC
>JADKEH010000024.1 GCA_016718155.1 Candidatus Rhodoferax randersensis | reverse complement strand
CGAGCAACAACACATGCGGCACGCGGCCGTCGATGATGTGCACGGAATTGACGCCGCTCTTGGCCGCATCCAGCGCGCCGGCAATCTTGGGCAGCATACCGCCGGAGATGGTGCCATCGGCGAACAGCTCGTCGATACGCCGTGCCGTTAGATCGGTCAGCAGCGTGCCGGACTTGTCCAGCACGCCGCTGATATTGGTCAGCATGATCAGTTTCTCGGCCTTGAGCACGGTGGCCAGCTTGGCGGCCACCACGTCGGCGTTGATGTTGTAGCTTTCGTTGTCTTCGCCAAAACCGATCGGGCTGATGACAGGGATGAAGGCGTCGTCCTGCAGCGCCTTGACCACGCTGGGATCGATGCTGACGATGTCGCCCACCAGGCCCACATCGTGCTCGATGTTGGGGTCGGCGTTGTCCAGCATCTTGAGCTTTTGGGCGCGAATCATGCCGCCGTCGCGGCCGGTCAAGCCGACCGCCTTGCCACCGGCCTGGTTGATCAGGCCCACAATGTCCTGCTGTACCTGCCCCGCCAGCACCCACTCGACCACTTCCATGGTCTCGTCGTCGGTCACCCGCATGCCCTGGATGAATTCACCCTTTTTGCCCAGGCGGTTGAGCGCGGTCTCGATCTGCGGCCCACCGCCGTGCACCACTACGGGGTTGATGCCGACCAGTTTGAGCAGCACCACGTCCTCGGCAAAATCGGCCTGCAGTTCGGGGTCGGTCATCGCATTACCGCCGTACTTGATGACCATGGTCTTGCCATGGAACTTGCGGATGTAGGGCAGGGCCTGCGCCAGGATTTCGGCCTTGTCGCGCGGGGCAATGGTCAGGGGTAGGGTCATGGCGGGCAGCGATCAGTGGTCGTAACCCGCAAATTGTGCCGCATCCGGCGCCAACGCCGTTTCGGCCAGGCCAGCGACAAGCTCAGCGGCGCAGCCAGTGCGGCACTTTGAAACGCACGATCATGAAGTAACCGGCCAGATACGACGCCACAAACATGGCGCAGAACAGCATCAGCACCGGCGTGTTGTTCCAGAACAGGACCGCTGGCGCCACCGTCAATGATGTAAAGCCCCACAGGTAGGGCGAGGTCTTGTTGTTGCGCATCAGCATACGCCGCGCGGCATCGTCGTGAAACACTCCGCGCACGATGCGGCGGTAAATGAGTTGATGGAAATGCAGGGTATCGGCCACGCCGGGCGAGCCGCCGCGCGCGACCTTACGGTAGATCGAGAAGATGGTTTCCCACACCGGGTAGATCAGCAACAGCATCGGAAACCAGGGCGACACCAGCGCATGCCGCTGCACCAACAGGATACTGGCCAACGCCACCACCACGCCCCAAAGGTAGGCGCCCCCGTCCCCGGCAAACAGCAGGCCACGCGGGTAGTTCCAGAACAGGAAACCGCCCGTGGCGCCGGCCAGGCAGATCACCATGGCGGCCAGTTCGCGGTCGCCCATCATCAGGGCAACGTAAGCAATGGCCAGGCACGCCATGATGGCCACAATGGCGGCCAGCCCGTTGTAGCCGTCAATGATGTTGAAGCTGTGTGGCAGACCACACACCGCCAGGAAAGCCAGTGCGATACCGACCCATGGCATGGTCAACAGCCACTGGTCGAGCATGGGCACACCCAGACGACTGACACTTGCGCCCAGCAAGCCGCAAGCCAGCGAGGCCGAGACCGCCGTGAGCGCCAGGCGGGTGAGCACTGACACACGCTGGGTCACGTCCTCGTACACGCCGGCCGCCAGCGCCGGCAACGCCACCAGAAACCAGGGCCAGACGGTTGACCAATTTACCTGCACGTTCAGCGTGCTACCCCAGTTGGTGGCCAGCGCGGCATAGCCCCACCCAACCGCCAACCCCAGGAACACGTTGATCCCGCCCAGTCGTGGCACATCGCCGGAATGAAAGCGCTGCAACTTGGCATAGCCGTAGTAGCCGGCATGCTTGGGCGCCAGCCGGATCAGTGGCGCTGCGGAAAGCAGCGACACCAGGAGTGTCAGAAAAACCAGGAAAGCCATGTGAGATTGTTTCATGGCGATTATCGTTGTTGCGTCGGCATGGTTCTTGCCGCCATGCCGCCAAGCAGACTGTGCAATTCATCCCCTTGTTCGTCGATGCAGAAAACGCCAATAGGCTGCCGAACACCACAAACGGAACATGCTTTGAATATGCCAAAACAGGTGACCGAACCGACGACCGGTGGCGCGCTGCGCCAAGTGGACCACATCCACCGCGGCCGACTGCAACCTGTAGTCGCTAAGTTGTAAGCGAATGCAAATATCCACGTCCTCGCAATACAGCCGGTAACGCTCATCGAAACCTCCCAGACACCGGTAGACCTCGGTCTTGAACAGCATGAATGCGCCGTTGACCCAATCCACGCCATCGGACTGTTTGCGGCCCAGGCGCACCCGACGAAACAAGGACCAGGGCGTTGGCAAGGCGCGCTCGAAATCCTGGCGTCTGCCCTGTTCGTCCAACTGCACCGGGTAGGCGCATCCCGCTCGCGCCTCCTGCAGGGCAATTTGCAAGGCCGGGAACGGGTTGCACGGCAACCGCAAGTCCGGATTCATGACACAGAACAGTGGCGTGTCCACCCGAGCGAACGCCTGGTTGTGGTTGTGACCGAACGAGTGGGGTGTGGGATTGTTCAACAGCGTGATGTCAAACGGCCACCTCCCGTCGGCGACAAAACGCTGCAGCGCCGGCTCTGGCACATTCAGCGTAAGCAACACACCAGACACATGCTCGCCACAGCGGGCCGCCAGGTCACGCAACAGGGCTTGCACGTGTAGGCCATGACCGTGGCTGACCACGGAAATGGTGATCGGGCCATCTGGCCCGGTCCTGTCACGGGGCGCCGCCATGACCCGCACACACCGTCAATTCTGAAACGACTTGTTGAGCTCGACCATGGCCTGTGGATCAGCGCTGTCAACCAATGCCAGCAGCTTGACCCGTGACAACAGGTAAAGATAGCGCGCTTGTGCCAGGTCCCTGAGCGCGACGGTTCGTTGTTGCTCGGCGTTGAGGATATCGACCACCGTGCGACTCCCCGCGGCAAACGACTTCTGGTTGGACAGCACCACCTGGTCGGCCGAGCGCACTGCTTGTTCCATGGCCCTGATCTTCAGGATTCCTTCGGTGATGCCACGAAACTCCTTGTGTACGCGAACACCCAAGTCCAGGCGCAGCGACTCCAGCGCCTCCTGGGCACGGTCGCGCTCAGCCAGGGCCTGCCGGACGGTCGAGTTAACGTAACCGCCCGCGAACAGGGGAACATTCAATTGCAAACCAATCAAAGTATTGGTGTTACGGGTGTTGGGCTGGCTTGGGTTATCCCGGTCGCTGCGGGACCACTGCACCACGCCATCCAGGGTCGGGTGGTGCCCGGCCTTCGCCTTGTCAATGCCCTGCACCGCCGCGTCCAACTGTGCCTTGGCCATGCGGATTTCGGGGCTGTTTTGTTCAGCACGCTCGATCCAGCCTTCCACCGACTCAGGTTGCGGCGCCGCGAGCTCCAACTTGGCGACATTCAGCCCCGCAAGTGTCTCGACCGGCTCACCCACCAAAGCCTGCAGTTGACGTTTGGCGTAGCCAACGTTCTGCCGCGCTTCGAGTTCGAAGGCCGCAACCATGTCCAGCCTGGCCTGGACTTCGTCAATGTCCGTGCGGGTGCCGGAGCCGGCAGCAAACGTCTTGCGTGCCGAGTCCAGTTGCGCGGTGTAGAACGCCCGTTGCGCCACAACAAGCGCCAACTGGTCGGCGGTGCCCAGGGCGTCCAGGTAAGCGCCAACCAGCCGCACGGCCAGATTTTGCTCATCACGCCGCAAGCTGGCATTGACGTCGTCGACTTGCGCCGAAGCTTGCCGAACTTGAGCGTGCAGCCCGGTTCGAAACAACGGCTGGCGCAGCGTCAAGTTGGCCGAGCCGCTCATGTATCTGGACAACTTCTCACCGCCAATCGGTGGATTGTCGTTGTTCAATTCGTTCGTGTTGCGCGAGGCGCTGAACGACACACTCGGCCTGAGCTGGGCCTCGGCTTGTGGCAGTCGTTCACGCCCAGCTTCAGCGTTGGCACGGGACGCACGCAACGATGCATCATTGCGCTGCGCGGCTTGATAGGACTGAAGCAGATCGATCGGCCAGGCCGCCAGGCTGCAGCTCATGAGCGCGCCGCCTAGCAGCAACCAACGCAGGGACTGCCCACGGATCACCGTTTTCGGGATTCGATTGGTCACGTCATTCCTCCTTCATGGAAGCCGATACCCGCTTGGTCAGTGGGTGCAGCAGATAGGTCAACAGGGACCGCTCGCCAGTGATGAAAATCACCTCCACTGGCATGCCGGCCTGCATTTGGCGCTTGCCCAGCTTCTTCATGCCTTCTGGCGTGACCGCCACGCGCGCCAGAAAGTAGCCGGCGCCGGTGTGGTTGTCGATCAGCAAATCCGCCGAGACCGACGCCACCTTACCCTCGACCACCAACTGCGGTGAATGTGCGAACGAGGAAAAGCGCACGTCAACGGGCAGATCGGCCTGAACCCGATCAATCATGTGGGGCGCCACGCGTGCTTCCAACAGCAGGGTCTGGCTGCTTGGCACGATATCCATCAGCTTCTGTCCCGGTCCAATCACGCCACCAACGGTCTGAAACGCCAAGCCAACCACCTGACCTGCCGCAGGGGATTTGATCTCGATGCGACCCAGGTCGTCCCGGGCCGCACGGAACTTCTCCACATCCACCGAAACTTCACGTCCGACATCGGCAATCTGCGATTCGACCTCTTTTCGGTACTCCTGCTGGCGCGCGATGACACGCTGGCGCAGTTCGGCAATCGAGCGCTGCGAGCGCGTGATGTTGCCGATCAATTCCGCGATGGACGAGTTCGCCTCGGACACCATGCGCTCAAGCTCCAATTGACGATTGCGCGGGGCATAGCCTTCCTTGACCAAGCCGCTGGTGTTCTTGAGTTCCTCGTTCAGCAGCGCCAAGGTGTTGCGCCGGTTGCCGATCATGGCGTTGTAGGCCTGCAGCAGCCCTTCTTGCCCTTGAATGCTCTCTTCGATGGACTGCAGGTCGGCTCGCAAGCTGGCGCGACGCGAGTCAAACAACTGCTCTTGCGTCAGCACCATCTGCCGAATCTGGGGGTCGGCCAGACCATCGCGCAAGTCCGGGTGCCACGCGATCTTGCCCAAGCCACGCTGCTCGGCCGACAAGCGTCCTTCCATGGCCCGCAAACCCATATAGCGTTGTCGGGCCGACTCGTAGTTGGCCCGGGCGGCTGCTTCATCGAGCTTGAGCAGGAGTTGGCCCTCCTTCACCTGCTGGCCCTCCCTGACCAGCACTTCCTTGATGATGCCGCCCGACAGGTGCTGAACCGCCTTGCTCTTGGTATCAATGGTCACCATGCCCTGAGCTGGCACACCCTCATCGAGTGGCGCCAGCCCGGCCCACAGCAGAAAGCCGCCAAAGCCCAGGCCCAAGGCCCAAAGCCCGATGCGACCGGCCCGACCGGCATGATCCTTGGGCTCAAGTTTGGCGGTGACGTCGGTAACGGGCAGCGGGGTCGGGGCCGCCGCATTGGGAGTATTCGCTTGAAACAGATTTGAAGTAGCCATGACGGACTCAGCAGTAGGATTGATTTGAAACGGAGCTCAGGCCGACACGGCCACGGCGCTAGCGGGTGTTGCAGGCTTGGTTTGCCGACCAGCGGCCTGCAGCGCGGCCAAGACAGCGTCGCGCGGACCTTCCGCCTGCACCCGTCCATCCTGCAACAGCAATAAGCGATCGGCCACCGCCAAGATGCCGGGGCGATGCGTGATCAGCACGACGGTTTTACCCTTGGCCTTCATGCTCTGGACGGTCTTGACCAGCGCCGCTTCTCCAGTCTCGTCCAGGTTGGCATTGGGCTCGTCGAGCACGATCAGCGCGGGCTCGCCATAGATGGCACGGGCCAGGCCGATGCGCTGGCGCTGCCCGCCCGAGAGCATGCCGCCGGCCTCGCCAATCGGCGTGTCGTAGCCCTTGGGAAAGCGCAGAATCATGTCGTGCAAGCCCGCGCACTTGGCGGCTTCGATCACATACCCCGAGTTGATCTCGCCAAAGCGGGCAATGTTCTCGGCCAAGGAGCCTTCAAACAGCTCAATGTCCTGGGGCAAGTAACCCAAATGGGGCCCCAACTCCACTCGGTCCCAGCCATTGATCGGCAAGCCGTCAAGCAGCACTTCGCCGGACACATCAGGCCAGATGCCCATCAACACCCGCGCCAGCGTCGATTTGCCGGAGCCGGACGGGCCGAGTACGACCAGCACCGTGCCGACAGACACCGACAAGTTGATGCCCTTGAGGATCGGGCTGGTGCGACCGGGCGCGGTGGCCACCACGTCCTTCAAGACAATCTGACCCTTGGGGGCAACCCGAGACAGGGCCGCATCGCGGGCGGGGAAACCGAGCAGCAATTTTTCCAGACGCGCGAACGCGGCGCCGGCACTAATAAAGCCGCGCCAGCCGCTGACGATCTGATCGATCGGCGCCAGGGCACGCGTCATCAGCACGTTGGAGGCGATCATGCCGCCCGGCGAGAGCTGCCCATCAATCACCAACAACGCGCCCGCGCCCAGCGCCAAGGACTGCTGGCTGTAGCGAATGAACTTGCTCCAGGCCATTACCCGTTGCGACAATGCCTGCGCCGCCGTGCCCTGCTCCAGCGACGCTGCGTGGCGTTGCGCCCAACGCTGGCGCAGGTTGCCGATCATGCCCATCGACTCGATCACCTCGGCGTTGCGCAGCTTGCTCTGCAGGAAGCTGGTCGCCTCGCTGTTGGCGGTGCTGGCCGCTTCAGAGGGCGCCAGCGTGTGCCGATGGCCGAACCAGGCCAAGCTCGCCTGGATGACGGCGAAAACGATTCCCAGGACACCCAGCCAGGGGTGCAGCAAAAACAGCACCAGCATGTAGATCGGCGCCCAGGGCGCGTCAAAGAACGCAAAGATGCCATTGCCGGTGAGAAACTGCCGAACCTGAATCAAGTCGCCAAAAGCACGCGCTGGCGAGCTTCCAGATTGGCTCAGGTGGGCCTCGAAACTGGCATTGAAAACCTGCGTGCCCAGGCGCTCGTCCAAGCGCACGCCGGCGCGCACCAGGACGCGCGAACGCATCCATTCGGCGAAGGCCATGACGCCGAACAAGGCCAGCGTGAGCAATGACATCGCCAGCAGGGTCAGCTCACTCTGACTGATCATGACGCGGTCATAGACCTGGAGCATGTAGAGCGTGGGCGTCAGCATCAGCACATTGGCCACCATGCTGAAGAAGCCCACCATCAGAAACTCACGACGAAATGTCCACAGCGTGGCGGTCAACTCACTGCGTCTAAAAAATGCGGGTGTTTTCATGGGTCTGTTCGAGTGTTCGCTCAGGCTGCCCCGGCGGCAGTAGCGGGGACGACAGCCGTGCTCTGGCTGGGCTGGTTGGCCTGCGCATTGGCCTTGGCGAGGGCGGCCAGCACTTCGTCCTTGGGGCCGAAGGCGCGGTTCTGCCCTTCGTGCAGGATCAGCATCTTGTCGGCCACCGCCAACACGCTGGTGCGGTGCGTCATGATTACAAAAGTGGTGCCGCGTGACTTGAGCTGCATGATGGCGCTTGCCAATGCCGCATCGCCCGCCTCGTCCAGACTGGAGTTGGGTTCATCGAGGACCACGAAGACGGGGTCGTCATAAATTGCGCGCGCCAAACCGACCCGCTGACGAGCACCGCCGGACAACATGGCTCCTTCTCGGCCGACCGGACTGTCATAGCCCTTGGGCAGGGCTACGATCATCTCGTGCAGCCCCACGGCCCGTGCGGCCGCTTCAACCTTGGCGCTGTCAACGGCGCCAAAGCGGGCGATGTTTTCGGCCAAGGTGCCATCGAACAGCTCCACGCCCTGCGGCAGGTAGCCCACATGGGGTCCCAGCTCGGCCTTGTCCCAGGTGAAGACATCGACCCCGTCGAGGCGGACCTTGCCACTGTTGGCTGGCCACAGGCCAACCAGCAAACGGGCGAGGGTGGTTTTGCCGGACGCGGAGGGACCGACCACGGCCAGCACTTCGCCAGGCTGCAGCGCGAACGCCACGCCTTTAAGGATCGGCACTTGGGTGCCAGGCGCTGCCGCAACCACCGACTCCACGGTCAGGCTGCCGTGCGGAGGTGGCAAGGGCATGCTGGGCGCGCGCACCGGCAACCCGGTCAACAACTGGTCCAGACGGCCCCAGGCGTCGCGCACGTTAACGACTGATTGCCACTGGGTGACGATCTGCACCAGCGGCGCCAGTACCCGGCCACCCAGCACCGAGGCAATGATCATCATGGCCGCGCCCCCGTTGAGCTCATTGCGCAGCATCAGCCACGCACCCAGGCCGAGCAGCATGGAACTGGTGGTGTTCTGGACAAACTTGGAAGCGGCCTGAAACCCACCCCCGGCGTCCGAGGCCTGTGCCTGCAGGTTCAGGAACTCGCGCTGCTTCTCCATCCAGCGGCGATGAATATCGCGCAGCATGCCCATGGACTCGATCACTTGGGCGTTGCGCAGCGAGCCATCGGCGTACTGCTGAGCTGCCACAGCGCTGCGGTTGGCGGCCAACAAGGGTGGCTGCGTGCTGCGCTGGTTGAGCCAGGCAATCAAGGTCTGAATCACCGCCGCGCCAACGGCGGACCAACCAAGTATCGGGCTCATGGCAAAAATCAGCACCAGAAAGACCAAGGCCACTGGCGCCTCCATGCAGGCGATCAGCACCGGTGTATTGAGAAACTCCCGCAGCGTGCGGAAGTCGCTCATCGGTTGCGTGGTGCCTCCCGCCACGCGTTTCAGGTTGGCCTCGAAAATCGCGTTGAAAACCCGCCCGCTGACCTGCTTGTCCAGAGCCAGTGAGGCCTCATGCATCAACTGGCCACGGGCCCAATCCAGCACCTCCATCACGACGAAGACCGCCAGCACCAGCAGCGTCAGCATGGCCAGGGTCATGTGGCTGCGGCTGTTGACGACCCGGTCGTAGACCTCCAGCATGTAGGCCGAAGGCGCCAGAACCAGCAAGCTTGCAACCACGCTGAGCCAGGCGGCGCGTTTGAAATAGGGCTGTAGTTCGCCCAATGCCTGGCGCAACTCAGAAGGATTCTTTGCGGGGTTCATACGGCCTCCTCGACCATCACATATTCGGGAATTTCCATTCCCACTCCTACCACTGACGGGTTCGGTGCCTGCTCTTGAACACCGCTCTGCGCCAAAGCCAACTCGGGCACATCGGTCTGCACAGCGGTCGGATCGACCGCTGCCACGTCGACAAAACTGAAAGTCAACTCAAAGGGGCCGTCGCGTCGGCGTGACAGCACGATTTCCTGCAGCTTCATGTCATGGAACTTGGCTTCGTCTTCGGGCTTCAGGGCCAATTCAAAGCGCATACGCCCGTCCAGCGTGTACATCGAGAGTTGACCAGCCTTGACGCTCAGGGTGTGTCGATCAAAGTAGACCGGACAGTTTTGATCGAATCGCAGCAAAGGCAAAGGCTTGCCTGCCAAGCGAGCAAGATTGAACGGACTGGTCGGGTGCTGGTACACCAGCCGACAGGTCCGCGACACCGAATAGATCGCGTTGCAGACCATCTGAGAGCCAATGGCCGGAAACCTGGTGCGCAGACTCTTGTAGACCATGTGGTGCAGCGCGACTCGATTCCAGCAACGTGTCTGCTGCACGATCGGACTCATGGCATTGCAAACCTGAGCAAACGCCGTTTGCAGGGCCATCAGCCGAGCGTGTTGCTCGGGCGTAGTGGTCAGCGGAATGCGCGTCACGGAATTCATATAGGAACGGATTGTAGCTGATTCCTATATGAATTTCTCGAAATCATTGTTTTTGCGTCGAATCACCATAAAAGAAGCCGAGGGCTGCTGGCAGACCCCGGCTTGCAGTGCGGTCAGTGGGTGCCGCGGCACCCACACCCGTCATCTCAGTGGGTGGTAGCGGGCGCGTCGGCCTTCTTGATCGTCGCCAGCTCAGCCTTCAGGCTGTTGCCCAGAGCTTGGCGTGCAATGCGCGCCAGACTCAACGAAGCCTCTAGGCGGCGCATTTCGCGGTCAGCCATGCGAATGGTGTTGACCATGGCCTTGGCGTTGTTGGTCAGGCTGGCAACAGGGTATTCAATGCCATCAACGGTTAGGGTGGTAGGGGGGGTGGTTTCGTTAGCCATGGGGCCTCCTGGTAGGGTTAAAAGTGCCCACAGTCGGGCATCTGAAGCAAACCCGACATTATCGCGTATTCCGGCGAACGCGACTGACAGATGGTGTAGGGTGATTTGACTTCTTGCTGGCTTGTTTTTCGGCGAAGTCATTCTCTGGCTTGGCACTGCCTTGAATTGATTGGCCCCAGCCAGGGCCAACCCCGCCAATGGAGAGTGGTTTAGATGCCCGTGTACCAACTATGGCAACGCGGTTTCAGGCGGGACACATCAGTTTGAAGCGCACCCGAACCTACCCTTGAAAGCGTGCGCAGCGCCCATAATTGAGGGTTCCCCGCGCTTCGCGCCGGGCTCCTGTTCGTCAACCCTGGTATCACGTATGAGCAAGCAAACCCTATCCTTTCAAGCCGAAGTTGCGCAACTGCTGCATTTGGTTACCCACTCGCTGTACTCCAACAAAGAGATCTTCCTGCGCGAGCTGATCTCCAACGCCTCGGACGCCTGCGACAAGCTGCGCTACGAGGCCATCAATGACAGCGGCCTGTACGAAGACGCCCCCAATCTGGAAGTGCGGGTGTCCTTTGACAAGGACGCCAAAACCCTGACCATCACCGACAACGGCATCGGCATGAGCGCGCAAGAGGCCATCGACCACCTGGGCACGATTGCCAAGAGCGGCACCAAGGATTTTGTGAGCAAGCTCTCGGGCGACCAGAAGGCCGATTCTCAGTTGATTGGCCAGTTTGGTGTGGGCTTCTATTCGGGCTTTATCGTGGCCGACAAGATCACGGTCGAGTCGCGCCGCGCCGGCATGAAGTCCAGCGAAGGCGTGCGCTGGATCAGCGGCGGGGCGGGCGACTTTGAGGTGGAAACCATCGAGCGCGCCGCACGCGGCACCAGCGTCACGCTGCACCTGCGCGAAGACGCCATGGACTATTGCAGCGCCTGGAAAGTCAAGAGCATCATTGCCAAGTACTCCGACCACATCAGCCTGCCGATCCTGATGGAAAAGGAAGAGTGGAAAGACGGCGAACTGATCAACCCGAGTGACGAGAACGGCGGCCGCCAGCCCGGCGCCATGGTCAAGACCGGCGAGTGGGAAACCGTCAACAAGGCCAACGCCATCTGGGCGCGCGCCAAGAAGGACATCACCCCCGAGCAGTACGAGGAGTTCTACAAGCAGATCAGCCACGACTTTGAGGCGCCGTTGGCCCACACCCACAACCGTGTGGAAGGCAGCACCGAATACACCCAACTGCTGTACATCCCCGGCAAGGCCCCGTTTGACCTGTACAACCGCGAGAAGTCGGCCGGCGTCAAGCTCTACGTCAAACGCGTCTTCATCATGGACGACGCCGAGGCGCTGCTGCCGACCTACCTGCGCTTCGTCAAGGGTGTGATTGATTCGGCCGACCTGCCGCTGAATGTGTCGCGTGAGTTGCTGCAGGAAAGCCGCGACGTGAAGGCCATCCGCGAAGGCTGCACCAAACGCGTGTTGGGCATGCTCGAAGACCTGGCCAAGCACGACAAGCCCGCCGCCGAGGCAGCCGAGGGCGCGACCGATGCGACGGGTGCACCCGTCACGGACGTGCTGAGCGAAGAAGACAAGGCCCAAGCCGCCACCAACGCCGGCAAGTACAGCAAGTTCTACGGGGAGTTTGGCGCCGTGCTTAAAGAAGGCCTGGGCGAAGACTTCAGCAACCGCGAGCGCCTGGCCAAGCTGCTGCGCTTTGCCTCCACCAGCTCCGACACGGTGAGCGTTGGCTTTGCCGACTACAAGGCGCGCATGAAAGAAGGCCAGGAGGCCATCTACTACATCACCGCCGACACGCTGGCTGCGGCCAAGAACAGCCCGCAGCTTGAAGTGTTCAAGAAGAAGGGCATCGAAGTGCTGCTGATGACCGACCGCGTGGACGAGTGGGCGCTGAACTACCTGCACGACTTCGACGGCACGCCGCTGCAATCCGTCGCCAAGGGCGCGGTGGACCTGGGCAAGCTGCAGGACGAAGCCGAGAAGAAAGCCGCCGAGGAAGCCGCCGAAGCCTTCAAGCCGCTGCTGGCCAAGCTCAAGGAAGCACTGAAGGACAAGGCCGAAGACGTGCGCGTGACCACCCGCCTGGTGGACAGCGCGGCCTGCCTGGTGGTGCAGGACGACGGCATGAGCACGCAGCTGGCGCGCATGCTCAAACAAGCCGGCCAGACCGCGCCGGAAGTCAAACCGGTGCTGGAAGTGAATGCCGAACACCCGCTGGTGAAAAAGCTCGACGGCTCGGTGCACTTCCATGACCTGGCCCACATCCTGTTCGACCAGGCGCTGCTGGCTGAAGGCGGCTTGCCGGCGGATCCGGCGGCCTATGTCAAACGGGTCAATGCCTTGCTGGTCTGACCCGCCCGCGCTCTACAAGACAAGACCCATGTAGGTCTTGTCGTAGAGCTGCTGGTTGACCTTTGTGGCGCCCGGCTCGATGCCAAACGACACAAAGCCGGTGCGCTGATAGAGGTGCTCGGCCGCCTGGTTGCCACGGGTCACCGTCAACACCAGCCGCTCCAGGCCAGCCGCCTTGGCGTCGTGCAATACGGCGTCGAGTAGCGCGCGCCCCAGACCCTGCCCCGTCCACTCCGTGACGACGTACATCGCAATCACCATGCCCTTGTGCTGGCAGTGGCGCCGGGGATCACGGTCCAGGCCCACCATGCCCACCAAGTCGCCCTTTCCATCTTGGGTGAACGCGCCCCAGAATTTCTCTCGGCCAGTCTGGCTCAACCTGGCCTCTGACACCGACAGAGGCTTGAGCGACTCCTCTTCATAGCTCGTGGTGAATGCCTCGGGGTGCTCCCGAAAACCACGCAATCGAAGGGCGCGAAAAGCCGCCGCATCAACCGGGCCAAGCGGTCGAACCTGCACATCAGAAATTGCCAAGGCCATATGCCCTCTTCAAGATGATGGAACACAGGCAGCGATTGTCCAACTTTCCGCTCAGCCGATGACCTGCAGCGCCAGATGCTGCCGGGCGACGTGCTCAAACAGATAGGCCGCAAAGCGCTTGGCGGCGGGTGAGAAGGGTCGGTCCCTGCGGGTGAAGACAAAGAACTTGCGCCGCACCACCGGGTCCACCAGGGGACGGCTCTGCAACTGGTGCAGCTTGATCAGGGTGTTGGCGTAGGGCAGGCAGGTGGTCACGCCCAATCCCGCGCTGACCATGGCCAAGGCGGTGGTCATGAAGCTGACTTCGTTGCTGGGCTGCAGCGACTGGTCGCTCAAGGCTTCATGCAAATCGACCCGCAGGCGCTGCGTGTACTCCCCCTGCAGGGCGATGACGGGAAAGCGCAGCGCCTCACTCCAGCGCACTTTTTTCTTCTTCTCCAACGGATGGCCTTTGGGAAAAACCACCACAAAGGGCAACTCGAACAGGGTTTGCGCCTCGATGTCCGCCGAGGGTTCGCGCTCGGGACCAATGCCAAAGTCCACTTCACCGCTGTGCACCTTGCCCAGCACGCTTTCGACCAGGCAGTCAAACAGCCGCACCTGCACATCCGGGCATTGCTGTTTGAAGCCGGCAATCACCTGCGGCAACACCGAGCACGACATCAGTTGCGGCGCGGCAATGCGCACCACGCCGCGCTTGAGCGCCTTCAGGTCGGCCATGGTGTCCAGCGCGCCATCCAGGTCTTGCAGGATTTTGGTCGCCAGCGGATAGAACTCGCGCCCGACCTCCGACAGCGCCACCTTGCGTGTGCTGCGGTTCACCACCTGCACGCCCAGGGTCTGCTCCAGTTCCTTGATCAGGCCACTGAGCGCCGATTGGGTCACGTGCAAGCTGGCCGCTGCATCGGTAAAGCTGTTGGTGCTAGCCAGCGCACAGAAAGCGCGTAGTTGGCGCAGCGTCACATTCATAAGAAATCAGACTAAATTCATCATAAAAATCTGTTTGAATGATAGATCAAAACGCACTCTAATCGCTGTCAGTCCCACGCCAATCACCCCGCATCCTGGAGATTCCCATGCTGATCAAGAAGATTCACCATGTCGCCTACCGCTGCATCAACGCCAAGCAAACCGCCCTGTGGTACGAAAAGCATCTGGGCATGAAATTCGTGCTGGCCATTGCCGAAGACGAGGTGCCCTCCACCAAGGCGCCCGACCCCTACATGCACATCTTCATGGACGCCGGTGCGGGCAACGTGCTGGCCTTTTTTGAGCTTCCCAACTCGCCACCGATGGACCGCGATCACAACACCCCGTCCTGGACGCAGCACCTGGCCTTTGAAGTTGGCAGCATGGACGAGTTGCTGGCCGCCAAGGCACGCTTGGAAGCCGCGGGCATTGAGGTGATTGGCGTCACTGACCACACCATCTTCAAATCGATCTACTTTTTCGACCCCAGCGGCCACCGGCTCGAATTGGCCTGCAACACCGCCAGCCCGGCCATGATGAAGGCGCTGGACGACGTCAAGTGGGACATGATCAACGAATGGGACCGCACCAAAAAGGCGCCCAAGCATGCCGCCTGGATGCACGACGGCAGCGGTTTGCCGAGCGTGTGACGCCAATTCCAAAGGCGTCTCGCCGCAATGCCCACTACACCGGACCGTCACCTTGGCATCCCTGAACGAAACCCACGACCCCCAACTGCAAAGCTGGATTGCATCGGCCAACACGCCCGATACGGACTTCCCCATCCAGAACCTGCCCTTCGGTGTGTTCCGCCGCGCCCACGGCCAGGAGGCGTTTCGCGTGGGCGTGGCCATTGGCGACCAGATTCTGGACCTGACGGCGGCGCACGCCAGTGGCGCGTTCAGTGGCAGCGGCGACGCGCTGGCGGATGACGCACTGGCAGCCATGCAGGCCTGCTGCGCGCCCACGCTCAATGGCCTCATGGACCTTGGCCCCACGGCCTGGTCGGCGCTGCGCCTGGCCCTCTCCAGCGCGCTGCGCCAAGGCGCAGCCGCGCAGGCCCTGCTGGCCACCTGCCTGCTGCCCCAGCATGACGCCGAATACGCCGTACCCGCACGCATCGGCGACTACACCGACTTCTACACCTCGGTGCACCACGCCACCAACATCGGCAAGTTGCTGCGCCCGGACAACCCGCTGCTGCCCAACTACAAGTGGTTGCCCATCGGCTACCACGGCCGCTCGTCCAGCATAGGCATCTCGGGCCAGGCGGTGCGCCGCCCGGTCAGCCAGGTGATGCGCCCCGGCGCCAGCGAGCCGGTGTTGGCCGCCAGCGCGCGCCTGGACTACGAGCTGGAGGTGGGTATCTACCTGGGCCGGGGCAATGCCCTGGGCCAACCCATTGCGCTGGACCAGGCCGAGCAACACGTGTTTGGCCTGTGCCTGTTCAACGACTGGTCCGCGCGCGACGTGCAGGGCTGGGAGTACCAGCCGCTTGGGGCCCTTCTTGTCCAAGAACTTCGCCAGCACCGTGTCGCCCTGGGTGGTCACACTCGAAGCATTGGCCCCGTATCGCCAGGCCTGGACCCGCGCCGAGGGCGACCCGCAGCCCCTGCCCTACCTGGACTCGGCCGAGCTGCGCCGCCAAGGCGCCATCGGCATCGCGCTGGAGGTGACCCTGCAAAGCGCCGCCATGCGCGAACAGGGCTTGCCCCCGCACCGCGTGTCGCACAGCAACTTCCTCGATGCCTACTGGTCCGTCTCGCAGATGGTGGCCCACCACACCGTCAACGGCTGCAACCTGCAAAGCGGCGACCTGATCGGCAGCGGCACCCAGTCCGGCCCCACGCCCGAGGAAGCCGGCTCGCTGATGGAACTGTCGCTGGGCGGCAAGCAGCCGCTGAGTCTGCCTAGTGGCGAGACACGAACCTTTTTGGAAGATGGTGACACCGTGGTGTTTCGCGGCCACTGCCAGGCCAGCGGCGCGGCACGCATCGGCTTTGGCGAGGTGCGTGGCACGGTGTTGCCGGCGCGCAGCCTGGACGCCTGACCGCCAAAAAAGAAGGACGCAGCCCCCATGCTCCAGCTCTACAGCTACTTTCGCAGTTCGGCCTCGTACCGGGTTCGCATCGCGCTGGAACTCAAGGGCCTGCCCTACAGCACTGTGCCGGTGCACCTGCTCAAGGACGGCGGCGCCCAGCACGCGCCGCAGTATCAGCGCCTGAACCCCACTGAGCTGGTGCCCACCCTGGTGGACCACGACGGCCACGCCCTGGGCCAGTCGCTGGCCATCATGGAATACCTGGACGAAACCCACCCCGAGCCCGCCTTGCTGCCACGCGACGCCCTGGGCCGCGCCCGCGTGCGCGCGCTGGCGCAAGCAATAGCCTGCGAGATTCACCCGCTGAACAACCTGCGCGTGCTGCAGTACCTGGAGCGCGAGCTGAAACTGACCGAGGCCGCCAAGGCCGATTGGTACCGCCACTGGATCACGCTGGGCTTCACGGCGCTGGAACGCATGCTGGCCAACAACCCCGCCACCGGCCGCTTCTGCCACGGCGACACGCCCGGCCTGGCCGACTGCTGCCTGATTCCGCAAGTTGCCAACTCACGCAGGTTTGACACGCCGCTGGAAGCCTTTCCAACCATCCGGCGAATTGAAGCGGCCTGCCTGGCTCTGCCAGCGTTTCAAAAGGCGGCGCCGCAGATGCAGCCGGATGCGGTTTAGCGGGAGGGGTGGTCTCAACTTGAGGATGATGGTGATTTAGGGGGCGACGGCGCAAGACGACCAGTCGCTCTGCATTGACCGTTGATGCGACTTCCGGAAAGGGATGTCACTTAGATTGATATTTGATCATCAATTTCACCAAAATGTTGAAATTTGATTAAAATGTTGACCAAATGACCGCCACCAAAATCACCCCCGTTCTGGAAAACCAACTGCTACTGCAGCTCGGCGACCGACTCAAACGCCTGCGCAAGGCGCAGCGCATGGGAACGGTTGAGATGGCAACGCGCGTTGGTATTGCGCGCAACACACTCAGAGCCATCGAGTCCGGTGACCCAGCTCCCTCCATGGGCTCCTACTTGCGCGTCATGTCCGTGCTGGGCGTCAGCGGTGAGCTCGCGCTATTGGTGGGTGACACCCTGCAACCGGCGCCTACTGGGTCCGCCGCCGCGCAGTCCCGTCACGCAAGACCCGCCGTGCAGGTTCTGGTGTCCACCGACAGTTCCCAACATGAAGCTCAGGATTTGCAAAGCATCGCTCTGCATAGGGTCGCCGTGGACCTCGTCAAGACCGAGCCAGCTCTTTTGATCAAAGCCCAGGCCACTCTGACGCGCTGGCTGAACAGCGACAACTCGCGCTCCACCAGTCTGTGGAAAGAGTGGGACGACATACTGCGCCGCCGAACCTGGCGCAAGGTCTTGGGCCGCACCCGGCGCGCGCAGGAACTTCGGCAGGCGTCCCCGCTGATCACCGTGCTGCCTGACGAAGTGCGCAAGGCCGTGCTTGACCAGATCAGCATGCTCAAGAGAGGTGTCGTACTGGGCGATGTACAGGGAGAAACAGCGCCATGAACCGAGAAGACCTTGAGCACATCATCCGCGCCAGCGGCGAGGTGACGGACCAGTATGAATTCATCATCGTCGGCAGTCAGTCCATCCTTGGGTCGATTTCTAATCCGCAAGACGTGTTCAAGATGTCGGCGGAGGCGGACATCTATCCCTACAAGGCACCAGAGTTGGCCGACAAAATCGACGGCGCCATCGGCGAGGCCTCGCCCTTTCACGAAACCTATGGCTACTATGCCCAGGGGGTTGGCCCCGAGACTGCGGTCCTTCCTTCCAGCTGGTTCTCTCGCGTGCATCGCGTTCAGAACAGCAACACAAACGATCGTGTGGGCTACTGCCTGGACGTTCTCGACCTTTTCATGTCGAAGGCCGCGGCGGGCCGCCATAAGGACCGCGAATTCTGCATGGCGCTACTCCAACATCATCACGTCACGCTGCCCAAGGCATTGAGTATGGTCGCTCAAATGCCCGTGGACGAAGATGCGCAACGACGACTGCGCGCGACCATTCGCCGGTGGGCCAATGCGTTGCGTGAAGCCGGCCACCAGATTGCTGAAGACTGAAATTGCGGTCAAGCACCGCTTTGGCTCTGCCAGCGTTTCAAAAGGCGGCGCCGCAGATGCAGCCGGATGCGGTTTAGCGGGAGGGAGTGCCTGGCTGAAGGGCACTGACGCACGCAAGTCATTGACCGGACTTGAGATACGAAACGTACGCATGATCGGCTGTCAGCATATGTTGCGACACCACGTCCTGTGCCAAATACTTGAACAGTTCGCCCAAAGACAGAGTTCCGTGTTGAAAACGCGTGGCTAACTCAGCGGCTTTCTCGACCAGGGCGCGGTGCTGACTGGCATGCTGAACCGTAGCAGGGTAACCGGCCTGCGCAAGAATGGCTTCCTCGTCTTGGAAGTGTTGGGCCACGTCGGCCAAGAAACCATCCCACATTGCAGTCACTTCCTGCGAGGGAAGCCCTTTGAGCACCGCGCTCAGGAGCCGGTTTGCGCCATCGAAGAGTTCCTGATGCTGTGTGTCGATGGTTGGGTTGCCGCACTCATAGGTCGAGCGCCAGACCAGTTGCACCAGCACCTCGGGGACCGTGTCACCCGCTTTGACCTGCGACAGCAGCCCCTGCGCAACTTGAACCTGATTGCGGCCACCAGTCTTGGCGCGGTACAGGGCCTCATCCGCTTCACGAACCGCGATGTCTTCATTCGCTTGTTCGGGGTTGGACAAGCCCAGCCCGATGCTCACTGAAAGGCGACCAGCGCTCGGGTCTGGCGACGCCTGGACCGCCTGCCGAAGTTTCTCTGCGACTTGGTACGCGGCAGACAGGTCCGTGGCGGGGAGCAAGGCCAGGAATTCTTCGCCGCCAAAGCGGGCGCAGAAGTCAGTTTCGCGCAGGGCTGCCTGCATGGTCGCTGCGACCCGCTGCAATACCTGATCGCCGACCGCGTGGCCATGCGTGTCGTTGACTTGCTTGAAGTAGTCAATGTCGATCATCAGCACTGCATAGACATTCTTGGATCGCTTCATTCTCAAGAACTCAGTTTGAAGCCGCTCATTGGCGGCCAGGCGGTTTGGAAGTTGGGTCAGCACATCCCGTCTGGCGAGTCGAGTCACTATGGTGCGAAACCTCAAGGCGATACCAAACAGCATCAACACCAGCATCGCACGGCTGGCGATTGCTTCCGTCCACGCCTCCCCGGCAGCGCCCGGGAGAATAAGCCTGGGTTCCAGCATTTGAGTGCTGATGGTCAACGCAATGCAGATCACCGCCCAACTCAATCCGGCCCGCGGGCCAATCAGCAGGGTGGCGGCCAGCGGCAGAATGCCAAGCCACCACGGCGAAGACACCATGCCGTAGCGAACAGGCAGAACGAGACAAAACGCGCAGAGCGCAAGACCAAGGTGCAAGACGAGCAGGAAGTGGCGACGATTTCGCCAGTACACCACCGTCAACAAGGTGACGCCTACCGCACCAACAACGTTGATCCAGTAACCCGTTGCCTTGCCATCGATTTGTTCATTCGCATAACGCAATCCGGCAAACACGACATTGGAAAACATTGCGGCAGCGAGGGCTACCAGAAAGAAGTGATCTTCTGCAGTCCGGTCTTTGGCACGCGCGACGAAGTGCTTGACGAGGTTGTTGAGGGGCATTTTGGTTCTGTTGAGGAAATCATAAACGAAGGGCCAGCCTTGATTTGCGCCTTCGTCTCGACTCTGAAAGCCAATAAATCATTCCTTCCCACCCCCTGCCCTCATAACCTAAGCCGACCTCTCCCCCAACCCCACCACCCCCGCCAACCCCACCCCACGCGGCGCCACATAGTCCGCCACCACCCACGCCCGGCTGCGGTGCGTGGCGGCTTCTTGCAGCAAGTCCAGCAACAAGTCGATGGATGCGCGGTCCAGCGCCGCGAAGGGTTCGTCCAGCAGGGTGACGGCGGCGCCGCTGGCCAGGGTGCCGGCCAGGAAGACCTTGCGCTTGGTGCCGGTGGACAGCATATACAGCGCCTTGGAGACGTGCGGCGCCAGTGCCAGGCCGTCGATCAGGTCGGCCAGCAGCGCGGCGTTCCAGGTGGGGTACTGGCTGCGCAGGCGCTCCCAGTAGGCTTGGGGGCTGAGCGCGTCAAACGCCTGCGTGCGCGGGTCGACCCAGGCGACTTGGCTTCGGTAAGCGGCGGGCTGCTCGACCAGTGCCACGCCGTTGACCCGCAGGCTGCCTTGTTGCGCGCTCAGCTCGCCCGCCAGCAGGCGCAGCAGGGTGGTCTTGCCGGTGCTCTCATCCCCGCCCAGCCAGGTTACGCCCGGCGTGATGACCAGCGACCAGTCTGCAAACAGGGCGCTCTGTTTGGGGTGGGCAAAGCCCAAGCCCTCCACCTGCAACACGGCACCCGGGCGCGGCATCACCAGTCGACCAGGCTCAAGCCCATGCTGAGCTTGGTGCGGTGGCGGTTGTAGTCCACCAGCGTGTCGCCATAACCGCTGAACAACTGGACGTGAAGGCGCAAACCGTTCTTGACGAGAGACTGGCTCTCATCGTCCAGCGACTTGAACCACTCCAGCCGGACCGAGCCTTTGCCGGCGCTCTTCATCGAGTGCCGCAGGGTCACGCCCAAGGTATTGTGGCGGTTCAGGTCCCACGAGCCGGCCAGTTCACCGCGCCCCACAAAGTCGCTGACGTCGGGGTTGTCATCGTTGGCGGCGCTCTCCGGCATGCGCTTCCAGACCCGGCCAGTCACCCGCAGGCGCGCGCCGTGCTCGACGCCGGCCATGAGTACGGTGCGGTTCCAACTGCGCGACAAGGGCAGGCTCTGGCCGTTGGACTGGTGCACCGCGGTCACGCCGACAAAACGCAGCCGCCAGCCCAGCGGCAAGTCCGCCTGCGCCGGGTAGACGTAGGTCAGCTCGGGCTCGTGGTCGGTGGTTCGAAACGGGCGCGACAGCCCGCTGTTGAAGAACTGCCAGTGCGACAGCTGGGAGTAGCCGAACCACAAGGAATCCCGCGCCAGCGAATCACGCGTCAACAAACCCTGGGCGATCTTGGTGCGCACCGAGAGCTGGATGCTGGTCTCGTTGCGGCTGTAAGGCAAGGCCAGCGCGGCGGTGTGGTCCGCCGCGGGCGAGCTAGGCTGGGTGTTGATGCTGTCGGAGGCGATCAGCGACAGGCTGATCGGCCGGTAGCCCCGGATGCTGAAAGTGCCACAGTCGCTGCCGGTCTCCAGCTCCCAGAAGCGCGACAGCTCCGAGAAGCGCGGATTGGAGCAATCGTGCGCGCTCGGTGCGGCCATGACCAGGGTGACCGGCTGCGGGCGAGCCACAGGTGAGCCCGGGGCGCGCGCTGGTGCCGCTGCCAGGATCGGTGCTGGTGGCACCGGCGCGGCCCGTGCGCCGACCTGCTCGGCGGCCCAACGATCGAAACAGGCCAAACGGGCTTCCTTGTCCTGCTCCAAACGCGCACAGCGTTGCCAAGACGCTGCGGTCAAGTCGGCGCTGGGTGGGGCCGACAGGGTTTGCGCGCTGACACCACTGAGACCAGCCAGCACCAAAACACATGTGGCAACAAAACGGCCGGTAGGGCTTATGGCGTGGACCATAGTTGCTTCCAAATACATAGCAATTCAATCAAACAACAGAGGGCACCGCAGCCACCGGACCTTTGGTGGCGTCGAGCGTCTTCTGGGCGAATTCGGCACGCAGCGCGCGCAGCTTCTCGCGTGGATCTTCCTTGACCGTGGTCTTGTCCAGCGCCATCTCGGCGATGAAGCGGCTGGGCTGGCCCGGCACCTGCTCGCGCCCCTTCTTGCGCCGTTTGGCCCAGCTCACGCTCAGGCTACGCTGGGCGCGGGTGATGCCCACGTACATCAGGCGGCGCTCTTCCTGCACCCGGGTCAACTGATCGGCTTGCGCCTGCACCGCATCCACAGCGTCTTCCTGGGCCGCCGCGCTGTCGGACAACTTGAAGGGCAGCAGCCCTTCGTTCACGCCCACCAGCATCACGTGGGGCCACTCCAGGCCCTTGGCGGCATGCAGGGTGGAGAGCGTCACCACGTTCTGATCTTGCTCGCGCTCGGAAATGGTGGACAGCAGCGACACGGTTTGCGCCACTTCCAACAGCGATTTGCGTTCGCCCGCCGCGCCGGTGCCGGCCGCGTCGTCCAGTTCGCCACCACAACGCAGGGCCATCCAGTCGCAAAACTCCAGCACATTGGTCCAGCGCGACGCCGCCGCCTTAGGTGACTCTTCGCCATCGTACAGATGCTGCTCGTAGCCGATCTCTTTGAGCCACTCCAGCAAGAAGTCCTTGGCCGCCTCGGCCCCCATGGTGTGGCGGGCGCGGAACTCCAGATCGTTCACATAACGGCCGAATTCGTGCAGGCTGCCGACCGCCTTGCTGCTGATCACCGCACTCAGCGAGGATGAAAACAGCGCGGCGAACAGGCTTTGCTTGTAGCGCGAGGCAAAGCCACCGAGCTGGCTCAGGGTCTGGTGGCCGATGCCGCGTTTGGGCGTAGTGACGGCGCGCAAAAAAGCCGGGTCGTCGTCGTTGTTGATCCACAGGCGAAACCAGCCACACAGGTCCTTGATCTCGGCGCGGTCAAAGAAGCTGGTGCCACCCGACACCTTGTACGGAATCTGCGCCTTGCGCAGCGCCTGCTCGAACACCCGCGCCTGGTGGTTGGCGCGGTATAGCACGGCAAAGTCACGAAACTCCTTGTACTGCGTGGCGGAGGTCGCCCCGGCGTCGTGCCCGGCGCGCAGGCTCTGGATGCGGGCCACGGCGCGCTCGGCCTCGTGCGCCTCGTTGTCGGCATCCACCACCCGCACTGGCTCGCCCTCGCCCAGGTCGCTCCACAGGTTCTTGGGGAAGAGCTTGGGGTTGGGGCCAATCACATTGTTGGCGGCGCGCAGGATGGCGCTGGTGCTGCGGTAGTTCTGCTCCAGCTTGATGACCTTGAGCGACGGGTAGTCCAGCGGCAGGCTCTTGAGGTTGTCCAGCGTCGCACCGCGCCAGCCATAAATGGACTGGTCGTCGTCGCCCACGGCGGTGAAGCGCGCGGGCTTGCCGGCCTCGCCACCCACCAGCAGTTTGAGTAAGGCGTACTGGGTGGCGTTGGTGTCCTGGTATTCGTCCACCAACACGTGGCCCATTTGCGCCTGCCACTTGGCGCGCACCTCGGGGTGTTCTTGCAGCAGCTTGAGCGGCATGCGGATCAGGTCATCGAAGTCCACGCTCTGGTAGGCCGTGAGGCGCTCTTCGTAGCGACCCATCACCAGCGCAATCTGGCGCTCGCCGTCGTTGCTGGCCTGCTCCAGCGCCTGCTCGGCGGTGAGCCCCTGGTTCTTCCAGGCGCTGATGGTCCACTGCCACTGGCGCGCGGTGGCGGCGTCCACCGTGCCACCAGCGTCCTTGATGATGCTGGTGACGTCGTCCGAATCGAGGATTGAGAACTGTGCCTTGAGGCCCAGCGCCTGGCCGTCCTGGCGCAACATGCGCACGCCCAGTGCGTGGAAGGTGCAGACCAACACCTCCTTGGCGGGGCGGCCGATCAGCCCCTTGGCGCGTTCGCGCATTTCGGCGGCAGCCTTGTTGGTAAAGGTAATGGCGGCGATACGCGCCGGCGTCATGCCGGTCTGGATCAGCCGGGCGATCTTGTGCGTGATGACACGCGTCTTGCCCGAGCCGGCCCCAGCCAACACCAGGCAGGGGCCATGCAGGTAGTTGACAGCTTCTTGCTGGGCGAGATTGAGGCCGGAAGGGGGGGGGGACGACATGCGGGGAGACGGGACGAAGCCGGGAATGATACCGGTTGGGCTGTCTCTTATCTGCTGGCAGCGCTGCCCGGCCCCGATTGCCTTTAACTCACCCCCATTCCCCCCAGCCCCCTTTCCACCCTCGCCAGGGCGGAAAGGGGGAGCCTCATTTGACCGCGCGATTAGGCACCGGGTAAACCGGGAACAGTTGAAATCGTCCTTGGCTCGGCAGGAACTCGGGGTGCGAGTTCCGAGCGCCGGAGGCGAACTCGTTGGTTCGAGGTGAAGTCATCCTTTTTTTCCCCCCCCCCTCTTTCGCCCGGCGGGGCGGGAGAGGGGCGGGGGGAGTGAGTGGGGAAAAGAAGGCCGTCTGCAAGACACGAACCTGTTGGCAACCGTGTCGAGGCCAAGTGCTGCAACAATACACCGGTGCTGCCCATCCTCCTGGTTACCTTTCCTTTCTTCGCCCTGGTGCTGTGCGGCTACGTCGCGGCGCGAGCCCGCATGCTGCCACTGGAGGCGATTCCCGGCCTGAATGGCTTTGTGTTGTACTTTGCGCTGCCCTGCATGCTGTACCGCTTTGGCGCCACCACGCCGATTGCGCAACTGCTCGATGCCAGGGTGTTCTTCACCTGGCTGCTGTGCGCGCTGATCATGGTTGGCTTCACGCTGGCAGTCAGCCTGAACCAGCGCATCCGCTGGAACGACGCCTCGTTTGGCGCGCTGGTGGCGGCATTCCCCAACACCGGCTTCATGGGCGTGCCGCTGCTGGTGGCCTTGTTGGGCGCCCAGGCGGCCGGGCCCATCATTGTGACCATCCTGGTGGACATGGTCGTCACCACCTCCCTGTGTATCGCATTGTCCCGGCTCGATGGGGCCGACGAGCACGGCATGGCGGTGGCGCTCAGGAACGCGCTCAAGGGCATGTTGCGCAATCCCATGCCCTGGGCCATCCTGCTCGGGGGCGTAGCCTCGGCTATCAGCGTGGAGTTGCCCGGTCCAGTGAACAAGACCGTCGGACTGCTGGCCGATGCCGCCTCGCCGGTGGCGCTGTTCACCATCGGTGCGGTGTTGGCGCGCTCGCAATTGCTGGCGGCCTTGCACAAACATGCGCCCATCCCGCTGGGCGACTATCTGCCGGTGGCGGGCTTCAAGCTGCTGTTGCATCCGCTGTTGGTGTTGCTGGTGGGCGCGATGGCCATCCGCATGGGCGTGGCGCTGGAGCGCTTCACCCTCACCGTGATGGTGCTGATCGCGGCCCTGCCCAGCGCCAGCAACGTCTCGCTGCTGGCCGAGCGCTTTGGCGCCGACAACGGACGCATCGCGCGCATCATCCTGGTCTCCACAGCGGCGGCCTTCTTCACCTTCTCGGGCGCGGTGGCGCTGCTTACCTGATACCTTGCGGGTCAGATCGCCAGCGGGTCCACATCGATCGACCAGCGAATCAGGCCCTTGGCTTGCGGCAATGACCGCCTGGCATGCAGCACCGCATGCCAGGCGGCCAGGAAGCGCTGCAGGGCAACCCGCGAGGGGCTTTCCACCAGCATCTGGGCGCGCTCCACGTTGGCCACGCGCTGCATGCTCATCGGCACCGGCGGGTACAGCGTGACCCGCGCCTGCTCAGCACTGGCGCTGACGGCGGCGCTGGCGGCAGTCAAAAAAGCCTGCGCCACCTCCTGCGTGCGCGCCTCGGCCCGCACCAGGGCCTGGAAACTGAAGGGCGGCAGACCAGCCTGCTCGCGCTCGACGAGCTGCTGCGCGGCAAAGGCGGGGTAGTCGTGGCGCTTGAGCGCCTCAAACAAGGGGTGCTGCGGGTGAAAGGTCTGGATCCACATTTCGGCCGCACCACTGATGTCGGCATCGCGCCCGGCCCGCCCGGCAGCTTGCATCAACAGGCTGAACAGGCGCTCGCCAGCACGGAAATCGCTGGAGAACAAGGCGCCGTCAGGATTGATGGCCGCCACCAGCGTGATGCGGCGAAAGTCATGCCCCTTGGCAATCATCTGGGTGCCGACCAGCACGTCCACGTCTCCCGCATGCACCTGCGCCAGTTGCGACTCCAACGCGCCCTTGAGGCGCGTGGTGTCAGCGTCAATGCGGGCGATGCGCAAAGGCTCCTGGTTGGGCCGGCGCACATCGACCAGCAGTTCCACCAGATGCTCTTCCAGCCGTTCGGTGCCTCGTCCGACGGTGGTGAGGTCCAGATTGCCACAATCCGGGCAGGCGCGCGGCACGCGCTCGGTGTAGCCGCAGTGGTGGCAGCGCAAGGTGCGGTCGATCTTGTGAAAGACCCGAAACGCGCTGCAATGTGGGCACTGGCTCTTCCAATCACAGGCGCTGCAGTTGAGCACCGGCGCGTAGCCGCGCCGGTTAAGCAGAATCATGCTTTGCTCGCCCCGCTCGGCGCGCTGGATGATCGCATCGAGCAAGGGCGGAGAAAACACCGCGCGCTTGGGCTGGTGGTTCATGTCAACCCGCCGCACCTGTGGCAGCGCAGCCTGCGCGCCGATGCGGCTGGGCATCTCCAGGCGCACGTAGCGACCGCCCTGAGCCGCCGGTCGGCTGTGGTGCCAGCTCTCCAGCGAGGGGGTGGCCGAGCCCAGCAACACTTTGGCCCCGTCCAGCCGGCCTCGGTAGACCGCCAGGTCGCGCGCCGAGTAACGGGCGCCTTCTTGCTGCTTGTAGCTGGGGTCGTGCTCCTCATCGACCACGATCAGCTTGAGGCCGGGCATGGAGGCGAACACCGCCATGCGCGTGCCCAGCACGATGCGCGCCACGCCCGAGTGCGCCGCCAGCCAGGCCTTGAGGCGCTGGGCGGGTGTCATGCCGCTGTGCATGGCAACCACCGCCTGCGGCCCGTACAGGGGCGCAAAACGTGCCACAAAGCGGGCTTCGAGTTGGGGCGTGAGGTTGATCTCGGGCACCATCACCATGGCCTGCGCCTGGGGGTCGCTGGCCAGCAGTTGTGCCACGCATTGCAGGTAGACCTCGGTCTTGCCGCTGCCGGTGGCACCGAACAACAGGAAGGGACCCGCCAGAGCGTGAAATGCAGCGAGGGCCTGCTCCTGCTCAAGGCTGAGTTCGGGGCAGGGGCTGACCTCGGCCGGCGCCCACGCCTGTGCAGCGGCTAGTCTGGCGTTGCGTTGCAGATGGCGAGTCAATTGCAGGGGGCTCATGTCGCGCAACTGTGGGGGCAAGGCGGCCAGGGCGACTTCGCCGGCCGAACGCTGGTAATAGTCCGCCGCAAATGTAACCAGTTGTTGCCATCTTCCGCCCAGCGGCGCGATCGCATCAAGCACGCTGACGATACCGCGAACCTTGTCGCTGCCGAGCGGCGCCTGGGCGCCCAACGCGCTGGCCCAGACAACACCTAGGGTTTCGCGCGTGCCCAGCGGCACTCGAACCAGGGTTCCAGGCGCGAGTATCGACTCACTTCGATAGGTCAGGGGGCCGCTGATTGCACTGTGCGCGGGTGTCTGAACCAGAACGGACAGATGGTGCGTCATCGTGGCATGCAAGTTAGAGGGGTCAATTGATGTCAACTTGCGAAACAGCCCTTAAGTCATTGATTTTTATAGACTTGAAGGGAAACTCAACGATTCTGTGGATAACTTTGTTGATAGCTTGTCCGTGGCCGCCCCAAGGCCTTGCAAATCAAGGGCTTCGCTGAAATGCCCACAAAAAAAGCAAACTTTGAAATCTATACAAATCAATGACTTACGAGCGCTACCGGATTTGTAGCAAGACACCGGCAAATAGGGGCTGCGTTTTGCGTCGCAACAATATTTTTGTGCATAAGTCAGGATTCACCAACCGGTTTCGCAGCCAAATTCTGTTAGGGCCCGACTTGAAAATTTCCCTATTTGCGCATATGGCGCGAATGCGCATGCACCGCATCAACCAGCACCGCCACATTTTCCGGAGGTGTGTACTGACTTATGCCATGTCCGAGATTAAAAATGTGCGTCGAGCCGGTTCCGGCTCCTTGGTGGGGACGCCCAAAACTGTCGAGCACCTTGGCCACTTCTGCCTCGATCTGGGGCGCGTTGGCGAACAACACATTGGGGTCGATATTGCCTTGCAGCGCCTTCCTGTGCCCCACCAAAGATCGGGCGCGGCCCAGGTTGACGGTCCAGTCCAGGCCCAGCACATCGCAGTCCAGCTCACCCATTTCTTCCAGCCACAGGCCACCGCCCTTGGTGAACACGATGCGGGGAATGCGCACGCCCTCGTGCTCGCGCTTCAGTTGCGCCAGCACCCGTGCCGTGTAGGCCAGGCTGAACGCCTGGAACGCCCCGTCCGCCAGCACGCCGCCCCAGCTGTCGAAAATCATCACCGCCTGCGCGCCAGCCTCGATCTGGGTGTTGAGGTAAAGCGCGACCGCATCGGCGTTGATTTGCAGCATCCGGTGCATCAGGTCTGGCCGGCTGTACAGCATGGTCTTGACCAAGCGGTAGTCGTCCGAGCCACCGCCTTCGACCATGTAGCAGGCCAGGGTCCAGGGACTGCCCGAGAAGCCGATCAAGGGCACGCGGCCGTTCAGGGCGCCACGGATTGAGGTGACCGCATTGAACACATAGCGTAGCTTGTCCATGTCGGGCACCGCCAGCTTGTCCACCGCCGCCTCGTCGCGCACCGCGTGGGCAAACTTGGGGCCCTCGCCGGTCGCAAAACTCAGACCCAGGCCCATCGCATCGGGCACCGTCAGAATGTCGCTGAACAGGATCGCCGCGTCCAGCGGATAGCGTTCCAGCGGCTGCAAGGTCACTTCGGTGGCGAAGTCGGTATTGGTTGCCAGGCCCATAAAGCTGCCGGCCTTGGCGCGCGAGGCGCGGTATTCGGGTAAATAACGGCCCGCCTGACGCATCAGCCAGACCGGGGTGTGTTCAGTGGCTTGGCCCAGGCAGGCGCGAATAAAAGTGTCGTTTTGAAGTGGTGCGTACATGCCGCAATTGTCGCAGCAAGCCGTTCAGAGGCGCGCCCACTCCACCTTCAGGCAGCGGTTTTGCACCACCCACAGCCCGGCAGCGGTGGCCAACTGCGCGGCTTCGGTGTTTTCGATGCCCAGTTGCAACCACAGTGCCTTGGCGCCGATCGCCACCGCCTCCTGCGCCACGGGCAGCACCTCGGCGCTGTTGCGAAAGACGTTGACCAGCTCAATGTGTTCATGCCTGGCCGCTTCCACCAGACTGGGGTAGGCCGGCTCACCCAGGATATGTGTCGCGTTGGGGTTGATCGGAATGATGCGCCAGCCCTGTGCCTGCATGGCCCGCGCGACATCGAAGCTGTCGCGGTGCGGCTTGGGTGACAGCCCGACCACCGCGACGGTGCGGCAGTTCGCCAGAATGGCGGCTATGGCTTGCGCTTCGGTCATCCGTTCAAAGCGCGGCCAGGGCCGCGCGCACTTCGGCCACGCTCAGAATTTCGGACAGCACCACCGGCGCACGGCCCGGCGCTTGCAGCACGTACACCGGCACACCATTGCGGCCCAGTTGCGCCAGCGCAGCGGTGATGGCCGGGTCGCGTCGGGTCCAGTCGGCGCGCAGCATGACCACCTTGCGCGCCTGCAGATCGGCCAGCAAGGCCGCGTCGGCCAGCGTGGTCTTCTTGTTGTACTGGCAGGTGACGCACCAGGCGGCGGTGTAGTCGACAAACACCGCTTGGCCACTGGCCAGAACCTGCTCCACCTTGCCCGGTTCCCATGGCTGCCAGCGATCGGTGGCGCTACTGGCAGACTGCAGCGCCACCGCCTTGACGACATAGGGGCCAGCGTTGGCCACGATGAATCCAAACGCCAGCACAGACAAGCCCGACAGCAGCCAGCGCGAACGACCCACCAGGGTCAGCGACCAGATCACCATGCTCAGCGCCACCAACAGGGCCAGCAGGGCGCCGGCGCCATCAATGCCGCTCTGCTGCCCCAGCACCCACACCAGCCAGACCACCGTGGCGAACATCGGGAAGGCCATGGCGCGGCGGAAGGTGATCATCCAGACGCCGGGACGCGGCAAGCTGCGCGCCACTGCCGGCACCAGGCTCGCCGCCAGGTAGGGCAGCGCCATGCCCAGGCCAATGGTGGCAAAAATCAGCAAGGCTTGCGCTGCCGGCAGGCCCAAAGCCAGGCCCAGCGAGGCGCCCATGAACGGCGCCGTGCAGGGCGACGCCACCGCCACCGCCAGCACGCCTGTCAGCATGGAATTGAGCGCCGGGTTGCGCGCCTCCAAGGTAGCCAGGCTACTGGGCAGGAAATGGCCAAACTCGAACAGACCCGCCAGATTCAGCCCTATGACCGTGAACAGCACCGCCAGCGCGGCCACCACGGCGGGTGACTGCAGTTGAAAGCCCCAGCCCAGTTGCTCGCCCGCGCTGCGCAAACCCAGCATCAAGGCGCCCAGTGCCAAAAAGGACAACACCACCCCGACCGTGTAAGCGATGCCGCTGATGCGGTGTCCTCGGCGGTCGCGTGCGTGCTGGGTAAAACCCATCACCTTGATCGCCAGCACCGGGAACACGCAGGGCATCAGGTTCAGAATCATGCCGCCGAGCAGGGCCCCCAACAAGGCAATCAGCAGACTCGGTGCGCCGCTGGCGGGCACCGCCAGCGCGGTGGGTATGGCGGGCACGACCGCATTGGCCTTTAGCGCCGCGTCCAACCCTGGCGAGACGCCTTCGAGCGGCGCCACCTTGGGCCAGGCACCCGACACCTTGGCCGCAGTGGCCAGGCCAGAACGCTGGGCCGACTCACCCCAGGCCAGCACCAGCGGCATCACCGCCGGGCTTTGCACACGGTGGGCGGACAGTGGCACCTGGGCCGTCCAGACTGCGCCCTGCCAGCCTTGTGTCCACTTGGCGGCGGTTTCGATCACCTCCGGGGTTTCGGGGAAGAAGTCCAGTGTCTTGCCTTGCCACGCAGCCGGCAGTCCGGCCACCGACACCTTGATCGCGTTACCTTCTAGCTCAACCTTGCTCTCACCGGCAAGGTCCTTCGGGCTGCCCTTCCAGGTCGCTTCGAACGCCGACGTATTGAGCGCCGTCGAACCCCGCACCGGCACCGAGAGCACAAACTCGCCGTCTTGCGGAATGCACTCCCTGCGGCAGATCAACCAACTCGCCTTGAGTTTGACCGGCACGCTGCCACCCAGCAGGGGCGGCTTGAAGTCCGGGGTGATGGTGACCGGCACCGGCAGCAGCACGGTGTCCTCATAGCCATAGTTGGCGAGGTTACCGATCGGGATCTTCTTGGGCGTGGGCCAGGCGATCTCACCTGCCACCATGCCGGTCGGCAGCGTCCACTGCAACACCGTGGGCAAGCCGGAGTCGCCCGGATTCTTCCAGTAGGTGTGCCAATGCGGCTGGTGCACCAGTTGCAGACCGATCCACACCGTCTTGCCGGGGTCCAACCCGTCGGGTGCATGGGCCATCAACTCGGCGCGCACCTGTTCGGTCGTGACAACTGGGCCTGCGGCACCTTGGGCCTGGGCCCGGCTGAACAGCATGCAGGCCACGACCAGCAAAACGGTGGCAGCTGATCGGGAGAGTGCGGAAGAACGTGTCATCGGAAGGTGGGAGTCGGGCCAGTGCGCAAAGTTCAAAACGGGCAACACCCCCTATTTTGCCTTGCCGCCAGGCGCGACTTCCGACAAGCAGTTGAGGACAGAGCTTGCCACGACGTGGCTGCGGTCTGTCCCGCAAGGTGGCCAACATCCACGACGTGAGGACAGAGCCCGCGGCGCGGTCTGTCCCGGCAGGCGTTCCAACAGCGTCTGTTGGGGAACCGGCGCCGGCGCGGGCTTGATGCGCAGCTGCTTGTTGACGTTCTCCTGGCCGAAGACGACCTCGATGTCGGCCACTGCCACACCAAACAGCGGCGCCAGAAAGCGCACCATGTGATCGGTCGCCTTGCCGCCTTTGGGTGCCGCGGTCACACTCACCTTGAGCTGCGTGCCCTTGGGCTTGCCAATGGCGTCCTTGGAGGCGGCCGGCTTGCCCAGGATGTTGACCACCAGCACGTCGCCCTGCCAGCAAAAGAACGAGTCGCCGGTGATGTTGCGAATGCCGCCCAGGCTCATGGCGGTGTCGGCGGGCTCATGCAGCAAACCCCAGCACCACGCGCCGGGTGGTGGCGGACTTCTTCTCGATCTTGGTCACCACCACGGCACCGATCTCGGACGTGTTGGCAACATGCGTGCCGCCACAAGGCTGGTAATCAATCAGTTCGGCATCACCCACGCGAATGGTGCGGATGCGCCCGCTGCCGCGCGGTGGCTGCACGCTCATGCTCTTGACCAGCTCCGGCTGGGCATCCAGCTCCTCGTCGGTGATGGCGCCCACCGTCACCCGGTGCGCGGCCGCCACCAGCCGGGCCAGACCTGCCGTCAGCACATCCTTGTCCAACGGCTCGGTCATGTTGAAGTCCAGCCGGGCATAGTCGGGCGTGATCGAGCAACCGTTGACCAACTGCGGCACCAGGTGGCACAGCAGGTGGGTGGCGGTGTGAAAGCGCATCAAGCGCAGCCGGCGCGCCCAGTCGATGCGGGCGGTCACGGTGTCGCCGACGACCAGCTTGCAGTCGCGGCTTTGCTCCGGACTCAGTAGCGCCGTCAGAAGCTCCGAAGCGGGTAAATGGCAGATATCGTCATTGAAACTGCCATCCACTTCCTTGCCCTTGCGGGTGTCGACGATGGACAGTTCGCGCCCGTCGGCCAGCACCAGCACGCCGGTATCGCCAGCCTGCCCGCCGCCCAGCGGGTAGAACACCGTGCGGTCCAGCACGATGCCCTGCGGCGTGATGGCGCTCACCGTAGCAGTGCATTCGGTGAGGTAGGCGTCGGTGCGGAAGAGGTCTTGGGTCATGTCGCCCATTTTCGCCCCTGCGCGGCGGGCGTCCTGGCTCTACCGCCTGAGCCGCCGGGGCATAAGTGACTGAAGGCCCACCCAATCACGGAAAACCTTGTCCGGCCGGCCCGAGCCGTCGTTCACGTATGGGGGATCGGCAGTGATGAAGTCGGGCATGAATGGCTGAGGTTTTGAGCATGCCGACCCCGTGTCAAGCCGGCGAGTGGGTACTCAGCCAGTCTTTCAACGCGTCATTCATGCGTGTTTGCCAGCCCGCACCGGTTGCACGAAACGCCGCCAACACTTCGGGGCTGTAGCGCACGGTTACCGCTTGTTTGGAATCGTCTTTGAAGCTTCCCACCGGGCGGCCGCGTGCCTTGTAGATCGCAATGTTTGAAGGCGTGTGCACCCGCGCAAATTCACCCCGCTTGGCCTGCGCGATGGATTCCAGCACGTCAGAAGCAAAGGTTTTCATTTCGTCGTCCATCTTCACTTTAGGCATCGTAGGCCTCCTTCCAGGCTTTCAATATCTCAACGGGCATGTTGTCAAATTTGGCTTTGGCGTAAGCCGCCACCAACACCACCTCGCCATTGGCAAGCCGGGTGTAATAGATCACCCGTGCGCCACCACTCTTACCCATGCCTTCACGCTTCCAGCGCACTTTGCGCAAACTGCCTGCTCCGGGAATGACATCACCTGCCAGCGGGTTGTCGCTGATAAAGACAATGAACGCCTCGCGCTCGGGCTCGCTCCAGATGCCCTCCACCATGCGCTGGAAGATGGGGGTTTCGATGATGGTCAGCACAGTTTAATTGTAACTCCAGATAATTAGTGGACTGAAGCTGAGTTTCCAGCGCAAATTGAAGCCTGACATGAAGCAGCGGCTGGCCGCGCCATGGTCCCGTCTTGCCTGGCTTTCAGGTCGGAGTTGGCACGCAGGCTGTCTGCGGCGCGCCAGAGGTCGGTTTCCAATTTCTTAAGCTGGTCTTGGTTCGTCATTTGATAATGCCAGCATGACTTCCCCCACAGTTGACGCTGTCGCCCCCGCCATCGTGCTGGCCACGCTCAACGCCAAGTACATCCACGCCTCGCTGGGGCTGCGCTACCTGCTGGCCAACCTGGACCGGCATGGCGGCGGGGGGCTGCGTGCGCGCACGGTGTTGCGCGAGTTCACGATTCGGCGCGAGCCCGCGCAGATCGTGACTGAGCTATTGGCTACCTTGGGACCGGCCGTCCCCGGCGCCAGGCAAGTCGTCGGCCTGGGCGTGTACATCTGGAACGTGGCGCAAACCACTGAAGTGCTGCGCCTGCTCAAGGCGGCGCGGCCCGACTTGACCGTGGTGCTGGGTGGCCCCGAGGTCAGCCACGAGACGGATCAGCAGGAGATCGTGCGCCTGGCCGACCACGTGATCACCGGCTGGGGTGACGTGAGTTTTGCCAAGTTGTGCCGCGCCCTACTGGACGGCCCGCCACCACTGATGAAGGTGATCGCCGGCGAGCAGCCCGCGCTGGACCACATCGAACTGCCGTACGGCGAGTACAGCGATAGCGACCTGGCGCAGCGATTGTTGTATGTAGAAGCCTCGCGCGGCTGCCCGTTCAGGTGCGAGTTCTGCCTGAGCTCGCTCGACAAGACGGCCTGGGGCTTCGAGCTCGACCGCGTGCTGGCCGCGCTGGAGCGTCTGTACCAGCGCGGTGCGCGCCACTTCAAGTTTGTCGACCGCACCTTCAACCTGAAGATCGAAACCTCGGTGCGCATCCTGCAGTTCTTTCTGGACCGCCTGCCACGCGCTGACGACGAGGACAACGCGGCGCCCCTGTTCCTGCACTTCGAGGTCATCCCCGATCACCTGCCCGAGCGGCTGCGTGCCATGATCGCGCAGTTTCCACCCGGCGTGCTGCAGCTTGAAGTGGGCGTGCAGAGCTTCAACGTGGCGGTGCAACAAACCATCTCGCGCCGCCAGGACAATGCCGCCAGCGAGGCCAACCTGCGCTGGCTGCGCACCCACAGCCACGCCCACCTGCACGCCGACCTGATCTTCGGCCTGCCCGGCGAGACGCTGGCGAGTTTTGCCGCCGGCTTCGACCGGCTGCTGGACATTGGCCCGCACGAGATCCAGCTCGGCATGCTCAAGCGCCTGCGCGGCTCGCCGATTGCGCGCCACACGCTCACCCACGGCATGCACTACGCCACGCAGGCGCCCTACACGGTGTGGCAAACCGCGGCAATGGACGCGACCACACTGCAACGCTGCACACGCTTTGCGCGCTATTGGGAACTGTTGGCTAATTCCGGGCGCTTTCAACACAGCTTGCCGTTGCTGCTGCGTGGCCAGGCGGATAGCGCCTGCGCATTTGCCGCCTTCATGGCCTTCAGTGACTGGCTGTGGGCACGTACCGGCCAAACCAGCGGCTTCACGCCCGAGGCGCTGGTGGACCACCTGGCCGTGTACCTGATCGAGTCCGTGGACATGGCCGGCGAGCCGGTGCGTGCCGCCTTGTTGAGCGACTACCTGGCCAGCGGAGCGCGTGCCAGCCCGCAAGCCCTGCGCGGGCTGCTGCCCCGGCGCGGCGCGCTGCCCGTCAAGCCCTCACGCACACTGACGACGCGCCAGGTGCGCCACCACGCGCCACGCGCTGCCACCTGAGCCATCCGCGCCACACGCCTTGCCCCACTGAGCCGCCAACATGACCAGCACCGCCCCACTGCCCGCCCCACTCCCCGCTGCCCCGGCCCAACTCATCGACGCCAGCGGCGCCGTCCAGACCGGCCGTTTTGAGGGCATCACCGGCGACATCGATTGGGCGCGCCTGAGCCCGCCGCTGGCGCGCGGCGCCTGGTGGCGGCACTTTCACCACAAGCGCTGGTTCTATGTGGCAATGGCTACCGACGAGGTGTTCTGCGCTGTCGCGATGGTCGACATCGGCTGGACCAGCGCTGCTTTTGGCTATGTGTTCGACCGCCAGCAGGCCAAGGTGACGGCGGACTTCTCGCAAGACGGTCTGCCCGGACTTGGCGCCCGACTGGCCGACCGCTGCGCAACGGGCGCCGTGCAAGGCTTCCACTTTGCCGGCCAGCAGATCGAATGCCGCCACGACCCGGCCAGTCACTGCTACCAACTACGGGTTTGCAACCGCAACCTGGAAATCGATGCCGAATTTGGTGACGCCGGGCCGACCTTGCTGGCAGTGGGCACGGTGGCGGGCGGCGCGGTGCATGCGACGCAGAAATCCTCCGCCCGCGCGCTACGCGGCGAACTGCGCCTGGGCACCAGCCGCCATGCGCTGGACGGTGGTGTGGCCAGCTTCGACTACTCCAACGGCCTGCTGGCGCGCGACACCACCTGGCGCTGGGCCAGTGCGCACAGCCCGGACATAGGCTTCAACCTCCAGGCCGGCTACTTCGGCGCGCAAGAGAACGCGCTGTGGCTTGACGGGCAGTTGATCCCGCTGGCTGCCGCCCAGTTTGACTTCGACCCGCAGCAACCCATGGCTGCGTGGCAGGTTCGCACCGAGGACGGCCTGCTGGACCTGACTTTCCAGCCTGAAGGCTTGCGCCGGGAGGACAAGAACCTGCTTGTGGTGGTCAGCCGCTACGTGCAGCCGATCGGCGTCTTCAACGGCTGGGTCAAGGCCAGCGCTGACGCCACACCACGCCGGGTGCAAGACCTGGTCGGCGTGACCGAGGACCACCAGTCACGCTGGTAGAGGTGGGGCTTCAGGGTCAGATCTTGCTGCTCAAGGCAGGTTTATCATCTGCGTATGAACCGTGCCCCCGATCTGGCGCAGATTCGCTTTGACAATGCCCTGGCCCTGTTCGACGAATTTGTGCGCAACACCATCAAACACCCGGACGCGGCAACCCTGCGTGGTTTGGAGGGACGTTTTGCCGAACGGGTGCGGATTCAGCCCAGCTACTGGAGCCAGATCAAGAGCCGCTCGCGCCAGATCGGCGAGCGTCTGGCGCGCCAGTTCGAGCAGTTGTGCCACAAGCCCAATGGCTGGATGGACCAGGACCACGGCGCCTCGGCCAACCCGCCCCGCGCCAGCGCCACGGTGGACGCCCCGAGTGACAGCCACGCCCCGCGCGACGATGACGAGCGTTTCATCGTCGGCCTGGTGCTGACCTACTACCGGCGCCACCCGCAGCGTGCCCGCACGCGCCTGCTCGATCTGCTGGGCGAGGTGCTGACGCCATCGACCAGCCAGAGCGCCGAGCCGCCCCCTCCACTCACGCCGAGCAAGCCCCCCGCCAAGACCCATGCAGTGAAAAGCCCGCCCGCAGCGACCGACGCCCATGCCCTGTGGCTGCGTTCGCAAGCAGGTGTGGCACCGCTGCGACAGAAGAAATAAATCACTGTCTATTGGGATAAATTCTATTTGCTCAAGATAATCAATCGTTTATCATTTGAGCAAGTTTGTAGTCAACGCCGCCTCCGGGCCAGGCTGACTGCATGTCCGATCAACCCTCAAGTCTCATTTGCCATGGTTTGCCACACGTTTGAACTCCTCGCACCGGGCGCACGCCGCCTGATGCCGGCGGCGTTCTTCGGCATTCCCGCCCAAATCGGCTTGATCAACCGTTTAGCCCCGCCCGGGGTCCCGTGAACTGAGCACCATCGTCAGATGGCGTTCACAACGGCCCGGGTGCTTTGCAGCCCCGGGCCGTTTGTTTTGCTGCCGTTTGTTTTCCTTCAAGGAGCGTGTCATGAAAGATATTGGTTTGAATTCCCTCACTCTGCGCCCACTGCCTTCGGCGCCATCCCCACGTCACGCCACGCGAGCGCCAGGGCGGTACTCCCGCCACACAGCATTGCTCGCAAGGCCACCCAGTCCGTAGTTCAAAAATCCCGCCAGCGCTGTTCCGACGCATGGCGGTCAAGGAGAGATCATCATGATAGGAAGTTTGCCCACATCAGTTGTGCCGCTGTATGCACCGCGCGGCACCCCCGGTCGGCGCCTTCTGGCCACCCTGTTGCGTGCTGCCAGCCGCGCATTGGCCCGGATGGCCCGGCAGGTCAGCGCCGACCAGCGGCGCAGCAGCCCCTACGTCAGCGGCTCGGTAATCGAGTTCTACGCAGAGGCCGGGGCGCCCGAAGGCGCGCTGTACGTCGATGGACAGTTGGTTGGCCATCTGAGCGGCGTCACACGGCTGTAAGGCCGTGACAGCCTGCACCGCCGCGCTTCTGCCTGAGATGGCGGGGGCGCGGCGAGTGCCCAGGTTCGATCCCGCAAGGTCTTAAGTCGAAAGACACTTACTTAAGGAATACACCGTTCACTCTGAGCTGGTAGAGGCTTGCGTGCCGAGCTATTGTGCTGGACTCGCCGCAGGGCTGCTTTGCTGAAATCTTGCGGGTCAGACCACTTTGCGCAGCAATGACCCCAACTTATTGGAATGGCCTGCAAACCACGCAATCGGGGATCAGGCTGCCTGGGTGTTCTGCGTAGGTCAAGGGGGAGCCCGCAGGGCGGAGGACACGGAGCAGAGCATTCAGGCAGCCTGCTCCCCGCGCCCGCCAATTGCGCCGCTTTCTTTTGCAGTCCATCCAGCCCTATGCATCGACCTACAACCAAACTGGAATTTCTTGGGTAAACACGTTAAGTAAGTGCCATTCGTCTTAAGTCTTAAGATAGGACCATGAACACGCCATCCAGATTCTGGGCCGATTGGAGCACGCAGGACTTCAGCCAGCTGCGCTCCCGTGGCGAGGCGGCCAACATGATCGCGGTGCTGCCGGTGGCGGCCACCGAGCAGCACGGCCCGCACCTGCCGCTGTGCGTGGACACGGCGTTGGTCGATGGCATCGTCACCGCGTCGCTGGTGCACTTGCCGGCCGCGTTGCCGGTGCTGTTCCTGCCGACGCAGGCGGTCGGCCTGAGCCCGGAGCACGCGCGCTTTCCCGGCACCCTCACCCTCAAGGCCGAGACCATCATCCGTTTGTGGACCGACATCGGTGAGTCGGTCGCCGCGGCGGGCATCAAGAAGCTGGTGCTGTTCAACGCCCATGGCGGGCAAGTCAGTGTGCTCGACATCGTGGCGCGTGACCTGCGCGCGCGCCTCGGTATGCTGGTCTATGGCGTGAACTGGTTCAACCTGCCCTTGACCGACGAGCAGGGCGTGGACGCCAACCAGCTTTTCAGCGCTGAGGAGCACCGCTTTGGCATCCATGCCGGCGACATCGAAACCTCCATGATGCTGGCGCTCAAGCCCGATCTGGTTGACATGACGCGGGCCGCCAATTTCCCCTCCAGCTCGCAGACCAGGGCGCAGGCTTTCCCGATTCTGGGCAATGGCAAGAGTGCCAAGCTGGGCTGGCAGATGCAGGACTACAACCCGGCCGGCGCGGTCGGCAACGCCGCTGCGGCCACGGCCGAAAAGGGCCGTGTTGTGGTGGCCGCCAGCGCGCGCGGCCTGGCCGAACTGCTGGTCGAGATCGCCCGCCTGCCGACCGACACGCTCAACCACAGCCAACCCCGCTGAACCGCGTCGGCCGCCCCGGCAGGAACCCAAGGGCGCGCCTACAATCGCCGCTTCGCGCCGCATCCTGGCGCTGCCAAGCTTCCGACATCCAACATCCAACAATCAGTTGAGGACAGAGCTAAAGGTCTGTCCCGCAAAGTATCAGGAATCGCGATGACCGCCGCCGCCTCTGTCTTTGCCCAACGAATCTCCAGCGCCCAGGCCACTCTGACCGAACTCGGTCTGGCTGCCTGCCTGGTGCCGTCGAGTGACCCGCATCTGTCGGAATACTTGCCCGAGCGCTGGCAAGGTCGGCAGTGGCTATCGGGTTTCACCGGCTCCATGGGCACGCTGGCCGTGACCCGCACCAAGGCTGCTCTGTTTGCCGACAGCCGCTACTGGACACAGGCCGAGACGGAACTTGCCGGCAGCGGCATTGAACTGGTCAAGATCGACTCCGGCGCCTCCACGCACCATGTCGACTGGCTGGCGCAGCGCGTTGCCAGCGGGCAGAGCGTGGGCGTGGATGGCATGGTGCTGAGCCTGGCCGCCGCGCAACTGTTGCGCCAGACCCTGAGCAAGGTCGGCGCCACGCTGCGCACCGACATCGATGTGCTAGCACGCATCTGGCCGGATCGCGCAGGCCTGCCAGATCAGCCGGTGTACGAGCACCAGGCCCCCCACGCCTGCGCCACACGGCAGGACAAGCTGGCGCGGCTACGCGCCGCCATGGCTGAGCAAGGTGCCACGCACCACTTCGTCTCGACGGTGGACGACATCGCCTGGCTGTTCAACCTGCGCGGTGCCGATGTTCCCTACAACCCGGTGTTTCTGGCCCATGCCTTGATCACCGCCGACCAGACCTCCCTGTTCGTGGCCGAGGGCAAGGTGCCCACCGAACTGGCAGCGCGCCTGCAGGCCGATGGCGTGCGGGTCCGGCCCTACACCCAGGCCAGCGAGGCGCTGGCGGCACTCGATGCAGGCGCGGTCTTGCTGCTCGACCCCAAGCGCGTGACGCTGGGCCTGCGTGACAGCGTGCCGGCAACCGTGAAGGTGATCGAGGCGATCAATCCGAGCGTGCTGCAAAAGAGTCGCAAGAGCGCCGCCGAGGCCGTGCATGTGCGCGAGGCGATGGCGCAAGACGGCGCCGCGATGTGCGAGTTCTATGCCTGGTTCGAGGCCGCGCTGGGCCACGAACGCATCACCGAGCTGACCGTTGACGAACAACTCTCGGCCGCGCGCGCCCGGCGACCCGGTTTCGTGGGTTTGAGCTTCAATACCATCGCCGGCTTCAATGCCAACGGTGCCATGCCGCACTACCGCGCCACGCCCGAGAGCCATGCGGTGATCGAGGGTGATGGCCTGCTGCTGATCGATTCGGGCGGCCAATACCTGGGCGGCACCACCGACATCACCCGCGTCTGGCCGATTGGCACGCCCAGCCCGGCCCAGAAGCGCGACTACACGCTGGTCCTCAAGGGCACGCTGGCCTTGTCGCGCACGCGTTTTCCGCTGGGCACGCTGTCGCCCATGCTCGATGCGATTGCACGCCAGCCCTTGTGGGAGCAGGGTATGGACTACGGCCACGGCACCGGCCACGGCGTCGGCTATTTCCTGGCGGTGCACGAGGGACCGCAAAGCATTTCCAAGGCCATCCCCGACGCCAACATGGCGATGCAACCCGGCATGATCACCTCGATCGAACCCGGCCTGTACCGGGCCGGAAAATGGGGCGTGCGCATTGAGAATCTGGTGCTCAATGTGAGCGCGCCAACGGACGAGCCCTTCGGTGACTTCCTGGCGTTTGAAACACTGACGCTGTGCCCGATCGACACGCGTTGCATCGACAGAACATTGCTGCGCGCCGACGAGATCGAGTGGCTCAACCAGTACCACGCCACCGTGCGCGCGCGCTTGGCGCCACTGGTGGCTGGCCCTGCGCTGGCATGGCTGACGCAACGCACAGAGCCCTTCTGAGGCTTTGCGGGACAGACCGCAGCCACGCGCAGCGGGCAAGCTCTGTCCTCAACTGATCAGGGATGTTTCTGCGGGACAGACCGCAGTCACTTTCCATGAACCGATCGTCATTGCGAACAAAGTGAAGCAATCCAGGACCCCAGAATACATGGATCGCCACGGCCTGCGGCCTCGCGATGACGATGCTGGTTCAAGGTCCGTGTGCGGTATCAGCCCGGATTCGGGGGCCTCGCAACGAACCAGCTCTGCGCTCACCTGATCAGGGAGGTTTCTTGCGGGACAGACCGCAGTCACACGCAGCAAACCAGCGCTGCCCGGGGACCACTCCGGGGCGGCGGATCAGACGGCCACGCGCTGCAGGCGCTGCGCCATGCCGGGCGACAGCCACAGGCTGTTGTCGGCATCCACAATCAAGGCATCCACGCCAGCGGTGCGCGCCAGGCGTTCGCGCCCGGCTTGGGCGCCCGCGACCATGATGGCGGCACCCAGACCATTGATGGTGTCCAACTGCTCGCCAACCAGGGCCACGCCATGCGGGCCCTGTGTCGGGTAGCCCGTCTTGGGGTCCAGCACGTGGTGCAAGCGTTTGCCCTGGTGCATCACAAAGCGTTCGTAGTCGCCTGAGGCAGCCACAAAACCACGCTGCAGCGACACCGATCCGAGCAAGCGCTCGGGCTGACGCGGGTCGCGCAGACCGACGCGCCACGCGCGACCGTCAAGCTGCCCAATCACCAGCACATCGCCGCCGCCATTGATCATGGCGTTGGCCACACCATGGTGCTGCAGTTGCCGCATGCCCGCCTGCAAAATAGGCAGCTTGGCAATGCCGCCCAGATCCAGGCGCATGCCACGCTGCGTGAGGTAGGCCGTGCCGGCGCGCTCGTTCAGCACCAAGGCACGGAAATCGACCAACTTGATTTGCGCGGCCACCTGCGCGGCGGTCGCAATGGACGGTTGGGAGGGATCGAAGTTCCAGTTTCTCAGGGAACCGACCGTGGCGTCAAAGCCGCCGGCACTGGACAACGCAGCGGCCCGGGCCATTTGAAGCACCTGCATCAACTCGGGTGGCACGCTGACTGCCTGCAAACCCGCGGACAGGTTGATGGCATTGAGCACACTGGTGCTGCGGTAGCGGCTCATCATGTCGGCCAGGCGCGTCATCTCGGCATACGCGGCATCACCAGCCTGGTTTAGAACTGCCTCGTCGGGACCCTGCAGCGTCAGGTCGACACGCGTGCCCATCAGCGCACGCGAGGTCTGATGCACGCCCGTACCGGCGTGCACCGGTGGCACCACCAAACCGAAAACCATCCATGGCAAGCCCAAACTCAGTCGGCGCCGACCGAGTTGCGCAGTACTGAGGGTTTGTCTTGCCATGCTACCCACTGCGTTCGCTTAGCGCGACTGGTCAACCATGTAGGCGACGGCCGCCTTGACTTCGTCGTCGGTCAGGTTGGCAGCACCGCCCTTGGCGGGCATCTGACCCTTGGCGCCGGTAAAGCCTTCGATCGCGTGCTTGTGCAGCAGATCATTGCCCTGTGCAATACGCGGCGCCCAGTCGGCCTTGTCACCGGGCTTGGGCGCGCCGGCCACACCTGCGGCGTGACACAGGGCGCAGGTCTTGCCGAAGACCGACTTGCCAGCGGTGTTCTCGGCGACCGGCGCGGCGGCGGGTGCTGCTGCAGGGGCTGGGGCTGCCGCCGGGGCTGCAGGAGCCGCAGCGGGTGCGGCGGGCTC
>JADKEH010000023.1 GCA_016718155.1 Candidatus Rhodoferax randersensis | reverse complement strand
GAGGGCAGGGCGGAGGCGGACACCGCCTTGTTCAGCCAGCCCTTCGCCATGCTCAGGGCTTGATACCCAATCGGCTCCATGGGATCCCGCGTACAGGCCAGCAAGGCGCCCGGGTGGCGCGGTCCCAATGCCCCCCAAACCTCGAATCTCCAGGTAGTCCTGTAGCGCCTCAAACGCTTGACCAGGGATCGTCACCAGCCGGTCCGGGGCACTTTACCAAAAACCTGCATCACCCAGCCTTCTGGCTCCAGGGTGAAGTCCCCCAGTTTGGCGCCCAGCAGTTCGGCAGAGCGCAAGCCTACGGCCTCCAGGAACATCACAATGAAGCGGAATCGGGCCCGAGCCGGGGAGGGCGGTTGTTTCTCCACGAACGCCAGCACCTGGCCCATGGCTGACTCACTCAAGGCCTTGGAGTCCAGCAGGCTACGGTTGCGGTCGTCGCCCGTTTTCTGATTGATGAGGGGCCAGGGATTGGCATTCAAGTACTGGGCGTTTTGAAGGAAGGTGAACAGGGCCGCGACGATGATCACCGGCCTGTTTGTGGCTGGTGTGGCCTGGCGGGCCCTGAAACGGTGCCCAGCCCGGTGACCTGGTCGGCCCGGTGCGGGATATCCACTTGGCCGGCAGGTTTTGGCAGGAAGGCCATGAAGTCGCCACAATCCCCGACGTCCATCTGGGGCCAGGGTCTTGCTGAACGCTCGTACTGCAGCCACAGCAGCAGTCGGGTGGCCTCGCGCCGGTAGGCGGGTGGCGGTGAAGTGGAGCGGGCCCGGCCTTGATCCAGGCTTCCAGGGCTTCCGCATCATTGCGGGCGGCCAGCAGGCGAGGGGGCAGGGCAGGGGGAGTAAGAACCGGACAGTTGGTCTGACAGGGTGGTCAACAGGCCCGCAGGCAGGGCGGCGTGCTGCCCAGGGGCTTGGCGGTTCCGGCCGGCGCAGGTGACGGGCTGGCGCCAAACAGCGACGGGTGGTGGCCAGCGCAAACACCGGTTTCTCGACCCGGGTTTCCCGCGTGAGGAGGGTGGCCAGGGTGGGCGGCGATGCGCTGGGCCTGTCTGGCCAATGGCGGCAGGGCGCTGAACCAGCGGCCCCCGGTGGCGATTTTGCGGTTCAGATCGCCCAGGGTCAGCATGCCGGCCGAGATCAGCTTCCTTGAAGTGATGTCGTCAAACCAGCCCGACACCATGTCGGTGGCCAGTGGCTGCTCGGCCGCCAGGTTCTGGATGGTCCGGATCAGCGCCAGCTGGCGTTCACGCAGGCGCTGGCGTCGCTGGGATCTGGAGTCCGTCGGGTAGGCCTCGGCGTACATCTCGGCCACATCGGACCTTGCTCCAGCCGTCCAGGTCCTGCTCGGCAATGAAGTCTTCCAGCGACGGTTGGCTGGAGTCCAGCCGCGAGGCAATGGTCAAACCAATCAGGCGCTAGGGCTCTTCCCGCGCCGTCAGCGCAATGGCGCGCACGGACGCCACCGTCTGCAGGTGGGCGGTTCGGGCCTCATGGCCGTGGCCAATGCCCAGGTAGCGCCGTGCGCTGTCGGTGATGTCCAGACCCTCGGCCACGGCCCGCAGGTGGGCAAAGTGGTGCGCCCCGAGCGACCTGACGAAGCGCGTCGCGGCATTGTGCGACGTGGCGTAAGTGCTGACGGGCTTGGGGATTCAGGCAAGGCTGCAAAATCAGGGTTTTGATTCGTGGAATTTTAACCTAGATAATGAGACTAATCTTAGGTCTATGGATCGATAACCAGTTTTGATTTCCGTCCATCGTCCATTGGCTTAAAAGACTACCTATCTTTGGCTTAAAAACTACCTGCATGTACGAAGGAATCCACCGAACTGGCTGTTCTTGTTGTCCGGGCCGCCAGGCCGCGATCAGTTGGTTTGATGAACTGCCACATACTGGCGCACGGCAGACTTCAAATGGGCCACGGCCTTTCGCGGCTGTCGGGCCGGTCGCCGCCAGTGGCAAACCCAGACAACGACCGACAAAGGGCATCGACTTCGACTTTTGTGCCATGGTCCCTGGGACCACCACAAACCAAAGCTTCAGACAGGCGGGCAACAATCGGTGCTTCTTGCAGTCGCTGGGAGCCACCGGCTCCGGCCCGGGGCCGCTGGTCCATTCCAAGGCGTCGCCGTGGTACCAGAGGCAAGGCTGCTGGCACACCGCCCGCACGCGCGCGATCCGGCTTTGAAAGGCCTCGTCATGGCGTCTTCTGCGTTCCTCCCGACCGCGCCGACAGCCGGCCTGCCAGCCGGGACCCATGGTGCGGTCAGCGCACAGCACGAGGCGAGCTTCACGGGTGACGCCCAGGCTCCACTGGGGCATCTGTCGTGCCTCGGCTATGCCCATGCCAATCAGCGCGATCGCTGGTGAATTGGCCTGCCCTGCCAGGGCAAGGCTGCGTTGCCAGTATCCGATGCGGGCACCTCACACACCCCGGCCAGGCGACATGGTCGTGAGGTGAACCAGTTCTGGAGATTGAGGTCCCGGACGCAGGACTGCCACCATAGCAGCACCGTCCAGGCCCGCCGAGCCGACTCCCCACCGGCGCTGAGCAGGTCTTCGATGGCCTGGATGTCTCTGGCCCGGACGAAGCGGGCGATCCAGCGCCGCTGCGCGCCCAGGGTGTGGTGCCGCAAGTAGCGGTTGATCGCCTTGAAATCGCAGAAAAGTGTGTGTTGGAAGGCGTAGGGACTGAACGCATGTCGGCCAAGCCATGGCACGGGGTTGTGGTGCAGGTCACCGACCGGCACCTTGATCGCGCCATACGTCAAGGTGACCAGAGCTGCGCCCTCCTGCGGCGAGTAGTCCGGCGCGAGCACCAGCCGGGGGCGCAATCGGCTGCGCTCATGGCGGCTTTGATCCGGGCATACGGCGGAGCCGGGCCAGCAACGCTGGGACCCTTCGGTCTTTGCGATGGGCTTGGCTGGCCTACACTCACCCGATGAATCCAGGCGGCCAATTCCCCAATAGTGCGTCCCGTTCGGATGTTTGACCGGAAACCGGGCGTTGGGTAAATCCAGCCATGCTTCGCCAGCAAATACACCGGGCCGTAGGGCCGGCGCGGATCCCCGACCATCAGGGTGTTGGCGAGCGTCTCGCAGCACACTTGCCGCCCGAGGGCGAGTCCGTGCACTGGACAGTGGGTCAAACCTTTGACCGAAAACAGCAGGGAATGGAAGCCCTCGCGCAGGCATGCACGACAGACGACAAAGTCACCCAACAGCGCGCGCGCTGCCGTAGGAAATTGCCCTAGGTGGGCGTGCCGAAAGACCGCCCCGCGCTCGCGCAGCACCTGGGCGAACCGCGCCAGACGGACGGGCAGTTCACGCTGCCGGCCCCCCCGGCGTCGAGCAAGATCTTGGCACGACCATTCGCGTACCAGAAAATCCTGGGCAAAGGCGTACGGCGTGGGCTGGTTCAGCATGAGAAACCGAAGGACCGTGATCCAGAGCGACGAATAAGGCGAGTATCGTTCCCGGATGCCACGCCACCCGGGACGTCTTGCTGTGGCGGCCCAATACCGCCTCTGGATCGGGGAGCATGCAGAGTTGCTGTGTCGGGCGGTGTCAGGCCGTGGACAGGCCCGGCGCTCTTTTGCGCGGCAAGGCGGCTGAAATGAGCCGCATGTGGTCGGTGAATTGGGTCTGCGCCAACGCGTCAATCCAGTGCGATTCGGACGTCGCATCTTCCCAGGCGTTGCCGCGCGCGGCGCAGACCAGAATTTCTTCGATGGCCCAGGCAATGTGCCGCATGGGAAATTCGGCATCCCCCTTTGTAGTGGGTTGGCAGCAGCGCCTCCAACGCGCGCCAGAGGACGGTGGCGCAGGGGGCCAAACGCGCACCATGGGCATAGGCTTGGGGCACAAAATGCGCCAGGTAGGAGCTTCCGCTGTCGGCTGGCCACTCGGAGGCTTCGTCATATCCTTGGAGGACAAACTCAATTTCCTCGGCGCTGGTGATGCCTGGAAATGGCCAGTGCGCCACCATGAAGCGGGCTGCGACATGGGCGTGGTCGGCCTTGCCCAGCAGCTCATAGGTGTAGTCCATCTGATGGGAGGCGATGGAAAACACGCTCAGCCGGTAGCCGTCCCAGTCCAAGGCGTTTTGCAGCCCAAGCAGCCAGTTCCACTCCCGAAATGTCAGGGCTTGTGCCTCATCAATGAGCAAGGTCACGAAATTGCTACCGCAGGCCGCGGCCGACGCGATCAGGAACTCGGTCAATTGGCGCCGCCGGTCGCCGCGCGTGGCACGGGTTCTGGCATAACGCATGCCCACGGCAATGCCCAGCGAGACCCAAAACTCGCTTTCGCTGACATGGCTGTCGGGCGGACGCGTCCAGATGTGCAGGGGAATACGCTTGGCGAACCGATCTTCCAAAATCGCCTTGATATGCCATTTGACGCCCCGGGATTGCCAAAACGCGAGGGCCCATGGACGTAGCTGCCGGGCTGGCGCTGGTCAATCCAGTCACCCAGGGTCTGCGCCATGGCGTGCACCGGCGGGGTGAAGACAGCATATTCCTGCAACAAGACTGGGTGCTTGGGATCCAGGTGGGCGGCAAGTTGCTGCGCATGGTGGGAACCCTGTTTAATTGGCGGCTTTGCGCTGCGGTGGCAATACCGCCGTGGCCCGCTGAACCTGCTTTTTGATAACCGGCGCAAGGGCAAATGCGGTCGGAATGGCCTGCCCTGGGACTTCCTGAGGGCCGTCGTCCTTGGCAAAGGCGGCACGGCTCAGGCGGGCCTTGGCTTGCGCCAACGCTGTCGCCGGATCTGAATTCCGCATGGTCAAGCAACAGGCGTTTGAGCTCCAGGTAGCTGGGGTGAATCGGCATTTTGCCTTTGGCGTTGGACTCCTCAAACTCCATGAATACCGTCACGGCATCGCCGCCGTGGGCCAGGGAGAAGCGACGGTTTCGCACCATGGCATTGATGGCGCTGCGGATCGACAGACTGTGCGGGGTTCGGTGCCAGGGCGGATGCGCGCGTAAAACGCCCAGTCGAGTTCCCTCTTGGGTCGTGGCCAGCGCGACGCGCGAGTCGTCTTCGAGGTGATTGATCACCCAGATCGGCTGGCCCACCAGGTCGTGGCGCTGGGCCAGCTCAGCATTGGAGTAGCTGGCACCGGCGAAATTCACGTACGGCCGTCGGCCCTTCTGGTAACCACCGCGCACCACGCAAAGCCTGCGCACACTCAGCAGGCCTTGAACCGAGTTGGGGTCTGCATAACGCGTTGGCAGTCGCCCCGAGGCGGCATAAAAGTCCAAAGCATTTGCAGCGGCGAGCGGTAGCCCAGGCTGGTGTGCGGGGTGGCGTTAGGGTTGGCAATCAGTGAGTCCAGCAATTCGGCGGCATATTCCAGCTGAAACTCACTGATCACGGCGACCTTGGCAGGTGGTCGCGTCCTTGCTTGTCCTGGGTCTTCGTGCCCGTGGTGTTGGACAGGCGTTGCAAGCCGCGTGATGCCAAGCTCCTGAAAAACGACTCGATGAACGGCCGGTCATCTTTGCTTCGACGCTGGGCGAAGCCCACTCGGGGATCGAGCAGCGTTGAGCCGACCACGTCGTGCAATTTGGCCCTGACGCTCTCACATGTCTCGGCCAAGGCCCCGTCCACGCTGGTTTCGTTCCAGCACAAACCGACATAACGTTCGTGGTAGCCGCTGGGCAAGGCCGCGTCCTCGAAGTAGGCCTGGTCACTGAAGGCCAGGTCTTTGCGGCTCCAACGAGCCAGGGCATTCTTGATGGCCATGGTGACGTCTTCTGTCGGTTCGCCTTAAGTCTGTCAGTTTTGCACCTTAACTTGTCAGTAACTCGGCGGCATGAATTCCGTTTTCTATGCGCTTAAGTGAAAGTAACTGCTAATAAGACCCATGTGGCCCTCAACGGCTTGAGCCCCAAACTGACCCCTTAACTTGTCAGTAACTTGCATTTGCTACCTTAAGTGTGTCAGTATCTGCAAAACCAGCTTCCTCCTATAGGTCATGGCACGTTTCCTCGTTTTACCCGGCAGTGTGGCGGTCGCCAGCGATCGGCTGGTGCAAATACTTGGCCTGAATGTTGACGGCAGTATTGAAGCGCGCGATCTGGCCAATGGCAGCACGTTTAACTGTGATCCTTCCTTGTTGAAGGCAGCTCCTCGGGCCAGGCATGGACAGGCTGGAGCTGCACAGAGAATTGATGTGGCTGTCGACAATGATTGGGAAACAGCGCGTCAGCGCGAGGCGGTACTGCGGACAATTTCAGAGCAAGGTAACCTCAGCCGCCAAGTGGCCGACGCTGCTGCGAATCTAGGGGTCTCCGTGCGTACGGTCTTTCGATGGTTGGCCGCATATCGGCAATTGCCCCAAACATCGTCCTTGCTACCCAACCCAATGGGCCCGCCAAAAGGCACCAAACGCATTGACGCCAAAGTAGAAGAGGTCATTGAGTCGGTCATCAATGACGTCTACTTGAGCAAGCCCAGAGCCAAGAAGGAAGAGGTCGCTCGCATGGTGGGCCTTCGCTGTGAAGCAATGGGTCTCAAGGCGCCATCGCGCAAACCCATACTGGCGCGCCTTAGCGCGTTGGATAAATCAGTGGTTGCCAAAGCCCGGCTGGAGCCCGGCGAGGCCGCTGCACTGGTTGATTTTGTACCGGGCACCTACAAGGTAGTCAAGCCACTGGATGTCGTACAAATCGATCACACCCTGGCCGATGTGATTGTGGTTGACGAAGAAAACCGCCTGCCCATCGGGCGCCCGTGGCTTACTCTGGCGGTGGATGTGGCCACGCGTGTCATCGTGGGTTTTTATGTTTCACTCGAAGCACCGTCATCAACGTCCGTGGCGCTGTGCATTGCACAGGCGGTTCTGCCCAAAGAGCAGTGGCTCAGGCAAAGGGAACTCAACTGTGTCTGGCCGGTATGGGGTCTGCCCAAGGCGGTACATGCGGATAACGGTGCTGATTTTACGGCCGCCGCACTTCGGCGCGGTTGTGATGAACATGGGATCAAACTCATTCTTCGGCCCATTGCCAATCCGCACTACGGGGGGCACATCGAGCGTTTGATTGGAACCATCATGGGTCGCGTGCACCTCCTGCCAGGATCTACGGGTTCGAACCCACAAGACAAAGGGCAGTATCCGGCGGAAGCACAGGCTCGTCTCACTATGGCGGAGCTGGAGCAATGGCTGGCACTGGAGATCTGCGAGCAATACCATCGGCGCATCCACAAGGGGATCCGAAAATCCCCTTTGGCGGCCTGGGAGCTGGGGGTGCATGGGCAGGACCCCATCGTGCGCTCCCTACCAGAGCAGCCGGAGCAATTCACAGTGAGCTTCCTTCCCTTCGAGGAGAGAAGGCTGCGCAGGGATGGCCTGCACATGTTTCACATCCGTTACTGGGACAACGTTCTGCCGGTATTGGTCAAGCCGGGCGTGCCGATTCTTGTTCGATTTGATCCCCGCAACTTGTCCAGGGTTTGGGTGATGGGTCCAGACAACAACTACCACCCCATTCGTTATGCCGACCTGTCACTGCCCCCCATCACGCTATGGGAGCATCGTGCGGCGATCCAGACACTCAAAGAACAGGGCAAGACTTCGCTGTCGGAACGCGTGATATTCCAGGCGGTTCTTGCGCAGAAAGAGTTGATAGAGAAGGCCAGTGCTAAAACAAAATCTGCGCGGCGTTTCGCACAGCGCCAGAGGAATGCGCAGTCGGCGACTTTAGACCAGGTGTGGAATGCGCCGGGAACTATCGACTATTCCAAACCCGTTGTACCCTACGACGCTGAGGTCTGGGAGTAGCAAAGCTATGGCAAATGGTCTTGAGCATCTGCACGTGGGCGTTTGGTCCTATCTGGAGGGTTCCATCGAGGAGCGTGTGACCAGGTTGTATGCCCCTAAGTGGGTCGGCTATGCGCGCGGAAACGAAGCCTTGGCGCGCCTGGACCATTTGCTTACCCATCCGCCAAGCGGGCGCATGCCCTGCATGCTGCTGTACGGGGACAGCAACATCGGCAAAACCATGATTGTCGAGAAGTTCATTCGGGACAACCCCAACATCTGCAATGAATTCAATGAGGTGGAGCTGCGCAAAACAGTGCATCTTCAAATGCCGGCAAACCCCAGTGACAACAAGCTCTATGCGCAGATTATTGAAGGCTTGGGTGTGCAGGCTCCCATCAATCGCCGCGGCACCGATATGGAGTTGCTGGGTCTGCGGTTGCTGCACCGGCAACCACCCAAGGTCATGATCATAGATGAAGTTCATCACCTGCTGGCCGGCTCCGGACGTGAGCAGCGCCAACTGCTGAACCAGTTGAAATTCATCAGCAATGAGCTGCGCATGTCCATCGTGGCGTTAGGCACGAGTGACGCGCTGATTGCCATGCAGACGGATCCACAGATAGCGTCCAGGTTTGAGCCGTTCGCATTACCCAAGTGGCGAGAAAGTCCGGAGTTTCGGGCATTCGTTGCCAGCTTTGGTCGCCTCTTGCCGCTGGAAAAGCCATCAGCGTTTGGCGACAAGGCCATCATTCACAAGCTCATCAGCGCAAGTGGTGGGCTAACCGGCAAGGTTACAACACTACTCTCGCAGGCCGCGGAATTGGCCATCCGTCAGAAGGTGGAATGCATCACCGCCGACCTGATCGACCAGGCGGCCGCCTCGGGCACGTACAAACGGCGACCTGCCGACGTCGAGATTGAGATGTAACAGGGCTTGCGTTTCATGTAACACCCGTCTAGAATGTTGCATGTAACGCTTAACAGAGGGCTCAGGTCATGGGAACATCAATATCGGAACGGGTTCAAAAGCACCGTGACGGGCTGCGCGCTGCGGGCATGCGCCCGGTGCAGATCTGGGTGCCCGACACCCGGCGTGAAACATTCGCGCTTGAATGTCAGCGGCAGTCACGCTTGCTGAAGAACGATGCGCATGAAGCCCAGACCCTGGACTGGTTGGGCACAGTTGCTGACACCCAAGGGTGGAAATGAGGCGGGGAGATCTGGTAACCATCGCGCTGCAGGGTGACTATGGAAAACCAAGGCCAGCGCTCATTGTTCAGTCGGACCTTTTCAATGAACACCCATCCGTCACGATTTTGCCGGTGACGAGCGAGCTACGTGAGACGCCGCTGTTTCGGATTCGTGTCGAGCCAACGCCAGCCAATGGATTGCAAAAAATATCGGATGTGATGGTGGACAAGGCACAGTCGGTTCCGCGGGAGCGGATCGGAGATGTCTTTGGCCACTTGGGCGAAGAAGAAATGCTGGCCGTCAGCCGATCCTTGGCGGTGTTTTTGAGCGTGGTTTGACGCCGAAATTGAATGCCCAGTGTGCTACTGACAGACTAAAGGCGCAGTTACTGACAAGTTAAGGTTCAAAACTGACAGACTTAAGGTGAACCGACAATTTGGTAATTGTTCTGGTGAATCCACTGGATCAGCAGGTTGATGGTCTTGTTCGGCAGATCGTAGGCTTTGTCGATCACCTTGAATGCCTGGTCGTAGCCCTGTAGGTAGACGGCCTCGTCGATCAGTGATTGCTCAAGCGCTTCGCCTGCACAGGCGGTCACGAACGCGGCGGCTTGCTGGCCGGCCCAGTGGGCATAGACCAGCGGAGAAGACTTGAAGTCGAAAACGAATTCGCTGTCACTGATGTGCGTCACGCTCCACAGCGCGCGCGCCGGTCGGCTGAAAGACTCGAGCGCGCTCAAGTAGGGGTCTCCTCGTTTTCAGTGCAATAAGTGACGGTACGAAAAGCTAGCACTGGCGCGGAGGTGGTGTTGGTAGATCGTTGATTTCATTGACTTTCCTGTTCACTTTCAAATCTGCGATTCGTGGCGTCAAAACCGTGGTCGGTTTCATCCATTGGTGCCAGTTATCGATGCATTTGGCCGCGAAGGCAGGATTTGGTCAGCATAGCGGTCAACCGGAAGCGAAACACACCCCGCAAGTTGATGCTCTCCAGCCTGGTGGGCGCAATCTTCCCGATCAGTTCCGGTGGAATGACCTGGCGGCGGTTCGACCAGCGATCCAGGACCGCCTGCATCTGTGAGGTATTCCACGCCATCACGATGTTGGCCATCAGGCTCAACGCATCGGCCACAGCCTGCATTTCATCGACACGTTTGGCCTGCGCCGGGCTGATCCGGCCGGTATAAATGGCGCGCTTGAGGGCGTTAACAGCCTCGCCCCGATTGAGCACCCGGCGCAACTCGTTCCTGAAAGCGTCCTTGACAAAGTAGTCAGCCAAAAACGCCGTACGCAGCAACCGCCCCAATTGCACGCCAGCCTCATAGATTGGATCGCCCTGGGCGGCAGAACCGAACCGCGCAAGAGCTGCCACCGCACTGGCATGTCCGCTCATGACCGAGGCTGCCAGGTGCACCAGACTATCCCAATGCTTTCGATCAAAGCGACGTCGACATTGGCTTCGCACACCGCAGCGATTTCTGCGGGCACTTTGGTGCCGCGTGGCACAAAGAGGTGGCGCTGTTTGAGTTCCTTCAACCGCGGGCAAAGATCAAAACCAAGCAAACGGGCATGTGACATGGCAAAGTCGGTGTAGCCATGGGTATCCACAGCAAGCTGGCTGGTCTCCAGCTTTCTTGGCGGATGACACCTTCAATGGCCACGCCCGCCTGGCGCTCATTGAGCACAAAGGGCTGCGCATGGAAGATGCCCCACCGGTCTTTTACATGGGAGTAGATTCCAATGGAAGGTGTGTTTGCGCCGAGGATCAAGCCGGGCTTGCCACACCCGTTTGGTGGTCTCCATGCTCATCATGGTCAGAAGATGCCAAATCGGACCGCCCCCGGTGGCGGCAATCGGGTGTCGCTGCATGAATTCCAGCACAGCCTGGCAGGCCCGGCTCAGACGCCGTTCGTCCCGCGCCCAGCGCATGGCCTGGCGAATGCTGGTGGCAGACAATTGCCCGGAATCATGCGCGCGCATTCGACCGCAGTCAGACTGGTGCCGTGGGCCATGATGCCGGCATAGACCATCAGCAGCTCGTCGGTAGAGCGCGGCTCACGTCCGAGCATGATCCAGCTAAAGCGCACCTGGCGTCAACGGCCAGAATCACTTCCGGCAATTGAACCTCACCGATGCGGTGATCCAAAGCCGCGCGCAGCTTGGTCACTGGGTCTTCGTCCTCTGCGGGCAATGGCGACAAATGGAGTTCATCATCCACGCGCAGTACGCCACTGCGGGCTGCAGCGGCCACCGCATCGACACCGGCAGTTACTCTGGCCAGCAAAGGCTTCAAGAAAGTGGCAGCCTTGCTGGGTAACGATAGACGGGCATAGTGTTTCTTGGACTCTGCCTGCCAACGCTCGTCCGTGAAGAACAAGCGCGCACGACCCCGAAAGCTCAGGCTGTGCTCAATCCAGACCGAGCCATTGCGCACCGCGCGGCGCAGGGCAAACAGGGTGGCCACCTCCAACGCCTGAAACGCCCGTTCCCGGTCTGGGCTGGAGATCGAAAACCTGCCAGATCATTCCCAGACTTGGTGCCACCACTTCAACTGGCAGCTTTCTGGATCCTTTGAGATATAAAGCTTGCAGCTTGGCAAGGTACTCGATGGCAGGATGCTCGCCGGTGGCCTGCCAGGGCAGCTTTGCAATGGCGACGAGCAACGACCGCACGGGGCGAATTCCATCAATCAATCCCTCGCGGACCAGGGAGGCCCTGCTCGGTGGTTTGCGTTTCTGGGTTTCGGGATCAAGGCTTCAAGACGGGCACGCAACTCAGCATCTGGCACCGCACCTTGCGCGCTCAAGGCAACAAGTTCGCCGAGCAGCGTTTTGTACATTGCGGCCCAATTGACGGTAGCGGGACATCGGCGGCAGCCTGACGCCACAGATCGGCGATCCGGCGCTGCACCATAAGGATCAACTGGTCTGTGGTGGTGAACAGGCAATACCGAAGAAAGCATGCGACCTCCACGGTGCGCGCTGGCTCTTTGATCTTGGCTCCGGCTGAGGGCGGCCTGGGAGAAGTCGGCGCGCGTAGCGGCGCAAGATGAGATCGGGGATGTCTGCCAGGTGCTTATGAACGTCCAGCGTGTAAAGCAGGTCGATGCGCTCCAGTACCTCGCTGATTTGGCGGGTTGAGTGTTTCGCCGATGCAGCCCATAGCCAACTCTGCTGGGTTTGTCCATCTGGGCGCAGCTCTGAAACTGAGGCTCGCCAGCGATCAAGTGTTGCTGGATCAACGCTGGCGGCGATGGCGGTGCCTGTTTCAACTTCAAGCTGGGCAAGTGCCGCCGCAATCAGTGTCCGAATTGCCCGCTCGTGCACGATCACCAGCTTGTTCTTGTACAGCCATTGACGCGCCCGCACGAGTAGCTGATCGCGGTCGGCGCAGCGCGCCACTTCGTCGCGCAGTTCACGTACCAGTGAGCGGCGCTGGTGCTCGCTCATCCACTGGAATCCAAGGACCGTGCAGGCTACTTGTTGGTGATCGAATAGCGTGCGCCCGCGTTCATACGTGGCTCTCAGCGAGGCGACTTCTGGTGCTGCAATGCCAAGCTCGTTGCCAAGGTGGCGCCACAAGGCTACTGGAATTACCCGAAAGGCACCGAGCAAACGCCCACTCATGCGCAGGAAACCAATATGGAGCGCCAGACCAAGCTTGTGGGAATCACCTCGGCGTGCATTGATTGCGTCGCGCTCGGCACCATCGAAGGTGAAAAATGCCTTCATCTCGAAGTCGCTGATATCGCGGGGGAGCCCACGCATCCCCAAAAACGTTGTGTGCCCAACCCTGCATCGTGAACCTCAAAAGTGGAGGCCACCATACCCGTTTACAAAGCGAACAGGAAAGTCAATGAAATCAACGGTCTACCCAGACCACCCCCGCGCCAGTGCTAGCTTTGCGTACCGTCACTTATTGCACTGAAAACGAGGAGACCCCAGGGAGACCCTTGGCTCAAGCTGGTCGGCAAGGGCAGCAAGGCTGGCAAAGTGGCCTTGCCCCCGCTGGCCCGGGTGGCGCTGGATCACTACCTGATGCAGCGCGGTGTGCCAACCACACCAGCCATGTGGAAGCCGTCTACCCCGCTCATTGCTGACCTGCAGGCAGGGAGCGGTCAGAACAGTATCACTTCGACCCGGCTGTGGAACGTCACAAAGCGATTTTTCGTGACCACTGCCGATGCCATTGAGGCCGAGTCGCCCAAGACTGCCGAAAAGCTGCGCCGGGCAAGTCCACACTGGATGCGACATACGCACGCCACACATGCTTTGGCGCGCGGTGCAGAGCTGACCACAGTGCGGGACAACCTGCGCCACGCATCGGTTTCCACCACTTCGGTCTACCTTCACACCGACCAAGCCAAGCGCGCACGGCAAATGAGGGATGCCTTTGGAACGCCAAATACCTGAAGCATCAAAGGCGTGAGTGAGGTCAGAAAAGGGATATTCCACTCACATTGATCATTGAAACACTTATCGTTTAATGATATGCTTTGTCATGGGTTCACAAAGTTCACCGGCCACTGGTTTGGAATATTTGCTTGGCTTGGATGGCAATATTGAAGTCCAAAATGATGCGGGCTACTGGGTCAAGATGGAAGTTGCGAGTGTGCCCGTAACGGCGGAACGACCGCACGGCATCAGGTACAGCCTGACACTGCATGCGCCGGATAACACCCGGCTCATTGGTTTTGATAATGCCCATGGCGTGAAGCCGGTCGGCTCGCGTTTTAAGCATGCTGGCAAAAGGTTTCCGTACGACCACCGCCATCGACACGCTCTGGACGAGGGGGTTTTGTACGAGTTTGACACCGCTTACCAGTTGGTCAGTGATTTTTATGCTGAAGTAGATCGCGTTTTGAAGGAGATCAGTCCATGAACAAGGTATTGAAGTTCGGTATTGCGCCAGTGCCTGTGCAGCGCGCCCGCACACTTGCCATT
>JADKEH010000022.1 GCA_016718155.1 Candidatus Rhodoferax randersensis | reverse complement strand
CCGCCAGTTGATGGCGCACGGTGCCGCGCCAGACCTGGCCGATGCCGTGGTGCAGGACGGCAGCATTGCCAGCCAGAAAGTGGTGACCGGCACGCTGTCCAACATCCCCGAGCGGGTCACGCGAGGGCCTGCGCTCACCCTGCTGACCCATCATTGGCGATGTCGTCAAGCTGCACGACAGCCTGGCGTGGTTCAAGCCTGAGCCGACTCAGCAACGGCGTAGGCACTGCCTGGCGCCAGACTGGACTTTGACCTGATTGGCTGCTTGGGATAAAGTAGATACGTTTTCATATCTACTTAAAGGAGATACACCATGATCGCCACCGCCAAAATTTTCACCACGGGCAACAGCCAAGCCATTCGCCTGCCCAAGGCATTTCGGCTTGATACCGAAGAGGTTTGGATCAGTAAATCCAGAAACGGCATCCTTACCATTCAGCCCAAGCCCAAGAAAGATGAACTGGAGGCATTCCTGGCCGAATTGCGCTCAATGCCACCTACCGAAGAGTTTTTGCAGCCCCGCGACGATGCGCCCCGTCCTAACCCCTTTGAAGAGTGGGAAGCGTGATGCGCTACTTGCTGGACACCAACATCGTCAGCTACTACTTGCGCCGCTCATTGCCAGCTTTGGAGGAACGCGTTAACGATGCCCTCAAGCACCGCACCATCGCCATTTCCGCCATAACTCGCGCTGAACTTCGCTACGGGCAAGTCGGCATGACCCCCGAAGACCGCCGCCGCCCCCTGATTGACAGTTTCTTTTTGCGACTTCCAAGCGTTGAGTGGAGCAATGAAGCTGCTGACATTTATGGCCCACTCAAAGACACACTCAAACGACAAGGCAGACCCATTGGCGACATGGACACGCTGATCGCCGCCCACGCTCTGGCCGAAAAATTGATATTGGTCACCCGCCAACACCGCCACTTTGAGAATGTGCCCGGCTTGAACTTGAAGACTGGCGGCACCAACCGCGGACTGAACCATGAGATCACGCAAGACTCGTGGACACGCATAGCGAGATGGACCGGGCCACTGACTACGCGGGAAGCTGGCGCGCGCGCGACCGACTCGATGAACTGGAGCACCTCGACGAGTGGAAGAACAACCCCAACTCGAAGTTCTACCAGTACAAGCTAATCCAGCAGCCCTGATCAACTGAAGAATTTGGCGCAAGACCCACGACTGGCCCGAGCTGATTTTCAGCCTGCGCGAGGGTCTGCACCGCAACCTGGGCAATCTGGCCAACCCGGAGCTGTACAAACACACCCACGTTGGCACCAAGGCCCTGATTGACGACTACATCACCGAAGTCACCTCGCTGCTCAACTACCTGTGCGACAACGAGATCGCCGAACTGCCCTACACCCAGAAGCTGATGTTCTTCAGGCACACCGGTCAAAGCTTTGGCCGCTCGGCCCTGATGCTCAGCGGCGGTGCCAACCTCGGCATGTTTCACATCGGGGTGATCAAGGCGCTGCAGGAACACAAGCTGCTGCCGCGGGTGATCTCCGGCTCCAGCGCTGGCGCGGTGGTGGCGGCATTTGTCGGCACCAAGAAGGACAGCGAGCTCGACGCGCTGTTTCGCGGCGACGACGTGGACCTGGACCTGTGGCGCCGCTCGGGCGCGCGCGACATGCTTCGCCAGAAGTCGCTGATGGACATTCGCCAGCTAGAGACCCATCTCCGCAAAAAAACGTGGGTGAATACACGTTTGAAGAAGCCTTCAAGCGCACCAAGCGCATCATCAACATCACGGTGTCCCCCGTGGCCAAGCACCAGCACGCGCGCCTGCTCAATTACCTGACCACCGCCACACCTGCTGGTGTGGGCGCGGTGCTGGCCTCGTGCTCGGTGCCGGGGCTGTTTCCGCCGGTCAAGCTGATGACCAAGGGGACCGGCTGGGGCACGAGCGGCCCTACATGGCCTCGATCCGCTGGGTCGATGGCGCGCTGCAAAAGCGACCTGCCGGCCAAACGCCTGGGCGAGCTGTACAACGTCAACCACCACATCGTCAGCCAGACCAACCCGCATGTGTTGCCCTTCATGACCGACCAGTCCCGCAAGGAAGGCTGGACGCGCTTTCTGACCGACCTGGTCAAGAGCGAGATGCAATACCGCAGCAAACAGATGCTGTTGCTCGCGTCCTACGGCATCGAGACCGGCATCGTCAAGGGGCTGCTCGAGGGTGGTGGGGCTGGTGGACCAGCAGTATTACGGCGATGTGACGATCCATCCACACATGGCGGCAACGGACTATCTGCATGTGTTGGGCAACCCGTCGCCCGACGAATAACAGCAGTGGTGCTGGCGGGTGAACGCGCCACCGGCCCAAGATCGCCATGATCCGCGACCAGACCATCATCGGCCAAACGCTGGAGGACTGCATCATCCGCCTCAAGAAGCAGCGCAGCCGACGCCACCCGGATGCAGCGGACGCTTGAGAAGTGCGGGACAAACCGCGGCGCCCACGCGCCGCATTCAGCACGAGCGGTGATTCGGTTCGCTCGTTCAACCTCGGGTTGAGTTGGTTTGCCGCCTAGAATCGGCGGAAAACGATCTGCGTGGTTTGTCGGAATTTTTATACCTGCATAGGAATCCCTCAAAACCGCTGAAACCGAGGCTGCAAGCCACTCTCAGGAGGATTTGATGTCCAGTTTAATCCGCAGCGGCCAGAATCATTCGCAGGTATTGCGAATGACATTACGTTAGCTTTCACAAATGAAGCTTGCGACTTTGTTTGAGGACGGCTGGGAGTTGGACGATGGTGCCAAGGTCCATAAAGAGCACCCTCGCACTTTTTACATGCCGCCGGTTTGGTTAAGGTACCTGCTGCGGGGTGGCAGTATAGTGAAGCTGATGTTTCGTATTGGACTTCGCGACGATCTTGGGCGAGAGTATGAGGAGGTCGAGCGTATGTGGGTCATCGTCGAAAGGCGACTTAGTGCGAAGAAGTACTTGGGTGTTCTTGACAATGATCCTTACTGCACGAAAAGCATTTCATCCGGAATGCGCGTCGTTTTCGAACCAAGGCACGTCATACAGATTCGGCGCAATGAAAGCTAACATTTCGCTCGGCTCGGACACGCAGCAGCAGGTTGCCGCTTCGCGGCGCTTGCTGCGTGCCGGGCAGCTTTGACGTTGAGGCTGTAAAAAAACCTCCCCCAAAGGCAAATTTCGGTCATCGCTTGTGATGCCCCAAACGTTTGTGATGTATCGCAATTGTTTCTCTCACCACATGGCCCGCTACAAACCCCAAGACCGCCACAGCCTGCTGCTGCCAGTGATCTTGTCTGAACAGATCGTCCCCGGCAGCTTTGCCTTCGCGCTGAACTACCTGGTCGATCACGAACTCGATCTCAGCGCACTCGATGCCCAGTTCAAGAACGATGAGGTAGGCGCCAGCGCCTACGACCCGCGCGTCATGCTCAAGATCGTCCTGCTGGCCTACAGCCAGGGCCTGATCTCCAGCCGCACCATCGAAACCGCTTGCCAACGCAACGTCCAGTTCATCGCCATCAGTGGCGACAGCCAGCCCAGCCACACCCACATTGCCAAGTTCGTGGCCACGCTCAGCGACCAGATCAAACCCCTGTTTGGCCAAGTGCTGATGACCTGCGATGCCCAAGGCCTCATTGGCCGCGACATGTTTGCCATCGATGGCGTCAAACTCCCCTCCAATGCCAGCAAAGAACGCAGCGGCACCCATCAAGAACTGCGCCACCGCGCTGATCGACTGGAGCAGGCGGCCGACAAGATCTTGGCGTTGCACCAGGCGCAGGACAAGCAAGGCAGTGACGACGCACTGGAGCCCAAGCGCCAGGCCCAGATGGAAGCCCTGCGCAAAGAAGCGGCACGCACCCGGGAGTTTCTGGCCAACAAACCCCAACGCAAGAACCGCAAAGGCCAGGAACTCAAGACCAACATCACCGACCCTGATAGCGCCAAGATGGCCACCAGCAAAGGCGTCATCCAGGGCTACGCGGCACAGGCCGCGGTGGACAGCCGCCACCAAATCATTGTGGCGGCGGATGTCATTGGCTCGGGCTCCGAGCAGGCCATGCTGCTGCCCATGATTGCGCAAAGCCAACCCTACCGGGCGGAGCACACCCTGATCACCGCCGATGCGGGCTACCACAGCGATGCCAACGTCGGGCATCTCAAAGACCACAACATCCCCGCACTGATAGCCGACAACCAGATGCGCGGCCGAGATGAGCGCTTTGAAAGCCAAGCCAAATACAAAGGCAAACCCGACCCGCTGTCCGAGAAGAAGGCGACAGGGCAGCCCAAGGAAGTCAAACGCTTTGGCCCCAAGGACTTTGAGTTCAACGATGACAATACTGCCACCTGTCCGGCTGGCAACTTGATGACCAGTTCAGGCAGTATTCACAAATTGGCCAGTGGTTTGCGCTACCAGACCTACACCGCCAGGGAGGTGGATTGCAAGGCATGCAAACTCAGCGGCCAGTGTCTTAACGGGATACCAAAGCCCAATGATGGACGGGGCCGGAAGGTGACGCGCTTTGAGCCCAAGCTGAAAGATCCGACCAACCCCAGCGAGCGCATGCGCCAGGCGATCGATTCCCCCAAGGGTAGGCAGCTCTACAGCCAGCGCATTGGCACGGTGGAGCCGGTGTTTGGCAACATCCGGCACAACAAGCGCCTGACCCGCTTGAACCACCGTGGGCGCGCCAAGGTCAATACGCAGTGGAACCTGTACTGCATGGTGCACAACATTGAGAAGTTGGCCAACAACGGGTATGCAAGGTAAGGCCCATAGCAGGCCAAGGGCCGCTTAAGGCGACCCTGCAAGCCGATCCATCGCGATTGAGCTTGAAAATCCGGCACACTTCGACGATGACGCAGAAATTTCCGACCGAAATTCACAGAGCACGCATCGCGGGGTTTGGGGCGGGTGGAAATCTGGTTTTTTTACAGCCTCGTTAGCGCGCTAAGGAGAGTTCATCGTGGATCTGGCACAGAAATCAGACGCAGAGATTTTGGCCGTGGCAACGCCCATCATGGACAACCTGATGGATGCCTCCACCGCTATTGACTACGATCGACATGTTCGCGACTTCACCGATCGATTAAAGAGCGTTCTGTCCAGGGAATCACTGCAGTCAATCTGCAAGCACTATCAAGGCACCAAGGGGTTCTTCGCAAATCGTGAGTTTGTGGTCGCGTTTAGGCGCCCTGATTCTGTGGCTGTCGTATGGCGGCAGTGGTTCACGAAGCAGCCCGGCGAGTTTGTTGCCGAAATGGTCTTGGTTCAAAGTGGCGACAAATATCTCGTCGACCATGTCATGGTGTTCTAGGTACGCGCGCTAACTGTCAATCGACTCGGACCCACAACAGCAGGAGGCGGCTTCGCCGCAAGTTTTGGTGGTCCGGTCACTTTTACGTTGAACCGCCATACGAGCACCTTCGATGCCATTTGCAATCGCTGATCGAGAACTTCTCCTTGCCGTGAAAGGCGTAGGACCAACGGTCATCGCGCGGTTGGAACAGATGGGCTATTCGAACTTGAAAGAACTGGCTGCCGCTGACGCCCGTCAAATCGTCGAAGGCGCAGCAGCACTTGTCGGTTCCACTTGCTGGAAGAATAGCCCGCAGGCTAAGGCGGCCATTCAAGCGGCCATTACTGCCGCTGCCGACGCCAGCAAAACGAAGCGCCGGGCGGCACCGTCCGGAAAGCCGGCGCCATCGCCACAAGCCATCCGAGAGCTTGCGGCCATGGCAAACCTCGGCCCGAAGTCGGCCGCAGTCCTCGTGGCGGCTGGTGTTAAGTCGGCTGAACACCTCGCGGCGCTGGGATCGGTTGCTGCTTTCTCGTTGGCCAAGCGGTCGGACGCACGCGTCAGCCTCAATCTTCTTTGGGCAATAGAGGCCGCGCTGTGTGGCGAGTCGTGGCAAACCGTCGCTCGCGAGCACAGAACCAGTCTCTTGTTAGCCCTGGACTCTCACGAGAATGACCGCTAGCAAGCGATTGAACCGCTTCACGCTGCGCGGTACGGCCAATTGATTCGCAACCCCTTGGCCGCATGCCTTGGGTGGGTGCGAACGGGTTTTTGCACAACCTCGGTAGCGACCAGAGAGTAACTTGGTTACAGTACCGATAGTGCACCTACGATTGTTCGTGACGGCCAATTTCGTCTCTTCTTTTTTCTCGGGAGTAGACACGTATTCATGTGCATGTTGCGCATGCTGACGGCGAAGCGAAGTTCTGGCTTACACCCCAGGTGGTTCTAGCTAACCATACTGGTCTTTCTGCTGCGCAGCTTCGACAAGCGCAAGCAGTTTGAACGCACACTTGAAGGAGATCCAAGATGCCTGGAACCACCACTTTGGCGGCTGAAGTTTGCTCATGTTTCGAAGCACGGGTTTTGGCTTCTGCTTGCCGACGAGGAGCTGCTCGTGCCCTTTGATCAATTCCCATGGTTTCGAAAGGGGACGATCGAACAGATTTCGGATGTGCAGTGGCCACCCCCGACCATCTCTATTGGCCGGGGTTGGACGTCGACTTATCGGTGCAGTCCATACGAAATCCATCCGCATTCCCGCTGGTTTCTGGCGCAGCGGGCTAACAGCTCGCGGACACGCAGCAGCAGGTTGCGGTCGTTGATGTGGTTGCGCAACTGGAGCAGCGCGCGGCGGCGAATCAGCAAAAGATGAACATCTGGCTGCACAAAACCGTGCTCGCGCGCACCGCCGCTTCGACCCGTGAGCGCAGGTTGAGCTTGTCCATGATGTGGCGCACGTGCAGCTTCGACGTGCCGGTTCAGTGATAGCATTGCGTCATGAACTCAGCCGCCATCGAACAATCTGTACTTGGCCTGCCCAAGCCGGAGCGTGCGCACTTGGTGCATCTGTTACTCGATAGCCTAGATGCACCATCGGAAACTGATATTCAGGATATCTGGCTCCGTGAGGCACACCGCCGCGCTGATGAAATTGACACCGGCAAGGTCAATCTGGTGAGTGGCGAACAACTTGAGCGGGAAGTCCAGGCGCTCTTGAGGTGAAGTATTGGCTTCACCCCGAGGCGGCCGAAGAGCACAAAAAGCAGGTCGCCTACTACGAAGAAATACAAGCGGGGCTGGGGAGCCGCTATCACACTGAATTTCGGAGTATTTTGGCCACAGTTTGCGCTTCGCCTGACCGCTCACGCATTGTTCTTGAGCCTGACATTCGACGCTCCATGTTCAAGGTTTTTCACTTTGACCTTATTTACCGAGAAGTCGACGGCTCGGTTCAAGTGTTGGCAATTGCCCACCAGCGACGCCAGCCGGGCTATTGGGTGGCCCGGCTTTAACAGCTTTACGCTGCGCCAGTTTCAGCCCAGCAGGAAATCCCGCGTATTGCCCAACTCGGCCCAGAGACGGGCGTGGGGGGCGTCAGCCCCTCAGCTTCTCGCCAGCCTCGGCCGCGGCCTTCAGCCCATCCGGCGAACTGCGGTACTCAAACGCAAACACCGCCGCCTCGACCCGCGAGCGCAGGTTGAGCTTGTCCATGATGTGGCGCACGTGCAGCTTCACCGTGTTGTGGCTGATGTCCAGCGCCTGGGCGATGACTTTGTTGCTCTGGCCACGCGCCACGTGATCGAGCACTTCGCGCTCGCGTTCAGTGAGCGAGGCCACCAGGTCGCCCTTGACCGATCCCTTGGGGCCTGACTGCAGGATCTGCGCAAGCTTGAGCGTCATGGCCGAGGCCACCACCATCTCACCGCGCGCGGCACGCGCAATGGCGTCGATGATCTCCTCAGGCTCCATGTCCTTGAGCAGGTAACCTCGGACACCGGCGCGCAAGGCGGCCGCTAGATCATCCTCGCTGTCACTCATGGTCAGCATCACCACCGCTGTGTCCAGCCCTTCGGACCGAATCTGGCGCAACACGCTCAAGCCATCGGTACTGGCCAGGCGCAAGTCCAGCACCAGCAGGTCGGGCTGATGCTCCCGCAGCATCGGCACCACCTGCAGCGGGTCGCCGGTAGCCCCCACAACCGTCATGCCAGCGCGATGCTGCAGCAACTCGGTCAGACCACTGCGGCACAGCGCATGGTCGTCCACCAGCATCACCCGCAGAGGATGGCTCATGCGGCAAGCCCCTCGGCCTTGGCGAGCATGGGTATCACCAGGCGCACCCGCGTGCCGCCTCCGTCTTTCAGGCCCACGTCCAGCCGGCCGCCCAGGCGTTGTGCCCGGCCCTGCATGATTTCCAGGCCGAAGTGGTTCGGTGCCGCCAGCCCCTGTGCGGAGGTGACGATGGTCGACACCGAGGGCGCGGCCATACCCAGCCCGTCGTCCTCGATCAGAAACTCCAGATGCTCGGGCGTCCGGTCAATCGCCACCAGGGCGCGCTTGGCCATCGAGTGCTTGGCGATGTTGGCCAGCGCTTCCTGAATGATGTGAAACACCTGCACCTCCTGTTCATCGCTCAGGTGAAGATTCTGCGCCGAATTGCGCAGCTCCAGTGCAATGCCGGTGCGCTCGCCAAAAGCCTGCACCAGGCCCTGCAAGGCGTGCAGCAGTCCCAGCGGGTCCATGCGGGTGCGAAAGTAGGTCATCACCTCGCGCAGGTTGTCGTGCACCTCGCCGACCGCCTTCTTCACATCCGAGAAGTACTTGAGCGACTTGGCGTCGTCATGCGCCAGCATGGCGTCATTGAGCAGGGGCAAGCGCATCCGGACATAGGCCAGTGTCTGGGCCAGCGCGTCATGCACTTCATTGACCATTTCCTGGCGCTCTTTCATTACCGTCACGCGCAGACGCTCGCGCTCGATGCGGGTGTTGTGCAAGGCCAGGCCCAGCAGCTGGCCGATCAGACGCAAAATGGCCTGCGTCGGCGGGTCGATCTGGGGCGTCACCTCAAAGAACAGGTTGTAGATCCCCAGCACCTGGTTGCCGTGCGGCAGTGATATCGCCAGCACGCTCTTGCACTGCACGCCAAAGTAGCTGCTGGCGCCATGTTGGGCACAGGCCCGCACATCGTCCACCCAGCCCAGCACGTCGGCGCCGGCAGCGACGCCGCACATGCCGCAGTCACGCTGCATCAAACGCTCTGCACTGCACACCTGCTCCGGCAAACCGCACTGCGCCACCAATCGCATGGTCTGCCCATCGTCACTGAGGACCCGCACCGCACCAGCCTGGGCACCCGCCAGCGGCAGGATGGACATCAGAAAACGCTCCAGCAAAGGCTCTAGGTCCTCACTGCTGGCTGGCAACTCGGCGGCCAGCCCGGACACGATGGCGCGCGCCTCCTCAACGGTGGCTCGGATGGGCACGATGGCGGCGGGAGTCATGGTGTGGCGATCAGGAAAGCACCCTACTATATAACCAAACACTGATATATCGTGAAACTTTGATGCTGCCACAGACTATGTGCGGCCGCTACGACTTTCGTCAAGATCAGTGCACGACATACCGCTACCCATTTGGGTTACGCCGGGTCACCCGTGGCGGCTATAGACGCCTGCGCATGCCCTTGTCTCTAATAGGGTCAGTCTGCAGGCCCTGCGCTTGCACTGCGGTCATGCGCAGTTCGAGGCTTCCTGATTGATGATCCGTCTGCAAAAAAGTACGTCCACCGCATGTCCGTCACACCGCTCCACGACCCGTGCCAGCCGCCGCTGGCGGGGGCCACCACCGAGACGCGCAACACCACGTGCTACATGTGCGCCTGCCGTTGCGGCATCCGGGTACACCTGCGCAATGGCGAGGTCCGTTACATCGAGGGCAATCCGGAGCACCCGCTGAACCAGGGCGTGATCTGCGCCAAGGGCTCGTCGGGCATCATGAAGCAGTATTCGCCGGCGCGCCTGACCAAGCCGCTCAAGCGCAAGGCCGGGGCCGAACGCGGCGCAGGTGAATTTGACGAAATCGAGTGGGAAGAGGCCTTCTCCCTGCTGGAAGAGCGCTTAAGAAAGATCCGTGCCACCGACCCCAAGAAGTTTGCCCTGTTCACCGGCCGGGACCAGATGCAAGCGCTGACGGGTTTGTTTGCCCGCCAGTTCGGCACCCCCAACTACGCAGCGCACGGCGGCTTTTGCTCGGTCAACATGGCCGCCGGCATGATCTACACCATTGGTGGCTCGTTCTGGGAGTTCGGCGGGCCGGATCTGGAGCGCGCCAAGCTGTTCGTGATGCTGGGCACGGCCGAAGACCACCACTCGAATCCGATGAAGATCGCCATCAGCAAGTTCAAGCGCGATGGCGGGCGCTTCATCTCGATCAACCCGGTGCGTACCGGCTACTCGGCCATCGCCGACGAATGGCTGCCGATCAAACCCGGCACCGACGGCGCGCTCTGCTGGCCCTGATCCACGAGCTGATCGCGCTGGGCCTGTACGACCGCGAGTTTCTGGTGCGCTATACCAACTCTGGCCAGTTGGTCAACATGAATGAGGCCAACGACGAGTTCGGCATGTTCGTGCGCACCGAAGTGCCGGAAGAAGAAGGCTGCTTCGACCCGCAGAACAAGCTTTGGTGGGACCGTGTCAGCAACAAGCCGGTGGTGACGCACACCGAGGGCTGCGACCCGTTCCTGCTCGGCGATTTCAAGCTCCACGATGGAACCAAAGTCAAACCCGCCTTCCAGTTGCTCAAGGAACGCGTCGAGGCCTACACGCCCGACTGGGCCGCCGGCATCACAGGCATTCCGGCCGAAGCGATCCGCCGCCTGGCGCATGAGATGGGCATCACGGCGCGCGACCAGAAGATCGAGCTGCCCATTGCCTGGACCGACACCTGGGGCAAGGAGCACGACACCGTGACCGGCAACCCGGTCGCCTTCCACGCCATGCGCGGCCTGGCCGCCCATTCGAACGGCTTTCACACCACGCGTTCGCTGGCGATTCTGATGACGCTGCTGGGCACCATCGACCGCCCCGGCGGCTTTCGCCACAAGGCGCCGTTTCCGCGCCCGATCCCGCCCTGCGCCAAGACTCCCAACACGCCGCTGGCGATCAAACCCAATTCACCGCTCGACGGCCTGGGCCTGGGCTGGCCGGCCGAGCCGGACGACCTGTTTGTGGACGATGACGGCAAGCCGGTGCGCATCGACAAGGCCTTCTCGTGGGAGTACCCGCTCTCGGTGCACGGCATGATGCACAACGTCATCACCAATGCCTGGCGCGGCGACCCGTACCCGATCGACACCCTGATGCTGTTCATGGCCAACATGGCCTGGAATTCGACCATGAACACGTCGGAAGTGCGCACCATGCTCAACGACAAGCGCGAGGATGGCGAGTACAAGATCCCCTTCCTGGTGGTGTGCGACGCCTTCCAGTCGGAGACCACCGCCTTTGCCGACCTGGTGCTGCCCGACACCACCTATCTGGAACGCCACGACGTGATGTCGATGCTGGACCGCCCGATATCGGAGTTCGACGGCCCGGTCGATGCGGTGCGCATCCCGGTGGTGCCGCCCACGGGCGACTGCAAGCCGTTCCAGGAGGTGCTGATCGAGTTGGCCGGCCGCCTCAAATTCCCGGCCTTCGTGCGCCCCAGCGGTGAGCGCAAGTTCCGCGACTACCCGGACTTCATCATCAACTACGAAACCGAGCCCGGCTCGGGCATCGGCTTCCTGGCCGGCTGGCGCGGCAAGGGTGGCGAGAAGTTCATGCGCGGCGAGCCCAACCCGCGCCAGTGGGAGATGTACGCGCAGAACAACTGCGTCTACCACCACAAGTTGCCGGCCTCCTACCAGTACATGCGCAACTGGAACAAGGGCTACCTCGAATGGTCGCAGCGCAACCGCATCCAGCGCTACGCCGAGCCGATCATCATCCACCTGTATTCGGAAGTACTGCAGAAATTCCGCACCGCCGCGCAAGGCAAAGGCATGTCGCGCAAGCCGCCGGAACACCTCAGGAAGCGCATCGAGACCTACTTCGACCCGCTGCCCTTCTACTACGAGCCGCTGGAAGCACAGCAAACCGACCTGGTGAAATACCCGCTCAACGCGGTGACACAGCGCCCGATGGCGATGTACCACTCGTGGGATTCACAAAACGCCTGGCTGCGCCAGATCCACGCGCACAACCACCTGCACCTGAATCCGAACACCGCCCGCGCGGCCGGCATTGAAGACGGCGGCTGGATGTGGGTCGAATCGGAATGGGGCAAGGTGCGCTGCATGGCCAGCTATTCCGAAGCGGTCGAGCCCGGCACGGTCTGGACCTGGAACGCGATCGGCAAGGCCGCCGGCGCCTGGCATCTGGCGCCCGGCGCCAACGAGTCGCAGCGCGGCTTCCTGCTTAACCACCTGATCAGCGAGGAGCTTCCCGGCAAACCTGGCGAGGCCAGCATATCCAACTCCGACCCGGTCACCGGTCAGGCGGCCTGGTACGACGTGCGCGTGCGCATCTACAAGGCCGAGGCGGACGAGCCCAAGGCCACCTGGCCGCAGTTCGCGCCGGTGCCAGCGGCGCCCGGGACGTCGGCGACCCGGCCCTGGCAAGCCTTCTTTGCCGGGCGGGGGGAGTGGAAGAAATGACCCAGTTGGAAAGCAGGGAGGGCTCGCTGTGACACAGCTCGCCTTGGTGATCGACCTCAACGTCTGCGTGGGTTGCCACGCCTGCGTGACCAGTTGCAAGCAGTGGAACACCTCTGGCACGGCCGGACCGTTGGCGGACTTCAATCCCTATGGCGCGGACCCGACCGGCACGTTTTTCAACCGCGTGCAGACCTTCGAGATCGGCGAGTACCCGAATACGCAGACCGTGCACTTCCCAAAATCCTGCCTGCACTGCGAAGACCCGCCCTGCGTGCCGGTGTGCCCCACGGGCGCGAGCTACAAGCGGGCCGAAGACGGCATCGTGCTGGTGGACTCCGACAAATGCATCGGCTGCAAATACTGCTCCTGGGCCTGCCCCTACGGCGTGCGCGAACTCGACGAGAAGAGCAAGGTGATGACCAAGTGCACGCTGTGCGTGGACCGCATCCATGACACCACGCGCCCCGAGAGCGAACGCAAGCCGGCCTGCGTGCTGGCCTGCCCGACCAGCGCGCGCCTGTTTGGCGACATCCACGATCCTGACTCGGTGGTCTCGACCGCGATTCGTGACAACGCGGGCTACACGCTGATGCCGGAATGGGGCACCCATCCGTCGAACCACTACCTGCCACGGCGCAAGACGCCGATGCACATCCATGCAGACGAACTCAATCGCACCGACAACCCCTTGAAGATCGACGGCCTGCTGCCCAAGCCCGCCAAGTCGGAACCGTCGCTGGACGACGTGATGTCCTGGTAAAGAAATAGAAGTATGGAAATACTCCACCCCCGTCATTGCGAGCGAAGCGCGGCAATCCATGTCGGCGGCGCACTTGACAACTTCATCATTGCGGGGAGCGAAAGCGACACGGCAACGCAGTTCGCTTTCCATGAACCGGTCGTCATTGCGAACGCAGTGAAGCAATCCATGGCCCCAAAATACATGGATCGCCACGGCCTGCGGCCTCGCAATGACGATCCTGGTTCAAGGTCCGTGTGCGGTTCAGACCCGGAACAGGAGGCTCGCAATGACGGAAATGGGCTGCTTTCCAGTTTGTGCAAGCCCGAGCACCAACCATCATGAAGCCCGCTTTCTCCGTCATCTTCCTCACCACCCTGATCGGTGCCGCACAGGGGCTGTTTCTGGCGCTGTTCACGGCGCAGTCCTATGCGCTGTTCAACCTGCTGCCGGTGCAAAGCAGCCAGTCGTTCTACGCCGTCGGCACGTTGCTGGTACTGGTTTTGAGCGCGCTGGGCTTGTTCAGCTCATTCTTTCACCTTGGCCGCCCCGAGCGCGCCTGGCGCTCCGCCGCCATGTGGCGCACCTCCTGGCTGTCGCGCGAGGTCATCGTGCTGCCCGCATTCATGGGCGTGGCGGGGCTGTACGGTCTGGCTCACTTCACCGGCTGGAATCCAACCCTGTTGACGTTAGGCGGTGGCATCGTGATCGACGCCAGCGTGGTCCTGGGCGTGCTGGGCACGGTACTCGCCTTCGCGCTCTTTGTGACCACCGGCATGGTCTATGCCTGCATGCGCTTCATGCAGGAGTGGCACAGCCCGCTGACCGTGATCAACTACATCCTGCTGGGTGGAGCCTCGGGCTTCACGCTGGCTGCGGCCTTCGCCAACCACGGTGCGCCGGCGCTGGTACGTTTTTTCACGTTCTGGGCGCTCATCATCACCCTGCTGGCCTGCGCCAGCCGCTGTGCTTCGCTCTTACGCAACAAGCGCCTGCGTCCGACCTCGACGCTGCAAACCGCCATCGGCATCAAGCACCCGCGCATCGTTCAGAAGTCGATGGGCTTCATGGGCGGCTCGTTCAATACGCGGGAGTTCTTCCACGGTCAGTCACGCGCCACCTTAGCCTCGGTCAAGTGGGTCTTTCTGGCCACCGTTTTTGCCTTGCCCATGCTGCTGCTGGCCACCAGTCTGTGGGCCGCAACGCCTGGCGTGCTGGCAATCGCCTTCGTCGTGCAATACCTCGGATTGCTGGCTGAGCGGTGGTTCTTCTTCGCCCAGGCGAACCATCCTCAGAACCTCTACTACCAGGCGGTCGCATGAGCGCCGCGCCGCACCGCCTCAAGCAAGCTCGCACCAGTGCGCAGCACGAAGGTACTCCTGTGAACCTTCCACACACCATGAACCAGACCCAGAAAGGACCCGCGCCATGGCTTTAGTTGATCCACACGGCGGCGGCAATCTGTTGCCACTGTTGCTCGAAGGCGACGCCCTTGGCGATGAGATCCAGCGCGCCGCCACCCTGCCGGCGCTGCGCGTGAGTTCACGCGAAAAAGGCGACCTGATCATGCTGGGCATTGGCGGCTTTACGCCGCTGCAGGGCTTCATGTCGCACGCCGACTGGAACGGCGTGTGCGATGACATGAAACTGGCCAACGGCCTGTTCTGGCCGATTCCCATTACGCTCTCGGCAAGCACGGGTGAAGCCGAGTCCATCGCGATCGGCAGCGAAATCGCCCTCACGGACCCGGACGACGGCACCGTGCTGGCCACCATGCGCGTGACCGAGAAATATGTCATTGACAAGCTACATGAGTGTTCGAAGGTATTTTGCACCACCGACTGGGAACACCCAGGCGTCAGGCTGGTGATGCGCCAGGGCGATGTCAATCTGGCCGGCCCGGTCAAGGTGTTGTCCACGGGCGGCTTCCCAGAAAAATACGGCGAACTGTTCAAGACGCCCAAACAGACGCGCGCCCTGTTCACCAAGCTCGGCTGGTCCAGGATCGCGGCGTTCCAGACCCGCAACCCGATGCACCGCTCGCACGAGTACCTGGCCAAGGTGGCCATCGAGACCTGCGACGGCGTGTTGATCCACTCGCTGCTGGGCAACCTCAAGCCAGGCGACATTCCGGCCGAGGTGCGTGCGCAGGCCATCGGCACCCTGGTGGACAACTACTTCGTCAAGAACACCATCGTGCAGGCCGGTTACCCGCTGGACATGCGCTACGCCGGCCCGCGCGAGGCGCTGCTGCATGCGTTGTTCCGGCAGAACTACGGCTGTTCGCACCAAATCGTCGGGCGCGACCATGCCGGCGTGGGCAGTTATTACGGCCCGTTCGATGCCCACCACATCTTCGACAAATTGCCCCCCGGTGCCTTGCAGACGCAGCCGCTCAAGATCGACGTGGCCTTCTGGTGCTACAAGTGCGGCGGCATGGCCTCGGGGCGAACCTGCCCGCACACCGATGCCGACCGGCTGCAGGTCTCTGGCACCCAGTTGCGCAAGTCGCTGTCCGAAGAGTCGGACGTGCCGCCCGAATTCAGCCGGCCGGAAGTGCTCGCCATCCTGCGCAAGTACTACGCCAGCCTCGATGTCAAGTGAATCCCGTTAACCCCAAACCCTGAAAAGGAGATTAGAAATGCCAACCTATGTGAGAACCGACAAATGCGATGGATGCAAGGGTCAGGACAAGACCGCCTGCATGTACATCTGCCCGCACGATCTGATGGCGCTGGACAAGGACGGATCGCAAACCGGACACGCGATGAAGGCCTGGAACCAGGAGCCGGAGCAGTGCTGGGAATGCTATTCCTGCGTCAAGATCTGCCCGCAAAACGCCATCGAGGTGCGCCACTATGCGGACATCGTGCCGCTGGGCGGTTCGGTGCAACCCTTGCGCGGGTCGGACTCGATCATGTGGACCATCAAGTTCCGCAACGGCACGCTCAAGCGCTTCAAGTTCCCGATCCGTACCACCGCCGAGGGCTCGATCAGTCCGTACGGGGGCAAGCCCATGCCAAAAGTCGCGGAACTCAGTACCCCCGGCGTCTTCACCAAGGAAATGATGGGTGGCTACCGTGCCGGTCGGCCTGACGAACTGATCCGCCGCAAGTAGGCGATTCCGAAAATCAACACTTCAACCAATTAGGTGAATGCAATGTCACAAGGTACTTTTGAAAATCCCACCATCGTCCAGGAAGAACTGGACATCCTGTTGATCGGCGGCGGCATGGCCTGCTGCGGCGCCGCTTTCGAGATGATGCGCTGGGCCGAGGCCGTCAAGGCCGAGTCCGGCGTCGATCTCAAGATCAAGCTGGTCGACAAGGCGGCGATGGACCGCTCGGGCGCTGTCGCCCAGGGCCTGTCGGCGATCAACACCTACATCGGCCCGGACCTCGACCCGGCCGACTACGCCCGCATGGTCTCCAACGACCTGATGGGCATCACACGTGACGACCTGACCTACGACATCGGGCGCAACGTCGATGACTCGGTGCATCTGTTCGAGGAGTGGGGCCTGCCAATCTGGAAGACCGACAACGACGGCGTGCGCCACGACGGCGCCGAGTCGCAAAAGGAAGGCCTGCCCCTGTTGAAGGACGGCGGCAAACCGGTGCGCTCGGGCAAGTGGCAGATCATGATCAACGGCGAATCCTACAAATGGATCGTCGCCGAGGCCGCCAAGAAGGCACTGGGGCTGGCGCGCATCGAAGAGCGCATCTTCATCGTCAAGCTGATCAACGACAAGAACGACCCTTCGCGCATCGCCGGTGCCGTCGGCTTCTCGGTTCGCGACAACACCATTCACGTCTACAAGGCCAAGGCGGTGCTGCTGGCCGCTGGCGGTTGCGTCAACCTGTTTCGCCCGCGATCGGTCGGCGAAGGCGCGGGCCGTGCCTGGTACCCGGTGTGGAATGCAGGCTCCACTTACGCCATGGCGGCCGAGGCCGGTGCCGAGATGACGATGATGGAAAACCGCTTTGTGCCGGCCCGTTTCAAGGACGGTTACGGCCCGGTCGGCGCCTGGTTTCTGCTGTTCAAGGCCAAGGCGACCAACGCCTATGGCGAGGACTACATGACCAAGAACAAGGAGATGCTCAACGACTACCCGCCTTATGGCCAGGCCGCCGTGCCGGCATCGTGCCTGCGCAACCACCTGATGCTCAAGGAGATGAAGGAAGGCCGCGGCCCGATCTACATGGACACCGTCACCGCGCTGGCCAAGCTGCGCGAGACGCTGTCGCCCAAGGAAGTCAAACACCTCGAAGCCGAAGCGTGGGAAGATTTCCTGGACATGTGTATTGGCCAGTGCGGCATCTGGGTTGGCGAGAACATCGAACCCGAGAAGAAAAACTCTGAGTTGATGCCCACCGAGCCCTACCTGCTGGGCTCGCACTCCGGTTGCTGCGGCATCTGGGTCTCTGGACCGACCGACCTGGGCGCACCCACGGCGGACGAAGGCGACTATGACGGCGTGCCGGCCCACCTGCCGCGCGGCTGGAACTGGGGTTATCGCTCAATGACCACGGTCAAGGGTTTGTTCACCGCCGGCGACGGCGTGGGCGCCTCTGGCCATAAGTTCTCGTCGGGCTCGCACACCGAGGGCCGTCTGGCTTCCAAAGCCATGGTCCAGTACGCGCTGGACAACAAGGACTGGAAGCCCGAGCTCGACACCCCGGTGGAGCAACTGGCCGCCGAAATCTACCAGCCTGTGCGCACCTTTCTGCAGCACAAGGACTACACCACCGCCATCGACATCAACCCGCACTACATCACGCCCAAGATGCTGCAGATGCGCCTACAGAAGATCATGGACGAGTACGTGGCCGGCACCTCCACTTACTACAACACCAACGACAAGATGCTGGCGGTGGCGGAAGAGAAGCTGGGGATGCTCAAGGAAGACTCACTCAAGCTGCGCGCCAAGGACTTGCACGAACTGCTGCGCGCCTGGGAGAACTACCACCGCATCATCACCGCCGAGGCCCACATGAAGCACATTCAGTTCCGCGAGGAATCGCGCTATCCGGGCTTCTACTACCGCACCGACAAGAACTTTGTCGATGAGGAAAACTGGCATTGCTTCGTGAACTCGATCTACGACAAGAACACCAAGCAGTGGACTTGCTTCAAGCGCAAGCACGTGGACCTGGTGGACAAGTCCAAGCTGTTCAAGGCGGCAGCGCACTAGCTCGTCCAGTCGAGCGCACAGCCGTGACCCGAACGCCCTTGCCCTCGGCCGCCCTGGGGCTCGCTTCGCGGCATAGCGCGTCATTCGTTTGTCTGGTTGTTCGTTCGCTTTCCGCCCGCCGTGCCCTGTCGGCCGACAATCAGGTTGAATCGACCCTGCCCTGGCTTAAGACAAAGGCAATCGCAATGACTGATGGCAAGACGCAACCCCCACCCCCGCCCGCCAACCCCGTGCTGCCGCAGACCTTTGATGACAGCAAGGTCATCCAGTTTCAGTGCCGCAAGGGTATTGGCTGCTGGAACGCCTGCTGCAGCAATATCGATATCTCACTGACGCCCTATGACATCCTGCGTCTGAAGCGCCGCTTCGCAAGCAGCTCGGGCGAATTCCTCAAGCAGTACACCGTCCCCTACGAGATGGAGCAGAGCAGCATCGCCGGCGTCAAACTGCGCCCGGTCGCCAACGGCACGGCTTGCCAGTTCATGCGGCCAGAAGGTTGCAGCGTGTACGAAGACCGCCCCACCGCCTGCCGCTACTATCCCGTAGCACTGCTGTCACTGCGGCGGCAGGACGAAACCACGGACAGTGCGTCCTACGCCCTGGTCGAGGAACCGCACTGCCTGGGCCACCAGGAGCCGCGCCGGATCAGTGTGGCCGACTATCGCAAGGAGCAGGGGCTGGACGAGTACGACGATCTGGCGCGCGGCTGGCGCCAGTTGATCCTGAAGAAAAAGTCATCCGGCCCGAGTATCGGCAAGCCCTCCAAGCGCAGCCTGGAACTGTTCTTCATGGTCTGCTACGACATCGACCGCTTCAGCCAGTTTGTGGCCAGCGACGGCTTCAGCGACATCTACGACCTGCCCGCGCAGGAGTTGAAAGACATCCTGTGCGACGACAACGCGCTGATGCAGTTTGGCTTTCGCTTTCTGCGCCAGGTGCTGTTCGGCGAAGAAACCATTGCGCTACGCCAGGAAGCCGCAGAGCAGCGGCGCCTGCGCCATCTGGAGCGGCGGCAACGCATCGAGACCGAGGCAGCGGCGCGGCGGGCGCTGGAACAGGACGAGATGTACCAGTACCCGGAGGCCTGAGACATTGCGGGACAGACCGCAGCCACGCGAAGCGGGGCAAGCTCTGTCCTCAACTGATCGTCGGATGTCGGATGTCCGGGGCATCCGCAGTCACCACGTCTGCCATGGGTGCCCTTGCCGCTATTTGATGAGACTGGCGCCCTGAACCCTTGAAGCCGCCTTGTCAAACGTCCACAGGGGACCATGTCCTGCGGCATGTGCCAAAGCAATGTGGATACAGTCCGCGAAGTCGGCTTTACTTTGTCGAAAAAGCTCCAGGGCCACCTCCGCAGTTGCCTCAGATTCAAACACCAGCTCCTTTGCCGACAAAAGACTTGATATGGCAACGATGATCTGGTCCTTGGGAAACTCAAAGTTGGATCGCAAAACCCATTCAAGCTCAAGTAGGACCGTGATGGGTATGAACAGTGTCTCGCCACGCGTCAACGCCGCGTCCACCAATTGCCTGGCCTGGAAGCCTTGACGGACATCGTCCTGGATGAGGAAGCGTACCAGTACGTTGGTATCGAGCGCGGCCATATCAAACGACCTTTAGCGCCATGGATTCATATCTTCAATGCGAACCTTCTTCCCCTTCGGCACTTTCAAAGTTCCAGCCAGGTCCATGATCGACCTGGTCTTTGCACGAACGATCGCCGTGCCATCGGGCATGACACTCCAAATCAATTTGGTTCCCGACCCGGCGTGCATGGCCTCACGCACCGGCTGGGGAACAGTAGTTTGGCCCTTGATGGTGAGGGTTGATTCAGACATCTTGTATCCTTACAAAAATTGATTTTGTAATGGTACTACATCGATGCAGATGAGTGCGTGAACTCGTTTCTGGCCACTGAGCGATGTCGGGCGAACCTCCCGACACCGGGCCTCAGAGTTGGCGCCAGGGCAATCCACGCATGCGCCAGCCGCCGAGTGTGCCGCGGTGGTGCTCGGGGTCCAACTCGCCCTCAAAGCCTTCGAGCACGTTGCGCACATTGGTAAACCCATGCTGCTCCAGCGCCAAGCCCGCATCGACTGAGCGCTTGCCGCTGCGGCAGATCAAGATGATCGCCCGATCCTTGCGCCCGGCCATGCGCAAGGCCGTGTCGCTGAAGTGCGGATTGATCTCAAAATCCGGCTCGGTATTCCACTCGATGTTGACGGCGTCGACCGGATGGCCCACGTAGTAGAACTCGGCCTCGGTGCGGCAGTCGATCAACAACGTATTCGGTTTGGCCTGAAGCTCATCAAAGGCTTGTTGCGGGGTGATATGGTCCATGCTTGACTCCTGATGCTTTGCGGGACAGACCTTTAGCCCTGTCCTCAACTGATTGTCGGATGTTGGCTGTCCACATTGTGCCGCCACGGTCTGGCGTAGTAAACAACAACTTTGTCATATCCATATAGCGCTGGCGGCGGGTGTCCGGTGCGCCTCAGGCGGCAAGCAGCTTGGCTTGCGACGGGCGCTTCGTGGCGGATGTCTTGAGCTTGGTGACCTTGACCGTCGGGGCCATGCCCGCCGTGGCAGCCATGTCGATCAAGGTGTCGAGCGAAAACAGGTTCACCTTGCCCCGCATCAGATCAGAGATACGCGGTTGAGTCACGCCAAACAGTTTCGCGGCCTCGCTTTGGGTCATGCTGCGCTCCTGAATAGCCACGCTCAAGGCCATCATCAAGGCAGAGCGCGCCTTCATGCTGGCCGCTTCCTGCGGCGTGTCTTCGATGGCGTCCCAGACACTGGCGAATCGCTTTTTGTTGGTCATGATCGTATCTCCTGGAGCAATTCCCTGAAGCGTTTGCTGGCCAAATCAATATCTTTCTTGGCGGTCTGCTGGGTCTTCTTCTGAAAGCAATGCAACACGTACACGGCATCCGAGAACTTGGCAACGTAAACCACGCGAAACGTGCCCGCCTCGTCCCACACAAGTAACTCCATGACACCGGTACCAATCGACGTCATGGCCTTGGCATCATCAGGCGGCAGGCCGTGCTGCACCTTGTCCAGTTGATAGCCCGCCTCTCGCATGGCACTGCGCGGGAAGGCACGAAAGTCATCCAGCGAACCGCCACGAAACTCAATCTGTTTCATTGGTAGACGTTGGTTCTTTTCTAGAGCCCGAAGGCCGTTAACAAAGAGCCAACGCCCCCTTTCAAACCGTGCGTGCGGATTTCCCGCACACGGCTTACCGTGGCCTGTCGGCTCGCAGCATTACGCGTGCCTCCTGTTACCGGGGCTTGTCAGGATAGCGGATCGTGCCTCGCAGTCGATACAGCCCAAGACTTTCAAAATACTCACGCCTCCAGCGACGGGCTTGGCCTTTGAGGCGGCTGCCGGCCGCTTGAGCCTCAGACTCTTGAGTCGCCTTACAACGTAGTCGTCCACCGAGATGAACTGCCGCTGCGTTGCCACTTCAAGTACTGCCCCCAGCCTCTAAGCAGCGGGTTGAGTTGGGCTATGACGCTGCGTATGTCTGGTGGCATCGCCCCCTGGGTGTCAGCCCCACCTGGCCCGCCGCTTCATCGCGCGTGGGCTGAGCCAACCGGGTGTAGGTAGTAGCGTCTTAGTCCTCTTTGCGCCCACACGCCCGCTCATGCGCTTGTGCAGGTGGCAGCCCAGGAAATCGAATCCTTCGCGGCCATCTGCCAAGTTCACGCGTCGCGTCTTTTGTGCAGCTTCAATCCCAATCGCCTAGCACGTGTTCGATGCGTCTTTGGGCTTCTTCGCAGTCTTCTTGGCTTTCGCTCATGACCACGAAGTCGTCCGCGTATCGCACCAGCGTGCCCAGGTGTGCGCAGTGCTTTGCCCACACCTTGTCCAGTACGCAGATAAATGTTGGATAGCAGCGGGGATATCACGCCGCCTTGGGGGTTCCCGCCTTGGGCTGGTTTATCTTGCCGTCCTCCAACACGCCTGCTTGCAGCCATTGGCGTAGCAGCTGAGCATCGTGGCGCGCTGCCCAACCAGGGTCAGCAGCTTGTCGTGCTCTATGCTGCCAGTAGTCGCGGATGTCTGCGTCAAGTACGTGCTGGCCCCCGCGCGCACCCAGTTGCCTGAGGTGCTCCAGGGCCATGACTGCCCGCGCCGGGGCCAAAACCATACGAGGGGCGAAGTCCGCCTCGAAGATCGGCTCAAGACCAGTTTGGCCGCCATTTGCACGACTCGATCACGTACCGTAGGGATGCCCAAGGGGCGTTTGTCTCCATTGGCCTTGGGTATGTAGGTGCGCCGTACGACTTGCGCCTTGTATCGACCTGCTCGCAGTTCGACGCCCAGCTCTTGTAACAGGCGCTGTACGCCATACCGCTCTACTTCTTCGATGCTTTGCCGGTCTACTCCGGCGGCGCCTCGATTGCTGCGCACTCGCTTCCACGCTTCATACAGGATGTCGGCCCTGTATGTTTTGTCGTACACGGCGTGAAAGCGTCTGTCCCGCGCTTGCTTGGCTGCGGCCCAAAGTTGCCTTTGCAGTTGTCGCACTTTGTCGCTCGGTTGTTCACCGTCGGGGTGCTTAGGTCCGGTCTGGCCGGCCATTCCCTCGTGCTTACCTGCTCTGTCAACATGACCACCGCAGGGAGCCTTCCCTCCAGCCGCGTTATGCCGCGCGGCCTTCGTAGGCTTGGCTTGCGCCAAGCCTGTCGGTACTATGTTCCCCTCGGACTCCCGCTGTGCAGCGCTCGATTTCGCCTTGGGCTTATACGAGTCGCCTTGCCCTGACCGGGGCCGCACAGACGGGTCTCTCCTGTTCCGTATTGAGCCGTGTTCGCGTGCCACTCCCCATACCCCGGTGCAACCCCCAGTCCCATTCGCTTGCAGGTCTGAGGACGTGGCCTTCGCCGTGACATGAGCGGCTCGGCTTGCACTTTGTAAATCTGACGAGGCTGCAGGCTTCACTTTATGTTGTGGCCCGCGAACTTGCTCCCCTCGTTTCCAAGGGCTTTTGACACCCCGCTCAGACGCCGCAATCTCTTGCCGTGTCCGGGGTCTGCTAGCGGGCTCTGCGACGATTACCCGCGCGGGACTTGCACCCGCTGGTTCAATACAGCGCGAATCCGCCACCTCTTGCAGCAGGCTGCTTTCAATTGCGGATTCTTCAGGACGCACCATGTTTTCATTATACAAATCTTTGTATTGACAACGCAAGCCACAATCGTTCAAATCCGTGTATGGCGCTGGCGGATCAGCCGGTGCCAGCTTCGTGCCCGATACCCCAGCCCCATCGTCAGTATGGTGACAAAAGAAGCACACAGCAGCGCGTCCGACCGTCGTCCCGAGCCGCAAAGGCACGAAGGACTATTTGAATCAAGGTGAAGCAGATGCCAAAAACTGACGACGACGAACTGGAAGTCCTGACCGCCTACGCAAGAGGCCAGTTGAAATCCGTGACCACCAAAGCCGAGCTTGCGAAGTTCAAGGTCGTTGCGCGCGCGACCGCCATCAAGGATCGCCGGGTCAACATCCGCCTGTCTTCCGGCGATCTGAGCGACATTCAGGTCAAGGCACTGGAAGAAGGCCTGCCCTACCAAACACTCATCGCCAGCGTTCTGCACAAGTATGTGACCGGCCGCTTGGCGGAAGAACCACGCGCGACCAAGCCAGCTTCTGGCCCGGCAACGAAACGCCGTGCTGCCTCGGGTAGCTGAAAGTGGCTGCTATCAGTTTTCGGGTTTGCGCGGCCATGCAACATGTATCTGTTATGCCTATTTCAAAAAACTTAGATTGCGCCGACACTATTGCTGCACGGCACAAACAAATCGTACGTCCTGTTCGCCCTGGGGGCAGCAGTAGACGTAGCAGACTTCAAGCAAGATGGACTACCTAAGAGCGCGCGGCCCCGCGTACTTTGGCCCTCACAACCAAACGGAGCTGTTGTGGCACATGGATACATCTACGTTCTAACGAATCGAGCAATGCCTGGGGTCGTCAAAATCGGAAGAACCGAACGCGATCCGTCAGATCGTGCGCGCGAGCTTCGCACAACAGGCGTTCCTTCACCATTTGAGCTGGTCCACTCAAGCCTAGTTGATGACTGTGAGAGCGTTGAGAAACATATTCACCGTCTCCTTGCCGAAAGGGGCGTCCGGTTCTTGCCTGATCGAGAGTTCTTCGAGGTATCGTCCACCGATGCCATTGAATTGATTGAACTGGTAGCCCGTCAATCAATCGAATCAATAGTCGACTTCTCGCGAAGCTCAGAGCTTTCGAAACTAGCGCATTCGCTACAGATACCGCTAGGCAATGAGTTGATCTCGGAAGCCAAGGCTATGAGCTTGGCGGATCGATTGACGCAAATTGGGCGCCAGGGCTATCCCAATGCTCTCAAAATGAGCGCCGATATCTTCGAGGTCAACCACCCCTCGGCCCTCAAGTTCCGAGAGTTATGGCGAGAATATCTTGAACTTGCTGGTCTGGAGGCCGAACGACGCCCCGTCGCATCAGGCGGGCGCGCAATGCGTAACGCCGTCGGGCGTGATGCAGCAGAGTACTTGCAACGCTTGAACCGTCACCACGGCTGGCTTCTTCCATTGGACTTCCTTATATTGGTACGCTTCTTGTATCAGGCGACCAATTCACCTATGAAGGTTACATCACCGAAGTCCAAAGACCGGGGTTTCCCGCAAGCATTCTGAAACAAGCAGAAGATCTGTGATTCAGATTCATCGGAGCATCCCGGATACGCGCCAAGTTCGTACCCGTTCGTTTGTTGGATGCTCTGACTCCCCGTCCTTATGACGAGGCGCGACGCGCAGAGCCAGACGGATCGGGGCTGGCGTTGTTTGAGCGCAGCGAGCCTGGCCAGACCCAGGCTGCACCGAGCAACGCAGCTTGGGTCGCCCGCAGGCACAAACCCTGGTAATCACTCACTTCTTCGAAGCAATCTCCTGCAAGCGCTTGGGCTGAATCAAATGCCCATCCAGCCCGGCTTCCTTCACCGACCCACCGTACGCCACCGTCATCAACTGCGAGTAATACAGCACCGGCATGTTGAGCTTGGTGCCCTGCTTGCGGTTGATCTCGGACTGGTAAACCTCGACGTTGGCCTGGCACAGCGGACAGGGCGTGACGATCATCTCGGCGCCGTGGTCGTAGGCTGACTCCACGATGTCGCGGATCTGTTTCTGGCTTTTTTCGGGCTCTGAAAAGGCCAGCGCGCCGCCGCAGCAGGTCACCTTCTGGTCATAGGACGTGAGCGCTTCGCCACCCACGGTTTCGACCAGCTTGTCGAGGTACATCGGGTTCTCGAACGACTCGCCGGCGATGCCGAAGGGGCGGTTGGTCTGGCAGCCCACGTAGCCAGCAAACTTGATCCCTTCGAGCGACTTGACGACCGGCTTCTTCAACTCATCGTAGCCAAAATCCTCGATCATCACTTCGACCATGTGGCGCACCGGCGCACTGCCCTTGTAGTTGAGCCCGGCCATCTTCAGCGCCTCATTGGTGTCGGCCAGCAGTTGCGCGCTGCCATCGAGTTTTTCCTTGGACTCGCGCGCGTTGAGCCAGCAGGCGGCACAGGTCGCCACGATGTCCTGGCCTGGCAAGTGATCTTGCGCCAGCGTGAAGTTGCGCGCATTCATCACCAGCCGCTCAAGCTCGCCGCCACCGGCATAGCCGATGGACGCGCTGCAGCAGTTCCAGTCGGGAATCTCGGTGAGCTTGACGTCCAGCGTCTTGCACATCGAGTTGACCGAGGTCATGTAGTTGGCGGCGGAGGCCTTGAGCTGTGACGAGCAGCCGGGGTAGAAGGCGTATTCTTTCTTGGTCATGATGATCTCCAAATCAGTTGAGGACAGAGCTGGCTCACTGTGCGTAGCTGCGGTCTGTCCCGCAAGGTCTCAGGATTTCGCGCTCTTGCGCTCTTCGATTTCCCGGGCCTTCTTCAGCATGGCGGCAATGCCCTGCTGGTCCTTGCATTGGTGGCCGCCGAACAGCTCGAACGGATTGAGCCGCCCGGCCTTGATCAGGCCCAGCGCCACCTTGCGCATGTTCCAGCCTTGTTTGATGCCTGCCATCAGGCCATCCTTGAAGTACAACCCCATGGTCAGCTTGAGTTCGTTGACGCGGCCGGTCCGGGTGGCGTTCTTCCAGAACTGGATCGAAAAGTCGCGCGTCGGCTGCATCTTGGGCGCCAGGCCCAGTTTTTGCGCATAGCTGGCGATGCCGTGCATGATCTGCGTGATGGGCAACTTGCGCGGGCAGCGCACCACGCAGTTGTAGCAAGACGTGCACATCCACATGGCGTCCGACCGCAGCACCTCGTCGCGCTTGCCGGCGCGGATCATCATGAAGATTTTCTGTGGCGTGTGCTCCCAGTGCGCGCCCAGCGGGCAGGACCCCGCGCACACACCGCACTGCATGCACATCTTGACCCACTCGCCATCCTCGACGTGCGCCTCGACTTCCTTGAGGAAGTTGTTGCGGTAACGCAGCGTCGCCGCGGCATTGGCTTCGCTCATCGGCGTCGTACCGGTCGTCTTCAGCGCTTCCATCAGCTGAACCCCTTCATCGGCGACATGCCGATTTCCTTGATCTTGGCGGCGTAGTCGTTGATCAACGTGGCCACGCGCTGGCTGTCGGTGATCGCCACTTCAAAACTGATCACACGTTCTTTCTCCAGCCCGAGTTGCTGGAGCGTGTCGTCGATCTTGCTCAGGCGGTAATGCGCCAGCTCCGAGCCCTTGACGAAGTGACACTGGTAGTCGTCGCCCTTCTTGCAGCCCATCAGCATCACGCCGTCCCAGCCACCGTTGAGCGCATCGGTGATCCAGATCGCATTGACCGAGCCCAGGCAACGCACGGGAATGGCACGCACAAAGGCCGAATAGACGGTGCGCGACAGGCCCGCCATGTCCAGCGCCGGGTAGGCGTCGTTCTCGCAGGCCAGCAGCAGGATGCGGGGCCGCTCGGAAAACTCGTCGGGCATGTCGAGCGACTTGATCTGGCTGCCCACGGTGTCGACCGAATAGTTCTCGAACGAAATCACGCGCACCGGGCAGGCACCCATGCAGGTGCCGCAGCGCCGGCAGCGTGACTCGTTGAAGACGGGGAAGCGTCGCTCATCCTCGTCGATGGCGCCAAACGGGCACTCCACCGTGCAGCGCTTGCACTGGGTGCAGCCTTCCAGCCGCACGATCGGGTACGACAGGTCGCCCGAGCGCGGATGCGCGGCACGGCCCTGTGCCGCGTTCTCCACCGCCTGGATGGCCTTGAGCGCCGCGCCGGTGGCGTCGTCCGTGGCTTGAACCAAGTCCATGGGCCGGCGTACCGGGCCAGCCGCATAGATGCCGGTGCGCCGGGTCTCGTAGGGGAAACAGATGAAGTGCGAATCGGTCAGGCCGGCCTTGAGCTGCGGCAAGTCCTTGCCCTGGCGGTAGGTCAGGTTCAGGATGGAAATCGGTTTTTCCACAGGCTGCTGGTCTTCGGGGATGTCGATGTTGACACCCGAATTCGGCACCTGGCCGGTGGCCAACACCACCAGATCGGCGGTCACGGTCACGTCCTCGTCCAGGATCAGGTCGCGGAAGTTCACGCTGCAGCCCTTGCCCTCGGCCAGGACCCGGCTGACCTTGCCCTTGGTGAAGATCACGCCCTTGTTCTGCGCGCTGCGGTAGAAATCTTCACCCATGCCGGGCATGCGCAGGTCGGTGTAGAGCACCACGGTTTCGACATCGGGATTGGCGTCCTTGAAGTACATGGCCTGCTTGACGCTGGTGGCGCAGCAGTGGCCCGAGCAATAGGGCAGATGGGTGCCGCTCTCGTCGCGCTGACCAGCGCACTGCACAAACACCACGCTGTTGACCGCAGCGCCATCGGCGCGCTGGATGGCGCCGCCGTTGGCCTTTTTGGCAAGCAGCTCCAAACCAGCCTGATCGACCACACCGGGCAAACCGCCACCGAGTTCCGGTAGCTTGGCCATGTCGTAGCTTGAGAAGCCGCTGGCCTGGATGATGGCGCCCACGGTCTCTTCGGTGACGGTGCCACTCGTCTGCGCGATTCGGACCGCAAAGCGGCCCGGTGCGCCAGCGGTCTCGGCCAGGGTGGAGCCCAGGTGCACGCTGATCTTCGGATGCGCCATGACGCGGGCCACCAGCTCGGCCACACCGGTGTCCTGTGGCTCGGCATAGGGCTCGCGGCAAGGCACGCGCTTGTGCAGCTTGGCGGCCCAGCCGCCGAGTGCACTTTCTTTCTCGACGATCAGCACCTCGTAGCCCGTATCCGCCGCCTCGATGGCCGCCGTCAGGCCGGACATGCCGCCGCCCACAACCAGGATGCGCTTGTTCGAGGCGCGATTCGGGTTGCCGGCAGGCACCGCCATCTTCTTGAGTTCGGCGCAGCCCATGCGGATGTAGTCATCGGCCATTTCCTGGCGCACCTCGTCATGGTCCGCGCCTTCGGCCACGATCCAGAGCACGCCTTCGCGCAGGTTGGCGCGCGCCATGGCCACGTCCGGAAAATGAAAGGCCTCGGTCTTGGCGCGGCGCGAGCAGGCGCCGATCATCACATGGGTGACGCCCTCGTTCTGGATGTCGTCACGAATGGTCTGCACCCCTTCGGCGCTGCACAGCATGTCGTGGCGCTTGATCAGCGCCATCTTGCCTTCACGCTTGGCCACTTTCTCCATCGTTCCAAGATCGAGCACCTCGCCCAAGCCACAGCCGGCGCACAGGTACGCGGCAAATTTGTTGTCGGCCACCTTATGCTTCCTCCTTGGCTGTCTGGTGAATCACCTTGATCGCGCGCAGCGCGGCACCGGTGGCGCTTTGCACCGAGCGGTTGACGTCCAGCGGGCTGGACGCAGCGCCGGCACCGACCATGCCGCCATCCTTTGAGCCCTCGATGAAACCCGACGAATCCGTGATCACGTCGGCCGGCAGGGGGATCCCGTTCGATTCCGGCTCCATGCCGATGGCCAGCACCACCAGGTCATGCGCCGTCGCATAACGGTGGTAGCCCTCGGTGTCCACCCCATGCAGGACCGGATCACCATTGCTGGCCTGCGCAATGCGCGCCACCTTCGACTTGACGAAAGTCACGGTCGGGTCCTGCTGCACCTTCTGGTAGAAATCTTCGAAGCGGTCAATCGCCCGGATGTCGATGTAATAAACCGTCGATTTCGCGGCATCGCCATGGGCATCGTGCACATACTGGGTTTGTTTCAGCGAAGCCATGCAACAGATGCGCGAGCAGTGGCGCAAATGGTTTTCGTCGCGCGAACCGGCACACTGGATGAAGGCGATGTTCTTCGCCTCCTTGCCGTCCGATGGCCGCAGCAACTTGCCGCCGGTCGGGCCGGCTGGGTCGGCCATCCGTTCGAACTCGACGCTGGTGATGACGTTGGGAAAACGCCCATAACCATAGGGCTGAATTTTGGCCGCATCGTAAGGCTTCCAGCCAGTCGCCCAGACCACGGCACCGACCGCAAGCTCGACTGTTTCTTCCTGCATCGAGAGGTCAATCGCGCCGACCTTGCAGGCAGCCTGAGCCCGGTCTGCGTCGGGTGTGCCGATGAGAGAAGGGTCGAGCACGTAGCGCTGCGGGTAGGCCATCGCATGCGGCAAGTGCGCGGCCCGGATGTTGTCCAGGCCGTAGTTGTAGGGGTTGGGGATTTCGCTGCTGACCGCCTTGGCGCAATCGCCGCAGGCGGTGCAACGCTCGTTGACGTAGCGCGGACGAATCTTCAATGTGGCGGTGTAGGCACCGCGTGTGCCGGACACGCTGACAAGCTCGGTCATGGTCAGCACACGAACCCGGCGATTGCCCTTGAGCCGGCGCAGATTGATCTCCAGCCCGCAGGTCGGATGGCACATCTTTGGAAAGTAGCGGTACAACTGCGCGGTGCGTCCACCCAAGCTGGCATTGCGTTCGATCAGCACCACCTCACGCCCGCATTCGGCCGCCTCAAGCGCAGCCGTCATGCCACTGATGCCGCCACCCACCACGAGAATAATCTGACTGGTCGCGACCGGTGTCGTCATGAAATCTCCACTGCTTTACTGGTTGAAGGATTAGGCCAATGCTTTTGCAAATACTTCAGCTATTGATCTTTCCGGAATTGATGACACAAGCCAATGCGGCTTCATTTCGTCATTGCGAGCTTCCCGAATCCGGGCCGATACCGCACGCGGACCTTGAACCAGCATCGTCATCGCGAGGCCGCAGGCCGTGGCGATCCATGTATTTCTGGCCATGGATTGCTTCACTGCGTTCGCGATGACGCAGTAGGTTCGCCATGTCGGCAAGTTCTGTCGTGATTTGTGGAACACTCAATAATCTCGATTTGGGCTCGCGTGGTCCAGTCATGGTAGCCAGTAGTCCAGCGCAAAAGTATCACCCATTGGGATAGGGCAGGTCATGCCAGATTGCAAACTTCAAAATCGAAACTGGCAAGGTCCGCGAGCAGCCAGGTCGCAGGCGCCCCCAGCCCGCCGACACTGCCCGGATTCACCAACCACGTCATGCCCCCGGTGATGGTCGGTTGCTGCACCACGCTGGCTGCGTGGGAATGGCCGCAGCAGACCAGGTCGTAGTCACCGGTGCAGGCCAGGCCACGCCCATAGTGGGGGTAGTGCGTGGCAAACAGTCTGCGCCCCGCCAAGCGCAGGTCGATGTCGGCACCGTGGTAGCTGATCAGCCCGTTTGAGGCGGCGCACAAGTTCCACAGCGCGACGGGGTCGCCAAGATTGTTGCCATGAACTACGTGCACCGGCAAGCCTAGTTGCATCAGCGGACGCAAGGTCATGGCGCCGATCAGGTCACCACAGTGAATGACCGCCTCGGCGCCCGCCTCTTTCGCGCTGGCGACCGCCGCCGCCAGCATGGGGGCCCGATCATGGCTATCGGAGACGATGCAGATCTTCATGGTGCCCAAGGCTCAAATCACCAGCGGCCCGTGGTAGCTGTCGTCACCAGATTTGCCCGCCACATCGGCGCTGGTGGCACCACTGGAGATACCCGCGCTCTGGCGTTCATGGTCCGCCTGCACGCGCAACAGCGTCAGCACGCAGCGCCGCAAGTCGGTGTAGTCAACATGGCCGGTGCCGTATTGGTCCGCGTCCGCGTAAAAGAACTGGCAGCGATAGCGGTCTGGTGCCACCTTCCACACCACGAAGTGAGCGCCGCGTTCGCTCCAGTACAGGGTGGGGCAAGTTGTCAATTCGTCCGTGGAGGGGTCAAGCAACAAGTCGCTATCGGCCAATTCGGGGGCCACCTCCCGCTTGTAGCGTTCATTGAGGAGCTCGGCGACCAGCGCCCGTTCGGCGTCGGAGAAGTCAGGAACCGCAATAGACACGCTGAAACACCCCTGATCAGTTGGGGACAGAGCGTCGCTGCGCTCCGGTCTGTCCCGCAAAGTACAAAGTTGGAAGTTGGCCTTGGCCGCCGCAGGCTCACGGACGCAAACCCAAGGCCGATCGGCGACCTTGCAAACAAGTATGCGCGAAATCCCGCGGCGCTTTGACTACCCATATAGGCTATTCGCCCCCCCCCTTTATGGTGATGGACGGGCGGGCCCGTATATCCAAAAATGAAATGTCCAATTTGTAGTGGGGTCTTTTATGCGCAGACTGTTGTTGTCCATCGCCATGCTCGCCAGCATGAATGCATTCGCCCAAGAGGCGCCCTGGCTGGGCGACGCCCGCAAGGTGGCCAGTTCGGTGCCGCCAAAGCTGCTGCAGGTACTGACCGATGAAATCGCCAAGGGTGGACCCGAGTCTGCCATTGGGGTCTGCAACGAGAAAGCGCCACAGATGGCCAAGGCCGCGTCCGAACAAACCGGCTGGGCCATCCGGCGTGTCAGCTTGCGCCCACGCAACCCCAAGGCGGTTCCTGACGCCTGGGAACGCGCCGCGCTGGAGGAGTTCGACCGGCGTGCCGCCGCGGGCGAAAGCCCCGCGACCCTGGAGAAGTGGGACACCGTGACCAGCGCCGACAAAAAAGAGATGCGCTACATGAAGGCCCTGCCGGTGCAGCAGATTTGCGTGGCCTGCCATGGTGCGCCGGACCAGCTTGAACCCAAGGTCAAGCTGAAACTGCAAACGCTCTATCCCGCCGATCAGGGCGTCGGCTATGCCGTGGGCCAGATTCGTGGCGCCATGACGATTCGCAAGGCACTTTAGGCATGGCCGTTGCCAGCACCCTGCCCTGGTGGTTCTGGCCACTGGCGCTGTTCATCACATGCTTCTTTATCGGCATCGTGGCCGTACCGGCGGGCATTGGTGGCGGCACGCTGTTTGTGCCCATCATTGGTGGATTCTTTCCATTTCATCTGGACTTTGTGCGGGGCGCGGGCTTGCTGGTGGCCCTCGCCAGCGCCTTGGCAGCCGGGCCGATGTTGCTGCGTGGCGGTCTGGCCAGTTTGCGGCTGGCGCTGCCACTGGCGTTGCTGGCTTGCATGAGCTCCATCGTTGGGGCGGTGTTGGGGCTGGCGCTTCCCGCGGCGGCGATCCAGACCGCCTTGGGCGTGATCATTCTTGGCATTGTGGGATTGATGCTGGCGGCCAAGAAATCAGAATTTCCCCACGTGCCACAGTCTGACCGGCTGTCGTCGGCATTGGGCATTCACGGCGTGTTTATCGATGGCGCCTCCGGGCGCGCCATTGACTGGCAAGTGCACCGCACCCCACTGGGCCTGTTCCTGTTTTTGATCATCGGCGTCATGGCCGGCATGTTCGGCATTGGCGCAGGTTGGGCCAACGTGCCGGCATTGAACCTGCTGATGGGTGCTCCACTGAAGGTGTCGGCTGGCACGTCGGGGTTGGTGCTGTCACTGGTGGACTCGTCAGCGGCATGGGTGTACGTGAACCGCGGCGCGGTCCTGCCAATGATCGCGGTGCCCTCGGTGGTTGGCATGATGCTGGGCGCGCGCATCGGTGCGCGCTTGCTGCATGTACTAAAAGGATCGGTCATCCGCAAACTGGTAATTGCCATCCTTCTTTTTGCGGGACTTCGGGCTCTGCTCAAGGGCCTGGGTGTTTGGGTCTGATGGAGAGTTCTTCATGAACACCACCAACACCCAAGAGCAACAAGCCGAGGCGTCGCGCTATGCCCACCTGCTGGGTGGGGGTACCCGAGTCGGTGTGGTGGCCTTGCTGCTCAGTTTCGCTGCGTACGTGTTCGGCATGCTCCCGCCGCATGTACCGCTAGAGCATCTGCCCGCCGTGTGGAGCCTGCCAGTTGGTGAGTACTTGAAGCGCACGAACTCGCCCACCGGTTGGGGCTGGCTCGCTCTCGTCCACAAGGGCGATTTTTCCAACCTGGTCGGCATATCGCTGCTGGCAGGGTGCTCACTGCCGGCGCTGCTGGGTTTGATTCCCCTGTACCTGAAACGGCGCGACCGCATTTACGCGGGAATTTGCGCCGTGGTGGCCTTGGTGCTGGTTCTGGCAGCGTCCGGTATCTTGACGGGGGGGCATTGACCATGACCCCCTTGTTCACGCGCTTGCTGCTGGCCACCGAACACACCGAATTTGATACCGGTGCCGAAGCGCTGGCCCTGACCCTGGCGCAGCGCTGCCAGTTACCCCTCGCCACCGTGCTGCCGTTGATCAGCAATCCGGAGTACGAGGCGTTGGCACCCCAAATTGCGGCACGTGCCGAGCAGGTTGCAGCCGCCAAAATCGCCGAATTGCGCGCGCAGGCACTGCTTGCCGGCGTGGCGATTGAATTGCGTCTGCGCCGTGGTGAGGAGCCTTACCGCGAGATCGTGGACGAGGCGCTGTCGCTGGGCGCCGAGTTGATCATCATCCGCCGCCGTGGCAAACGCAGCTTTCTGGCCAATCTGCTGGTCGGCGAGATGGTGAGCAAGGTGGTGGCTCATGCGCCGTGCCATGTGCTGATCGTTCCGCAAGCCGCGCGCATGTGGGGCCGGCGTGTACTGGCCGCTGCCGAACCGACGCCACAGGGCCGTCAGATTGTGGCCACGGCCTTGGCCGTCGCCGCCGAATGTCAGTTGCCTTTGCACGTCGTGAGCGTTGTCGGCGGCGATGCGCTGCGGGCGCCGGCAGAGGCCTTCGTCGCCGAGATGTTGCGCCAGGCCCAGCAAGCTGGCGTGGCGACCCAGGGCGAGGTGCGCAGCGGCAAAGCCTTCACCGAAATTCTGGCCGCTGCGACCGCATGCCACGCCGACCTGATCGTGATCGGCAGCCGGGGCGACAGCCGTATCGGGCGTGCTCTGGTCGGAGGCGTTGCGCAAAAGGTGCTGGGCCTGTCCGAGCATCCGGTGCTGGTACGCCATTCCTGACCCAAGTCATGGCTTTCGAGCCACTTCTACAACCACCGGAGACCCCCATGAAAGCATCGAAAAAACTGTTCAATCTGACCCCCCTTTGCGCCTTGTTGTTCGCAGGCTCTGCCTTCGCCACCAATGGCTACTTTCCACATGGCTATGGCATGAAGTCGCAGGGCATGGGCGGCGCCTCCACCGCCCTGGCGCAAGACAGCTACGGTGGCGCCAACAACCCCGCCAGCATGGTCTGGGTCGGCTCACGCCTGGATGTGGGCGCGGCCTGGTTCAGCCCGGTTCGTGACGCCGAACGCAGTGGCGCCATGATGCCTTCGCTCAATGGCAAGGTCAGCAGCGACCGCGAGCACTTCCTGGTTCCCGAGCTGGGCTACAACCGCATGCTGAACAACGACCTGTCAGTGGGCGTGTCGGTCTACGGCAATGGCGGCATGAACACCACCTACTCGCAGGGAAACTTCAACTGTGGCGGCGGCGCGGCCAACTTGCTGTGCGGCGGCGGCACGCTGGGTGTGGACCTGATCCAGTTGGTCGTGGCACCGACCATGGCCTACAAACTCAATGCGCAGCACTCGGTCGGTGCGTCGGTCTTGCTGGGGTACCAGCGCTTCAAGGCCCAGGGCATCCAGTCGTTTGACAACGCGCCGGGCTTTCCGCCTTTCACGGGTGCACCAGGCAGTGTGACCAACCGTGGCAGCGACAGCGCCACCGGCGCGGGACTGCGCGTGGGCTACATGGGGCGGCTTAGTGACGCCTTCAGCATCGGCGCGAGTTACTCCAGCAAAGTCAACATGAGCCAGTTTGACAAGTACAAGGGCCTGTTTGCCGGCGCTGGCGACTTCGACATCCCGTCCAACTACAGCGTGGGTCTGGCGTTCTCGCCCACTGCAGACTGGACTATCGCGCTGGACTACGGCCGCATCAACTACAGCGGCGTTGCCGCGGTTGGCAACCAGAGCATGCCGGTGGCGCCGCTCGGTGCCGACAATGGCCCGGGCTTTGGCTGGAAGGACATCGACATCATCAAACTGGGGGCATCCTGGCGCGTCAACCCGAACCTGACGGTGCGCGCCGGCTACAACAAGGGCGACAACCCGATCACCTCCGCCAACGTGACCTTCAACATCCTGGCCCCCGGCGTGATGACCTCGCACTACACAGCGGGCCTCACCTACGCCCTGGCCAAGGACAGCGAAGTCACGGCTGCCCTGATGATCGCGCCGCGCGTCACCGTAAGCGGGCCGTCCCTGTTCAACGGCTTCATGGGCGGCGCCGCTGGCAACGAAACCATCGGCATGCGCCAGATGTCGCTGGGACTGGCCTACAGCCAGAAATTCTGACGTCGCCGCAGATCAGCCGCGGCCTGCTTCCTCCTGGCATGGCTGGCGGCTTGAGGTCCGCCATGGATCCGTTGATGCCGATCAACTCAACGGACCATTTTGTTTGATCAAAGAGATTGCTTGATGTAACCCATCATTTTTTGAGCCTGCTGTCATGAAACACCTGCTTGCGTTCGTTTCGATGGCGCTTGTGTCGCCGCTTGCCGCGACCCAACCCGCCAAAGCGCCCCCAGCGGATTTCCAGACCGCCCTCTGGGCTTCGAGTTGCATGGCCTGCCATGGCACCGATGGCAGGGCCGAGGGGGTTGGCATGACCATTGGCGGGCGACCCAGTGACGAACTGGCCGGCATGTTGCTGGCCTACAAGTCCGGTGAGCGCATCGGCACCATCATGCAGCAGCATGCCAAGGGTTACAGCGATGACGAACTCAAACGCATTGCACAGCACTTTTCCCAGTTCAAGTGAGGCTGCCATGAAGCTATCGCGTCGTACCCTGCTTCAGGCCGCCAGTGCCTCGTTGGTGGCCAGCCCGTTGCTCAGTCAGGCACAAAGCGGCCAAAGCATCGTCATCATCGGGGCGGGGTTTGGCGGGGCCACGGCTGCCAAGTACCTCAAGCGCTTCAACCCGGCGCTCAAGGTGACGTTGATTGAACCCAACGCGGAGTTCATCATGTGCCCGATGAGCAACCGGGTCGTTTACGGCGGCATGACGCTCAGGGACATCACCCGACCCTATGAGCGCTTCATGGCCAAGCACGACATCCGCTGGATTCGTGGCAGCGCTGACGAGATAGATCCTGACAAGCGTGAAGTGCGCGTTGGCAAGGACCGAGTGGCCTATGACCGGCTGATTGTCTCGCCCGGCGTGGACTACAACTACGAGGGCATTGGCGGCATGGGTAGCGCCCGGGCCCAGGCTCTGGTGCCCCATGCTTGGAAGGCGGGCGAGCAGACCCAGCGCCTGCGAGACATGCTCTATGCCATGCCGCAGGGCGGCGTGGTGGCCATGCACATCCCGAAGGTGCCCTACCGCTGTCCGCCCGGCCCCTACGAGCGGGCCAGTCTGATTGCCTACTTTCTGCAGCTTCGCAATCCCACGGGCAAGCTGCTGGTGTTTGACAGCAACCCGGAAATCCAGGCCAAGAAAGGTTTGTTCGAGGCCGCCTGGAAAAACAAGTACGCGGGCCTGCTGGAGTACGTGCCCAATGCGGAGGTCCAGAGTGTGGACGCCGCCACCCAAACCATTGATCTGATGGTGCAGGGCAAGCAGAAGGTGGATGTGCTCAACCTCATTCCTCCGCAGCGCGCCAGTGGCATCGCGCGGCGTGCGGGCCTGGCCAATGTGGGCGAGCGCTGGTGTGGCGTTGATTTCCTGACCTACGAGTCCACCCGGCACAAGGGCATCCATGTGCTTGGCGATTCAATTGCCGGCGCGCCTGGTATGCCCAAGTCGGGCCACATGGCAAATCAGGAGGCCAAGGTGTGTGCCGGCGCGATCGCCGCGTTGTCGCTGGGCCAGCCGGTACCTGATCTGCCCATCATCGCCAACACCTGCTACAGCTTTGTGTCGCAATCGGATGTGATCCATGTTGCGTCCGTGCATCGTTACGATGCCGCCAAGAAGACCATGGTGGTCGTGCCCGGTGCGGGCGGCCTGTCGCCTGCGCCATCGGCCTCGGAGGGCCTGTTCGCCATGGCGTGGGCCACCAACATCATGAACGACACCTTGGGTTGACCTGTGGTGTGTCAGCGCGTCAGCGCCATGAACAGCTTCGGTAGCTGTTCGGGCAGATGCTCAATGTGGTCGATCACGGTGTATTGGTGGCCGAAGATGTCACTCACATACGCATCAGCCTTGGAGTCCAGGTTGATGCAGTAAGTGAAGATGCCCTGCTGGTCGAGTTCCTTGACGGATTGGCGCGCGTCTTCAATCAATAGCCGTTGGTCGGGTACGTCCACGTCTGACGGTTGCCCGTCGGTCAGTATCAGCATGAGTTTCTTGTCGGCTGTTTGGGCGTCCAGGTAGTGGGCGGCATGGCGCATGGCGGCCCCCATGCGGGTGGAGTAGCCCGCCTGCATGGCCGCCAGCCGTCCCTTCACTTCGTCATTCCAATGCTCACCGTAGCCCTTGATGTGCAGGTAGCGCACATCGTGGCGCGTGTTGGAGTGAAAGCCGGCGATGGCAAAGGCGTCGCCCAGTTGTTCAATCGACCAGGCCAGCAGCGACACGGCTTCCTGGCTGAGTTCCAGAATGGTCTGGTCGGAGCCGGCTGGTTTTTCGTTGAGCGATTCCGAGAGGTCCAGCAGCAGCATGACGGCGATGTTGCGCCCATCGGTGCGATGGCTCATGTTGATGCGCGGATCGGGCGTGGCGCCGCTTTTGAAGTCGATCAGCGAGCGGATCGCCACGTCCAGATCAAGCTCGCTGCCCTCTTCCTGGTAGCGCACGCGCACCTTGTCCTGGGGTTTGAGCAGGTCCAGCAGACGTTTCAGGCGCTTGGCCAGTGCGCTGTGTTTGGCCAGCAGCCGGTCGATGTCGGCGGCGTTGCCTGACGGGTGCAGCCGCTCAAACAGGCTGACCCAGTCCGGGCGGTAGCTCTGGCTGCTGTAATCCCATTCCGGGTAGTGGCGGGGCGGCAGGCCCTTGGCGTCCTCGGCTGCAGTCGATTGGCGATGTTCCTCGAACACTTCCTCGTCATCACTGAGTTCGTGAAACCGCCACAGGTGACGATTGTCGTCACGGTAGTCAACCTCGGTGTTTTCAAACCAGGTCTTGGGCAACTGGTCACTCTGGCGGCGGGTTTTGGCCACATAGGACAGGGCCAGACCGGCGATCTCTTCGGTGCTGGAGTCGCCGTGCTCCATGACGGCATGAAAGCGCCGCACGAAGTCATTCAGGGCCGCATCCTGGTAGCCGTGCGTGGGTGCCTGCGGCTTGTCGAGCAGGGCGCGTGACAGCATGGCGAGGCGGTGCCGCAGACAGGAGTGGGTCTCGGGATTGCAGGCGCCCTCTACCGGTGCCGGGTGCAGCGCGCAGAAGATTCGGCGCAGCCCCGGATACTCGCGCATGGCAAGCAGTTCCACCCGAGAGTCCTCAAAGAACTCGATCGCCAGTCTTTGAAACGGGCTGTAGTTGTCGGCAAAGATGGCGCTGCTCCAGCGTTGGTGCGCCGCCATGTGGGCCAGCACTGCGCGGTAGCGGTCGATACCGCTGACGCTGTTGAAGTCGTCATAGACATCAGGCAGGCGCATGCCCAGCGCGTCAAAGTAGGGCACGGGTTTGCGAAGCTCGTCAAACACGGTGGAGTAGGGCACCAGATGGGCTGCCATCTGCCACAGGCCGCGCAGGTACAGATCAAGCTTGCGGGTGTTGTCCACCAGCAGCGTGCCGTGCCGCTCGCGCTGCAGCACGGCGCGGCTGTCGGCCGACTGCAGGCAAAAATAGTCGCGTTGTTGCTCCGGGTGATGGCTGTAGTTGCGTAGGCCGTAGTCCACCCAGTGGCTCAAGCCCTCCAGCGACAGCAGGCTCAGCAGATGCGGCGACTGCCGAAAGAAATCGGGCAGGCTGGGGCTGGCATAGGTCTTGTGGATGCCGTGAATGGAGCCGCTGGTGCGGTCCATGGTGCGCAGGCTCAAGTCCAGATAGTGCTGCATCTGCACCGGTGACGGCAACCGCCGCGCAATGGCCGCCAGCGACTGCAAAAAGGGCGCGATGGCCCCGCCATTGGGCGACTTCGTCATCACGCGAATGGCGTCCATGATGGCCGCCAGGGCCGGCTCGCCCAGAATTTGGGCGACCTGCGGCCACTCCTGCAGGAAGATCAGCACCGGCTCCACCCCGCGCCCCATCTGGCTCAAGGCGCGGCCTTGTTCCAGGTAGGCCTGGATGCCTTCGGGCGTGAGCAGCGCCTGTGCCTCGGCCATGCAGTCCTCAAACACCGCGGCGACTTGGGGAAAGCCGCAAGCGAGTTGCCCGCGCCAAGCCTGTAGCTGTTCGGGCGAGGGGCCAGTGCGCACCGGGTCAGCCTTCAGGCAAAGACCGCATCAATGGTGTGATCCAGCGTCGCGCGGATGTCGGCGTCGTCCGTGATCGGCCGCACCAGCGCCATGCGGCAGGCGTCCACCGGGCTCACGCCGCCCTTGATCAGGGTGGCGGCATAGACCAGCAGCCGGGTCGAGATGCCCTCAGTCAGGCCATGCCCCTTGAGCTGGCGCGCCACGCTGCCAATCTTCACCAGTTTGGCAACCGTGGCGTGGTCCATGCCGGTCTCGGTAGCCACGATGGAAGCCTCCAGTTCGGCGCTCGGGTAATCAAAATCAAAGCCGACGAAGCGTTGCTTGGTCGACTGTTTCAGATCCTTCATCAGGCTCTGGTAGCCGGGGTTGTAGGAGATGACGAGTTGAAAATCAGGGTGCGCATGAATCAGCTCGCCGTGCTTGTCCAGCGGCAACTGGCGGCGGTGGTCGGTCAGCGGGTGAATCACCACCGTGGTGTCCTGCCGGGCCTCCACGATTTCATCGAGGTAGCAGATGGCGCCAATGCGTGCGGCCGTGGTTAGCGGGCCATCGAGCCAGCGTGTGCCATTGGCTTCCAGCAGGTAGCGTCCCAGCAGGTCGGACGCCGTCATGTCCTCGTTGCAGGCCACCGTGATCAGCGGCCTGTCCAGCTTCCAGGCCATGTACTCAACGAAGCGTGATTTGCCGCAGCCGGTGGGCCCCTTGAGCATGACCGGCAGGCGCGCGGCGTAGGCGGCCTCATACAGCGCTACCTCGTTGGCGCAGGGCTGGTAGAAGGGCTCTTTCGTGACGCGGTAGTCGGTGATGCTTGTCATGTGAACCTCCAGTTCTGGGGCTGAACCACACACGGACCTTGAACCGGCATCGTCATCGCGAGGCAGCAGGCCGTGGCGATCCAGGGTGCATGGATCGCCGCGCTACGCTCGCGATGACGGCAGGGGTCGCAATGACGACCGGGTCAAGGAAACGAGGCGCAGCCGACGCGGCAATCCCGCTTGGTGCGCCAGCATGGATCGCCACGGCCTGAAGGCCTCGCGATGACGAGCTGAAGTCTCTTTGGCTTGTGTCATGAATTCGGGAGAGATCAATAGGTTGGTTGTGGAAACGTTGCGCGCCGGTGGTCTGCGGCGCGTAGGTCAAGGAGGAGGCCGGTACGGCCGGGGGACACGAAGCGCCGCAGGCCACCGGCGCGCAACGCTTCAAGCAAAGGCGCTGACGTGAAAGGTTTGCAAAGACCTTACCGATGCGTCCCAAGCTTCTCCCTCCAACCGGGAAACAACTTGTCCGCATCACCCGGAAAGGACGCGAAGGCACGCGCAAACTCTTTGTGTTCCTTGGCAAACTGGATCGGATCGGCACCGGACTTCCAGCACTCGTATGACTGGCGCAGGGATATCGCGCCGGCCGCCGGGCTGTCGATGTGGCCGTAGGCGCCGCCGCCCGAGGTGTTGATCACGTTGCCGTGACCCAGGTTCTCGAAGAAGCCGGGCAGACGCAGCGCGTTCATGCCGCCGGAGATGATCGGGGTGGTGGGCTTCATGCCGTACCACTTCTGGAAGTAGACCGGGCCCTGGCACTCGTCGCGCTCGATCATGTAGGCAATGCCCTTGTCGGAAGCTTCGCCCTCCATCTTGCCGTAGCCCATGGTGCCGACGTGGATGCCCGAGGCGCCCTGCAGGCGGCTCATCTTGGCCAGCACAAAGGCGGTGTAGCCGCGCTTGGAACTGGGGGATGTCACGGCGCCGTGACCGGCGCGGTGGTAGTGCAGGTACTGGTTGGGGAAGTAGCGCCGGGCGGTGGTCACCATGCCGGGGCCGCCGACATAGCCATCGACCAAAAAGGCCACCTTGTCAGCGTCCGGGCCAAAGGTTTCCAGGATGAATTCGCCGCGGGCCAGCATTTCGTAGTGGTCGTCGGCGGTGATGTTGGCCGAGAACAGCTTGGCCTGGCCGGTCTCATCCTGCGCCCGCTTCATGGCATCCGCCACCAGCGGGATCACTTTCTTGGCCGGGCAAAACACCTGGTTGCCCTGCGGTTCGTCGTTCTTGATGAAGTCGCCGCCCAGCCAGAACTGGTAGGCCGCGTGGGCAAACGGCTCGGGGCGCAGACCCAGCTTGGGCTTGATGATGGTGCCGGCAATGTAGCCGCCGTCCTTGATGGGGCGGCCCAGGATGCGCCACAGGTCGGAGATGTCCTTGGCCGGGCCGTCGAACAACTGGATGGCGCGCTCGGGCATGTAGAAGTCGTGAATCTTGGCGTGTTCGATGTCGCCCATGCCCTGGTTGTTGCCGATCACCAGCGTCAGGAAGGACACGATCATCATGCGGCCATCGGTCATGTTCCGGTCGAACAGATCCAGTGGATAGGCAATGCGCATGTCTTCGGTGGCTTCGTCGATGTAGTACACCAGCGCATCCACGCCGCGGGTGAAATCATCGGTGGTACTCACCTCGACGTTGGTGCCGGTGGAGGACTCGGCGGCGAAGTGGGCGGCGGCTTCCAGATAGCCGTGACCCGCTTTGGGCTTCATTTTGTAAGCAACGAGGATGTGACCGCCGCCCTGGATGAGGTCGGCCTCCTTGAGGCTCAGGTCGGCATAACGGTTGGACTGGTCCATGACGGGTTCTCCTTGGGTTGAACAGGGACCCGTCAGGCAGCTCGTTCTTGATCAGCCCATCGGGTAATGGGTGTGACTATAGGGAAAGTTGTTCATAAGAAATATTCACTTTTATTTCTGTGTAAATCAGAAATTACTGATGAATCGTATTTGCTACGCCCATGCATCAATGAGCGGGCCCCCTTGCTCGATCAGGAAAGCCTTGAAGGCTTTGGCGGCGGGCGACAGTTTCTTCTGGCTCAAATGCGTCACATACCAGTGGCCTACCAGCGGCATGCCGTTGATGTCCACCAGCGCCAGGTGGCCGGCGGCGAGCTCGTGGCGCACCGTGCGCAGCGACAGAAAGCTCAGGCCCATGCCCGCCATCACGGCCTGCTTGATGGTCTCGTTGCTGGGCATCTCCATCACCATTTTCAGGGGGATTTCATGCTGCCCAAACAGCCGCTCCATGGCGGCACGCGTGCCCGAGCCCTGCTCGCGCACCACAAATCCGTATTCCTTCAGCATCTCGAACTGAACCCGTTTGCGCCGCGACAAGGGGTGGTCGGGCGCGCACACGATCCCCATCGGGTTGGTGGCAAACGCCGTGGCCTCGCAATCCAGGTTATGGGGCGCGCGCCCCATGATCACCAGATCGACCTCGTTGCGCGACAGCATGCCCAGGATGTTCTCCCGGTTGTCGATGCGCAGCGTCACGTCAATGCCCGGCAGCAGTTTGCCAAACCGCACCAGCAGCATCGGCACAAAGTATTTGGCGGTGCTCACCACCGCCAACTCGAAGCGCCCCTTTCTGACGCCGACGTGCTCGGCCATCAGCGCCTCCAGATTCTTCAGCTGCGCCATGGCGGCGATCGCATGCGTCAGGAACTCCTGACCCGCGCCGGTGAGCTGGATGTTGCGCCCGACCGGCTCGATCAAAGGCAGGCCGAACGCATCCTCGAGTTGGCGGATCTGCATCGAGACCGCCGGCTGGGTCACAAACAGCCGTTCAGCGGCTTTCGAGACGGATTTCTCGCGCGCCACTTCGACAAAGGTCTGGATTTGCTTGAGGGTGTAGTTGCGCATGGTTTGGTGGGCTCTAATAATCAGCAAAAACTGATGAGTAGTTTAACAAATGTGATTTGAGTTGATGCGTAATGCCCGATAAAGTCAAGCCCATGTCACTTCTTTGAGTGGCTGCTTTCCAACTTCCCACAAGGACACCCGGCATGTTGCGCGCCCTGATTTTTGATGTTGACGGCACCCTGGCGGACACCGAGTCCGCGCACCTTGCCGCGTTCAATCAGGCCTTTGCCGAGTTCGGTCTGGACTGGCAGTGGGATGAGGCGCTGTACACCGAGCTTCTGAATATCTCGGGCGGCAAGGAGCGCATCCTGCACTACTGGAAAACCGCCCAGCCCGAACTGCGCGAGCTGGGGGCCATGGCCATGGCGGACACCGTCAACCGCCTGCATGAGCTCAAGACCGCCGCCTACGAGAGCGCGGTCAACGAGGGCGCCGTCAGCTTGCGCCCCGGTGTGCTCGCGCTGATGGAGGAGGCCATGGGCCAGGGCCTGCAACTGGCCATTGCCACCACCACCTCACCGGTCAACATCGCCGCCTTGCTGCGCCGCGCGGTAGGCCCGGACTGGCGCCTGAACTTTTCGGCAATAGGGGACGCCTCCACAGCGCCGATCAAGAAACCCGATCCGCAGGTCTATCTGCAAATGCTGGCGGCCCTCAAGCTGGCCCCGGGGCAGTGCCTGGCCTTCGAGGACTCCAGCAACGGTCTGCGCTCGGCCACGGCCGCGGGTCTGGCCACGCTGATCACCCCTACGCGCTACACCGCGCACCACGACTTCTCGGCCGCGCTGCGGGTGGTGCCCGACTTGAGTCAGGTGGACCTGGCGCAATTGCGGCGCTGGCTCGCGCAAAGCCAGGTCGCCGCGCACTGAATGCCCGCATCACCCTGTATCCGAAGGAACTGCCATGCCCCTGACCACCAACCGGTCCACCCTGACCCAATTCCTGATTGAGGAACGCCGTCGCTTCCCTAGTGCCAGTGGCGACTTCAATGCCCTGATTCTGGACGTTGCGCTGGCCTGCAAGGGCATCGCACGCGCGGTCGCCTTCGGTGAGCTGGGCACGGCGATGGGCAACCACGTGGCGGCTGAGGGCGTCTCCATCAACGTGCAGGGCGAGACGCAAAAGGCGCTGGATGTGCTGAGCAACGAGGTCTTCATCCGGCGCACCGAATGGTCGGGCAACCTGGCCGGCATGGCGTCTGAAGAGATGGACCTGCCGTACCAGATTAGGGCGCAGTATCCGCGCGGCAAATACATGCTGGTGTTTGACCCGCTGGACGGCTCCAGCAACATCGACGTGAACGTTTCCGTGGGCAGCATCTTCTCGGTGCTGCGCGCCCCGACCGACGTGGAGGCCACCGGTCGCGACGTGACCGAGGCTGATTTCCTGCAGCCCGGCGCCAGCCAGGTGGCTGCCGGCTACGCCTTGTACGGCCCCACCACCATGCTGGTGCTCACGGTGGGCGATGGTGTCAATGGCTTCACGCTGGACCCGAACCTGGGCGAGTTCATGCTGACGCATCCGAAGATGCAGATCCCGGCCGATACCCATGAGTTCGCCATCAACGCCTCCAACAGCCGCTTCTGGGAGCCGCCGGTCAAGCGTTATGTGGACGAATGCCTGGCCGGCAAGACCGGGCCGCGCGGCAAGGACTTCAACATGCGCTGGATTGCCAGCATGGTGGCCGAGGCGCACCGCATCCTCATGCGTGGTGGTGTCTTCATGTACCCGCGCGACACCAAGGACCCCGCCAAGCCCGGCCGCCTGCGCCTGCTGTACGAGGCCAACCCGATCGGCCTGATCATGGAGCAAGCCGGTGGGCGCGCCAGCACTGGCGAGAAACCGATGCTGGGCGTGCAGCCCACTTCGCTGCACCAGCGCATCGGCTTGGTGTTTGGCTCGAAGAACGAGGTTGAGCGCATCGAGCGCTACCACGCCGAGCCGGTCAAGGTCGAACTGAGCAACCCGCTGTTCGCCGTGCGCAGTTTGTTCAGGGATTAGTTTTGCCACGCGATATTTTTGAATCAGTCATCGCGACCCGTGCCGTCATCGCGAGCGTAGCGCGGCGATCCAGGGTGCATGGATCGCCGCGCTACGCTCGCGATGACGGGGGCATTTGCTATAAATTAGATAGCTACCAGCGTATATGAAGCATAGGCTAGAGGCCGATTTTCTACAGATTTTTAACTCCTGGAGACGCCACCATGTCTGAACGCCACCCCATCATCGCCATCACCGGCTCCAGCGGCGCGGGCACCACCTCGGTCACGCACACGTTCGAGAACATCTTCCGCCGCGAGAGCGTGAACGCCGCCGTCATTGAAGGCGACAGCTTTCACCGCTTCGACCGCAAGGAGATGAAGGCCAAGGCCGCCGAGGCCGAGGCCGCGGGCAACAACAACTTCAGCCACTTCGGGCCGGAAAACAACCTGTTTCCCGAACTGGCCGAGCTGTTTCGGGCCTATGGCGAAACCGGCACCGGCAAGCGGCGCAAGTACCTGCACGACACCGAAGAGGCGGCCCCCTACAAGCAGCAGCCCGGCACCTTCACGGCCTGGGAAGACGTACCGGCCGGCACCGACCTGTTGTTCTACGAAGGCCTGCATGGCGCCGTCGTCACGCCCGAGGTCAACATTGCCCAGCACCCGGACTTGCTGATTGGCGTGGTGCCGGTCATCAACCTGGAGTGGATCCAGAAGCTCTGGCGCGACAAGTCCAAGCGTGGCTACAGCACCGAGGCAGTCACCGACACCATCCTGCGCCGCATGCCGGACTACGTGAACTACATCTGTCCGCAGTTCACCCACACGCATGTGAACTTTCAGCGCGTGCCGACGGTGGACACCTCCAACCCCTTCATTGCGCGCGAGATTCCCGCGCCGGACGAGAGCATGGTGGTGATCCGTTTCGCCAACCCCAAGGGCATTGACTTTCAGTACCTGCGCAACATGATCAACGACTCGTTCATGTCGCGCGCCAACACCATCGTGGTGCCCGGCGGCAAGATGGAACTGGCCATGCAACTGATCTTCACGCCCTTTGTGTGGCGGATGATGGATCGCAAAAAGAAGGCTTCCTGACATGAACACTCCTACTCCCGATATGGCCAGGCAAATGGCCAACGCCATCCGCATGCTCTCGGTCGATGCGGTCGAAAAAGCCAAATCCGGCCACCCCGGCGCGCCCATGGGCATGGCCGACATGGCCGAGGTGCTATGGAACCGGCACCTGCAGCACAACCCGGCCAACCCGCACTGGCCGAACCGCGACCGTTTTGTGCTGAGCAACGGCCATGGCTCGATGCTGCTCTACGCGCTGCTGCACCTCACCGGTTATGACCTCTCCATGGATGAGCTGAAGAACTTCCGCCAGTTGCACAGCAAGACGGCCGGCCACCCCGAAGTGGGCGTGACCCCCGGCGTGGAGACCACCACCGGACCGCTGGGCCAGGGCCTGGCCAACGCGGTGGGCATGGCGCTGGCCGAGAAGCTGCTGGCCGTTGAGTTCAACCAACCCGGCCACGCGGTGGTGGACCATTTCACCTATGTCTTCATGGGTGACGGCTGCCTGATGGAAGGCATCAGCCACGAGGCTTGCTCGCTGGCCGGCACTTTGCGCCTGTCCAAGCTGGTGGCGTTTTACGACGACAACGGTATCTCGATCGACGGCCATGTCGAGGGCTGGTTTACCGACGACACGCCCAAGCGCTTTGACGCCTATGGCTGGAATGTCATCCCCGCCGTCAATGGCCATGACCCGGCGGCGCTGGATGCGGCCGTGCGCGCCGCCCGGGCCCAAGCCGTGTTGCCGCACGGCCGGCCAACGCTGATTTGCTGCAAGACCGTGATCGGCATGGGCTCGCCCAACAAGGCCGGCACGCACGACGTGCACGGTGCGGCCCTCGGCGCGGCAGAAGTCGCCGCCACCCGCCAAGCGCTGGGCTGGACCGCTGCGCCCTTTGAAGTGCCGGCGGACATCGCCCGGGCCTGGAACGCCGTCGAGCGGGGCCAGGCGGCGGAGCGGGCGTGGCGCGCGCGCTTTGAGGCGTACCGCGCGCAGTACCCGCTACTGGCGGCCGAGTTCGAGCGCCGCATGGCGGGCGATCTTCTGCCCGCCTTGGCCGACAAACTGCCTGAGCTGCTGGCCGCCATCGCCGCCAAGCCGGACACCGTGGCCACCCGCAAGGCAAGCCAGAATGCGCTCGACGCCCTGGCACCGCTGGTGCCCGAGTTCTTTGGCGGCAGTGCCGATCTGACCGGCTCCAACCTCACCAACTTCAAGGGCTGCGTCAAGGCCGGGCGCGACGAACAGGGCGCGTTCCGGTGGGGTAACCACATGAGTTACGGCGTGCGCGAATTCGGCATGGCCGCCATCATGAATGGGCTGGCCCTGCACGGTGGCTACATCCCCTATGGCGGTACTTTCCTGACCTTTAGCGACTACAGCCGCAACGCCATCCGCATGGCCGCGCTGATGAAGCTGCGGGTGATCCACGTCTTCACCCACGACAGCATCGGCCTGGGCGAAGACGGCCCCACGCACCAAAGCGTGGAGCACATTCCTTCTCTGCGCATCATCCCGAATCTGGACGTGTGGCGCCCGGCCGATGGCCTGGAGACGGCGCTCGCCTGGGCCAGCGCCATCGAGCGCCGCGACGGCCCCAGCGCCCTGTGCCTGTCGCGCCAGAACCTGCCGCGTCTGACCGATGTGGGCATGACGGCGCGCATCCGCCAGGGTGCTTATGTGCTGTCCGACATGGATGGGGCCAAGGCCATCATTGTGGCCACCGGTTCGGAGTTGGAGCTGGCGATGGCCGCGCAGGCCACCTGGCAGGCGAGGGCATTGCCACCCGCGTGGTGTCCATGCCCTGCACCAATGTGTTTGACCGCCAGAGCCCGGCCTATCAGGAGCAGGTATTGCCGCTGGCGCTGCCAGCGGTGGCCATCGAAGCGGCACACCCTGACTTCTGGCGCAAGTACGTGGGCCGCACCGGCGTGGTGGTGGGCATCGCCAGCTTTGGTGAGTCGGCCCCGGCCAAAGACCTGTACGCCCACTTTGGCATCACGCCTCAGCGTGTGGTCGACGCCGTGCGCGCGCTGGCGCACCGTTCATGAATCCGATGTTCGACCTGATCATGTTCGATCTGGACGGCACGCTGATCGAAACCGCGCCCGAGATCTGCGACGCAGTCAACGACACCTTGCGCCACTTTGATCTGAAGGCGGTGACGCAGCAGCAGGTGAACGACTGGATCGGCCACGGCACGCGCGCCTTGCTGATCCAGGCACTGGCCGTCAGCCGCAACACGGACGTGGCGTCGGTGCGCGCCAGCGATTCCCTGGGCCTGATCACCGCCGAGTTCGACCAGCACTACCAGCGCCGCTGCGGCACGCGCAGCCACCTTTACCCCCAGGTGCGCGAAACCCTGATCGCCCTGCGCCAACGCGGCGTGAAGCTCGCCGTGGTGACCAACAAGGAGGGCCGCTATACCGCCACCGTGCTGGGCGCCCACCAACTCGCGCCGCTGCTTGACAGCGTGGTGAGTGGCGACACGCTGGCCACGAAAAAGCCGGACCCGGCCGGTATCCAGAGCTGCCTGTCGCGGTTCGGCGTGTCGCGCGACCGGGCGCTGTTTGTCGGCGACTCCAGCATCGACGTTGCCACCGCCCGCAACGCCGGTGTGGCCGTCTGGGCGCTGCCCTATGGCTACAACATGGGTCAGCCAATCGAGGCGTGTGCCCCGGATCGGGTCATCGCGGACTGCTCTGCACTACTGAATTGATAGCTACACAGGCAATATTAACGGGGGCCAATGCCCCTTTGTATAGAGAATATTTGAATAGGGACAACACCATGGAAACCCCGGCAAATTTTGGCGTGACCAGTGCCCAAGGAGCCCTACTGTGAAGGTACTGCGCTTTGTCGATGTCATACACAGCGGCTTCGCCGAGGGCAAGCGCGTCTTCATTCGCGCTGATCTGAACGTGCCGCTTGATTTCAGTGGCGGCGAGACCGGCCGTATCACCGAAGACACGCGCATCCGCGCCAGCGTGCCCTGTATTCGCATGGCGCTGGATGCTGGCGCCGCCGTCATGGTTACCAGCCATCTGGGGCGCCCGACGGAAGGGGCCTTCAAGCCCGCAGACTCGCTGGCCCCGGTGGCCAAGCGCCTGGGCGAGCTGCTTGGCCGGGAAGTGCCGCTGCTGGCCAACTGGGTCGACGGCGTGGACATCAAGCCCGGCCAGTTGGTCCTGCTGGAAAACTGCCGCGTCAATGTCGGCGAGAAGAACAACGACCAAGCGCTGGCCCGCAAACTCGCCGCCCTGTGCCACATCTTCGTGCACGATGCGTTTGGCACGGCGCACCGCGCCGAAGCCAGCACCTACGGAATCGCCCAGTACGCGCCGATCGCCTGCGCCGGGCCGCTGCTCGCGGCTGAGATCGACGCGATCAGCCAGGCGCTGGCCAACCCGAAGCGCCCCTTGGTCGCCATTGTCGGGGGCAGCAAAGTCTCCAGCAAGCTCACCATTCTGCAAAGCCTGGCCAAGAATGTGGACCAACTGATCGTGGGCGGCGGCATTGCCAACACCTTCATGCTGGCCGCTGGGCTGAACATCGGCAAGAGCCTGGCCGAACCCGGCCTGGTGGATGACGCCAAAGCTGTGATTGATGCCATGAAATCGCGTGGCCAAGCATTGGGCGACGCCAGCGTCGCGGTCCCCATCCCCACCGACGTGGTGACCGCCAAGACCTTTGCCGCCGACGCCGTGGCCACCATCAAGGCCGCGACCGACGTTGCCGACGATGACCTGATTCTGGACATTGGCCCCGAGACCGCCAGGCGCCTGGCCGAGCAGCTCAAGGCTGCCGGCACCATCGTGTGGAATGGCCCGGTGGGCGTGTTCGAGTTTGCCGCGTTCGAGAACGGCACCCGTTCAATAGCCAACGCGATCGCCGAATCCAACGCCTTCAGCATTGCCGGCGGCGGCGACACCCTGGCTGCCATTGCCAAGTACGGCATCGCGCGTCAGGTGGGCTACATCTCCACCGGCGGCGGGGCCTTTCTGGAGGTGCTGGAGGGCAAAACCCTGCCGGCTTTCGAGATCCTGCAAAAGCGCGCGCTTGGTTGAGTTGCCTTTGTCGTTGCGAGCATCTCCATGCCGTCATTGCGAGCCTCCCGAATCCGGCCCGATACCGCACGCGGACCTTTAACCAGCATCGTCATCGCGAGGCCGCAGGCCGTGGCGATCCATGACCCCTGGATTGCCACGCTGCGCTCGCAATGACGATATGGGAATGCTCGCAATGACGGCACGGCAGAGAAGTGTTCGCGATGACGACCGACAAATGTTTGTATCGATACCGTTAGTTTTATCCACATTCAAGGAGATACCATGGCTTTTGTTTCCCTTCGCCAAGTGCTGGACCACGCCGCCGAACACGGCTACGGCGTGCCGGCTTTCAACGTCAACAACCTGGAACAAATCATCGCCATCATGGAGGCGGCGCAGGAGACCGATAGCCCGGTCATCCTGCAGGCCTCGGCGGGTGCCCGCAAGTACGCTGGCGAGGCCTACTTGCGCCACATGATGCTGGCGGCGGTGGAGACGCATCCCGACATTCCGGTGGTGGTGCACCAGGACCATGGCACCTCGGCGGCGGTGTGTCAGCAGTCCATCCGCTCGGGCTTCACCAGCGTGATGATGGACGGCTCGCTGATGAGCGATGGCAAAACCCCCGCCAGCTACGACTACAACCTGGACATCACCCGCCGCGTGTGCGAAAACGCGCACCCGATTGGCGTGTCGGTGGAGGGTGAACTGGGCTGCCTGGGCTCACTGGAAACCGGCGACGCGGGCGAAGAAGACGGCGTGGGTGCGGCAGGCAAGCTGACCCACGAGATGATGCTGACCGACCCCGCGCAGGCCAAGGATTTTGTTGAAAGAACCGGCGTGGACGCGCTGGCCATTGCCATCGGCACCAGCCATGGCGCCTACAAGTTCACCCGCAAGCCCACCGGCGACATCCTGGCCATGGACCGCATCGCGGCCATCCACGCGCGAATCCCCAACACCCATTTGGTGATGCACGGGTCGAGCAGCGTGCCGCAGGAGTGGCTGGCCATCATTCGCCAGTTTGGCGGCGATATCAAGGAGACCTATGGCGTGCCGGTCGAAGAAATCCAGCGCGGCATTTTGAGCGGCGTGCGCAAGATCAACATCGACACCGACATCCGCCTGGCCATGACCGGCGCGATGCGCCAGGTGTTTGCCCAGCAGCCAGAAGAGTTCGACCCGCGCAAGGCGCTGGTGGCGGCCAAGAATGCAGCGCGTGGCATTGTCAAGGCGCGCTTCGAGGCCTTTGGCTGTGCTGGGCAGGCGGGCAAGATCAAGCCGGTTTCGATGGAGGCGATGGCCAGGCGTTACGCCTGATCGGCGCCATTGGCGGGTGGCACGGTCTCGCCGGGACGGCCCAGCCACGCCACGACGGCTCTTATGCGTCGCGCTGCGGCTGCGGCCCCTCGGGCTGAAGCCGGGCCAACAGCCACCCGAAGCCTTGCGCTTGCGCCAGCCGGTGCGCCTGCGCACGCGCGTCGTCGGCCATCGGCGCGGCATCGAACTGCGCCATCAAAGTCAAGGCCTCGCACAGCCACTCCAGCAATCCCGCCTGCCGTGCCACCATGGCCAGGTTCCGCGCTGAATTCAGGGCACTGGCCGGGTCGCCACGCCAGGCGGCCACAGCGGTCTGCGCGCGCCAGTGGCGCGCCAGGACAAGCGGGTGGCGGCAGCGCGTCGTCAGTGACTCAAGCACGCCGAGCGCTGCGTCGGCAGGTGCCGATTCGGACTCGATCGAGGTCAGCACTTCCATCAGCGCCAGCGCGCTGGCGCGCAACGGCTCGATGATGTCGCCCGCTTGCGCGCGCGCCGCCAGCGCGGCCTCGCGCGCCGCGCTGCTTTGCCCCGCCGCCCAGTGCAGCCGCGAGCGACGGGCCAGCGCCTCGCTCATGAACAGCGCAGAGCCCTGCTGTTGCCCAAGGTCGTAGGCGCGATTGAGCATGTCAAGCGCCTCGGTAAAGCGGCCCTGACTGGTGAGCGTCGAGCCCAATACGAGCGAGGACAAGGCCTGCGTGTGCGCGACGCCAGCCCAACTGCGCAGGCTGCGGCGGGCCATCTCCTGTGCGGTTTGCAGGTCACCCAGCGCCAGGCACATGACGGCCAGATCGTTCTCGATGGTCAGTCCGTGGCAATAGTCGGGGTGCCGCGCGAGCAGGTGCTCAAAGGCATTTCTGGCCTGCGACGCAGAGCCTTCGAACCAGTGGATTTGCGCCTCGAACGACAGCACCACTGCCTGCGCTGCGCGGGCCAGGCGCAAGCCCTCCAACGACGCGCGTGCTGCGACAAAGTCGCCCTCGCGCATACAGGCTTCGATCAGCACCTGATGGGCCTCGATCAGCGCCTCGCGGGTCAGGCCGGGCAAACGCTCGCGCAAGGCGGGAGCCAGGCCAGCCGCGCGAGCCAGGTCACCGCTGAAAACGGCGTTGTCGATCAGCCCCGCCAATGCCTGAGCCTCGATGGTCTGGCGCGCCAGGCCGGGGCGCACGCAGGCGGCTCGCGCCAATATCGACTCCAGTGCGAGGCGACCGGTCGGAAGGTCGTCGAAGAGGTGCTCCTGCGCCAGCATCACCTCGGCGCGCAATGCCAGGGTCTCGTCTCGCGTGGCATCGCGCAGTTCGCTCAGCGCGGCCACTGCGGCATCGCGCTCGCCGCGTTGTCGCAGGCGTTGCGCGGCGCACAGGACAAAGGGCCACGCGGCCTCGTCGTCGCCAGCGCAGCGCCAGTGATGGGCGATCATCTCCGACTCCGCGCCCTGCTCGACAAGATGCTGTGCGGTCCTGCGGTGCAGCTCCGCCGCCCGAGCGGGCGACAGGGATGCGCGCAGCGCCTCGCGCACCAAGTCGTGACGGCACACCGTGTCTTGCAGCAGACCGTGCTGTTGCGCGCTTTCGACCGCCGTGATGGCGCCCGCCATGTCGAGTCCGGCCACGGCGGCGAGTTGCGCCATCGAGGGGCGGCCCATGGCCAGTGCGGCCGCGTCCACCACGGCACGTACCGCTGCAGGCAGCCGCTCGTGGCGCCTGCGCAGCATTTGCGCCACGCGTTGCGGCAAGGGCAACTGCGTCAGCGCCTGGGGCGTGTCATCCAGCGTCAGCGCCGACATCACCTCGATCGCGCAGAACGCGTTGCCGCTGGTGTACGTCCACAGCGCATCGAGCCAGGCGTGCGCATGTGGAAAAGCCCGCGCACCCGCCAGCTCGGGTTTGCGATCGTGCAGCAGTGCGTTGAGCGCGGTGCGGTCCAGGCCCGCCAGTGCATGCATGCTGACGGCAGCCGAGGCTTCGAGTGCGCGCAGCGTCTCGGTCACGTGCGCGGGCAGTTCATCGTCGCGCGCCGTGGCAATCCAACGAAGGCGGCCCCGGTGCGCCAGCATCGCGAGCCACTCGATCGTGGCCGGATCGGCCCATTGCAGGTCGTCCACCGCGAGCAAGGTGGCATGCCGCTCGACCGTGCGCGCCAGCGCCTCGAACAGGCGAACCCGTGCGGTGATCGCATCCAGCGGGGGCAGTGGCTCGTCTGGCGCAATGTCGGGCAGCAGGCGCGCCAGGTCCAGACGGTAGGCGCCAAGGTCTTGCAGCCAGTGCGGGTGGCTTTCCAACAAGTCGGCCACGGCGCTGAAGGACGTGCGCTGCAGGCTTTCGCGGCAGCGCAGCCAGGGCGCGGACTCAAAAGCCTCGGCGACAAGACGGCTTTTTCCGACCCCGGCCTCTCCGGTCACGACCACTGCGGGCGTGCTCGACGCGCGCAACCGCGCCAGATCAACGCGCCGACCATAGAAGGCGGCCGGTGGTGCCGCGTGGGCATTCGGCGCGTGCTCCTCGGTGATCACGATGTGAGCGTCTGACCGGTGCGACTCGGGCCCGGCAAGGGCCTCGCGCCAGTCCTGCAGCCATGTGTGAAAGCCATCGAATGCGGGCAGGTCGAAGTCCGATGCCAGGGCTTGCGTCGCTGCGGGGGCGTCGCCCAAATCGGTGGGCGGCGCCCACCGCAGGCGACTACGCTCGCTTTCGATCGGCACACCGACGGCCAACTCCTTGAGCAGGTGGCGCGCCTTGTGGATGTTCACGCGCAGGTTCAGCAAGGCCGCTTCGTGGGGCAGTTCCGGCCAGAACAAGCGTGCGAGGTCGGCACGCGCCAGCCACTGCCCCTGTCGCGCCAGCACCAGCAGAATCGCGCTCGGCACGATGGCCGGCAGCGACTTGGAAGCCGCTCCGTCAGGCTCCCAGCGCAGAGGTCCCAGCAGGCGCAGCGTCATGCGAACAGTGCCTCCTCCGAAGTTGTGGTGCCGGGTGTGCGGCGAGTTTTCGCCAGCGAAACACGCATGTTAACGGTCCGTTAACGCCTCGTCACCTACAACTGAGCACACGGCGCGCATCGCTTGCGCCCGTGAGTGTCTTTCCATCTGTCAAATGAAAGGAGTGGTCATGAACAACTTGCGTAGGCTGGTCACGGTTATTTGCTGTGGCGTCGTCGTTTCGTTGAGCGCGCCAGCGTTGGCGCAAGACGTGCCGCCAGCGACTCAGGCTCGGCAGGCCGCGTCTGAGTCCATTGCGATGTATGGCGCGATGGTGTTACATGGAATGTTGGCCGCCAGTGATTTGCGGGACTACGCGATGCACAACTGCGACGACCTGTCGGCGGCCGACTTGGTCGCCGTGCAGCGGTGGCTCCAGCGCACCGGGGTTTATTGCGACTGGCCAGAATAATGTAGACGCCGACGCGATTTGGACCCGTCGGCCGACTTTTGACGGGCCCACCACCGTGATTCTGAGCAATAAAGGTCGCAAACTCACTTGCTGGTGGGTCCATGTCCAACGTTGACACGCGCTCGTATCTGCACGCAAGCCACCGCTGGGGTAGGTCTGTGGTGATGCGCAGATATCACGTCGGATTGGCCGATTCCGAAACCAGTCGTCCCAGCAAAACGCCGATCTGCAAGTCATCAAGGCTGCCAAAATGATGCAGTCGAATGAACCCCTGGCGATCTATGACCACCAGACTGGGCGTGCCACGTAGGCCATACGCCTGCATGGTCAAGGGCACGCTGCTGCCAATGGCGGCGGTGTCCACCGCCACCGGAAAGGGAATGCGGTACTCGTGAATGAAGACTTCAAGTGCCAGTGGCCCCATCACCGCATGGTGCTCAAACACGGTGTGCAGCCCCAGTACCACCACATCCTTGCGGTCAAACGCCTCGTGGATTCTGACAGCCTGCGGATTGCCATGTGTCACGCAACCCGGACACAGCATCTGAAACGCATGCACCACAACCACCTGCCCGTGCAACGCATCCAACGTAATGGGATTCGCGGTGTTGAACCACTGCGAAACTTGCAGAGCGGGTGCTTGTTCTAGATGATTCGGCATGGTCATCTCTTTCGCAGAAAGTCCAGTTTCTCCGGTAGCGATTTTACTGAGACCTTCAAGGCGGTTCTCGGTGACCAAACTCATCATTCGCCGCGCCGAAGTAGCAGTAGCAGCCTCCACGGCTAACTGCCACGGTTGGCTTGTCGAACTACTGCAATAGGCTAGAACCGATCAGCTGAGCGGAATGCGAATCCGGCAGATTCCGACCCCATACCGGCCAATCAGCTCAATTCTCCGACGGTCTGCAACGCCGCGTTTGCGGTCGTTCGATGGCGCATAGCAGGCCAAGGGCCGCTTAAGGCGACCCTGCAAGCCGATCCATCGCGATTGAGCTCGAAAATCCGGCACACTTCGACGATGTCGCAGAAATTTTCCACCGAAATTCACAGAGCACGCATCGCGGGGTTTGGGGCGGGTGGAAATCTGGTTTTTTTACAGCCTCGTTAGGCGTCAAAGGAACGCACGCATGCACCTCCCCGTCGCTGGTTTGGTCCTTCTTCTGCTTATCGCTCTCTTCAGCTCAAGCGCCGGATCTGCGCCTCCGACCGAGCGATCCGACTGGAAGCAGCACTTTGATGAAGCCAGCGCCAACGGCACGATCTTCGTGATCGACGAGCGGAGCTCAAGTAGGGGTACCTTCGTCTACAACCCCACCCGTGCGAAGGCACGCTACTCGCCTGCCTCGACCTTCAAGATTCCCCATACCCTATTCGCGCTGCAGCAGGGGGCTGTCCGTGACGAGTTTCATGTGTTTCAGTGGGACGGAGTGCAGAGGACATTCTCCGGCCACAACCAGGATCAGGACCTGAGATCGGCGATGCGCTACTCGGCTCTTTGGGTCTACCAGCGGTTTGCCAAGCAAATCGGCGAAAGTCAAGCAAGAAGCTATCTGCGCTCAATAGAGTACGGCAACGCAGATCCAACTTCCGCCACCGGCGACTACTGGGTCGACGGAAGCCTCATGATTTCGGCACAAGAGCAGGTTGCCTTCCTTCAGAAGCTCTATAGAAATCAGTTGCCGTTCGCGGTGCAGCATCAGCGGCTCGTGAAGGATCTCATGATCATCGAAGCTGAATACGACTGGATACTTCGGGCAAAAACTGGATGGGAGGGGCGATACGGCTGGTGGGTGGGCTGGGTTGAGTGGCCAGAGGGCCCTGTCTTCTTTGCACTCAACATTGACACACCAAAACGCACTGAAGATCTTGCCAAGAGGCAAGTCATCACAAAGGCGGTCCTACGCTCAATCCAAGCGTTGCCGTCAGATCCAGACACTGTCACTCTGCGTTGACCAACCCCTCGCTCAAGCTGACCGAGTTCATTCCGCCACTTTTAAAAGGAAGCGTCATGCCAACAATCGAAGCATGCAATATCTCAGTCGTCCTGAAGTACTTCGACGGATGCAATAGCGGCGAAGTCGATGATCTCCTCAGTACGCTCGATCCAGACGTCATTCACTACTTCTTGCCACAGCAATTCAAACCGATCCAAGGCGCTGAGCACCTGGCGAAGTACTGGCGAAAGTTCAAAGTCCTCCTCAATCCCACTTGGAAGATTGACCACATCATTGCTCAAGGACATGAAGTTGTCAGTGAATGGAGTTGCGTCTGGACGCCCGAAGGTACAAGCCTGCGCCGAATGATGCGGGGAAGTGAGTGGTATGTAATGCGTGGCGACAAGATTGCCGAAGTTCGAGCGTACTTCGGCTACAGCGACCAGTTCGACACTGCACTTACCGGGTTTCCTTACGGTTCGCGCGGCTACCTCGCATGAGTAACCGGAGGGCGACTAACAGGTTACTCGTCGCGGACTGATGAGTCGTTCGTCTTCGCCTTCAAGGTCAGCTCACTGCTTGCGGTCGTTGAGCTTGGGTTCCTCCTCGCGCGGAACTCGCCAGCCAATCGTCTCATCCTCGGCGCAAATCTGTGGCTCATCGCAGGTGGCGTAGCGGCATTCCTCCAGCAATGGTGGTGGCTCCGCATCTACCAGCAGGTTGGCGAAGCCAGTCTGTTCTTGGCAATGCTGCTCGTTGGGGTGTTCTCCATCATGTCGTCACCGTCTGGGTTCATAGCAAAGGCAGGTCCCAGAACCGCTGTCACGCGCGCTTCGCTGGTTCTCTTGGCCGCTCTGCTTGGCGCAGTGGCTGTCGCCATCTACTTCCGCGGCAACATAAAGTATGCTGCGGTCGTTCCCGTCATTGCGCTCTCTTGGCTGAATCGCTTGTTACGCCATAGGTTGCCGAGTAAGGTTAGATCCCCTCGCTCAAGCGGTGCGTCAAACCAGCCATATTTCGGTGCTCACTCACTCTTGAGGAACTCGATCATGCAAACGCAGAACCCAGCGGTAACCACCGAGATGTTGCAGGCTTTCGCAGAGGCTTGGAACCGCCATGACGTCGATGCCCTGATGTCGTTCATGACGGATGACTGCGTCTTTGAGTCTTCTGTCGGCCCCGATGTCTGCGGCGCCCGCTTCAAGGGAAGCGAGGCCGTGCGAGCAGGCTTTGCTGAGGTATGGGCGGTGTATCCCGACGCCCACTGGGGCGGCAGCCGCCACTTTGTCCTTGAAGACCGCGGTGTATCGGAGTGGACATTCACGGGAACTCGCCAGGACGGCAGTCGCATTGAGGTTCATGGTTGTGATCTGTTCACTTTCAGAGGCGCAAAGATTTTTCTCAAGAACTCCTACCGCAAGAATCGCCCACCCATCGCGGCTCAGCGCATTGAACCCTTGCATCGGGGGGGCGACTAAAAGGCGCGCCTTTTAGTCGCCCCTCATGTCAACGTTAAAACTGCAATTTGTGCGACCGCTTTAGCGCGCAGTGTATGACCGCTTCGCTGCGGGAGCGGGTATTGGTGAACGGCAGCAATATGGAAGTCCAGTGCACTGCCAATCAGGAGTCGCTCGTTAAATTTAGCAACGTACGATTCACGACAGGACTGAGCGACTCGATATCCGACGGTTGCGATCAAACCAGCGCCAACCGCACCGCGAGGAAATCGATCAGCACCTTGACGCTGAGCGGCTGCAGGCGCGAGGTCGTCACGGCCTGGATCGGCAAGCGCGGCACCACCCACTCGGGCAGCACTTGTGCCAGGACCCCATGGGCAACGGCTTCGCTCACCAGTATCGGTGCCAACGCCGCAATGCCCATGCCGCGCTCGGCGAGCAGACGCATTAGCCCCATGTTGTTGACCATGAAGCGTCCGCGCACGGCGACCTGTGCCGACTCGTTGTCACGCTGTAGCTGCCACATCGCTTGGTGCTGCGAATTGCGCACGAGGATACATTCGTGTGTGACCAGATCGATTGGCTCATTCGGCCGCCCGCGAAGGTCAAGGTAGGTCGGCGAAGCGAACAGCGCCTGCTCGATGGTGCCGATGCGCCTTGCGATGAGTGCCTCATCCTTTACGTTGCCCAAGCGTATCGCCACGTCGACATGCTCGTGGACAAGGTTGGTGTGGCTTGGCGACAGGTCGAGGTCGAAGCTGATACCCGGGAACCGGCGTGCGAACTCGGGCAGCAGCGGGCCGATAACGAGCACCCCCAAATCAACTGGCATTGAGATGCGCACATGCCCGGTCGGCAGCGCCGCTGATTCTCGCAGCGCCTCCTGTGCCAAGCGCGCTTCGTCGACCAAGTGTGCGCAGCGCTCGAAGTAACGCCGACCGACATCGGTCAGTTCGACACGACGCGTGTTGCGGTCAAACAGGCGCACGCCGAACTCGCGCTCCATGGCGGCGATGCGGCGCGACAGAGTAGGGCCGGGCACGCCGAGGTTGGCACTGGCACGGCTAAAGTTGCCGGTGCGCGCGACCGCGACGAACAGAGTCATGTCGTGTAGTGCTGATAGATCGCCCATCTGCCCGATATTATGCCAAAAATGAAAATATCATTACCATTTTTAACTGTTTTACGCACTGGCGTATTAATCCACAATGCGTTTCATGAAAGCCATTCGCATCCATAACTACGGCGGCCCCGAACTGATGCAGCTCGACGATGCACCTGTGCCCACTTGCGGCACGAACGATTTGCTCGTGCGCGTTGTGGCAGCCGGTGTCAATCCAATCGACTGGAAGATTCGCGCCGGTGCAATGGCGCACGGGCTGCCAAAGGCACTTCCGATCACGCTTGGTTGGGACGCGGCCGGTGTGGTCGATGCTGTCGGCGACTCCATCACCGAATTCAAACCGGGCGACGAAGTCTGCTTCTACGCTGAGTTCGTGCGTGGCGGCACCTACGCCGAATACGTGGCAGTCAACGCTTCACAAGTCGCGTTGAAGCCGCGCACGCTTGGCTTTGCCGCTGCCGCGGCACTGCCGATGGCTGGCCAAGCGGCTTGGACCGCACTCGTCGACACGGCACAGATTGAGCGCGGCATGCGTGTGCTGATCCACGGTGGCGCCGGTGCCCTCGGCAGCGTGGCGGTACAACTGGCTAAAGAAGCGGGTCTGCACGTGATCGCCACCGCGAGCGGTGCTGACGTAGCGCTCGTGCACTCACTCGGCGCCGACGAGGTCATCGACTATCGCAACCAGCGCTTCCAGGACCAGGCGCACGACATCGATGTGGTGCTCGACACCATCGGTGGTCCGACACAGGAAGCGTCGTGGGGCGTAATGCGGTCGGGCGGTATCCTGGTCGCCACTGCGATGTCACCGCCGCCCGAACGCGCCGCGGCCGCTGGTGTGCGGTCCGCGTTTGTATTCACTTCGCCACGCGGCGCAGTGCTGGCAAAGCTGGCCGAGCGTGTCGATGCGGGGCGCCTGCGCGTGCTCGTCGGACAGGAGTTCGCGCTCGCTGATGCCGCGCACGCGCACCGCCTCGGCGAGAGCGGCAAGGCGCGCGGAAAGATGGTTCTACACGTCAACGCACCACCTGTTTGATCGAAATTCAAACGATCTAAAGCAATCCGTCAATCGTAATCACCGGAGCACCAAGTATGAAGCCCTTCGACATTCAAGATACCGCAATGATCCTGATTGACCACCAGGTCGGCACAAATACGTGGGCTGCGAGCACGCCGCTCGATCTACTCCAGCGCAACGTGGTAATCCTCGCCAAGTTCGCCAAAGGCACCGGTATGCCACTGGTGCTGACCTCAAGCCAAGAGACTAACACCCACATTCAAGGCCCGCTGATGCCGGAGCTTGAGGTGATCGCACCGGACGAATTCGCAGCGCGCATCAAGCGCAAGGGTTTGGTAAACGCCTGGGAGGATGAGGACTTTGCCAACGCCTGCCGCGCCACCGGTAAACGCAACTTCGTGATGGCTGGTGTGACGACCGATGTCTGCATGGTCGCGCCCGCGATCAGCGCCGTTGAGGAAGGCTTTAACGTGCAAGTAGTGTGCGATGCCTGTGGCTCGGGCAACCAGATTGCCGAAGAGATGGCATGGCGGCGTATGGAGCGTGCGGGCGTTCGGCTGAACAGTACAACTTCGATGATTGCCGAACTTGTTCGCAACTGGGCTTCGCCAGCTGGCGCGGTAGCGTTTCCGTTGCTGACGTGATGCGGGTGGTCCGATACCGAGCCATCGAATACTTGGCGGCAAGGGCGGATGTATCTCTCTGAACGAGGTCCCCTCGTATTTCGGTGAAATAGTGACGCGCCGCTTGGGGCACTGGTGCCATCAGTGGGTCCTGGACAATCGCAGGTGCCCACTTTGGTGAGTTGTTTGCCACGAAGCCGTGGCTCACCCATGGCTGCCAACGACCGGTCTGGAGCAATGCAGATCGTCAACGTGTACTTCGGCAATTGGCCTTCTTGAGATACGGCACTGCAGCGGAAGCGGGTACTCGCGAACGGCAGGTTACGGGAAGTTCAATTAGGCACCTGTCCGAAGGCGTTCGCCAACTTCATAGTTGCCGCGATTGCTGATGTTCCTGCCCCAACGTGTTAAGGCGGCAGTGGGCCAAGAGCGGCCTTTCCTTGATGACCCGTGTTTTGGAGCTGTGAATCTTTTCCCGCGACCAAGCCGGCTGTCCGACATTCCCACAGTTACTTTTGTCCTCATAGTGGTGACACGATGAACGATGGCAATGGCGTGTTCTAGCGAGGGCGAAGGAAGTAAAAACAGTGAGACGGATTGCAATTTCTCTCACTGAACTTTGCTGGCTCTATTTTGGGCTATAGGATGACCGGCCACACATGCCTGTTAGAGGCGACGATTCTGATTCGCTAAGTGGCGACTTGAACCTTCGGCCGCGGGCATTTGGCGAAGCATATTAGCAATTGGCGACGGATTCTGGCAACTTTCAGTTTTGGTTTTTGGGTGGTGTGTGGTGTGGGGGGTGGGTGGTGGTTGGGGGGGGGGGGTTGGGGGGTTGGTGGTTGGGGGGTTTTGGTGGGTGGGGGGGGGGGGGGGGGGGGGTGGTCGCTTTGACCGCCGTTTTTGCGGCTGCTCCGATAGAGTTACGTCCTCTTTGTCACACCATCGAAATGAAGCAACCATGAAACACCCTCGGAAAGTTCTGATCGTGATCGCCCATCTATTTGCGTTGAATTTCGCCAGCGCAGCTGAACTAATTGTGCAGATCAATGATGTTAAATCATCAGAAGGTCAGCTCACCGTCGCTGTGTACAACTCAGCCGACACGTTTTTGAAGATGCCACTTACCGGCGTGCGCACCCCAGCCATAACCGAAGGCAGTACGGTTGTCATAAAAGACTTGCCTTCGGGTGAGTGCGCAATTTGACGCGGCACACATCAATGCCGGTCCCGCTACATTGGCGCATTTACCCTGCCGGGCACCACATTGCTTCCACGGAAACTTTCTTGCCATGTAACCTGCATATTTCAGGTGACTGGAGCGCAGAGCCATGCGCCTCGCTCTCAACGCGTTCGGCGATCACCTGTCGGTTGAGGGCTCTGGCCATCTCGATGAAGTGCCCAAGGGCTACCATTTCCTCATCACGCATGTCTTTTGGATTCCCTATGAAACAACTTCTCAAGTTCGCGCAGCTAGTGTTCGCCATTACGCCGACGCTCGTATTCAGCAACTCCACGCACGCATTTTTAAAGAGCCAATTCCCGCTGTACCTGCAGCGACGGTAAACATCAGCACGTCATTTGCTGGTTTCTCCGCATCCAATGCGGCAGCCCTCGACGTTGCACTGCGCACGGCAACGTTAAAGGCAGGTGTGGTGTCCATGTCGGCAGCGATCGCTACCCAGGGTGAGCTCAGATGGGCAGGATCCTATGGATGGGCTGACATTGAAAGTCGTGCGCTTGCATCGCCCTCCACGCGCTACCGTACGGGCAGTGTGGCAAAGCCGATCACGGCCATGGCGATGATGCGGTTGGTAGACCGTGGACTACTGGAACTGGATACACCGTTGGGTACGGGCATCGCCGGGCTTTCGGAGGAGTCCCGCCGAATCACTCCGCGGCAACTTGCGGCCCATGTGTCCGGCATACGTCACTACGCGTTAATGGAGATATTGTCCGGCTCGGTAGGATTCAATGGCCCTAAGCACTATGCAAGCGTCGCCGAAGGTCTGGATAGTTTTATAGGCGACAGATTACGGTTTGCACCTGGTACCAACTTCCTCTATTCAACATGGGGCTACTCGCTGCTGTCACGCAAACTGGAATTGGCCGCCGGTTCTCCTTTCCCGCAGCTATTGCAAACTTTTGTTTTTGAACCCTGTGCCATGCAGGACACGGCGGTCGATGGAATCGCCCCCATGAAGGCGCGGGCGAGCTTCTATCAAGCGGAGAGTGGAAGCTACAGTTTGGCAGACCCCATGGACACCAGCAATCGCATTGCCGGAGGAGGTCTCGTGTCGACACCCTCAGATCTCGTGCGTCTTGCCATTTGTGCCGAGAAAGATAGCTTTCTGTCGCAGGCCGCGCGAAAGACGATGTGGACGCCGGTCCTCTTGGCAAACGGCCAAGCCAATGAACAAAATTATGCGCTGGGGTGGAGGATCGACACATCCACCAGGCTGTTCGGCAAAGACAAGCCCACGGCCATCATCCACCACGGTGGCCAGCAAGAGGGCGGTGCCAGTTTCTTGGTCATCGCACCT
>JADKEH010000021.1 GCA_016718155.1 Candidatus Rhodoferax randersensis | reverse complement strand
CCGAGTTGCAGACCTGCGTCAACCGGGGCAGGATGTATTGATGCCCCCTTGGAGCATCATCAAACTGGATGGTACGCTCGGCGCCCACGCCGCGGCCTGGGACGCTTTAAACCAGCGTCAATTCCAATCCAACCCGATGTTGGACAGCCGCTTTGTAGATGGCTTGTTACGGCATTTTGGGGATGGCTCCGAGCGCTTGTGTGTGCTGGAGGCCGACGGCGAGCCGCAGGCAATGTGCCTGCTCAGGCCCAAGGCCCTGGGCGTCTGGACCACATTTCTACCCGCACAGGCGCAGATTGGCCCGGTGCTGATCAGCGATGCACGGCAAGTCCGGCCCTTGATCCGGCGACTCCCGGGTGTGGTCGGGCAGATTGATTTCCTGTGCCACGACCCGGCATTTGGCACCGTCACCGTGCCCGCCAGCTCCGACCACGGCGCCCAGGAACACGCGCTGACCATGAGCATTCGGCTGGACGGCGACTTCGAGTCCTACTGGACCAGGCGCTCCAAGCAGTTGCAAAAGAATATCCGGCGTTACGAGCGCCGACTGGACGAGGACAAGCTGCCAGTGCGCTTTGTCAGCGTAACGGACCCCGATGCCATCAGTGCCACCGTGGATCGTTATGCCGCGCTGGAGTCCAAAGGCTGGAAAGGCATGGAAGGCACGGCCATCGGCCGTGACAACGTCCAGGGTCGTTTTTACGACGAGGTGCTTAGTACCTTTTGCAGCTCTGGCGGCGCCACCGCGTACGAACTGTGGTTTGGCGACCAGCTCGCCGCGTCACGGCTGGCCATTGCCAGCACCCAGATGCTGGTGATCCTCAAGACCACCTACGACGAGGCGTTCGAAAAATATGCCCCCGGGCGCTTGCTGCTGCGCAGCGTCGTGGAGCACGCCTTCAAGAGCTTCCCCGGCGGCGTAATCGAGTTCTATACCGATGCCAATCCTGACCAGCTCTCTTGGTCGACTGATCAACGCTGGATCGAGCATGTCAGCGTGTACCGCAGCGACCTTGCCGCAACGCTGATCCCAGTCGCTAACACGCTGCGCAAGGCCATCTTGCCGACACCCGATTACCTCGCCGAGCATGGTCCGCAGCGCAAGGTGGAGGTGCTCTACCACCCCTCGCAGTTCTCGCCCGATCTGCACAAGCTGTTCGCGCTTGCCGAGAAGGAAGACTTCCATTGCGGCGTTGCCTGGTACAGCAATTTGACCGATGCGGTGTTTGCCGACCACGCGGGGGTGCGCTTTTACGTGCTGCGACAAGGCGAACAGGCTATCGCGGTGCTGCCCGTGCAAATCGTCAAACACAGCCGGGTGAAACAGGTCGAGTCGCTCAGCAACTACTACACCGCGCTTTACGCACCCGCCCTGGCGCCCGGACTCAAGGCCCGCGATCTGGTGCCCCTGTTGCGCGCCGCGCTGCATGCGCATGCACCGGTCGCCTCGCTGCGCTTTGCGCCCATGGATCGCCAGTCCCGACCCTACCGCCTGCTGCTGGGCGGCCTGCGCGACGCCGGCTTGGCGCCGTTTGAGTTCTTCTGCTTTGTCAACTGGCACCTGGCTGCCTTCGACGACTGGGCCAGCTACCTGGCTGGGCGGCATGGCTCTCTGCGAAACACCATCAAGCGCCAGGGCAAGAAGTTCACGCACGATGGCGGCACGCTTGAACTGATTCAAGGCGGCACCGAGCTTGATCGCGGCATTGAGGCCTACGAGCAGGTTTACGCCCACAGTTGGAAAAAACCAGAACCCTACCCAGCGTTTGTGCCGGGCCTGGCGCGCACCTGCGCCGCCAGTGGCTGGTTGCGGTTGGGCGTGGCCTGGATCGACGGCAAGCCGGTAGCGGCCCAGATCTGGATCGTCGCCAATGGCAAGGCCAGCATCTACAAGCTGGCCTACGACGAAGACTACAAAAGCTACGCGCCCGGCACCTTGTTGACCGCCTTGCTGATGCAGCACGTTATGGAAGAAGATCAGGTGCTGGAGGTGGACTACCTGATTGGCGACGACCCCTACAAACAGGCCTGGATGAACCGGCGCCGGGAGCGCTGGGGCATCGTCGCCTACAACCCCAGAACCCTGTCTGGCGCCCTGGGGATGTGCCAGGAAGCACTGGCCCGGCCATTGAAGTCGATAATCACGAGACTCAGGGACATGTTCGGGCTTGACAGGGGCAACCCCCCTGAGTCGGCTGTCACGCAGTGATCAATTGAAATGGGAGTGGGACTATGAGCCTGGCAGAATGAGATTCGACCTCCCCCAGCGTTTGGTGGCGTTGGTTTGCCTGGGTGCTTACCTGTTGATGGCCGGTCCTGTTCTGGCGCAGTCGGGCGGCGCGGCTGCGGACCGCTGTTCTCCGAAGGGCAATATGGCCCTTACGACTATCGCACCGACCGCGACAAGCTGCCGATCGTGCTGGGCGCGCACTTCACGCCAGAGGTCGAAGCGCTGATTCGAGGCAAGACCAGCGCCCGTCCCGGCACCGACATCGACTACACCTTGCGGGCCATTCCCAACAACCACCGCGCGCTGATGGCCATGATGCGGCTGGGGGAAAAAGAGAAAACCCCCCAGCCCAGCGGGTCACGCTATTCGGTCCAGTGCTGGTTCGAGCGCGCCCTTACCTTCCGCCCCGATGACGCCGTGGTGCGAATGATCTATTCGACCTACCTCAACAAGCAGGGCCGCGCCCCTGAGGCCAATGCGCAGTTGGAACAGGCCACTGTCCATGCCAAGGACAACGCCTTCACTCACTACAACATCGGCCTGCATTACTTTGATATGAAGAGTTATGACAAGGCGCTGTTGCAGGCGCATAAGGCCATCGCACTGGGGTTCACACAAACGGCGTTGCGCGATCAGCTGCAACAGCTCGGCAAATGGAGCGAGCCCGCCGAGCTGCCACCGACCCCCGTCGCCGCCAGTTCCAGGCGCCAGCAGCCGTCGAACCAGCCAAGTAGTCTGTAGCTCTGTGTTGACAGTACTACGCCCCCAAAAGCGCAGCCCTGCCTTGGCACTCCCGCCCTGGCGGCCAATGCCGCGCGGCCCGGTGCTGGATTGGTCCAGCCTCCTGGCAGGCGACGTACCAGCAATTCCCAGTGTGCAGGATCTGCCCCACAGCACCCTGGTCAGCAGTGGCCGTGCCGCGATCTACCAGGCCTTACTGGCGCTTGGGCTTCCAGCGGGCAGCACGGTGCTGGTGCCAAGCTACCACTGTCCGACGATGGTGGCGCCGGTCGTCGTGGCGCAGCTCAGTGCCGCGTTTTTCGGCATTCGGGCCGATGGCTTACCCGATCTGGAGCGGATCAACCCGGCCAGTGCCAACGCGGCCAAGGCCATGATCGTCTCGCACTATTTCGGGCGTTCGCAATCGCTGGCCGAGGTTCGGCGCTGGTGCGATCAGCGGCATCGCCTTGATCGAGGACTGCGCCCATTGCTTCTTCGGTCAGGCCGGTGAACGGCCGATTGGCGCCTGGGGTGATTTTGCGACCGCCAGCCTGACCAAGTTCTTCCCGGTGCCCGAAGGCGGTTTGCTCGCCTCCAGCAGCCGACCGCTGCCAGGCCTGGCGCTGGCTTAGCCAGGCCTCAAGGCCCAGCTCAAAGGCTGGCTCGATGTGCTGGAACTGGCAACCCAATACCATCGCCTGGCCGGACTCAGCCACCTGCTGCGCCCCTTGTTTCGGCTCAAGAACGCACGCCGGGCATCACCACCGGCCACTCCGCAAGGAACCGAGTCAACATCGGACAGCATGCTGCGCGACAGTGACATGGCCTGCGTCAGCCAAGCCCCGCTGTGGGCCTGTCGGGTGCTGCGGCACCGCCGCGCGGGCGCATCATCTCGCAACGCCAGCAGAACCATGCCGGCTAGCGCGCCACTTCAGCGCGGTCCACGGTGCAAGGCCCTGTTCCCGATCAGCGCCACATCGCCAGCGCCCGCCGCGCCCTATGTATTTGCCCTGTGGGTGGATGATGCGGACCGGGTTTACCAGGCGCTGCGAGACCAGCACCTGCCCGTCTTCCGGTGGGATCGGATCTGGCCCGGCACGCCAGTCGTCGCCGGTGACCAGGGCCCCCTGTGGAGCCGGCACGTGCTGCAATTGCTCTGCCATCAGGACCTGAGCGACGCGGACATCGAGCGAACCGCGCGCGCCATTCTCAAGTTGCTGCCTCCCCATCCGGCGTTGGCGTCGGATGCCACGCCCCTGAATCACCAAACACCGCGACCCGACCTCATGCCAACCCAACTTATCGCTGGACCAACCTGCCCGCGTGTCACTGGAAGGCGACCCCAAGCTGATGGCGCACTGGGACCTGCTCAACGCAGCGCGCGGCGATCTGCCATTTCTGGCCGCCCGTGCGATCTGTACCGCCTTGCGCACCCTCGGTCAGGGCGAGGAGCGGCTGTTGGTCGGCTCTCAGGGCGACGACGTGGTGGCGATGTTCCTGCTGCTGCCCCAGGACAAGTTTCGCTGGCACACCTTTCAACCTTCGCAATTGCCCCTTGGCGCCTGGGTTGCGGCCGCGCACCTGCCCTTGGACCAACTGGCGCGCAGCTTGCTGCGTGGCCCGCTCGGGTTTTGCCTGGCCCTGTCGATCACCCAGGTCGATCCCCACGTGGCGCCCCCAGAACGCCCGACCTGGCAGACAACCATCACAGTGACTACATTGACACCGGCTGGATCGATCTCAAAGGCTCGTTTGACGAGTACTGGGGTGAGCGCGGCAAGAACCTGCGCCAGAACATGCGCAAGCAGCGCGTCAAGCTGGCGGCGGATGGCGTCAAGTTGAGCTTGCGGGTGCTGCGCGACCATGCCGACATGGCCCCTGCCGTGGCGCGCTACGGACGCATGGAAAGCGCGGGCTGGAAAGCCCAGCATGGCACCGCCATTCACCCAGACAATGCGCAGGGCCGCTACTACCGTGAGCTGCTGGAACAAGCCAGCCTCAGCGGCGAAGCGGTGGTCTACGAGTATCTGTTTGATGAGCGCGTGGTCGCCATGAACCTGTGCCTGGCGCGCAAGATGTGCTCATTGTTCTGAAAACCACCTATGACGAATCGATCCAGTCACTCTCGCCGGCGTTTCTGCTGCGCGAGGCGGAACTGCAGGAGCTGTTTGCGCAAGGGCAAATCCGGCGGCTGGAATATTTTGGTCGCCTGATGGACTGGCATACCAAATGGACCGACCAGAAGCGCACGCTCTACCACCTCACGCAGTACCGCTGGCCGTTTCTAAAACGGCTGGCGCAAGCCCGGCGTCGCAAGGGAGATGCTACCAGTGAGCCGACCGCTACGACAAACTCCTCGGAATAGCTTACGCCGTCACTGTGGTCCCGCACTAGCCAAAGTTTTTCAACGCGCTGGCATGGCTCTTTCGAGGTTGGTGGGTAGAAGGCGCATGTGATCCATACAAAATGTCACGGCTTCGGCGTGCGGTACATCCGATAATGACCAGGCTTTTCGATCCAGGCACCCCATTCAACCAGCGATCCATGCCAAGTTTCCCGACGAGAATTCCTGCGCCGCTTGTCCGTCACATGCGGCAGCGTTGCCATTGCAGGCTGTGGCGGTGGTGCGTCAGAAAGTGCTTAGGTACTGCCCGCACTCCTCGCCAACGCCGCCACCTGCTCCAACGCCAACTCCCACGCCGATTCCAATCCCCACGCCTGTACCAGAACCCACGCCACCCGCCTCCTCCAACGCCAAGCGCTCGGATGCAGTTCACGCTGGTCAGCGCCGGCAGTTCCGGTGCTTCGACACTGGTCCCCTTCACTTTGGGCTACGCGTTTCGCCAGGGTGATGTCGCGGGACCAGTCGCTGGTGTCGGATCTGCCGCACCTGCAGATTGTTCCGAAGAACCGTTGGCCTGACGGGTCGCTGAAGTTTGCCGTGATCTCGGGGCGGGCGGACTTGCGCGGGCAAGCGCCTTTGACGGTGTCCCTGATCAAGGGCGCGTCGCCGATCGCGCCGGCGCTGACCACCGGTGATCTGATCGCGAGCGGGATCACCGCCAGCGTGGACTGCGGCGTTTACGGCGCGGTTGCGTGGGGCGCGGCGGACTGGAGCAGCCCGTTCCAATCATGGATTGGTGGTCCGCAAATGTCGTCGTGGGTGTACCGCAAACCGGTTGGGTCGGATGCGCACTTGGTGGCGTGGTTGGAGGTGCGCCTGTTTGCGGGCGGCGCGGTGGAGGTGCTGCCCTGGATCGAGAACGGCTACCTGCGGGTGGCGGCACCCAGCAATCGGTCGACCACCTTTGCCTTTGTGTTGGGGGGCTCACAGCGCTTCAGCGCCAGTATCGACCTGCCCAACCACTGTCGCACGCCACTGTGTGGACAACGCACTGTCGCACTGGCTGGGCGCGGACCTCAGGTCACGGCGATGCATGACACCGCCTATCTGTAGGGCGACGGCGCTGGTGCCGTCGTACCCGGCTTCGGTGCGCCGACGCCAGCGTGATCGCCGCCGCCGTGGTGACCCATCGGCCGCCGCAGTTGGGCAATCACTCCAGCGGCATGGGCATGGCGGGCTACCACGGGTCCGTCGGGTGTTGCCGAGTGGGACGTGCTTTATCTGACGGCACCTTAGCCAGCAGACTCGGCAAGCCTGATCGTCAACGCCTATGGCGGCGGGCGCCAGGCATCCACTTTCGCGACGAAACCACACAGCGCCCGCTGCGCTTCTCGAGTTATCCCAACCTGGTGGTGGGGGGCGGTAGCGGCATCAGCTCGTCCGGGGCCTCATCCAAGAGCAGCTACACGCCCAACGCCACGGGCACCGCGCCAGCAACCTGGGCGTCCAGCCATCACCCTTCGTTGGGCTATGTGGCTTATCTGGCCACTGGGCGCTGGTACTTCATGGAAGAGACCCAGTTTGTGGCGACCCTGAACTACCTCAAGAACACTGACACGCAGCGGCTTCAGTCCCAAGGCGTGTTTCAGTCGGCCGCTGGTGCCAACACTACGCGCGGCGCGGCGTGGGCGATTCGATCCCTGGCGCAAGCCGCTTGCGCCACCCCTGATGACGACGCACTTCGCGGAGAGTTTCTGGCCTCGCTGCAGGCCAATGTCGATTGGAACCACGCGCGCTATGTGGCGCAGTCTAACAACCCCTTTGGCTGGGTCGTGCCCTACAGCGACTACACCGGCGTTGGTGACGGCGTCTATGTCGAAGCCGCGTGGATGCAAGACTTCTACACCGCTGCCTTCGGCTATGCCAAGGCCTTGCGGCCGGCGATCTCAGAGGCAAGCAGCCAGCGCTTGTCCGAATTCTTTGCCTGGAAGGCGCGCAGCATCGTGGGGCGACTCGGGGGCGCAGCTTTGACCGAGTACCTCTATGCCGACGCGGCCCAGTACACCATTGCCGTGGCCGCAAGCGATACCCCTGATTTCGTTAGCGGCACCGGACCCTGGCATGCCGACTGGGGTGCCATCTACGTGGCGACCCTGAAAACGCCCAATCCGGGGTCGGCGCCGGGTTTGCGCGGTGGCAACTTCCCGGAAGCAAGCAGCTATTGGGGCAACCTGCAGCCGGCGATTGCCTACGCGGTCCAGCATGCGGTGCCCGGTGCAGCGCAAGCCTACCAGCGCATGATTGGCGCCCCCAACTGGAATCAACTACGAGCCGGCTTCAATGCCAGTCCGGTGTGGAGCGTTCGCCCAATCATCGAACCATGACCGGCATTCGAGACTCAAAGCAGCCAATTGATGAACAATCGTTTCCCAGCTCCACCCGTTGAGGCGAACACGCGTCGCGACTTCCTTCGCCTGTCTGCAGTTCCGGCCAGCGCGCTGTTGCTTGCGGCCTGCGGCGGCGGGTCCAGCGCCTCGGCAGTTGAGTCGCCGTTAGCGCCACCCGTTGAAGTGGTCCCGCCTCCTGCACCCACGCCCACTCCAACGCCCACCCCTACGCCTCCTCCCCCTGATCCGTCGCCCGTCACGCCGCCGCCGCCGAGCGGCCCGTTGCCGGACTGGGTCGCGGCCCTGCCGCTGTGGCAGTGGCATGAGATTCCTAACACGGCGCTGTCCAGCGTCGAGCCGATGGTCCGCCCACTGGGCATTACCGGCCCGCGTTCGAAGATCGACGCGTGGTGTGGCGCCACCTTGAAACGCCAAGGCAGCGTGTACATGCTGGGCGCGGCAGGAGGGCATGGGGACTATGCGGGCAATGAGGTTGATGCCCTGCAACTGAACGTCGCCGCGCCGCAGTGGGTGCAGCTCCGCGGTCCCACTTCCAATGCCGACATCGTCAACGCCACGCAGTTCTACCTTGACCTTCGACCGGCCGCCACGCACACCTACTACGCCACCCAGTTCATCGATTCGCAGAACCGAATGATGGTGTTTGTGAGCGGTGGTTTGAATGGTCCGTTTCCAGAGGCGCCAAGTGATTTTGCCTACAAGGGCGACAAACGATCTTTCAGTTTCAATTTGACGACAGGTGACTGGGATGGACCCGACCACGTGGCTCAGTTTCCGGGCGCGGGCGATGGGACCGCCTGTCTGTGCGTCAAACATCCGGTGACTGATGACGTGTATTACTCCAGAAGCTACAGCCCCGGCTGGTACCGCTGGACGCGTTCCACCAATACCTGGGTGCGCCTGTCGGATGTGTCGAGGGCGCCCTGGTATGCGGGCGCCGCAATCGATCCGCTGCGCAATCGGATGTTGATCGTCGGCGGCTATAACACCGTGGCGCCAGAGGTTCGCGCCCTGGATGGCACGCCCGTAGTCGCGGTTTTTTCTGGCCTGGGCGCCAATGCACTTTCCATACAAGGCTACCCGAGCGTGAGCTATGACACAAACAACGACCGCTTCATGGTTGCGTTCAACGCCGACGGCGTGATCAAGATCCTGCGTGTGCATCCTGAGACCTGGCGAGTAGACGAACCCGCAATGACCGGTGCCGCGCCGACTTGGCGACCCAATGGCCTGCAAAATGCCATGCAGTACGTACCTGAACTCAGGGGGCTGGTGGTGGCAAACCGTTACGATGGCAATGTGATTTTTGTCCGCACCGCTGGCTAACGATTTGAGCGACACTGGGCGGCCGCCAGCAGCGAGACTTCCTACGCACCATGATTACAGTTGTCATTCCTTACTTCCAGCGTGAGCCCGGCATCTTGGCGCGTGCCCTGGCCAGCATTGCGGGACAGCAAGCCTGTCCCTTGTCGGTGCACGTGATCGTTGTGGACGACGCGTCACCGGTTCCGGCAGACGCTGAGATCGCTGGCATGGACCGTATGGCTCAGCCCGTGCAAGTGATTGTCCAAAGCAACGGTGGCCCTGGCGCCGCTAGAAACACGGGGTTGGCACACGCTCCACAAGGAACGCGCTACATCGCGTTTCTAGATTCTGACGATGAGTGGACTCCTGATCATTTGGCGCGGGCTGTTTTGGCACTTGACTGTGGCTATGATTTCTACTTTGCCGACCTCTACCAGCTAGGGCAGACTACCGCGGCGTTTGCACGCGCGGGTCGAATTCGAGTGGCCGAGCATCCCGTGCTGCCCGGCCCTGTCTCCGACCTGCACGGCTATCACGGTGACATGTTCGATCAGATCATCCGTGGCAATCTGATAGGCACACCGACCGTTGTCTACGATTTCGAACGGTTTGGCGCCCATCGATTCAGAACTGAGTTCGGGAATGCAGGGGAAGACTACTTGTTCTGGATGGAGCTTGTTCGCGGCGGCGCGAAGATTGCTTTCTCAAGCAGAGCAGAGGTTCGTTGTGGGAAGGGTGTCAATGTTTACGCCGGTTCTGGCTGGGGAAGCGATCAACACCTACTGCGGGTGCACAACGAGATCAAGTACCGACTCACGACGAGGAAACTATTTGCCTTGACTGACAGTCAGCGCGCCCACATTCAAACCTGCGTGCGGGACCTGAGGCGGTCCTTCGCACGAGACCTCCTGCATCGCATGGCGCATCGCAAAACACTGCCGTGGCCAGTTCTCCAGCAGCATTTCAGGCTTGACCCATTGAGTTTCCGTGGGGTTGCCATTCAATATGCTGAAGACCATTTTTTCTCGCTAGACGTGGCCTTCTATAAAGGCCACGTGCTGATCCACAGCCTCTGTGCAATTTGTACGACAAGCAAACAATGAACGTCAATCAGGAAAACTCACACACCGTACTCGTTGACAGGTATCGCAAGGCCGCTGAATTGAGCGACTCATCTGCGGGATACAAGGGGCTGGCAATTCATGCGCTGCCAGGGCTACATGAATACCTGTTCGCTCAAGTATCGAAACATTGCCAATCTAGAGGCGAAGTGCTGGATTTGGCAGCCGGAACAGGAGCGATGAGTCTTCGATTGGCGGACGTTGGTTTTCAAGTAACAGCAACTGACTATGTCTCTGAGAATTTCAGATTGCACGACTCAGTTCCCTTTTTTGCTTGCGACCTCAATGATGATTTCTCGAACGGACGAGAGGGGCAGTTCGACACAATCATGGCCTCGGAAATCATCGAACACCTTGAAAACCCGCGACACTTCGCACGCGAGTGCTTCAAACTTCTGAGACACGGTGGCAAACTGGTCTTGTCCACGCCAAATGTTGATAGCGTGGCGTCGATTGTGAGTACGCTGCGTACGGGTACTTTTCAATGGTTCGGCGATGTTGAATACAGCCGTGACGGTCACATAACGCCCCTGACGCAGTGGCAGATTGACAAGTGCTTTACGGAAGCGGGATTTACGTTCCTTTGGGCAGGGTCATATGGGGACCCTTACGGCAAGCTGAGGGGATCACCGCGTTTGCTGATGCTTGGCAGGCTGATGAGTCGATTGATGGCTCTCAAGGAAGGCTTGAGGGGCCAGATATTTGTTGCGGTTTTGAAGAAGGCGCGCCGAGATCCCGGTGAACTGGCGTCTGTGGGCCGCACTTCATAGTTACTGCGTTGCCCGGCATGCAAGTAGATCTAGCACTTTACCGAAACAGTGCCTCTGAAAACGCGCGTATAGGCGACTTGATGGCCCTGCTGCCGCCGGGGACCTCGGCACTCGACATCGGAGCCAGGGACGGCTTCATTTCCAAGTTGTTGGCGGATCGTTTTGCGGACGTGACCGCGCTAGACCTGCGCCAGCCGCAAATCAACCACCCCCGAATTCAGTGTGTCCAAGGCGACATCACCGCATTGAGTTTTCCCGACGATTCATTCGATCTGGTGTTCTGCGCCGAAGTGCTGGAACACATACCTCCGCACCTGTTGGTCACCGCGTGCCGCGAGTTGGCACGGGTCGCAGGCCAATACGTGCTCATTGGCGTGCCCTATCGGCAAGATATTCGGGTGGGTCGGACGACCTGCGGCCGCTGTCACCGGGTCAGTCCTCCCTGGGGCCATCTGAACACCTTTGACCAGCCTCGATTGCGCGAGTTGTTTCCCGGTTTAACGGTCGCCAAGCGTACGTTCGTCGGGCAGACCAACGAACACACCAACTCCTTGTCCAGTGCCTTGATGGATCTGGCGGGCAACCCCTATGGCAGCTATGCGCAGGACGAACCCTGCGGTCATTGCGGTGCGGTGCTAACCCCACCGCCACCGCGGCGTCTATGGCAAAAGGTAGCCAGCAAGGCCGCGTTCGTCGGTATTGGGCTGCAACGTCGCTTTGTCAAACCCCACCCCAACTGGATTCACCTGCTGCTCAAGAAGTGAATCGGCGTGCCAGGTCAGGGTGCACCATCGGGCGTCGACCTGAGCTGCGCCAGGACCTTTGTGATTTCCGTTCGCAGCGGGTGCTTGACCAGGATGATGCCCAGGAAGAACCCAGCCAAGCCCAGCGTGCAGCCCACCAGCAGGGGCATCAGGGGCGCATCGGGATGGGCTCCATACATCCACAGCGCAATTGCCGGGCCCATCCCGGCCAACAGTGCCACCACCATGCTTTGGCCCAACATGCGAAGTAAACCCATCAACGGCAGCTGAATGTGGATCGATGTTGCGCGCAGCCACAAGGTGGCGCTGACAGCGGCCGAGGCGATCATGGCCACGCCCATCACGATCAGCCCTTGCGATGCACCCAGGGACGCGAAGAAGACACTTTGCAGCGCGCTGGTGATGGTGACGCGGGCGATCACGGTCACCGCACCCGACGACAACAGTGCGGTGTGGCAAAGCGAGGCAGGCACACTGAAGGCCGTCGCCACCGCCAGCAGCCGTGCCAGTTCCACCGCCAGGTACCACTGATCACCGTACAGCACCTGGATGATCGGGTGTGCCAGGCACACCACCGCCACGCAAAACGACCAACCAAAGGCCGTGACGTAGGCAGTGGCCTTAAGAAAGGGCTCCACAAAGCTACCGTGCTCGCGTGACTGGCGGGCAAACCACGGCAGGCACACGGCGCCCACCGCGTCGACGAACAAGCGATGGAACATATGCACCAAACCGCTGGCACGCGAGTACAGGCCGGCGGCGGTCAGGCTTTGCAGCTTGCCCACCAACAGCTCGGGCGCACTGCCGGACAGGGTGCCCACAATCGAGCTGACCGTCAGTTGCGAGCCAAACACCAGCACCCGTCTGATCTCGCTCACGCCTGGCAACCATGGAAAGGACTTAGGCCGGAAGTAAACCGACATCAGGGCATTGACCAACGTGGACGCCATGGAGCCGTAAGCCAGACTAATGGGGCCATGGCCCTTCCATGCCAACCAGATGGCAACCACGGCGCCACTGGCCGAAGCAGAGAAACGCATCAGCGCTACGCTCTCGAACTGCATCTCCCGCATCAGCCACGCATACGTCAGCGACCCGAAGGGATTGATGGCGTAATTCAGAGCCACTACCAGCATGATGTCGCGCATGCGCGGCTCGTTGTAGAACACTGCCACAGGGTGACTGGCAAGCACAACCAGGGCAGCCAGGCCGAGTCCCAAGCCAAGCTGCACTGCCCACACCGCTCGGATGCGTTCGGTGGTCAGCTCTTTTTCCTGCACCAAATACTGGCCTGCGCCCATGTCGCGCACGGTCGCGACAAACATCAGCAGCACCATCGTGACGGAGAACACGCCGACTTCAGTCGGAGTCAGCAACCGCGCGATCACCATCGACGACACCACCGCAATCAGCAGACTGGCGTACCGATCCAGAAACGAATAAAACAAGGATCGACGAGTGGACATGCGTCAGCGTGGGCCCATCGTGCGCGTGCCGACCGTAGTCGCCTCTTCCAACAATTCAGCCAGCACCTGCGACCGTCCATGACGCGAAGCCTGTTGGACGGCCAGTGCCTGGGGCAGGACTGAACGGTCCTGGCGCCAGTCACGCACGAATGCGGGCAACAGCGCGGCGATCTCAGCGGCCGAATCAAGGCGGGCGATGTCCCCCAGCCCGGCCGTGCGCAGCACGCCGGCGGTGTCACCCTCCGGATCAGTCAGCCCCACTATCGGCTTGCCGGCCCGCAGGTATTCGTAAATCTTGGCCGGAATCTGGGCATTGCAGTTGCTGGCCTGCATCACCAGCAGGGCGTCCACCGCCATCATCTCCGCCAGGGCTTCCCGGTAAGCCACTGCCGGGCACAGTTCAATGAAGTCCTGCGCACCCTGCGCCTGGGCCAGTGTGCGCAGCAGGTCATCGTGCACCGATGCACGAAAGCGGATGCGCAGATCGTCGGGCGTGAGCGTGCCCGCGCGCTTGAGTTGCCCGAGCGCCGCAAAGAGCTGCGTTGGGTCGCGCTCCGATGGGTAGACGATGCCGCTGTGCAGCATCACCAGCGGGCGTTTGGCCCTTTCCCCGGCGCGGCGTCAGCTGGCTGGAGTCGGGGCCGCGCCGAAGCTTTCCTCGTCGTAGCCGTTCTCCAGCACGCGCATGCGCTGCGCCGCAGCCGGGTAACGCTGTTGGTACATGCGGGCGGCACCCGGCGTGGTGAAGACGCTGTAACGCGCATGCTCGGCAACATCGGCCTCGATGTCCCGAAACATCTGCCGGGTGCGCAAGTCGGCGGGGTAGTCGTCCTGCGCCATCGGGTCGCGAAAATCGGCAATCCAGGGCAGACCGGTCTTGCGCTGCAGGGCGGACGCGATGACATGCGCGGTGGCAATCGGGTAGGTGGACCAGATCGCATCGGGCTTGAACTCGTCGATCATCCTCAGCCCCTCGCGCACCGCCGCGTACTTCCAGCTGATCCAACGGTCGGGCCGCGCCATCCAGCCCAGGTAGCGCCCCCCCACCTGCAGATGGCGTGCGGTGTCCAGCGCAAAGGCCCGGCGCACCACGGTGTCTGCGGGAACTTCGGTCAGCAGGTCGGTGCCGGTGCTTTCATAGGCACGCGGGTGCGTGCTCAAGACCAGGGGCTGCCAACCCATGGCCGGCAAATGCTGTACAAAACGCAAGGTGCGCTGAATGCCACTGCTGCCAGCCAAGGGCGGGAAGTGGTAGGCAATCATCAAGACTCGTTTCACGCATGCTCCAGTTTTTGGTTTGATTGTCCAGATCGACGCGTGTTAAAAGGTGCGCTGGCCGACCGCTGCGGTCCTGCCAGAGAGCGAGAAAGCTCGGAAGGATTTTATGGCAGAGTATGCACAACAACCCGGCGGCCGGCACCGCCCGCGTGGCCGCCGCCCGGCGCTGCTGGCGGCATCGCTCGCCGCGGTGTGTGGTTTGGCGGCGTTGGCCCTGGCCTGGCACTACCCGTTGCTGCCCGTCGCCACGATCACTTTGGTGCTGATCGGCGGCGTGGCGTTCTTCGCGCAACCCTCGGTCTGGCTGCTGGTGCTGCCAGCCTTGTTGCCCCTGGTTGGCCTGGCGCCCTGGACCGGCTGGATCAGCTTTGAGGAGCAAGACCTGCTGCTGCTGACCGCAGCCACCGGTGCCTATGCCCGCATGGCCTGGGAAGGGCGCCCGCCCAGGCAGCGCGGCGCCGAGGCCTGGGCAGCGCCGTCGGCTTGGCTTTGGGTGCCCCTGGTGGTGCTGTTTGCACTGGCCACTGTAGCGTCGATGTGGCGGGGTTTTGCCGACGCAGGTGGCTTTCAGTTTGGCTGGTTTCAGGGCTACCACGAGCCGATGAACAGCGTGCGCCTGGCCAAGAGTTTTCTTGCGGCAGTGTTGATGCTGCCGCTGTGGCTGGCCGCGTGCCGCGCTGACCCGCAGCGGGCCAGCCGCTGGCTGTCGTGGGGCCTGATGGGGGGGCTGGTCGGCGCTTGCCTTGCCACGATTTGGGAGCGCATCGCCTTCACCGGTTTGCTCAACTTCTCCAGCGACTACCGCACTACCGGCCTGTTTTGGGAGATGCATGTGGGGGGCGCGGCGCTGGACGGTTTTCTGGCCCTGACGGTGCCCTTTGCGCTGCGCGAGTTGCTGCTGGCCCGCACCCCGGCGCGCTGGGTTGCCGCTGCGGGTGCGATGGCGCTGGCCGCCTACGCCTGCCTGACCACTTTCTCGCGTGGCGTCTACTTGGCTGTTCCCGTTGGCGCGGTGGTGTTGATGGTGTTGCACGCCCGCCAAAGCCAGCGCGCGGACGCGACCGGTGCCGCCAGCCTGGTGTCATCCCATCGGGGCTGGTCCTGGGCTGCGGCGCTGGCTTGGGCTGCGGCGTTTGGTGCGGGCGCAGCCTGGATGTTTCCGAGCAGCGGCTACCGTGGCATGGCGGCGCTGCTGGCCACGCTGGCGCTGGCCTTGCCGCTGGCGCGCGTGCTGCGTGGTCTGGCGCCGGCCCAGTGGTGGCAAGGGCTGGCCCTGGGGGCCGGCCTGTCGCTGATAACCGGCGTGGTCGCCTGGCTGGTGCCCAAGGGCGCCTATATTGGCTTTGGCCTGGTGTGGGTGCTGACCGTGGCCGCGTTGGCGCGCGCACGGCGCGCGGCCGCGCCCGGTGGCACCTGGGTGCGTGTTGCTGCCTTGGCTGGATTCATGGCCGCCGTGACGGGTGCCGTGTTGGTGGCCCAGCACTGGGGTGGTGCAGCGGGCGGCTGGCGCGCCGCACCGGTATTGCTGGCGGCGCTGGCCGTGGCTTTGCTCGCCGGATTGCAGCGTCAAGCGGTCTGGCCGGACGCCTTGCGCTGGCAGGCTGGCACGCTGGGTTTGATGGCCACGTTGGCGGTCGTGGTGGGCATCTTTGGTGGTGGCAGTTACATGAGCGAACGCTTCTCCACCGGCGGGCAGGACTTTGGCGGCCGTTTGGCGCACTGGAAGCTTGGCCGCGACCTGCTGGCCGGCCCGGGCGACTGGGCGTTGGGCAAGGGTTTGGGACGCTTTCCGGCCAACCACTTCCTGGTTGGCAACCCGCAGCAAATTCCCGGTGACTATCGCCTGAACCCGCAGGACAGCGGGCACTACCTGACGCTTTCTGGGGGCAAACACGTCAACGGCTGGGGCGAGTTGCTGCGGGTCACGCAACGCGTCTCGCCCCCTGGCCGCACCGCCACGGTGACGGCGCGGGTGCGCGTGGCCAAAGCTGTCTCACTGCACTTCGAAGTGTGTGAGAAGCACCTGCTCTACAACCAAAGTTGCCTCATCAAGCAAACCCAGATCAAGGCCGCGCCGGGTGTCTGGCAGTCGGTGCGCGTGGAACTAAAAGGCGACCCGGTCAGTAGAGGGGCCTGGTATGCGCCGCGATTGGTCGCGTTTTCGATGGCGATGGAGTCGCTGGGCGGCATCGCCGACCTGGACGACGTGAGCTTGGTGGGCGGCGCGGGCCAGTCGCTCCTGGACAACGGTGATTTCTCCGAGGGCATGGCGCACTGGTTTTTCTCCAGTGATCGGCACCACATGCCCTGGCACATCAAGAGCATGTTCATGCACGTGCTGTTTGACCAAGGCATCGTCGGTGCAGCCCTGTGGGGTCTGTTGTTGGTCGGCGCCTTGTGGCGGGTCAGCCTGGGCAGCGCACGCCAGCACCCGCTGGCGCCCGCGCTGGCGGCCAGCTTGATCGGGTTTGCGGTGGTGGGTTTGTTTGACAGCTTGCTGGATGTGCCCAGGTTGGCCTGGCTGTTTTACCTGCTGCTGTTGGTGGCCTTGACCTTGCGCGGGCCGCTGCGCTCGGGCACTGCGGGCTTGGGCGCGCGTGGCGCGACCAGTCTGGTGTTGCTGGTGATTGGGTGCGGCCTGGGGCTGCAGCCTGGCGAGGCGCGGGCCCAGGCGCCTGCGGCCATACCCCCGGTGATCCAGGTGGGGCCGACCCGTGCAATCAAAACAATAGCAGAAGCAGCAAGACTGGTGAGCCTTGGTGGCACTATTGAGGTTGATTCTGGGGACTACCCCGGTGACGTCGCGGTATGGCAGCAGGATGATGTGACCATCCGCGCCATCGGCGGACGGGTTCGGCTGCTGGCGCAGGGCGCGGCCGCAGAGGGCAAGGGTATTTGGGTGGTGCGCGCCCAAGGCATGCGGGTTGAGGGATTTGACTTCGAGGGGGCCAGCGTGCCGGCCCGCAACGGCGCCGGCATCCGTTTTGAGCGTGGCTCGCTGCTGGTGCGTGATTGCCGCTTCCTGCACAACGAAATGGGCTTGCTGACCAACAACGACGCGGCTTCCGTGCTCGAAGTGGAAGACAGCGAGTTCGCCCACAACCAGCGTCCCGATGGCCACAACCACAACCTCTATGCGGGTCGCATCGCGCGGCTGTCCGTCAAGGGCAGTTACCTGCACCATGCGCGCACCGGACACTTGCTCAAGAGCCGCGCAGCAGTCAACGATATCCGCGACAACCGGCTCACCGACGAGGATGGCGGCACGGCCAGCTACGAGCTGGAGTTTCCCGAGGGCGGCGTCGCCCATGTGAGGGGCAACCTGATTGCCCAGAGCCGCGACACCCAAAACCCGATTCTGATTTCCTTTGGTGCCGAAGGTTACAAGTGGCCACGCAACGAGCTGGTGCTGGAGCACAACACGTTGGTCAATCCCTTGTCAGCCGGCGGGGCCTTCCTGCGCGTGGCCACTGGCGCCACCCGGGTGTTGGCGCGGCACAACCGCTTGGTTGGCCCGGGCCGGCTGGAGGCCGCCGGTCCGGGCGACTACCACGACAACCTGGTGCTGGAGCCCGCCCAGGCCGAGCGTGTTCTGCGTGACAGCTTGCATAATCCGGGGTCGATGTCGCACCCGGCGCTGCCGACCTCACGATGACTGCGACCGATCCCATGCCTGCCCATGACGCTTCTCTTGCCCTCGGCTCCCCTCGATTCGCCGATGCACATCTGACCAGTCTGGCCCTTACGCGAGGCCCCTTGGCGGCCTGGCAGGCGGCCCTGGCCAAGGGCGCCAAGCTGGCCGCCAGCGAGGTGACGGGCGACTTTGCGGTGGGCCTGCGCGAACCCGGCGGCCGCACCTTCCTGGCGGTGGACCGATTCGCCGTTAAGAGCTTGTGTTACCGCCTTGTCGACGGCCAACTGCGCTTTGCCGAGCGCGCCGACGCGCTGGCCGACAGCGCCACCCCGATCGACCCGCAGGCGATCTTTGACTACCTGTACTTTCACGTTATCCCGTCACCGCGCACAATCTACCAGGGCATCTACCGGCTGCCGCCTGGGCACTATGCCCTGTTTGAGGACGGGCAGATGACGGTGGCGCCGTATTGGACGCCGAGCTTCACCGAGCCGCACAGTGCATCGTTTGACGAGCTCAAAGCCGAGTTCAGGGCCTTGTTGCGCGCGGCCGTGGCAAGCCAGTTGGACGGTGGCAAGCCAGCCTGTTTCTTGAGCGGCGGCACCGACAGCTCGACCGTGGCCGGCATGGCGGCGCTGGCCAGTGGCAAAACAGCGGCCAGCTACTCGATCGGCTTCGACGCCCAAGGTTATGACGAGATGGAATTTGCCCGCCTCGCGGCCCGCCATTTCAAGACCGAGCACCACGAGTACTACGTGACGCCCGCTGATCTGGTGCGCAGCATTCCAGCGGTAGCGGGGCAGTATGACCAGCCGTTTGGCAACTCTTCGGCACTGCCGGCCTACTACTGCGCCAAGATGGCACGCGAGGATGGCGTGAGCAAACTGCTCGCCGGCGACGGCGGCGATGAGCTGTTTGGCGGCAACAGCCGCTACGCCAAACAGCGGGTGTTTGGCTGGTACGACTACGTTCCCGGTTTTCTGCAAAAGGGCTTGGTCGAGCCGCTGCTGACGACCCGCGCCGCCGCCGCGCTGGCGCTGACCCGCAAGGGTGGCAGCTATGTGGAGCAGGCCCGCGTGCCCATGCCCGACCGGCTGCAGATGTACAACCTGATCATGCGGCTGGGGCCGAGCGAAGTGCTGACGCCCCAGTTGTTGGCGCAGGTCAACGTGGGCGCGCCCTTGCAGTTGCAACGTGCGGTCTGGCAGAGCCCGCAACACTGCAGCAAGCTCAATCAGGAGTTGGCGTTTGACTGGCGTTTCACCCTGGCCGAAAGTGATTTACCCAAGGTCTTGGGGGCCACCGGCCTGGCCGGCGTGGCGGTGGGGTTTCCCATGTTGGACGACCGCTTGCTCGATTTTTCGCTCAAGCTACCGACCGCCTACAAGCTCAAGGGCTTGCAGTTACGCTGGTTCTTCAAGGAGGCGCTGCGCGGCTTCCTGCCCGACGCCATCATCACCAAGAAGAAGCAGGGTTTCGGCCTGCCGTTTGGGGTGTGGGCCAACCAGACGCCGGCGCTGAAAAGCCTGGCCAGCGAGTCCCTGCACAGCTTGGCGGCGCGCGGCGTGGTGCGCGCCGATTTCGTCCAGACGCTGCTGACCCAGCGCCTGCCCGAGCACCCCGGCTACTTCGGCGAAATGGTCTGGATTCTGATGATGCTGGAGCAGTGGCTGGCCAAGCACGCGCCTGGGTTCAAGCTGGGTACTTAACCGGCGTCGCCAGGGCGTTCAAGGTGCGCTGGCGCGCTGCGCCACCAAGGCCCTGAAATCGGGGTCCTGGGCCAAGGCTGTGGCCACGCGTCGTGCCATCGCCGCGCTGCCTTGGTCCGAAAAGTGAACCGAGTCAATAAAGTGCGTAGCGTCACCCGGTATGGTGTGCTCGCCGTCGATCAGCAGCGTGTGGGTGGCGGCGGCGACGCCGCGCATCACCGCGTTGTAGCGTTCGTAGGCGTCCAGCAAGCCATCCAGGCTCATGAAGGGCATGTAAACCAGCGCTGACACGGCAGCGGCCTTGCGCGCGGCAGCGTCCTGTTCGCGGCGCAAGCGGGCGGAGAAGGTGGCGATAGAGACATGGGCCTGCTTGGCTGCCGCGTGCGCGATCAGCTCGCGCAGGTCGGCATCGAAGCCTTGGCCAATCTGCCGAGGATCGAAGGCCAGCCGCCGCGCGCCAGCGTCGATCTGTTGCCCCGGCGGCGCGTACCCGCAGGTTCTTCTCCACCAAGTCCACCAGCAGCGATTGACGCGCCAGCCAGCTTTGCACCTCGCCATTGCGCGACCACAGGCCTTTGGCTTCGGCCAGCGCACGCAGCTCGGCGCTCATGTCGTTGGTGCCGTGGTAGATCATCACCGCATCGGCTTGCAGGGCCTGCACGTACTGGTCGAAGTGTTTCGTGGATGAGCGCACCGAGTAGCCGGGCACGCCCGCGTTGATGAAGTCGAAGCTCACCTGCGGGAACTCGAGCTGCAGCAGATCGGTCACGCCCTGGGTCCAGACGGCGGCGTCGGAGCTGACCTCGGCGCAATAGGTGGTGGAGGCACCGACGAAGGCGATACGCAGGCGTTTGGGTGGTTTGGGTAGCGCCAGCTCTGGACCCCGAAAGCCCTTTGAATTGATCGAGACGGCGCCCAGTTTGCTGTTGGCACGCGGCACCCGTAGACCGCTGACGGGGTCGACCACATAAAGCGAATCAAAACTGCTGACGGCGCCGTGGCGCAACCACTGGCGCAGGCGCACCGCCCCTTCGGCCGCGGCGAACAGCAGGAGCGCCGCCAACAGCACCACCAGGCTGATCGCCAAGGCGCCGCGCCAGCCGGAAAAGCGCGAGGAAGAAGGTGCTGCGTTCATCGGCTTAGTCGAGTTCAAAGTGGCTCTCGTAGTTCAGCTTGAGGGCCGGGTCCTGGGCCTCCTTGCGCAGGTAGCAGTTACCGACCGCAAGCGATTCGATCTCGCTGCCCATGAAGCATCGGAAGGCATCCTCGGGCGTGCAGACAATCGGCTCGCCGCGCACATTGAAGCTGGTGTTGACCAGCACCGGGCAGTCGGTCAGCGCCTTGAAGTGGCTGATCAGCGCGTGGTAGCGCGGGTTGGTCTCCCGGTGCACGGTCTGGATGCGGGCCGAGTAATCGACATGGGTGACAGCCGGAATGGACGAGCGCGGCACGTTGAGTTTGTCGATGCCAAACAGGCTCTGCTGCTCGGGCGTCATGGCGATGCGGTGGCGGCTCGCCACGTCGGCCACCAGCAGCATGTAGGGGCTGTCCTCCTCCAGGTCGAACCAGTTGCCCACGTCCTCGCGCAACACCGACGGCGCGAAGGGGCGAAAGGACTCGCGGTACTTGACCCGCAGGTTCAGGGTCTTTTGCATCGACGGTGAGCGTGGGTCCCCCAGGATGGAGCGGCCACCCAGCGCGCGCGGGCCGAACTCCATGCGTCCCTGGTGCCAACCCAGTGCCTTGCCCTCGGCCAGATCGGCGGCGCAGCGCTTGATCAAGGCCTCGTCTGGCAAGACTTCGAACTTGGCGCCAGCCTGCTTGAGCCGGGCTTCGATGTCGGCCTGCTCGTAACACGGGCCCAGGTAGCTGCCCGACATGCCATCACCCGCGCCGTCGCGCTGCCGTTGGCCGCCTTTGTACAGGTGGTGCGCGGCCAGGGCGGCGCCGACGGCACCGCCAGCATCACCCGCGGCGGGCTGTATCCAGAGCTTGTCAAAATCACCAGCGCGCAGCAGTTTGCCGTTGGCGACACAGTTCAGCGCCACCCCCCCGGCCAGGCAGAGCTTGCGCTCGCCGGTGGACTGGCGGATGCCCTTGGCGAGCTTGATCACAATTTCTTCGGTGATCGCCTGAATCGACGCCGCCAGGTCCATTTCGCGCTGGCCCATGCGGGTCTCCGAAGTTCGGGGTGGCCCGCCAAACGCCTCGTCGAACCGGCTATTGGTCATCTTCAAGCCGGTGCAGTAGTCGAAGTAGTCCAGGTTCAAGCGAAAGCTGCCATCGTCCTTGATGTCAATCAGGTGCTGCTTGATGGCCGCCACGTACTTGGGTTCGCCATAGGGCGCCAGGCCCATCACCTTGTATTCACCCGAGTTGACCTTGAAGCCGGTGTAGTAGGTGAAGGCGGAATACAACAGGCCCAGGGAATGCGGGAAGTGAATTTCCTGGTGCACTTCGAGCTTCGCGCCATGGCCAACGGCCAGCGACGTGGTGGTCCATTCGCCAACACCGTCCATGGTCAGCACCGCCGCGCGCTCGAAAGGCGACGGGAAGAACGCGCTGGCCGCGTGGCTCAGGTGATGTTCGGAAAACAGCAGCTTGCTGGCCCAATCGACCTCTTTGCTCAAGCGTGCCAATTCATCAAGCAGCAGTTTCTTTTGGAACAGCTTCTCCTTGAGCCACAGCGGCAGGGCCTTGCGAAAGGACTCGAAACCGCGCGGCGCGAACGCCAGGTAAGTCTCCAGCAGGCGTTCGAACTTCAGGAACGGCTTGTCGTAGAAAGCCACGTGGTCGATGTCACGCGGCGTGAGCCCGCCTAGCTTCAGGCACGCCTCGATCGCGTGCAGCGGGAAGGCCGAATCGTGCTTGCGCCGCGTGAAGCGTTCTTCCTGCGCGGCGGCGACGATGCGTCCGTCGACACTGAGTGCGGCGGCGCTGTCATGGTAATAGGCGGAGATGCCAAGGATGCGCATGGCCGGGCCCTAGAACAAGGTGTAGATGAAGGGCGCGATCACCGAGCCCTGCGCCAGCACCAGCAGGCCACCGAGCACCAGCATGATGACGATGATCGGCAACAGCCAGAGCTTCTTGCGTGCGCGAAGGAAATCCCAGAGTTCTTTCAGAAAGGACATGGTTACCTCAGAATTGGTTTTTCAGACTGTCGGACGGCGGGCCGGGTGGCTGACGCTCAATCCAGTAGGACTTGGCTTGGGCATCGAATCGGCTGCGCATCGGGTCCCAGCCGCTCAGGCGTTTGAGCAAGCCGATCGGGGTGACCACGACATAGAAGAGAATGCCCAGCACCAAGGGGCTGACGATCCGATGCAGCAACTCGGCCAGCTTCATCCAGGCGCGGTTGAAGGGTGTCAGCAGGCCTGGCCAAATCAGGGTGACCAGCAGCGTGGCCGCGCTGGCGCCCAGCCACCAAGGGTAGGCGCCGGCACGCCGCCAGGCCATCCAGGCGCCGACCAGTGCGAAGACCAGGGTGAACAAGCATCCAAAGGAACGGTTGCTGGGTAGCGCGGGGGGTAATTCGTTGGGCATGGTTGGGCTTTCGGGGTTGAGGGTGGCCGACCGGTCAGTTCACCTGGGAGGAATGCAGGTTGCGCAACAGCCGCGTTCCAAAGCGCAGCCGGGTCTGGTCCCAGGGCGTGAAGCGGCGTATCTGAAACGGGTCATCACCGGCACCCGACGTGCCCCATTGGGTGCTGACGGCGGCGTCAAAGCCCAGCGCGCGCACAACCTCGACATTGGCTGGTGAATAGTCTTCGCCGGGTTTGCCGTTGGGGTAGGCGAACAGGCCCACACGTTCACCCAGCACTTGTTCCAGGTGCTGCTTGCTCCGGCCTATTTCGTCGCTGGCTTGGTCTTCGGTGAGCCGGGCCAGGATCGGGTGGAACACTGTGTGTGCGCCGATCACCATGCCTGCCTGGCGCATCGCCTTCACCGCGTGTGAGCTCATCATCAGGTCATCCGGCGCCTGCACCTGGGCCAGCTGCGCCAGTTGCTCGGTGATGGCCACGCGCTCGGCAAAGGGTCGGTACTTGATCTGCGCAATCAGCGCGGCGATGGCGGCCTGCCGCTCGGCGTTGGAACTTAGTGGGTGCCGGCCCAGGCCCAGGCCGCTCAGATCGAGCAGCGGCAGCGGGCTGCGACGGGCAGTTTCGATGATGGTGTCGTTCCACATGCGCCCGCCATCCAGGAAGCCGGTGGCGATGAAGAAGGCGGCTTTCAATCCGTGGCGTTGCAGGATGGGCAGGGCCACATCGTGGTTGTCGGCGTACCCATCGTCGAAGGTGATGCAGGCGGCCCGCGCTGGCAGCGTGCCAGCGCCCAGCTGCTGCACTGCCCGATCCAGAGGCAAGACGTTGAACCAGTGACGTCAGCCAGCCACAGACCGCGTCGAATTGACGGGCGTGCATTTCCTGCGGGAACAGTGGATCGCGCTCAGGCAGGACGCGGTGAAAAATCAGAACCGACAAACGGGCTTTGGAACCTGCCGGGGACAACCAGCCGAAGAATGGTTTCAGCATGGCTCAGGAAACCTTGGCGGCTTCGGCCGGCTTGGCCAATCCGGGGATGGTCTTCCAGCCCGAGGCATAGACCGGTTCCGTCAACCAACTCTTCTTCTCCACCCAAATGCGGGTCAGCACAATCATCACCATGATGTTGTAGGGCAAATCAAAGTACGCCAGGCTCAAGAAATGCACCCCCACGGCGTAGCCGGCCAATGCGACCTGGCACATGGCGCCCAAGGTCGCCGCACCAACGGGCCTCGGGTACCAGCGACTTGTATTTGCGCAGCCAGCCAGCCGAGCGCCAGGTGGTGACAAAAATGCCCAGAAACAGCGCCAAACCGACAAACCCATGGTTACCCAACACCTGAAAGTAAATACTGTGGGCGGCGTGCACAAAATCAGGGTAGGGAGAGTAGAGTGCGAACAGCTCGGGTCGGGCCGAGTTGAAGCCAACCCCGAAGGGGTAGTGAAAGGCGCTGTTCCAGGCACTCCACCAGGCGCTGATGCGGCCTAGGGCCGATCGGTCTGCTTCATAGGTTCCAATCGTCGACATGCGGTCTGTCCACGAGTCGGGCATGAACATGAGCAAGGGGATCGCCGCCAGTGCGATCAGCAGGCCCATGCCCAGCTTGTTCTTGCCGTTCCACCACAAGAACACCAGCATGCCCGAGATCGCCAACAAGGCACCGCGCGATTGCGAACCCAAAGCCGATGCCGCGCACAAAAGCATCGCGCCCGTCATTGCGTGACGGGCCCAGGCGGCGGTGAGCTGGAGCTGCAAGAATCGCAGCAAGGGGATGGTCATCACCAGTGCCAGGGCGAACTCGTTGTTGTCTTCGATGAAGGAGCCGGGCGGCCCCCAGACCCGAAATGCGCCGCCCGACGTCAGAGTGAAGATGCCACCTTTGATGCCCAAGAGCGCGAGCGAACCAGCGCAAACCCACATGAGGGCGAAGATGTGCTGTTTGCTGTGCAACAGAATCAACGCCACCACGATCATGACGTCAATCTTCATGACCTTCTTCCACTGCTCGTAGTCACCCTCAGGGTCGATGCCGGCCAACCACGATAGCGTCATCCAGACCATGAACAAGACAAACCAGGTCACCGGGTTGGCCTTGAAGGGTGACTGACGCTGCCTGGTCATCAGCAGCCCCAGCATGACGCAGCCGGCTGCTATCGCCGCCAAGGGGGCGCTGTAGGCGAGCCCATAGGTGTAGCGATGCGGATTCATGATGCTGAGCCAGGTCCACAACATGATGCCGACCCATGGCCAACGCAGGGTCGCCAGGCACCCGGCCATCACGATGGCGATCAAAAGAATGTCACGCATGGCTGATGATGTACCGAAATTTGCCGGATGTCTCGGCGGGGATATTGTCAACCAGGTCCACCTGCACCGCCACCTCGGCCCCCAGGCGCTGCTTGAAGCCGGCGACGATGCGTGTCCACCGAGTCGGACGCGAAATCAGCGTCAGTCACGAGCAGCACACGGGTGAGCGCGCGGCTTTCCTGCACCACTTTGAACGCCTGGACGCCAGGCAGATCGCGCAGGATGTAGATCAGCGACAGGCCATGCATCACCGTGCCGTCGGCGGCGACGACGAAGTCGGTGCTGCGTCCCTGAATGTCTTGCAGCAGCGGCAGGCCCCGGCCACACGTGCAGGGGCTGGATCCCAGCACGCCGATGTCGCCCGTGCGGTAACGGATGAACGGGAATTCACCGGTGGACAGGTGGGTGACCACGATCTCGCCGGCCACCCCAGCGGGCTGCACCTGCCCCGCTTCGTTGACGATCTCCACGACGATGTCATCGGTCGTGAGGTGCATGCCGCCGGCGGGGCACTCGTGGGCGATGAAGCCAGCGTCACGGCCACCATAGCCATTGGCCACCGGGCAGCCAAACACCTGGCTGATGGTGGCGCGTTGCTCGTCATAGAGACGCTCGGATGTGACGAAAGCGACCTTGATGCCCAGATCGTTCATGGCCACGCCACGCTGCTGCGCGTGGCGTGCGATGTGCGTCAGGGCCGAGGGATAACCAAATAACATGCGCGGCTTCACAGCTCGGATGGTGGCGATGAACTGGTCCAGCTTCGGCCCGGACATCTCGAACGCCGGCAGCAATTGGGTGCGCAGCAGCTTGTCGCGCCAGTGCTTGATGCGGTCCTGCTTGCCGAGTTCGATCGGCGAACCCCAGACCACGATTTCCGGGTCGCCAATGTCAACGCCCCACCAGCGGGTGGCGCGCCACTTGGCGGCCACGTCGTGGCTGATGCGTTGTTTGCCGATGAAAAAGATCAGCGGCTCGCCCGAGGAGCCCCCGGTGTTGAAGCGCGCCAGGCCTTGTGCCTGCGTATGTTTGAGCGCTTCCGTGTTGGCCCGGATCACCGACTTGGTGAGAAAGGGCAGGCGCTGAAGATCAGTGGTGCTGCGCACCTGGTCCGAATCAAAGCCAATCTTGGCAAAGAGGTCGCGGTAGTACGGAACATGTAGCCCCACCTCCCGCAGCAAGGCCTGCAGGCGCTGCAACTGGAAAGCCGCCAGGCGCTCGGGGGACCACCACTGCGCTTCTTCCATGGACCGACGAACCGCCACGGTGTCATGCCGCTTGAGGCGCTCATGCAGCGGGAACACAAGGTTCGAAACAAGAGATGTGTACAAGCCCATGGCAGTTCTCGTGGGTCAGTGCGTGCGCTGCGGCAGGGCTTGTTGGTAGACGCCTGCCAATACCGGCTGCACGCACGACCAGGTGTAGCGCTGTGCCTCCTGCAAGCCGGCTTGGGCACGTTGGCGCCACAGCACCTCGTCGGACAGCAGGGCGATACACGCCTGCGCCATAGCAGCCGGATCGGAGGGTGGCACCAGCGACGCGGTCACGCCATCCTGGGCGAGGTGCGGAATGCCACCGACGTTGGTGCTGACCACGGGCACGCCGCTGGCCCAAGACTCCAGCACCGAATTGGGCATGTTGTCGGCCAGGCTCGGGTTGAGCACTAGGTCCGCACTGCGGTACAGGGCTGCCATGGCGTCGCGCTCCAGGCGTCCGCTGAAGTGCACCGCGTCGGCCAGTCCCTGTGCCGCCACCAGTTGGCGCAGGTACGCTTCCTGGGGTCCGCTGCCGGCCACCGTCAGGCGCGCTTGCGGGAACCGCTGCCGGACCACTTCAAAAGCGCGAATCGCGGTTTCGTTGTCGTACAGGGCTCCAGGTTGCGCGCCACCAGCAAGGTGCGGCGCTCCAGTGCGAACCGGGCCGCGTGGGACGAAGCGGCTGAGATCAATGATGTTGGGCACGATCTCGGCGGGCATGCCAAAGCGCCGGAACACACCCTGCAGGAATCCCGAGGGCACTACCAGCGCGGCTACCAGGCGCATGGTGAAGCGAACCAGGCCGGCCGACTGCTGCAGAAATTCGGTCGCCTCGCCACCTCGGTAGTTGACCACCACGGATACCCCCCGGCAACGCGCCACCCAGACGGCCGGCGCGGCGAACAAGTGCCAGGACCAGCCCGAGTTGGCCATGACGTGAAAGACATCCGAGTGCCGCCGCGCGCGCCACAGCGCCGAGAGATAGGGCACCAGGCGGAACACCGAGCGTGCCAGCGGCACGCGCCCGATCCACTGTGGGCCGGTAGGGCGCATTGACTTGCACCGTGGTCACCTGGCGCCTGCTGCAGCCAACAGTTCCCCAGTTGCCGGGTCTGGTTGGCCATGCCGCCCGATGGGGGTGGCAAAGGTCCGATCAGACCGATGCGCAGGGCGTGCAAACCGACGGTTGTCATACTCGTCCCGCTAGCGACGCATAGACGCGTTGGTAGTTGGCGACGCTAACCGTCCAGTTGCGCTCGGTCTCGACAAAACGACGACCGGCGGCGCGCATGGTGGGCCAACGATCGGGTGTGGCCAACAGGCTGAGGATGGCCTGGCCCAGGGCGTCTGCACTGCCGGCCTTGAACAGCATGCCGGTCTCGCCATGACGGATCAGTTCCTTGTGGCCACCGACATCGGAGGCCACCAGCAAACGGCCCTGGGCCATGGCTTCGAGCGGCTTGAGCGGCGTGACCAGCTCGGTCAGGCGCATCGAGTGGCGCGGGTAGGCCAGCACATCGATCAGGTCGTAGTAGCGCTGCACCTGATCGTGGGGCACACGACCGGTGAACACCACCTTGTCGGCCAGCCCCAGGCGCTGCGCCTGCGCCTTGAGTGCCGCGTCCTGCGGACCGCCGCCGACCAACAAGACACGCACATTGGGCTGCCGCGCCAGAATCCCTGGCAGCGCGTCAAGCAACAGGTCCAGGCCCTCGTAGGCATAGAAGGAACCAATGAAGCCGACCACGCTGCAGCCGTCCAGGCCCAGCTTGGTCTTGAGCGCCTGATCGGGCGTGCCGCCCGGCTCGAACGACTCGATGTCCACCGCGTTGGGGATCACCGTGACCTTGTTGGCGGGGATACCTCGGCCCACGATGTCGCTGCGCAAACCTTCACAAATGGTGAATACATGCTGGGCCTGGCGCAGCGCGCGTGTTTCCAACCAACGCGTCACGCGATAACGCAGGCTGCCCTCGGTGGTGCTGCCGTGGTCGACCGCCGCGTCTTCCCAGAAGGCCCGCACTTCGTAGACCACCGGGATGCCCAGCCGCGCCCACACGCAAAGCCGGCAGGGCGTTGAGCACCGGCGAGTGGGCGTGAATGATGTCCGGCTTGAGCTGCTCGGCCACCTGTTGCAGGCGGCGCTCCAACTGGCGCATCAATGCCAGCTCGCCCAGGCCAGGTAGGCGACTGGCTGGGACGGCAGGCGTACGGTAGAAGTGCCAACCGTCAACATCTTCCTCGGCCACGCTGCAGTTAATCTGCTTGGGGCTGGTGAGGTGAAAGGTGTCCCAGCCCAGCTTGCGCTGCTCGCGCAGGATCGACAAGGTGCGAAAGGTGTAGCCGCTGTGCAGCGGAATCGAGTGGTCCAGCACGTGCAGGATGCGTAAGGCTCATGCGGCCTCCGCCATGGGTTGAGCCACCGCCACATCCACCACTTGCCGCAGGAAAGGCCTCGAACATCAGCAGCGTCCACAGCGGCGCGCTGTAGTCGCGCGCGCCGGACTGATGCGCCTGCACCAGGTGTTCCAGGTAACTGCGGTCAAACCAGCCGGTGGCGGCCAGGCGCTCACCCAGCACGGCGTCGCGCACACGCTGCTTTAGGGGGCCCCGGAACCAGCGCGCCAGCGGTACGGAAAATCCCATCTTGGGCCGGTACAACACGTCGTGTGGCAGGTGCGGCTCCATCGCCTTCTTGAAGATGTATTTGCCTTCCTGCCCATGGATCTTGTGGCTTGATGGCAGCGAAGCCAGCCACTCGACCAGTTCATGGTCCATCAAGGGTTCGCGCACTTCCAGCGAGTGCGCCATGCTGGCGCGGTCCACCTTGGTGTTGATGTCCCCCACCAGGTAGGTCTTGAGGTCCAGGTACTGGATCAGCGCCAGCGGGTCGGTGGTACCGGCCTGGGCGGCGTGGCGATTGAATACATCCTGGGCGTTGTAGCCGGCCAACTCGGTCTTGAAGCTGGCGCTGAACAGGGCCTCGCGCATCGGGTCGCGCAGAATCGACACGGTATGAAAGTAGGCTTGCACCGAGGTGCGGGCAAGGCCCTCGAAGGTGGTCTTGGCGCGAAACACGCGAGGTGCCCAATCGGCCTTGGGGTAGAGCCGCCCCAGGGCGCCGAACAAGGGCCTGCGCACGCTGTGCGGCAGGGCCGCGCGCATGCGCTCTTCCATCAGGTGCATGCGGTAGCGCCGGTAGCCGCCAAAGGACTCATCACCACCGTCACCCGACAAGGCTACGGTCACATGCTTGCGCGCCAGTTGGCAGACGCGGTAGGTGGGGATGGCCGAGCTGTCGGCATAGGGTTCGTCGTACAGGCGGGCCAGCGTGTCGATCAGGTCGAAGTCGTCGCTCTTGACGACTTCCAGCCGATGATTGGTGTGGTAGCGGTCAGCCACCTTCTGGGCGAACGCTGACTCATTGAAAGCCGGATCGTCAAAGCCGATGGAGCAGGTGTTGACCGGTGTGTTGGACAGGCCGGCCATCAGCGCTACCACGGCGCTGCTGTCGACACCGCCCGACAGAAAGGCACCCAGCGGCACTTCGGCAATCATGCGCAGCCGCACCGATTCCTTCAGCCGTGCCACCAATTCAGCCTGGGCGTCCGCCTCGGAAATCGGGTTGTCGAGACTGAAACGCACGTCCCAATAGGCCACCGGCTGCGGGATCGGCTGACCGCGCCGGATGGTCAGGCTGTGGGCTGGCGACAGTTTGCGGGCCTGCTTGAAGATGGTGCGCGGCTCGGCCACGTAGCCCAGCGCAAAGTACTCTTCCACCGCCAGGGGGTCGATGTCGCGGCGCAAACCGCCATGCGCCAGAATCGATTTCAGCTCGGAGCCGAACAGCAAGGTGCCGTCGTCCAGCAGCGCGTAGTACATCGGCTTGACGCCCAGCCGGTCGCGCGCCATGAAGAAGGTCTGCTGGTTGCGGTCCCACAGGGCGAAGGCGAACATGCCGCGAAAACGCTTGACGCAGTCCGGCCCCCAGGATTCCCAGGCGTGCACGATGACTTCGGTGTCGCTCTTGGTGTGGAACACATGGCCCAGCGCCTGCAGTTCGGGAATGAGTTGCTGGTAGTTGTAGATCTCGCCATTGAAGATCACCACCACCGAGCCGTCTTCGTTGAACAGCGGCTGCTGGCCGGTGGCGATGTCGATGATCGACAGACGCCGGTGGCCCAGGCCCACGCCGGGCTCGACATGCAGGCTGCCTTCGTCGGGGCCGCGGTGCAGTTGCGAGTCGTTCATGCGCTGCAGCACGGCGCGAGGGATGGCGGCCGCGCCGCGGGTATCAAAAATGCCGGTAATGCCGCACATGGGAATGTTATTGCTTAGGAAAACGTACTAAATCTTGATGATGGTGTCGCTATAGAGGGCTACCAAGGGGTCGTGAGTCATCAATCGCATAGGTTCCACGAGTGCCTGCGCTACCAATATTCGATCGAATGGGTCTTGATGGTGCGCTGGCAGCTCTTCCACGGCCATGGCATGCTCTGGTTCTATGTTCAGAAATCGGTATCCAGACTGTCGAAAAAAACGCACTGCGTCCTGGCTAGAAACCGGCATATCACCACGCCCCAGCGCGCGCTTGATTGCGATCTCCCATATATTTGCCGTACTCACCCATACCGTGGTCGTGGGGGCCTGAATCAGCTCACGCGCTTTGGGCGGCAATTTGGGACTGTCGGTGATGGCCCACAACGCGACATGCGTATCGAGCAGCAGGTTCAAGTAGGCACCCCGCCGAGAAAAAGGGTGGCTACTTCAACGTTATTGGCATCGATACTGTCTGGGACGGCAAACAGACCTTTGGCCACACCAATCCGGCTCGCAGGTGGAGAAGGTTCCATTGGCACCAGTCGGGCTGCAGGGCGGCCGTTTCTCGCGATCACGATCTCGCGCTCTTGACCTTGCTCAATGACGTCCACCAAACGCGATAGTGACGATTTGGCTTGCAACATATTGACGGTCTGCATCGATTTCTCCGAAGTGGCGGCTTAGTCTGGTCTGGCTAACAGAATATATCAAGAAAGCGATGCGCGTAACTGGCTGTCGTACACGTTTTGGTAGGTCGAAATCATGGCCTGCATACTGAATCGATCCAGAACTCGCTGCCTGCCTGCCTGCCCCATTTTGAGGGAGCGCGCCGGGTCGTTTGCCAGTCTGACCAGTTCGCGTGCCATAGCCTCCACGTTGGCTGCGGGAACGACAACACCAGTGTCGGGTTGGTGCACCAGGTCCGCATTGCCCCCAACGGCGGTGGCGATAACCGGCAACCCGCTGGCCATGGCTTCGAGAATGGTGTTGGATATGCCCTCTGCCAGCGATGGCAACGCAAAGGCATGCAGGCCGCGCATGACGTCTGCCACATCACTGCGTTCACCGGGCAACCACGCCAGGTCCGCCACACCCGCAGCCTCCAGAATGCCCTGTGCCTTGGCGCGCAAGGGCCCCTCGCCCACCATGACCAGGCGTAAACGCTGCTTCAGCGAGGGATCGGTTTGGAGGGCCTGCACAAAGGCCCGCGCCAGCAGCGTCTGGTCTTTGACGGTCTGCATGCGTCCGACGGTACCCAGCAGCCAATGCTGTGCGGGATCAAAAGGACAGCCTGCAATGGTTTGCGGACCATCGGGTGCCGGACGGAATCGGTCGGTATCGACGCCGTTGTAGGCTTGGGTAATCTTGCCTTGTGGCACGTGTACCTTTTGGACCAGGTAGTCGTCCAGGTCGCGCGACAAGGCGATGTAGCGGTGCACAAAGGGCTTGTATACGCGACGCATACGCTGGTACGTGACGTTGCTGCCATCCAGATCCCCCACATCACGGCCATGTTCGCCGTGGATGCGCACCGGCACGCCCGCTGCCCATGCGGGAACTTGTACCTCCAGGGCAGCCAGGTTGCGGCTGTGCACGATGTGGGGGCGCAACCGCCGGAACAGCTTGAACAACTTGGGGTACTGCCAGATGCCATGGCCGGGCGGTTTGTGCAGGGCAATGAACTCGACGTCCTTGCGCTGGACGCGCTGGCTGAAGTCAGTAACCTCGGTAAGCGCCAGGACAGCGTGGCGGTAGGCATCGGCGGGCATGTGGTTGATCAGGTTGACCACACCGTTTTCCAGGCCACCGGTGTCGAAGCGGTACATCACATGCAGTACCAGCGGTCGCGTGTCACCGTGCATGTTGCGTAGACTCGTCAAGAAGGGCTTCCGTCATTGCGACCCTCCCGAAGCCGGTCCGATACCGCACACTGACTTTGAACCAGCGTCGTCATCGCGAGGCCTCAGGCCGTGGCGATCCACGTATTTTTGGGCCATGGATTGCCGCGCTGCGCTCGCAATGACGAATATTTGCGTAGCTGCCGCGCTGCGCTCGCAACGACGGGAAGCCATCGTCATTGCGAGCGTAGCGCGGCAATCCATGGGTTCAGGAGTCCTGGATTGCTTCACTTCGTTCGCAATGACGGGACTTACAGGCGCCAGAGCCTGTAACCGGCCGCTCGAATAGTCTTGGCATCAAAGGCGGCCTTCACGTCGATGAAGGCACCACCCTTGACCAGCTTCTTGCCGAAGTCTTCCATCGACAGGCTGGCGAACTCCTTGTGCGCCACAGCGGCGACGATGGCATCGGCCCGGGGCAGCTCGTCCCACGGCAGCAAAGGTACGCCGTATTCGTGCACGGCTTCGTCCGACTTGGCCTGCGGATCGGTCACAAATACTTCAACGCCATAAGACTTGAGCTCGTTGATGATGTCGATCACCTTGGAGTTGCGCAGGTCGCCGCAGTTTTCCTTGAAAGTGAGGCCCAGCACATTGACCTTGGCGCCCTTGATGTAGCTCCCCGCGGCGATCATGTTCTTGATGGTTTGCTCGGCAATGAACTTGCCCATGCCGTCGTTGATGCGTCGACCGGCCAGAATCACCTGTGGGTTGTAACCCAGCATTTCGGCCTTGTGTGTCAAGTAGTAGGGATCGACGCCAATGCAGTGACCGCCGACCAGGCCCGGCTTGAAGCGCAGGAAGTTCCATTTGGTGCCAGCGGCTTCCAGCACCTCGGTGGTGTCGATGCCAAGCTTCTCGAAGATGATGGACAGCTCGTTCATCAAGGCAATGTTGAGGTCGCGCTGGGTGTTCTCGATCACTTTGGCGGCCTCGGCGGCCTTGATGCTTGACGCCCGGTGCACGCCGGGCAGGATGATGGTTTCATACAGCTTGGCCACCTTCTCCAAGGTCTCGGGGCTGTCGCCGGAGACGATCTTGAGGATCTTGGTCAGCGTGTGTTCCTTGTCGCCGGGGTTGATGCGCTCGGGTGAATAACCGACGAAGAAGTCCTGCTTCCACTTCATGCCGGACTCGCGCTCCAGCACGGGTATGCACACCTCTTCAGTGGCGCCGGGATAAACGGTGGACTCGTACACCACCACAGCGCCCTTCTTCATGTTGCGTCCGACGCTGGTACTCGAACCAATCAGAGGGCGGAAATCAGGGATGTGCGCGTCGTCCACCGGCGTTGGCACCGCCACCACGATGATGTCGGCCTCGGCCAGCATGGCGGGGTCGGCCGTGTACACCGCTTGGGGCGATGCCCGCATCTCCTCATCGGATAACTCCCGCGACGGATCCACGCCGCGCTGGCAGGATTCGACCTTGTTCACGGCGATGTCAAACCCTATCGTGCGAAAGTGCTTGCCAAACTCCACCACCAGGGGCAGGCCCACATAGCCCAAACCAATGACTGCTACCACGCTCATCTCGATACCTCCAAAATGCTTCTCTTCAAAATCAGTTGGGGACAGCCGGTCACCGGCTTTGCCGGGTTTGCGCCAACAATGCCTCGATCGCTGGCAGGTTGTCCGACAGGAACGACTGCAGCAGCGCCTCGGATCCGTCGATCTGGTCTTTTGCGGCGTACACGACGATGACCGCGCTGTCGTCACCCCGGCCAGTCAACCGGAACCAGGCACTATAAGCTTTGGCCAAATAATCGCTGGCTGTAAAAGTGCCGTTTATCCAGTAAATCTGCCACACCACCAGCCGCTCAACCGTAGCACCACTGGCCAGCGACGCAGCACGCAACTCGGCGGTTCGAACCGCCAAACGCCGTGACCCGATCTGGGCCTCTCGGCTGCCGCTGGCAACTTGACTCCAATTGGGGTCCTTGGACCGCACCAACACGTTGTCAGAGCTGATCAGCTTGCGTTGGTAGTCCTGATTGCGGTAGTAACCCAGGTACAGCCCAACGCCTTTGCCGTCACGGCCAAGGTAGCTCCCTGCACGGTGGCCGACGGGTTACTGAAAGCCGGCTCAAAGGTCGCCATTGGCGACGCGCTCAGGCGCCAGTCGCCCGCCAATGCGGTGGGCGTCGTCATCGCACCGACTGGTGTTGACTTGGCGTTGTCCAGCAGCCAGAGTGTGCCGTGGGGAGCCGCTGCCAAGGTGAGCATGGCAAGCACCAGTCCCCACGACCAAGCGGCATTGGTCGCGCCGACAACGGTAGGCGTTGGCGCGGATTCAAGCCGTGACGAGCCCAGCTCAGGCTCAGGCTCACTCCAGCGAGCGCCAATCATGAACATCAACAAGATCACCACGCCAAAGAACACCCAGCCATAAATCAAATGGTCAGCTCCTGCCGCGAGCTTGTTGCCCGAAAGGTGTCCGAGCATGACGATGATGTAAGCGCGAAGCCAGTTGGCGACGATCGGTACCAGCAACGAAACCAGCACGAAAGCTACACGTCGCCGGGCCGACTGGTAGTTGAGGTACGCGAAGAGCGTGCCGACCGTGACCGACGCGATCAGGTACCGAATGCCGCTACAGGCCTCGACCACGGACCAGTTGCCCGAGGGGATCACGAATTGCAGCCCCTCGCGAAACACCGGAATACCGGACAGGCGCAGGGCCAATACAGTGAAATCCGCAGTCCAGGCCATCATCTGGGGCATCAGGAACTCACCCAGCGGCACGGCAAAGAACAGGAACAGCAAAGCAAACAGGATGCAGCGCGTCACCGCCATGCCCAGTAGCGCTGGCACCGTCAACACCAGCAGGGTGACCAAGGCCAGTTGCGTCAGCGCGTTCACCGCAGCCAGATCACCCAGCAACCAGACAAAGACCACTGCAGACATCGGCAGCAATACCCAGCGCACGGGCTGGGGCGTCAACGCCGCCAGTTGCGCGCGCTTGCGCCAGATCAGCCACGCCACGATCGGCGGCACCACGAAGGCGTGCGTAAAAGTCTCGGACCGGTACCAGATCGTGACCATGGCCACTGCCGTGTCCCGGTACAGCAGCAGGATGGCCACAATGGCAATGACCACCTGTGGCAAGGCCTTGCGCCACGCTGCCGCTCGGGCAAGCGCCGCCATGGCGCGTACTTCGGACGCCACGCTGGCTACCCCGGTTTGGGCGGGTTCTATCATGGTGAGTCCTGATATTTTGCGGGACAGATCTTCAGCTCTGTCCTCAACTGATTGTCGGATGTTGGAGGTTGCGCGGCCGGTGTGGTTGCCGACAGATAACGATCGATGCGCGACAAGTGCGCAGCCCAACTGTAGCTGGCCAACACCCGTTTGCGCCCGGCAGCGCCGATACCATCGGCCTCCTGCGTGTTCTCCAGCAGGCGCGTGACGGCTGTCACGTAGTCGGTCACCGACTCAGCTCCAAGTAGTTCGAGCCCCACCCGCGCATCGATGGCCGCGACGCAGGATTGCGCCGCCACCACGGGCCGGGCCATCGCCATGGCCTCCAGGATCTTGTTCTGGATGCCGCGTGCCACCCGCAGCGGCGCCACCACTACCGCCGCATGCTGCAGATAGGGTCGAACATCCGGCACCGTGCCAGTCACCACGACCGAATCGCCCGCGAGCGCTTGAACCGCCGCGGGTGGGCTGCGCCCAACAATGTAGAAGCGCAATTGCGGCCAGCGACGGCGCAAGGCGGGCCAGATGTCGCTGACAAACCAGACCACGGCGTCGATGTTGGGCCAGTAGTCCATTGCGCCAGTAAATGCAACGGGCATTTCGAAGGCGCCGCCGCCAGGGCTTGTCGACGTGGGCGCAAAGGGTGAGGGCCGATTCGCATCGGGTGCGAAGAAGTCGGCATCGACACCATTGCTGATCGTGTCGACTTTGGCCGCACACTCCGCAGCCAGTTGTCCAAACAGCGCCGTCTCTTTTTCGGTCACGAAGAACGAGCGTCTGGCCTGCATGGCCACCAGGCGCTCGTAGGCTAGCAAGGACTCACCTTCGCGACGATAGAGCCATGACATCGGCCAGCGGTGCTTGCCGGCGTACTCCGACCATTTGGCAGAGTCCACATCGACAAAGTCCACCAGCATCGGAATCTGCGGCAAGCGCTGGGCATACTGGGCCATCGCGGATGAGAACACCACCACAGCGTCGATCGCATGGCGGGCCGCCAGTTGGTCAACCCATCGGGCCATGCCCGCATCACGGTAGTAGCGCAACGTCAGGGCCTGGTCGCCCAACAAGGCCAAGGCGCTGCGCAGTTTGGCTTGCCGTGGGTGGAGTCTGGCCACGTGCAACTCGGCACACAGGGCTCGCACGGTCGGGACATGCGCCTCATCCTGCGGGTCGTCCACGAAGGTCCCCAGAAACACCTTGTGCTGCGCTGCTAGGTGTTTGAGCAGGTGGTACGACCGCACCTTGTCGCCCTTGTTCGGCGGATAGGGCAGGCGGTGCACCAGGTAGAGCAGGTTGGCCATGACCAAACTTAGGCCAGTCGAAATATCAGAAATGCCGGCAACCCCGTCATTGCGAGCACAGCGCGGCAATCCACCACCTGGCCGCCGCTCCGAACCCCACGCAGTGAAGCAATCCGGCCCCCCGCCCCTCCGTGTGCGGTTCAGACGCGCAACTGGAGGCTCGCAATGACGGGAACTGGTTTGTTTTCAACTTACTTTCCCTTCTAGCCGAGATTTCGCACGATGAAGGGCCCGAGCCAATTGGCCAGCCAGATTGGCATGCGTCGCCAAGTCTCGATCAGCAACTTGTACTTGGCATTGGATGGATTGTTCTGGGGGATCGCGTCACGCTTGTACAGGCAGTATTCGTAGTGCAACGGCCGAGGCTCAAAGCCCCAGTTCTTCTTGAAAGCGTAGGAGCCCGTGCCCTGCTTGCTGCGTCCGTAATCAAACACCTTGAGACCGCGCGCGCAGGCGCGGCGCATTAATTCCCAGTACTTGAAGTCATTGGCCGCGAGCTCGCGGGCACGTTCGTCGTCGCCCGCGTAGTAGGGAAGAATCTCGTCCCTGAAATAAAAACTCATCACACTGCTGAGCAGACGACCGTCCGGCGCCGTCACGGTCAGGACTTCGCAATCGACGCCGAATTCGGCCATTAGTGCCTGAAAATAACGCTTGGGCATGGCCGGTGTGCCGTGTCGGTGCACATTGTCGGCATAGAGCGGAAAGAAGCGCTCGACATCGAGGTCGATCGCGCCGAGCAATCCGTTCTTGATGCCTTTGCGCACCATGGCGCGCTGCTTGCGAGGGATGGCCAGCATGTTGGCTTCCTCATCGGCCAGGATTTCTTTGCGAAAGGTGACGTACAAATCTTGCGTCGGCCAGTCCGCTCGCTGTGCATCGACGTGGCGCAGCTCCAGGTGCGCCACATCCAGCTTCACAGCCAGCGCCTGGGCCTCGGCAATCAAGGCTGCCGCCACCTCGGGACTGCTCGCGGCCACGCCGCCGTACACGGCAAAGGGCAGGCTGGTCAGCGAATTGCCAAACAGCCAGCTGTTGACATGCCCCAGGGGCAGCACACCCTGGATGCGCCCGTGTTGCTCGGCGTACAGGTAGTAGGCGTCATGCCGGTAGACCTCACGCAAGATGCGTTGCCAGCCGGCGCGGTGAAAGAAGGTGGCCTGCGGGCAGGCCAGCACGAACTCGTCCCAGCGCCGGGCGGTCTCGCGATCGCTCGCTTGAAGCTGGTGCACGCTCAGCACGGCGATTCAGGCCAAGGCCGCCCTGGCTTGCGGCTGGGCGATTTCCGGGCGCAGAAAGACCTGGTCCATCCGGCCCCACTGGAAGTCGTCCAACAAGCGCTTGAGTCGGCCCTCGACGCGGTCGATGTTGACGTAGTGCCGAAAGCGCGTCTTGGCGCCAATGCCTTCCACCCGGGGCTGGTCGACATCGATCTCCCAGGGGTGAAAGTAGAAGATGGCCGCCTGGCCATCGCCCTGGTTGACGCGATTGAGCATCCAGCGCGACAGCGCATACGGCAACAATCTGAAATAGCCGCCGCCGCTGGATGGGAAGTTGCGACCCAGCAGACGCAGGGTGGTGACCGGGATTTCGAGCAAGCCGGGACGCACCTCGTAGGCAAAGCGCGGCGCATCGGGCATGCCATAGTGGTCATGCGCGATGGGGTAGATGCTGGAGCTGTAACGGTAGCCGGCCTTCAGCAGACAATCAAAGGCCCACTGGTTGTCCTTGCCGATAGAGAAGCTGGGCGCGCGGTAGCCACGCACTTCGACGCCGGTCAAGTCTTCCAGCAAGATCTTGGCCAGGTTGACATCGGTAAAGAACGAATCCCAATTCTGGTCGCTGGCGCGCTCATGGCCGTAGCCATGGCTGGCCAGTTCATGTCCTTCTTGCACGATGCGCCGAATCAGTTGCGGATAGCGCTCCGCGATCCAGCCCAGGGTGAAGAACGTCGCCTTGACTTGAGCATGGTCGAGCATCTCCAGGATGCGCCCGACATTGCGTTCAACCCGGCACTCCTTGCTGTCCCACTCGTCGCGTGCAATATGCGACGCGAAGGCGGACACCTGAAAGTAATCCTCGACATCAATTGTCAGAGCATTGGTGATCGCGTTTGCAGTCATCCCTGGCTCCGCAGGCTTAACGCGAAAGACCATCGTCATTGCGAACGCAGTGAAGCAATCCATGGCTCACGGCTGCATGGATTGCCGCGTCGCTTTGCTCCTCGCAATGACGGTACTCTTGCATGATGTGTGGCGGGCGGGAGGTCATGTCAGTTAGGCGCGAGGCGTCTGATTGGCAGGTTCCGTCAGCCATTGCCACAAATCCGCGGCGATCCGCTCGGCGGCATGACCGTCCCACAGTTCGGGAACTCGACCGCGCTTGCCCTGTCCGGCCAGGATGTCATCCACGCCCTGGAGAATGGCACCGCGATCTCGCCCGACCAGGATGTTGGTGCCTTGCGACACGGTGATCGGGCGCTCGGTGTTCTCGCGCAGGGTCAAGCACGGCACGCCCAAGGCCGTGGTCTCTTCCTGCAAGCCGCCGGAATCGGTCAGGACCACCGTCGCGTCGGCCATGAGGCCGAGCATCTCCAGGTAGCCTTGTGGCGGTAACAACACCATGCGCGCCGGGTCGATCAGTGCGGCACAGTCAAACTTCTCGATGTTGCCGCGGGTGCGAGGATGCAGGGCAAACACCAGCGGCAGGCGCGACGCGACCTCACCCAGCGTTTCGAGCAATGCGCGTAGCGTCTCGGGGTGATCGACGTTGGACGGTCGATGCAGCGTGACCACGCCATAGCCGCGGGGATGGCTAAGGATGCTTGATGCAACGCCACAGGCATGGAGCGTCTGCGCCGGGTCGCGAGCGTGGGTGCGACCAAATACTACCGAGTCGATCATCACATTGCCCGCAAAGCATACGCGATCCGCCGGGATGCCTTCGCGCGCCAAATTATCTTCGGCAGAGCGCTCGGTGGTGTACAGCCGGTCGGCCACCTGATCCGTCAGGATGCGGTTGATTTCCTCCGGCATGGCGCGATCAAAGCTGCGCAGACCGGCCTCAACATGCGCCACCGGCACGCCTTTCTTGACCGCCACCAAGGTGCAGGCCAGTGTCGAGTTGACGTCACCCACGACCACCACGCAAGACGGACGATGCGTGTCCAGCAGCGGCTCGAAGCGTCGCATCACCTCGGCCGTCTGCACGGCATGGCTGGCGGAGCCCACCTCAAGGTTGATGTCAGGCCGGGGCAGGCGCAGATCTTCGAACAACTTGTCGCTCATATCCTTGTCATAGTGCTGGCCGGTGTGCACCAGCAGCATCGGAATGGCGGGATGGTGCCCTGCCAGGGCACGAAGGATGGGCGCCATCTTCATGAAGTTGGGGCGCGCCCCAACCACACACATCACCGGGCCCAGTTGGACGCCGGGTTCAGTCGAGCTCATGGGTTACTTTCGTCTTGCGGTTTCTTGACGGCATTGACCAGCTTTTGCAGCATAGTCAGGATTTCCAGATTGAAGCGTTCAATGCGCAGCAAGCTTCGCTCCAGCCGCAACAGGCGGTCACCATGGCGCTCCTGCCCCAGATTGTCCATCTGGTCGGACAAGTCATTGGCCAGACCAACCGGCAGTTGCAGGCGAGTGGGATCAATGTCCACCCGCAGCGGCATCGGTCGACTGTCGGCCAGCGCAAAATCGCCCAGAGACAGGGGCCGACTGGCCGCCCCACCGGCTTCGTCCTGCATTTCCCGCACCACTTCTTCCACGTCGGCAAGGTCAAAGCTGTCTTTGCTCCCCAGGAAGCCCAGCAACAACAAGCGGTCGCATAACGAATTGATGCGCCTCGGAATGCCGCCGCTGGCCCGGTGAATCGCCACAAACGCGGGGCCATCAAAGCTGGGGCGCCCGGTGCTGCCGGCGCACTTGAGACGGTGCAGAATATAGCGCTGGGTCTCGTCTTCATCGAGCGGCCCGATGTGGCAAGTGGCCGTGACGCGCTGGCGCAACTGCTGCATCGACGGATGCCGCAAGATATCCCGGAATTCGGGCTGCCCAACGAGAAAGGTCTGCAGCAAGGCTTGCTTGCCGAACTGAAAGTTGGACAACATGCGCAGCTCTTCAACCGCTCGGGAACTCAGGTTCTGCGCTTCGTCCACAATCAACAGGCAGCGTCTTCCCTGGCTCAACTGGCTGACCAGGAATGCCTCCAGCGACATCAGCAAGTCGGCCTTGGCAACATCTTTGACCCGCACGCCAAATGCCGCGCCCACCATGCGCAAGGTGTCCTCGGCGTCGAGCTGGGTGCTCACCAGATTGGCAGCACAAACCTTGTTGACATCCAGGCTGCCCAGCAAGCCGCGCACGACGGTGGTCTTGCCGGCGCCAATATCGCCGGTGATGACGATGAAGCCCTCGTTGCGCGCCACGCCATACTCCAAGTAGGCTTTGGCGCGGCGGTGTTGCTTGCTGCCGAAATAAAAACTTGGATCGGGATTGAGCTGAAACGGCTTGCAACTTAACCCATAAAACTCTTCATACATGGGCTAAAACTGCACGGTCAGGGAGCCGGTGATGGCCGACTCGGAATAGGGCACGGTGGGGCTGTCGAATACAGACCGTCGCGCCCCGAAAGTGGCGGTGGACTGGCGACTGACCGCGCTGGTGAGGTTCAGGCTGAGTGTTCGCAAACTGGTCTCCGGTTGTGTGGACGACCCGATCGTACGTTGCTGCGAGGCGATGGCGTTGAAAGCCGCCTGCGGTGTGAGCCGGTGCGCGTAGCTGACGCTGAACCCCTGTTGGACAATCACCGACGAACTCACCAAATCATCGGCCGCGCCAGTCACCGTATCGAGCCTTCGACTGTTGCTGCGGGATGCCAAAAAGGTCACGGTATCGCGTACACCGAGCAAAGCAAACGACGCATCCTGACGCCGCAGCAGCGACACGGCAGACGTCAGATACCCGGCAATCACTGGCGCACTGGGGCTGACGCCATTGGTTTGCAGGAAATTATTCACCAACAAGGCGCGTTTGATCGGGTCGGGCTCAATCGAAGCAAATTGACTGAAATACAGGTCGTAGACCGAGCCAATGGTTGTGCTGATGAGTTGGCCAGGGGCCGTGGAGACACCATTGGAGTCGGTAAAGCGCCAGATCGTCCGCGGCGTGCGGTGCTCGAAGCTGATGCTGTGTCCGTGGCCAAACGACTGGTTGCTGGCGTTGACCGACAGTGTGGTGGTCGGGGCTGGTGACCAGTTGATGCCCGCCCCCAGGACACTGTGACTCTCTCTGCCCGCGTTGGTGTAGTTGTTGCTGTCGCGACCGCCCGTCCCCGACACCACCAGCTGGTTGCTGATGGGGTAGCTCAAAGTTCCCGTCAGGCGATCCGACTCGGTCGAGCGTCCGGTTGTGAAATCGACCGATTGCCGTGACGCCTCTACCGACCATGCCAACTGACCGGATGGAACGCGCCCGTTAAGCTTGACCAGCGCATCGGCCACCTTGGCATCCGACGCCGCATCCGTGCCGGTGCGCGTTGCCGTCCAGGCGTAGCGTGCCTCGTAATTCGCCGAACCGCCGAGCTGGCCGCGTAAGTAGGGAGACAGCCGAAACGTGGCGACCTCCGACTGATTGGAATTGGGAATCCCGCCGTCGGTCTGTACCCCGAAAGCCGACACGGCCTGTCGCGAAATAGAGCCACTGAAATCGACGAAGGCCAGGTTGTCGATCGCCTCAATGCTGCCAAATGTATTGAGCGAGTTCTGAAACGTGCTCGCCTTGGCACCATCGGCATAGGCCTGTCCGGTCAGGCCATAGTTCAGGTAACCCTTGATACGACTGCCCTCGCCCGTGATGCGCAGCCCGGCGGTCACCGCCACCATCAAGTCGGCGCGTCGATCGGCGTTGCTGAGGAGCACATTGTCGGAATAAGTTGCAGCCGTGGTGGCATACGGCACGATCGATATCGCCCGATTGGCGCCACCCTCGGTCTGCGCGACAGCGGTCTGCGCAACCAGCAGCAAGGCGGCTGCCAGCGCGCCATGACGCTCACACGTGCTCATACCCATATCCGTAGCCATAGCCGTAACCGTCCTTGGCAGTGGTCCGGGCCTGATTCAGCACCATGAGCTTGACCGGGCAGGTTTCGATCGTCGACAGGGCATGCTCAACGTCAGCCTGCAGAGTCTTCTCAGCTTGCACCACCACCACGATTTGGCCCATGTGCGAGGCCAGGACCCGCGACTCGGTTGTCAAGAGCAGCGGCGGCGAATCAAATACGATGATCCGATCGGCATAGCGCTTGGCGATGCTCTCCAGCAGCCTGGCCATCGCGTCGCTGGCCAGCAGCTCAGTGGCCCGGGCATGCGACGTGCCACTCGGGAGGATGGTCAACTTGTCGATATTGGTCTTGAGCAAAACGCTCCCGACATCGAGCTGCTCGTCCACCAACAGGTCCAGCAAGCCCGGCCCAGACGGCAAGCCCAGCATATTGAGCACGGAAGGGCGTGCCACGTCAGCATCGACCAGCATGACCGTGTTGTCGAGCTCGGTGGCAATGCTCATGGCCAGGTTGATGGCGGTAAAGGTCTTGCCCTCGCCAGGCAGGGCACTGGTTACCATGATCAAATTGCCATTGACAATCGCCGACGCGCCCTTGCCGGTGGCATTGCTGATCAAGGGCCGCTTGATAACGCGAAACTGGTCTGCCACTTGCGAGCGCGGCGCATTCGGCGTGACGATGCCTGACGCGGCCACCAATTGCAAGTCAATCGAGACTTGACGGGGCGGGGAGGCGTTGCCAGCTTCGACCCGCTGTGCTGGCACGGAGGGTTCAGGTGCCCTGACCTGTTGGGGCGTTTCCTGAGGCATGTCGGCCCCGGCTCGCCTCAGTTGCTCCAGGCGTTCGTTGGCTTGTTCAATCAGACTGGTCATTTTGTTTTATCCGAGGCGGCCTGTGAGCAGCGAGACAGCCACCATGCCCGCGGCGAACAGTACCAGCAGCCCGCCCGAGGCCAGACCGAAACGCCTCAATTCCCTTCTGCGCTGTCCTTGCATCGAAGGAGAGTCCACCAAGGTGACCACGCCCAGCAGGGGCAGCCCCACAACGTGGCTCAGGGTGCGCGCATCAAAGAACACCGCACGAATCTGGCTGAATACAAATGCGGTGGCGGCACCCGCGCCCAAGGCAACCAGCAAAGCCATTGGCAACAGCAGCAGCCGGTTCGGGGCCACCGGCTTGGGCGACGCTCGGGGGGGGTCAATCAGACGAAAGTCCGCCAGGCCGGAGGCGCTTTCGAGTTCGCCTGACAGATTGGCCGACTCGCGACGCGACACCAGGTCTTCGTAGTTCTTTTTGTGAATCCCATAGTCCCGGTTGAGTTGGGCGAATTCCGCTTCAATTTGAGGGGCCGTCTTCATCAGATCCCGGGCCCGGTTGTAGCGCGCGTTGTATTCGCCCACACGGGCTCGCAGGCCAGCCACCTGCACCTCGGTGGTGGCCAACATGCGACTGAGTTCCTGGTAGGCCAGGCTGTTGCTGGGCGCATTGCTCGGGTTGGCCATGGCCGCCTTGCGCAGCTCCGCCACTTCCTTGCGCTTTTGTTCTTCCAACTCCTTGATCAACCGCCGGGACCCCGAAACATCGGGATGCTGCTCGGTGAAACGCTGCAACAGCGCGTCCAGATTGCGTTTCTGGGCCTCGATTCGGGAGTCGATTTCTGGCGTTGCCACCGACAGGGAAGACTCCTGCAGCAAACTCTTGGAGGTGATGCTGGCGTTTTGGTTCTTCTCGCTATCGAGCTGCCGCCTGGCAGCATCACGCGCGTTCTCAGCCTCATGCAATTCAAGCTGCGCCTGGCGAAGCTGGGCACTGATCTCCGATAACCGGCCAGCCATGTCTTTGCCATCGGCCGATTGCAGTTCAATGTTCTTGAGCTTGAACTCCTTGAGCCGCGCCTCGGCCTCCTCAAGCTTGGACTCGTAAGCCTTGATCTGCTCGTCAAGAAATTTCTTGGCGGTAACGGAATCCTTACGCGAATCACCAAGGCTGGATTCGACGAAGATGGACACCAGCGACTGCACCACCCGTTTGGCTTGGTCAGGACTTGGATCGCGGTAGGACAAGACATACAGGTTGTCACGCCCGGTGCTACTGATCTTGAGCTCTTTCATCAAGCCGTCGATGCGCGCGTCCTGCGCGTCCTTCGACTTGATCTTCAGGTCAAGGTCGGCCATGCGCACCAATTTTTCGACGTTGGGCCGACTGATCAAGGTTCGACTCAACATCGATACTTGCTGGTCCACATTGGGCTGAACCGCCAGGCCTGACATCAGGGGTTTCAAGATGGACTGCGTGTCCACATAGATTCGCGCGCTGGCCTCATAGCGATCCGGCACCGCAACGACCACCGCAACGCCGATGATGGTGACCACCCATGCCACGATCAGGCCCGGCCAGCGATGCTTCCACACACCACGCGCAATTGACGTGATCTGACCAATCAATTCATCCATTCGAGGCAGTCTCTTTGTTCAAGGGGGGCCGCTACTGCAACCGGACCACGACCGTCATTGCGAGCCTCCAGTTCCGGGTCGGAACCGCACGCGGACCTTAAAGCCGTATCGTCATCGCGAGGCCACAGGCCGCGGCGATCCACGTGTTTTGGGGTCATGGATTGCTTCACTTCGTTCGCAATGACGACGGGTTCAAGGAAAGCGCAGCGCGGCAATCCATGCTACCGCAGTCTTTTGATCGCATGGGGCGTGCGCGCTCTGTATGTTTGTTCAGAACCAGCCCTGGGGAATGATGATGACGTCGCCCGGCTTCATTTCGACGTTGGCCGAAATATCGCCGCGTTTGATCAGATCCCTGATGCGCACCGAGTAGCGCTTGTCGCCCTCGGACGCCCGCACGATCGACGCTGCGTTGCCGTCGGCAAAGTCGGTCAAACCGCCCACCGCAATCATCACATCAAGCAGGGTCATCTTCTGTTTGTAGGGCAAGAACTGAGGTTTGGCCGCTTCACCCACCACGCGGATTTGCTCACTATACGGGCCAACGAAGCTGGTCACGATCACGGTAACGACCGGGTCGCGCACCAGTTTTGACAGGGCTTTCTCGACGTCACGGGCGATCTCGATAGAGGTCTTGCCTTGCGCAACCAACTCATCCACCAGTGGGGTGGACAGTTTGCCATCAGGGCGCACCGGCACGGACATGGACAGTTCGGGATTGCGCCAGACGATGATATTGAGCGTATCGCCTGGCCCGACGATATAGTTGTAGCCGGGTGTCGCAGCCGAGGTCGGCGCAGGGGGGAAACTGGAGGAGGTACTGGCACAGCCAGCCACGACCAGACCCGCTGCAAGGACGAAGGCCCGGCCAACACCAGACCAGAAAGTGCTATAAAAACTCTTCACAAGGTACCCCCTAGACGAACGGTCAATCAACTTCCCCGATTTCGGTCGGAATATAACGCATTTGCCCAAACGGGTCGGGGTCGTGTCGGGGTCTATGGCAATTGGCGACTCATGATGCGCAGTGATTTCGCACCTGTTTTTGGGGACTGTCCGGGCAGTCAATTCGCATCAGCTCAAGCGTCAGACCTTCCCCGAAGCTTGGGCCGGATGAACTTCAGCAGCAGTTGCTGCAGAGGGTTGGAATTGCCAAACGGGCGCCAGGTCAGTTTCAACTTCTGATGGTAGGCGTCGAAGTGCATGCCCCACGGCGCTGCCTTGATGGTTCCCCTGCCGAGCAGCACCTTCAACACGGAAGTTCCCATCACCCCGGCGCACAGGTCACAGGCCATGACCGTTGACGGGCCACGTTTTTCGCTGAAATTGACCGCCTCTGGCGCAACCAGGTAATCGCGTTGCACCATCGCCGGCGACAGGCCCGCAATGAAGCGAGCGTATTGCTCCTGAGGCTCATGTCCGTCGACCTTGAAGTAGTCTTCGAAGCTCATGCCGGTGGGACTGAAGTAAAGAAATGCGGTGCCCATGCCAAGCGGCGCGGCAGTTAACGCGGCAATGCCTTTTTCGCGGCATTTCGCAAATACCATTCGGCGCGCTGGCAGGGCAAAGAAATCCAAACCATCGACATAGACATCCACATCCCGCAAGAATTCATCGATGTTTTCTGGCTTGACACCCTGTGGGAATCGACGCAAATCCATGTCGGGATTGATGTCAAGCGCCAATTTGGCCACGGTATCGATTTTGGGCTGACCCATGAACGGCATGAAGGCACCGGCCTGACGGTTCAGGTTGTGCACGTCAAAATCATCAAAATCAGCGATGTTGAAATGACTGATCCCAAGGCGCGCAAGGGTCAGCAAGTGGGCGCCGCCGACTCCACCCAACCCGGCAATCGCGACACGCGATTTCTTCAATATGGCCTGTTCACTCTGCGTAACCCAGCCGATGTTGCGCGAGAAGGCGCTATCGTAGTCAAAAGCGATTGGGTCTGTCATGGACACCTCAGGCAGCGAAAAATGGCATTGTGCCCCGGCGTGAAGCGCGTGCCCATCCCGTTGGCACCTGAGTCGCACCTGTATGGTAAGGTGAGATGGACATCTGACTGCGGTTGCGCCTGCGCGTTCACCCGCAGAACCGGCATTCGCTCCCTCGTTCTTTCGTCAGGAGATTCCCGTGAGCCGCGACACCTTGACCCGCATTCTCGACCTCGCCCGTTGGGCCCCAGAGTGGCGACAACACCCAACCGTGGCGCTTTGAAGTCGTGGACGACCACCATATCCGAGTCCATGGGTTTGACACACGTGACCACGTTCTCTATGACTATGACGGCCACCCGAGCCACATCGCCCATGGCGCGCTGCTGGAAACCCTGCGCATTGCCGCGTCCGGCGTCGGCCTGAAGACTACGTGGACGGTTGCGTCGCAAGGTGAGCATCGCAACCCGATCTACGACGTGATGCTGGTGAGCGACCCTGCCCTGGTGCGGGACCCGCTGTATGACTGCATTGAAACCCGTACCGTGCAACGCCGGCCTATGAAGACCACGGCACTCACCACGATGCAGCGGCAAGCACTGATGGAGGCGGCCGGTGACGAGCTTCAGCCTTCAAATCTTCGAGTCGCCCGGTGAACGCCGACAAGTGGCTGGGCTGTTGTGGGACAGCGCCCGGATCCGGCTGACGTGTCCGGAAGCGTTCCCCGTCCACAAGGCAGTCATTGAGTGGAAGGCTCGCTTCAGCAAGGACCGCATTCCAGAGCAGGCGGTGGGGGTTGATCCGGCCACTGCCCGGCTGATGCAGTGGGTGATGCAAAGCTGGGCCCGAGTGGAGTTTTTCAACCGCTACCTGCTGGGCACCGTCGCCCCCCGCATTCAGCTCGACCTGCTGCCCGGCTTGCGCTGCGCCGCGCACGTGCTGGTGCGCCCAAAGCACCCCCCGCAAAGCTGGACGACTGGATCGACCTCGGCATGGCCGTGCAGCGCATCTGGCTGACGGCGACACACCAGGGTCTGCACCTGCAACCGCAGATGACGCCAGTCATCTTTCGATGGTATGCCCGCGCCGGGCGGCGCTTTTCGACCGCGCCGCAAATGGGCGAACAGGCACTTGAAGTGGCAGCCAATTTCGAGCGAATTGTTCACGCGACGCCAAGCGACGATTTTGGGTTCTTCGCCCGGGTGGGTGTCTCGCAGTTGCCCCACAGTCGCTCAATCAGGCTGGACCTTTCTGGGCTGATGAAGACTTGAGGTGGAGCAAGGCGGTGCCCCCCACGATCAGCACGATGCCACCCGCGCGTAGCGTGGTGATGTGCTCCCCAAAGATCGCGATCCCCGCCAGCACGGTGATGCCGTTGGCCATGGCAAGTTGCAGCGGCACAATCACCGACGCCCGGCCGCGCTGAAAAGCCGCCTGGAGCAATACCAGTCCGAGCACATTGGCCAGCACCACGGCCAGCAGCAGGGGATTGAGCAGAATCGCCCAGGAGACGACGGATTGTCCCGGTACTGAAGACTCGACTGTCAAGGCCTTTGTCAGCACCGAGCCCGCGCCGAAGCACAGCCCCACAACCAGAGCGAGCAGAACCTCTGGTCGGCGAGACCGTCTGTTGGCCCACAGCATGGCGCACCCGGCCAGGACGGCGCAGGCGAGCAATACCACCAGGCGTGTGCCACCGAAGCTCAAGGTCTTCGAGTCCTCAGCCTCCAGCGCAAGCGCAACTGCACCCAGTACGGTCAACAAAACGCCGGCCCATTCGATCCGGACCAGACGCTCCTTGAGAATGACGACGGCCAGAACCACCAGCAACAGGTCACCGGCGGACATCAGTGGCTGCACCAGGCTGATGTCCCCAAGGCAGTGGCTTGCACAAACAGCACCCACCCGACGCTGGTGGCGGCAAAGCCCAGCATCCAGCGCCAGTCGGTCACCATGGCACGCATCACCTGCAAAGCCGGAGCACCGCCGATCTTGGGTTGGCCATCGGCGGAGAGCTTCCAAAGGAAATAGCCCAACTGAATCAGCAAGGTTGCAGCGAGCGTGATCAAGACCACTGTCATGGTGGAGCCCAGCCGGACTGGGTTGGATGTGGCTAACGAATCGCGGCGGCCGCGCCAAGCCCGCCGATCCCTTGTGCCGCTGACTATACGCCTGACTGTCAGGATTCTTTCCAGTTGGACCGGCCGGGCTCCCAGGTCTTTGTTCAATAACCTCGTAAGTCATTGATTTGCTTGAAGGACAGAAATTCTGGCACGGACCGTGCATATGTCTTTGTGCAAGTGGAAGATTGTCAGTACTGGCAGTCAAGTCCTCAAGTAATTTCTGTCGATTTCAAGGAGCATTCAATGAAAACTCTCAAACTGATTCGCACCGCTGCGGCCGTGTTTGTCGCGCTCGCTGCGGGCGCCGCTCAGGCAACTTACATCCCTTTCTGGGACGTGACCGATACCGCCGTGTTTGACCCGCTGACGGTTGTTCCTGGCGGCAACGTCTTCCCAAATCCGGTTCTCAGCAATGGCGATCTGAGTTTGCGCTGGGGCACGCCAATTTCTGCCGGTGTTCAAAGCGGCTTGGATATCGTGAACGCTCCTTTGCAGACGGTTGCCCTCGGTGCTGTGACACCGACCACCTGGATCACACACCTCAACTTCCCAATCCAAGCCCCGACTTTGAGTTCGGTTGATATCTTCTCCACGCTGCTGCTCAACCCAGCAGGAGACACCGGCGCTCTTCCTGGCTCCATTACTTTCCATGTGAGGTTCATCGAGACGCCTAACAACCCTGGTGTGGGTGTGCTGTGTGCCAATGGGCAAGCACAAAATACCGGGATAAACACGGCTGCCGGTTGTGCCGACATTTTTGTAATCGATAGCGAGACCGCCAACTTCTCGTTTATCGTGCCGGACATGGACGGTCCCGGTCCGGACCAAGCCTGGGAATACTTCGTTAGTTTTACTGGTGCTGGTTTCGGCCCACTGTCGAATGCAGCTTGCGCTGCGGCTGGTGCTGCCAACGGCTGCCGTGGATTCGAGACGTCTGAGAATTTGGCCACGACTGCCGTGTTTAACATTGAAATCAACGCAGCGCTGGTTCCCGAGCCAGGCTCTATTGCCTTGTTTGGCTTGGCCTTGGCCTCCCTGGGTTGGGTTGGCCGTCGCCGCAAGCAACAGTAATCAGATCGCTTAGATCTTAGATAACGCTGAGTTCAATGGCCGCGCCGGCAGGTTTGCTGGGGCGGCCATACTCATTTTGGAGACCAATCCGCAGGCACCAGCGCCCGTTAAGCCCGGTCGCCGGCTACTTCCAGTAGCGCTCCACCCGCCCCGACCCAAGCCGAATGGAATTTCCATAGCCGGCCAGCGTCGAGACACAGTCCCCCCGGTCAGCAAAGAACTCCCTAAACTGGCTGCGATAGAGGCACATGGCTTCCACTTTGCTGTCAAATTCTTCGTTAATGGGCATGACCAGCGGCTCCATGCCGCGTTTGGCGGACGAGCCTGGATGGCTTCGATGCAGTGCCATCAGCCGATGAAGGTAGAAACTCACCACCGGAATGGCAAACTTACGCACGATCCAGGGCCTGAGGTTCTTCATTAACGCCGTGTTGGCATACGCCATGGATGACTGCCACCAGGCGCGTGTCTCGTTCATCGGTGCCAGACTGAGGTCGCCCGGTGCACAGGGGTAAACGCCCACTTCATTGAGTCGATACCGCGTACTGTGGGGAATGCAGCAATACGGCGCGTCTTCGTAATAGAGCAGATTGCTGCGCTCGGCCCAGGGCTCGAATAGCTGATGAGTGAGTACATGGTCCACATGCCAGCCAATACCCAGCGGCACGTAAAGCTGCTGGTAGTCCAGTTCGGCGAGCAGCTCAAAGACCTTTTGACGCAAGGTTGGCAGCCAAGCCAGATCCTCCGCCACCGGCGGGCGGAAAATGTTGCCCAGCTTGCGATAGGCGTCCCGTCGGAATGAAACATCCAGTTCGCCCAGACAGCGAGATTCGAACCCGAGAAAGCGTGCCGCGTCGGCTTCTTCCTGGTACCGCTCCTCCCCCAGCACCACACCGCGAATCTTGACTTCGGACAAGTAACGGGTAAACAGGTTTAGCACCAGCACCGGACCCTCTCGGACCAGTTTCGCAATCATGCCGCCGCACGAGAAAACCGCGTCGTCAAGGTGCGGAGAAATGAAAACTGCCCGGTAATACGCCCGCGAAGGCGCCCGGGAGGGGGAGCTATCCATGACCACCCGTGGCCAAAACGTCGCGGTAGGCCGCTTCCAGTGCGTCCACGACCAGTTCCGGTTGATAGGCCCGGGCGCGTTGGCGGCTGACTTCACCCTGGGCGGCGCGCGTGGCCGGCTCTGCAGCCAAGGTCCTGAGTCGAGCCGTCAGGTCGTCCACCGAGTCAGGATCAACGATATAGCCGTTTTGGCCGTGCTCAACCATCTCCTCCGCCGCCACAATGGCCTTGGTCACGATCACCGGGCGGCCAAACCACATGGCCTCCATGGCGACCAAGGGCTGTGCTTCCTGAAGCGAGGGCAGCACAAATACGTCACAAGCGGCGTAGTACCGCGCCAGCGTGGGGTGGTCCAGGAACCCGAGAAACTGAACCCTGTCACTGACCCCCAACTTCGCACACAGACTCTCCAGGGTTGGCCCTTCCGGTCCGCGCCCGGCGATCCACAAGACGGCCTCCGGCACCGACTTCAGCAGCGCGGCAAAAGCCCTGATCAAATACCCAATATTCTTTTCTGGCCCAAGCCGCCCGGCATACATGACTGTGAAGCCCGGTGAACGCTCGGCCGCCACGACACCCAAGGGCGGCCTTTGCACGGGGTTGGTGATGTAGCGCACCGGCGTGTGCACCCCCTCTCGCGCTATTTGAACGGCCAGGTTCTTCGACGGGGCGATGACCAAATCGAAACGGTTGTTGAAATTCTTCATCAAGTGCCGAATCAGGCCGCGAAACGGGCGCATGGGCAATGGCTGGGTCAGCACCTCCGGACCAAAATGGTAGGTGGACACTTGGCGCAGCTTGCGCGCCAGTGCCACACTGCAGACCTGACGCATCATGAAACCAACGTAGTGGTGATGCACCAGATCGGGTTTCACCATCTCTAAGATACTGCGCACCTTCGAAGTAGACGGTAGGGCCTGATAGAAGCCGTAGGCCTTGAGCGTGAACACGCGGTAAATGGTGACCCCTTCCCACTGCTCAACCTCAGGCTCCCCAACGCGCCGCGTGGTCATCACGCAGACCCTGTGACCGCGGCGGACCAGTTCCGGCCCAACCAGTTTGAGGTGTGTGCCTACCCCTGTCATGGCAGGCAGAAAATCGTCCGAGACCATGCAAATCGATAGAGGGGTTGCCATCGTCGTGCCGTGTCGGTTGGGGGTGAGGTCGCGCTCCAGCGTGGCAGTCAGAAGTAATACGTACCCAGCACTTGCACCACGCGACGATCAGGCAACACACCGAATTCGCTGGTGATGCGGCCCATGTGCTGCTGGAATTGAAGCGCCAAGTCAAAGCTTGGCCAGTGACGGCGCAGCTCAAGCCAGGCCATGCGGCTGTGGTCGTCCGCATTCACCCGCAGGAAGGCGGTCAGATCCAGGTCCTTCACACCCAGGCCCTTTTGCGTCAGGTAGATCAGATAGGCCTGACGCGGCGCCAGTTCCTGAAGTCGTTGCGCATGAACCAGGTAGGCCACCTGGGCATCGGGCGCCGTCGCCCCTAGAGCAGCCCAGTTCGACTGACTGAGTGCAAAGCCGTTGTACTGGTATTCGGCCGTGATCGATAGTTTGCCAAGCGTGGTGTAGCTGACGCCGCCGGCGAATCGGTTGCGGGCTGCAGCCGGGCCTGGTAGTCCCATGGCGCGGCTCAGCATGTCGGGTTCGCTGCCACGAGACCACTCGACATGGGCGACTGCGGCATCGGACAGCAACGCGGTCGCGCTGGCGCCAACCGTTGGTGAGTCGCCCTGCGCCTTGTAGACCAGCACCTGGCTGCTGACGCGTTGCGAGAACTGGGTGCTCAGTGCGATCAGGGCACGGTCCCGGTTGTTGGTGGCGCCAAAATCAGCGCTCCAACCATTCGGTACTGGGCCGGTTTGCCAACTTTGGAGAATAGGCCGCCGACAACGAACCGCTGCTCCACAAGTGCTGGGCACGCAGCATGACCGTGCCAAGGCGGTTTTCGCGCAGCGCAAAGGGGTTAGCAGTTGTCAAGACACGCAAACTGCCATCACGGAAGAAGTCCGTGGGGTTATAGCCATAGCCTGGGCCATAACGCAAATTGATGCGACCAAACTCGAACGCCGTGTTGCCCCCTTCAGGCTGCCAGCCCAGGTACGCCTCGCGCAGGCTGTTTACCGTCGCGTCGGCGCCAACGTCGGTGGGGTGGACGTGGTCAAGCCGGTCGGACAGGACGGCGCGCCAACTTGGCGACAGCCGAACCGAATGGGAGAAATCCAGCGACACTCGACCGATGTCGCGGCTGTGGGACTGGTAACGTTGGCTGGCGTTGCCGATCGCACCTTCGACGAAGAATTTGGGGCCACGGGCCGCCTGCGGAGCGGCTTCGGGCGCGCTTTGCAGGTTCAACGCGTCCAGTTCAGCGTCTTGCGCCGAAGCGGGTACCGCCTGGATCAAAGCCATCGCAACCATGGAACATTGGACGGAATGGGCAAGACGACGCATAGGGTTACTCAGGTTGGAAGCGTGGCAGAAAATCTCGCTGCATCCACGTGTCGGGGATGTTGCGGGCAACATAGTCGGAAAAACGCATGAGCGTGACCGATTGAGGGTTCAGGCCGTCAATGATCACCGTCTCGGTTGGCCGCTCAACACCTAACTGAGGCTGAAAACGGCGATAGTAGGCGGTCTTGAGCAGGCGCGAGGACTCGGCGTAGAAGCGTGCCTTGATGGGCCGGTTGTTCTCTGCGTCAACCCACATGTCGATGGTGGCGTAGGTCACCTCCGGCGCAATCGCAGTCAGCGCGAGTTTGTGGGCCTTGCGCTTGCGCCGCTCCCCGTCCTGAACCTCCTCCTCGCCCGCAAGTTCGGCGCGGTAGTCCTTTGCCAGATTGACCGTTGCGACATCGCCATTGGAAGCCTGCCCCAGCAGCCGCTGCTGCGGGGACAGCCGCACGCTTGCCTTGCCGACGGGGTCGTAGAACCACATGTCGTTGCCGTTCTTGAGCATCAACTTGCCGGCATCCCGCGCCGGCAGTACAAAACGAATCAGGCTGGAAAACTGCCCCCCCTGTTGCTGGGTACGGGAGTAACTGATCAGCGTGCTGGTATCGATCTGCACACCGGCCTGAAACTCGGTCAACGTCACGGTCACGCTGAATGGCCGCCCCGGATTGCGGATGGCATCGCTGGCGGCGAGGATGGCGTCAGCGCTCGGGGCGGCACCCGCCGGGCCAGACCAGAGCATGAGCGCAACAAGCAAAAGACCCAATGACTTCATGATTGCGGAGCCTTCTTTCATCAGACGTGGCGCAGGGCGTCGACTACATTGAGCTGGGCAGCCCGGTAGGCTGGCCACCAGGCGGACAGGACGGCAATGCAGATGAGGCCAACTGTCGTGCCCAGAATCATGCCGGTTTCGCCCCAGACGCGCAACGTCAGCGGCAAGGGTTCGACACTGCCCGGCGCCGACCACGTCAGTCCCATCTGGTTGCCAACACCCGACAACAGCAGTGCCACAAGGACACCGAGCACGGCCCCGCACAAACCCAGCAGCGCGCCCTCCGTCACGAACAGGCGCCGGATGCCACCTCGGCGCAAGCCAATGGCGCGCAACGTGCCGATTTCGACAGTGCGCTCGACCACCGCCGTATTCATGGTGTTGCTGACCGTGAACAGAACAATGGCGCCGATCAACGCAAAGATAAATCCGAATATGGTGTCGAACAACTGGATCGTCTGCACATAGAACGGATTCAAGGTCCGAAAATCCAGCACTGCGAGCGGTTGACTCGACGAGAACTTCGCCAGGATTGGGGACAGTCTGGCAGTAGCGGCCGGAATCTGTGCTGAGTGACGCAGCTGCAAAATGATCGAGGTCACTTTGGGTGCGGACTTGCCATAGATCAGCTGCTGCGTCCTGGCAAGATGCATCATGACGTAGACCTCATCGAGTTCCTTGAAACCCTGTTCCTCGGCACGGATGACTTCCAGCGAGGTCACGTTCGGGGCACCTTTGCTGTTGCCGGCGAGCACTTCGATTCGGCGCCCGCTGGTTCCGGCACCGGCACCGGCACCGGCAGCTGCGGCGGGTGCCTCTTGCAGGCTGAGTTGGGCAATGTCATCGGGAAGCGCCTTGCCGTCCAACTTCTGTTCTTTCTCGGGCTTGGGGCAACGGGCAATCTTCAACGCTTCACAAAGCTGCAGTACCCTGGCCACGCCGGTGCCGACAATGGCTGCATCGCCCGCCGCGCCTTCCAGTGCAAACACCGGAAAGACAGAGGGCAGATTGAAGTCATTCCAACGTCGCATGCGGTTGATGTCTTCAGCCACCAACCCGTTGCCAATGATGGTGCGCGAAACGCTTGCCGCGTAGTTGCCGGCGATGCCGCCAAACTGCAGCGTGGGCGTTGCCACCAGTACCATGCCCCGCAGCACTTCATCGCTCTGGATGGCGGCAATGATCTGCTGGTAATCTGCAATCCCGTAGGCGGTTGGATTGCCACTGCCATACAGGTAGAAGTCGCGGTGCTGGATCTGCAGATGCCCACCGGTTTGCACATACTCCGTGTGCATGGTGTAGTTGATATTGGCACTGTAGCCGCCAAACAGAAGGATCGAGGCCGAACCAATTGCCATCGCCAGCAAGGTCGCCAAAGAGCGGCGACGATTGCGCAGCAGGTTGCGCACGGCAAGCGACAAAGTCATCATGCCGCGTCCTCCTGGCCTTTGCGCCGGATGCCGCGAATCGTGCCATCCTTCAAAAAGATGGTGTCGTCTGCGGCCTTGATCACATCTGGGTCATGGGACGAGAAGAGAAAGGAAATTTGATAACGCTCCACCATCCTGCGCATCAGATTCAGGATGGCCGCGCCGGTCTGGCTGTCCAGGTTGGCAGTGGGCTCGTCGGCGATGACCAGCTTGGGCTTGCGCGCCAGGGCACGGGCGATGGCGACGCGTTGGCGCTGACCGCCCGACAGTTGTCCCGGAAGGTTCTTCGCCTTGTCACCCAGGCCCACCGCATCCAGCAGCTTGGGCACCCGGTCACCGCGCTTCTTGGCCGAGGCGCCGGCCAACAGCAGCGGGTATTCGATGTTTTCGTAGGCGCTCAGCACCGGCAGCAGATTGAAATTCTGAAAAATAAAACCGATGTTCTTGGCCCGGAAATCCGACAAGGCATCGTCGGACAGATCACCAACCTTGCAGTCGGCCACGATGATCTCCCCCTTGTCGGGTCGGTCGATGCAGCCGACCATGTTCAGCAAGGTTGTCTTGCCACTACCGGATGGACCCAGCAGCACCGTAAAACACGCATGGCGAACAAGAATGTCGACGCCTTTGATCACCGGAACGCTGATCGAATCCATGTGATAGGTCTTCTCGACCGCCGTGAGCACCGCTACCGGCCCCTGATTCTCCGACTGGCTCGTCGTCTGATCGGTCATGTATCGTTCCCAAATCGATGTGGGTGATCAATCAACGGCGGAGCTAACTGACATCGGCCGCCGGTGATTCAAGCTGGCAAGCAGTGTACTGCGTTGGATGCCCGAAGTCCTCGTTGCCAGCACGCGTTGCCGTGACGCGCTGCCTAGATGGGCAAAGTCAATAGAATCCGCAGCATGGTGCGTCCTGAAGAATCCGCAATTGAAAGCAGCCTGCTGCAAGAGGTGGCGGATCGCGCTATGAACCAGCGGGTGCAAGCCCGCGGGTAATCGTCCAGCCCCAGCAGACCCCGGACAGGCGAGTCGCTGGGGGGTGCAAAAGCCCTTGAAACGAGGGAGCAAGTTCGCGGGCCACAACATAAAGTGAAGCCTGCAGCCTCGTCGATTTACAAAGTGCAAGCCGAGCCGCTCTGTCAGGCAAGGCCCGTCCTGACCTGCAAGCGATGGGACTGGGGTGCACCGGGGTATGGGGGTGGCACGCAACACGGCTCAATACGGAACAGGAGAGACCCGCGCCCCAGGCGACCGTAGCCCGGCGAAATCGAGCGCTGCACAGCGGGAGTCCAGGGGAACATAGTACCGACAGGCTTGGCGCAAGCCAGCCTACGGCCCGCGGCATAACGCGTTGAGGAAGGCCGCGGTGGTCGTTGACAGAGCAGGTAAGCACGAGGGAATGGCCGCGACCTAAGCACCCGTGAACACAAGGCGACAACGCAAGGCAACTTTGGGCCGCAGCCAGAAGCGCGGACAGACCTTTACGCCGTACGACAAAACAGGGCCACACTGTGAAGCTGGAGCAGGCGCAGCAAAGGCGCCGCCGGAGTAGACCGCAAGAAGAAGTAGAGCGGTAGGCGTACAGCGCCTGTTACAAGACTGGGCGTCGAACTCGAGCAGGTCGATACAAGGCGCAAGTCGTACGGCGCACCCATACCCAAGGCCAATGGAGACAAACGCCCTGGGCATTGTGATAAAGGCGGCCAAACTGGACTTGAGCCATTCGAGGCGACCCCACCTTTGGTTTTAGGCCCCGGCAGGGCGAACCAGAACGGCGGAGCAAGAGCAGACCGAAGGCAGCTAGAGATGAGGTAAGAGAGGCGATAAACCAGCCCAAGGCGGGAACCCCCCGTGATATCCCCCTGCTATCCAACATTTATCTGCACGACTGGACAAGGTGGGGCAAAGCACTGCGCACCTGGGCACGCTGGCGATACGCGGACGACTTCGTGGTCTGAGCGAAAGCCAGAAGAGCGAAGAAGCCCAAAGACGCAACTGGGGATTGAGAAGCTGCACCCACAAAGACGCGACGCGAACGCCCAGATCATTTGGCTGCCACCTGCACAGCGCATGAGCGATGTGGCAAAGAGGACTAAGACGCTACTACCACACCCTGGCCCACAGCGCATGAAGGTGAAGGAGCTGACACCCGGGGCGATGCCACAGACAACGCACAAGCCCAACCAACCCCTAGAGGCTGGGGCAGTACTTCGGAGCAACGCAGCGGAGTTCATCTGGTGGACGACTACGTTGTAAGGCGACTCGAGTCTGAGGCTCAAGCGAGCCGGCAGCCGCCTCAAAGCAGGCCAAGCCCGTCGCTGGAGGCGTAGTATTTTGAAAGTCTTGGGCTGTATCGACTGCGAGGCACGATCCGCTATCCTGACAAGCCCCCTGGTAACAGGAGGCACGCGTAATGCTGCGAGCCGACAGGCCACCGGTAAGCCGTGTGCGGGAAATCCGCACGCACGGTTTGAAAGGGGGCGTTGGCTCTTTGTTAACGGCCTTCGGGCTCTAGAAAAGAACCAACGTCTACCAATGACCAAGATCCTGATGGTGTGTATGGGCAACATCTGCCGCTCCCCGATGGCGCGTGCCGTGGCCGAGTGGACGGCGGCGCAGGCAGGTCGTGAGGTGCTCAACATGGCGGATTGCCTGGTCTTCGATTCGGCGGGCACCCACGCGCACCACATCGGCGACCGAATCGACCCCAGAGCGGCGGCGGCGCTTCTGGCGCGCGGCTATCCTCAGGTCAAGGGGCGTTCCCGGCGCATTGCCGACGCGGACTTTGAGAAGTTCGACCTCATCCTGGCGATGGACCGGGGCAATTTGGAGAGTCTTCAAAGCGTCTGTCCTGCTCCGCACCTTGGCAAGCTGCGACTTTTTTTGGACTTCGCGGACGGCGTGCATGGTGAGGACGTGCCGGACCCCTACTACGGCAATGCGCTGGGCTTCGAGCGCGTGCTGGACTTTTGCGAGCTGGGCGCCTCTGGATTGATCAGGGGGCTGGGCTCTGGCATCCGCTGAAAGTGGACCCAATCCGTCCTTTGCGGTCCCGCCTCGCGGCGGATCAGGGCCACATAGGAAGCCGGCTCCAGCAGGGCCCACTCAGCCTCGCTGAAGTTCAAGGCTTCACCCCATGCGGGTCTGAACATCGCGGGCCTCATCAGCAAGGACGGGCTGACGGCTAGCACGGCCGCGCTGCCGGTTTGGCTTGCGAAGTCGGCCCCACTGCTGACCTGCAGATTGGCAAGCGCAAACCAATCGGCTGGATCAATCTCTCGGGCCAAGGCGCCGACCAGTCTCAGCTTGCGGCTCCAGGCGTGAAAGCGAGGAAACCGCTTGCTGAAGTAAGTTTGTTGACTCTGCGCCATCAGCTCAGCCTTGAACGCTTTGTGCCGGTACTCGTGCACCGCCGAGGCGGACGGAACCATTGCCAGGGTGTAGCCCGCCCGCCTCAGTCGAACGGACAGGTCCGAGTCTTCGAAGAACATGAAGTAGTCGGGATCAAACAGACCGCCCGCCCTCAGCACCGCATGCCGGCGCAGCATCATGACCGCGCCCGCGAGGAAGTCGACTTCGAACGGTGTCGATGCAGTCATTTTCTGACGCGCGTGTTCGACGTAACGCCCGGCCGCCCAGCGCGTGACTCTGGCCGACCGGGATGCCAATGCCATCGCCAGTTCGGCCAACGGCGACTGGGGGAACGCGCTTGGCAGCAAAAAAGAGCGCTCGGCATTCCAGTAGATGCGAGGTGACACCGCACCCAATGTCGGGCTTGAGTCCAGCGTTCGCGCCAAAGTCACGACTTCCTTGGCGGAGATCAATGCGTCCGGATTGAGCAACAGCACATATTCCGCCCGGCACCGCTCAAATGCGAGATTGCAGCCTCGTCCAAACCCGAGGTTCTGCGCAGGCGTGAGAAGCTCTACTTCGGGCCTGCCCATGGCCAGCTGGCGCAATGCGTCGCTCTCACTGGCATCCTCGCTGTTGTCGACCAGCACAATGCGGCCATAGGGCCATGGACCCAAGGATTCCAGACAGCGCTTGATGTCATTGGCGCTGTGGTAGTTGACGATGATGATGTCAACGCAGGGCTGCGAGCACATGCAGGCTGTCCGTTTCAAGGCTCTGCAAATCGATCGGACAGTCTGGCCCGCTCAGCCCAGCCAGGCGTGTGGCCATCGATGGTGGAAGGGGCTGGCCGTGCCGTCTGATTGTTACGACACTGAATCCCGCTTCTTGCAGCATTGTCAAAAGCGATCGCTCGGTGAAGAAGCGCAAATGGGTGTTGCAGAGGATGCCCACCGGCAGATAGTCAAATCGACCGATCATCAGGTCCCTGACTATGGGCCAGAAGCCGACGTTGGGAACAGACACCAATACGTAGCCACCCGGCCGCAACACCGATCGGATGCGCCGCAATGCATCAATCGGCTTTTCAAGATGCTCCAGCACGTCCAGAAACGTCACTGCATCAAATAGGCCAACTTCTGCCGGATCAAGCGCCTCAACGCGTCGCTCGAAGACAGTAACTCCAAGAGCGCGTGCACGTTGCGCCGCTATTGCACCGGGCTCCAGCAGGCAAGCCTCAGCGCCGGGACGCGCTGCAAAGGCACGCGCAAAGCCGCCCTCGCCACCACCAATGTCCAGCAGCCGGTGCACCGTGTTGGGAAGCATCTCCAGCATCTCAACGCGCGCACTCATCTGATAGTCCCCGTATGAATGCACGAAAGCACGCGGTGCCAGTTGGCACGCCGTGCCCAGCGCAGTCGGCAGCTCAGCCCAATTGCAGTTTGGGTGCAGTGCCGCGAAGTCACGCGCCAAGTCGGTATTCAGCAAGTAGAGCTTGGGTTCGGTGGATTGATACGGCGCATGCTCCGGCAGCGCCTGCCGCCGCTTCACGTAACGTTCCAGCTCTGAACGGGTGCAGTAGTCAATCGACCACTCACCCGTGGCATCGGACCGTCCTGCGCTGACGACGCAGGTGGCGCCACTTCGCACTAGGCTGGCGCCGAGTTGTTGGCGCAGGTCCGCCACAGCAACCACTGCGGGGTCCAATACGACGAGTACTTGCGCCGCACGGCTGGCCGCCAGAAAAACTGCGGGCGAGGGCGCAGAGAGCCGTGTCACTTCGTGAATCGTTGGTGATGCTTCGTCCGAGTTCGACAGCTGCGCCCTCAGGGCATCGATTCCGAACGCCAACTCTTCCGTGCCCTGCAACACGCTGTCAACAAAGAAAACCACCTCGCAGGTGGGCAACGGTAGATGGTTGTTGGCTGGTGGCATTGGCGAAGGACCTGCCGCAGAGGCGGCTGTTTCCATTTGAACCACGGGCGGCAAATTGACCAGCAGGTCGGCGCCCCACCAGCGCCCCGGGTTGGATTGAATGGCCGCGCCCAGAAAAGCATAGACAGCATCAATGGCCGCTGATTCGTCGGCAGTCCCAACAGGTCCCAACTCCAATGCGTAGTTGTTGCGTTCAAGGTGCCGACAGACATAGGCCCCGATGTCGCTGCCAGTGCTCTGCGCCATGCGTAGTGCGCCGCCCGCGACCAAGCGACTGGCGCCCAGAAGGTCCACCTGGGCCGACACGCCATCTGGCAGCACCGGCGCATCACCCAACACCACCAGCGTCTCGCCACGCTCCAGCAGTCGATAGAACTGGCGTAGTCCCGTTTCCATGTCCAGAACTTTGCCGCCATTCAGATAGTGTTCGAGTCCACGGTACTTCTTGAAGAAGTGCCGTGTCACCGCCGGGTCCACGCCCGGCTGCTGGGTCACCGCCGAGGACATCAGGTTGACCTTTGCCCCGCTGCGGGCCAGAAACGCGACGCCGAGAAAGAAGCTGTCAAAGTGCGGTGTGAGCAGTACCAAGCCCCGCTTGCGTCCAAGTCCCACCACCGCAGCTTGGGCCGGCTCGAACCTGCAGTTCAACCCGTCGACGCGATTCGTCGCGACCAGTTGAGCTTCCAACTCTTCGCGCGCCTCGACGACAAATCGCTCGGCGCACCATGCCGAGAGCGTCTCCTCGCTGGCCAGCACCGGCAGCAGCCGGTAGCCCGCCAGACTCTGGCTGCGGATGTGGCGCCTGCCCAAGGCCATCGATCGCCAGTCGCGGCCGGTCCTTGCGTTGATAAGGCCGCGCCAATGAGCCGCCCGATAGGCCAGCGTCATGGGAAGCCGGGCCAAAGCAGGCAGAATCCAAGAGAAGTCCACGTGGTGCGCCCCCTGCGCGGCCCACCAGAGTAGTCGTCGGGACAACGCCCTGAACCTGGCGGCAACTGTCATGAGACTGCCACACTGTCGATCAAGCGACGGACATCACCGGCCCGCTCCACCGACATCCAGGTCGTCTGCACCGGCAAGCGATGTGCCCACTTGGATTCGAACACCGAACCACTCGCTGCGATACGCTCGACGAGTCGTCGTGGCACCGCGCCGTTGGCCGGCGTGTCAGACCAGTGCTCACAGTAGGCGTCGACCACGGCCGCCTGATAGCCGTTTGACTGCGCCTGCAAGACGAGGTCGGTCGCGTAGAAATCCCATGGCAGCAACGGATCGAGCCTGAGCCCGCTGTTGCACCGCACTGCAAACAGCAGTTCGTCGAGACTGTCGGCCCTGCAGGGCAAGGCAGCCGATTCGTGCAGAAGCTGCCCACGATCAAGTACATGTCCGGCTCGCCGTGAGTCGGTGCCCGATCCGGCCACACCGTACACACCGACCACGGCAAGCGCGGAGAACGCCGCCCGTGCGTCCATCAGTCTGGTCTTGAACTGCGCATCCCAACCCGCGGGAAGAAAAACGTCCTGGTGAACCCAGACCAACCACGCATTTGGCTCCGATATGCTCATTGCGGCCGCATTGAACGCTTCGGCAGCGCTCTGGGCGTTGAAGCAGGCCGTCAACGGGTAGCACCCGTCTCGCAAGCACGGGGAGGCGAGCAAGCGTTTGGATAGTACGTCCAGATTGCTGACGCAGGTCACGAAGTGCAGTGCGATGAAACCGTCGTCGGTCATAGGAAGTCGGTATCCCCGCCCATCAGCCACCAGTTCAACTGAGGCACGTCTGCCTCGATCAAGTCAGAGCTTGCGGGGATGCCCAAGCATGCCGTGACCGAATTGTGCCGCCAAGCTGAGTCCCGCAGTGCGTCGACGACCAGCGGGCTAGCCCACGCTGCAAGCTCTTGCGCACCGAACTGCGCCGCCTGCGCTCGACACGCGCGGCAGGCGGCGATCAGCCATTTTCTTGGCCCGATCCAGTCCAGCCACTGGCTTTGGGGTTGCCGTAGCCGCATTACAGCAATGCCCACCTTTCGCGACGGCCATACGTGGCGTAGTCGAAACAGTTGGTACTGTTGGTCGGGCCGATCCAGATAGCGCCACTTCACATACCGGTGGTCGCGTTCACCCAAGGTCATGGCGGCACCCTCACGGCGCATTGCCAACCAGGCCCGGTCGATCTCATCGAGCGTCGAGGGATCATCGTGTGCCATGGCTTCCCATCGCCAGCTCCAATGCAGTGCCGTCTGACCAGTCGGGTCCGAGGTCGACCATCGCAGGTCATGAAGACGACCACCGTCGTAAGCCAGATGGGATTTGACCGCCAGGCGCATGTGCCGCTCGTTTGGAAAACCAAACCCAAGCTGGAACGGCCGTTGCCCAAGCTTTCCAAGGCGCGTCGCATACAGCCGCTGTGAGGCATGGAAGAACGGCCCGCGACGGGTCAGGATGCCGCGCCAGCCAGGGTCAACCATGACGTCGCCAATCTGCAGGCCTTCTATCGATGAACCGGCGCGCCAAAGTCGGCGCGGAATCCCTGCGCAATGCGCGATCAAGGCACCTTCATGCCAGACGCCCACGCCCTCGGAACGGCCCTGATCAGCGCCGCTACCGTACTTCCACTCAAACCACGCTGGCGTGGCACCGGGGCCAAAGACGCGTTCGTGAAGCGCCAGCACGCTGGAACGGTCCGCAGGCTGCACATCGCGCACCGTCAGTGTCTGCTCGCCCACCCGAACGGTCTGCACATGCGCGGCCGCAGACGACGCCATCATGGCTGCCATTGGTGGGGCAGCGCCACCAAGCCTTGCTCAATGCCGTCCTGGCTCACGTTGAGTACCAGCCAGTTGTCCACCTGCTCGTAGAGGTGAACCGCGTTCTCGCACGCCAGGAAGAATGTCACACGATAAGTGCCCTTCAGAAGGGGGAGTTGCGTGAAAGTGATTGTCACGGAGCCGATTCCCCGCTCGTCTCGCGCCAACACCACGCCATCATTGCGCGATGTGGCACTGGCGATGGTCAGACCATTGCTGTCTGCGATGCCCAGCGCCACCGAGGGCTCTGGCAGACCAGGGTCAACTGCATAGTCAATCGTGATGCGCAGATCCGATTGGCCCGATCGAAGGCTGAGTTCCCTGCCGCTCGCTCCGTCCGCGCTGGCGCCTATGCGGATGATGCGCCCGGTGCCGGGTGCGCTGACCGTGACCGCAACAGGCGCTTCCTGCGTTGGTGCCTGCGTTGGCGCGGCGACCCCGGGCAACTCGGCGTTGAGACTGGCGCCGTAAGCGCTGGTGACTTCGGCAGCGTTGCCCGCCATACGCACTGCACCGGCCTCAATCCACAGCGCTCGCGAGCAAAGTGCCTCCACCTGGTACATCGAATGGGAGCAAAACAGAATAGTCTTGCCTGCGTCCTTGAGTCGCATGATCCGGTCAAATGACTTGCGCGCAAAGGCGCCGTCGCCAACCGACAGGGCCTCGTCAATCACCAGAATATCAGGCTCAACACTGGTGGCCACGGCAAACGCCAGCCGCATGAACATGCCGCTGGAGTATGTCTTAACGGGCTGGTGAATGAAATCACCGATGTCGGCAAACGTCAGGATGTCATCGAGCTTCTGACTGACCTGGCTGCGCGACAAACCCAGAATGGCGGCGTTCATGTACACATTTTCGAGCCCGGTGAAGTCCGGATTGAAGCCTGCCCCCAGTTCAAGCAGGGCCGCTACCCGCCCTTCGACGGCCAATGTACCGCTTGTCGGCGACAAGGTTCCGCAAACCATTTGCAGCAGGGTCGACTTGCCGGCCCCATTGCGGCCGACAATGCCCACGACCTCACCCTTGCGGATATCGAAACTCACGTCGCGCAGTGCCCAGAAGTCGCGGTCATAGCGATGCCAGCGGCCCCACAGCAACTGCTTCAGGCGGTCGCCCGGTCGGTCGAACAAGCTGTAGCACTTGCCCAGACTTCGGGCCTGCACTGCATATTCAGACGACATCGGCAAAACCCTTGCGTGCGGCTCTGAAGAACACCGCTCCCAATACGGCGATCACGCAGCAAGCCGCCAGATGCCACAGCAGCGCCAGCCAGTTGGGCCAGTGGCCATCAATCATCACCGAGCGGGTTTCGGTGATGGTCAGCGCCAAGGGGTTCAAAACCATCCACGGGCGCACCGCCGGCGGAAGCGCTTCAATGGGGAAGAAGATTGGGCTGAGAAACATCATCAGACTCAGCAGCATGCCCAGCACCTGGCCGATATCGCGCACGTAGGTCCCCAAGGCAGCAAGCAGCCAACCCAAGCCCACGCACAAGGGCAACAAGGCCAGCCAGACCAGGGGCAGGGCGATCAAGCTCAGGTGAATCGTGCCTTGCTCCCAGATGCCCAACAATACCAGCAGCACCAGTGCAATACCCAGATGGGCCAGACTCGACAGCACACTCACCCAGGGCAGAATCTCCAAGGGGAACACCACTTTCTTGACCAGGTGTGGCTGGTCCAGCACCAGGCGCGGTGCGCGGCCAACGCACTCGGCAAAGAAGTTGAACACCGCCAGGCCGGCATACAGGCGCAGGGCAAACATCAAGTCGCTCTCGACGCTAACCCCCCAGCGCAAATTGAAGACAAAGCGGAACACGAAGGTGTACACGGCGAGCATCAGCAGGGGCGTCAATACCGCCCACGATGCGCCCAGCAGCGACTGCCTGTAGCGCACGTGCAACTCGCGTCCAGCAAACTGACGGATCAGGCTGACGTGACGCCAGGGAAACAGGTAAGACAGCAAGGATTCCACGTTGGGTTGGACCACTCAGGCTTTGGGCGGGTCAACCCGCCCTTCGGCAATCTCTTTCAGGTAGTCCGGACGAACCAGCCTCAAAGTGTTGCCTTCGCGCACCAGGATCTTGTTCAAAAACAACAGATGAAAGGCGCGCGTGACAGTTTCGCGGCTGGCATTGATCATGATCGCCAGCTCTTGATGGGTCGGCACTTGCTCCACCTCAGTGTCGCCAGGCGTTCCTGCTTGGGTCGACAATTGTATGAGCAGCACACACAGACGCTGAAACGGGTTGGGCAGGCCCAGCAGGGTGCGTTGTGCCATGACGGTACGCACCCGGTGCGCCAGCCGGGCCATGACGGTGCGCGCCAACTCCGGGTTCATCGAGATCAACTCCCGCGCGGCCCGGGCTTCTAGCAACGCCACGGTGGACTTGGCAGCGGCCACCACAAATTCAGAGGCTGCCTTGCCATCGACCACTGATAACTCGCCAAAATAGTCACCCGGGTCGACAAAATACAGACCAACGCTGCGACCGTCCACGGTAAAATCAACGCCTTGCAGGCGCCCTTCCACCAGAAACCCCAATTCCTGGGTGGGGCTGTCTTTGGACATGACCATCGCCCTGCGGGCGAATGACTTCAGGCTCATTTGGGCTGACAAGGGCTCAAGCGCTTCCCGTGACAGCGGATGCAATAGCGGAAATTGAGTCAGTAATTGGAGCGAGACGGGCATTCAGCCCAAGTTTATAGGTTTACAACTTCCTAGTCAGTTGGGGTCAGAGCACATTTGCTTCGCAAAGTGGTCTGACCCACAATGTTTCACAACTTGTGATTGAAGGCACAGAAACCATTCTTCGGACGTGAGACGATTCCACCATACTTCGAGGTGAAGCCATGAAAAACTGTTTCCAAAAATTCCCGCTCGCGTTAAGTGGCGCGCTCATCCTGGGCGCCGCCCAGTTTGCATTGGCGGCAGAAACTCAATCCATCGTGGGCGAAGCGGCCATGGTCATTGGTGTCGCTCGCATCACGTCGGCAAGTGGTCAGGTCAGCGTGGTTAGCCGTGGCAACCCCATCCACGTGGGTGACAAGATCGAGACCGAGTCCGGTGGTCACGTACATGTGCGTTTTGTCGATGGCGGACGCCTCAGTGTCCGACCGTCCAGCCGCTTGCAGGTCGAAAACTACAGTTATTCGGCCCAGCAGCCCGCGCTTACCGCCATCAAATTCAAGCTCGACGAAGGCGTGGTGCGCTCCATCACGGGCAGTTGGGGCGAGTCCGCCCGTGACCGTTTCCGCTTGAATACACCGGTGGCGGCCATTGGTGTCAAAGGAACCGACTTCGTGGTTCGCTCTGATGCCGAGGCCACGGCTGCGTCTGTCTACACCGGTGCGATCGTGTTGGCTGCGCTGTCCGGTGGTTGTCCGGCGAGTCTGGGCCCCTGCCAAAACGGCGGCGAGAAGTTGTTGTCGCAAGACATGAAGGGGCAGATGCTGGAGTTGAGTCGCGAACAAAGCAGCCCTCGCCTGGTGCCCCTGGTTGACCTTATGGCGTTGAATACGCGTCGAGCAGCGGCGGAGCGACTCGCCAAACCCGAAAAAGGTCCCGGTCTCGAAGGTGGGCGTGCTGAGGCCGCCAACGAGAAAACGCTTAGCACCGAGTCCTTGCCTGCGGGGGGCGTCGTGGTGTCTGCGGTTCAGCCAACGGTCAAACCCGAGTTGAGCACCGGCCCGGTATTGCCGCCCGCGCCGACCCTGCCCGAGGTTAATCAATTGGTCTGGGGCCGGTGGGCCTGGGCCAGCGCGGTTGAGGGGGATGCCCTGAGCAAAAGCATCGCCGTGGCGCAACTCAATGGGCGACAAGCAACGGTGGGCAACGGTAGTTTCAGTTTGTACCGTGACGTGCCCGCCAATGGGGCCATGGAGTTGGCGACCAAAGAGGCAACTGCCAGCTTTCGTTTGGCCGGGTCGTCGGCACAACTGGTTACGACGACGGGCGCCAGCGAGCTGGCCCAGGTCGACAGCGGTTCACTCAGCCTCGATTTCAACCGTCGCACCTTCGCCACCCAGTTGGCAGTGTCCAATGCAAGCATTGGCTCCACCCAAATCATCGCCGCAGGGGCAGTTAGGTCAGACGGCAGCTTCTACGCCCAATCGGGCAACGCCCAATTGGCCGGCGCCTTGAGTCTGGACGCCAAAGAGGCCGGTTATCTGTTTGAAAAGGCCACTCTCTCAGGGGCATTGCGCGGCATCACCCTGTGGGGGCGGTGATTGGCCCAGAGTTGGTCGCGCCTGCTTGGTCGGCACGGCGTCATTGCTTTTAGTCTAGGGCTCGCCGCACTCATCAGTGCGGCGTTGCTGTTTTTTGCGGCCGAGTTCTTCAATCAGCTAGAGCAGCGCAGTGGCGACCTGGTCTGGCGCCTGGGCGCGTCGCGCGTTGACGAGCGCCGCCTGATTGTGGTGGATGTCGACGAACGCAGTCTGCGTGAGGTAGGTCCCTGGCCCTGGCCGCACGACACCCAAGCTCGGTTGATCGAGCAAATTGCCGCCGCAGGCGCGCGGCAGCAAATTTTTGACATCGTCTTCACGGATGCGCAAGCGCAAGAGCAGGCCTTCGTCCGGGCCGTGCAGCAGTATCAGCCAGTGTTGTCGCAGGTCTTTGCGCTGGAGCAGGGCGGAAAACCGTCGGTCGGTGTGCTCACGGGCGCGCTGGAATGGGCCACCTGCCCGCAGCCGTTCGCGTCGGGCAATGGCTATCTGGCCAACTTCGCCGCGATCAAGCCGATTCACGCGGGACACATCACGCCGCGTGTGGGCAGTGATGGTCTGGTCAGGCACCAGCCCGCCATCATCTGCTTCCAGGGCAAATCGTACCCGGCCCTGGGCATCTCCGCCTTCATGCAAGGCACATCCGAGCGAACCCTGACGCTTGAGCGCGGCACCCGCTGGTTTGATCCGCCGTGGGCCTTGCATGCGCCCAACTTTGCATTGGGCCCGATTCCTCTGGAGGAAAACGGTGACTTGCGGGTGTCCTGGCGCCTGCACCCCGAGAGCATTGTCAGCATCGCCGCCAGCGACGTGTTGGCCGGGCGTGTGCCGGGCGACCTTATGAAAAACGCATGGGTACTGGTGGGCGCTACCGCCTTTGGGCTAAACGACTCCATCGCCACGCCCTACGGCGGCACCAGTGCCGGTTTGCAGGTGCATGCCCAGATCATCACCGCGCTGATTGATGGCCGCACGCCCTACACGCCACGGGCCACGCCCGCGGTACAAGCCGTTGCCGCGTTGATCGGAGTCCTCACTTTGGTGGGCCTTAGCCTGTACCGTCGCCGCTTCCCGGTCTATTTGTTGCCGGTCAGTGCCTTGGCTTGGGCCGGCGTCTTGTGGGCTGCTCACGCGTTTCTGTTGCTCCAGCACGCGCTCTGGATCGGTTGGGCTGCGCCGGCTGTACTGATCTTTGTGGCTGGCTCGGTGATGGGCGTTGTCGAGCACGCCAAGAGCCGCATTGACCGTGACCGCCTGTACACCCACCTTTCCAGTTACCTGCCCGCGCCGGTGGCCGCATCCCTGGCGTTGCAGCCGCCCACCAGTGCCATCAAAGCCAGCACCAAGCAAGTGTCGGTAATGTTTGCAGACATACGCAACTTCTCGGCCTACTGCGAAGCGCGCCCACCAGAGGAGGCGGCGGCGGTGTTGCACGCCTTCTTTTCCACCGCCGCGCGCGTGGTCGAGGCCCACGGCGGTGTGATCGAGGCATTCCAGGGCGACGCCATCATTGCGGTCTGGAACGGCGACCCCACGCCCGACATTAACGGCCATGACGACAAGGGTGGTGTCAGCCCCGCCTACCATGCACAACGCGCGTTGGACGCCGCGGTCGCCTTGTTGGCGGCCATGCAGGGCGTGCTGCCAGACCCAGCGCCCGCCGGGCTGGAGCCACTGTCCTTGGGCCTGGGCGTTGAAACCGGTCTCGCCATGGCGGGGTCTTTTGGCCTGGCCAGCCGGCGCACCCACATGGTGATGGGGCGCACGGTTACCATTGCCAGCCGGCTGGTCGAAATGACGGCCGAGCTTGCCCATCCTATCCTCGTTGGTGAAGGCCTTGCCGGCCAGGTTGGCGGCGTCGGGCTGGAATCCATGGGCTTCTTCATGCTCGACGGCATGCGGGCCCCGCACCACGTTTATGCCTATCCCCTCAGTCCCGAACACGCCATCCACTGACCGTATCCTGCATCGGGGCTTGTTGCTTGCCTTAGCGCTGTCGGGGCTCATCGCTCCGGGTGTGGCATTCGCGGTAGAGGATCAACCCTGCGCGGCCTACCCCGCGTTGACGCGCTCGCCCATGGTCAACAACTCGCCTGACGATTGGTTGGCGGCCTTGGGCGCTTGCCAGAACGACGCTACCTTTCTGGCGGGCTTGGGTGACCTGCTCAACCAACATGGCCGCTACCAGGAGGCCGGCGAGCACCTGGAGCGCGCCTTGATGCTCAACCCTGGCCTAAAAGGTGCGCAGCTAAGTTATGTCGTAGCGTTGGCGGGGATTGGCGACAACCGGGCTGCCGAGGCCTTGCTCGATTCCCTGTTGGCGGACACCACGATGCCGGTCAACCTGCGCCGAGCCCTGGAGCAACAACGAGCCCTGCAGAACACGCCCGTACTGCAAACCCGCTGGACGCTCAATGCCCGATGGGGCTACGACAGCAACTTGTTGAGCGCCCCCAACCTCACCGGTCTGACGCTGACCGGCCTGCCGGGCGGCGATATTCGCTGGGACACCGAGGGCGCCCTGCTGCCCCATGCCGGGCAGTATTACCGAACCGACGCGCAGTTCGAGCTGCGCCGCCTGGAGCCCAACGGCGCGCGCTGGGACCTCACCGCCAGCCTGCGCAACCGCCATAGCAGGGTGGAACCCCTGGCAGGCGCCAACCAGCTTGACCTGGCGCTGGAGCGAAGCAAACCGCCTGCCGGCCCCAGCAATGGTTCTGGGCTGGCAAGCTGGGGACACTATATAAGTGTGGCGGGCTCGGCGCTGACTGCTCGCTCCGGCACTCAATTTGCCTCCCTGTCTTTGTCTGGGGGCATCGCTCTGGCTTGGCACCAGGGCTGGGCGGCGGCCTGCCGCACACGCGTGGGTGTTGACCTACAGGCGCGTTATTACGACAACAGCCGACTGTTGTCTGGGCGCTACACCGGTTTAATGGGCAGTTTGTCGTGTGAGCCACCCCAGGGCTCGCAGTGGCTACTGGGACTAAAAGCCGGGCGTGACGTCGCTGACAATCCCGAGCGCTCGGGCGGCGATCAAAATCAATTCAGTCTGCGCGCGGCCGGGTTCTTGCCCTTGTCGGCGCTCACTTCGCTGCACAAAACCGCATTTGAAGCGCTGGGACAGGGCGCCATCACGGCGGATTTTGAGACAAACTACTATCAGGATTCCAAAGGATTCAGCCCTTTCTTGGAGAGTGGGCGCACACGTTTAATGCGGCGACACAGCATGCGCCTCGAATACCAGCACCCGATTACCCGTCACAGTGCAGTGGTCATGGGGCTTGAGGCCACCCGTCAGAAGTCAACCATCGACCTTTTTCAGGTCCAAAGCGCAGGCCCTTACATGACCTTTCGCACCGCCTGGTGAGCTTTCAGCGATAGGCCTCACTCTCCAACCCTGCTCAGCACCGCTTCGATCACCTGGGCGGAGATTCTGAAGTCCGAGCTGTGCAAGCGGGCAAACGCCACGCGGGCGCTGGGAATCAACCCCTTCAAACGGGCCATGCCGATCACGGCTGCGGTGCCGGCAACCCGCAAACCATGTTCCATCGCAATGGCGCGCCCGGCTCGCTCGTCCATCAGCAGCAAACTGTCGGATTCGTGCGCCAGCGCGATCCGAATGCACGCGGACTCGCCTTCATCGAGTTCGGGCAACTCAGGCACCGTGGGTGTTGGGCCGCAAACCCGTAGCCAGCCCATTTCGACGGCCACAGCAATGGCTTTCTCATCCGGTGCCCCGCACCCAGTCAAAACCTCGTGCCGCAGTTCCAGGGGCATCCAGACCACGCCAAACAACGGCGCCAGCCAGCACAGACCATCCACCCGCGCCAGCCCAATTAGCGGGCTGGCGTCTGTCAGGACGAGGCGAGCCACTCGTCAAGCGTGTCCATATCCTGGTGCGCCTGCGTAGCGTCAGGTTAATAACGGCGATGCCAAGGCGTGACACATGCGACACGAACTGCGACACGGACATCTCTGCCAGGCCAGCCGCCCGCGCCAACGACAAATGGCCATCGCGAAACAACGCGGTGGCCAGAGCAGGCCGTACGCCTTTGGTGCCGAGTACGCCAACGGACTCGATTCCCACCATCAGCGCATCGGGCTTGTGCCGATTCATGACCACCACCACATCCTGCCGCGCCATGCGCAAGGCCTCGCTGGGGTTATTTTTGAGTTCACTGACGCTAACAGTCTCCATTCCTATCTCCCATGGGAACAAGCAATAGGCATCATGCTAGCACGGCGCGAATCATCCCGCAAACACAACACATATGTTTATAATTTAACCCGTGAAACCTCAAGAATTCAAACGCTGGCTCTCCAAACAGGGTGTCACCTTTGGCCCGGCCAAGGGTTCACATATCAAGCTCTATCTTGGGGACAAACAAACGGTGATGCCTATGCACAGCGCGGACCTGAAGACCGGCACGGTCGAGGGCATCAAGAGGCAACTCGGCTTAAAAGGAAAATGAACCATGTTGGACTATCCCGTGATCCTTGAGGCGCAACCCGAAGGCGGGTTTGTGGTGACTTTCCCCGATGTGCCCGAGGCCATCACCCAAGGCGAGGACGAAGCCGAGGCATTGTTCTATGCCGTCGATGCGCTCGAAACCGCCCTGTCGTTCTACGTGGACGACCGCAAACAGTTGCCTACCCCCAGCAAACCCAAACGTGGGCAAAAGACGGTGCGCCCCAGCGCCTTGGAGTGTGGCAAGCTGGGTGTGTACCACGCCATGATGGAGCAAGGCATCCGCAAAGCCGAGTTGGCACGCCGCCTGAACTGGCATGTGCCGCAGGTTGATCGCTTGTTTGACCTGCGCCATGCTTCCAAGTTTGACCAGCTTCAAATGGCGGCCGCCGTGCTGGGTAAGCGCCTTGTTTTGACTGTGGAGTGAGCCGTGCCAAGCGGGCGAGCGCGGCGTGTGCGCTGGCAACCGGCCCTTTCAAACCGACGGCTCCTGCCAGGGCGCGAATTACCGTAGTGTTGATGTAAGTACAGCCCGTTCAGGCACGCACTATCACGATAACAGTCGTTTGTTGTTCGGGCGCTACACCGGTCCGATAGCGCTGGCGGCGGTCAAAACCAATTTTGTGCAAGGAGAGTGGGCGCACACATTCCATGGAGCGCCGCAGTGGTCGCCTGGAGTATCAGCATGCGCTCACACGCTCCAGTTTCATGGTTTTGGGGCTCGAAGCGACCCGCCAGAAGTCAAATATCAACCCTTTTCAAGTCCAAAGTACAGGCCCTTATATGACTTTTTCCACTGCCCGATGACCCCAGGGCAATTGCAAAAGCGTGTGATCCGGGTCACTTGTAGACCTGTACCACTTCATCTACATTTGCTGCTAAGTTGGCGGTGGAGTTGGTAATCCCCGGGTTGCAGCCTATGCACCCTGTGTGATAATCCCCACGGCAAACTTGCACTGGAGTGGGCTCGGTTGCTTGAAATCTTGTAAGAGTCTTCAAGCTGTCGGGTCCCGATTCGAAACTGGTTTCCATCCTAATTAACGTAAAGAGGAAGTTCACATGCCCGCTACTGCTTACACTACCGCAGTCCTTACTATCAACGCAGCCCTAAAGGGTTACGCGCCATCCAACCAAGTCTTCATCACTGAAGTCGCCACTGCGGCCTTGGGCACAAGCGCCTACGCCAACGGCATGGTCTCCAGCAGCATGAGCAATGCCGATCTGTCGGCCCTGGTGATGACGAACATGGGCCTGGCGCCCAATGCCGACCTGCAAACCGCGCTGACACAAGTCTTCGCACTCAACGCCAACGCGCGCGGCCAAGTCATCTTGAACCTGGGCGCCCTCCTCTCCAACATCCCCAACAGCACAGACCCAACCCTGGTCGCCACCTACGGTACCGCCGCCAGCAACTGGAACGGTGGTTTGGCACAGGCCTACGCCCACTCCAGTGTTGAGGCCAACTCGGTGCCTACGCCGTTCGTCTTTACCCCAGACCTGACTGGCACCTATTTCACCCTGACTGCGGCCACCGCTGCTGGTGCTGATGTCATGCGCCTCACTGGCGACCAAGACGTTCGCATCGATTTCACGGACATGCTCAAGCAAATCCGTGGCCTGGACCTGAACGGCAATGGCACCATTGCCAACGACGGCAACGAAAACAACTACCCCCTGGGTGCCAATTCGGCCCTCACCAGCCACCCCACCGACAACAAGTTCGAAATCGTCGACGCCTACTCGCGCGACCGCTTGAACGAAGGCAACCGGGTTGACAACTTCCTGGGTGACATCCGTTACGACGGCACGGGCTGGGGCGGCGACGGTAGGGCCACCAACGGCAACATTTTCTTGGGCGGCCTGGGTGGTGACACTGCCTTTGGTGGTATCGGCAACGACTTCATGGCGGCTGGTGGCGTGGCTGCAACGCGCGCCGCTGGTATTGCTGACTCGCTGTCTGGCGGCCGCAATGCCGACTTCTTCTTCGTCGAGTTGTCCGCTTTGGATAACACTGACGGCTCCCGTGTGTCCATCGACGGTGGCGTAACCTCCGACACCAACTCTGCTGGCACCACGCAGACTCCGCAAGATTCTGACTGGTTGTTGTTCGAAGGTTCTGACGACGACGAGCCCTACACCATTGTCCTGCGCGACGACACGATTCTTGATCCGACCGCCGCAGCAGGCGCTGGCGGTGCCGCAGTGCTGGCACAAGAAGTTGCCGGCAACATCCAGTTGACTGGCGCCATTCAGTCCCGTTCCGGCCAGACGGTCGGTACCCTGCGCGACATCGAAAACGTTGATGCATCGGGCAACCTGTATGGTTTCTTGAAGAACCTAAGCGTCCACCTCGGTGGCCGTGGCATGAACGACACCGGCGCAGTTACTGCGGACGGTACGGCCAACAATGGCATCGGTTCTTCAGCTCAGTTGCTGATCGAAGGCTCCAACGTCGCCAACAAGATCATCGGCGGTTTTGACAATGACGTGGTCCGTGGCAACGACGGCAACGACTTGCTGATGGGCGGCAACCTCAAGAGCTACCTGGCCAATGGCACAACCATTGCTCAGCAACTGATCAACCCCAACATGCTGACCATCGTCAATGATGGCCGCGATGAGTTGATTGGTGGCGCTGGTGGCGACAATATCGTGTTCGAAGCCGATGCCGGCATTATCGAAGGCGGCGCGACGATCGACGTTGACGACGCTGCAACCGACACGCTGTGGCTGACCAACATGAGCCTGGGCACCAGCACGGCAGCCGTGATGGCCACTGACGGCATCCTGCGCTTCGACCTCGGTGTCGGCAAGAATGGCGGCGTTGACAACTTCTCTGGCTACGGTGGTGCGGATGCGGGTGGTACTGTGGCGAGCTACACGGCAGACCAGACCAACTATGCTGGTGCAGGCCGTGTGCAAGTGCAAGACATGGAAAACGTGATTGCAACCGGCTTGGGCGCGGTTGACTTCGCCGCTGCTGGCAGCAACACCCCTGAGTTGGTGTTTGACAACCAACAAAACTTCCAACGCTTCACGACGAGCCTGGACCTGCGTGGTACTGACGGTGTCAACATCCTGTACGCCAGCAATGGCACCGACGTGCTGGAAGGCCGTCGCGGCGGCACGCTGACCACCGACGAAACTGGCGCTGTGACCGCAGATGGTCGCGACAAGTTGTCCGGTGGCGAAGGCGATGACGACTTCGTGTTCGGCACCCTGGACGGCATCACCAACATCGGCGACGGCGTGGACGTGATCCACCGCCAGGCCGATGTCAACGGTGACAACTTGTGGGACGGCTACAACGCTGTCACCGGCGCTGGTGGCACCTTCGTGCAAGACTTCGGTCAAGTGTCGGCAGCCATCACGGCCAACTCCAAGTTGACCTTGACTCTGGTTGACACCGCACACCCCGCTGACCTGACTGGCTTCCCTGTCAATGGCGTGGCTTTCAAGCTCGATGGCGTCAGCTACACCGTGGCACTGACCGCTGGCGTGCAAGGCACTTACGACCAATTCGTGGCTGGCCTGAATGCCGCGTTGGATGCCAACCCCGCGCTGACCGCGCTGGAGGCTGTGCTCAATGCCGACAAGACCATCACCATCACCGACCCCGCTGGCAAGACCTTCGTGTCGGTTGGCTACACATGGGTTGGCAACGTCACCCCACCGGCCGGTACCCTGACTTGGAACCAAGCTGTGGGCGGCCCCGCTGTCACGCAGACGCAAGACCGCTTGATCTATCGTTCGTACGAGGACCGTGCAGACGGCGAGATGACCGACGACGACGCAGTTCTGGGCTCTGCAGTGTCTCTGGGTACCGACGCTTACGCTGAAGACTTGGTGATCAGCTTCCAGGCTGACGGCACCCGCTTGGCCGAAGACCAAAGCTACGATGTCACCTACACTAACCTGACCACGCAAGACATCGTCACGACGACGGTGAACGCGGTCACCTACACCCTGCAAGTGGGTGTGGACCTGGACGGCAACAGTATCGCTGGCGAAGACACCGCTTCCGGTGCGACCCAAGCCGCTATCCAGACCGCGTTCCTGACTCGCTACACCGCGTTCATCAACTCCTTCATGGACAACGACTCGGCCGCCGGTCAAGTTGGTGCCGCCTTCGCAGGCAGCACCATCACCCTGACGCAGGTCGACTACAACGGCGAAGACACCGTGTTCATGGTCACACCCACTGTCACGCTGCAAAACCTGTCTGGCGGCGAGCCAGCAAGCGTGGAGATTGTCAACATGTCGCAGCACGAAGTGCACCTGTTGAATTTCGACGCCCGCAACCTGGACGGCGCTGGCAAGAACTTTGACACCAACAATGTCTTGTTCGTTGGCGACACCAACGTCAACCAAGCCTTGTTGCAGACTGCCAACAACCTGACTGGCGGCACCATCACGGGCACCATCGCTGATCTGGTTGACGGTGGTGTTAACGATCTGGCTGGCTTCGCTCAAAACACGGCGCCCAACTCTCCCCTGATGTTGGTCAACTTCTCCGCGCATGGCGATGACTTCTTGATCGGCGGCGCTGGCGCTGACGTTATCAACGGCCTGACCGGTGATGACCGCGTGCACGGCTCGCGTGGCGTCGACACCATGGACGGCGGCAAGAACTACTACGCCGTGCAAGTGCTGGGCGAGGCTGAAGCGCGTGTCATCACCTGGAACGTCTGGGAAGCGGCTAACCCCGCATCTGCCCAGTCGCTGTTGGCTGACCCCACCCTGGCTGGCAAGGTTATCTCCAGCATCACGCTGATCGCTCAAACAGAATCCGGCACGGCTCTGGCCAGCGGCCTGTTCGATGACACGCTGCAGTACAACCAAGGTGACTTCAACACTGGCGCAACTCGCTTTACCGTCACGCTCGACAACTACACCGTCTCCGGCGGCGTGGTGAGCTTGAACAACGGTGGTGCTGGTCACGTGACGGTTGACCTGACTGGCGACGGCGCTACCGCCGACGACAGCACCTCGGCCTTCAGCAATTTCGAAAACGTTCGCACCGTCTCCGGCACCGGCAAAGCCGTGGCTGGCGTGGGTGGTGGTCAAGGAAACGACACGCTGAACGTGGCGGGCCTGTCCACCGCTACCGGTGG
>JADKEH010000020.1 GCA_016718155.1 Candidatus Rhodoferax randersensis | reverse complement strand
TGCAGAAGAATCCACTCAGTGGTCAGAGCGCCACGCAGGGGACATCGCCAGAGGCTGCAGACTCTGGCGAGGGCGCAGCCGCCAGCGCCACTATGCAGACGTCGGCTGACGCGGACACTTTGGCGCGCCAACGCGACGTGATGAAGACCATCATCGACAACTTCCCTGGCGCGATTTCCCTGTGTGACACCGAGCTGCGCTTGAGCGCCCACAATGACCAGTTCATGACCTTGCTGGGTTTCCCGCCCGAGCTTTTTGCCAAGGGTTGGGCACACCTGCAAGACCTCGCTCGTTTCAACGCTGAACGCGGTGAATACGGACCTGGCGACCCCGAGCAGCACGTGAAGACCGTTATTGAGCGGACCACGAATGTGCAGGCCCACTGCTTGGAGCGCCAGCGACCGAACGGGCAATGGCTGGAAGTGCGGGGCATGCCGATCCCCAGCGGTGGTTTTGTGACCAGCTACACGGACGTCACCGAGCGCAAACACGCGCAGCAGTATGAGCAGTTCCGCAGTGAAGTGCTGGAGTTGCTCGCCAATGGGGATGCGCTGTCCACCATCTTGAGTGCCATCGTGCGAGGCATTGAGCGAATCCACGCACGGATGTTGTGCAGCATTCGATTGGCCGATGGCGAAGGACGTTACCTTACCAAGGCGTTTGCACCGAGCTTGCCGGGCTTCTACAACCAGGCGACAGAATTGATTGAAGTCGGATCGCGGGTGTCCTGTTGTGCCGTGGCGGCGGCGAGCGGGCAGCGCGTGGTGGTGCAGGATCTGGCAAGTGATCCGAGTTGGCCCGGCCAGCACGAACTGGCGCGTCGCGCTGGTTTGGGCGCATGCTGGACGCAGCCGATTTGTTCCGCATCGGGGCGCGTGCTGGGGACTTTTTCCATCTACCACCGCGCTGCCCAGGCACCCACGCCTTCGGACCTGGAATTGATGGCGCAGACCGCCCGCCTGGCCAGCATCGCCATAGAGCGCAATGCGGCGATTGCAAGCCTGCGCGACGGCGAAGCGCACTACCGCCTGTTAACTGAAGACGTGAGTGATGTGATCTGGCGGACCGATCACAACAACCGTTTCGTCTATATCAGTCCGGCTGACGAGAGAATGCGCGGCTACCGCGCCGATGAGGTCCTGGGCCACCATGTTTACGAGATGTTTACCGAAGAGGGAGTGGCCACCATCACCGAGAAGATGAGGCAACGACGCGAGAGTGAGTCGCAGGGAATTCAGACTGGCATGGTTGCGTTCGAGGCGCAGCATCGGTGCAAGGATGACCGGGTGCTGTGGGTAGAGGTGTTTTCCACCCCGGAGCGTGATGCCAGCGGTGCCATCACCGGGTTTCACGGCATCAATCGGGACATCACCAAACGCAAGCAGTTGGAAGACCAGATTCGGCAATTGGCCTTCTACGACCCGCTCACCCAGTTACCCAACCGTCGCCTGCTGGGCGACCGCCTGAACCAGGTGTTGCTGGCCAGTCGCCGTGGTGCGTCCTTGGGTGCCTTGATGGTGCTGGATTTGGATCGCTTCAAGTTGCTCAATGACACGCACGGCCACGCCTGCGGGGACTTGTTGTTGGTCGAGGTGTCCAGGCGCTTGCTGGCGGCGGTCCGTCAGTCAGATACGGTGGCGCGCTTTGGCGGTGACGAGTTCGTGGTGCTGTTGGGCGAATTGAGCAGTGGCGCAGTCGAATCACGCGAACAAGCTGCCACGATTGCCGAGAAGATCCGCTGCGCACTGGCCGAACCCTATAGGCTGAGTCAAGTAGACCAAGCCGGGCCTGTGAAACAGGTTGAACACCGTTGTTCGGCCAGTATCGGCGTGGCTCTGCTCGGACCCGACACGGCGGGACAGGATGAGGTCTTCAGGGCCGCCGATGCGGCCATGTACCAAGCGAAGGTGGCCGGTCGCAACACGGTTCGTTTCGACCAACCGTAGCGCCGTATCTACGCATACCGCTTGCTGCGCAAGTTGTTCTTCATCTCCTTGAACATTGGCAGCAAGGTCTCGCTGCCAATGCGCAGGGCCACGCAGGTGGCCAGCACGTCGATGATCATCAGGTGCAAGAGGCGCGACACCATGGGGCTGTAGCGGTCGTAGCCTTCTGGGTGGTCGGCGGCCAGGTGGATGTGGCCGGCGGCGGCCAGGGGCGAGCCGCTGGCGGTGATGACAATGGTGGTGGCGCCGTTCTTGCGCGCGATGTCCACCGCGTCCATCAGGTCGCGCGTGCGCCCGGAATTGGAGACCACCACCACACAGTCGCCGGGTTTGAGGATCGAGGCACTCATCACCTGCATGTGGCCGTCACTGTAGGCTACTGTGTGGATGCCCATGCGAAAGAACTTGTGCTGCGCGTCCTGCGCCACAAAGCCGGAGTTGCCCACGCCAAAAAATTCGATGCGCCGGCCGTCGTGGTAGGCCTGCACCAGTGCCACCACGGCCCTTTCGATGGCGACGGTGCTGGCGTCGTTGCGGTACTTCAGGAAGGCCGCCACGGTGTTGTCAATCACCTTGACCATGATGTCGTTGGTCTTGTCGTCACTGTCCACGCTGCGGTGGATGAAGGGCACGCCCTCGCTGACGCTGCCCGCCAGCTTGAGCTTGAAGTCGGTCAGGCCGTCGTAGCCCACGCTGCGGCAAAAGCGCACCACCGTGGGCTTGCTCACGTGCGCGCGGTCGGCCAACTCGCTCACAGGCAGGTTGGCAAACAGACGTGGGTCGCTCAGCACCAATTTGCCCACGCGCTGCTCCGCCGGGGCCAATGACGGCAAGGAGGCTTTGATTCGGTCTAACATGGCTTCTCCGGTTGAGCTGCTTACTATTCAAGATCGGGGCGTGGCTCCCGTCCCGCGATCCGCCCCGCATGACGCATTCCGGTGCCATGGCGGCTTAACTCTCTTCGCTCCAGCAAAACCCATCGCGCGCAATCATGGCGCTCGACGCGCTGGGCCCCCAGGTTCCGGCGGCATACGGACGCGGGCCTTGTGGGTCGTTTTTCCAGTGCTCCAGAATCGGCTCGACCCAGCGCCAGGCTTCTTCCTGCTCGTCGCTGCGCACGAACAGGTTCAGCCGGCCGTCGATCACGTCGAGCAGCAGCCGCTCGTAGGCGCCCACCCGCTCTGCGCCAAAGCGCTTGTCGAAGTCGAGGTCGAGCTGCACCGGCGCCAGGGTGTTGGAATTACGCCGGTTGTCCTGGCCCTGCGCCAGCAGATGAAGCTCCAGCCCGTCCTTGGGCTGCAGGTTGATCACCAGCCGGTTAGCCACACCAATATTGGAGTTGAAAATGGCATGCGGCGTGGGCCGGAAGTTGACCACGATGCGTGCATCGCGCCCGGCCAGCCGTTTGCCGGTGCGGATGTAGAAAGGCACGCCGGCCCAGCGCCAGTTGGCAATCTCGGTGCGCAGGGCGACAAAGGTCTCGGTCTGGCTTTGCGGCTGCACGCCGGGCTCGGCGCGGTAGGCGCTGACCGCCGTGGCACCGATGTTGCCGGCCGCATACTGGCCGCGAATCACGTCCTGCTTGAGCGTTTCGGCCGTCCAGGGGGCCAATGAGCGCAGCACCTTGAGTTTTTCGTCGCGGATGGCGTCGGCGTGCGAGTTGATCGGCGGCTCCATCCCAATCGCGCACAACAGCTGCAGCGCGTGGTTCTGCACCATGTCGCGCAGCGCGCCGGTGGTCTCGTAGAACGCGCCGCGCTTTTCCACGCCAATGTCTTCGGCGATCGTGATCTGGATGTTGGCGATATGCTCGCGCCGCCACAGCGGCTCGAACAAGGCGTTGCCAAAGCGCAGCGCAAACAGGTTTTGCACCGCCGGCTTGCCCAGGTAGTGGTCGATGCGGAACACCTGCTTTTCGCCAAACACCTGGCGCACCGTGGCGTTGATGGCACGGTTGGAGGCCAGGTCGTGCCCCAGCGGCTTTTCCAGCACGATGCGGGTGTTGGCGGTGTTGAGTCCGGCCGCGGCGAGCTGCTCGCACACGGTGGTGAACAGGGCGGGTGCGGTGGCGACGTACATCACCACGGTGTCGGCATGGCGCTGCGCCAGGGCGTCCACCAGTTTGGCGTAGTCCTCGGGCTTGGACAGGTCCATGCGCACAAAGTCCAGCAGGGCGGCAAAACGTTCGAACTCACCGTCGCCGGGGCGCTTTGCCAGGTCCACACCGTCAAAGCGTGAGCGAATCAGCGCGCGGTACTGCTCGGCGCTGAGGTCGTCGCGCCCTACCCCCACAATGCGCCCGCCCGCTGGCAAGGTACCGTGGCGAAACGCTTGAAACAAGGCCGGCATCAGTTTGCGCCAGGCCAGGTCGCCGGTGCCGCCGAAGAGAACGAGGTCAAAAGACATAAAAGAAGCTGGTTACATAAAATTGAGGAAGTAATGTAACGGCTTTATTCTCACCGCAGCCTATCACTTCAAGGCGTGTTCAGCGCCGCAGGTGGGTTCTGCGGGCGCGGCGGCATTCTGTGCCGCTGTGATTTCTCCTAGCGTGTTCCTAACTGTGACTCATCGCGGCTACGCTCGAGCGGTAATCAAATTACCCAGCGTGCAAGCGCCGGGTCCAACAGGAGTGGCAGGTAATGAACAAACTTTGGGCGGTCGCGGCGGCGGCGGTGTTGTCAGTCAACGCGTGGGCGCAGGGCCAGGTCAACATCATCTGTTCGGTGCAGGCCGAGTGGTGCAACATGTTGGGCACGGTGTACGCGCGCACCACCGGCACCAAGATCAATGTCAGCATGAAAGGCTCGGGCGAGGCGCTGGCCCAGCTGATTGCCGAGAAAGACAACCCCAAGACCGACATCTGGTTTGGCGGTACCGGTGACCCGCATTTGCAGGCCGCCGAACAGGGCCTGTCGCTGGAGTACAAATCACCCAGCCTGCCGCAGTTGCATGGCTGGGCGCAGCAGCAGGCGCAGCAGGCCGGCTACAAAACGGTGGGCATCTATTCCGGCCCCTTGGGTTTTGGTTACAACCCGGAATTGCTGGCCAAGAAGAAGCTGGCGGTGCCCAAGTCCTGGGCCGACTTGCTCAAGCCCGAGTACAAAGGCGACATCCAGGTGGCCAACCCCGGCTCCAGTGGCACCGCTTACACCATGGTCGCCACGCTGGTGCAACTGATGGGCGAGGACAAGGCCTTTGACTACCTCAAGCGCCTGCACAAGAACATCAGCCAGTACACACGCTCGGGCACCGGCCCGATCAAGGCGGTGGCCCGCGGCGAGACGGCGGTGTCGATCAGCTTTGTGCATGACGGCCCGGGCGAGAAGATGAACGGCTTTCCGGTGGAAACCATCACCCCCGGCGAGGGTACTGGCGCCGAGATCGGCTCCATGAGCATCATCAAGGGCGCGCGCAATCTGGAGGCTGCCAAGAAGTTCTACGAGTGGGCGCTGACGCCCGCCGCGCAGGAAATGGCAGCCGCCGCCAAGCAATTCCAGTTGCCCTCCAACAAGGCCGCCAAGGTGGACCCCCGCGTGCCGGACTTCAAGGCCATCAAATTCATCAACTACGACTACGCCAAGTACGGTGCCTCGACCGAGCGCCGCCGGCTGATCGCCAAGTGGGAGAAGGACGTCAATTCGCTGCCGCGCTAACTGGCGTCCCCGCGCGTGAACAAGCGCCCCAATCAGGCAGCTGTGCTGTGGCTCGTCACGGGCCTGCTGGGCTATCTGCTGTTGCCCTGGTATGCCATTCAGGACACCGCCTGGTACAGCGTGCTGTCGCAAGTCCTGGGTGGCCCCGAGACCGCCAACGGCTTGCTGCAAGTCGTGCTGCATGGGCGCAGTTGGCTGTTGGTGGGTTTGCTGGGCTTGGTGATCGCCGCGGTCGGTTTGGTGCTGCCCGCAGGCAAGGCGCAAGGCGCCTGGTTCCTGATGGGCGGGCTGGTCGGTTTTGGAGGGCTGCTTGCCAGTGGCTTCCTGATTGGCGCCAAGGGCTGGTCGTTGGCGTTGTTCAACACACAGTTTGGTGAGCTGGCCAGCAATCAGTTTGGGATTGGCATCGGCGCCTTCGTCGTGCTGTTGTCGCTGGTGATGATCGGCGCCGCGGGGGTGGCGCGGCGTGGCTACTTCAAGGGCGATCTGTTCATCGCCTCGGCGGTAGTGGGGTGCTCGGTGCTGCTGCTGCTGTTCATCGCGTTTCCGGTAACCAAGGCGCTGCACGGCGCCTTCCTGGACGAGGCCGGGCACTGGTCCCTGACCGCGCTGGCCGAACGCGTTGGCAACGAGCGGGTCTGGGGACTGGGCTGCCTGGCTGGCGGCGTGCGCTGCGGGGTTGCCTGGAACACGCTGTTTCTGGCGCTGGCCACGGCCACGGGCACCACCGTGCTGGGCACCATGATGGCGCTGTTGGCCGAGCGCAGCGCAGCCACGTCCGTGGCGGCTCGTATCCAGACGCCTTTGCGCGTGATCGCCCTGTTGCCAATCATCACGCCGCCCTTTGTGGTTGGGCTCGGCTTGATTCTGTTGTTCGGCCGCGCCGGTGTCGTCAACCAGGCTCTGGAGTACGCCTTTGGCATCGAGCCGACGCGTTGGTTCTACGGTGCGCTCGGGGTCTGGATCGCTCAGTTGTTTGCCTTCACGCCCATTGCGTTCATGATCATGCGCGGCGTGGTGCAGGGGGTGGCGCCCAGTCTGGAAGAGGCGGCGCAAACCCTGCGCGCCAACCGCACACAGGCCTTCTTCAGCATCACTGTGCCCTTGCTCAAGCCAGGGCTGGCCAACGCCTTTTTGGTCGGTTTCATCGAGAGCATGGCCGACTTTGGCAACCCGGTGGTGGTCGGCGGGCAGTTCTCGGTCTTGTCAACCGACATCTTCTTTGCCATTGTCGGTGCGCAGTACGACCAGGGCCGCGCCGCTTCGCTGGCCTGGATCCTGACGCTGTTCGCCCTGCTGGTGTTCGCGGTGCAGCGTGGCTTGCTGGGGCGCCAGAGTTTCACCACCGTCAGCGGCAAGGGTGATGCCGGCATTGCCATGACGCTGCCTGACGGCGTGCGCCGAAGCTTGAACGCCGTGGTCTACCCCTGGCTCGCCTTCACTGTGGTGGTTTACCTGTTTGCGTTTGCTGGCGGCTTTGTGCAAACCTGGGGCCGCGACTACACACCTACCCTGCAGCACTTCAAGACCGCGTTCGCTCTGGAGTGGGGACAGTTCGGCCTGGTGTGGGCGGGCACCGCCTGGAATTCGCTGTTCACCACCGTCAAGCTGGCGGGACTATCGGCACCCATGACGGCCGCCACCGGATTGATGATTGCCTACCTGCTGGCGCGCACCGAGTTTCGGGGTCGCTCTGCGTTCGAGTTTGTCGCCCTGCTGGCGTTTGCCATACCGGGCACGGTGCTGGGGGTGAGCTACATCCTGGCCTTTAACGTGCCGCCGGTCGAACTGACTGGTACCGGGCTGATCATTGTCTTGTGCTTCATGTTTCGAAACCTGCCGGTGGGCGTGCGGGCTGGCACCGCCGCCTTCAAGCAGTTGGACAAGTCGCTGGACGAAGCCTCGCTGATGCTGCGCGCCTCCACCGCACAGACCCTGCTTCACGTGGTCTTGCCCCTGCTCAAACCCGCCCTGGTGGCGGCGCTGGTGTACAGCTTTGTGCGCGCCATGACCACGGTCAGCGCGGTGATCTTCCTGGTGACGGCAGAGAACGAACTCGCCACCACCTACATCATTGGACGCGTCGGCAATGGCGACTATGGCGTGGCACTGGCCTACTGCACGGTGCTCATCATCCTGATGTCGCTGGCAATCGCCCTAATCCAATTTTTGGTGGGCGAACGCAAGCTCGGGCGGCGTGCCGTGGCCGCCCCTGCCAACGCGCTGGCGTCACCCTGAACCTCCACCCGCAAAGTCACCATGAACCACGGCGTCGAATTCAAACACATCACCAAGCGCTATGGCACCGACGGCTCGGCGCCGCTGGTGGTCAAGGGCATCGACTTCGAGATCGCCAAGGGCACACTGACCACCATCCTCGGTCCCTCCGGTTGTGGCAAGACCACCGTGCTGCGCATGATCGCCGGGCTGGAGTCGCCCACCAGCGGCCAGGTCATCATGGATGGCCGGGACGTGACCACGCTGGGTCCGGCGCAGCGCAACGTGAGCATGATGTTCCAGAGCTATGCGCTGTTTCCGCACATGAATGTGGTGGAGAACGTGATGTACGGCCTCAAGATGTCGGGCGTGGTCAAGGCCGAGGCCCGTCGTCGTGCCGGCGAAACGCTGCATAACGTCGGGCTGGTGGGTTATGACGAGCGACTGCCCAGCGAGCTCTCGGGTGGGCAACAGCAACGCGTGGCGCTGGCGCGCTCGCTGGTGCTGGAGCCGGCGGTGCTGCTGTTTGACGAGCCGCTGAGCAACCTGGACGCGCGTCTGCGCCGAGAGATGCGCGAAGAGATCCGCACCCTGCAGCAGCGGCTGAAGCTGACCGTGGCCTACGTCACCCATGACCAGAGCGAGGCGCTGGCGGTGAGCGACCAGATCGTGGTGATGAATGACGGCAACATTGCCCAGCGTGGCACACCGCAGGATTTGTACGAGCGCCCACAGAGCGAGTTTGTGGCCGCCTTCATGGGTGAGGCGATGTTGTTCCCCGGAACGGCGGGGGCCGATGGGCGGGTGCAACTGGGTCCCCTGCTGATCACCCCGCGTCAATCCGTGGCAGCCGGTGCGGTCAAGGTGGCGGTGCGCCCCGAGGCCTGGCACATCCAGCGCGACGGCCGTGGCATCGCCGGGGTGCTGCGCAAATCGGCCTACCTGGGCAGCTTTCTGGAGTACAGCTTCGAGACCGTTCTGGGTAACATCTTCGTGGTGTCGCCAGACCTGACCCACGTGTTGCCACTGGGCGCGCAGGTCGGGCTGACGTTGGCGGACCACGGGGTATCGGTGGTCAGGGCCTTGTAACCATCTGGTTCTTGAAGGGTTGGCGCTCACAGGATAATTGCCGGATGAACCAACTCGACGCCCTCAAACAATTCACCACCGTGGTGGCCGACACCGGCGACTTCAAACAGCTCGGTGCGTTCAAGCCGCAAGACGCCACCACCAATCCGTCGCTGATCCTCAAGGCGGTGCAGAAGGCCGACTACCAGCCCCTGCTGGCCAGTACCGTGGCCCAGTACCGCAGCCGCCCGTTGGACGAGATCATGGACCGCCTGCTGGTGCGTTTTGGCTGCGAGATCCTGTCGATCATTCCGGGACGTGTCTCAACCGAGGTGGACGCGCGCCTGAGCTTCAACACCAGCGCCACCGTGACGCGCGCGGAGCGGCTGATCGAGCTGTACCAGGCGCAGGGCATCCATGTGGACCGTGTGCTGATCAAAGTCGCCGCGACTTGGGAAGGCATCCAGGCCGCCGCACAGTTGGAGCGCCGTGGCATTCACACCAACCTGACCTTGCTGTTCTCGTTTTGCCAGGCGGTGGCCTGCGGGCAGGCCAGGGTGCAACTGATCTCGCCCTTTGTGGGGCGCATTTACGACTGGTACAAGAAGTCGGCCGGCGCCGCCTGGGATGAAGCGGCCAGCGCGGGCGCCAACGATCCCGGCGTGAAGTCGGTGCGGCAGATCTACAACCACTACAAGAAGTTCGGTATTGCCACCGAGGTGATGGGGGCGAGTTTTCGCAACGTCGGCCAGATCACCGCGCTGGCAGGTTGCGACCTGCTGACCATCAGCCCGGAGCTGCTGGCGAGTCTGGCCGCGACCGAAGCACCCTTGGCGTGCAGCCTCGATGCCAATGCGGCGCGTGGGCTCAATCTGCCCGCCGTGAGTTATGACGAGGCGAGCTTCCGTTTGGCGCTCAACGAAGACGCCATGGCCACCGAGAAACTGGCCGAAGGCATTCGCGCCTTCTGTGCCGATGCGATCAAGTTGGAACAACTGATGTTGGCGGCTTAAGATGCCTCGACCTCGCTGTGACCAAACCCCCGCTTGGGGTGCCCTGCAAGAAGCGTTTGCCGACGCTGGCCATGCGTTTGATCTGCGTACCGCCTTTGCGCAAGACCCGCAGCGCTTCGAGTCATTCAGTCAAGACGCCCCGCATGTGTTCGCCGACTTGTCGAAAAACTTGCTCGACGCCGCGACCGAGCGGCTGCTGTTCGACCTGGCGCGCCAGTGCGAGCTGTTGCAGCACCGCGATGCGATGTTCGCGGGACAGGCCATCAATGCCACCGAACAGCGTGCGGTGATGCATTGGTTGCTGCGTTATCCGGCTGCAGGCCAGCACCAGCAAGCGCATTCTGATATCAATAGCGTAGCAACTGAGCTAACACAGGTGCACGCCACGCTGGCTGCCATGCTGGCCTATGCCGAGACGGTGCGCGCCGACGCGGCCATCACCGACGTGGTCAACATCGGCATTGGTGGCTCCGACCTGGGCCCGCAAATGGCGGTGCTGGCGCTGGACGAATTCGTGACGCCGGGCAAACGTTTTCACTTCGTCTCCAACGTGGATGGCCATGAGCTGGCCGCCGTGCTGCGCCGGGTCCAGCCGCACAGCACGCTGTTCCTGATCGCCTCCAAGACCTTCACCACCACCGAGACCATGACCAACGCGGCCTCGGCCAAGCGTTGGTTCGAGGCGCAGGGCGGCACCGATGTGGCGCGGCACTTCTGTGCACTGACCACCAATGTGGCGGCGGCGCAGGCGTTTGGCGTCCGCACCACCTTTGGCTTCTGGGATTGGGTCGGTGGTCGTTATTCGATGTGGTCGGCCATTGGCTTGCCGATTGCCATCGCCATCGGCGCGCAGGGCTTTCGTGACTTGCTGGCCGGGGCGTTTGAGATGGACCAGCACTTTTGCAGCGCGCCGTTGGAGCAGAACCTGCCGGTGCGCCTGGGCCTGCTCGATGTCTGGTACCGCAACTTTCACGGCTTCACCAGCCGCAGCATCGCGCCCTATCACAGCGCCCTGCGCCGCCTGCCGGCTTACTTGCAGCAGTTGGAGATGGAGAGCAACGGCAAGCGCGTGGACATGGCTGGCCAGGCGCTGCCCTACGACACCGCACCGGTCTTGTGGGGCGAACCCGGCACCAACGGGCAGCACGCGTACTTTCAAATGTTGCACCAGGGCACGGAGGTGGTGCCGGTGGAGTTCGTCGCGGTCAAGACGCCTCGGCACACCTTGGCGGGACACCACAACAAGCTGCTGGCCAATGGGGTGGCCCAGGCGCAGGCGCTGATGGTGGGCCAGATCGACGCGGGTGGGCACCGGCACTTTCCAGGCAATCGACCCAGCACCTTTTTGTTGCTGAATGAGCTCACCCCCACCAGCCTGGGTGCGCTGATCGCGCTGCAGGAACACCGCGTGTTTGTCAGTGGCGCCATCTGGGGCATCAACAGCTTTGACCAGTGGGGCGTGGAACTGGGCAAGGTGCTGGCCAAGGGCATTGAGGCGGCGCTGGGTGGAGCCGAAGCGACGGGTCTGGATGGCTCAACACGTGGCCTGTTGCAGCGTCTGGCCACCTGACCCGGATGCGCACGCATGGATTGCCGCGCTGCGCTCGCAATGACGGCATCAGCTTCAAGGTCCGTGCGAGATCGGCCGGATCCGGGAGGCCCGCCTGACGGACCTCGAAGCGTGATTGCGAGCCTCCAGCCGGGGTGAACCGCTCACGGACCCTGAACCTGCATCCATCGCGAGGCCGCAGGCCGTGGCGATCCATGCATTTCTGTGTTTAGCGGTAATACGCTCGCAATGACGATGCCTCTTTCACGTCCGATTTGCTCATGAACCTGGTATTCGACTTCGGCGCGGTCTTGTTCCGCTGGCAGCCCGAGCTGCTGATGCAGGCGCACTTTGCTGACCGGGCCACCAGTGCCCAAGCCGCGCGCGAGCTGGTGCGCGCTTTCTTGCACCATCCGGACTGGCAAAGTTTCGACCGCGGCGCCATCGCCGAGCACGACCTGGTCAGCCGCACCAGTGCGCGCCTGGGTCTGCAATCCGAAGCCGTGTTGGCGCTGCTGGAGGGTATTGAGGCGCATCTGACGCCGGTGCAGCCGACCGTTGCGCTCTTGGAGCGGCTGTGCCAGCGCCGCCGCGAGCGCGCCGATGTGCGCTTGTACTACCTCTCCAACATGCCGGTTCGTTTTGCGCGCCTGCTGGAGCGCCGGCACGACTTGGCGAGTTGGTTCGAGGGCGGTGTGTTCTCCGGCGATGTGCATTTGGCCAAGCCCGAGCCAGGCATCTACCAGTTGTTGCAGCAGCGTTATGCGCTGGAGCCGGCGCAGACGGTCTTCATTGACGACCTGCAAGCCAATGTGGACGCCGCGCTGGCGCTGGGTTGGCGCGCCATTCGGTTCGAGTCGGTGGCGCAGCTGGAGGACGATCTGATCACGGTGGCCGGGCTGACGCCGGCTCACCGACAATAGCGGCATGACCAATTTGCTTTGCACCGCGATTCCGGCCGTGGCGTTGATCCGCAACTGATGCTGGCCGATCTGTCTCCCGCTGCCCCCCCACACACTGCCGAGCCGGGCCGCGACATCCTGCACGAGGTGTTCGGTTACGAGCACTTTCGTGGCCCGCAGCAAGCCATCATCAGCCACGTGATCGGCGGAGGTGACGCGCTGGTGCTGATGCCCACCGGCGGCGGCAAGTCCCTGTGTTACCAGATTCCGGCGATTGCGCGCCAGCGCGCCGGTCACGGCACCACGGTGGTGATCTCGCCGTTGATCGCACTGATGCATGACCAGGTGGGTGCCTTGCATGAAGCCGGTGTCAGCGCGGCCTTTCTCAACTCGACCCTGACCAGCGAAGAAGCGACGGCAGTCGAGAAGCGCATGCTGCGCGGCGAATTGACGCTGCTCTATGCCGCGCCCGAGCGCGTCACCACGCCGCGCTTTCTGGCGCAACTCGATTCGATGCAAGAGCGCGGCAAGCTGAGTCTGTTCGCCATCGACGAGGTGCATTGCGTCAGCCAGTGGGGCCACGACTTCCGTCCCGAGTACCGTGCGTTGACGGTCTTGCACGAGCGTTACGCCAGCGTGCCGCGTATTGCGCTCACGGCCACCGCCGACGCGGTGACCCGTGAGGACATCGTGGAGCGGCTGCAACTGGAGCAGGCGCGCACCTTCGTCAGCAGTTTTGACCGGCCCAACATTCGTTACACGATTGTGGAAAAAAAGGACGCTAGCCAGCAGTTGCTGCGTTTCATCGGCAACGAACATGCGGGCGACGCGGGCATCGTCTACTGCCAGTCGCGTAAACGGGTGGAAGAGGTGGCGCAGATGCTGTGCGACGAAGGCATGGACGCCTTGCCCTACCACGCCGGGCTGGACAGCAAGGTCCGGCAGGCCAATCAGGACAAGTTCTTGCGCCACGAGGGCATCGTGATGGTGGCCACCATTGCGTTTGGCATGGGCATCGACAAGCCCGATGTGCGTTTTGTGGCGCACCTGGACATGCCCAAGAACCTGGAAGGCTACTACCAGGAAACCGGCCGCGCCGGGCGCGATGGCCTGGCCGCCAATGCCTGGATGGCCTATGGCTTGCAGGACGTGGTGAATCAGCGCCGCATGATTGATGAGAGCCCGGCAGGCGAGGTGTTTAAGCAAGGTTTACGCGGCAAGCTGGATGCACTGTTGGGCCTGGCCGAGGCCACCGACTGCCGCCGCGTGCGCTTGCTCGCCTATTTTGGTGAAGCGTCAGCGCCATGCGGCAATTGCGACAACTGCCTGCACCCGCCAGCGGTGTGGGACGGCACCGATGCCGCGCGCAAATTACTCAGCACCATCTACCGCGTGCAACAGGCCAGCGGCATCAGCTTTGGCGCCGGGCACATCATGGACATCGTGCGCGGCAAACAAACCGAGAAGGTGACCCAGTTCGGCCACGAGCGCTTGAGCACTTTCGGCATTGGTGCTGCCTTTAGCGAGCAGCAGCTGCGCGGTGTGCTGCGCCAGTTGATTGCCATCAGCGCGGTGTCGGTCGACGGACAGGCCTTCAACACCTTGCAACTGACCGACGCGTCGCGCGCGGTGCTTAAGGGCGAAGTGCCGGTGTCCCTGCGTGAGTCGGTGTCGAGCCCGAAGGCTCGTCCGGCCAAAGCCGCCAAGGGGTCGAGCGCCAAGGCCGGGGCCAAGGCGCCGCTGGAACTCGATGCGCAGGGAGAACAGCGCTACCTGGCGCTCAAGGCCTGGCGCGCCGAGGTGGCGCGCGAGCACAACCTGCCCGCCTATGTGATCTTCCACGACGCCACGCTGGCCACCATCGCCCAGCGCGCGCCGCAGTCGCGCGACGACTTGCAGGGCATCAGCGGCATTGGTGCCAAGAAGCTCGAAGCCTATGGCGACGAGGTGCTGCGCGTGGTGGCGGGCGTCGATTAATCTTTCCGGAATAGACGACACAAGCCATTGAGGCTGCAGCCCCGTCATCGCGAGGCCGACAGGCCGTGGCGATCCATGCTGGCGCGCCGAGTTGGATTGCCGCATCGGCCGCGCCGCCTTTCCATGAACCGGTCGTCATTGCGAAGGAAGTGAAGCAATCCAGGACCCCTGAGTCCATGGACTGCCGCGCTGCGCTCGCAGTGACGTAATCAGGTTCAAGGGCCGTGTGCGGTTCTGGCCCGGAACTGGAGGCTCGCAATGACGGCAACTTCTGTCGCGATTTCCGCAACCCTCAACATGGCTGCTTGCCCTTCACGGCGTAACATGCCGCACGACCAGGTAGGCCGCCGCGCCGACCAGCAAGACAGTGTCAGCGCTCAGGGACCCGCGACGACAAGGGCGGTGGCGTGAATTCTGGCCGGAAGCGGCAGCCCGTGCCGGGGTCAAACCGAGCGTCCACCGTTTGGCACCGCGCCGCGATGCTGTCGGCCGAGGGCTTCTCTCCACGTTCGACCCAATTGAGCAAGGCACCGATCGCCGCCACATACTGCGCGTCGCTCAGGTAGCTGTGTTCGTGGTCTTGGGTGAAGGTCTGCACCAACCGCTGGGCGCTTCCGCCACGCACCATGGTGTCGCGAAAGTGCGACTCCAGTTCCACGAAGGCGACCGTGTCGTCAACGCCATGCACGGTCAGTACGGGCACCGGGATGCGGCCTTGCGGGTCGGTGTCTTCCCCGAAAGCCGCACGGGCGGTGGGGTCGGCATGGTAGCGTAAGACCTTGGCGTTCAGGGCCTCGTCGTCGGGCGAGCCGCGGTAACGCACGGTGGCGTTGCCAAACGGGTTGCGACCGTTCGTGCGCTTGAACACGATGTCCTGGAAGTGCCAGGTGGCCCAGTTCATATGGCCCACCAGCGAACTTTCGGGGATGGCGATCACGTCCGTGAGGGCTTTGAGATTGAGCTGCTGGACGGCGCTGCGTTCGGCGGCCTTTTTGCGCACGCCGGTGCAGGCGTCGATGCGTGTGGCCAGTTCAGCCCGGGTCAAGCTGCTGCTCAGAGGTAGCCCTTGCCACAAGGGGTAGGGCGGCTCGTCCGGTGTGGGGTGGTTGGCGCACACGGCCTGGTAGACCACGCGCAGGTCCAGACGGAAGTTGTATGACTGTGTGCCGCCGCCGAGCACGCCGCTGGTGAGCAGTACGGCATCGAGTGGGGCTTTGCCGTCAGCGTCGCGGGAACAGTTCGGCGGCTCGGGCGGCTACGCTGGCGCCCCAGGACTGGCCATGCAACACGGTGCGCTTCGGAGTGCCGACTTCGGCGACGAAGATCTGGCGCACCCGCTCGGTATCCTCGGCAGCCGACCGCACTTGCACACCACCTTGGCGAAAGCCCGAGCCTGCATAGGCGTAGCCGGCACGGGTCCAGATCGACCAGCGAGTCAGGTCCGCAACAGGGCGCTCGGCCTTAGCTTCCCCCAATTTAGGGCCACCGTGCGCGTGCACCACCAAGGTTCCGTTCCAATCAGGGGGAACCGCCAGCCAGTAGTGGGCGCCTGCGCTGTCGCGACCGATCAGGCAGCGGCTGTGCGCAGCCACGCCGCTCGGACACGGTTTGAGCACAGGCGGGTTGTGATGGGTCGTGCCCGCACGGGCCACGGCGGGCGGCAGTGCGGTGGCGACGGCGCACAGCAACAGCGTGCATAGGGTGGTGGCGGATGGGTTGGCAAGAAACCAGGGCTGTCGCGGCGTCACGGGCATGTTGGGTCTTGGGTTGGTTGCGGGCTCGGTTGCTCGTGTCGCTCTGGGTGATTGACTCGCTACAACTGTGAGCGATAAATGGCGTAGAGAAAGGCCTTCGCCAGTCGCTGGGCATGCGGATTGAAGCACACATGGCCTTGGCCCGATGGGGCGTCGACGCCTTGGTTCAGGCTGGGACACGCCGTGGTGGAGCGCACCGCGTCACATATTTCCCACGAGCCACCGCGTTCGCAGCGCGCGCCCGTGCCGGGGTCGATACTCTCCACGTCTTCCAGGTCAAAAATGGTGTCTTGCGCGAAGGTGCTCATCATCCAGACGCGCATCTGCAGCTTGGGTGCGTTCTCGGGCGGTGCGTTGTAGACCAGAGGGGGTGTGACGTGTAGTACCCGCACACCCTGCGCCCTCAGCGCATTGACGGCGGCCAGATAGTCGGTCTGCGCGCCAGCCAGTTTGTCGGCCACGATGTCGGCGTAGCCGAACTTCATGATGGCGACACCCAGACCAGAGCGGTTGGCCAGCGCCATGTTGCGGAACTCGGCAATTTTGCCCGCGTAGTTGCCATTGTTGGACGAGAACAAACCGCCGTTGAGCCCGGCGGCCAGACTGGTGGCGTGGCTGTCGGCGTATTCGAACTTGAAGCCGACAGCTTGGGCGCCGTCTTCCAGATCGCCACCGACCGACTGGTGCAGGAAGAAGCTGCGCATGGTGGTGTTGACGCGTGCCTTCTGGTCGGCAGGTAACGCGTCCCAGGCGGCGATGCCGCTCAGGCCCACGAAGTTGCCGGTGCCGACGGGATCGGGCGGTAAGCAGATGGCGACCAAACAGGCGTAGTCGGATAGCGTGCCGAGGGCCACGACTTGGTACTCGGTCACCAGCCCGTAGGCATAGATGTTGCCATCGTCACGCACTCCCAGATAAAGTGGGCCCGTGTAGAGTCGAACCAGCCACCCGGTCAGGGCGACCGCTTGAGCCGGTGGCGGCAACAGGTCGGGGTAGCGACCCTCGGCCCAATTCAGAAAAGCGATGGCCGTGATGCTTGGCAGCGCTGCTGCGGCCGCTGACTTGCCAGCCGCCAGTGGAGCATTCAGTAAGGCGCTGCGGGGCATCGAGTGCGGGGCGGAGGCGGTGCGGTGCAAGCGACCCAGTGGGTGGTTGCCCGCATCCTGGTCCGCGACCGGGAGGCTGTTGCCGCCACCACACGCCATCAAACCTACCAGCAACAGAGCCGATCCGAGTCGTTTGAGTGGTTTCATGGCATGTTCTCCGTTGTGTCAGTCGAGCGCTCGGGCGATGGGTGCCCAGATCTGGTGGCGAGACGCATAGGCCCAGCCGGGTGAGGTGCGACCCCTTTGCCGTCCGCTCTACTTCGAGAGCAACGCCGCCCGGGCCGTGTCCAGTTGCCGGTCGCGACCGCCCAAAAGTTCTTCGATGCTCGGATTCGGCACTTCAGTGTCGGGCTTGATGGCGTGGCCGGGCTGATCCTTGCCCGAGAGCGGGCCGAGCACCACACCGGAGGGAATCGTCAAAACATAGCCGTCGGCGAGCGGCACGAACGACATTTCAGTCAAGCCGCCGCCAGTCGTCCGGCCCACGATCTTCGCATGAGCAAGTTCGCGCAGGGACAGTGCAAGGCCTTCGCCGGCGGAGATGACATGCTCATTCACAAGAATGATGATTGGCCGGTCGGGCCAGATGCGTTCGCCCTCCCGCTTCACGGCTCGCGCGGGTGCGGTAAGCGGTTGTTGAATGGAGTAAATGACATCGCCATCGCACAGCGCGGACGCGATGGCCACCTCGCCGGAGCCACCAAGCGCCGATCGCAGGTCAATAATGAGTCCACGGGCGTCTTGAGCCGCGAGCGCGATGAACGCCTGGCGCGCCAGGGCGGCGGTGTTGCGCGCCGCGTCGTTCGAGCTGGCGAACCAGCGCACGAAGACGTAACCGACGCCATCGTTGAGCAGGCGGCTCTCGACGGACGGCACGTCGGCCTGGATAAGCCGGAGCAAGATCGTCGCGGAGCGACCCGCCCGTTCAATATCCAGTTTGAGTTCCACGCCAACTGGCAGCGCGTTGAGCAGAAAGATATCCACCCGAGCGGCCTGTACTCCATCGATCCGATGAAGCACATCCCCCGCACGAAGGCCACTCACCTCAGCCGACGCGCCGGGAATGACGTCAAATACGATGAGTTGGCCATCAGCCAGCGGATAGAGATTGAATCCTGGAGCGGCGCGCGGCTTCCCCGCCATAAGAGCACCGATCCCACGTCGCCTTTGCGGCGAGACGAGACTAACGTGCGCCGTGGCCGCCGCCCGCGTCATGGTTTCCAGCACCGGCCACGGGGTTGGCAAATCCGCCACACGTTCCGCGAGCCAGGCTGCATCGTGCCCGGAGTCGGTGCCAAATTCGGCAGGCAGCGGTCGCGTACGCTCCGGTGCCAGCGCGGCGAGTTTCGCCAACGCAGCGGAGGCAATCACGCGTGGATCGGCTGGGGCGATGCTCTCCCGCACGAGCCCGAGATAAACGGTACGCATCAACTCGGCCGAAGTTGGCGCGGTGCGGGCCACTCCCTGAGTTACAGCCGGGGCAATAGAGGGCTCGGCAGCGCTGGCGACCGGCGCCAATATCGAGCACGTCATGCCAAGTGCGCTCACAAGCTTTGCAAGGAATAAGGAGAAAATCTTCATGGACAGATAGCCCTTTCAACCACCTCAAGGGCAGTATGGCACCTTTGGTTGGCCGTCAGTCCGTGTAAAAACCCTCCCCCTTTTTCCCGGCAATGGGCTTCCTGGCGGCTGCTCCACCAAAATGCGCTGCTCAGAAGAGTGATTTCGGGTGAACCGTGTACGTCAAAGATTCTCTTAGCGATACTTTTCGCTCGAACTCAGTCGGTGCACTGGAGCTCAAGCAAAAATCTTGCCCGGATTCATGATGTTGTGCGGGTCCAGCGCCTGCTTGATGGCGCGCATCATGTCAATGGCGCCGGTGCCTGCTTCGGTCACCAGGAAGTCCATTTTGTGCAGGCCCACGCCGTGCTCACCCGTGCAGGTGCCGCCCAAACTCAGGGCGCGGCTGACCAATTGGTGGTTGAGCTTCTCGGCGACCTCGCGTTCCTCGGGTTTGGCCGGGTCGATCAGGTAGCCAAAGTGGAAATTGCCATCGCCCACATGGCCGACCAGAAAATAGGGGATGTCGGTGGCGTCGGCCTCGGCGATCGAGTCCAGCAGGCAGTCGGCCAGGCGTGAGATCGGCACGCAGGTGTCGGTGGAGATCGCGCGGCAGCCCGGCTTGGACTGGATCGCCGCAAAGTAGGCGTTGTGCCGCGCGGTCCACAGCCGGGTGCGTTCCTCCGGCGTGGTGGCCCACTCGAAGGCATTGCCGCCGTGTTCGGTGGCGATCTCTTGCACCAGTTCGGCTTGTTCCTTGACGCTGGCGGGGGAGCCGTGGAACTCCATCAGCAGCAGTGGTTCCTCGCGCAGCCCGAGCTTGGCGTATTGGTTGACCATGCGCACGGTGTGCGCGTCGATCAGTTCCACGCGGGCAATCGGAATGCCCATCTGGATGATTTGGATGGTGGTGCGTACAGCAGCCTCGATGCTGGGGAAGGAGCAGATGGCGGCCGAAATCGCTTCTGGCAGCGGGTAGAGCTTGACCGTGACCTCGGTGATCACGCCCAAGGTGCCTTCGCTGCCGACCATCAGGCGAGTCAGGTCGTAACCGGCACTGCTTTTCTTGGCGCGCGTTCCCGTGCGGATAACTTCGCCACTGGCGGTGACGACTTCAAGCGCCAGCACGTTCTCGCGCATGGTGCCGTAGCGCACGGCATTGGTGCCGCTGGCACGGGTGGCGGCCATGCCGCCGATGCTGGCATCGGCGCCGGGGTCGATCGGGAAAAACAGGCCGGTGCTCTTGATCTCATCATTGAGTTGCTTGCGAGTTACCCCCGGCTGCACGGTGACGGTGAGGTCTTCCGCATTGATCGACAGCACCTTGTTCATGCGGCTTACATCGATGCTGATGCCGCCCTGCACCGCCAACAAATGACCTTCCAGCGAGGAGCCCACGCCAAAGGGAATCACTGGCACGTGGTGCGCCGCTGCCAGCGTGACGGCTGCCGCGACATCAGCGGTGGACTCGGCAAACACCACGGCGGCCGGTGGCGGTGCCTCGAACGAGGATTCGTCGCGCCCATGCTGCTCGCGCACCACCAAAGCGGTGGAGCAACGCTCGCCAAAGTGCGCCTTCAGGGCCTCGATGAAGGCGGGCGGCACGGCGCGCTGATGAATCTCGGGCAGCAGGTGCTGTGGGATGGCGGGAGCGTTCATGGCGGGTCTCCAGTGGGGTCATTCAGTTTACGACTTGTGGCGGGGATAATCCTGAGACCTTTGCGGGACAGACCACTTTGCGCAGCAAACGTGCTCTGACCCCAACTGATTAGGATGCATCCATGGGAAAACGACTGACACAAATTGCCACTCGCACGGGCGACAACGGCACCACCGGCCTGGGTGATAACACACGGGTCTCCAAGAACAGTCCGCGCATTCATGCGCTGGGCGAGGTGGACGAGCTCAATTCCAACATCGGCGTGCTGCTGTGCGAAGCCATGCCGCCGGAAGTTCGCACCCTGCTGGTGGAGATTCAGCATGAGTTGTTCAACCTGGGGGGCGAGTTGTCCATACCCGGCTTCGAGCTGCTCAAGCCGCAGGCTGTGCTGGCTTTGGACGACGCGCTGGCCGAGCACAACGCCGCCTTGCCGCGCCTGGAAGAGTTCATTCTCCCGGCGGGCACTCGTGCCGCCTCCATCGCGCATGTCTGCCGCACCGTGGCGCGCCGCGCCGAGCGCGCCGTGGTGGCGCTGGAAGCACACGAGCCGCTGAAGGAAACGCCGCGCCAGTACCTCAACCGCCTGTCCGATTTGATGTTCGTGCTGGCGCGCGTGCTCAACCGCTACCGCACCGACGGCACGGTGGGTGACGACGTGTACTGGAAGAGCGAGAAACTGGCCAAGTCGCAGGCCGAATAGGCTCGGACGGCGGCCCGAAGTCCGAGCGGACTAGCGCTCTGCCTGAATCGCCATCGTGATGCGTGACACGCAGGTCAGCTCACCGGCTTCGTTGTGCAAATCAATGTGCCAGACATGCGTGGTGCGCCCGATGTGAACCGGGCGCGCCGTGCCAGTGACCCAGCCCGAGGTGGCGCTGCGCAGGTGGTTGGCATTGATGTCCAGCCCCACCGCGCGAAAACCCTCGGGGCAAGCGAACGCCGCACCACAGGAGCCCAGGGTTTCGGCCAGCACCACCGACACACCGCCATGCAGCAGGCCATAGGGCTGGATGGTACGGGCGTCCACCGGCACACGTGCCTTGATGAAGTCGTCGCCGATTTCCAGGAACTCGATACCGAGGTGTGCCACCGTGGTGTTGACATGCGCTTGGCGCAGCGCTTCCAATGAGATGAGCTTCTTCCAGATGGACATGCTGGCTCCAGAATGTTGTCGAGGCGTGACTGTAGGCGCTGACGCAGCGAGCGGTTGTCTCCAACATGGCAGCCCAGTCCTGCCTCAGCGGCGGTCCCCGTGCTATGGTGACTTTGATGATCGCGTCTGATGGCCGGCCCAATCAAGCACCTGCTCCGCAGCGCTCAGAGCACGTGTGCGATCAAGGCCTTCGGGGTCGATAGTGCCGTAGCGCGCTTCTACCGCATAAGGGTTGAGTTCATCCAGCCAGTCGGCCTGCGGTGTCGCGGGTAACTTGTGATCTTGCAATAGATCCATCAAGGTAATCAGGTCATGGGTGCGCCGAAACTCAATCATGTGGGCGCTGAGCACGGCCTTGAGCGGCTTCTCAATCGATTGCTGGGCGTGAAATCCGACCATGGCATCGCCGATGCCAGCGCTACAGGCCAGAAGTTTGCAGGCGGCAAGGTCTTACTGCGCCGAAGCCAAGAGCAGAGCGTGCACAGGCTTGCTCGCGGGCTGATCAACCATGCACCACCCGACCTTCACGCAATGCCCAGTAAAGTGCTGTGCCGGGTTGATGCCCCCACTGGGCGACCTCCGTCCGCGAATACACCAGCACGTCGACGGGCACGCGCAAGGGTCGCAATGCCCGACGAAGTCGAACCATTTCGCGCGCCCGGTTTTCCACGGTCGGCTCAATCACCAGGAAGTCGAGGTCTGACTCATCGTGCGCTTGGCCGCGGGCATACGAGCCAAACAGCAGGATTTGCTCTGCGTTGGGTGCCGCCTTGGCCAGTGTGGCCACGGCGGCAGCCAAGGTGGTGGAATCAATCAATTGCCTTCTCCGATGACTTCCAGGGCTAAGCGCCCAGTTCCATTGTGGCATTCTTACGCTGGCACCAGCTCAGGCCCTCGTATCCGGGCCGATACCGCACATGGACCTTGTACCTGATGGCGTCACTGCGATTGCCGCGTCGCTGGCGCTCCTTTCCATGAACCGGTCGTCATTGCGAACGCAGTGAAGCAATCCAGGACCCCAAAATACATGGATCGCCACGGCTTGCGGCCTCGCGATGACGATGCTGGTTCAGGGTCCGTATGCGGTATCGGCCCAGATTCGGGAGGCTCGCAATGACGAATACCGCGTGGCAGTCCATGGGTTCAGGGTCCTGGATTGCTTCACTCCGTTCGCAATGACGGATTCAAGGTCACGCTCTGCTCAAGGTAAGGACAGTTGAAACAGGGCGTCGTCAGCGAGGCGGGCGATTCTTTGGCAGCAGGAAACGGTTCTCGCGCAGCGGTGAGCGGCCCTTGAGCGGCAGGCCGGATGCGGCCACCAAAGCGCTGCGTTTGGCAGACGCGGCCTTGGGTGGGCAGCTTCCGCTGTCGCGGTACTGCAGCGCGGCCGCCAGGCGCGCCTCGCTGATGTCGCCCAAGGGCTTGCTGAAGTCATCAGCCACCAGGCAGCCTTTGAGCTGGTTGGCCGGCGCACCGGTGCCGCCGGGGATGAAGCCGTCCGCATAGTCGCCAAAGCCCAGGGCGTTGACGCCTTTGAATTGCACCGTGAAGTAGGTCACGCTGCAGTTGTCTTCCGGGTAAAAGCCATAGGGCTTGCCGCAGGTGGTGTCTCCAATCAGGATCACTTCGACACCGGCGCCATTGAGGCCATTGATGATGGCTTCGCTGGCCGAGCAAGTGCCGCTGCCGGTCAGCACGAAGACGCGTGGTAAGCCCAACTGCGGCAGGCTCTGCCCATAACCCGCCGAGAAGCCTTGCGACACGCTGTGAAACGGGATGGTGGCGCCGGCCTCGCTCTGACCAAGTGGATTCTTGTTGTTGTAGATCGTCTTCTCGAACGCCTTGCCGGTGGTGGCGCCGCGCCCGGCAATCATGTAGGCCAACTCGCTGGCAATGTCGAGGTAGCCCCCGCCGTTGTAGCGAAGGTCCAGCACCAGGTCGCTGATGCCAGCGCCGCCGTTGGCGGCCTTGAGCAGGCTGACGGCGGCGATCAACTGCAGCTCGGCGGTGGCGATGTGGTCGTTGAATTGCAGGTAGCCCACGCTGGTATGGGGTGGCGGCAGGGTGCGCACGTTCTGCACCGGGGTTGAGGTGACGTTGCTGGCCGTCATGGAGAAGGTTCGGGGCGTGGTTGCGCCAGGGTCCAGCACCTCAAAGGTGTAGGACTTGCCGTCGAGCGGCGAGAACAGCCCCTCGTTGATCGTGTCCGGCTCGCCGTTGACGACATCCGCGCCGTTGATGGCGAGGAACTTGGTGCCCCGCAGCAAACCATTGGTGGCGGCCGCGGAGCCGGGCTCGGTGTACGCCACTACCGCGTGACGTGGCGCCCTGCTGGCCAGCAGTTCGACCGAGAAGCCAAAGCCCACGCTGCTGCCGGAGCTGGTTTGTTCCAGATACTCGGCGGTGGCGTAGGTGAAGTGAAACTGGTCCTTGGGTTTGCCCGAACTGGTGGCCAGCAGCGAGCGCTGGCTGTTGAAGTAGGTGTCCACCACATCGAAGTTGGTCGTGAGTTCCAGTGTGGTGCGGCTGTTGTCTGACGGGTCCACATAGGGCGCCGTCGCGCCAAGCGTGAACAGGGATGGGTCTTGCGGCACCACGTCGCTGTACCACAGGTAGGTCTCGTTGACGAAGCCGCGAATCCACAGCTTCTCGGTGGTGAGGGAGCCCTGCACGTCACCATAGGGGCGACCGGTGTAGGGGTCGAGGGTGCCGGGCGGCCTGGGCGTTTCACACTGTTGCGCGACGCTGGACGACGCTGGGATGAACGGTTCGACGTAGGTCGTGGGCGTGGGCGTGGGCGTGGGCTCGGGCTCGGCCGGGCCGGGCGTGGCGGTGCCGCCGCCGCCGCCGCAAGCTGACAGCACGACGATCAGGGTCATCGCGGAAGCAATTTTTCTCATACATTCTTCGCTGGTTGCGGCGATTGTAGGGGTCGGCTCGCGTGCATTCGGGCACGGGTTTCCACGCAGGCGCGACGGACAAGCTGGCCGCTAGAATAACCTGACCATTTGGTTAGCTTTGTCGCCTTGCTGCGCGTCAACCACTCCCTCGTTCCATGAATTCACAGTCCGCGTTGCCCGGTTCGTCTGCCGCCCCTGGCGCCTCGGGCGAGCGCCTGGCGGTGGAGGTGCGCAAGGCCAGCGTGGTCTACCCGGCCGCCGATGCGCCGGTGCATGCCCTGACCGACATCGATCTGGACATTGCCGAGGGTGAGTTCATTGCGCTGATCGGCCCGTCGGGCTGCGGCAAGACCACCCTGATGCGCGTGATTGCCGATCTGGAATCCATCAGCGCCGGCCAGGTGCTGATCAACGGTGTCAGCCCGCATGAGGCGCGGCTGGCGCGGGCCTATGGCTATGTGTTCCAGGCCCCGGCCTTGTATCCCTGGCGCACGGTGTTGGCCAATGTCACGCTGCCGCTGCAGATCATGGGGCGAACCCGCGACGAGGCCAAAGCCACGGCCCTGGAGCATCTGGCGCGCGTGGGCCTGACCGGTTTCGAGCAGAAGTACCCCTGGCAGCTCTCGGGTGGCATGCAGCAGCGTGTCGATCGCGCGCGCGCTCGGCTTCGAGCCCAGGCTGTTGATGATGGACGAGCCCTTTGGAGCGTTGGACGAAATCACGCGCGACCGCCTCAACGAGCAGTTGCAGCAGTTGTGGCAGCGTGAGCGCCGCACGGTGGTGTTTGTCACGCACTCGATTGCCGAAGCGGTGTACCTGTCGTCGCGCATCGTGGTGATGTCGCCGCGCCCGGGGCGCATCGTCAAGGTGATCCGCCTCGCCCTGCCCGATGAGCGCCATCTGGGCCTGCGCGACAGTACCGACTTCATGGCCGTGGCGCACGAGGTGCGTGAGGCCCTGGCAGAAGGTCACGCATGAGTAGGTCCAGCTGGCGCGCCTCCTGGCAGCGTTTTGGCCTGCAAGGCGCGCCGGTGCTGGTGGTGCTGCTGGCGGTGCTGTTGTTGTGGTACGGCGGCGCCTGGGCCATGAACGCGCAGGGTGCCATCGAGCGGGTGTTGCCCGCCGACCAGCCCTGGACCTGGCAAGACCTGCTTGCCGCTACTTTGAGCATGGAGCGCCCGGTGTTACCCGCACCGCATCAGGTCGCTGCCGACTTGTGGGCCAGCCTGACCGGCTGGCCCATCGATTCGCCGCGCAATCTGTTGTTCCATGTGGCCGTCACCGGCGAGTCGACACTGTGGGGTTTCGTCATGGGCACGGCGCTGGGGCTGCTGCTGGCGGTGGCGATCGTGCATTCACGCACGCTGGACCGCGCGCTGCTGCCCTGGATCGTCGCCTCGCAACCCGTGCCGGTGCTGGCCATCGCGCCCATCGTGCTGGTGATCCTGGGCAGCCTGGGATTTAGCGGCGTGGCGCCCAAGGCCACGATCGCCATGTACCTGTGCTTCTTTCCGGTGACGGTGGCGATGGTGCAGGGCCTGCGCGCGCCGCAGCGCATCGAGACCGAAATGCTTTACACCTATGCGGGCCTCGCGCTGGCAGGCGCTTTGGTTGCTGCGTCTGCCCGCCGCCTTACCGTATCTGTTTCCGGCGCTGCGGGTGGGCATCGCGGCTGGTTTGGTGGGCGCCATGGTGGCCGAGTTGCCAACGGGTGCGCAAGCGGGCCTGGGCGCGCGGCTGCTCACGGGCTCTTACTACGGCAACACGGTGCAAATCTGGTCTGCGTTGGTGATGTCGGCTCTGCTCGGCCTCACGCTCACCGCGGCGGTCGCAGGGGTGGAGCGGCTGGCGCTGCGCAACCGGAGTCAGGGATGAAGCGTACCGCACTGGCCTGGGCGGTGGCGGCGGCACTGGGCGGCCTGCTGTTGCTACAGTTGCCTGCGGCGCGCGCCTTTGGCGAGCCGGATGTCTGGTTTTGGCTGGGCACGTTGCTGGTGGCGAGCCTGGCCGTGCTGTCGATTCGGCGCCTGGCCAATCTGGACGGGGGGCGCTGGGTCGGCACGCTGACCGCCGCCGTCTTTGGTTTGTGGGTAGTGTATTTCTGGCAGGTGCTGGTAGTGGCGTTCAACGTGCCCAAAGTGCTGCTGCCGCCACCGCTGGCCATCATCGAATCGATGGGGCTGCACGGCACGGTGCTGTGGCGCGACTTTGTGCAAACCGTGCTCAAGGCCGTGTTGATTGGTTGGGCCGTCGGTTGTGCGGCGGGCTTCGGAGTGGCCGTGGCGATTGACCGCATGCCCTTTTTGCAGCGCGGTCTGCTGCCGCTGGCATCACTCACCAGCACCATCCCGCTGGTGGCAGTCGCCCCGATTGCGGTGATGTGGTTTGGCTTCGAGTGGCCGTCCAAGGCCGCCGTGGTGGTGCTGATGACCTTCTTCCCGATGCTGGTGTCCACGTTGGCGGGCCTGCAGGCCTCGGGCAAGCTGGGGCGCGAGCTGATGTACGGCTATGCCGCTAGTTACAGCCGCACGCTGCTGGCGCTGCGTTTGCCGGCTGCCTTGCCTTCCTGTTTGCCGCGCTCAAGGTCAACGCCACGCTGGCCTGATCGGCGCCATCGTGGCCGAGTTTTTTGGTTCGCCCACCTCGGGCTTGGGCTTTCGGATTTCGACTGAAGCGGCCAAGATGAACATGTCGCTGGTGTGGGGCGCCATCGTGGTGGCGTCCGTCACCGGCTCGGTCGCCTATGCCCTGCTGGTGCAAATCGAGCGCCGCGCCGCCTTCTGGCACCCCTCTGTGCGCGAGGGGCGTGCCACGTGACCCGCCACGGCCGTCATCGCGAGCGCAGCGTGGTACTCGTCATTGCGAGGAGCGCCAGCGACGTGGCAATCCATGCAGCCGGGATTCATGGATTGCTTCACTGCGTCTGCAATGACGATGTCCTTTCACGCCAAAAGCACCCCTTTGTCAGTGTGTTCTTTCCCCCAACCCAAGGAGCTTTCCATGATTCGTTCTTCCAGGTTCAAGAGCAGCTTGCTGGCCGCTGCCTGGCTGTGTGTGGTGTGTCGGCCAGTGCCGCCGACAAACTCACGGTGCAACTGCATGGTTGCCGCAGGCGCAGTTTGCCGGCTACTACGTGGCGCAGAGCAAGGGCTACTACAAGGCCGAGGGGCTGGACGTGACCATCAAGCCCGGTGGTCCCGACATCTCGCCGGTGCAGGTAATTGCCGGCAACGGCGCCGACGTGGTGGTGAACTGGATGCCCGACGCCCTGGCCGCGCGAGAGGCTGGTGTGCCACTGGTCAACATCGCCCAGGTGTTCAACCAGTCCGGCCTGATGCTGACCTGCAAGAAGGCCAGCGGTGTCAGCAGCCCCAAGGATTTCAAGGGCAAAACGCTGGGTGTCTGGTACGGCGGCAACGAGTACCCTTTCCTCAACTGGATGGCCAAACTGGGCTTGAAGCCTGATACCGATATCAAGATCATGAAGCAAGGCTTCAACGTCGATCCGCTGTTGCAGAACCAGGCGGCGTGTATCTCCACCATGATCTACAACGAGTATTGGCAAGAGGTGGATGCCGGCGTCAAGGAGAGTGACCTGATCACCTTCTTCTACGAGAACCAAGGCGTGGCCTCGCTGGAAGACGGCTTGTACGTGCTGGGGTCTAAGCTCAAAGACCCGGCCTTTGTGGCACGCATGGGCAAGTTTCTCAAGGCCACCTTCAAGGGCTGGAACGACGCGGTGGCGAACCCGACTGAGGCGGCCAAGATCGTGGTGGCGGCCGACACCTCGGGCAGCGCCTCCGAGAAAGTGCAAAAGCGCCAGATGGAGAACGTGGCCAAGCTCATCACCAATGCCGGCACCGCCAAGATCGGTTACCTGGAGCCCGCCGCGTTTGAGCGCACGGTCAAGGTGCTGATGACCGGCGGCAGCTCGCCGGTCATCAAGAAGGACCCAGGCAAGGCCGCCTACTCCCATGTGGTGTGGGAAGCTGCCAGCAAGTAAACGACAACCTTGGATTGCCACGCCCGGCTGCTAAGTGAACCTCGTCAGTGCGAGCCCCCAGTTCCGGGTCTGAACCGCATACGGACCTTGAACCAGTATCGTCATCGCGAGGCCGCAGGCCGTGGCGATCCACGTGTTTTGGGGCCATGGATTGCTTCACTGCGTTCGCAATGACGACCGGTTCATGGAAAGCGCAGCGCGGCAAACCATGTTGGTGACCCATGAAGCCCCTGTCCCGCCAACAACTTAAGCCCGAAGTTGCGGATGACGCCGCCAAGGGCCAGATTCGCCAAGCCAACGAGGCGCTGATCCTGGCCGCCGAGCGCGTGTTCGCCGGCGCCGGTTTTGGTGGCGCCACCATGGCGGCGATTGCCGAGGCCTCGGGCCTGCCCAAGGCCAATCTGCATTACTACTTTGGCGCCAAGCAGGACCTGTATCGCGCAGTGCTGGCGCGCACGCTGCAAGACTGGCTGGTGCCTACCCACGACATCACGCCGCAGGCCGATCCGAGGCAGGCGCTGGAGCGCTACATCCGGGCCAAGATGGCCTTGTCGGCGCAGCGCCCGCACGCCTCCAAGGTGTTTGCCAACGAGCTGTTACACGGCGCCCCGGTGCTCAAAGCCCTGCTGGCCACCGACCTGCGTCACATGGTGCTGGCCAAGGCGGCGGTGCTGCAGGGCTGGATCGATGCTGGCCGCATGGCGCCAGTGGACCCGGTGCACCTGTTCTTCACCATCTGGGCCGCTACGCAAACCTACGCCGACTTTGACGTGCAGGTGGCCGCCGTGCTGGGCAAGACCGAGCTGAACGCCAAAGACTTCGCGCGGGCCACCGAGCACGTGGTGGGCTTGATTTTGCGGGGGTGTGGGTTGTAGGCCGTGTGGCCCGTCAAGTCCGTTTGGTATTCTCTTGCCCCAGTACGTCACAACAGGGAGCTAGGACATGGCAGTATTGGGAAGCCCATTGGGGGTGGTTTTTGTGCTGGGTGGCGCCGCGTGGGTCAAGTTGCCGCGCTGGGAGCGGCAACGCTGCTGGTGGCAAGCGTGGCGGCGGGGCAAACCGGTGCCGGCAATGCTGAGCAGGCGCCCGAACCGATACCCGTTGAGCAATTCTTTCAGTACCCGGCGGTGTTGGAGGCCAAGCTCTCGCCTTCGGGACGCAAGTTGGCCTTGACCACCTCGCGTGGCGGCAAGCGTGTGGCCCTGGTGGTCATCGAGCTGGGTGATGCGCCCAAGGCGACCCGTGCCGGCGCATTCTCCGATGCGGACATCGTACGGTTCGACTGGGTCGGGGAGGACCGGCTGGTATTCAGCGTGCGAGATTTGGAGACGGGCAGCGGTGAAGACCAGCGCTTTGCGCCGGGTCTGTACTCTGCAAATGCAGACGGGAGTGACTTGCGTCAACTGGTCCGGCGACGTGGCCTGCCTTTCGTGGGGGCCCCCAACTCCCGGGACCGATCACTGGAGTGGAACCACACTTTGTTGCACGTACCGCTGCAGCAAGCAGGTGTTGCACCGGATGAGGTGTTGGTTGGCAAGCCCGAGTTCGGAAGGGACGCGCTGGAGTCCGTCACACCCTTGTGGCTCAATGTGCGCAGTGGCCGTACGCGCAGCGCCGATTTGGATGGATCTCCCTCGCACGCGGTGGAGTGGTTGTTCGACAGCAAGGGTCAGGCCAGGGTTGCCATGACTCGGCACGCGGGTCGAGCGGCGGTTCACTGGCATGGTCCGGGCGAGACGCGGTGGCGTCAGTTGATCGAAAGCGACTTGCTGAATATGCCTTTTGAGCCCCAGGCGGTGGACGACGCGGGGACGCTTTACGTCCGGCATAACGAGGGCCCAGCCGGCTACGCAGTCCTGAGCCGCTTCGACTTTGCCAAACTGGCGCCCCACACGCCGGCGCAGGTCTCGACCCCTGGTTTTGATTTTCGGGGTGACTTGGTGAAGGAGCGAGCCGGTGCGCCGGCGCTGGGGGTGCGCATCGAGACCGACGCCGAGCAGACGGTCTGGTTCGATGAGGGCATGAAGCGCATGCAAACCCTGGCCGACGAGCGCTTGCCGGGCCGCGTGAACCGGCTGAGTTGCCGGCGTTGCGGTGCTGACGACATGGTGGTCCTGGTGCGTTCCTTCGCCGACCGCGACCCCGGCATGTTGTGGTTGTATGAGGCCGCTGCCAAACGTTGGCAGCCGGTCAGCAAGGTTCTGGATGGCATCGATCCGCGCCGCATGGCCACGGTTGACTTGCACCGCATCAAGGCGCGTGACGGTCGTGACCTGCCGGTGTGGGTCACGCAGCCCCAGGGCTTGAAGCCCGGGCAGAGTGCGCCGGCGGTGGTGCTGGTGCATGGTGGCCCGTGGGTGCGTGGGGGCCACTGGCAGTGGCAGGCGTTTGAGCAGTTCCTCGCCTCGCGTGGTTACCTGGTCATCAGCCCGGAATTCCGTGGCAGCACGGGGTATGGCGACGCGCATTACAAGGCCGGCTGGAAGCAGTGGGGACAGGCGATGCAGGACGATGTGGCTGACGCTCTTTTGTGGGCGCAGGGCCAAGGTCTGGCGGACAAGAAGCGGGCTTGCATCGCGGGTGCCAGTTATGGGGGCTATTCGACGCTAATGGGTCTGGTTCGGCATCCTGAGTTGTACCGCTGCGGCGTAGCCTGGGTCGCTGTGACCGATCTTCTTCTGTTACTGAAAGGCACTTGGTGGGTGGACGACGACGTCACGGGGGAACTGCGCAGTCACCTTTTGCCGCAGACGGTGGGCGACGTTGACAAGGACGCCCAAATGCTCACCGCCGCGTCACCTGTGGCGCAAGCCAAACGCATTCAGGCCCCGCTGTTGTTGGCGTTTGGCGAGGACGATCGTCGCGTCCCGTTCGCCCACGGCGAGCGCCTGCGCGACGCCCTGCGCGATGCCGGCCGACCACCGGAGTGGGTGAGCTACCCTAAAGAAGCCCACAGTTGGCGTCAGGTCAGCACCAACGTCGATTTCGCGCGCCGCGTCGAGGTTTTTCTGGGGCAACATCTGAAAGCCAACGCGCCGTAGGCAGTGCCCATGTGCGGTGTTGGGCACGGCGAAGCCACGCCCGAACGACTTTGTTCGGGTGTTGCGCCAAGACCAATTTGCATCCCTCATGCTTGGGGCACAAGCGGGTCCGGAGCAGACAAAGTGGCCAGTACCTTGTCGATGGTCCTGCCATCCATGTCGACAATCTGAAACGCCATTGCTCCCAGTGGACCACTTCCGCTGTTCGCGGCAAGCGCCCCGTTAGCAGCATCATCATTCCGCTAAGGGGTGTGGTAGCGACCGCGTTCTTCCTCGGGGACTTCCTCAGGCCCAAGCGATCCTTGAGCTCGGGGACCGGGATGTGACCGTCCAGCAGCCACGATCCATCGTCTCCGCTGAACTGCCCATGATGTTTCAGGGTTGCGCGGATGAAACTCGCCGGGTAATGGCTTGATAAGGTCCTGCAAGGCAACGACACCCTGCACCCGTCCATACTCGTCAACCACGAAGGCCATGTGCACGTCCGAGGACCGAAAAGTTGTCCAGCAGCTCCATCCTGTGAGTGTTTCGGGGACATAGAGTGGTTGTTGCAAATTACCAAGCAGGTCTGGAATCTCGCCGCGTGCCACCTTCGTTAACAGTTGGCGAGCATTCACAACACCCACGATGTTGTCGATACTTCCATGCACAACTGGAAAACGCGCATGGTCCGAGTCGTCGATTCGCTTGAGGTTTTCGGCAAAACGACAAGGCGCTTTCCAGAACTACGACATCGCCTCGGGGCACCATCAGCGAGTTGATTTGCCGGTCGTCAAGCAGAAAGACGTTGCGAACCATTGTGTGTTCGTGCGACTCGATGACGCCCGCATGAGGTGCCCTCGCTCAAGACTGCATCAATTTCTTCGCCGTCACATTGGAGCCGGTGCTCCTTTGACTCCCAACACCCGCAAAAGGCCACGCGTGACCCTGACAACAGCCGAACGAACGGCTTGCCGCGACGCCAGCCAACTGATTGGCTTGGCGACCAACACGCCACCGCTTCCGGATGGGACTGCCCCAATCGTTTGGGCACCAACTCACCCAGGACGATCGAAAAGTAGGTGATCACTATCACCACCAAGCCAGTTCCCGCGAACTGGGCGTAACTCTCTTGCAAGCCCAGGACCATCAGCCACTTCGACAGGGGCGGCGCCAGCGCCGCCTCGCCAACAGTGCCGTTGAGCGCACCAATCGATGTGATGCCACTCTGTATGGTCGAGAGAAACCGCGTCGGATCCTCTCCCAACTTGACCGCCGCGATGGCCGCGCTGTTGCCCTCATCCACAAGTTTTGCGAGTCTGGCCTTGCGCGCCGTGACCAAGGCGATCTCAGACATTGCAAAAGCGCCGTTCAGCAAGATGAGCGCAAACAGAATGAGAATTTCCATGCGGAGCAGGCGAATGCTCGCCCGCCAAAGTTGACCAGGGATCGATTTTACCTAGGCAAGGTGGTGGGGCTGAAAATCGCCCCGACCGGCAACGTGCCGGGGTGCTGCATTGTCTCCACTGAACTCAAGACGCCCGAGCTGGAGGCCAAGTTGCTGGTGCGTATCCGGCTGTTTGATTTTTCCGCCAAGGATGTGGAGCAGCGAGTGGGATTGCACATTACCACGGTAAAGTGATAGGATCACGCTATGGAAAAAACGCAGACCAAACTCACTTCGCAAGGCCAGGTTTCCGTGCCGGCCCCCGTTCGCAAATTTCTGCACCTGATTCCGGGCTCGGCCCTGGTGTGGACTCAGGACGGTGACCGAATCGTGGTGGAACGCGCCACGCGCCACAGCACGGACGAAGTGCACCAGGCGCTGTTTCCAGATGCGCCACCGACCGGGGCGCCAGCCAAGACGCTGACGGAACTCGAAGCAGGTATTCGCCAACACATGCAACGCCGGCATGCTGGCCGTTGACACCAACGTGCTGGTGCGCCTGTTGGCGCGTGACGATGCAAGCCAAGCGCTTGCGGCAGACCAGGCCGTTGCGAAGGGCGCTTGGGTATCGCATCTGGTGCTGGCCGAAGCCGTATGGGTTCTTGATGCCGTGTACGCCCGAACGCCCAAGCAACTGATCGCCGCATTGGATCTGCTGCTGATCCACGAGAGCCTGGTGCTGCAGGATGCGGATGTGGTCAGCGCCGCGTTGTCACAATTCCGAGCCAAGCCCGCCCTGGGGTTTTCGGACTGCCTAGTGCTGGAGACAGCCCGCAAGGCCGGGCATCTGCCGCTTGCCACCTTTGACAAGGCGCTGGCCAAGCTGGAGGGCGCGCGCAGGTTGTGAATGGGTGATCCGTTCAGTCCCCGCCCCCAAACAGGTCACCAAGGTTCTTGGCACCATCCGGACTGGCGCTGGACGTCAGCGGCACGCCCTTCGGATACTCCTCTGCAATCCGGTCCTCCCAATACGCCGCCGGAGTGGGTGCGCTGCACAGCCGGCGATATACCTCTTGCGGAACCTGCTTGTAGGCAAGGACGGTCTTGTTGTCCCAATGCAGCTCAAGCTGTCCCGATGCGGGGTCGTAGTGGGCTTGCCGGATGCGGCCGCTGGTGAACGTCTTGGTGGGCATGGTGAGGGCTCGATTTGAGGGTCGGCACGGAGCCACGCGGCGAATTCACGCAGCAGGTTGTGACTCGTCATGGTTGTGACGTCCCGACGAGGCTGCTGGCCGTCGCCTAAATCTTCTTTAGCTTCTCACCGAGTTTGTCAAGAATCTCGTTGCTCCAATCAGGGGCGAAGACGTTGGTAGCCATGGACTTCTTGGAAACAACCTCTACTCGTGTACGAGTAATGCCATTCACCGATTCCACGAATATTGCAACGTTTTCACCATAACTAAACGCGGTGATACCCCTCTGCGCAAGGATGTACCCCTCTGCCTTGTTCTCACCCACCAGAGGCAAGGACAATTCAGCGAGCACTGCCGGCATCGCCTTCCACACTTGGTCAACGGACGCCGCATATTCGCGCGCTGGGCCGGTGCCTTTTGCAGACCTTGCATCTGCCAGCGTTGAGCATCCCGACATCAACGCGGTGGCCGCGAACGCTATGAAGGAAATTAGGATCTTATTGAACACAGTAGCCACCCCTCTTGGTATAGATATTTAAAAAATGCAGTTTATCAGCCGCAGAATCAAGTTCGTGGAGACCTGCATCAACTCCTGTGCCTGACTGACTGGAGTGTCACCGGACTTCGGCGCCGCGCATCGCGAATGCGCGGCGATAGAAAGCTGATCAGCAACCGAACGCCACAGTTCAAGGTTTCACAATCCCCAAATCAATAAGACAACGCGCGGTGTCCACAATGCTCTGCTCCACCGGCCGCGTGGTCCAGCCGAGCACGGCTTTCGCATGCGACGCGTCCTGGTTGCGCACCGAGCCCAGCTCGCCCACCACGGCCTTGGCCACCGGGTTGAAGTGCGCTGCCACACGCACCAGCCAGTCCGGCACATTGCGGGTGGTGACCTTGTGCGCCTCGGGGCCCAGCGCGGTGCGCAGGATGTCGGCCGCTTCGCGCAGCTTGATGAAGCGCCCCGACGCGATGAAGCGTTCGTCGGCCATGCCGGGCGCTGTGAGCGCACGCACGTGCAGGTCGGCCACGTCGCGCACGTCGACCACGCCGAAGCCGAAGTCCGGACAGGCGCGCAATGATCCGTCGATCAGTTTCTTCACGATCACGACGGACGCCGAATAGTCGCGGCTCCACACCGGCCCGAGCACCACCGAGGGGCAGATGCTGCAGTACTCGATGCCGCCGCCCTGCGCCGCCACCCAGTCGCGCGCGGCGCGTTCGGCCACTGTCTTGCTTTGGATGTAGGGCGACAGGCCGGGGCTGGGACAAGTCGGTCCAGTCGGCCTCGGTGAAGTGGTGCACGCCGCGGCCGCGGCCGTAGGAGATGGCCGCCACCGACGAGGTCATCACGAATCGCTTGACGCCTGCCGCCTTGGCTGCGCGCAAGGCACGCAGCGCGCCGTCGCGCGCGGGCACGATCAGTTCGTTGGCGTCCTTGGGCACGCCCATGGGCAAGGGTGAGGCCACATGCGCCACATGGCTGCAGCCGGCCATGGCCTCGGCCCAGCCGGCGTCGGCATTGAGGTCGGCTGCGAAGAATTTGACGCTGTCTTGGTCCACCGCCAGCAACGCGCGCACGGCGGCTTCCTTGGCCAGGCTGCGCACGGTGGTGTGCACCATCCAGCCCTGCGCCACCAGTTGCCGGATGAGAAAGCCCGCGATGTAGCCACTGCCGCCCGAGACCAATACGGTGTTTGCCATGGTGTTCATACCGTGAAGGTGCTCAGTGAATCGGGTAGGTTTTCCACGGCATCTGGTCGATCGGCAGGTCGGCCAACAACTGCACCAGCGCCGTATCGCCGTGGTATTGCGGCGTGCCGTCCTCGTGCTGCCCCATCAGCACCACGTCCACGCCACCAAAACGCGCGCTCAGATCGGCGCTCAGCATGTCGGCCTCGCCGGGACTATGCACCACGTTTAGGCCGACCAGCACCACCAGCATCCGCTGGCCCTGTAGCGAGATCGCGGCTGCCTGCAATGGGGCGGCGCTCGCCTGCGGCGCCGGTTTGGTGGTGGCGGGTGCCGGGTCGGGGACGCGCGGCGGCGCGCACTCGGGGCAGTCGTGCGCATCGGATGCCACCGCTTCGCGCAACAGCATGGCGTCGGCCTCCACCAAGTGGCTGCGATTGAGCACCGCGCAAGCCCAGCCAGAGCCGGTCTTGACGCGCAGGATGGTCACGCCGGCCGGCAGCTCATCGACGCGCTCGCGCGCCACCAGCCAGAGATCGCTGCTGCCGCTGCATGGTCGGCATTGGTAGGCCCAGGTTGCCATCGCCTTCTCCCGTTGGGTTGGTGGTGGGCCGATTATTCATCACAGCAGTATTTTCTGACCGACCCTTGACGCCTGAAGAAACCCCCAGCGCCGCAGGCGAGTCAAACCCGGCATATTGCCGTACAATTCAAAAAATAAGGAGCCCACCATGTCCACCGCCCCATCCTCTGCTCGCCTGGAAGCCCGGATCAGTACCGATTTGCACAGTCTGCTTAAGCGCGCCGCCGAACTGCAGGGCCGCACCATGACCGACTTTGTTGTCGCCGCCGTGCAAGAAGCAGCGCGCAGCGCAGTTGATCAGGCAGAGGTGATTCGGCTAACGATGTCCGATCAGGAGAGCTTTGCCAAGGCCTTGTTGTCGCCACCCAAAGCAAATTCCGCACTCAAGCGCGCATTCGCTCGCCGTCGTAAGTTGGTCGCAGCCGAGTGAAGCCGTCGCCGTTTCGCGTCGAGTTACTCGCGGCGAGTCATGATCGGCAAAGCTTTTGCAGCGGGGCTGACCGGCTTGACGACTATCTTCGCGCCCAAGTAACCCAAGACGTTCGTCGCCGGGTCACTGCCTGTTTTGTTGCGGTGGATGACAACGATCGCATCGCGTCCTTCTATACCTTGGCATCGGCCAGTCTGCTCTTGTCAGACCTTCCTTCAGCCATCTCAAAGAAGCTTCCGCGTTACCCCTCGGTGCCGGTTGTCCGACTGGGGCGTCTGGCCGTTGATATCCGATACAAAGGGCAAGGTCTGGGCGCGGCCATGCTGGCCGACGCATTGGGTCGAGCGGCACGCGCCGAGATCGCTGCGTACGCGCTAATGGTTGACGCAAAAGATGAAACCGCAGCCGACTTCTATCAGCATCATGGCTTCATGGCATTGTCAAGCGATCCACGCGTCTTGTTCTTGCCGTTGAGCACCGTGGCGGGCCTGTCTTGAGGCTGTGCCCCTGGCGGGGGCAAGTGCGCCGCCACGGCAAGAAAGCGCGGGTTCGCATGCAGGGCGTCGAAGGCGGGTGTCAGGAACACGAAGGGCATTGAGCTCGATTGCTGCTGCGCGGCGGCCTCGATCCAGTCGACCGCCACCTCGTCTTGCCGCGCCGCCGCTGCGGCCCGCGCCAGCGTCCAGGCGGGCACGGCTTGACTGCGGGCTAGGCTTTGCAACGCCTCAAAGCGCGCCATGGCGCCCGATGAGTCGCCCACGGCAGCGGCCACCAGCGCCGCGTACTCCAGCCACTGCACATCGTCCGTGCCCTGGGGTCCAATGCTGGCGAGCAAAGCATGCGCCTGTGTCGGCTGCCCGTTCAATGCCAGCGCCCAGCAGGTGCGAAGCTGGCAAGGCCGGTGCGCTGGCGCAAGCTCCAGCGCCCGGTGCAAGGCCTGCAGCGCAGCGTCGTAGCGGCGCTGCAGGATCATGTGGTCGCCAAAGTTCATGTTCAGGCCAACATCGAGCGGATCAACCAGCAAGGCCTGCTGTAGCCAGGCGCTTGCCTCGGCGAAGTGGCGCCTGACGGCGCAGACACTGGCCATCGACACCATGGCCAGGGCATGGCTTGGCAGCAGCGCCAGCGCGTGCTGCGAGTCCTCGGCAGCGCCGTCGAGGTCGCGCTTGAAGAAGAAGCGCAGTGCCGCACGCGCCGACAGCCCGATTGCCAGCTCAGGCTCGCGTGCCAGGGCCTGCTCCAGATGCTGTTCGCAAGCCGCAACCAGACTTGCCAGGTCGGGCGCGCCGTAGTGGGCGAGCATCAGTTCGCACTCGGCCAGCGAGGCCCAAGCCGCCGCAAACTCGGGAACAAGGACAGTGATGGCCTGGAAAAGGCCTGCTGCCTCGCGCAGCGTGGCCACGGTGCGTTGCCCGATCAGGTGGCGCCCGCGCAGGTAATCGCGCATCACCTGCGGCGGCAGGGTTGGCAGCTTGTTTGGCGTGCCGGATTCACCGCCCAACTGCGCCCGGATGGCGGCGGCCAGTCGCAGCGCGATCTCGTTTTGCAGTGGCAGCAGGTCTTGCAGATCACGCACATAGTCCGCGGCCCAGATGTGGGCGTCGGTACGGGCGTCGATCAGTTGCGCGATCACCTGCAAGCGGTCGCCTGACTGCAGTACCGAGCCCTCGATGACCCAGTCGGCCCCGGTGCTGGCGGCAATCTCGGCCACGCTGGCGGTGCTGGTTTTGAACCGCATCGCGGTGGTGCGCGAGATGATGCGTACATTGCGCAGGGCACACAGCCGCAGGATCAGCAGCTCGGTCAGGCCGTCGGCGATGAAGTCCTCGCTGGCGCCAGAGAGGTTGCGAAACGGCAGAACGATCAGGGACTCGACGCTTGACCGCATGGGCGGCGCGCTCGCCGCGTCGCGCTGCAGCGCCACGGGCGCGGTTCGTAGCCGATAGCCCCGCTTGGGGATGGTCTCGAGATGGGTCGGCGCGTGGGCGTCGTCGCCCAGCGCGCGGCGCAGTTGGCCGATGCAACGCGTGAGCACGTCGTCACTGACGAAGCCGCGCGGCCAGACCGTCTGCACGATCTGCTGGCGCGTGCGCACATCCGGTGCATGCCGGGCCAGTTCGAGCAGCACTGCCATCGCTTTGGGCTCGACGCGCAGCGTCCCGCCCGCGCCGACGATGCGGCCCTCCAGCGGGAAGACTTCCCGCGTGCCGATGCAAAAACCTGCTTCGAGTGTCATCCGTGGCCTCCAGCGCCTGCCTGAAACCCTGGCACAAGTCGACAGCGCATGCGCCGGCGCCATCGATGCCCCGCACCCTCGGAAAACCATCGCACAAACCTCGTCGTTTCCGTGGCGCCGCCGGGCGTGGCCGCGCCTATGATTATTACTCACGGGTGGTGCCCTGGCGGCAAGCCCTGGCGGCCGCCATGCCGCTGGGCTCGCACATGTACGCGTCAATGTTCGATACCTACACGGGCGTTTGACCGCAGTCTTTCTAAAGTCGCTATTACTTCAGTAAAAATGCTTATCGGAGGAGGATGCAATGAACCCAGCGCAATTCATGAATCAAACTCGTCGGCTCCCTTGCCTGGCTCTGGTTGTAGCAGGCTTGCTGGTGACGTGGTCGCCGCCTTCTTCCGCACTTTACACGCCGAGCGTGGCAGCAACCATCGCATCGGCTATAGGGGGTGGTTCGGGTTCCCCCGTCAACTTAATCCAAACGCAGCCGGGTGCGCCCATCATCCTGAGCCTGGATGAGTCCTGGCGCGACGCCGGGGTATGGACCGGCTACGGCCTCAACCGGGCAGCGAGTCGCATTGCCCTCTCAAACATTGAGGGCTCGAAGACGCCGGCATATGACGCGTGGGTGCGCGCTATCTCGACCTGGACCGACCAGATCACCATTAGCACGCCTGATGCGCTGGCAAACGCCCCGCTACGTTTGCGTTTCTCCATCCGTCTGGATGGTCATCTGGAGGCGCATGAGAACGATTTTACGAATGCCGCAGCCACGGTTCTTTACGAGATGATCAGCAGCGACATGACCTATGGAGAAGGATGGGTGGTGCGGCCTTCATTCAGAGCCGATGTCCACCCCACAGGATCGTCCACGGATGGCGGCCATGAGTCGCTGGACGTGGACACGATCCTGCACGGCGAACTGATCGCGCTGAACGGGCACACCTTCAACCTCATTTCCTCTTTGCATGTCGACACTCAAGCGCTCTTGATGGGGCCGCCAGCCGGCGCCTGGGCCGAGTCGCTGTTTGGCAATTCCGCCGAGTGGCTGGGCGCGACCGTCTGGAATGGCGACACGGCCTTGACGGACTTCACGATCAGGTCGGGCTCCGGCTTCGACTACGCCATGCGCACCACGTCGGTACCCGAGCCGTCGGTCCTTTACCTGCTCGGCATTGGCTTGTTTGGCCTCGGAGTGCTGCGCCGCAGGGCTTAGCGAAGTCTGACGGTTGGTATTGGTTTGCTTGGACGGGGACTGAGTTCCCCGTCTTGGCTTTGACCAAACGAGGTGCTCGTGCAGGCACCTCGCTGTATGCATCCCCGTTTCCCTGGCCGACCAGTCGCCCGCGCTGGCGGCATCCGTTAACAAGTCCGTTGGCAAGGCCATGCCTTACCATTGGCGCATGAAAACAAGCTACATTTTTGGCGCGATCCTCGCCTGCAGCCTGGCCGGAACCCTGGTTGGCGCGCGTGCCACCAAGACTGCACTGCTGGTGGTCACCGGACTGCTTTCCGCCTATGGCCTGTTTCGGCTTTTGGGCTGAACGCCTCACACAATCAATCGACAAACATGAACGAAACGACTCAAACCCTGCCTGCGCCCCCCTTGCCCGACCACCTGTCGGCCGACCCACGCAGCCCCCATCACGTCGCCGCCGTGTTCGAGCACGACATTGGCATTCGCTTGAACGACAAAGAACGAACGGACGTGGAGGAGTACTGCGTCAGCGAGGGCTGGGTCAAGGTGCCCGCCGGCAAAACTCTGGACCGAAAGGGTAAACCGCTGCTCATCAAGATCAAGGGCAAGGTTGAGGCCTACTACCGTTAGTGCGCTGATGGGACTGCCTCAACCCACGCCAGGCGCCGCGTTGCCATCGGTGCTGGTGGTGTGCCTGTGCGCCGAGTGGTGTGGCGTGTGCCGCGACTACCGCGAGCGCTTTGCCCAGGTGCAGGCCAAGTTCGCTCAGGCCCGGTTCATATGGATCGACGTCGAAGACGAGGCCGACCTGCTGGAGCCGCTGGACGTGGTTAACTTTCCCACCATCTTGCTGGCGGTGGACCAGGCGCCGCGCTTTTTTGGCCCGGTGGTGCCTTCGGTGGACACGCTGGAGCGCATGGTCCGCGTGCACCTGCACGAGCACGGTGCGTCCAGGTTGCAAGACCCGGCGGTGGCGGACTTGCTGGGCCGCATCAGGCGCGCGCACGTGGCCCAGTAAGGGGGGGTGATTCAGCGCCGGGCTTGAATGCCTAGCAGCGCACGCGCCTCATCCGGCGTGGCCACCGCGCGGTCCAGTTCACGGCTCAGGCGGGCCATGCGCGCCACCAACTGGGCGTTGCTGCTGGCGAGTTCGCCTTTGCGGTAGTACAGGTTGTCCTCGAAGCCCACCCGCACATGGCCGCCCAGCACGATGGCCAAGGCGCCCATGGGCAACTGGGCGGCGCCAATGCCGGCTGCGGTCCAGCTTGATCCGCTCGGCAGTTGCGCGCGCAGGTACATCAGCGCCTCGGCCGTGGCCGCCATGCCGCCGGGAATACCCAGCACCAGATCGAAGTGTGCGGGGCCTTCAAGCAGGCCCTTCGTGAGCCAGCGGTTGGCGGTGCTGAGCATGCCGGAATCAAAAATCTCCAGCTCGGGTTTGACGCCGTGCTCGCGCATGGCCAGCGCGAAGACTTCCATGTCGGCGGGATGGTTCATGAACACGTCGCCACCAAAGTTGACCGAGCCCATGGACAGCGTGGCCATCTCGGGCGCCAGGGTCACGGGCGCCAGGCGCTCCTGCGGCGTCATGCCCACGGCGCCGCCGGTGGATACCTGCACGATCACGTCGCAGCGCGCGCGCACCGCGTCGATGATCTGGCGGTAGACCGCCTTGTCCTGCGTCGGGCTGCCGTCGGGGTTGCGGGCATGCACGTGCACGATGCTGGCGCCAGCCAAGGCGCACTCCTGGGCCGCACGGGCAATCTCGTCCGGCGTGATGGGCAGGCCAGGGTGCTGTGCGCGGGTGACTTCGGCGCCGGTCAACGCCGCGGTGATGATGAGTTTGTCCATGTTCAGCAACTGATGGGTGCGCGCGCCATGCGTTGGCACTGCACCGGCACCACGCAGGTGCCCGAGGCCTTGCACACCACCATCGGCTCGGCCAGCACGTCAGCGGCTGACGGTTGCCCGGCAATGCCAGCAGGGACGATGACCTTGCGCGCTTCGAACACCATCTTGCGCGAGGTCTTGCCCATGGAGACAATGCGCCCAGTGGCTTCGATGTAGTCCCCGGCATAGACCGGCGCCAGGAACTCGATGCTGTCGTAGGCTACAAAAAGGCCCTCGTCCCCGTCGCTGCGGATCAGCAGCTCGGTGGCCACGTCGCCAAACAGGTGCAGCATTTTGGCGCCATCGACCAGGCCACCGGCGTAATGGGCATCGTGCGCGCTGATGCGCAGGCGGATCAGGCTGGTGTAGTTTTCCATCGTTTCTCCTAGTCAGCACGGTTCAAGGCACTCACGTGCAAGTTTCATGGTTCGTCATTGCGAGCGTCGAACGCCGTCATTCGTCATTGCGAGGAGCGCCAGCGACGCGGCAACCGCAATGACGGGGGACTGCGTTCGTCATCAGGCCGCCTTTCGGTTGATCCACTCGTGGATGGCGAAGGAGGCTACGTCTTCTGCGTAGCTCTTGACGCCAAAACCGGCGTCGTAACCCAGCTCTTTGGCCAGCTCGTGGCTGATGCGCGGGCCGCCTACCACCAGGATGATCTTGTCGCGCAGACCTTCGGCTTCCAGCAGGTCCGACAATTTGGTGAGGTTGTCCAGGTGGATGTTCTTTTGCGTCACCACCTGCGACACCAGAATCACGTCGGCCTTTTCCTCGATGGCGCGCGTTACCAGGTCCTCCGAGTCCACCTGTGCGCCCATATTGATGGCGCGGATTTCGTGGTAACTCTCCAGACCCTTGTGGCCGTTGAAGCCTTTCATGTTCATGATGGCGTCAATGCCCACGGTGTGGGCGTCCGTCTCGATGCAGGCTCCCACCACCACCATGCGCCGGCCCATCTTCTGGGCGATCAGCGCGTTGATGGCGTCCTTGTCCATCACCTCAAATTCCGGCTTGACCACCTGAAAACTCGACAGGTCCACCTGGTGCTTGCACTGGCCGTAGACCACGTAGAAGCTGAAGCCCTGGCCCATGTCTTCGCAGTGCACCACAGAAGGCTCGTTCAGGCCCATCATGGCCGCGAGGCGCTTGGCGCCTTCCTTTGATGTGTCGTCCAGGGCTACCGGCAGCGTGAAGGACAACTGAACACGCCCATCACCGAGCGTGTCGCCGTAGGGTTGGACCCATTGTTCGGGCAGTTTGGCATCAAGCATGTTGCATCTCCTGGGCTGTGGCGGCGCTCGCGTCCTTACACATCAGCCGATCACGCAAGGCTTCAGGAAGCATGAGGTTGGGGAACGGGTTGTAATAGCCGGCGGCCTTCTGGATGACGCCATCGAGCCCCTTGCCGCCGGTGGGCGTGCGTGAGATTTCGGCGAACATGCCTTTGCCAATGGCGCCGGGCAAACCCATGGTCTCGATCTGCGCCAGCATGGCCTCGGTCTCGGCCAGCACCGCTTGGGCGCGTTGTTCGATCTTGCCGCCACGTTTGAATTCGATCTCGCTGTGCAAATCCTTCATGGTGCCGAACACGTACTTGGCGTTCTGGATCGCCAGGAAAGCGGTCTTGAATGAAAGGAGTGTGGATCGCCTCGGTCATCATGCCCAACAGGTGGATGTTCTGCTGCGTGACGGTACTGACGATGTTGAACAAGGTGTCTTGCACCTGGCCCTTGAAGATGTTGCCAGTCATGTGTTTGGTCGGCGGCATGTACTTAAGCGAGGCGTCCGGAAACACCTGGCGCACCAGTTGCGCGTGGGCCAGTTCCCACAGGAAACCGTTCTCCAGTTCGGGGTGAATCTCGAAGGCGTGGCCCAGGCCCATTTGTTCAGGCTGGAGGCCGGACAGTTCGGCGAACTGTTCGTTGATGAGCTGCGACGCCAGCACCGTGTGCGCCGCGTCATAGGCGTCGGCGGTGGTGAGGTAGTTGTCTTCACCGGTGTTGATGATGATGCCGGCATAGGCATTGACCATGCGCGAGAAGAACTGGTCGATGAAGGTGCGCTTCATGTTGATGTCGCGAAAGATGATGCCGTACATCGAGTCGTTGAGCATCATGTCCAGCCGCTCCATGGCGCCCATGGCGGCGATCTCGGGCATGCACAGGCCCGAGCAGTAGTTGGTCAGGCGGATGTAGCGGCCGACCTTGGCGCCCACCTCATCGAGCGCGGCGCGCATCAGGCGAAAGTTCTCCTGGGTGGCGTAGGTGCCGCCAAAGCCCTCGGTGGTGGCGCCAAAGGGCACGTAGTCCAGCAGGCTCTGGCCGGTGGAGCGGATCACCGCGATGATGTCGGCACCCTGTTCGGCGGCGGCGCGGGCCTGGGCCACGTCCTCATAAATATTGCCGGTGGCCACGATCAGGTACAGCCAGGGTGTGCGGGCCTCGCCCACAGACTTGATTTGCGCATCGCGGTGAGCACGTTGTGTGGCGATGTGGGCACACATGGCGCGCGCCTGGGCCTCGGCGGCCTGGCGTGCGGCGGCTTCGTCCCGCGGGAGAGTCAGCGTCAGCGTGCCTTGGGACACCGCCTCGGCCACATGTTGCGCGCTCAGGCCGTGCTCTTGCATGGCGCCGGCCAGGATCGTGGCGGCGCCGTACTGCAGCAGGTCCTGGTCCTGCAAATGTGCAACCACGCGGTTGGGCAGGGGGATGGCGTTCTCGTCCACGCCATCGATGCCGAACAGGCGCAAGGTGGCGCGCTCCACCGTGGTGGTGGTGAATAAGCTCATCTCGTCGAACACCTGGCGCGCAATGCGTCGGGCCGAGTCACGGGCGCGGTCGATTTGCGCCTGGTCAAGATTTAGTTGCGTCATGTCAGTCTTTCACGTTTCTTGTAAATGCTGGGGCGCTGTCAAGGCGTGGTCAGCGCGACCGGAGCTGTCCGTCATTGCGAGCGTAGCGTGGCAATCCATCTTCGTGGTCCGCAGACATGGATTGCCGCGCTGCGCTCGCAATGACGAGGGCGTGGAATCGTCCCGCTGCGTGCTCAGCGACGGCTCGACGCCAATGCCTTGTTCTTCCAGCATTACATCAGTGACGCCGTAGCCGGGAAATGCCAGACGCGCAGCGGCTAGAAACTCCTGCGCGTCGAAGCTGCCGCCCATCGGGGAAAACGGGTTCAGCGTGATGCCGGTCAGGTTGATGCCACGGTAGGCCAGGATGTGGGCACCGAGTTGGGCGAACTGGACCAGATCGGTGGCCTCGACAAATAGCTTGGTGCCGTCGGCCACCACCACGGTCAGGCTGGGTCGCAGCGTGGCCAGCGTGCTCAGGGCGCGCCACACCGAACGTCCGACCGCACCGCTGAGGGCAATCGTCGTCAAATCGGACTGCGCATAGGGCAGCAAGGTTTCGGCGGCGTTGAGGGTGGCAATGTTGGCCTGCAGCAAGTTCTCGCCGGCGCCGTCCCACAGCCCGACACCGCCGCTGGTGAACACCGGCGCGCACAGCGCCCGCGTTGCCTCGTCAGCCTGCGCGATGCCGAGGATGGCCAGGCGGTCGTGCGTCTTGCGAATCACGTCCCCAATGCCGCCGCCAATGGCCGCACCGGTGGCCAAAATCACCCCGTCGGCGATGGCCGGCGAGGCGTGGTGGCTGCGGCCCAGCGCGCCGTCCAGCAGCACCAGCGCAGCGCCGCATTGCTTGAGCCGGCCAATCACCTTGAGCTGGTCCGAGCTGCGCGAGGCGCCGGCAATTTCCATCTCGCCGTATTCCAACACCTTGACCACCAGCACCTCGCCCATCGGGCTGTCGATGCCGGTGGAAGCGATCAGTTTGTAGCGCACCTTGGCGCGTTGCAGCGTGGCCTGCGCGGTGGCCACCAGGGTGCCGGGCCAGACCAGAATGGGCGGTTTGGGGATGAAGAACACCATGTCGCGGTCTTCGCCGTCGCGCCCGATGGAGGTGACCCCCACCGCCACCTGGGCCTGCGCGGCCTGCGCCAGCAAGTGGTTCAGCGCCACGGTCTTGCCGGTGTTCTTGGTCATGCCCATCACGGCCAAGGTTGTCAAGCCTTGTGCCTGGATGCGCTGCCACAGGGCGCTGTGCGGGGTGTTCATGCCGGTCGCGCTCTGCCGCATTAGATGTAGAGCCGCTCGAACAACTCGCGCAGCAGGGCGCTCTCGCGCAGCAGCGCCAGCGCGTGCTCGGCGTGGCCGGTGGCGTAGCCGTTGCCGACGATCATCTCCACGTCCTTGCCCACGCCTTCGGCGCCCAAGGCGGCGGCGGTGAAGCTGGTGGCCATGGAGAAGAAGTAGATCTTGCCGTGTTGCTTGGTGGCCAGGATGCTGCCCATCTCGGTGTTGGGGATGTTGACGCAGTTGATCACCACGTCGGCCAGCTTGCCGTCGGTTACCTTGGCTACCGCTTCCATCAGCGCCAGCGCGTTGGTGGCATCCACCTGCAGGGCGTGGTCGACCCAGCCCAGCTCGGTCATGCGCTGGCAGTCTTTCTCGAAGGGCGAGACGCCAATCACGCAGCCTGAGGCGCCGGCGCGCTTCTTCGCCTCATAGACGCACAGCGTGCCGGACTTGCCACCGCCACCAATCACCACCACGGTGTCGCCTTCTCTGACCAGGCGGGCGGTCTGCGCCGGCGCACCGGCCACGTCCAGGATGGCCAGCGCCATCTTCTCGTCAATGTCAGCCGGCAGCTTGGCGTACAAGCCAGTCTCGAAAAGGATGGCTTGGCCGGTGATGTCCACCTGATCCTTATGCAGGTGGACCTTGGTGATGCTGTCGATGCGCAGCGGCGTGAGCGACAGCGACACCAGCGTGGCAATCTTGTCGCCTACCTTCAGGTCAATCTTGTCGGCCAGCGCCGGGCCAATCTGTGCCACCGTGCCGATCAACATGCCGCCCGAGCCGGTGACCGGGTTGTGGTGCTTGCCACGCTGGGCCACGATGCCCTGCACGATCTCGGCCACCCTGGCTTCATCGCCACCGGCTTCTTGTTTGATCTGGGTGAAGCTGGCCGCGTCGATGTTGAGCGCCGACACGTCGATCAGGATCTCGTTGTCGAAGATCGCCATCGTGTTGTCGATCTTCCAGGCCGGCTGGGGCAGCACGCCAAGGGGTTCGAGCACGCGGTGCGTGCCGTAGGGGGAGCCGTGTTTCATGGTGTAAGTGTTCCCAAATATAGAGGCGCGTCAAGAGCGGTGTGGTGGGCAGCAGGCAAACACGAGGCAGAGTGAATGTCACGGTTCAGACTCCGTCATTGCGAGGAGCGCAGCGACGCGGCAATCCACCTGAGTGCGCCAAAATGGATCGCCACGGCCTGCGGCCTCGCGATGACGGACTTCAGTTTTCCTGTCGAATCGCAGCCCGGACTTCGCGGCCCTTAGTTGCTGGTGGTCGGCAGGCTGAAGTCTTGCCCCAGGCCTGGCATCTCGACCGTCATGCCCTTGTAGTTGCGGCATTTCACGGTGGTGCCGCTGCCGTCGGCCAGGGCTTCTTCGCGCACGTAGCTCGGGATGATGGGCAGCTTGCCCAGGCCGCCCAGCCCGTCCACGATGAAGGTGGGCACCGCCGGGCCGCTGATCCAGCCGCGCAGGCCTTCGTACAGTTCGAGCATGCGCCGGTGCGGCACGATGAAGTGGTGCGCGCCTTCGACCATGTCGGTGGAGTACACGTAGTAGGGGCGCACGCCCATCTCGATGGTCTGCATGAACAGCTCGCGCATCACTTCCACGCTGTCGTTCACGCCCTTGAGGCACACCGTCTGCAGGCCCAGCATGATGCCGGCCTTTTGCAGCATCTTCACGCGCGAGCGCAGCAGCGGCGTGATTTCCTTGTGGTGGTTGATGTGGATGTTGACCATTTGCACGCGGTGCTTTTCCAGCACGGCGCACAGCTCGGGCGTGACGCGGGTGGGCAACTGCACCACCATGCGCGAACCCATGCGCAAAAAGCGCACGTGCGGCGCGCGCGTGCGGATGGCGCCCAAAATCTCGTCGAGCCGCTCGTCGGTGAAGGTCAGCGGGTCGCCGCCGGAGAGCAGCACGTCTTCAATGTTCTTGTTGTTGGCGATGTAGTCGATCGAGCGTTCGATCTCGTCCTTGTGCACCGAACCCTTGGGCTGCGACACCATGCGTTTACGGGTGCAAAAGCGGCACAAGGTGGCGCAGGTGTTGCTCACCAGAAACAGCACCCGGCGGGGGTAGCGGTGCACGATGCTGGTGCCGGGAACGGTGTCGCCTTCCTCGCCCAACTGATCGAGCATGGTGGCGAAGCCGGGCTTGGTTTCTTCATGGAAGGTGGGCAGGTACTGCAGGCGGATCGGGCAGTTCGGGTCGTCGCGGTCCATCAGCTTGGCCATGTAGGGCGTCACTGCGATGGCGAACTTGCTGTACACCGTCTCGTTGACGTTCTCGATGTGGTTGAGCACGCCGTCAAGCTGCGAGTGGTGCGTGTAGCGCCGGGCAAACTGCTTTTGCCAGGATTCCGATTCCGGGTCGTAGGCTTGCAGCTCCTCGTAGGTCAGCAAGGTCTTGGGTGTGGCGAAATCAACTTTTTGCAGCATGGGTGTCTCCAGTTTTTATGCGCCCGTGGCGGCGGATCCCGCTAGTTTAGAAATCCACGCCGCCGAAGAAAACAGGCAAAGTGACTGAAACAAGTGCGAAAATTCAGTCATATCGCTCACATTTAATCCACTATGCCTAAAACAACGCGTGCCGCCAATCTGGACTCGCTGGACCGCCAACTGATCGAGCTGCTCAAGGTCAACGCACGGCTACCCATGGTCAACCTGGCCAAGGCGCTAGGTTGTGCCCGCAGCACCGCGCAGTTGCGGCTCAAAGCGTTGGAAGACGCGGGCGTGATCACCGGCTACACCGTGGGCGTCACGGCCAACCACTTGTCAGCCAGCATTCGGGCCATGGTGCTGATCTCGATTGACTCGAAAAATGAACATGACGTGGTGCGCGCGCTGTCCAAGCGGCACGAGATCACCAAGCTGTATTCGGTCAGTGGGCGTTACGACCTGTGCGCCATGCTGCTGACCGAATCCACGCATGAGCTGGACACCGTGCTGGACCGCATCCGTGCCGTCAAGGGCGTGGTCGATACCTTCTCGACCGTGTTGTTATCGACCAAGTTGGAGCGGCCGGAGTAGGCCCAATCTCAAACCACCCCCGCGCCGCTCCAGCATCGCATGCAACAGCACATTGCACCCGGCGGTGATGTGCTCGGGCTTGGCGTCTTCGATCTCGTTGTGGCTGATGCCGTCCTTGCAGGGGATGAAGATCATGCCGCTGGGCGCCAGGCGCGCCATGTAGACCGCATCGTGCCCGGCACCTGACACAGCGGGCATATTGGAGTAGCCCAGCTTGGCCGCCGCGCGGGCCACGGCACCTTTGCAGTCGTCGTGAAACCCTTGCGCGGGGTAGCTCGACACCAGCTCGATCTTCACGTCCAGACCGCTGTCCTTGGCCACCTGGGCGGCAAAAGCTTTGACCTCGTCGGCCATTCTGTCCACCAGCGCGTCGGTGGCGTTGCGCAAGTCAATTGAAAACTTCACTCGGCCTGGAATCACGTTGCGGCTGTTGGGAAACACGTGCACCATGCCCACGGTTCCACGCCCATGCGGTTGGTGGCGCATGGCGGTGGCCACCACCTCCTGCATGATGCGCGTGGACGCCTGCATGGCGTCCCGGCGCAAGCCCATGGGGGTGGGGCCGGCGTGGGCTTCCATGCCGGTCACGGTGCAGTCAAACCAGCGGATGCCCAGCACGCCCTGCACCACACCAATCGTCACATCGGCATCTTCCAGCACCGGGCCTTGTTCGATGTGGGTCTCGAAGTACGCGCCAATCGGGTGGTCGCCGGGCTCTTGTGTGCCGATATAGCCGATGCGCTTGAGTTCTTCGCCCACCGATTTGCCTTCGGTGTCCTTGGCTGCGTAGGCGTGTTCCAGCGTAAAGGCCTTGGCGAACACGCCCGAGCCCATCATCACCGGCACGAAGCGCGAGCCTTCTTCGTTGGTCCAGAAGGCCACCTCAATGGGTGCCTCGGTCTGGATGCCCAGATCGTTCAAGGTGCGCACCACTTCCAGCCCGGCCAGCACGCCGTAGTTGCCATCGAATTTGCCACCGGTGGGCTGGGTGTCGATGTGGCTGCCGGTGACGATTGGCGGCAGCGCATTGTTGCGCCCGGCGCGGCGCATGAAGCCGTTGCCGATCTTGTCGATGGTGACGGTCATGCCGGCTTCCTTGGCCCAGCGAAGCACCAGATCGCGGCCCTGTTTATCGAGGTCGGTCAGGGTCAGTCTACAGACGCCGCCCTTCGGTGTGGCGCCGATTTTGGCCAACTCCATGAGGGAAGCCCACAGGCGCTCGCCGTTGATGCGGACGGATTCAATGTTGGGGGCGGTTGCTGTGGTCATGTCGGACTCCTTTGGATGCTGTTGTGATCGCGGGTCGAGGCATGCCATTGGCAGGGGGCCTCATACGCGCTGCGCTTTGCGAAATCGGCCCCCTGCCAATGGCATGCCTCGACCGACCAGGGTTTGCGTCGCGTCTGAATACCAACCATGCCGCTTCTCGCTGGAGTGGGCTGTGCCGGGCGTCGATTTCGCAAAGCGCAGCGCGTATGAGGCGCCCGGCATAGCCCACTCCGGCAGGCCACGGCCACCGTGCAAACGGGAGATCGGCATGTGACCCATGGTCAGCGCTTCACGGCGGTGGGCGCCAAGGTCTCCGCCCGCAACTTGTTTGCCGCAAAGTTGGAGCCAAACGCCGGCCGTTTGATGTACCGCCCCTTGCCCTGCACGGTGCGCAGGTCACCCTGCACAAACACCAGTTCCCCCTGGCTGATGGTGTGGCTGGGGACGCCGCGCACGGTGCGGCCTTCGAAGATGTTGAAGTCACCCTTGCTGTGTTGGGTCTTGGCGGACAGGGTCTTGGTGCCCGCCGGGTCCCAGACCACCAGGTCGGCATCGGCGCCTGCGGACACGCTGCCTTTTTGCGGGTAGAGGTTGAACAGTTTGGCGGTATTGGCCGAGGTAATGGCGACAAACTCCGAAGGTGTGAGGCGCCCGGTGTTGACGCCTTCGTCCCAGATGACGGCCAGGCGCTCTTCCACACCACCGCAGCCGTTGGGGATCTTGCTGAAGTCGTCTTTGCCGGCCGCCTTTTGCGCGGCGCAGAAAGTGCAGTGGTCGGTGGCGGTGGTGTGCAGGTTGCCGGCCTGCAGGCCACGCCACAAAAATTCTTGATTGCCCTTGGGGCGGAACGGCGGGCTCATGACGTGGGCTGCGGCGGTGGCAAAGTCGGGGTGGCGGTAGACGCTGTCGTCTATGACCAGGTGGCCGGCCAGTACCTCGCCGTACACACGTTGGCCACGGGCGCGGGCGCGGGCGATCGCCTCAGCCGCTTCTATGCAACTCACATGCACCACGTAGATCGGCACATTCAGTACATCGGCAATCGCGATGGCGCGGTTGGCGGCTTCGCCTTCCACCATCGGCGGGCGCGACAGGGGGTGGCCCTCCGGCCCTTTGATGCCCATCTCGGCCACGGTCTTTTGCAGCAGAAAGACCAGTTCGCCGTTTTCGGCATGTACGGTGGGCATCGCACCCAGTTCCAGGCAGCGTTTGAAGCTGTTTACCAGGGTTTCGTCGTCGCACATGATGGCGTTTTTATAGGCCATGAAATGCTTGAAGCTGTTCACGCCCTCTTGCTGCACCAGCGTGCCCATGTCGCGCTTGACGGTCTCGTCCCACCAGGTGATGGCGACGTGGAAGCTGTAGTCGCCCGCCGACTTCTCGGCCCAGCCGCGCCACGTCTGGTAGGCCTCCATGATGGACTGCTGCGGGTTGGGGATGACGAAGTCGATGATGCTGGTGTTGCCGCCCGCCAAGCCGGCCGCGGTGCCGGTGTAGAAGTCGTCCATGGTGACGGTGCCCATGAATGGCAACTGCATGTGGGTGTGCGGGTCTATGCCGCCGGGCATCACATATTGGCCGCCGGCGTCCACGGTGGTCCCGCCGCCGCTAGTGTGCAGGTTGTCGCCGACGGCAACAATTTTTCCGTCCTGGCACAACACATCGGCCTTGAACGCACGGTCGGCATTAACAACGGTGCCGCCACGGATCAGGATGGTGCTCATATTTTCTCCTTCTATCGATTGCTATAAAGTTTCCCGGACCGTCATTGCGAGCCTCCAGTTCCGGGTCTGAATCGCACACGGACCTTGAACCTGGCTCGTCATCGCGAGGCTGCAGGCCGTGGCGATCCATGTATTTTGGGGTCTTGGATTGCCGCACTTCGTTCGCAATGACGACCGGTTCATGGAAAGGAGCATAGCGACGCGGCAATCCATGGTGGTGCTCCGTAGAGATGGATTGCTTCACTTCGTTCGCAATGACGAGTCAAAGCCCACATACTATGCCTGCGCGACCCGCATCGGATTGTTGGCGTGCGTGGTCCAGTCGGCGTGCGTGCCGCTCACTACCTGGCCGGTGCGCAGGTCTTTTTCGCCGGGCTTGAGATCGCGCAGCGTGATGCACTGCGGCACCGGGCAGACCACGGCGCACAGGTTGCAGCCAACGCACTCGTCTTCCATCACCTCGAAGTGCCGCTTGCCGTCTTTCTCAAAAGTAATGGCCTGGTGCGAGGTGTCTTCGCAGGCAATGTGGCAGCGCCCGCACTGGATGCAGATGCTCTGGTTGATGACGGCTTTGCTGATGTGGTTCAGGTTCAGGTATTGCCAGTTGGTCACGCTGGGCAGGGCCTTGCCCACGATCTGGCCCACGCTGGTGAAACCCATCTCGTCCATGTAGTTGGACAGGCCATCGGTCATCTCCTGCACGATCTTGAAGCCGTAGACCATGGCGGCGGTGCACACCTGCACCGTGCCCGAGCCCAGCGCGATGAAGTCCAGCGCATCGCGCCAGTTGCCGATGCCGCCAATGCCGCTGATGGGCAGGCCGGCGGTTTGTGGGTCGCGGGCGATCTCCGCCACCATGTTCAGTGCTATCGGCTTGACTGCCGGGCCGCAGTAACCACCATGGCTGCCCATGCCACCGGTATTGGGGCTCATCTTCAGCGTGGTGGGGTCCACGCCCATGATGGAGTTGATGGTGTTGATCAGCGACACCGCATCGGCCCCGCCCTTCTTGGCGGCGCGGGCGGGCAGGCGCACGTCGGTGATGTTGGGCGTGAGCTTCACGATCACCGGCAGCTTGCTGTACTGCTTGCACCAGGCGGTGACCATCTCGATGTACTCGGGCACCTGGCCCACGGCGGCGCCCATGCCGCGCTCGCTCATGCCGTGCGGGCAGCCAAAATTCAGCTCCACCCCATCGGCGCCGGTGTCTTCCACGCGCGCCAGGATGGCTTTCCAGGATGCTTCCTCGCAGGGCACCATCAGCGACACCACCATGGCTCGGTCCGGCCAGTCGCGTTTGACCTGGCTGATTTCGGTGAGGTTGAGTTCCAGGTCGCGGTCGGTGATCAGCTCGATGTTGTTGAAGCCCAGCATGCGCCGGTCGGGCGTCAGCAGCGCGCCGTAGCGCGGGCCGTTGACGTTGACGACCGGCGGCCCGGCCTCGCCCAGCGTCTTCCAGACCACGCCGCCCCAGCCGGCTTCAAATGCGCGGTTGACGTTGTAGGCCTTGTCGGTGGGGGGTGCGGAAGCCAGCCAGAATGGGTTGGGGCTGTGGATGCCGGCAAAGGTGGTGTGCAGATTGGCCATGGGGGTCTTTCAAAGCTCAAGTGTTTGAGGCCGTTCGCGTGCGTGTCAGCATGCCTCTATCGTCATTGCGAACGAAGTGAAGCAATCCATGCTCCCAAAATGCATGGATCGCCACGGCTTACGGCCTCGCGATGACGGACAGGCTGTCTCATGGCGGCGCATAAACCGCCCTCGCGATGACGCGATCAGGAGCATTGCCTCGCGATGACGGGGTGCGGTGTTCTGGGTCGCGACGGCTTGCTGCAGTCGGGCATGAATCGCATGGGCCGCGCGTTTGCCGTGCTCAACCGCTTCCACGGTCAGGTCGAGTCCGCCAGCGCGGCAGTCACCGCCAGCCCACACGCCTGGTAGGCTGGTCAGGCCGACGTCGTCGGTGGCGATGCGTCCGCCGATGAGCGCCATGCCGGCCTGCGCCAGCACCGTGCTCTGCAGTTGTTGGCCGATGGCCTTGAACACCATGTCCGCTTCAAACGTCAATTCGCGCCCGGTGGGCTGCAGCTGGCCGTTGACCATCGCCTGATCGGCAAAGCGCACCGCTTTGACGTGGCCATCCTGCCCCACGATTTCGACCGGTGCCAGCCAGTGGTGCAGTACCACGCCGTGGGTCTGCGCCCATTCCTGCTCGGCCTTGGAGGCCGACATCGCCTCCGGGCCCCGACGGTAGGCCATGTGGACCGTCTGCGCGCCCAGCAGTTTGGCCTGCACGGCGGCGTCCACGGCGGTCATGCCGCCACCGATCACGACCACGCGCCGGCCAATCGGCAAGGTCGACAGGTCGGCGGTCTGGCGCAGGGTGGCGATGAAGTCCACCGCATCTTGCACGCCGTTCAGGTCTTCGCCGGGGACGTTGAGCCGATGTGTGCCCGCCAAGCCCAGACCCAGAAACACCGCGTCGTAGTGCTGGCGCAGGTCGTCAAGCTGCGCGCTGCTTTCCAGCTTCCAGTTGTTGCGCACTTCTATGCCGCCAATCGACAGCAGCCAGGTCAGTTCGCGCTGGGCAAAGTCTTCGGGTGTCTTGTACGCCGCCAGTCCATATTCGTTCAGGCCCCCGGCCTTGGGTCGTGCGTCGAACATCACCACCGCATGCCCCAGGCGCGCCAGCGTGTGCGCGCAGGCCAGCCCGGCCGGGCCGGCGCCCACCACGGCGATGCGCCTGGCCGTCGCGCCAGCGCGTGTGAAAAGCGGCGCGGCGGCGGAGTCAAACATCACCGCATCTACGGCGTGGCGCTGCAGCCGGCCGATCTGCACCGGCTTGCCCTCTTGCGTGGCGCGCACGCATACCTGCTCGCACAGTACCTCGGTCGGGCAGACCCGTGCGCACATCCCGCCTAACGGGTTAGCCTCCAGAATGGCGCGCGCCGAGCCGCGCAGGTTGCCGTCGGCAATGCGGCGGATGAACGACGGTACGTCAATGTGCGTGGGGCAGGCGATGGCGCAGGGGGCGTCAAAACAGTACAGGCATCGTTCGGCTTCCAGCAGCGCCTGCGTATGAGTCAGCGCTGGGTTGGCGTCGGAGAAGCGCCGCGCGTATTCATCAGCGCTCAGGCGACCTGGGCGCACATCGGCGGTGGAAGCGGTGTTGGGGGCAGGGGACACGCTGGCAACTCCTGAAGTGGCGATTCGTTCCAAAAACTGACCATTTAGTCAGCTTTTAGAGTGAATGATAGCCATGCAGGCTGTGCCGGGTGAATAGGGTTTGCCCGGAGGTGGACTGGCTAGGCGCCGGTCGCACCGGCAGCCCGCAGCAGCCAGGTCTTGAAGGCGCCAACCGCCGGGCGCTCCTCGCTGCGTTCGGGCAGCACCAGGCAGTAGGCGCGTTCACCCTGCAGGGCACGGTTGCAGGCCACCACCAGGGTGCCGCGCGCCAGTTCGTCTTCCACCAGCAGGCGCGGCACCAGCGCCGCGCCTAAGCCGCAGGCGGCAGCGGTGGCGGTCATGGAGAACAGCTCGTAGCGCGGTCCGGACAAGGCGTTGGGCGCGGGCACGCCCATGGCATCGAACCACTGGCGCCAGCCGTAGGGACGCGTGCTTTGTTGCAGCAACGGCAGTTGCGCGATGTCTTCGGGCGCCAACTGAAGCCGACTGTCGAGCAGCGCCGGGCTGCAAACGGGTAGTACATCCTCACTCATCAATTTAAGTGCGCGTGTGCCAGCCCAGTTGGCGACCTGTTCGGCGGTGCCGGAGTACAGCGCGCAATCGAACTCACTGTCGGCAAACAAGAACGGCCGCGTGCGGGTTTCGATGTGGACCACGATCTCCGGGTGCTGCGCGGCAAAGTCGGGCAGGCGTGGTATCAGCCAGCGGGTTGCAAAGGTCGGCACGGCCGCCAGATGCACGGCGCCGCCGCTGCCCTGGGCTGACATGGCGTCCAGCGTGTCCTGCTCCAACGCCTGCAGGCGCGGCGCGATCTGGCGGGCGTAGTCGGCGCCGCGTGGCGTCAGCGCCATGCCGTGGCGGGTGCGCTGGAATAGCGCCACGCCCAGAAAGTCTTCCAGCGCCGCCACCTGGCGCGACACCGCGCTTTGGGTCAGGGCCAACTCCTGCGCGGCCCGCGTGAAGCTCTCGTGCCGGGCCGCTGCGGCGAAACAGGCCAGGGCTTGCAGGGAAGGGATTTTGGAGCGCATGATGTGCCAACTGTACACAAATAAGGTCGGAGTCACAAATTCAGTTGCTATCTATTTAGTAGCTACAAAGTCATATTTGTAAGCGAAATTGTGAATCATTTGGCATTGAACTAATGAATGCTTTTGCATCATGAAGTGCACTAATGGAATATCTTGATTCGAAATCATCGTTTGATGCCTGGCAGGGCCAGCGCTACCATCGGGCTCATTCATTCCAGGAGACTTTGACATGGCCCACGCTGCATTCAATTGGCAAGATCCGTTTCTGCTGGACAGCCAGCTCACTGACGACGAGCGCATGGTCCGTGAGGCCTCTGCCGCCTACTGCCAGGACAAGCTGCAGCCACGCGTGATCGAGGCCTTTCGCAAGGAGCAGACCGATCCCGCCATCTTTCGCGAAATGGGCGAGCTCGGCCTGCTGGGGCCGACCATTCCCGAGGCCTATGGTGGCCCGGCGCTGAACTACGTGGCCTACGGCCTGATCGCCCGCGAGGTGGAGCGCGTGGACTCCGGCTACCGCTCCATGATGAGCGTGCAGTCGTCCTTGGTGATGTTGCCGATCTTCGAATTCGGCAATGAAGCCACCCGCCAGAAGTATTTGCCCAAGCTCGCCACTGGCGAGTGGATCGGTTGCTTTGGCCTGACCGAGCCCGACCACGGCTCGGACCCGGCCTCCATGGCCACCCGCGCCTACAAGGTCGCGGGTGGCTATAAGCTCACCGGCTCCAAGATGTGGATTTCCAACAGCCCGATCGCCGATGTGTTTGTGGTCTGGGCCAAGGAAGTCTCCGAAGGCGGACAGGTCGGCCCGATTCGCGGCTTTGTGCTGGACAAGGGCGCCAAGGGTCTGTCGGCCCCCGCGATCCACGGCAAGGTGGGCTTGCGCGCGTCGATCACCGGCGAGATCGTGATGGACGGTGTGTTCTGCCCTGAAGAAAACGCCTTCCCCGAGGTGCAGGGCCTGAAGGGCCCGTTCACCTGCCTGAACAGCGCCCGCTACGGCATCGCCTGGGGCGCGCTGGGCGCCGCGGAAGACTGCTGGCACCGCGCCCGCCAGTACGTGCTGGACCGCAAACAGTTCGGCCGCCCCTTGGCCGCCAACCAGTTGATCCAGAAGAAGCTGGCCGACATGCAAACCGAGATCGCGCTGGGCCTGCAAGGTTGTTTGCGCCTGGGCCGCATGAAGGACGAGGGCACAGCGTCGGTGGAGATCACTTCCATCCTCAAGCGCAACTCCTGCGGCAAGTCGCTCGACATCGCCCGCATGGCACGCGACATGATGGGCGGCAACGGCATCTCCGACGAGTTCGGCGTGGCGCGCCACTTGGTGAATTTGGAAGTGGTCAACACCTATGAAGGTACGCACGACATCCACGCTTTGATTCTGGGGCGGGCGCAGACGGGGATTGCTGCGTTCTCCAACTGATCTCGGTCCTTGTCTTTGCTTGGCCCCGTCATTGCGAGTCTCCCGAATCCGGCCCGATACCGCACACGGACCTTGAACCTGATGGCGTCACTGCGAGCGCAGCGCGGCAGTCCATGGGTTCAGGGCTCCTGGATTGCTTCACTGCGTTCGCAATGACGACGTTCTTTCACCTCAAGTCTTTTGGTTGGCCCTGCCAAAACGCTCCCAATCGCTGGGTGGGGCGAAGCCGGGGGGCGATTTAGTTGCGACATAACTTGCACGCAAGTTAGTCTGCACTGAAACTTCGTTTTCTGGGCCTTTGACAGCATGAGCCCCCCGGATTTGCACCACCCGGCAGGCGCCAACTCCAGTGCGTGAGCAGCAGCACGGCTCGCCACAAGAAATAGAACCGAAAGCACCAAGCATGACCGACAAACCCTCAGCCCTTTCCCACCTCAAAGTCCTGGATCTGTCCAGGGTGCTCGCCGGCCCCTGGTGTACCCAGATCCTGGCCGACCTGGGTGCCGACGTGATCAAGGTCGAGCGCCCCGGCGTGGGCGACGACACGCGGCATTGGGGGCCTCCGTTCTTGAAGGACGCGCAGGGCCACGATACCGATCAGGCCAGCTACTTCACCTGCACCAACCGCAACAAGCGCTCCATCACGCTCGACCTGGCGCATCCGGATGGCCAGGCGTTGGTGCGCCAGATGGTGCTGCAAAGCGATGTGCTGGTGGAGAACTTCAAGGTCGGCGGCTTGCAGGCCTACGGGCTGGACTATGCGAGCCTGCATGTGCTCAACCCCCGCTTGATCTACTGCTCCATCACCGGCTTCGGCCAGGACGGCCCCTATGCCGAACGCGCCGGCTACGACCTGATGATCCAGGCCATGAGCGGCATGATGAGCATCACCGGCCGCGCCGACAGCGTGCCCGGTGGCGGCCCGCAACGGGTGGGCGTGGCGCTGACCGACCTGTTCACCGGCGTCTACGCGGCCACGGCCATTCTGGCGGCGATCGAGGCGCGGCACGCCAGCGGCCGGGGCCAGCACATTGACATGGCCCTGCTGGATGTCGGCATGGCCACCCTGGCCAACCAGGCCAGCGGCTTTCTCAATACCGGCAAGGTGCCGCAGCGCCAGGGCAACAGCCACCCCAGCTTGGCGCCGTACCAGGACTTCCCCACGCAAGACGGCTCCATGCTGCTGGCCATTGGCAACGACGGCCAGTTTGTGCGTTTCTGCGAGGCGGCTGGCCACCCGGAGTGGGCCGCCGATGAACGTTATGCCAGCAACACCAGCCGGGTGCGCCACCGCGAAGTGCTGGTGGAGGCCATGAGTGGCGCCACGCGCACGCGCACCACCGCGCAGTGGATCGCCCTGCTGCAGGACAAGGCGGTGCCCTGCGGCCCGATCAACGACCTGGCGCAGGCGTTTGACGACGAACAAGTCAAGGCACGCGGCCTGGCCATCACCCAGCCGCGCGCCGCACAGCAGGTCGCACAGGATGGCATTGGGGCCATCGCGGGCGTGGCCAGCCCGCTGCGATTGACCGACACGCCGCCCACCTTGCGCCATGCGCCCCCGGCCTTGGGCGAGCACACCGACCAGGTCCTGGCCGAACTCGGGCTCGATGTGACCCGCATTGCTGCGTTGCGGCAGAGCGGCGTGCTCTAACCGCGCGCGGCGCAAGTTGTCGCCGTCGCCCAACTGCTGGCGAAGGATCGCGGAGCTTGCCGGTCTGACGGTCGCCAATCTCGCACCGGTTCGACGCTACCCACGACGAAGCGCGCCTGCTAGACTGCGCTGACTTCGTTGGTTGTGATGGAAACAACAGACCGCTCCACACTCTTCTTTGAGCTCTTGCCCATTGGCGCCTATCGTTCCAGCGTGGCGGGCCGGGTGCTGCGCGCCAATGCGGCGCTGGTGCGCATGTTCGGATTTGAGAGTGAAGCGCAGATGATGACAGCGCTGAGCGACGTCGCCACCCAGCTGTACGTGGATCCGTTGCGCCGCCAGCAATTCATGGAGCAGATTGCACGCGACGGCCAGGCGGTCAACTTCGTCTCTGAGCAATGCCGGCATCGTACGCGCGAGCGTTTCTGGATTCGCGACAACTCCCACGCAGTTTACGATGACGATGGCAAGCTGTTGTATTTCGAAGGCACCATCGAAGACATCACCGCCAGCCGCATCGCCGAACAAGCCTTGCTTGAGAGCGAAGCCCAGTTGCGCACGCTGACCGAGCAGGTGCCTGGCATGGTGTTTCTTTGCCTGCTCAAGGCCGATGGGACGCGTCAATATACGTTTGTGAGCGAGGGCGTGCGCGGTGTGTTTGGTGTATCACCGCAGGAAGTCATGGCCGACAGCAGCCTGTTGCGCACCCTACGCCACCCCGACGACGATGTGATGGTGGAACAGCGGTTGCGGGAGACCGCGAACCAGTCTGTTGCGGTTATCGATCAGTTCAGGATTTGCACGCCCGATGGCACCGTCAAGTGGGTGGAGGTAACCTCCAGCCTGGTCAGCCAGGATGAGCACGGCAGCCTGCGCTGCGGCGTGCTGTTCGATATCACCGACCGCAAGCTGGCCGAGGCGCGGGTGAGCGAGACCGAGCAGCGCTGGAAGCTCGCCCTGGAAGGCGTGGGCGACGGTGTCTGGGACTGGTACGTGCAAACCGGGGTCGAGTACTTCTCCAAGCGCTGCAAGGAAATGTATGGCTACACCGACGCCGACGTTGACATGCTCGACCGGGCCGACGCGTTCGACGCGATGACCCATCCCGACGATGTCGATCAGATGGCGCGCGACCGCCAGGCCCACTTTGACGGGCTGACCCCGACCTACGTCAATGAGCATCGCGTTCGCTGCAAAAACGGCTCCTGGAAATGGGTGCTCACGCGTGGCATGGTCATCAGCCGCGATGCTCAGGGCAAGCCGCTGCGCATGATTGGTACCCACACCGATATCACCGAGCGCAAGCAGTCCGAAGCCCTGATCTGGCAGCAGGCCAATTTCGACACCCTCACGGGCTTGCCGAATCGGCGCATGCTGCGTGATCGCCTGGAGCAGGAAATACTCAAGTGCAAGCGCGACGACACGAAGCTGGCGATTTTGTTCGTGGACCTGGATCACTTCAAGGAGGTCAACGATTCGCTGGGCCACGACAACGGTGATCGGCTGCTGGTGGAAGTGGCCGCGCGCCTGCGCTCCTGCCTGCGCGAGACGGACACGGTCGCACGCATGGGTGGTGACGAGTTCACGGTGCTGCTGCCCGAACTGGCCGACACCGCCGGTCTCGAGTACGTCGCCCAGAAGTTGCTGATGGCCATGTCGGGAGCGTTCCAGTTGGGCGACGAGCAGGTCTTTGTGTCGGCCAGCATCGGCATCTCGTTGTGCCCGGATGACGCCATGCAGGTCGAGCAGTTGTTCAAGAATGCCGACCAGGCCCTGTATGCGGCCAAGGGGGCGGGTCGCAACCGCTACAGCTACTTCAAACCGGCCATGCAGGAGGCCGCTCAGGTGCGTGCTCGCCTGGCCTCCGATCTGCGCGGGGGGCTGCAGGCCGGGCAGTTCGAGTTGCACTACCAGCCGATCGTGGCGCTGCGCACGGGCGCGGTCCACAAGGCCGAGGCCTTGTTGCGCTGGCGCCATCCGGTGCGTGGCATGGTGAGCCCGGCCACCTTCATTCCGATTGCCGAGGGCAGCGGGTCGATTCTGGAGATTGGTGAGTGGGTGTTTCGTCAGGCCGCCGACCAGGTCCAGCGCTGGCGCACCGAGCTTCATCCGGACTTCCAAATCAGTGTCAACAAGTCCCCGGTTCAGTTTCAGCAGGCCGCGCAAGTTCACAACGGGTGGATCAAGCATCTGACTGAATTGGGACTGCCCGGACGCAGCATCGTGATCGAGATCACCGAGGGCTTGCTGCTGGAAACCGATGAGCGCGTCACGGCGCAACTGCTCGACTTTCACGACGCCGGCATCGAGGTGGCGCTGGACGATTTCGGCACCGGCTATTCGTCGCTGTCTTACCTGCAACGCTTTGACATCGACTTCCTCAAGATCGACCAGAGCTTTGTGCGCCACCTGATTCCGGAGTCCACCGATCTGGCACTGTGCAAGGCCATCATCGTGATGGCGCACGAGCTGGGCATGCAGGTGATCGCCGAAGGCGTCGAGACCGAGGTCCAGTCCGAGCTGCTGACCGCGGCCGGTTGCGACTTTGGACAAGGCTACTGGTTTGCCAAGCCCATGCCGGCAGCAGACATGCGGGCATGGGCGCTGGCGCGCACGGCGGCCGCCTCAACCGCTACACCAGCCGCTACACCGACCGCTACTTAGCCCGACTGAAGGCAAGTGTGCCTAACCGACATGGGCTTTTGCCCACCCCACATCATGAAAGGACACCGTCATTGCGAGGAGCGCAGCGACGTGGCAATCCATGCAGCCGGGAGTCGTGGATTGCTTCACTGCGTTCGCAATGACGGCGCTCTTTCACGCTAAGGGTGACGCACTTTTGGCGGGCTGCTTGCAATCACCACCAGGTGCCGGCGGTAGACCCCCAGCGCGCGCAGCAGATTGCGCAACAGCCAGGCGTGGGCGGCGATCAGCGCCACCGCGGCGGGGTAGACCAGCCAATCTGGCCAGACCACGGCCAGTAGCAGCGCCAGCAGCGCCACCCCGTGCAGCCACAGGTGCTGGCGCATGTCGGATTCGGCCAGCACCATCTTCATGTTGGGCGCACTGACCTTGCCGCGCCCCAGGTTGCGCAGGTGCAGCCAGACCAGAAACGGCACGATCTTGTAGAGCATGCCCACCATCACCGACACAAAGCCGCCAAACAGCACCAGCACGCCCCACAGCAGCGGCCATTGCGGCCAGGCTTCGAGCGGCGCGATGAAGCGGGTGGCCAGCCACAGGGCGCTGGCCAGCAGGGTGCAAGCCATGGCCAGTCGCCAGCACTGTTGGGTGGGGTCCAGCCTGGCGCGTTTGCTGCGCCGGGCAATGCTTAGGGTGGTGCCGGCCAAGGTGGCACCGGCCACCGTTGCAGCGATGGCCAACAAAGTGGACAGCGTCTCCAGCTTGCCCAACTCGGCCGCCATCCACAGCGCCATGATGCCAATGGCCACCCGCGCAAAGTAACGCATGAACCAGTCGGGGTAAGGCGGCGTGAGTTGGAACATCGGCACCACCACATAGCCCACGGCGGCCACCAGCACGCCGCCCCATCCGAGCAGGCCCCAGCCCAGGTGCAGGGTGGTCAGCGACTGCAGCGGCAGGTTGTAGGAACCGGCCAACGCGATGGCCAGCACCAGCCCAAGCGTCAGCGTGACACCCAGGCCCAGCAGCGCCAGCTTCATGCCGCCCACGGTGGCGTGGGTCGATGCCACGCCGATCAGCGCCCGAGCGGCGCTAACGATGAAGGTCAGCACACCCACGCCCAGCAGCAGCGTGGCGGCACCAAACAACCAGGGCTGGTAGCTCAGAAACGCCGCCACCAGCACCAGCGTGCCCGTGGTCAGGCAGGCGTGCACCACGATCGCGACCCGTAGCGGGTGGGCCATGTTGGCGCCAGCGACCACCGGCATCAATTGCTGCAGGGCACCCAGCATCACCTGCAGCATGAAGCCAACCGTGATCAGGTGCGTTAGCGCCAACACGCCGGGCGTCCAGCGCGAGGCCAGCAGGTCGGGCCCGCCCCACAGCAACAGCGCACCGGCCAGCATGCCAAACAGTGGCGCGGTCAGAAAGAAGCGCAAGGGTGCGCGCAGCGGCGGCGATTGCTCGAATGAGAGAAGCGCCTGCATCAGTCGCTCTTGCGCCAGATCAGCACTTCAAATGAGCCGTCGGTGCCGCGCTGTGTCTGCCAGGCATGGCCGCTGGACTCCAGCGCTTGGTACAGCGGCAAAGGCTCGCGGTCCAGCAGCAGCAACAACTGCTCGTGCGCGCCCAGCGTCTCCAGCGCATCCAGGGTCAATATCAGGGGCTCAGGCGGCTCCAGCGCGCGGCCATCGATGGTGCGGCTGATGCGGGGCGTCTGCATGGTGAAGTCTTAACCCAAAGAGTGGTTGCGGACCCGGACTAACCGACATGGGCGCGTGCCCAGCCCATATGATGAAAGGTCGCCGTCATTGCGAGCTTCCAGTTCAAGGTCTGAACCGCACACGCACCTTGAACCCCTATCGTCATCGCGAGGCCGCAGGCCGTGGCGATCCATGTATTTTGGGGCCATGGATTGCTTCACTGCGTTCGCAATGACGACGTTCTTTCACGTCAAGCGCCGATCTTGGCCAGCAAGCCGGCCAGCAACGCCTCGGTCTGGTCGGCCAGACGCTGGTCGCACATGGGGTAGAGCATGTTCTCTTCCTTCATGTTGTGCTGCTGCATCATGATCAGCAGCGTCTCGGCCTCGCCCGAGTAGGCGTCGGCGTTCTGCGCGGCCAGCGCGTCGCGGGCGGCGTCCAGCAACTCACGCATCTGCTCGTGCTCGCTGCGCATCACGGCCGTGGGGCCCTGCGTCATGCCGGTGCGTTCTTCAAAGGCCGGAAACAACAGTGTCTCCTCCGCTTCGAAGTGCTGCAGCACGGCGCGCTGAAAGTCGGCAAACACCGCGCCGGCACGCTCCCACTGCGCGGCCTCGATGGCCTGTTCGACCTGAACAAAGATATCGTCGCACCGGCGGTGGTCGCCGGCCATGAATTGCTGAATGGTGTGCATGAGGAACTTGCTCTGGAAAGGGCGGGAGCGTCCGCTGCCGCGTGACAGGGGGGCTGACTGCCGACAATTATTGTCGATTTGGCACGACCGAGCCCTTGACCCGGCGCAAGCTCTTGTTGCTCGCCTGTAACCGAAAGCGTCCGCGCCGGAGTGATTAGCTGCTATGGTTCTGCCTGTCCAGAACCAACCAGTCCTGCCCACAGCGACTTCTTCGTGCGTCATGAAAACTCCGGCGATTGATGCCTTGACCCGCCGCCTGGCCAGCCAGGTGGTCTACCAGATTCTTCCCGAGCGCTTTGCCATTGGCGGGGGCTTGAGCAGCCGCGACAAGCTGGCCGATCCGGCCTATGACTTGCCCGGCGCGGTCAAGCGTGACTGGGACGACACCACGCTCAATCAATCGTGGGGGCAGCAGTTCTTTGGCGGGGATCTGGATGGCATCACGGCCAAGTTGGACTACCTGGGTGACTTGGGCGTCACCGGCGTGTACCTGACCCCGGTCTTTCCGGCGCCCAGCAACCACAAATACGACGCTACCGACTTCTTCAGCGTCGATGCCATGTTTGGCGGTGAGGCGGCGCTGCAGCGGCTGATCCAGGCCCTGCATGCGCGGGGCATGAGCCTGACGCTGGATGCCGTGCTCAACCATGTGTCCGATCAACACCCCTGGTTTCTGGCGGCCCAGGCGGGTGACCTCACCAAGCGCGACTGGTTTACGTTCCGTGAGGACGGCAGTTACCTGTGCTGGCAAGACTATGGTCCGATGCCGGAGCTCAATCTGTCCAACCCTGCCGTGCGCGATGTCCTCTACCGCGATCCGGACAGCCTGGTGCAACACTGGCTGGCACGGGGCGTTGACAACTGGCGTTTCGATGTGGCGCAGGACGTTGGTATCCCAGTGGCGCAAGAGATGAGTTCGATTGTCGGTGCTCGCTTTCCGCATGCCGGGCTGCTGGGTGAATTGAATGGGTTCTCCGGCAGTTGGTTTGAGGCTGGTGGCGGCTTCCAGGGCATGATGAACTACTGGTACCGCACCGCCACGTTGGCGTGGTTGGCTGGCGAGATTGACTCGGTGCAAATGAACCACGCGGTGCGGGATGCCCGCATGGGCTACGGCTTGAAAGGGCTGCTGTGTTCGTGGAACATGTTATCCAGCCACGACACCCCGCGACTGATCACCAGCCTGGGTGATGCCGAGAAGGCGCGCCTGGCGCTGTTGATGCAGTTCACCCTGCCCGGCGTGCCGCTGGTCTATTACGGCGAAGAGATTGGTATGGAAGGCGGTGCCGATCCGGATTGCCGGCGCACCATGCGCTGGGACCCGGCGCAGTGGAACCACGCCCAGCGCGATTGGGTCAAGCGCCTGATCAGCATTCGCCAGACCAACCCGGCGCTGCAGGTGGGCGAAGTGACGGTGCTGGGCGATCGCCTTGCCGGCAACGCCTTGGTGTTTCTGCGTCACACCGTGGTTCCGGGCGAGGAGGCGTTGGTGATTGTCAACAATGCCGACGAGCCACTGCAGGTGCGGCTGATGCTGCCCTATTCCCATTGGTACGACGGTGTGCCGCTGCGCGATGCCTTGGGGGCCGCGCCCGATACCAAAGTGCAAGCGGCCAGCGTCAAGCTCGACATCGCGCCGCGCAGCGGGGCGGTCTACCAAGCCACCGAGCCGCATACCCATTACACCTATTTCAAGCCGCGCAATCGGGGCTGAGCGGTGACGCTGCCCGGCGCATCAACTGTATCGTCACGGCCAGATCGGTGTGTGCAACGGCGCATGCACTTGCTCCAGCGCAGCGGAGCTTTTTCATGCTCAGTCTGGCCATTGAGCGGCTGACGCGCCGCAACCTACTCCTGGCCCTCAGATAGGCACGGTGAAAACCACGCCACAGACGTTCCACGTGACGTCGCGGGCGGTCGGCCACGCGGCCGGCTTCTTGTCCTTCTCCCAATCCTTGATCAGGGCGCGCAGTTCGTTGACCTTGGCGGCGTTCTGCTTGGCGACATTGGTGGTTTCGTTTTCGTCGTCCTTGAGATTGAAGAGCAGGGTGTAGTCGCCATATGGCGACTGACCGGCCATGCGGGTCTTGTCAGAAACCTCCCAGAGTTTCCAGTCGCCGGCGCGGATGGAGACCAGGGGCGCGCGCCGCCAGATCAGGACATCATGGGGCTGACCGGGTGCCTTGCCCGCGACAAAGGGCAGGAAATTGACGCCATCGTAGGCGCGATCCGTGGGCAGATTTCCGCCAGCGGCGGCCACGACGGTCGGCAGCAGGTCCATCAACGAGGTGGTACCGCTGTAGAGGGCGCCCGCCGTGAGCTTGCCGGGCCAGCGCATGATCATGGGCACCCGGGCTCCGCCCTCATAGTGGGTCAGCTTCCCGCCGCGCATCGGGTCGCAGGAGCACAGGCCGCTTAAGTAATCCTCGCAGCCGTTGTCGGACGTGAACACGACGATGGTATTGTCGGCTTCGCCCGACGCCTCCACCGCCGCCATGATTCGGCCAACCCCGTCGTCAAGGGATGCGATCATGGCCGCATTGATGCGCTGCAGTTCGTCTTTGATCTCGGGGAAGCGGTCGTAGTATTTCTGTACGACCATGTGCGGACTGTGGGGCGCCGTGTAGGCCGCATAAAGGAAATAGGGATTGTCCGACTTCGCGTTGCGCTCGATGAATTCCACGCTGCGGTTCGTCAGATAGTCGGTGAGGTACTCTTTTCCGTCGGTGACCGGCGTGCGGCTCGGTCCATCCAGGATTTTGGCGTGGGGCCAGCGATGGAACACGCCATCCTTCGTGGCGGCGGCCGCAGCGGCGCGATCCTGGGGCCAAACCCGTACGCCGGGCTGCGCCGGATCCCCATAGGATGTCTCGGCGGTCAGCAGTCCGACGAACTCGTCGAATCCGCGGTTTGTCGGGTAGAACTGGTCGGCGATTCCCATGTGCCACTTGCCGACGAGCCCCGTCTTGTAACCGGCGGTCTGCAGGACATTTCCTATCGTCAGCTCCTTGGCGTCCAGCCCATAGCCCTCCTTGAATTCCCGGTTGCCGGGTCCCTGGTTGAACTCGAATCCGAACCGTTGTGGATAGCGCCCGGTGAGCAACCCGGCCCGCGAAGGGGCGCAGACAGGTGCGGCAGCATAGGCGGCGGTGAAGCGCACGCCCTGCTTGGCAAGCTTGTCAATGTTGGGGGTCTGATAGCGGCCGGCCTTGTACGCGCCGACGTCTGCGTAGCCCAAGTCATCGGCCAGGATCAGGACAATATTGGGCTGCTTGGCGACTTTCGCGGACGCCTGGGCGCTGGGTGCCACCGTGGCTGGCCCCTGGGCCGGGGCGCTGACGAGAAGGCCGAATGCGGCAAGCGCCGCCATGCAGGCCCGGGTCTTTTGGAAAATAGTCATCGCACACCCCTATTGCGGCAGAGCCGCCTTGCGACCGGTTTCGCAACGCCGACCATCGCAGTGAGCCGCACTGGCAAGCTTGACATTATGTGCGAGCCAATTGTCGCCGTCGCGTTCATCGCCATCAGACGCCTGCCGGACCGCCATCAACCGCGCTGGCGCTCGGCTGATCGAGCCCGCTCGGGCAGGCGGCCACGCCCTCGAATGGCGAGGTCGGCGCACGTTCACCATGGCAGAAGCGCAATTTGCGGCCACTGCCGCAGGAGCAGGCCTGGTACGGGCCGCCAGCCGCGTCGCGCTGCGTCATCCAGGCCATCACGCCAAGCGCCGGACGCCCGCGTTGCAGCAGGTCGACCATGCACTGCATTGCTGGCCGTGCATGGGAGAAGAAGTGTGCATAACCCGGACAGAGATAATTTTGATCCGCATCACCCTCGGGCGAGGGGACAAACCGGTCCTTCGGGCAACCCCCATGGCACCACTGGAGCACCGCGCATTGCCGGCATTTCGCGGACAGGGACTTCCGCTTGTGTTGCACGAACGCGCGTTGCCGGTCGCCTGCCACCAGTGCCAGCATGTGGGTCTGGTGGATGTTGCCCAGCAGGTAGTTCGGCTCGACATAATGGTCGCAGCAGTATAGGTCGCCGTTGTACTCGAGCGCGGGCCCATAGCCGCAGTCGGGAGCGTGGACACACAGCAGATGCCTGCCGAAGCAGGCCTCCAGTGCCACGTCGAATTGCTGCACGAACACGCGGCCCACGTCGTGGCGGACCCATTCTTCGAACACATCGACCAGAAATTGTCCGTACTGGGTCGGGTCAACCGAACGCTGCGTGACCTGGTGGCCGCTTTGGGTGTACAGCAGGCGCTGATTCTTCTGTGGCCGACGTGGGTTCTGCTCGTTGGTTGACATCACCTGCGCACCGATGCGCTCGACAATCGGAATGAACTGAATCCAGCGCGCATCGAGTTCATCGCGCAGAAAACGGTAGATGGCGCGACCATGTTGCTGGTTGGCGGCGTGAATCGTGCACAGGATGTTGAATTCGACGCCATGCCGGCGCAGGTGCCGCCAACCCTGCAACACGCGTGAGAATGTGCCGTGGCCAAGCCGGTCGACCCGGTAGCGGTCATGCAGCTCGCGTGGCCCGTCCACGCTGAGTCCGACCAGGAACCGATGCTGCTTGAAGAAGCGGCACCAGTCGTCGTCGAGCAGGGTGCCGTTGGTCTGGATGCTGTGCTCAATGATCTGGCCCGGCCGACGGTGTCTTTCAACCAGTTCGACCGCGCGCTGGAAGAACGCAAGTTGCATCAGCGTCGGCTCACCCCCCTGCCATGTGACCTGTACTTTCGGTGCCTGGTGGGACTCCAGCAACTGGCGGATGTAGGTCTCCAGGGTGCCGTCCGACATACGCTGGCGCTGGTCCGGATACAGCGCCTCCTTGGACAGGAAGAAGCAATAGCTGCAGTCTATATTGCAGGTCGACCCGCTGGGCTTGGCCAGCAGGTGAAAGGCGTGCGGTGCATCATTCGGCCAGGCGCTGCCCGCAATGGCGGTCGGTTGGCTCGGGACGGAGAGGTTTGGGTCGGGTTGCATCCGGGAATACGATCACCGCGCGGCCAATTGTCCGATTCGCAAGCCGATCCGAGTTTGATGCAGGTCAGCCAGGGACGCGGCCCGCCACCGGCGCGGCAGCCCCAGGCCGGCCTGCTGGACGAGCTCAATGGCTTCTCGGGCAGTTGGTTCGAGGCTGGTGGCGGCTTCCACGGCATGATGAACTACTGGTACCGCACCGCCACGTTGGCGTGGTTGGCTGGCGAGATTGACTCGGTGCAAATGAACCACGCGGTGCGGGATGCCCGCATGGGCTACGGCGAAGGGGCTGCTGTGTTCGTGGAACATGTTATCCAGCCACGACACCCCGCGGCTGATCACCAGCCTGGGTGATGCCGAGAAGGCGCGCCTGGCCCTATCGATGCAGTTCACCCTGCCCGGCGTGCCGCTGGTCTATTACGGCGAAGAGATTGGTATGGAAGGCGGTGCCGATCCGGATTGCCGACGCACCATGCGCTGGGACCCCGCGCAGTGGAACCACGCCCAGCGCGATTGGGTCAAGCGCCTGATCAGCATTCGCCAGACCAACCCGGCGCTGCAGTACGGCGAAGTGACGGTGCTGGGCGATCGCCTTGCCGGCAACGCCTTGGGGGCCGCGCCCGACACCAAGGTGCAAGCCGCCAGCGTCCAGCTCGACATCGCGCCGCGCAGCGGGGCGGTCTACCAGGCCACCGAGCCGCATACCCACTACACCTATTTCAAGCCGCGCAACCGGGGCTGAGGGATCAGCGCAGCAAGCGCTGCATCAACACGTCCTTCAAGTCTCGCCGTGTGTCCACAATCAGATGGACATACACCACTTCGTGCCTGACCTCGTAAATGATCCTGTTCATGCCGGACAGGATTTGGCGGTACTGCGTCAGGTTGAGTGATTCAAGTTCGTCGGGTATGCCACCAAGATGCGGAAACATTGCAAGGTTGCGGATGGCGGTCTTGAGCTTGGCGTAGGTGGCCTGCCATGTGGCGGTAGAGAAGTTCTTGACAATGTAGCCGCGCAAAGCCACCAGATCAGTCTGGGCCGACTCAAGAAGGACCACCCTCATTGCAAGTCGATCTTGTCCAGGTTAGCAAAAACGTCTTCCGCATCTTGGAACTTGCCTTGCTCGATTTGGCTGTTGCCGATGGCCAAAAGCTTGAGCAGCGCCAGTGTGTTTTCGCGTTCCTCGTAGCTCTTGACGTCTATCACCACCATGGTTGCCTCGCCGTTTTGGGTGATCACCAGGGGCTGGCGGCTTTCGCCCAATTCCTTGACGATTTGTGCTGCATGGCTTTTCAGGTAGCTGATGGGCTTGATCTGGGTGGAGAGTTTCATGGCTGGCGCCTCCAAAGGAGAGGGGAGACCAATTTTAGTCTTTATAAGGTCCGGTCAGCTCGGTGTCCAGAGCTTGGGCAATCCGGGCAGCGTGCGAAAGATGCCTGACAGTGCGCCGCTGGTGACCAGCTCGGTGGCGTGCGCCATGTCGGGGGCCAGGTAGCGGTCCTGCGCCATCGCGCTGATGTCCTGGCGCAGCAGGGCGTGCACCTGCTCCAGCGCGGGTGAGCTCTTGAGCGGGCGCAGAAACTCGATGCCTTGCGCCGCCGCCAGAAACTCGATGCCCAGGATGTGCGCAGTGTTGGCAATCATTGCTTGCAAGCGGCGTGCCGCAAAAGTGGCCATGGACACATGGTCTTCCTGGTTGGCGCTGGTGGGCAGGCTGTCGACGCTGGCCGGGTGCGCCAGTGATTTGTTCTCCGACGCCAGCGAGGCGGCGGTGACGTGCGCAATCATGAAGCCGCTGTTGAGGCCCGCATCAGCGGTCAGGAACGGCGGCAGGCGCGACACATTGCTGTCGATCAGCATGGCGATGCGCCGCTCGGCAATCGCGCCGACTTCGGCAATCGCCAGGGCGCAAGCGTCGGCCGCCAGCGCCACCGGTTCGGCGTGGAAGTTGCCACCAGATAGCATGACGCCCCCACGCTCCCGGTGGTCGCTGCCCCCCGCCCAATCCATGGCCCCATCTTGTGGGAACACCAGCGGGTTGTCGGTCACGGCGTTGGCCTCGCGCACCAGCACCAGTGCCGCGTGGCGCAGCGAATCCAGGCAGGCGCCGACCACTTGCGGCTGGCAGCGCAGGCAATAGGGGTCTTGCACGCGGTCGTCGCCCACCTGATGGGATTGACGGATCTCGCTGCCTGAAAGCAGGGCGCGGTAATACTGCGCCACATCGATCTGGCCGGGTTGGCCGCGCAGCGCGTGGATGCGCGGGTCAAACGGGCCGTCGCTGCCGCGCGCCGCGTCCACCGTCAGCGCCCCGATCACCAGCGCGGCTTCCAGCACCGGCTCAAACGTCAGCAACGCGTGCAAGGCCAGTGCGGTCGAAGTCTGCGTGCCATTGATCAACGCCAGACCTTCCTTGGCGGCCAGTTTCAGCGGTTCAATGCCTGCAGCTTGCAACAGCGCCAGGGCCGGCTGGGCCTTGCCATCGACCAGCATATCGCCTTCGCCCAACAACGCCAGCGTCATGTGCGACAGTGGCGCCAGGTCACCGGATGCGCCGACCGAACCTTGCGAAGGCACGTAGGGCACCAGACCGGCGTTGTGCACCGCGATCAAGGTGTCGATCACCACCTGGCGCACGCCCGAGTAGCCCCGCGCCAGGCTGGCCGCCTTGAGCGCCAGCATCAGGCGCACCACCGCGGGCTGCAAGGGCTCGCCCACGCCCACGCTGTGCGAACGGATCAGGTTGAGCTGCAGGGTGTCAAGTTGCGACTGACTGATGCGCTGGTTGGCCAGCTTGCCAAAGCCGGTGTTGACGCCGTAAACCGGCGCGTCGCCGGCGGCGGCGCGCTGCACCACCGCCGCGCTGGCGGCCACGCCGGCCAGGCAGGAGTCGGTCAGTTGTAGTGCCACGCCACCGGCGTGAATGGTTTGAATCTGTTCGAGGCTCAGCAGTCCGGGTTCGATCAACATGGGAAAGTTCTCAACTGGTTATGAAGACTTCGGAAATTCATGACAACCGAACCCGTCATTGCAACCCGTCATTGCGAGCGCAGCGCGGCAATGACGGCGGGTTGTCATGTAATTCGGAAAGGTCAATCGGCGGAAATCATCGGCAGCTTCAGGCCCTGCTCCTTAGCGCAGGCCACGGCGTCTTCGTAGCCAGCATCGGCATGGCGCATCACGCCGGTGGCCGGGTCGTTCCACAACACGCGCTCAATGCGCTTGGCGGCGGCGTCCGTGCCGTCGCACACGATCACCACGCCGGCGTGTTGCGAGTAACCCATGCCGACGCCACCGCCGTGGTGCAGCGAGACCCAGGTGGCGCCACTGGCGGTGTTGAGCAGCGCGTTGAGCAGCGGCCAGTCGGACACCGCGTCCGAGCCGTCGCGCATGGCTTCGGTCTCGCGATTGGGCGAGGCCACCGAGCCGCTGTCGAGGTGGTCGCGCCCGATCACGATCGGCGCCTTGAGCTCGCCGCTCTTGACCATCTCGTTGAAGGCCAGGCCGGCGCGATGCCGTTCACCCAAACCGATCCAGCAAATGCGCGCCGGCAGACCCTGAAAGGCGATGCGCTCACTTGCCATGTCCAGCCAGCGGTGCAAGTGCGCATCGGCCGGAAACAGTTCCTTCATCTTGGCATCGGTCTTGCGGATGTCTTCGGGGTCACCACTGAGCGCGACCCAGCGAAACGGCCCTTTGCCCCGGCAAAACAGCGGGCGCACGTAGGCCGGCACAAAGCCGGGGAAAGCGAAGGCGTTCTTCACGCCCTCGTCGAAGGCCACCTGGCGGATGTTGTTGCCGTAGTCCACGGTGGGGATACCCATGGCCTGGAAGTCCAGCATCGCCCGCACGTGTACGGCGCAACTGCGCGCCGCTTCGCCACGCAAATCAGCGTGTTCGGCCGGATCGGCCTGGGCGATGCGCCAGCGCTCCAGCGACCAGCCCGAGGGCAGGTAGCCGTGGATCAGGTCGTGCGCCGAGGTCTGGTCGGTCACCAGGTCAGGCCGCAAGCCGCCGGCTTGGCAGCGGCGCACCAGCTCGGGCAGGATCTCGGCCGCGTTGCCCAGCAGGGCAATCGATACGGCCTTCTTCGCGGTGGTGTAACGCTGCAGGCGCGCCAGCGCGTCGTCAATGTCGCGCGCCTGTTCGTCCACGTAGCGGGTCTTGAGGCGAAAGTCGATGCGGCTTTGCTGGCACTCGATAGTGAGCGACGATGCGCCTGCAAAGCTGGCCGCCAAAGGCTGCGCGCCACCCATGCCGCCCAGCCCGGCAGTCAGAATCCAGCGTCCGGCCAGGCTGCCGCCAAAGTGCTGACGGCCGGCTTCGACAAAGGTCTCGAAGGTGCCCTGCACAATGCCCTGGCTGCCGATGTAGATCCAGGAGCCCGCCGTCATCTGGCCGTACATCATCAGGCCCTTGCGGTCGAGCTCATGAAAGTGCTCCCAGGTGGCCCATTTGGGCACCAGATTCGAGTTGGCAATCAGCACCCGGGGCGCATCGGCATGGGTGCGAAACACCCCCACCGGCTTGCCGCTTTGCACCAGCAAGGTTTCGTCTTCACCGAGCGCGCGCAGGGCCTGGTCGATCGCCTCGAAGCAGTCCCAGTTGCGGGCCGCCTTGCCGATGCCGCCGTACACCACCAGGGCGTCGGGGTTCTCGGCGACCTCGGGGTCGAGGTTGTTTTGCAGCATGCGCCAGGCGGCCTCGATCAGCCAGTTCTTGCAGGTGAGCTGCGTGCCGCGTGGCGCGCGCACCGGGCGGGGCTGGGCGTGGGTGGGGAAGGTGGACTGTTGGGGCACGGGTTTCTCCTATGGAAACGTTCGAATTCATAACGGCGCGTCGCCATTGCGAGCCCAGTTCGGTCTGAACCGCACACGGACCTGAACCTGATGGGTCAGCGCGCGCGGCAGTCCATGGATTCAGGAGTCATGGATTGCCGCGCTGCGCTCGCAATGACGGGCTCTGATGTCATGCAGTTGGGAAGGGTCAATATTCGATCGGGCACAAGGTTTCAGAACTCGAACTGTACTTGACTAGACAAGTCTATGCAACTAAAATTTGCGCATGCCAAAAACCCGAATCGGTTCCACCGCGTCGAAGTCGGCTGCCACCATGGCGACAGCTCCCTACGCCCGCGTCAAGCAGTTCCTGAAAGACGGCCTGCAGCAGGGCGTCTGGCCGCCCGGCACGCTGATGCCGTCCGAGGCTGAACTGGTGACGCAGTTTGGCGTTAGCCGCATGACCATCACCCGTGCTCTCAATGAGTTGCGCAGCGAAGGCTTGGTTGAACGCGTGCAAGGCGTCGGCACCTTCGCCGCGCACCTGGGGCCGGTCTCCAGTTCACTGACGCTGCGCGATCTGCACGAGGAAATCACCGGTCGCGGCCACCGCCATCACGCCTTGGTGCACCTGGCGCAGCAAGAGCCGGCCACCAGCGCGTTGGCGCAGCGGCTTTGCTTGGCCACTGGCGCAGCGGTGTTTCACACGCTGATCGTGCACTACGAGAACGGCGTGGCCTTGCAGTGCGAGGACCGCTACGTCAACCCGGCCTGTGCGCCCGACTATTTGCAGCAGGATTTCACCCAGCTCACGCCCACGCACTACCTGCTGCAGGTGGCGCCGCTGTGGGAGGCGCAGTACGCCATCGAGGCGGACCGCCCCACCGCGCAGGAGGCCCGGCTGCTGGGCATCGCCCCCACCGACCCTTGCCTCATCATCGTGCGCCGCACCGTGAATCGCGACACACCGATTACGCTGGCGCGCCTGGTACACCCAGGTGCGCGCTACCAGATTCACGGTCAGTTCAAGCCATGAGTTTTCAGTGCATTGCGGTCGACGACGTGGTGCCGCAAGCCTGGCGCAACGGCGGCGGGCAGACGCGCGAGTTGCTGGCGTGGCCCAATGCCGCCGACTGGACCCTGCGCATCAGTCTGGCCGATGTCGAAGCGGACGGCCCGTTCTCGCCTTTTCCGGGTGTGCAGCGCTGGTTCGCGGTGGTGCAAGGTGCGGGGGTGCGCTTGCAGTTTGCCGATGCCACCCGTGTGATCGGCTTGGCTGACGAGCCACTTTGTTTTGACGGCGCGCTGGCGCCCGGCTGTGCCATGCTGCAAGGCCCCACACGTGACCTGAATTTGATGTTGCGCGGCCCGGCCGGGCACATGCGGCGTGTCCGTGGGTCCTTGTGTTGTGATTTAAGTGCTAGTGTTTTGGTAGCAGTGTACGCACTGTCGAAGCGGGCTGAGGTCCAGTTTTGCGATGAGGCCGCGCTGGTGCTGGCACCCGGCACCTTGGCCTGGCGCCAGCTCGACACGCCGGGCCGGGTGCGGGCCGAAGGTTTGGATGCGCTGTGGCTGGAGGCGGCAGTATGAGCGCCGCGCCGGGCCGCCCCAAGCAAGCTCGCACCCCCTCGGGGGGCAGGCGCAACGCGCCGTGGGGGCTGGCATGAGCGCCGCGCCAGGGGGCCGGTCCCTGTGGCAGAACTGCCGCGTTGCCACTCTGCAAGCCGGTGTCAATCAGCCTTATGGATTGATCGATGACGCCACCATGGTGGTCGATGGCGCACACCTGCTCTGGGTCGGCGCGCGCCATGCCTTGCCAGAGGAGCTTGCGGGCGGAACCAGCCAGTCGCATGACCTAGGCGGCGCACTGGTTACCCCCGGCCTGATCGACTGCCATACGCACTTGGTCTATGGCGGCACCCGCGCCAGTGAGTTCGAGCAGCGCCTGCAGGGCGCCAGTTACGAAGCCATTGCCAAAGCGGGTGGTGGCATTCGTTCCACCGTGGCGGCCACGCGTGCCGCCAGAACGGACATGCTGTTGCGCTCGGCCATGGCGCGTACGCAAGGCCTGCTGCAGGAAGGTGTGACGACGCTGGAAATCAAGTCCGGTTACGGTCTGAGCCTGGAACACGAGCGCCGCTGCCTGCAGGTGGCGCGCGCGCTCGCTCAGCGCTTGCCGCTGACGGTACGCACCACCTTTTTGGGCGCCCATGCCTTGCCGCCCGAATTTGAGGGCCGCGCCGACGACTACATCGACGCCGTTTGCGCCTGGCTGCCCACGCTTGCACACGAGGGTCTGGTGGATGCGGTGGATGCCTTTTGCGAGCGCATCGCCTTCAGCCCGGCGCAGGTCCGGCGCGTGTTCGAGGTCGCACGCACGCTGGGCCTGCCGGTCAAGCTGCATGCCGAACAGCTCAGCGACCAGGGCGGCGCGGCTTTGGCCGCCGAGTTTGGCGCCTTGTCCTGCGACCACCTGGAGTACCTCAGCGAAGACGGCGTGCGCGCCATGGCGGGGGCGGGCAGTGTGGCGGTGCTGTTGCCGGGTGCCTTCTATTTCCTGCGCGAAACCAAGCTGCCGCCCATCGCCGCGCTGCGCCAGCACGGCGTGCCGATGGCGCTGGCCACCGACCACAATCCGGGCAGCTCGCCGGTTTTGTCCCTGTTGTTGATGCTCAACATGGCCTGCACGCTGTTTCGCCTCACGCCCGAAGAAGCCTTGCGCGCGGTCACGGTCCATGCTGCGCGCGCGCTGGGTCTGTCAGATCGCGGCATGCTGGCGGCCGGGCAGCGCGCGGACTTCTGTGTCTGGGCGCTGGACCACCCCAACGAACTGTCATACTGGCTCGGGCGTAACCGATGCCAGACTGTGGTCGTGGCAGGTCAAGCGGTACCGCCGAGCCCCATCACCAACTGAAGGGAGTTTCATGAGTCATGACAGCTACTCCCTGCACCGCGGCAGTGCGCCGCTGCTGATCAGCCTGCCGCATGTTGGCACCGTCATTCCCGATGCGCTGCAGGCAGACATGGTGGAGCGCGCCGGTGCGGTGGAAGACACCGACTGGCACCTGGAGCCGCTCTATGCCTTTGCGCGCGCGATGGGCGCGAGCATGCTCGTGCCGCGCTACTCGCGCTACGTGATCGACCTCAACCGCCCGCCCGAAAACACGCCGATGTACGCGGGTGTCAACAACACCGAGCTGTGCCCGACACGCTTCTTCACTGGCGATCCCTTGTACCGCAGCGGCCGCGAGCCGACGCCCGAGCAGATCGCCCAGCGCCGGGAAGGCTATTGGCGTCCCTACCACGCAGCGCTGGCGGCGGAACTGGCGCGCCTGAAGGCGACGCACGGGCACGCCGTGCTGTTGGATGGGCACAGCATCAAGTCCGAGCTGCCCTGGTTGTTCGAGGGCCGCCTGCCCGACCTCAATCTGGGCACCATGGCCGGTGGCAGTTGCGCCGACAGTTTGCGCCAGGCCTTGATGGGCGTGCTGCGCGTGCAGCGGCACTTCAGCCATGTGGTGGATGCCCGCTTCAAGGGGGGCTACATCACGCGCCACTATGGCCAGCCCTCCCAGCGTGCGCATGCGGTGCAACTGGAGATGTGCTGGCGCTGCTACATGGAGGAGTTGCCGCCATTCACCCTCGACGCGGCGCGGCTGGCACCGCTGCATGCGGTGCTGCGCGGCCTGGTTCGAACCCTGCTCAGCTGGAAGCCCAATGACTGAGCACAGCCTGTGGGCGCCGCGCGCCTGGGTGGATGGCCGCTGGCAGACCGCCGTGCTGCTGGAGGTCGATGCCCGTGGCCACTGGGTGTCCGTCACACCCGGTGTCGACCAGCCCGGGCCGGCCGTCACCCGGCTGGGCGGGCCGGTGTTGCCGGGCCTGGTCAACGCCCACAGCCACGCTTTTCAGCGCGCGTTTGCCGGGCTGGCCGAGCGGCGCGACCGTGATGCGGATGATTTCTGGTCCTGGCGCGAGCGCATGTACGGTGTTGCGCTGGCGCTAACGCCGGCGCAGTTGCTGGCCATTGCCGCGCAACTGTATGCCGAGCTGCTATGCGGCGGCTACACCCAGAGCTGTGAGTTTCACTACCTCCAGCACGCGCCAGACGGCACGCCTTACGCCGACCCCGCTACGCTGAGCTGGGCGCTGGCCGACGCCGCGCACCAAGCCGGCATGGGCCTGACCGTGTTGCCGGTACTCTATGAACGGGCCGGTTTTGCCCAGCCCACCTTGCGGCCCGACCAGCGCCGTTTCGCCAGCACGGCCGCCAGCGTGTATGCGCTGTACCAGGCGATCCAGTCATCGGGGCGCCCCTTGCTCAATGCCGGCGTGGCGGTTCATTCGTTGCGTGCCGCCGCCGCCGAGAGCATCGTCGCCTTGCTGCATCACGTGCAGGATCAGGATCTGCCGGTTCACGTTCACGTGTCGGAGCAGACGCAAGAGGTGGACGACTGTTTGCAGGCCACGGGTGTGCGTCCCATCGCGTGGCTGGCGCGCGCGCGACTGCTCGATGCCCGTTGGCAACTGGTGCATGCCACGCACGCCACCACAGCCGAAATCGATGCCGTGGGCGCCAGCGGCGCCGGCGTGGTGTTGTGTCCCAGTACCGAGGCCAACTTGGGTGATGGCCTGTGCGATTTGCCGGGCTGGTTGTCCGCTGCAGTGCCCTTGACGCTGGGGTCGGACAGTCAGGTGTCGCGCTGCTGGGCGCAGGAGCTGCGCTGGCTCGAATACGGGCAGCGCCTGGGCCTGGGCCAACGCAACGTGGCGGCCGAGCCGGCCCTGGGCCAAAACGCCACGGCCGCACGCCTGTTTGAGGCGGTATTGGCGGGTTCGGGTCGCGCTGCCGGGCTGCCCCATTGGGGTCTGGTCCGCGGTGCTCGCGCCGACGCACTGGTGCTCGACGACCAAGCGGCAGGGCTGGCGGGCCTGCCGACTTCGCACACACTCGATGGGCTGGTCTTCGCCACCGACGCTCCCGCCCTGCGCGAGGTCTATGTGGCGGGCCGGCGCGTGGTGGCCGATGGGCGGCACCTCCATCAGGCCGAGATCTCGCGGCGCTTCGCGCAGGCCATGGCGGAGGGCTTGCCGGGGGTCAAAGAGCTCGTCATGGCGAACGCGTGAAGCACCCTTCGTCATCGCGTGGCGATCCACGTCGGGGACACCCATGCCGCTGCCTGCTGACCTGGCGCTGCGGATCGGCCCGGCGCAGAAATACCCCTGCGGCGGAACGCCCGAAGCTGGTCGTGGATCAATTTGTTGAGGGTGCCGGTCTTCTTCAATTCCACCAGCACGGCGTCCATCTGCTTGATGAAGTCGGCCTTGAAGCTGAGTGTGTTGGCCGCGCTGTAGCCGATGAAGGCTTCCTCGCTTGAAAGCTCGGCGCTCTCGGTCAGGCGATAACCCTTGAACTGCTTGAACTTGGCCTTGTCCTGCAGCTTGCTGAAAGAGTATTGAACCGCCAGGCGATCGTTGGCATAGCAGTCGATCTGCCCTGCCTGCAGCTTCCAGAGGTTGTCCTCGTTGCCCTTGGACTCGGTCACCGTGAAGGTCTTGGCCTTCACGGCGTCGGTCATCTTGTCACCCAGCGCGAAACCGAGGTTGACGCCGATGGTGCGTCCCGCAAAGTCATCTGGAAACCGCCTAGGCAGGCGGCCTGGCGTCGGTTCGTTGCAAAACAGCGCCACCGTCTCGCGGTACAGCGGCGTTGAATAGGGGTCGATGTAGGGCCGTTCCTTGCTGCGATAGGGCGGAAACAGGGCCATCGAGCGGCCGGTCTCCAGGTTCTTCAAGCCGCGTTTCCAGGGAATCGCCTGCAACTCGATCGAGTAGTGGGGCGCGAGCTTCTTGCCTGCCAGCTTCAGCAAGTCGACGTAGATGCCCTTGAGTTCACCATCTTCCACGTACGAGTAGGGCGCGTAGTCGTTGTCTGCTTCGATCACGACTTTTTGGGCAGCCATCGCGACACCCAAGGCGCCGACGCTCAGCGCCAGTAACAAAAGACGTTTTAGGATCATTTCAGCATGACAGTTGTTTTCTGGGGGCAGGGCCCCCCGTTGGATAGGCCGAGTGCGTCGCGCCAGCGCTCAAGCCCAATATGCGGCACACTCACCAGCGATCATGAACCTTGTCGAGTCTCGGCTTGCCAAGCGCCATGTGCTCACCACGATGGCCCACGGCTCTGTTGCCTGATGCGGTGCAGACCCAACCAAGGAGAATTCATGAACTGGATCGTCACCCAAATCAAATGGATCATGCTGGTCTCAGGCGTGCTCACCTGCTCCATGCTGTTGGCGGCGCTGGCACCGCAAGTTGCCCTGCAGAATATGTTCGGCGATTCGATCCAGGGTCCGATCGCCGAAATCGTGGTTCGCAACTGGGGCGCACTGATTGCGCTGGGCGGCGGCATGCTGATTTACGGCGCGTACAACGTCGCCAGTCGGTCGCTGGTTCTGGTAGTGGCTGTTGTCAGCAAGCTGGTCTTCATCACGTTGGTGCTGAGTTTTGGCCCCGGGCGCCGGGTGTCGCCTTGCGGCGTGCGGGCCCGACCAACGCGCGCAGGCACCTGGCTGGGCCGTGAGTGCCCCGCAGATGCGCCCAAAATTGCCTGTCCTTGCTCATCACAGCCCTGCAATCCATGCAGCACATTCTTGTCTACGCCGATTCCCTGTCCTGGGGCATCATCCCCGGCACGCGCCAGCGACTGGCGTTCGAGCAGCGCTGGCCGGGCGTGATGGAGGGCGGCCTGAACGCGGGTGGTCGGTCAGTCCGCGTGATCGAGGACTGTCTCAACGGCCGGCGTACGGTGTGGGACGACCCCTTCAAGCCCGGTCGCAATGGCTTGCAGGGCTTGGCGCAGTGCGTCGAGAGCCACTCACCCTTGTCACTGGTGATCGTGTCGCTGGGCACCAACGACTTTCAGTCCATGCATGCCCACTCGGTCTGGCATTCGGCCCAGGGCATGGCGACACTGGTCGGCACGATTCGTCAGGCGCCGATCGAGCCAGGCATGCCGGTGCCGCCGATTCTGATTCTGGCGCCGCCGCCCATGGGCGAACCACGGGGCGCCATTGCGCCCAAGTTCGAGGGTGGCCAACAACGCTGCGTCGGCTTGGCCGCAGCCTACCAGCAGGTGGCCGCCGAGCTGGGTTGCCACTTCTTTGACGCGGGCAGTGTCACACCGGCCAGCGCGGTGGACGGGATTCACCTGGACGCCGCCCAGCATCGGACGCTGGGGCAAGCGATGGTCAAGGTTGTGGCGGCGGTCATCGGCGCCTGATCGCCAGTGGTCGCGGTGCGGTTGGTTTAGCGGTTGACCAGCACGATCCCGACGGCGACCAACGTGAGGGCGGCGATCAGTTGCAGGGACACGCCCTCGTCCAGCCACAGTGCGCCAAACAGCAAGGCAAACACCGGCGTCAGGAACACAAAAACCGACAGGCGGTTGGTCGGGTAGTGGCCCAGCATCCACATCCACGCCAGGTAGCTGGCAAAGGCGCCCACCACCGTTTGCAGCAGCAGGGACATGCTGGCAAAAAATCCGAATTGCCAGACCCACTGTTCCCCCAGCGCCAGCGACAGCCAGGGCAGCGTGATGGCGCTCACGGCCACCTGGTAGAACAGCAGCTTTTCCGGCGCCACACGGGTCAGGTTGGAGCCGCGAATGGCGACCGTGGTCAGGCCCCAGAACAGGCCGCCCATCAGCCCCAGCAGATCACCAGTCCAGTGTGTACCGGCGGCGCTGCCGGTGAGCCGGTCACTCATGGCAAACACCACGGCACCGAAAGCCAGTGCCAAACCCAACCACTGCACGGTGCGTAGCCGCTCGTGGCTGACGAACAGCGGCAGCAACACGGCCACCCAGAAAGGCGAGGTGTACAGCAAAATGGTCAGGCGCGAGGCACTGGTGAACTGCAGGCCGATGTAGATGCAGGCAAACTCGGCGGCAAACAGAGCGCCCACCAGCAGGCCGGCCTTGAGCGAACCATCGCGGGCAAACAGCGCCACACCGCGCCACTGGCACCACAACCACAGCAAGGCGGTGGCGCCGGCAAAGCGCAGCGCCGCCTGGAACACCGCGGGCATCAGGGGCAGCGTGGCCTTGACCAGCACCTGCTGAAAGCCCCAGAACAGGCAGCAGGCCAGCAACAGGCCAATGGCCAGGCCATCAAGGTGCGTCTTGCGGGTGCTCATCGGTGAAGGTGTCGCCTACAGCGGGTGTTCGGCGTAAAACTTGCCACCGTGGTACAGCAGCGGCGACTCGCCGTGGCGGTGGGCGCAGCGTTCCACCTCGCCGACAAAAATGACGTGGTCACCCTCTTCGTAGCGACTGCGGTTGAAGCACTCGAAGGTGGCCACTGCCCCCGCCAACAAGGGCGCACCACTGGCTGAGGCAACAAATTCCACCTGGTCAAACCGGTCGCCGCTGCGCGCCGCAAAACGTTTGGCCAGTTCTTGCTGGCCGGCCCCCAGAATGTTGATGGCGTAGTGCGATACGCTGCGAAACGCCGTCATCGAGCGGGCGCTGTGCGACAGGCTCCACAACACCAACGGTGGTGTCAGCGACACCGAGTTGAACGAGTTCGCCGTCAGCCCCACCAGCTTGCCGTCAGGGGTGCGGGCCGTGACGATGGTCACGCCGGTGGCGAACATGCCCAGGGCAGCGCGAAACTCGGATTGAGAAAAAGTGGGCGCTTGAGCTGCGCGAGCGGGAGCGTTTGCAGGCATGGCTGCAATTTACCGCAGATTGTCGCGTTGATCCGAAACGTGCGGGACAAGCCCGGTCGATGCGGGCGTACCGACGCACTCGACCACCCGGCCGCGAACCTTCAAGCCGACATGAACCCCAAATTGGTGGGGTAGTCCGGTCGGCCAGCCGCCGCACCAAAATGTTTGAGGTTGGGCAGGATGCCGGCCAGCTCACCGTCGGTCACGCCAAACCATTTGGCCAGCGTGGCGGCGTACTGGTCCACGGACGTGCTGGGCAGCAGACGGCCTTGCCCCACATGCCACTGGTCGTCAGGTGCGCTGGTGCTTGTTACGCTGACGGGTGGCGCGCTGCCATAAAACGCCTTGCCCTTAACCGCGCCGCCCACCACAAACTGATGGCCGCCCCAGCCGTGATCAGACCCGTCGCCGTTCGATGCGAGGGTGCGGCCAAAGTCGGACGCGGTGAAGGTCGTCACTTGGTTGGCCACGCCCAGGGTCACGGTGGCCTCGTAGAACGCGGTCATGGCTTCGCTGACGCGGTCCATCAGCACCGGCTGCTGCGAAATCAGGTTGTCGTGCAGGTCGAAGCCGCCCAGCGACACCAGGAACACCTGGCGTTTGTTGCCCAGCGTGGTGCGCCCGGCGATCAGGCGCGCCACCATCTTGAGCTGCGACGCCAGCGAGTTGCCACTGAAGGTGGCCGGCATCGGCTCCAGAAACGGCGCCACGCCGGTGCTGGCGGTGGCCGTCAGGGCCGAGGTGATCTGGGACTCGGAGCTGACCGCCCGCGTCACCACCTTGTTGTACTCATTCTCCAGCGTGTGCGCGCGCGGCTGCTGGATCAGGCTGGCCAGCGCGTCCTTGACCGCGCTGGAGCCGTAAACATTGCTCTTGACCCCCTTGATCGCTACCGCGCCACTGGTGCTGACCTGGTAGGACAGTGCGCTGTCGCCCGACAAAAACACCGCATTGCCGGTCACCGAGATACAGGTAAACAGGCTGTTGCTGTTGCTCGACAGCGCCAGGTCTCCCAGGTTGCCGCCCCAGCCGATGGTGGAGCCCTCGGGGGAGGACGACTGCCAGACCGACTGCTGGTCGTTGTGCGAGAACAGCTTGGGTGGCAGCGGGTACTTGACGCGGTCGCTGCTGTTGTACTGCGCGCGGGTCAAGGGCACCACCAGCGGACCCACATTGAGTTGCACCGCCGCCTTGCCGGTATTGAACAAGCCGGCCAGCCCGGTCATGGCCGGGTGCAGCGCGTACTGGCGGGCATTGGCCAGCGCGACGGTGGGGCTGAGCAAGGTGGCGGCCAAATCCGACTTGGCCAGCGCAATGCCATCGGCGCTTTGCCCCGCGCCACCGCCGCGCACCGCGCTGTAAAGGTTGTAGCTCGGGTCGTCGTAGGTGATCAGCGTGTTCGCGTAGTCATTGCCGCCATAGAGGAATACGCACACCAGGGCCTTGTAATCGTTGGGATCGCTCGGGTTGACGTTGAAGGCGGCGGCCTCGCCCAGCGCGGCCAGGTTCAGCGCCATCGGCAAAGCGGTGCCGGTCACAGCCAGTTGCCCGGCACGACGCAAAAAGGCGCGGCGCGTGTGAAGGTGGGGTTGCAGCAGGTACATGGGTTTCCTTCACTTCTGGGCAAGGTACTCGGGGCTGGCCATCACCAGCAGCACGGCAGCGGCCACGCGGTTGAGCTTGGCCGAGGCCGAACTGGTGCTGGTCACGGCGTTGGCGTTGAGGGCATTGACCACAAGCGTCCGGGTGGCGCTGGACAACTGCCCGGCGCACAGGATCAGGTTGAGCCGGGCCAGCAGTGCGCTGGCATCGGTGACCAGCGCCAGTTCACTGGTGTAGGCGGCCTTGAGGTCCGAGTTGATGCCGTTCTGGATCACGTTTTGCATGTAGTTGAGGTAACCACCGACACTGCTCTCGCTGACGATCTGGAACTCGGGCGCCACCGATTGCATGGCCGTGAGCGCCGAGGAGGGCGGCACATAACCGGGCCGGAAGTAGTTGAACACCGAGGGCGAACGCAGCGGGCTCTGGCTGAGCTGCGTGGCCGGGTTGCTTAGGTCGCCAATCTTCCAGGTGCCAGCGGTGGAAGTCAGGCCAAACGTGCGGCCCCATTGCACCAGGCGCAGCATCGGTTCGCGCAGCTTGCCAAACAGCGGCTGTGTCAGCCCGGTGGCGTTGCGCGCTTCGTCGTCGAGAAGAATCGCCTTGAACATGGCCTTCAAGTCGCCGCGCACACCCGCGCCGTTGTTGTTGAAGACCGCCGCCACCCGCGCCACGTAGCCATAGCTGGGGTTGCTGGTGACCAGCCGCTGGATCATTTGCTTGCCCAGGAAGGGCGCCACATTGGGGTGGTTGAACAAGGTGTCCAGCGCGGTCTTGAGCGCCTGCGGCCCGGGCGTGCCGGCGGCAATGGTGGTGCCCAGAAAGCTTGCCGCCAGGGTCGAATGGTCGTTGGCCTTGAACGACATCGGCAAGCGCGTGAACGCGGTGTTGGGCACCTTGCGCGAGCCGTCCACGATGGTGTCGACGTTCTGGCTCTGGTCGAAGTCGTAGCCGGTGAAGACGCGCGCCAGGTTGGAGACATCACTGGCGGTGTAGGTTTCGAGCTTGTTGCCCAGGTTGTCACGATGCTCGGCGCCACTCAGGTCCATGCCAAATAAGCCGATCGAGAACAACTGCATCACTTCGCGGGCGTAGTTTTCGTCCGGTTGGCGGCCCGAGGAATTCTCTTTCTTGTTGCCCTTGGTGTTGAGGTAATAGCCCATGGCGGGGCTGAGGGTCACGTCCTCCAGCAGCGTGCGGTAGTTGCCAAAGGCGTTGCCAACCAGGATGTCCCAGTAGTGCGCCATGGCGTGGCTGCGCCAACTGAAGTCCAGGCCGGTAAGCGAGACCACAAAGAACTCGGACAAGGCCAGCGCCACCCGCTTGCGCAGCGCATCGGGCGCCGTCATGAGCTGGTTCCAGATCATGTAGTCGCCGGGGTAGCTGTTGTCGTAATACTTGTTGCTGTCGACCGTTCCGTAGCCGTTGGTGGTCAGCCAGTCCCAGCCCTTGGTGCCCAGCGGCGCATTGAATTGTTCGTCCAGCCAGGCAGCGTAGCCCTTGGACCGTACGCCGGCAATCTCGGCGTCAGAGGCCGAAAACTGAGCCTGCAACAAAAAGCGCGCGGCTTCGGCATCGTTGGCGGGAAACGCGTTGGGCGTGTCAGGATAGACCGAGCTGGCAAAGTCGGCCAGCGTGCCAATGCGGGTCAATACCCCGTCGCTCACCGGTCCCAGCAGGTAGATGTCCTGGCCGGCCAGGCCGATGAAGTTGCCGTTGGGGTAGGCCCGAAACACATAGCCAACCCCAGACAGGGTGGGCTGGTGGCCCGGAAAGAAGCTGGAGAAATTGGTTTCGGCCCAATTCATGAAGGCTTCGGAATCGGGCACCCTGGTCGCGGCCATGCTGCTGTGGGCCGAGCCAACCCGCAGCAAGGAAGAGTCGGACACAGCCGATTGCAGGTTCGAGAACGCCTGCGGCGCGCTGTCATCGCCGCCGCCACACGCCGCGAGGGACACCGCCGCCAAGCCGACCGCAGCCAGCGTGCTGGCCGGTGGGGTGGAAATTGGGGTGGTCAATGGGGCTTCGAGAGGCGCTGCAAATGAGGTGGTGGGTGGCGCTGCGCGAGGGGGGGTCGCGGTCAGAACATCCGCGTCGTCTTCAAATACATCGGGAGTTGCCATGGTCGATCCTGTTGGGCCCAGCGGCTCACCGGCCGCATGCGCCGATGGTAGAGGAGCGCGTCTGGATTGGCCATGTACTTTGCAAACCGTTACGCAATTCCCGCGACGCTTCACATCCGACGATTGGTTGAGGACAGAGCGTCCCCAGAGTTTCAGGATTTGCTGGCCTCGCGCAACAGGTCGCGTGTCTTGACGGCTTCCTGCCGAGCCTGCGCCGCGAAGTCATCCCCGGAAGAGGCATACAGAATGGCGCGCGACGAGTTGACGATGATGGGCGAGACGGTTTGACCGTTGAAGGCGCGCCAGCCGGCCTTGACCGTGGCCATGGCGTCGCCGCCCTGTGCCCCCACGCCGGGTACCAACAGCGGCAGGGTGGGTGCAATGGCGCGTACCGTGGCCAACTCCGACGGGTAGGTGGCGCCAACCACCAGGCCGAGCTGGCCGTTGAGGTTCCACGGCCCTTGCGCCAGCCTGGCAATGTGCTCATAAAGAAGCGGCTCACCGGGCACGCTGGCGAGCCGCTGCGACTGCAGGTCGTCGCCGCCGGGGTTGGAGGTGCGGCACAGCAGGAAGGCGCCCTTGCCCTGGTACTTGAGATAGGGCAGCACCGAGTCAAAGCCCATGAAGGGCGACAGCGTGACGGCGTCGGCGCCGTAGCGCTCGAAGGCCTCGATGGCGTACTGCTCGGCCGTGCTGCCGATGTCGCCGCGCTTGGCGTCCAGGATCACCGGCACGCTCGGCGCGGCGCGCCGGATGTGGGCAATCAGCCGCTCCAACTGATCCTCGGCGCGATGTGCCGCGAAGTAGGCGATCTGCGGTTTGAAGGCGATCACCAGGTCGGCCGTGGCGTCCACGATGGCACAACAAAAGTCACCAATCTTGCTGGCGTCGCCGCGGTAGGGGGTGGGAAATTTGGCCGGGTCCGGGTCCAAGCCCACACACAGCATCGAGTCATGTTGACGCTCGGCGTCGCGCAGCATGTCAGTAAAGGTCATGGCGGCAATTCTAAGTTCTTGCGGGACAGACCGCAGCGCAGCGACGTCTGCACCCAATTCGTCATCGCGAGGCCGCAGGCCGTGGCGATCCACGTATTTTGGGGAACTGGATTGCTTCACTGCGCTCGCAATGACGAGGCCGCCTCGCAGTCCGCGACAACGTCAGGAATCAGGCTTTTGCGAGGACTCCAGCGTCGCCATCGCCAGGCACAGGTCGGCCCAGGCCTTGGCCTTGTCGGCTGGGGTGCGCAGCAGGTAGGTGGGGTGGTAGCTCACAATGACCGGGATGTCCTGGAAGTGATGGACCTGACCGCGCAGCTTGCCCAGGGGGATGCCGGCTACGTCGGGCACGCTGGCTTGCAGCAGCGACTGCGCGGCAAAACGCCCCATCGCCAGAATCAGCTTGGGCTTCACCAGCGCGATCTCTTGGCGCAAATACGCTTGGCACACCGCCAGCTCATTGGACTCGGGGTTGCGCGGCGTGGCGGGCCGGCACTTGACGATGTTGGTGACATACGCGCCCAATCGGCCGGTGCCGCCCCGGTTTGCACCCACTGCCTTGAGCATGTTGTCGAGCAACTGTCCTGCGGCACCTGCGAAGGACTGGCCCTCGCGCTCTTCAAGTTCGTCGGGCGGCTCGCCGACCAGCAACCAGTCGGCCTGCGGTTGATCCGGCGTCGCACCCCATACTGCCGCTTTGCGACCGGCGCATAACCCGCAGGCCTGACACTCCAAAACAGCTTGCGACAGGGCGGCCCAACCCAGTGGGGAGCCATCTGCGGGCACCCATTGCGGCGGGCTCGCGGGCGAGGACAGGCTGGGCGTCTGGGTGGGTGCTGGGCCAAGCGCCGCAGGCGCGCTGGTGACCGCAGAACTGGCGGGGACCGCGGTGGGGCGGGCATGGGGACGCGGCGCCGACGCCGTGCGGGGTGTGGGCGGCGCTGCGACAGCGGGCATTGGCGCTTCCACCGCCGGACGCTGCCAGACGCGAACACCCATCTCGGCGAGCATGGCCCGTTGTCGTGCGTCCAGATCGAGGCTCATGGTCGCATTCACAGAGGCAGGTTCATCACAATCGCGTCTTCGCGAGTGTTGTCGGCGCCGGGGTAGTAGGCCTTGCGCCGGCCGACGTGCCGAAAGCCGTGGCTCTCATAGACCTGCAGCGCGCGCGCGTTGCCAACGCGGGCCTCCAGCCACAGCCATTGCGCTCCCTGTCCGCGCGACCAGATGCGCAGCGCGTCGAGCATCACCCGCGCCCAGCCCTGGCGCTGGTGGGCAGGCGCCACCGTGATGTTGAGCAGGTGCACTTCATCGACGCCTTTCATGGCCACGAAGTAACCCAGCAGGGCTTCCTCGGCCAGCAGCAACTGCGCCTGGTAGCCCGATTTCAGCGCATCGTCAAAATTGGTTTTGGACCACGGGTGCGGATAGGCCTGCAGCTCGATGTTCAGAACGGTGTCCAGCCGGTGTGCCGAGAGCGGCTCAAAGCGCGCCTCAACGGGTTTCAGGATGGCATTCACGGCAGCATGGCCCCTTGCGTGGCCAGATTGCGCTCGACCGCGCGCTCCTGCGTGGTCTTGGCGACCTTGTCACGGATGTAGCGCGGCAGCGCCAGAGCCGGGTCGATGGCAGCACCCTGCGCCAGCAACTGGGGCGCCAGGCGCAGCAGGGCGCTGGCAGTGGGCAGCGTCTTGAAGCCCAGGCTTGCGCTGGCGGGCAAGCGTTGCCCGTAGGCATCCCACACATTGCCGGCCAGCAGCCAGAGCGGCTGCGGCGCCAGGTCTTCGGGCCGCATCAGGTTGAAGTCTTCCAATTGGGTCCAGTGGCCGTCCGCATAGCGGTAGCGGCCGACGTACATCTCATCCATGCGGGCATCCAGCAAGCTCAGCACCTGCAGTGGCGCGGTCTGGGGGGCGTGCTGAAAGCGTGCTTCTTCGGCCACCGCCAGCAGCGTGTCCACCGGCAGTACCGGCATGCTGCGACCGTCTGGCGCGTGGGCCGCCGCGCCAAAGGCCAGGCCTTGCGCCACCGAACAGGCGGTGCGCAGGCCGGTGAACGACCCCGGCCCGCAACCGAAGGCAATCGCGTCGAGCTGGCCTACCGTCAGCCCGGCCTGTGCCAACAGGGTCTGGATCGCCGGGATCAGGCGCGTGGAGGTCTGGGCGCCACCCGGCTCGCTGTGTTGCCAGACCCGTACCTGCCCGTCGACCAGGCGCTGAACCGCGATCGACAGGGTCTCGGTGCTGGTGTCCAGGGCAAGCAATTGCATGGCTCGCATTGTAGGGCTTGGCATGCGCTGGGGAGCAAACTCTGATGCGCCTTGATTGCTACTAAATAGATAGCACACAAGTCAATACGGATAAGCGTTCAAGGCGCATTGATGACCGATTTCTGGGCTGCCGCCAGCGGCGCCGCCGCCGCCGCGCGACGCACGCCAAACACGATGCCGCCGGTTACTAGGGCCAGCCCGGCCAACAGGTTCCATTGCAGTGGCTCGCCCAAAAACACCACCGCCGCCAGCGCCGACAGCCCCGGCACCAGCGCGGTGATCATGGTCGAGCGCACCGGCCCATAGTGCTGAATCATCTTGGTGAAGGCGATGCCAGAGATCACCACCGAGCCGACCCCCTGAAACACCATCTGGAAAACAACGTCGCCCAGCGGCGCGCTCAGAAACCGGCCGGGCACGACGTCCAGCGCCAGCAGCAGCAAGTAGCTCGGCACATAGGCGATAAAGGCAAAGGCGGTGATGGCGATGGTGGCCTTGACCGCGTCCAGCGCATGGCGGCGCGCCAGCACGCTGTAGATCGACCAGCAGAAGGCGGCGGTCATGAACAGCAGGTCGCCCTTCCAGACTTCGCCGCCGTCCAGCGCACGCAGCAGGCTGGCGCCGCCCACCAGCAAGTCGCCCGTCACGATCAGGGCCAGGCCCAGGACGCGCGCCGGCGTCAGGCGGTCATGCAGCACGACCACTGCCAGCAGGGCAGTCCACAAGGGCAGGCTGCCCGGCATCAGCACCGAGGCATGGGCGGCTGGCGCAAAGCCAAAACCGCTGTAGGCCAGCGGCGCATACAGCAAGCCGCCAAATAGGCCGACCGTGGCCGTCACGCGCAGAGGTAGTGGCGACAGGCCCAGCAGCGAGCCCTTGAGCTTTTGTTGGCGCACCAGCCACCAACCCCAGGGCAGCAGAATCAGGCCGGCGCCGAGTATGCGCGCCAGGGCGATGTCAAAGGGGTTGAGACTGGGGTGGCGGCTCGGATCGGCCGAGGCGCGGGCAATCACGATGAAGGCGGTCCAGATGACCACGGTAACCAGGGCGGCCGCCAGGCCCACCGTTTTGGGGGACAGGCCCTTGAAGAAACGCATGGCTTGATTATCCTGGGCCGCGACCCGCCTTGCCGGGGCAGGGTTGTAGACTCGCTGGCATATGTTTTGCTGTACTGACGCAACCCCTAACGGGCGTCGCTGGCTGGGGATCATCGCCCTGCTGGCGACGGTGATGAAGCCGGCGCTGGCGCAGCCGCTGCCGGCCGAGTTCGACGCGGCCTTGCAGCGTGCCAAGTTGCCACGCGACGCCGTCACCGTGCTGGTGGTGGACGCCGCGGGCAAGGTGCCGCCGCGTCTGAGCCACCGCGCCCACGTGCCGGTGAACCCGGCCTCCGTCATGAAGCTGGTGACCACTTACGCCGCACTGGATACGCTGGGCCCGGCCTTCATGTGGAACACATCGGTGTTTGTGGAAGGCGCGGTGCGCGACGGCACGCTGTATGGCAACCTGTACATCTTGGGCCAGGGCGACCCCAAGCTGGTGGTCGAGCGCCTTTGGCTGCTGTTGCGCCGGGTGCAGGGCCTGGGCGTGCGCAGCATTGCGGGCGACATCGTGCTCGACCGCAGTGCCTTCGAAGTGGTGCAGCAGGACCCGGCCGATTTTGACGGTGAGCCGCTGCGCCCCTACAACGCCGCACCCGACGCGCTGCTGTTCAACTTCAAATCAGTGGTGATGACCTTCGTGCCCGACCTCACCGCCAACACCGCGCAGATTGGCTTTGAGCCGCCACTGGCCGGCGTTCAGATGCAGTCCAGCGTGGCGCTGTCCAATGGCGCATGCAATGATTACCGGGCCACCTTGAAGGCCGATTTTGGCGATGCCACGCGGATTGGTTTTGCCGGCAGCTACCCGGCTGCCTGTGGCGAGAAAACGTGGTCGGTCGCCTACGCCGATCCCAAGACCTACGGCGTGCGCGCCGTCGAGGGCCTGTGGCGCGAGATGGGCGGCAAGCTGGCCGGCACGGTGCGTGAGGGGCGGGTTCCGGCGCCGGGTGGCGTGTTGCCCAAGCCCGCCTTCGAGCTTGCCTCGCCAACTCTGGCCGAGGTGATTCGCGATATCAACAAATACAGCAACAACGTGATGGCACAGCAACTGTTTCTCACGCTCAGCTTGCCGCTGCGAGGCGAGGGGCAGGCGACCCCGCAGGGCGTGGCCACGCAGCAAGCTTCGCGCGAGTTTCTGCAGCGGTGGTGGCAGTCGCGTATGGGTGGCGACGACGCGCCGATCCTGGACAACGGCTCGGGCCTGTCGCGCAAGGAGCGCATCAGCGCGGCAGCTTTGGCGCGGCTGCTGCAAACCGCCTACCGCTCGCCCCAGATGCCAGAGCTGATGGCCTCGCTGCCGATCACCGGCGTTGACGGCACGCTGCGTCGCGCCCGCGTCAAGGCGGCCGGCAGCGCGCACCTCAAGACCGGCAGCCTGCGCGATGTGACCGCGCTGGCCGGTTACGTCCATGCGCTCAGCGGCAAACGCTATGTGCTGGTGGCCATCGTCAACCATCCCAATGCCAACGCGGCCCGCCCGGCCATGGACGCGCTGATTGATTGGGCGACCAAAGACAACTGATGCAACTGATCGACTTCATTGGCTACGCCGCAGCGCTGCTGACCACGGCCAGCTTTTTGCCGCAGGCCTGGCACACCTTCACCACGCGCGACGTCAGCGGCATTTCGTTGGGCATGTACAGCAGCTTCACGGCCGGCATTGCCTGCTGGCTGGCTTATGGCTGGTTGCTGAGCGCCTGGCCGATCGTGATTGCCAACACCATCACGCTGGCCCTTGCCGCGGCCATTCTGTTCATGAAGTTGCGTTTTCGCTGAGGATTTGCCCCCTTCGGGGGGCCGTCGCGCCCCGTTTTAGGGGCTGCCGCCCAATCCTGGATCGCTGTTATCAGTAGTTACCCCGTGACGGTTTGCGGGCTTTGTGACTAACATGGTGGTCTGAAAATAGCACGACCGTTCTATTTGTTCCTGCCGCTGCTTTCAGCCTCAACATTTTTGGAGAATTCGGATGACTTATTTCAAGGCTTCATGGGCCGCGCTAGGCGCGGCGCTTCTGGTGGCGGCTTGCGGCGGCGGGGATGGGGGTCCGAAGGGCACCCAGGACGCCAACCCGGCGCGCGGCGCGCTGATGCAAAACCCGCCCCCACGCATCACGTCGATGACGGCGGCCGACTTCACCACCATCCTGCAAGCCAAGCAGCCCAGCTTGCTGCAGCTGGCGGGAACGCCGGTGTGCGGCGTGGACGTGCAGTACATCCAGTACGGCACGGTCGGCGCGGTCGGCGAGGTCACCAACGCCTCTGGCGCCCTGATGGTGCCTACCGGGAGCGACGCAAAATGCACCGGCGCGCGCCCAATCGTGCTCTATGCCCATGGCACCAACATCACCCGGCGCTACAACCTGGCCGACTTCTCCGACAGCACCAACCCTGCCTATGGCGAAGCGGTGTTGCTGGCGGCGCTGTACGCTGCCCAGGGCTATATCGTGGTCGCACCCAATTACGCAGGCTACGACAGTTCACCATTGCCGTACCACCCTTACCTGAACGCCGACCAGCAGTCCAAGGACATGATGGACGTCTTGAGCGCCGCCAAGAAGGCGCTGCCGACACTGCTCAGCCCGACCACCGCCAGCGCCAAGCTCTTCATTTCGGGCTACTCGCAAGGTGGTCACGTGGCGATGGCCACGCACCGCGCCATGCAGGCGGCCGGCATCCCCGTTACCGCCTCGGCGCCGCTGTCTGGCCCTTATGCCCTGGCGGCGCAGTCTGACGCCACCTACTACGGCAACGTCAATGCCGGTGGCACAGTTTTCTCGCCCCTGATCTTCACCAGTTTCCAGAAGGCCTACGGCAACATCTATGCGTCGCCCTCGGACATCTACGAGAGCGCCTACGCCACTGGCATCGAGTCGCTGCTGCCGGGCACCTATGACTACGCCACGTTGTTCAGCAGCGGCAAGCTGCCGCAGTTGGCGCTGTTCAGCAGCACGCCCCCGGCACCAGCCTTTGCCGCCATCACGCCGCCGACTGGCACTGGACCCACCGACGCCCTGTTTGCGGCCGGTTTTGGCACTGGCAACCTGATCAAGAACAGCGCACGCCTGGCCTACCTGATGGATGCCATGGCCAACCCGGACGGCGTGGTACCGACCTTCACCACCGGTGCACCTGCCACCAACCCGCAAAGCACCTTGCGTCAGGCCGCCAAGAAGAACGACTTGCGCGGCTGGACCCCCGCCGCACCCGTTTTGCTGTGCGCCGGCAGTGGTGATCCCACGGTGTTCTACAGCCTCAATACGCAGTTGATGGGCGCCCTGTGGGCTGGCTTGCCGGCTGGCCTGGTGACGGTGCTGAACGTCGACTCGGCACCCACCGGTGCCAGCGATCCGTTTGCCGCGGCCAAGGTTGGTTTTGGTCAGGCCAAGGCCGCCACTGCGGCAGCCGCAGGCGCCAACGCTGCACAAGCCGTCACCGCCGCCTACCACGGTGGTCTGGTACCCCCTTTCTGCAACGCCGCGGCACGTGGCTTCTTCTCGCAGTTCTAAGCTGAGACATTGCCGGACAGAGCTTCGCTGCGCGACGCACTGTCCTCAACACATTGATATGGAGCTAACGTCATGAAACACTCACTTCTTTCCGCATCCGTTGCAGCCGCACTGGTGCTTGGCGCCAGCAGCAGTGCCTTCGCCCAGGCCACGACCGTCAAGCTGGGCATTTTGAATGCCCAGCCGAATTCGACCGCCACCGCCATCAACGGGCCGTTCTCGCCAGTCGATGCGCTCAGCCTGGACGTCAAGAGCAAATCCACCTTGTTTTTCAGTGTCGCGCGCGAATTCAACGACAACTGGGAGGTAGAACTGTCAGGGGGCTTGCCGCCCACGCACGATGTAGCCGTGGTGGTGCTCAAGCCGGCAGCCTTGCCGCCCAGCGTGGCGGCACAGGATGGTGCCATCGGCGCCAAGGTCCGCCAGGTTGCGCCCACGCTGTTTGCCAACTACAAGTTCGGTGACAAGGCCAGCCAGATTCGCCCCTTTGTCGGCGTCGGTGTGAACTACACCGTGTTTGACAAGGCCGACTCCACCGCAGTGGGCGACGCCATCAATGGCGGGCCGACGACGCTCAAGTTGGAAGACTCGGTGGGCCTGGCGCTGCAGGCGGGCATCACTGCCAAGTTGGGCGGCGCCTGGTCGATCACCGGGGCACTGGCCACGGCGCAGGTCAAGACCAAGCTGATCACCAACACGCTGGGTATCGAACGCCGGGCCGACATCAAGTTCAGCCCGACCGTGTTCATTGTGTCGGCGGGCTACAGCTTCTAGCCAGACCGCCAGCGACGCTGCAAAGGGAGGCCGACCTCAGGGTCGGCTTTTTGCTGGGTGGCCTGCAATGGGCTGGCCGACGCGGACCAATGGATTGATTTGCCCCAACACCGGTTCGAGTCGGGGCAGCCTCGGTGCTGATGACCTACGCGGTTCGCGGCAACACCGCCGTCGCCTCCAGCTCGATCTTGCCGGGGTTGTCCAGCAGGTCCGACACAAAGATCATGCTCATTGCCGGATAGTGGTTGCCCATGCGCTTGCGCCAGATCGCGCCCAGCTCGCGCCGTGCCGCCATGTAGGCGGGCTTGTCGCAGCAGTAGGCGGTCATGCGGCAGATGTGTTCGCCCTTGGCGCCGGCTACCGCCAGGATGTCCAGGATGTTGGCCAGCGCCTGGTCGAACTGCGGCGCGATGTCCTCGGACTGGAAGCGCTGCTGCGCGTCCCAGCCAACCTGGCCGGCCACGAAGATGATGCGCCCGGCGTCCACGGCAATGCCGTTGGAATAACCAATGGGCGGCGCCCAGCCTTCGGGGAGTAGTGCTTGCATGAGAGTCTCCGGTTTGTGTTGTTGAACGGGTGGAATCAAAGGGCTAGCGCGTTAGCGTCATTGCTGAGCGGTATTCGTCATTGCCCGCGCCGCGCTTTCCATGGACCGGTCGTCATTGCGAGCGCAGCGCGGCAATCCATGTCCCCAAACTACCTGGATCGCCACGGCCTGCGGCCTCGCGATGACGATACTGGTTCAAGGTCCATGTGCGGTATCGGCCAGGATTCGGCAGGCTCGCAATGACGGGCATCGGCGACGCAGCAATCGACATGACGGGCAGCAGGACGCTGGCAATGACGGGGCTGGTGCGGCATCACTCGTCGTAGCGCGGGGGATCGGGATCGTGGTCCCAGTTGTTGTCGGGCCGGGGCACCTTTTGCATCCAGGCTTTTACCAGTTCCACGTGTTCGCGCTCTTCTTGCTGCAATTCGAGCGCGGCCTTGCGCACCGACTCGACCGTGGCCACGCTGGCCAGGTGGGCGAAGAAGCGCTCGGCGCGCTGCTCGTTGGCCAAGGCCAGTTGCAGCACATGCCAGGGTTGCATCAGGTAATGGACTTCGTCAATGGCGGGGGTTTCGGCGGCGTCAAAACCTTCAAAGGCGGGGACGATGGTTCGCTCTGGTGCCTGGGTCCAACCCATCTCGGCCATGATCTGGGTGGCGTGTTTGCCTTCGACCACGGCCATCTTGCGAAACCATTCGCCCACCTCTGGGCTGTTGTGGGTCTCCATCATGTCGGCGAATTCGTTGTAGCGTTGGACCGCATCAAGCTCCATGTGCAGGGCTTGCGTCATGAATTCGTCCAGCGTGGTGGGAACGCTCGGTGTGCCGGATGGGGTGGGGGTGTTCATAGTGCAAACTCGCTTTCCAGTTCGGCCACGGTCTTGCGCGGCTGGCGCACGCTGGCGGGGTAGGGGGCGCGGTCACCGGCGTACAACACGCCGATGTTGAAACCGTCGTCGGTCATGAGGCGTCGCGCCGCGCGTGCCGCGTCGTCGGTGGGTTCGACCACAGCGGGGTGCACCATCTTGCGCCACTCGCGCTGCTCGGGGCGAAAGGTCACGCAGGGGCTGAGGATCTCGACGAAGGAGAAGCCGGGGTGTTTCATCGCCTGCGCGATGATGGCTGCGGTGCCATGGAGATCGCCCGCAAAGGCGCGCGCCACAAAATTGGCACCCGAGGCCAGCGCCACCACCAGGGGGTGGAACACCCGCACGCCGGTGCCGCCGGGCGACAGCTTGGAGTCCCAGTCCGGCTCGGTCGTGGGTGAGGGCTGGCCCTTGGTCATGCCGTACACATGGTTGTCCATCACCAGGTAAGTCATGTCCACATTGCGCCGGCAGGCGTGCAAGAAGTGGTTGCCACCAATCGAGTAGCCGTCACCATCGCCACCGGCCACCAGCACCTGCAGGTCGGGCCGCGCCACCTTCAGGCCCGTGGCCGCCGCCAGCGAGCGGCCATGTACACCGTGAAAGCCATAACAGGTGGTGTAAGCCGGAATGCGCGAGGAGCAGCCAATGCCCGAGACCACCGCGCAGTCCTTGGGCGCCACGCCCATGGTGGCCAGTGCCTTGGTGACCGAGCTCAGCACGGTGTAGTCGCCGCAGCCGGGGCACCAGATGGGTTTGTAGGCGGATTTGAAGCTCGCCGCAGTCAAGGCACTGGGTGTGCTGCCACAGCCGGTGGCGGCTTCATCGTTGTCGATCTCGTTCATTTGGCATTCCTCCAGTCAAGCAAGGCGGTCAACAGTTCTCCGGGGCGCAGCGGCAGCGGCCCGGGGCGGTGGTAGCTTTGCGGTGATACGGGGAAGTCGTACCAGGCACGCAGGTAGCGGAACAACTGGGCGCCGTGGTTCTGCTCGATCACCAGGATGCGCCGGGCGCCAGCCACGGCGGCGGCCATCTGCTCGGGCCGCGTCGGCGCCAAGAGGCGCATGGCCACCAGCCGCAGGTTCACACCCTGCGTCTTGGCGCGCGCAATGGCCTCGCGCACCGCGCTGGTGGTGGAGCCAAAGGTGATCACCACCGCATCGCCCTCGCCCTCGATGTCAGCCCAGTAGGGGCCGTAGTCGAACAGGTCGAGCTTGCGCTGGCGCTTGTCGAGCTGCAGCACGTGGTCGCGCGACTGGCTGCTGGGAATGCCCGCCTCGGAGTGCTCCAGCCCGTCGGCGGTGTAGCTCACGCCCTCGGTGCCGGGGATGGCCATCGGCGACACGCCCGAGGGGGTGTTGCGGTAACGCTTGTAGTCGGGTGCATTGGCCTGGGCGGTGAGGCGCTGGGCGCGGTAGCCGGCGTCAATTGGCTTGTCGATGATGGCGCGCGACTGGCCCATGAATTGGTCCGACAGCACGATCGCCGGTGCCTGCAGCGCCTCGGCCAGGTGCACCGCCCATTGCGTGGCGCCCAGGCAGTCGCCGATCGAGGTCGGTGCCACCACCAGCCGTGGCGCGTCGCCGTGCAGGCCGCTCACGGCAAACGACAGATCGCTCTGTTCGCTCTTGGCGGGGATGCCGGTGCTGGGCCCGCCGCGCATCACGTCCACGATGACGACCGGCACTTCGGAGGCCACGGCAAGGCCAATGGCTTCGGTCATCAAGGACAGGCCCGGCCCGGCGGTGGCGGTGATCGACGGCACACCGCCATAAGAGGCGCCGATGATCATGTTGATGGAGGCCAGCTCGTCCTCGGCCTGCAGCAGCGTGCCGCCAACTTCGATCAACTTGGGTGCGAGCCACTCCAGCACTTCGGTGGCGGGTGTGATCGGGTAGGCGGCGCAAAAACGCACGCCGCCCTGGATGGCGCCAAAGCCGGCCGCCTCGTTGCCGCTGATCATCCAGCGCGGCTTGGCGCTCAAGGCACTCGGCTGCAAATGAGCCATGGCGCCGCCTCGATCGAGCAGGCCAGCCGTGATGTCCGCCGCGGCTTGTGCGCCCGCAAGTACCGCAGCCAGGTTGGCCTCCAGCGTGTCGGGTTTCTTCCACGACTCGCGCACCGCGTCTTGCAAGGCCTGCAGCGGCAAGCCGGCCAGCGTGCCGGACAGGCCCAGCGCAATCATGTTGACCCAACTGCCCGGAATCGCCTTGGCCATCTTCTTCATGCTCAAGGGTGCATAGCGCGCGCCAGTGGCCTTGAAGACCTCGGGCGCCTCGCCCTCGTCGGGGTCGCCAATCAGCACGCTGCGCGGCCCCAGCACAATCTCGTCGGCGAAGCGGTTGACGTTTTGCCAGTCGATTGCCAGCAGCAGGTCGAAGCCGTCGTCGAGCGAGCTCATCGCCTGCGGCCCCAGGCGCACCAGGGCGGCCGCCTCGCCGCCGCGAATCTGCGGGCCGCTGGTGCGCACCATCAGGCCGTAGGCGCCGGCCTTGGCCGCTGCCGCCAGCAAAACGGTGCCGGCGGTCATGACGCCGCTGCCGCCACTTCCCGCCAGAGCGATCGACACGCTGGTGGGGGCTGCTATGTGTTTCTGCATGGGTTCTCCTGATTAATTTGAAGCCTGCCAGGGCAGGCCGCCGTTGCGCACGGTGCGGACCGCTTTGCCCCCGACTGTTTGGACATCGTTTCGGATTGAGTTTGATGCAGATCAGTAACTGCGCAAGTCATTCTGAAATAATTCTTCAAACAATCTTGGTATTTCAGTACCGTTATACGATAATAGTCCCAGCACCCCATGCGGTCAAGCCCGAAACAGGGCACGGCGCAAGGAAGTTTGAGCTAGAGCAGACAGCACCAGACCAACAGGCGAGGACAGAGCTAAAGGCCTGTCCCGCAAGTATCAGGAGACCAGAACCATGAGCATCCAAGCCCACCGCTGGCAGATGAGCAAGCCCGGTGAACCCTTCGAGCGCATCAGCTTCGAAGCCAGCCCCGCCGCAGGCGAGGTGGTGGTGGCCATTGCCGGCTGCGGGGTCTGCCACACCGACCTGGGTTACTACTACGACGGCGTGCGCACCAACTCTGCCTTGCCCCTCACCCTGGGCCATGAGATCAGCGGCCATGTGGTGGCGGCCGGTGCTGGCGCCGAGAGTTGGATCGGCAAGGCCGTGATCGTGCCGGCGGTGCTGCCCTGCGGCGAATGCGACCTGTGCCAGCGCGGCCTGGCCACCATCTGCCGCGCCCAGAAGATGCCGGGCAACGACATCCAGGGCGGCTTTGCCTCGCACATCGTGGTGCCGGGTCGGGGCTTGTGCGAAGTCGATCTGGCGCGTCTGGCCAAGGCCGGCCTGACCTTGCCGCAAGTCTCCATCGTGGCGGATGCACTCACCACGCCTTACCAGGCGGTGCGTCGCGCAGGTGTGACGCCCGGCAGCCTGGCCATTGTGATCGGCGCCGGTGGCGTAGGTGGCTACTGTGTGCAGATTGCGCGCGCCTTTGGCGCCCAGGTGGTGGCGATCGACGTGGACGACGACAAGCTGGCCGCCATCGCGCAGCACGGCGCGGCGCTGACGCTCAATGCCCGCGCCCACGATGCCAAGGCCCTGAAGGCGGCGATCAATGCCTTCGCCAAGCAAAACGGTCTGCGCGGTACCGAGTGGCAAATCTTTGAATGCTCTGGCACGGCGGCCGGCCAGTTGTCGGCCTACGGTCTGCTGGTGCATGGCGCCACGCTGTCGGTGGTGGGTTTCACCATGGACAAGGTCGAAGTGCGCCTGTCCAACCTGATGGCCTTTGACGCCCGCGCCCTGGGCAACTGGGGCTGCCCGCCCGAGTACTACCCGGCCGCGCTGGACCTGGTGCTGGACGGCAAAGTGGCGCTGGCGCCCTTTGTCGAACAACGCCCGCTGGACAGCATCAACACCGTGTTCCCGGCCGTGCACCACCGCGAGATCAAAAGGCGCGTGGTGCTGACGCCAGCGTGATGCGAGACAAGTTTGAACCCACCCTTATGAACCCGTCCTCCCGTCCATCGCGAGCCAGCGCGGCAATCCATGATCCAACACCCTCGTCATTGCGAGTCCCCCCCCCGCCCCCCCCCCCCCCCCCCCCCCCCCCCCCCCCCCCCCCCCCCCGCGCGCCGGCCGGGGTGGCGGTCCCCCCCTTTCTGGGGTTCCTTGTTTTCCCCCCTGCTCCCGCAACGACCGCCGGTTCATGGAAAGCGCAGCGCGGCAATCCATGCTGGCGTGTCGCAGAGGTGGATTGCCACGCTGCGCTCGCAATGACGCATTGACTGAATTGCCCTCAAAGACAACATTGCCACACCTAGGAGCCCCCACCATGACCGCCTCTACCCGCGACTTCAAGAACCACGATCTGGTGGACGACATCTCCAAGCCCGGCGTGCGCTACGAAAAGCGCCCGGCCAAGCTGCCCGACGGCAGCGTGGTGCCGGGGCTGTTCAACGCCTGGATCACGCTGGACAACCCCAGCCAGTACAACTCCTACACCACCGACATGGTCAAGGGCGTGATCCTGGCGATGCGCGCCGCCTCCAACTCGCGTGACGTCAATTGCGTGGTGTTCACCGGCGCCGGCGACAAGGCTTTTTGCACCGGCGGCAACACCAAGGAATACGCCGAGTACTACGCCGGCCACCCGCAGGAATACCGCCAGTACATGCGCCTGTTCAACGACATGGTCAGCGCCATTTTGCTGTGCGACAAGCCGGTGATCTGCCGCGTCAACGGCATGCGTATCGGCGGCGGGCAAGAGATTGGCATGGCCTGCGACTTCTCGGTGGCACAAGACCTGGCGCGCTTTGGCCAGGCCGGCCCCAAGCACGGCTCTGCGCCGATTGGCGGTGCCACCGATTTCCTGCCGGTGATCGTGGGCGCCGAGCGCGCCATGGCGGCCTGCGTGCTTTGCGAGCCCTTTTCGGCCCACAAGGCTTACCAGATGGGCATCTTGACCGACATCGTGCCCGCGCTCAAGGTGGACGGCAAGTATGTCGCCAACCCGCTGGTGGAAACCCAGCGCATGGTCGATGAGTTTGGCCGCAACACCTACGGCGAAGCCAAGACCGGCGACGCCGCCAAGGCCGGCAAGGCCGTGATGGCAAGCGGCACGGTGGACCTGTCGATGCTCGACGCGCGGGTCGAAGAGCTGTGCGCCAAGATGCTGCTCACCTTCCCCGACTGCACCACCAAGACCATCGAGGAATTGCGCAAGCCCAAGCTCGAAGCCTGGGACAAGAACAAAGAGAATTCGCGCGCCTGGCTGGCCCTGAACATGATGACCGAAGCGCGCGCCGGCTTCACCGCCTTCAACGAAGGCACCAAGGAAGACCGCGAAGCCGACTTCGTGCTGCTGCGCCAGAAGCTGGCCGCTGGCCAAAGCTGGGTCGGCCCGCTGCACGACGAGATTCAACCCAAAGCCAAGCGCAAGGCTTGAGGGACCAGGACCAGGACCAGGAACAGGAACAGGAACAGGAACAGGAAATGGCAAATCACCAGTTTCGTCATTGCGAGCGCAGCGCGGCAATCCATGACCCGGACTTCCGGATTGCCGCGTCGCCAAAGCGCCTCGCAATGACGCAAACCGCGCAGCAATGCACGCAGTCATGGATTGCCGCGCTGCGCTCGCAATGACGAGGCCGGAACGTCCATCTCATTACAGGACCAAGTTGTGACCGATACCTCCCCCCTCAAAGTCTGGCTCGACCGCGACGGCGCGCTGTTGCGCCTGCGCCTGTCCAGACCCAAGGCCAACATCGTGGATGCGGCCATGATCGGCGCCTTGCTCGCGGCCTTCAACGCGCACCGTGGCAGCCATGGCCTGCGCGGCGTGCTGCTGGATGCCGAAGGCAGCCACTTCAGCTTTGGCGCCAGCGTCGAAGAACATGTGGCCGAGCGTTGCGCCGGCATGCTGGCCGCCTTGCACACCCTGATCCTTGCCATGGTCGAGTATCCGGTGCCCATCCTCACCGCCGTGCGCGGCCAGTGCCTGGGTGGCGGGCTGGAAGTGGTGCTGGCCGGTGGGCCGATCTTCGCCACGCCTGACGCCAAGCTGGGCCAGCCCGAGATGATGCTGGGCGTGTTCGCCCCGGCTGCCTCCTGCCTGCTGCCCTACCGCGTGAACCAGCCGACCGCCGAAGACCTGCTGTTCTCGGGGCGCGCGCTCACGGGTGGCGAGGCGCTCGCGGCCGGCCTGGTGCAGGTGGTGGCGGTCGACCCCGAGGCCGCCGCGCTGGCCTACTTTGATACCCACCTCGCGCCCAAGAGCGCCGCCGCACTGCAATGTGCCGTGGCTGCGGCGCGGGGTCCCCTGATTCGCGACCTGCGCGCGCGTCTGACCGAGGTTGAGGGCCTGTACCTCAACCGCCTCATGAAAACCCGCGATGCCAACGAAGGGCTGGCAGCCTTTCTTGCCCGGCGCGCACCAACCTGGGAGCATGTTTGATGTCACCGACCACCCCCGTCCAGCAAATTGTGGAGCGCTGCCAGGCGCTGTTTGAGGACTTGCATTTCAACGCCGTCAAAGAGTGGAAGGCCGCCGTGCCTGGCCGCAAGGCCATCGGCTACATGCCGGTTTATGTGCCGCGCGAACTGATTCATGCCGCGGGCATGCTGCCGGTGGGCATCCTGGGCGGCGGCGATCAGCTCGAAGTGATTCAGGGCGACGCCTACTACCAGAGCTACATCTGCCGCATTCCGCGCTCCACCATCGAGCTGGGCCTGACCGGGCGCCTGGACTGTCTGGACGGGATGTTGTTCCCCAGCATTTGCGACGTGATCCGCAACCTGTCGGGCATGTGGCAGATCCTGTTCAAGGACAAGTACGTGCGCTACGTCGACGTGCCGCAGAACTACGACGACGAGGTCGGTGGCAAGTTCTACATGGAAGAGATGGAAGTGCTGCGCGAAGACTTCGGCAAGCTGATGGGCAAGCCCATCACCGACGAAGCCTTGAACGCCTCCATCGCGGTTTACAACGAGAACCGCGCCGCCATCCGCGAGCTGTATGCCTACCGCGCCGCCAAGCCCTGGCAGGCGCCCACCTCCGAGGTCTATCTGGTGCAGCGTGCCGGCATGGTGCTGCCACCCGAGGAGCACACCAAGCTGGTGCGCGAATACATCGCCGCCACCGACGCGGTACCGCGCCCCAAACGCGACAACGCTCGCGTGGTGATCAACGGCACCTTCTGCGAACAACCCCCGTTGACCCTGCTCAAATCCATCGAGATGGCTGGCTGCTACGTGGTGGATGATGACTTTGTGCTGGTCAGCCGCTGGCTGCTGGACGACGTGCCCGCCAACGGCGACCCGCTGCGCGAACTGTCCAAGGCCTTCCTGCACCGCTCGGCCGTGACCGCGGCCAAGTACGACGCGCGGCGCGAGGACAAGGGCCAGTACCTGCTCAAGCAGGTCAAGACCATGGGCGCCGAAGGCGTGGTGTTTGCGGCGCCCTCGTTCTGCGACCCGGCGCTGCTGGAGCGCCCGATGCTGCAAGACGTGCTGACCAAACACAAGATTCCGCACACCGCGTTCAAGTACGCCGAGAACACCGGTCAGATGGCGCCCATCCGGGAGCAGGCCGGCACCTTTGCTGACTCAATCAAGCTGTGGAACGAAGCATGAAACCGCCACTTCGTATCCGTCATTGCGAGCGCAGCGAAGCAATCCACGCCCCCCGTGGCTCTGCACGATGGATTGCCGCGTCGCTTCGCTCCTCGCAATGACGCGAGAGCGGCCGTCCACTCAATTGAACCGTTGTAACCAACCGCGCAAATATCAATAGGGAAACCGAAATGAACACCACCGTCGCCATGCCCACTTCCGTCAAGAAGCCGCAAGACGTCCAGAAAGAGGACGCGATGTGGCTCCAGAAGGAGCTGATCTCCAAAAACTACATGGAGTTGGCCACCGCCCGCGCCAACAACAAAAAGGTATCCGCCACCTTTGTGCCGGGCAACCTGAACGAGTTGCTGATGTGCTTCGACTTCGCGCGCAGCCTGCCCGAGACCAACGCGCTGCAAAACGGCATGCGCAAGAAGTCCGGCAAGATGATCATGGACGCCGAGCGCGACGGCCACTCCGAAGACGTCTGCACCTACGTCAAGGCCGACATGGGCATGATGCTCGGTGGCGAACTGGGGCCCACGGGCGACCCGCTGCCCAAGCCGGACATCCTGCTGCTGTCCTACACCGGCTGCTTCACTTTCATGAAGTGGTTTGAGCTGATTCGCCACAAGTACGGTTGCGAAACCGTGATGCTGCATGTGCCCTATCAGGCCGAGGGCAAGATATCCAAGAGCATGCGCGACTACGTGGTCAAGCAGCTCAAGGAAACCGTCATCCCCACGCTGGAGCGCATCTCGGGCGTCAAGTTCGACATCGACCGCCTGCGCCAGTACATGCGCGAATCGGCCAAGGCCGAGGACGATCTGGTCAAGGTGTTGCAGTCGGCCAAGGCCCGCCCGTCACCGATTGACGGCTACTTTGGCGCGGTCTACTACATCGGCCCGATCTTTACCGCGTTTCGCGGTACGCCCGAAGCCACGCAGTACTACCAGATGCTGCGCCAGGAGATCGAGCAGCGGGTGCGTGAAGGCAAGGGCCCGATCACGCCCGAAGGCGAAATGGGCGAGGAAAAATACCGCCTGGTGGTGGAAGGCCCGCCCAACTGGACCAGCTTTCGCGACTTCTGGAAAATGTTCTACGACGAAGGCGCGGTGGTGGTCTCCAGCACCTACGCCAAGGTCGGCGGCCTGTACGACCTGGGCTTTCGCCACGACCCGGAGAACCCCCTGGAGTCGCTGGCCGACTACTGCCTGGGCTGCTACACCAACCTGAACCTGCCCTCGCGCATCGACCTGATCTGCAAGTACATCGACGAGTACCAGGCCGACGGGTTGCTGATCAACTCGATCAAGAGCTGCAACAGCTTCTCGGCCGGACAGTTGCTGATGATGCGTGAAGTTGAAAAACGCACCGGCAAGCCGGCCGCCTTCATCGAGACCGATCTGGTGGACCCGCGCTACTTCTCGGGCGCCAACGTGAAGAACCGGCTGGAGAGCTACTTCCAGATGGTCAAGGCCAAGCGCGCTGCGCTGACGGGGGTGCATTGAACGCCGCAGCGTCATCGCGAGGCCGCAGGCCGTGGCGATCCATCGTGAAGCGTCAAATGCATGGATTGCCGCGCTTCGCTCGCAATGACGCCTTCTGCTCGCACCAATTCTTAGAAGTTCAATTGAAGGAAGACCATCATGCGTTGTTTCATCGGCATTGACCTCGGCTCCACCACCACCAAGGCGGTGGTGATTGACGAGAACCAAAACATCCTCGGGCGCGGCATCACCAACTCGCGCTCCAACTACGACACGGCGGCCACCATCGCCAAACAGGAGGCGCTGGTCAACGGCCGCTTCTACCTGTTTCGCCAGGCGCTGGGCACCACCAATGCGCTGGACGGTGCGCTGGACGAGTTTCTGGGCCAGCTTGAGCGCGACTTCCGGCTGGAGCAGTATCTGGAGCAACTGGGAGACCTGGGCGAAACCTGCCACCGCAGCCTGGCCACCGCCAAGTTTGGCGACAGTACCAAAGCCGTTGAGGTGGCGCTGACCGAGGTGTTTCGCCGCCTGCAGGCCGAAGCCGCCGATTTGTTCAAGCCCGGCGCCAAGCGCAAGAGCGACTTTTTCCGCGACATCGCCGGTAGCCAGTACCTGGCGATCGGCGAGGTGGTAGCCAAAGAGGCGGGCACGCGCTACGACTTCTTGCTCAATGTGTTCGACCGCTCCATCATCGAGGTGGAAAACCGCGTCTACGCCGACTCCATCCGCCGCCACCTGCTGGCCGCGCTGGAGCGCACCTTTGTGGCCCTGCCGGCCACTGCGGCGCGGCGCACGCAGGTAGAGGCGCCAATCAAGGGCATCCTGGACACCGAGATGGTGGAGACCTATGTGGTGGGCACCGGTTACGGCCGCGCGCGCCTGCCGTTTTCCAAGGAACACATCCGCTCCGAGATTCTGTGCCACGGCCTGGGTGCGCACGTGATGTACCCCAACACCGCCACCGTGCTCGACATCGGCGGGCAGGATACCAAGGCGATCCAGATCGACCCCAACGGCATCGTGGAAAGCTTCCAGATGAACGACCGTTGCGCCGCCGGTTGCGGCCGTTACCTGGGCTACATCGCCGACGAGATGAACATGGGTCTGCACGAACTGGGGCCGCTGGCGATGAAGTCCACCAAGAACGTGCGCATCAACTCCACCTGCACCGTGTTTGCCGGCGCCGAGCTGCGCGACCGCCTGAGCCTGGGCGAAAAGCGCGAGGACATCATGGCCGGCCTGCACCGCGCCATCATCCTGCGCGCCATGTCGATCCTGGCACGCTCGGGCGGCATACGGGACCAGTTCACCTTCACCGGCGGCGTGGCCAAGAACGAGGCGGCGGTCAAATCGCTGCGCGAGCTGATTTTTGAGAACTACGGCGAACTCACCATCAACATCGACCCCGACTCAATCTACACCGGCGCACTGGGCGGCGCCACCTTTGCCTGGCGCGCCGTCATGGACGACGGCAAAGTGGCTGAAAACAGGCCAAACTAACAACCTTGTGGGACGGACCAAGTGACGCGAAGCGCATTTGCTCGGTCCTCAACTGATTAACTGGAGATCAAGATGAGCATTACCACCATCGGACTCGATATTGGTTCTGGCGCGGTCAAGTCCGTGCTGTTTCGCACCCACGACGACGGCCGCCAGGAATGGCTGGCCAAGCGTTGCGAGCGCATCCGCAGCCGCGACATCATGACGCTGGCGCAGGAGGGTTTTGAAGGCGTTATGGCCGACGCTGGCCTGAGCCGCGACGACATCGACTACATCGCCACCACCGGCGAGGGCGAGAACGTCAAGTTTGCCACCGGGCACTTCTATTCCATGACCACGCACGCCCGCGGCGGCGTGTTCCTGGACCCCACGCGCACGCGCCGTGGTGGACATCGGCGCGCTCAATGGCCGCGCCATCTACATCGACGAGCGCGGCAAGGTGCTGTCGTACAAAATGACCAGCCAGTGCGCCTCCGGCTCGGGCCAGTTTCTGGAGAACATCGCCCGCTACCTGGGCGTGGCGGTGGAAGAAATCGGCCCGCTGTCGCAAAGCTCGAAAGACCCGGAAAAGGTGAGCTCGATCTGCGCCGTGCTGGCCGAGACCGACGTCATCAACATGGTGTCACGCGGCATCGCCACGGCCGACATCCTGAAGGGCATCCACATGTCGATGGCCTCGCGCATCGTCAAGCTGCTGAAGATCACCGGCATCAAGACCGGCACCGCGCTGCTGACCGGCGGGCTGGCACTGGACACCGGCTTGTTGGCGGCGATTCAGGAAGATATGATTGCCGAGAAGGTGACGGTCACAGCCCGCTCGCACCCCGATTCGATCTACGCTGGCGCCATTGGCGCTGCCCTGTGGGGCGCCTTCAGGCACGGCAAGCTGGCGGAGTTGGAGGGCGCGGTGGCCGCCTGACCCGTTTCAAGACACACGACAACCCCAGAGGAAGAACGACATGGCCCTGATCATCACCGAAGACTGCACCGCCTGCGACGCCTGCCGCCCAGTCTGCCCCAACGAAGCCATCGCCACCGGCGACCCGCTGTACGTGATCGACCCGCTGCGCTGCACCGAATGCGTGGGCGCCGAGGACGAGCCGCAGTGCAAGCTGGTCTGCCCGGCCGACTGCATCATTCAGCATCCCGACTTTGTCGAGTCGCCTGACGAACTACAGGCCAAGTACGAGGCGCTGCGCGCCTAGTCTGCTATCAGGCATATAGCGCTTCGGGCTCGCGGCATGCGTGCGGCGGCGTGGGCGCTACGCGTGCAAACGCCTCCAAGGCGTCCAGCGGACTGGACGTGCCGCCTGCCGCAACCTTGAGCACGTGGGTGTAGATCATGGTGGTGGACACGTCACTGTGACCCAGCAACTCTTGCACCGTGCGGATGTCGGTGCCGGCTTGCAGCAAGTGGGTGGCGAAGGAGTGGCGCAGCGTGTGGACCGAGACTGGCTTGGCAATGCCGGCCTGCACCACTGCGCGCTTCAGCGCACGTTGCAATCGCTCTTCAAACAAATGGTGCCGACGCTCGGCCCCGCTGCGCGGGTCGACGGATAGGGTGGGCGAAGGAAACATCCAGAACCATGCCCAGGTGTGGCCAACCCTGGGGTACTTGGCCTCCAGCGCATGCGGGGTTTCGACCCCGCCACGCTGAGCCTGACGGTCTGCCTCCCACTGCGCACGCGCCGCCAGCATTTGCAAGCGCAGTGCCGGCGCCAGTGAATGCGGCAACATCACCACCCGATCTTTGTTGCCCTTGGCCTCGCGCACGATGATCACGTGACGGTCGAAGTCGACATCCTTGATGCGCAGGCGAATGCCCTCCATCAAGCGCATACCGGTGCCGTACAGGAGGCGCGCCAGCAACGCCGTTTGACCGTCCATATGGACCAATACACCCGCGACCTCATCCTTGGTCAACACGCTGGGGATGCGCCGCTTGTGGGTAGGCCGATTGATGTCGTTGAGCCAGGGCAGATTGATGGTCAACACCTCGCGGTAAAGAAACAGCACCGCACTGAGCGCCTGATTGTGCGTGGACGCCGACACTTTTCGCTCGGTTGCGAGCATCGACAGAAAGGCTTCGACCTCCGGTGCGCCCATGTCGCGCGGATGCCGCATCTGGCCGCCGCGAGCCGACCATCGAATGAAAAAGCGCACCCAATACAGGTAGACCTTCTCGGTACTGAGGCTATAGTGCATGTACCGAATTCGCTCCCGCATCTGGTCAAGCAGCCGGACAGATTGCAGAGGAGGGTTACCGGGTTTCATGGTTGGGTTTATAACTGTATAAATATCCAGTGTATCGGCTTGAAGCGTAGACTGCAAGCCATTCTTGGGAGGATCTGATGTCCAGCTTAATTCGCAGCGGCCAGTATCATTCGCAGGTATTGCGA
>JADKEH010000019.1 GCA_016718155.1 Candidatus Rhodoferax randersensis | reverse complement strand
GCGCGGATCAACTCACGCGTTTCGTAGCAGTAGAACTCCATGCGGTCGATTTCGCGCAGCAAGTCGTTGGGGAACTCGATGTCGGCCTTGTCGATTTCGTCGATCAGCAGAGCCACCGGCTGGTCGGTGGTGAAGGCCTGCCACAACACGCCTTTGACGATGTAGTTGTTGATGTCCTTGACGCGTTGGCCACCGTCCACATCGGCCAGTTGCGAGTCGCGCAGGCGGCTAACCGCGTCGTACTCATACAAGCCTTGCTGTGCCTGGTGGTGGACTTGATGTGCCGCCTGCAGCAGCGGTATATTGAGGGCGCTTGCCATTTCCCTCGGTCAGCATCGTCTTGCCGTGGTGCCGGGCCCGCCCTGACCGCAGGGGCCGCTTGAGCGTGATGGAGGCGTTGACCGACAGCATCAGGTCTTCTGCGGCGACGTAGTTCTTGGTTCCGTGAAACTTCATGGTGCGTGGTGGAGGTGAAGGGGTGGCAAGCAAATTTCGTATAACCGTCTATATAATCCGGCCTTGATTTGCCTCAAACTAAAGTCGAATTGTCCGCTCAAATGAAAAAAACCTTGTGGTCTTTGTTTGTTGCCCTGGTCACCCCGGTGACCTGGCTTTCTGCCGCCGCCCGGAGGTACCGGTCGGTGACATCAAGGCTGGCGAGAAGAAAGTTGCCATGTGTATTGGTTGTCGCTGCATCAAGCGCTACCAGGCCAGTTTCCCGGAAATTCACTGGTTCCTATGATTTCAACGCGCCAAGTACATTACGGTCGCAATGACCGCCTACCAGAAGGGCGAGCGCCGCCACCCCACGATGCGCGGTATCGCCCGGGGTGTGAGTGAGCAGGATACCGCCGACGTGGCGGTTTATTCACGAGGCCCACGGCCCCACCGGAGGGCAAGCCCGGAATTGCCCGGCCGCCGAGGGCTCGGCCGCGTCAAGACGACGGCGTTGCCGGGCTAGGGGGTGGCTGTGTGGTTTGCCATGGCGAGAATTTCAGCAAGCCGTCAACCGCAAGGAGCTATCCTGAGATTGCCGGGCAGCATGGCGACCACCCGTTCGAGGCGCTCAAGTCCTACTGGGCCGACAAGGTTGCCCCCAGGCCGTAGCAACGGGGTCATGGCGGGTACTGCGGGAGCTTTCGAACGCCGAACCGCAGGAACTGGCCAGCTATGGGGTCCGCTAAGCGCGATCTCGAGACGGTGCCGTAGGTTCCGCTGAAGCGGTCGGCGCGAAGCGGGCACTTTCCCCGGTCGCGAGGCCAACAGTTCTCCCCGTTGCGAGGCCAACACTTTTCCCCGTCGTCGCGAGGCCTTCAGGCCGTGGCGATCCATGTTGGCGCGCCAAGGTAGATTGCCGCGTCGGTTGCGCCTCCTCGCAATGAACCGGTCGTCATTGCGAAAGCAGTGAAGCAATCCAAGGCCCCAAATACCTGGATCGATACGGCCTGCGGCCCTCGCGATGACGGTACTGGTTCACGGTCCGTGTGCGGTACCGGGTGGATTGGGGAGGTCTGGCGATGACAGGTAACTTTTGCACCGACTGGTGAAGCACCCGGTCGATACCCGCTCAATCACGCGTGGCGTGGCGTTGCACACAGGCAACGTAGTTCCGCCGTCGGGGCCCGCCGGTCTAGCTGGCTATCCCATTAGCACCTGCCCAGGCAATCCATGGCGTGGTGGTGTGCCTGGTGCAGGAATCCAGCCGGTGTGTCAGCAGTTCCACTGCCTGGCGAATACCGCGCGGCTGGTCGATGCTGCACTGTTCGCTGATCGACAGGTGCATGGACAGGTGCAAAAACGGGTTGGTCCGGGCTGGGTCCACGGTTTCCATGCTGGCCAGTGCGTCGTCCAGGTCGGCCAATTCGGCGTGCGGTATTCGGGGTGCTCATCGATCCACAGACTTGCTATGGTTTCGATAGTCCCATGGCTTGTCCGTCATTGGTCTTGGCGTAAACAGAGACAAAAGAAACGGCGGACGTCGGCTTGCGAAAGGAAAACATGATACGGCGATTGTCGCTCCACGTAACGTTGGTTGCAGCCCTGGTGGCCAGCTTGTCGGCAAAATGACGGCCATTGTTCGAGGAATATGCCCATGACCCCCAAGCCTTCATTTGGGCGACGCCATCCGCACCCCTTTGGCCGCTACGGTGGCGCCCTCTCCAGCGTACGCACCGACGACCTGGGCCGCCATCCCGCTCAAAGCCCTGATGGCGCGCAACCCCCAAGTGGACTGGCTGGCCGTGACGGACGTGATTTACGGCTGCGTCAACCAGGCCGGCGAAGACAACCGCAACGTGGCCCACATGGCCAGCTTGTTGGCCGGCTTGCTGGTGATCCCGGCGTCACGGTCAACCGCCTGTGCGGCTCTGGGCTGGACGCGGTGGCACTGCGGCGCGCCATCAAGGCCGGTGAAGCCTCGTTGATGATCGCCGGCGGGGTGGAGAGCATGAGCCGCGCCCCTTTGTCATGGCAAGGCCGACAGCGGCCTTGCCCGCACCCAGCAGATGGTGGATACCACCATCGGTTGGCGCTTTGTCAACAAGCTGATGAAAAGACAAATACGGCACCGACTCGATGCCCGAGACAGCCGAGAACGTGGCCAGCGAGTACAAGATCAGCCGCGAAGACCAGGACAAGATGGCCTTGGCGTCGCAGCTCAAGGCGGTGGCGGCGCAGAAGTCCGGCTACTTTGATGCTGAAATCACGCCCGTGGCCGTGGCGCAGAAGAAGGGTGACGCGCTGCAGGTGACGCAAGACGAGCACCCGCGCGGGAGACTTCCCCTCGAAGCCTTGGGCCAAGCTCAAGGGCGCGGTACGACCGGACGGCAGCGTGACCGCCGGTAACGCCTCCGGTGTCAATGACGGTGCCTGCGCCTTGTTGATCGCCAGTGAGGCGGCAGCCAAGGCGCAGGGATTGAGGCCGCGTGCCCGCATCGTCGGCATGGCCACCGCCGGTGTGCCGCCCCGCGTGATGGGCATCGGCCCGGCACCGGCCACCCAAAAAGTGCTGGCCCTGACAGGGCTAACGCTGGCGCAGATGGACGTGATCGAACTCAACGAAGCCTTTGCCGCGCAAGGCCTGGCGGTGTTGCGCCTGTTGGGCTTGCAGGACGACGACCCGCGCGTCAACGCATGGGGCGGCGCGATTGCGCTGGGCCACCCGCTGGGCGCCAGCGGCGCCCGCCTGGCCACCACGGCAGTGAATCAGTTGCACAAAAGCGGCGGGCGCTACGCCCTGTGCACCATGTGCATTGGGGTGGGGCAGGGGATTGCGCTGCTGCTGGAGCGGGTCTGATGCCAGTCGGGTCGTTAGCCGAATCTCCTTCGCGCTTGAACTGATCGGCCGCTGCCACTGCGCTGCCGCAATGCCGGGCTCAAAGGCGGCATGGCCGGCGTCCTCGATCATGTGAAAGGCGGCTTGGGGCCATGCGTCCTTCAGGCGACACGCAGATAGGGGAGGGCACACCACGTCGTAGCGGCCCTGGATGATGACGGCGGGCAGGTGTTGAATGCGGTGGATGTTTCGGATCAACTGATCCTCGCCCAGGAAACCCTGGTTGAGAAAGTAGTGCGCCTCTGCAGGCGGCCCACGCCCAGTCCCACCGCTTCGGATTCGAAATGCAGCGGCTACCTCCGGATGCGGCAGCAGGTGCAGGCAACTGCCTTCATAGTGGCTCCAGGTGCGCGCGGCCTGCGTGTGCAGGGCGGGATCATCACTGAACAGGCGCTTGGCGTAGGCCGCCAGCAGGTCACCACGCTCGCTGGGTGGAATCGCTTCCACAAAGCGTGCATGGGCTTGCGGAAAGAACCATTTGATGCCGTTGAGAAACCAGTCGATCTCGGCGGGTGTGCACAGGAAGATGCCGCGCAATACAAAGCCGTTGCAACGCTCAGGGTGCGCTTGCCCGTGTAGGCCAGTGACAGGTCGAGCCCCAGGAACCACCGAACACCAGCCAGCGGTCGATGCCCAGGTTCTGTCGCAATTGCTCAATGTCGGCAATCAGCAGTTGCGTGGTGTTGGCGCGGTACTCGCCCAGCGGTGTGGATTGCCCCGCGCCGCGTTGGTCGAACAGCACGATGCGGTAGTAGGCAGGGTCAAAGAACTGGCGGTGCTGCGGTGAGCAGCCGGCGCCAGGCCCGCCGTGCAAAAACAGCACCGGCACGCCGTTGGGGTTGCCGCACTCTTCCCAATAGAGGGTGTGCAATTCGTCCACCGCCAGCGTGCCGCTGCGATAGGGCTCAATCGGGGGGTACAGGGGCGGGCAAAGTGGGGTGTCGGTCATGGTGGCTGGATGTGGAAAATCAGTGAGGGTCGAGGATACTTCAAGCCTTTGGAACCAGTTATTGGTTTCGACCACTGCTTTGGGGGGCAACACGTGACGCAACGGAAGTCTTTTTCGCCGCCCTGGTGCTGGCGAGCGTATCGTTTTTTGATCAGCCATGTCGCGGGTGATGCGCCGGCCGCCAGCGGGGCTGTCGTGACCTCTGGCGACCGCATCGCCGTGCGCCACGAAACCCTGCGCTTGGCCAATGGTTTTGAGGTGATCCTGGTCGAGGACCATCGCCTGCCGCTGGTCGCGTTCAACTTGTGGGTGCATGCCGGGCCGCGCAACGAAGCCAAGGGGCAGACCGGGTTTGCGCACCTGTTCGAGCACCTGATGTTTGCCGGCAGCAAGCACATCCCGCGCGGAGAGGCCGACAAGATCATCGACGCCGCGGGCGGCACCGATTCCAATGGCAGCACCAACTTCGACCGCACCAACTACTACTTCACTCTGCCTTCAAACCAGCTTGAACTGGGCCTGTGGATCAAGTCAGACATGCTGGGCTACATGATCGACCAGGTGGATGCGGTGGCGCTTGCCAACCAGCAAGATGTGGTGCGCAACGAGCGCCGCCAGTCGGTTGAAAACCGTCCCTACGGCATTGTTGAAGAGGCTCTGTACCAGGCGCTGTTTCCGCAAGACCACCCCTACCGCGCAGTGGTGATGGGGTCGCACGCCGATATTCAGTCCATCAAGCTGGCCGACGTGAAGGCCTTTGCCAAGACCTACTACCGACCCAACAACGCAACGCTGGTGCTGGCGGGTGACTTTCGCAGTGCCCATGCCAAGCGCCTGGTGCAGAAGTACTTTGGTTCTCTGAAAGCAGGCCAGCCGGTGCCGCCGGTGGTGGTGGCGCAGCCGCGCATCACCGCCGAGCGCCGGGTGGTAGTGGCCGACCGCAACGAGCTGCCACGTCTGAACCTGGCCTGGCACACGCCAGCGCAGTACCAGAGCGGTGACGCTGAAATGGATGTGGTGGCTAACCTGCTGGGCGGGGGCAAGTCCAGCCGCTTGTACAAGAAGCTGGTGTACGAGCGCCAGGTGGCGCAGTCGGTCACGGCGGCGCAAGACTCGATGAGTCTGGGCTCGGTGTTTGGCATTGAGGTGGTGGCGCGACCGGGCCAGAAGCTCGAAGACATCGAGCGTCTGGTGGATGAGGAGTTGGACTTGCTGCTGCGCGAGGGGCCCACCGCAGCCGAACTGGCGCGCGCCCGCGCGGTGTTCGAGACGCAGCTCATGGCCCGGCTGGAGAAGGTAGGCACGGTCGCTGACTTGATGAACCACTACCGTTTGATGGCGGGCGATGCCGACTATATCGACAAAGACCTGGCCCGCTATCGCGCTCTTACACCGCAAGCTGTGCAAGCGGTTGCAGCCAACTGTTGCAGCGCCAGGCGCGCGTGGTGGTGCAGGCGCTGCCCGGCACACAGGTGCTGGCCGCCGAGGTGCCCACGCCACCCGGTCCGCCGCACGCCGCCAAGGGTGAGCGCGAAGCCATCAACGCAGACCAAGCCTGGCGCCACAAGCCACCATTTGACCAGCAGCAAGGTCACGGTGCGTTTGCCTGTGGCAAGTTCCTTCAAACTGGCCAATGGACTCACCGTGTTGCACAGCCCCAAGCCGGGCGTGCCACTGGTCAGCGCGGAGTTGGTGTTGCGTGCGGGACAAAGCGCCAACCCCTTGGCCCAGCCTGGCTTGGCGGGCTTTTACCGCAGCCATGTTGCAAGAGAAGGCACGCGAGCGCGCTCAGCCCAGGACATTGCCGCGCAACTGGCTGACTTGGGCCAGTTTCGCCAGCCATGCTGGGCGCGACGACGCCCGCCTGGAGCTGGGTAGCCTCAAGTCCGCTTTTGAACCGGCGCTGACCTTGTTGGCTGACATGGCCTGAACCCGGCCTTTGATGCGGCGGAAGTGGAGCGTGTCAAGAAGACGCGCTTGGCGGCCTTGTTGCAGCAGCGCGAAAACGCCTCGCAACTGGCCACGGTGGCGGCGCGGGCCTACTATGGTGCACAGCATCCGTTGGGGGCCAGTGCCTTGGGCACGGAGCAATCGGTTGCCGCCATCGATCGCGCTGCCTGGTGAACTTCGGCAGACCCACTACCGAGCGACCAGGCGGCGCTGGTGGTGGCCGGGGACATCAGTGAGGTCCAGTTGCGCGAGTTGGCGCAACGTCTGTTTGGCAACTGGGCGCCGCCCGCCGTCGCGGGTGCAGCCTGCACAGGGCCTGCCTGCGCTGGCCGCGCCGACGGATGCAAAGCTGGTTGTGGTCAACAAGGCCGACGCGCCGCAGACTGCGCTGGTGCTGGTGGGGCCAGGCTCGCGCGGGTCAGCTGGATGAGCAATCACTGGAGGTTATGAATGCCGCGTTGGGTGGCTTGTTTACCTCCCGCATCAATACTCAGTTGCGCGAAGTCAAGGGTTACACCTACGGCGTGTCGTCGGGCTACGTCTTCGGGCGCGACGGCGGGCACTTCAGTTTGCGTGGCAGCGTGCGTGCGGATGTGACCGGCGCGGCCCTGGCCGACACTTTCAAGGAGATCAAGGCCATGCGGGCCAAGGCCATGGGGCGGACCGAACTGGAGCGCGTGCGCAATGCCTTGCTGTTGTCTTTACCGGGCCAGTTTGACACCAATGCGGCTATCACCGAGGGTTATGGCCGCGTCTGGACGCTGGGCCTGCCACAGAATCACATTGAGCAACTACCCGCAGCGCTGCAGGCGGTCACCGCGCGCAGCGCCTTGAAGGCCGCGCTGGACCACCTGGACCCCAGCCGTTTGATTGTCGTTGCGGTGGGGGACCAGCCGAAGGTGGCGTCCCAACTTGAGGCCTTGGGTCGCCAGCCGATGCGTCTCTGGAGCGACGAGGGCCTGCCCAAACCCTGAGTCGCCGCGCTAGCGTGCCTTACAGGCCGGCTGCTTCGCGCAACGCGCTGGCCCGGTCGGTGCGCTCCCAGGTGAATTCGGGCTCTTCGCGCCCGAAATGGCCGTAGGCGGCGGTCTTTTGCAGATCGGGCGCAGCAGGTCGAGCATTTGAATGATGCCCTTGGGGCGCAGGTCGAAGTGCGCGTTGACCAGTGCCGCGAGTTTCTCGTCTGAAATGACGCCGGTGCCCTCGGTGTAGACCGTCACGTTCATCGGCTTGGCCACGCCGATGGCGTAGGCCACCTGGATCTGGCATTGCTTGGCCAGGCCGGCGGCCACGATGTTCTTGGCCACGTAACGCGCGGCATAGGCGGCTGAGCGGTCGACCTTGGTCGGGTCCTTGCCGCTGAAGGCGCCGCCACCGTGTGGGCAGGCGCCGCCGTAGGTGTCCACAATGATCTTGCGCCCCGTGAGGCCGCAGTCGCCTTGCGGGCCGCCGATGACAAAGCGGCCGGTCGGGTTGATCAGGTACTTGGTATTGATCAGCCATTCCTTGGGTAGCACGGGTTTGATGATGTCCTCGATCACCGCCTCGATGAAGGCGGGCTTCATCTTGGCGCCGTCGCTCATCTCGGGGGCGTGCTGGCTGGAGAGCACCACGGTGTCGATGCTGTGCGGCTTGCCGTCCACGTAGCGCATGGTGACCTGGCTCTTGGCGTCCGGCCGAAGGAAGGGCAGGCGGCCGTCCTTGCGCAACTGGGCCTGGCGTTCGACCAGTCGGTGTGCGTAGTGAATCGGCGCGGGCATCAGCTCGGGGGTCTCGTTGCAGGCATAACCAAACATCAGCCCCTGGTCGCCAGCGCCGGTGTTGAGGTGGTCGTCCGAGGCGTGGTCCACGCCCTGGGCGATGTCATTGCTTTGCTTGTCGTAGGCCACCAGCACCGCGCAGCCCTTGTAGTCGATGCCGTACTCGGTGTTGTCGTAGCCGATGCGTTTGATGGTGTCGCGCGCGACCTGGATGTAGTCCACGTGCGCGTTGGTGGTGATCTCGCCCGCCAGCACCACCAGGCCGGTGTTGGTCAGGGTCTCGGCCGCCACGCGGGACTTGGGGTCTTGCCTGAAGATGGCGTCCAGAATGGCGTCTGAGATTTGGTCCGCCACTTTGTCGGGGTGACCCTCTGAGACTGACTCGGATGTGAGAGGAAATCGTTCGCCATGAAATTCTAGCTCCAAAAAAGTTCAAGTCGCGTTGCTTGGGCTTGTTGGGCTTTTAGCGAACGCTTTAGCAGATGGGTCCGGATGGACAGGGCACAATGGCGGCTCCTTGACCCGACCAACGTGCTCGTCGCCCTGCAAGTAGTTCCGTAACTCGGCGACACGCGTATTTTATCCGAGCGATGACGACCCTCTTCAAGTTCTTGTCCATTTGGCCGTTGTGGTTGGCGCAGGGTGCGGGCGCTGTCATGGGGTGGCTGGTGTTCTTGGGTTCGGGTGTTTACCGGCAGCGTTTCCTGGCCAATGCCCAGCAGGCCGGATTGACTTGGAGGCAGTGGGTACCGGCGGTCGCGGCGGCGGGCAAGCTGGTCGCCGAGTTGCCACGCTTGTGGCTGGGGTCGCCGGTGCGGGTACGGTGGCAAGGCGCACAACACGTGGATGCCGCGCTCTTACGCGGCAAAGGCGTGGTGATGCTGACACCACATCTGGGCTGTTTTGAGGTCACGGCACAGGCCTCATGCGCGACGCTATGGGCGCACACATCAACCCATTACTGTGTTGTTTCGCCCGCCCCGCAAGGCCTGGCTGCGTGAGGTGGTGGGGCAAGCCCGCAGCCGGCCCGGTCTGAACACCGCGCCGACGACCATGGCGGGTGTCAAACAAATGGTCAAGGCCTTGAAGCTGGGCCAGTCACTGGGCTTGTTGCCCGACCAGGTGCCCCCTGCCGGAATGGGCGTATGGGCGCCGTTCTTTGGTCGCGACGCCTACACCATGACCCTGTCGGCGCGCTTGGGTCCGGCAAACTGACGCCACGGTCTTGTTGGTCTGGGGTGAGCGTTTGTCTTGGGGCCGCGGCTTTACGGTCCATGTCCAGACCATGGACCAGCCCCTGCGTGAGACGACACTACAGTGGCCGCGACTCAGATCAACGCCGCCATGGAACAACTGGTGATGACCTGCCCGCAGCAGTACCTGTGGGCCTACGCGCGTTACAAGCAGCCGCGCCAGGACGCTTGACCATGCTGGGGATATTGGCAAGTCACGCGGGGGTGTGGTTCATGCGGTCGTTGGCCTGGATGCCCTTGCCGTGGTTGCGAGGCCTGGGTTGGCTGTTGGGCCGCACGCTGTACCTGGTGGCCCGCTCACGCCGACGCGTTGCGTGGGTCAACCTCAGGCTGTGCTTTCCGGACTGGAGCGACGCGCAGCTCAAGGCCGTGGCGGTGGGCACCTTCGTGCACTTCGCGCAGGCCTGGCTGGACCGGGGCTGGCTCTGGCATGCGGCCCCAGCGGTGACGGCGCGCCGCCTGCAGATTGTGGGTGCGCTCGATGCGTTGGCCGGCGAATCGCCGGTGGTGATCTTTGCGCCGCATTTTGTGGGCCTGGATGCCGGCTGGACGGCGCTGACCCAGCAGTTGCCCCGGCAGTTCACCACCATCTACACCAACCAGGCCAACCAGGTGGTTGACCAATGGATCCTGCGCGGGCGCCAGCGCTTTGGTAAGGCGCGGCTGTTTGGTCGAGTCGCGGGCGTCAAGTCGATCGTCGCGGCCCTGCGTGCGGGTGAGCCGCTGTACCTGTTGCCGGACATGAACTTTGGCCCCGAGGAGTCGATCTACGTGCCGTTTTGCGGGGTGATGGCGGCCACGGTGCCCTCTTTGTCGCGCTTCTCGAAACTGGGCCGTGCCAAGGTGGTGCCGGTTGTGACCCGCATGACCCGGACTGGCTACCAGGTCGAAGTCAAGCCGGCCTGGACCGACTTCCCCACCGACGATGTGGTGGCCGACACGGCGTGCATGAACCAGCGCCTGCAGGGCTACATCGAAACCATGCCGGACCAGTATTACTGGGTGCACAAGCGTTTCAAGAGTCGGCCGGCGGGCGAGGCCTCGGTGTATTGAACTGCCCTCCCGGTGTTCCGCCAATGTTCGATTGCTATCAATGTTCTAGCAAGAAATCCTGCAAATACCGCGTCACCAGTGCAGGTTGTTCATGCAGTACCCAGTGCGTGGCGTGGTCGATGGTGCGCAGCGTGAGGTCATGCACAAAGTAACCCAGTCCATCCAGCAGCACGGGCGGTAGAGCGATGTCGTCCATGGCCCACACCACCAGGGTTGGCAGTTGGACCGTGAGCATCGCATCGGGCAGGTTCACAGCCGCCGCAGCGGGGTCGTCCTGGGTCGGTGGACGCAGCGGGGAAGCGCGGTAAAGATTGCACCCGCCGGTGAGGCCGAAGCCCCAGACTGCGCGGTACTGGTCTTTGACGGCTTGCGTCAACCAACTGGGCCCGGCAGTTTGACCTGGTGCTGAGAAGAAGTTCCACAGGCGCCGGTAGTCGTCCTGCGCCAGCAGTCGCTCCGCATCCGGACGAATCAGGAAGTTCGTGTAGGCGCTGGCAGCCTGTTGTGCGGGGTTGTTCTGGAGTTCGCGCAGGAAGGTGCCTGGGTGCGGTGAATTGACGATCATCAGCCGCTGAGCCAGGTGGGGCAACTGATTGGCCAGGTTCCACGCCACGGCGCTGCCCTTATCGTGTGCCACCAGGGCGGCCAGCGTGCCGCCTTGGCCTGCCGTCTCCAGCGCAATCAAGGCGGCGATGTCCTGCACCAGGTGTTTGGGCCGGTAGGCGCTGGGCAGCGGCGGCGCGCCTTGGATCGTTCGAAGCCGCGTAGATTGGGGCAGTAACGGTAGCCGCCATGTTGGGCCTGCGAGAAGTGGTCCAGAAAATAGTCCCAAACAAAGGCGCCTTCCGGGAAGCCATGCAGGAACAGCAACACCGGGCGCCCCCGCTCGCCGGCGGCGCGGCAGCTCAGGGTGATGCCATGCGGCAGAGGCTGGAGAAAAGTCTGGACCATCGTGGTTGTGCGCTCAGAAAGGGGCAAGCGGACCCAAGCTTACGAGCGGCCATGGCGCTCGACAGTCGCGTTTGGGACCGGTCGCACGCTCAGGGCGTTGGCTCGGCGACTGCGGGATGCGCCCACTGCCACAGCAGCAGGGCGATCTCGTCGATACCTTGTCGTTTGGGTGCCGAGAACAGCCTGACCTCACCGCCGCCGGCCTGCAGCTTCATGATGGAGAGTGCCTTGGTCTGCTCCGCTGGGTGTCAGCTTGTCGGCCTTGGTCAGGACCACCAGGAATTTCCGGCCTTCCCAACCCGTGGCCGAACCACTCCAGCAGCACCTCGTCGAGTTCGGTCAGTCCATGGCGGGGGTCGCACATCAACACAATGCCTTTGAGGTTTTCCCGCGTTACCAGGTAGTTGGCCATGACTTGCTGCCAGCGGATCTTGTCCTGTTTGGGCACTGCCGCGTAGCCATAGCCTGGCAGGTCGGTCAGCACGGCGTCGGTCAGCCCTGCTTTCCCAGGGAGAACAGGTTGATGTGCTGGGTGCGGCCCGGCTTGGAGGCAAAGGCGAGCTGCTTTTGTTGCGTCAGGGTGTTGATGCAGGTTGACTTGCCTGCATTGGAGCGACCCACGAAGGCGATCTCGGGCACATCCAACTGGGGCAGAAAGTGCAATTGGGGCGCGGTGAGAAATCGGGCGGTGTGCAACCAGCCCAAGGCCACCACCGCAGCGTTCTTGGAAGGCGCGGCAGGCGCTGAGGATGGGCGTGGCCGGGTGGGTGGGTTTGTGTTGTTGGTCATTGTGTAAAAGATAAACCCATGGCCGCATTGTAGAATCCTCCTGTTTTGCTTACCTGACTGACACCTCATCACTTGCGAAGTTGCTTGCCCATTTCCTGGTCGCCGCCTCCCTTGGTTGGCGCTGCTTTCACCACCGCTGCCGAGGAAGCCAAACCCGCCGCGTGCCGGTAGCCGCCGCGTCCGCAGCCAAAGCCCCCGCGGCCGCTCCGGCCAAGCCTGATCTGGCCAAGGGTGAAGCCAGTTATGCGATGTGCGCGGCCTGCCACGCGGCAGACGGCAACTCTGCGATTGCGGCCAACCCGAAGCTGGCCCAGCAGCATCCGCAATATCTGGTCAAGCAATTGCAGGAATTCAAATCCGGCAAGCGCGAGAACGCGATCATGACCGGGATGTCTGCGGCGCTGAGTGACGACGACATGAAGAACGTGGCCTTTGGCTGGCCAAAGAAGGCGGTGCCCGGCGCCGCCAAGGACAAGGATCTGGTCGCTTTGGGCGAGCGCATCTACTGCGGCGGCATTGCGGACCGCCAGATTGCGGCCTGCGCCGGCTGCCACAGTCTAATGGAGCGGGCATCCCGGCACAGTACCCCGCTTGAGTGGGCAGTTTGCAGAATACAGCGCGACACAGTTGACCGCATTTCGCGATGGCATTCGGCAAGAACAGCATTCAAATGAGCCAGATTGCTGCAAAATTAAATGACCGAGAGATCAAGGCCGTAGCGGACTACATGGCGGGCTTGCGCTAGATCGCCATTGAGCGTTTGCTAGTGCGTTGAGTAAGACACCAACCGCAAACCCTGATCTGGGCGGGGCCATCTCACGATGGCGCCGCCCTTTTTTTTGACTTCACTACAGTTCTGTTCTAGAGCGCACGACGCTCGGGCTTGACCGTTGCGGAGCCGTCTGCGCGTCTGAGTCTGTTGCCGTAAGAAGCTACTTGGCTGGGCGACCAAGCTTGAACCAAGGACCAAGACATGCCTATCCGATCCCATCGCAGTGGTTTTGACCGTGCCCTTTCCAGCGAGATCACTCAGCGCAGTGTGTACGAGGGGCGGCGCGACCTGCTCAGGCTGATGGGCAGTGGTGCTGCTGGGGTGGCATTGGCCAGTTGGGCATCGCGACAGTCCATGGCGCAAACGGTTGGAGCGCCCCCGTAGCGACCTGGCAAATTGGCGGCGTTGCCAGCAGTCAGGTCAAATCCGGTAGCGGCGGTCTCGATGGAGCAGCCTACTGCCTACAAAGACGCCACGACGTACAACAACTTCTATGAGTTTGGCACCGACAAGGCCGACCCGGCGAAGAACGCGCACAGTCTGAAAGTCGCGCCGTGGACGGTCGAGATCGAGGGACTGGTGAAGAAGCCGGGGCGTTATGCGCTGGAGGACTTGCTCAAGCTGAGTGCGCAGGAAGAGCGGATTTACCGCATGCGTTGTGGAGGGTTGGTCGATGGTGATCCTTGGGTGGGCTATTCGCTCAGCGAGTTGATCCGGCGTGTGGAGCCTCTGGGCGCGGCCAAATACGTCGAATTTGTGACCCTGGCGGACCCCAAGATCATGCCCTTCGTCGACTCGAATGTGCTGGATTGGCCGTATGTGGAGGGCTTGCGCATGGACGAGGCGATGCATCCACTGACCCTGCTGAGCTTTGGCATGTATGGCGAGGTCTTGCCGACAGAACGGTGCACCGGTGCGCCTGGTGGTGCCCTGGAAATACGGCTTCAAGAGCGCCAAGAGTCTGGTGAAGATTCGTTTCACTGATCAGCAGCCCAATACAGCCTGGAATCGCGCAGCCGCCAGGGAGTATGGATTCTTCTCCAACGTCAACCCGAACGTGGATCACCCGCGCTGGAGCCAGGCTTCCGAGCGGCGCATTGGCGAAGATGGATTGTGCGAAAAAGGCGCAAGACCCTGATGTTCAACGGTTATGAGCAGCAGGTAGGGCAACTCTACAGTGGCATGGACCTCAAGAAGTTCTTCTGATGTCAACCCAGGTCCGCAACCGGGCTCCAGTTGCAGCCATCCTGCAGCATTCCCATAGCAAATCGGTGGTCTTCAGTTTGGCGTTGTTGCCCTGCGCGTGGCTGGTCTATGCGGCGATCACCAATCAGTTGGGGGCCAACCCCGCCGAGGCCCTGGTCCGAGCGACCGGTGACTGGACCTTGTGCTTCCTGTGCGCCGTGCTGGCGGTGACGCCGCTGCGCTGATCACCGCCACCCCGGCGCGGCACGCTTTCGGCGGATGTCTGGGCCTGTTTGTTGTACTTCTACGGGGTGCTGCACCTGCTGAGCTACAGCTGGTTTGGCATGGGCTTTGATCTGTCCGGACATCAGCCGGGATATTACCAAGCGACCATTCATCCTGGTGGGGTTCACTTCGTTTGTATTGCTGTCGGCGCTGGCTCCACGTCGTTCAACCGCGCGATAAAGGCGCTGGGCGCACAACGCTGGCGCAAGTTGCACACGCTGGCGGGTATGCCGTTGCGCTGCTGGCGATCTTCACTTTTTCTGGATGCGCGCGGGCAAGAAACGACTTTGCCGAAGTTGCCGTGTATGCGGCGATCCTGGGCACGCCGCTGGCATGGCGACCATTCCGCTTCGCGAAGCGACCAAGTTCTTGGCAGGAGGCCGCTGCCGGCTACTGGCCAGAGCGGGGTCGGGGCGAGACGCTTCCTGTCGCATCTGGTCGGAAATGGTTTCAGCGCCGGGATAAGGTAGCGCTCTGGTCACCGTCCACCAGCACTTCGGCGGCGCGCTCCGCGTGAGTTTAGTTGCTGGCCATGCTCATGCAGTAGGCGCCGGCCGACAGTACCGCCAACAGGTCGCCTGGCGTGACGTCCAGGGTGCGGTCTTGGTCTGGGTGTGTAGCGGCACGATCTGGTGGTACGCCTGGTACATCGCCGGGCGCGGTAGATCGTTCATGGCGGCGTCAATGATGCAAAAGCTCTTCTGTTCGCCGGGTTTGAGGTAGAGCACCTCGCTCAGGCACACGCCAACGTTGCCCACCAGTGAGCGTCCGGGTTCCACCATCAGGCGCCGGGTGCCAAAACCGCGTGCATCGAGTCTTTGCAGCAATTTCTTCCAGAGCTGCGTCGCATCGGGCGGCGCTTCACCGTTGTAATCGATACCCAGGCCGCACGCGCGCCAAAAGTCGATGTGATGAATGGGGATGCCACAGCCTCGATAAACTGCAAACAGATCAAGCATCGGTCACACCGTGTCGAGATAGGGTTCCTCTTAAGGTAATCGAGAGCAATATGGCAATCGATGCCAGCGCCACCTTGATGCCGGGCGGTGTCGCCGCCCGCTGATGGAGCAGGAACCACGCGCTCATGGGCGACGCCGAACTTGCTGCTTTTGAGGCCGGTCCAGAATCTGCGAGGATGAGTTGGGGTCAACGTTGGGGAGGTTGACCCCGCGAGCTCATCGGTGCGCGTACGCCCATACACCGCGACTGCGTTGAGGACCTCCAATTCAGCTTCGCTCTCGAAACGTTGAAAGCAGGCAATACTGACTTCCATAAGCGCTAGTCGCATTTCGGCGCGAAAGTCTTGCCAACGCCGGAAAAGATGACCTTGTTGGCTCGCCCGCCTGCGGCCAAAACGCGATCCAGATCGCCGCCGGAAACAATGTCAAAACCGCAGCTAAGCCGCGGGCGAAGGCAATCACGCCCAACGCGGGTTGCAGCTGGCCTTCGCTAACGCCGCCAAATCTGCACGTCCCGACCGGCGAAAGCCCTGGTGATGAGCGGCCAGTGCGAGACGGCATGGAGGCCTTGGAGTACACAAACAGAGGTGTGCCGTGCCGCCCCAGGCCCAAGTCGCTCAGTCGGACTTGTTCCAGGAAGAGTGCGTTCCCTGGTAGGCGAGCTGGGGTTTGGCCGGGAAGATTTGGGTTGGTCATTTATTGAAGCGGGACGGGCGCCAGGCGTGGTGGAGGTAGCGGAGTCCGCTGCGGTGGGTGCCGCAGGCTGCGTGTTGGGCTGCAAGTATGGCGGGAGCTTTGGCGTGGCGGCGGGGCACCTGCCAGGAGGTCGGTCGGCGGGTACAGTGGGCCTTGCTGCTTACAGGCGGCCAAGGTCACCGCGCTGGCGGCAAGGACAAAGGGACGGGCTGGGAATTCTTGTCAGAGGCTTAACGCTGGTGAAATTGTAATGACCGACTTGGAAATTTCTGGATCGTGCGGAATTGGTGCTCAAGGCCGTTGAAAATTCGTGCGACCGTATCAATGACCAAACCAGCGCTGATATCGATAATCAGCGAGTTGGCGGCATGATCACGCTGGTGTTC
>JADKEH010000018.1 GCA_016718155.1 Candidatus Rhodoferax randersensis | reverse complement strand
GGAGCGGCTGCTGCGCTATTGCGCGTCCACCGTTTTCATGGAGCGCCTACGCAAAAGAGGGAACAAACTGGTCGTACCGCTGCCAAACAGCGCAGCGAGCCCACCAGTGACAAGCGTGGTGCCATGGCAGATGAGACTGCACCTCACACCGCTGGAACTGATCGACCGCATCGCCGCGCTGGTGCCACCGCCACGCACCCACCGGCACCGCTACTTTGGTGTGCTGGCACAAACTCGCCGCTGAGAGCGGCGGTAACGGCGCTGGCTCAGCCTGCTGCGTCGCAACCAGCCACGGTGGAGACTGCACAACCTGGCGCGGGCGTGCCTGGGGTGGCGGCGCCGGGCAACGCGGCCACACCCACACCCGAACCTGGCAAGCACGCCCGAAGCGAGCGGCGCATTACTTGTGGGCGGTGCTGATTGCCCCGCATCTACGAGGCATTTCCGCTGCTGTGCCCCATGTGCGGTGGGCAGATGCGCATCATTGCCTTCATCACCCACAGCGCCGAATCCGCCACATCCTGAACCACATCGGGGTGGAGTCTGCCCCCGCACATCACCCGGCACGCGGGCCACCGCTGTGGAGGGCTGCGACGCGCCGGTGGATGATGGTGCGCAAGGCGAGCCGGATTGGGATCTGGCAGCTCAACCCGACGAGGTGGACCAGCGCGTCAATTGGTGACCCAGTGAAGCGGCGGTATCCATCGCTGCGGGAAGCAGCTGCGCGCCAGGCCCAAATGCATACTGCCTCCCAAGCTCTTGCCATTGAGCGGCAAGCGAGCGCTCAACCTTCCTTGGCCGAACGTGTTTCGAGGCCCAAAACTCGTGCCATACTTGGCCTCATGCGGTTGAATTTCCTATCCGTCGACCGTGTGCCATACTTGGCCTCATGCGGTTGAATTTCCTATCCGTGAGCTTCCTTTTAAGCTCCTCTTCCTTTTTCGCGCGTCTTCAACAGGCTGCCACCGCGCATGCGTTTGCCCGCTCGCGCGTCATGACCCTGGTGGCTTTCAGTGCCTTGCTGGCCTGCGCGGGGGCGGGAGCGCAAACGCTCGATGAGCTCCGGGCTGCAGCGCGCAACAACCACCCTGCCATCAAGTCCGCCCGTCTCGGCGTAGACGCTGCGGGCAAAGAAGTCGATGCGGCGTCCGCCCGTTACCTGCCCAGCCTGTCGATCGTGCTGGAGGGGGGGGGCAAAGATCTCGTGGCCGAGCCCTCGCGTTACCTGCGCCTGGAGCAAAACGTCTGGGACGGCGGTGCGACCGCTGCCGGTGTCGATCTGGCCAAGCAAAGCGCGGAGCTCGCCCGTTCCCGTGTTCCCGAGCAAGAGCAAGACATCGATTTGCAGGTGATCAGCGCCTGGCAAACCCTGCAATCCGCCAACGGGCGTGTGGTGGTGGCCGACCGGTTGCTCAAACTGCTCTCCGACCACGAAGCCATGATGACCCGACGGGTTCAGTCAGAGTTGTCCACCCAGGTGGAGCTGCAACTGGTTCAGGCGCAGGTCATGCAAGCGGGCCTTGACCGGCGCAAAGCGCTGCTCAACGCCAGCCTCGCCAAGCTGCGCCTTGAGCAGCTCACCGGCATCGAAGGGCTGCGCAACACCCTGAGCTCGCCCGCCAGCGAAGGCGTGCCCGAACGGTTTGCAGCCGAAGCCCAGGCATTTCAAGGCACCGACTGGGCCGCGCTGGCCAACCGCCAGCCAACTGTTCGCCGCGCCGAGAAAGAGCTGCTTGCCGCTCAGTCGCGCATCGAAACCAAGCGCTCTGAACTTCGGCCCCAGCTGTATGCGCGGGTAGACCGCGGGCTGGGATCGGGCGGCACCACCGCCGCCTTTGTCGGTGTGCGCTACTCCACCGGTGCTGGGTTTGCCGCATCCAGCGAAGTCGACGCCCTGATCGCGCGCGCAGCCAGCCTCGAAGGTGCGCGAGACGCGGCCCGCCTGGAGGTGCTGCAAGCCATGCTCAACGACGCCAACGAAATTCAGGAAAACCTGCAGCGATACAAATCCTTGGTTGTATCGGTTGAAAGTGCCCGCCAGATCCACGAATCGTACGTGCGCCAATTCACCGCCGCAAAGAAGAGCTGGCTGGATGTGATGAACGCCATGCGCGAACTCTCGCAAAACGAATACGCGCTCAACGACGTGCAACACAACTTCTTCGGGTTGCTCAAGCGCTTGAGGGTCTACGCGGCCCAACAGCCTTGAGCCCGACCCCGCACCCCAAGAGAACGCCAACGTGAGCTATTCCAACAAAGCAAGCAACCGGGTGGAGCCAACAGATTCCTCTGCCGAGGCCATGGATCAGTTGGAGTGGGCCGTCATGTTCATCGCTCGCACCCGCAACCTCGCGCTCGATCGCCTGCGTCTGCAGGCGAGCGTGCGGGGCGCAGGCAGCCGCACTGGGTCGCAGGCAGTGGGCGCCGTGATGAACGCGCTGGGCTACGCCGAGCCCAAGCGCCTGGCGCAACCCGACCGGGTGCACCTGCCCTTGTTGGGCCATACCGCGCGTGCAGGCTGGTTTGTGGTGACAGACCGCGAGCCCGACGGCCGCTGGATCATCAGCAGCCAGGCGGGTAAGCGCACCGTAGACAAAGGCGAGCTGGAGGGCGCCTGCTGGCTGCTGGATTGGCAAAAAGAGAGCGCCGGCCAAACCGCGACTGAAGACACCCCGGGCATCAGCAACTTCAGCCACATCCTCAAGCGCAGCATGCGCCTGTACCGCTCCAGCATGGGCGAAGCCGTGGTGGCCTCCGTCTTCATTGGTCTGCTGGCGCTGATGACCTCGCTGTTTTCCATGCAGGTCTACGACCGCGTCATACCCACGCGCGGGCAGTACACCCTGGCCGTGCTCGGCATCGGGGTCGTGCTGAGCATCCTGATCGAGCTGGCCCTGAAATTCGTGCGCGCGCGCATCATGGACCACGTCACCGTCGGGCTCGACAACCGGCTCTCGCGCGAAATCTTCCAGCGGCTGCTGCAACTGCGCATCGACCAACTGCCCGCCTCCGTGGGCTCGCTGGCCGGGCAGATGCGCGGCTACGAGCAAGTGCGCAACTTCTACACCGCGGGCACCTTGTTTGCCCTGGTGGACGTGCCCATGGGCATGGTCTTCCTGGTGCTCATCGCCTGGATCGCCAGCCCCTGGGTGGCGGCCGTGCCGCTGCTGCTGGCTGGAGCCTCCTTGCTGATCGGCCTTTCCGCGCGCCGCCGTGTCAACCGCATCGCTGAATCCAGCGCCAAGTACTCCAATCAGAAAACCGGTCTTCTCGTCGAGGCCGTGGACGGCGTGGAAACCATCAAGTCCGGTTCCGGCGGCTGGAAGTTCCTCTCGCGCTGGCTCAGCCTCAACGCGCACACCATCACCAACGATCTGGAGATGCGCCACTCCTCCGAGAGCGTGGCCTACTTTGCCGCAGCGCTGCAGCAACTGAGCTACGCCGGTGTTGTTGTGGTCGGCTCCATGGTCGTGATGGCCGGAGACATGACCATGGGTGCGCTCATCGCCGCCTCCATCCTCAGCGGCCGTGTGCTCTCACCCATCATGATGGTGCCAGGCTTGTTCGTTCAGCACGCCCACGCCAAGGCCGCCCTGCAGGGCCTGGACAAGCTCTACGACCTCAAGACCGACAACGAAGGTCTGGAGCGCGTGCTCATCCCCACCGATTTGCGCGGGCACTTCAACGCAGAGCAAGTCGAGTTTGCCTACGGCCCCGGCCCGGCAGCGCTCATCATCAACTCGCTGGAGATAAAGCCCGGTGAACGCGTGGGCGTCATCGGCCCCATCGGATCGGGCAAATCCACGCTGCTGCGCTTGCTCAGTGGCATGTACGTGCCCAACAAAGGCCGCATCCTGATCGACGGGCTCGACCTCTCGCACGTCAGCCGCGAAGTCATCAACCGCCACATGGGCTACCTGCAGCAAGAGCACCGTCTGTTCCAGGGCACCCTGCGCGAAAACCTGCTCATCGGCCTGCCCGACCCGGGCGACGACGCCTTGATCGAAGTCATGAAGCGCACCGGCATGAGCCGCCTCGTGCTCGCCCATCCCCTGGGGCTCGATCGCCCCATCAGCGAAGGCGGCAAAGGCCTGAGCGGCGGTCAACGCCAGTTGGTCGCCTTCACTCGCCTCATGCTCACCAACCCCAATGTGCTCCTGCTCGACGAACCCACCTCCAACATGGACCAGATGCAAGAGACCCAGTGCCTGGACGTGCTCAAGAAAGAAGCCGAGCACGGCAAGACCATGGTCATCGTCACGCACAAGCCCGCGCTGCTGCCGCTGGTGGACCGCATCATCGTCGTCCTTGGCAACCAGATCGTTGCCGACGGCCCGCGCGACCAAGTCATGAGCGGCTTCCAGGCCCTGCATGCGGCCCAGCCGCCCCAGCCCCCCGGGCCCCAATTTCGTGGCGTCAAAGTCACGGTCACGAACCCCGCTGCAGCCACAGACAGGCGGGCCGCATGAGCCAACAACACAAACTGCCAGACATGACGATCGTCAGCGTGCCGGGCGACTTGCCCCAGCCCAAGACCGCCCGCCTGACCCTGATCTCCATCACCCTGGCCATCACCAGCCTTGTGGTCTGGGCTTCCTGGGCCAAGATCGACCAAGTCACACGCGCCAGCGCGCAATTCATCGCCGCCGAGCGCACCCAGGTGGTCCAGTCCCCCGACGGGGGCGTCGTCACCCGGTTGCACGTCAAAGAAGGCGACAAGGTCAACAAAGGGCAACTGCTGGTGACGCTCGAAAAAGAGCGTGCCTCCTCTGCCGTGGACGACAGCGCGGCCAAGGTCGCCGCCCTCAAAGCCGCTATCACCCGCCTGGAGGCCGAGCTCTTTGGTCGCGAGCTCAGGTTTGATGCCGAAGTCCAGAAATTTGACGAATACGTGCGCAATCAGACCGACCTCTACACCCGCCGTCGCACCGCGCTCAACGAAGAAACCGAGTCGCTTCAGCGCATCCTCTCCATCGCCGAAGACGAGCTCAAGATCAACCAGGGTCTGCTGCAGTCGGGCGATGTGAGCCGCTCCGAAGTGCTGCGGCTGCAGCGCGCCGCAGCCGACATCCGCGCGCAGATCACCAATCGGCGCAACAAGTTCTTCCAGGACGCGCAGACCGAAATGACCAAGGCGCGCGAGGAACTCAACACCTACAACGAACAGTTGCGCGACCGCTCCCAGGTGCTCGAACACACCGAATTGCTCGCGCCCTCCGACGGAATCGTCAACAACATCCGCGCCACCACGCTGGGTGCTGTGCTGCGCCCTGGCGACGTGGTGCTGGAGCTGCTGCCCACCGGGGGTGACCTGATCGCCGAGACCAAGATCTCCCCCACCGACATCGCCTTCGTGACGGTCGGTCAGACCGCCTTCGTCAAGGTCGATGCCTTTGACTCCACCGTCTTTGGCGGCCTGCGCGGCGATGTCATCTACATCAGCCCCGACGTGCTCAAGGAAGAAACCAAAGACGGCCCCGTGAGCTACTATCGGGTGCACATCCTGGTGCGAGAGAGCGAATTCAAGGGCAAGAAAAACCACGACATCGAGCTGCGCCCGGGCCTGACAGCGCAGGTGGACATCAAGGCGCGCGAGCGGACTGTCTTGGACTACCTCACCAAGCCCATCGTCAAGACCCTGTCTGAATCCCTGGGGGAGCGCTAGTCATGAAAACCGTCAACAAGGTGAGCCCAAAGACCTACAGCGTGAACTACGGAGCCAGGGGGCCCTAGACCGTCCTTGCGAGTTCACACCGTATTTTTTTCAAGCACCTATCGAGTTCAATCCGTTTCACTTAAAGCAGAAGAAATCATGGAAACCAAATACATCGTCAAGTTTCACAGCAGCGCCACCGAGTCCAGCGCCAAGGTGCTCAACACCAAGGTTGTCAACCTCTTTGACGACCCAGGCTGCCGCAGCATCGAGCTGCTCGACAAAGGCACCAAGCTCGCGCCCAAGAACGTGCGTGTCAAGCGCGCGGGCAACGACCTGCAAGTGCGCATCGACGACGCCGCCGAAGGCCCCATCGACCTGGTCATCAAAGACTACTACCCCGAAGGTGGTGAGCTGGTGGGTCTGAACGCCGAAGGCCAATACGTTGAATACGTGCCCGTCGATGGCCAGACCGGCTACGCCAGCCTTGGCGACGGCCTGAGCTCGATCCAGCAACTGAGCGCCGATGCCGCCGAGATGGGCATCTGCGTGGCCGCCGTGGGTGGCGGCTCGCCCTGGCTGGTCTGGGGCGCCGCTGGCCTGGGCGCCGTGGCGTTGGCGGCTGCCTCGGGCGGCAGCGACGCGGCTCCGGCTCCGGCTCCGGCTCCGGCTCCGGCTCCGGCTCCTGGTCCTGGTCCTGGTCCTGGTCCCGACACCACGGCCCCTGTGGCGCCGACCGGCGCGATCAGTGCCGACGGCACGACCCTCAGCGGCACGGCCGAAGCGGGCGCGACGGTGGGAGTGGACACCAACGGAGACGGAACGGCGGACGTGACGGCGGTGGCCGACGCCTCGGGCAACTACAGCGTGACGCTGAACCCGCCGGTGTACAGCGGCGCCAGCGTGGGCGTGAGGGCGACCGACGCGGCCGGCAACACCTCGCCGGTGACCAGCGTGGCAGGCACGGGCACGGCGCCCGACACCACGGCTCCTGCAGCGCCGACCGGCGCGATCAGTGCCGACGGCACGACGCTCAGCGGCACGGCCGAAGCGGGCGCGACGGTGGGTGTGGACACCAACGGAGACGGAACGGCGGACGTGACGGCAGTGGCCGACGCCTCGGGCAACTACAGCGTGACGCTGAACCCGCCGGTGTACAGCGGCGCCAGCGTGGGCGTGAGCGCGACCGACGCAGCGGGCAACACCTCGCCGGTGACCAGCGTGGCCGGCACGGGCACGGCGCCCGACACCACCGGGCCGGCCGCACCGGCCGCGCCTGCGAACTACAACGACAACGTGGGCGCTGTGACCAGCCCGACGAGCACGGCGGGCACGACCGATGACACCATGCCTGGCGTGAACATCGGAGCGGGCCTGACGGACGTGCCGACGCTGTATGTGGACGGGGTGGAAGTGCCCGCCACCTACGACCCGGTGACCGGCACGCTCACGCCCAACGCGCCGCTGGCCGAGGGTGCGCACGCGCTGACCTACACGCTGACGGACGCCGCTGGCAACAAGAGCCCGCAGAGCTCGCCGCTGAACATCAGCATCGACACCACCGCCCCGGCCGCACCGGCCGCGCCTGCGAACTACAACGACAACGTGGGCGCTGTGACCAGCCCGACGAGCACGGCGGGCACGACCGATGACACCACGCCTGGCGTGAACATCGGAGTGGGCCTGACGGACGTGCGGACGCTGTATGGACGGTGGAAGTGCCCGCCACCTACGACCCGGTGACCGGCACGCTCACGCCCAACGCGCCGCTGGCCGAGGGTGCGCACGCGCTGACCTACACGCTGACGGACGCCGCTGGCAACAAGAGCCCGCAGAGCTCGCCGCTGAACATCAGCATCGACACCACCGCCCGGCCGCACCGGCCGCGCCTGCGAACTACAACGACAACGTGGGCGCTGTGACCAGCCCGACGAGCACGGCGGGCACGACCGATGACACCATGCCTGGCGTGAACATCGGAGCGGGCCTGACGGACGTGCCGACGCTGTATGGGACGGGGTGGTGCCCGCCACCTACGACCCGGTGACCGGCACGCTCACGCCCAACGCGCCGCTGGCCGAGGGTGCGCACGCGCTGACCTACACGCTGACGGACGCCGCTGGCAACAAGAGCCCGCAGAGCTCGCCGCTGAACATCAGCATCGACACCACCGCCCCGGCCGCACCGGCCGCGCCTGCGAACTACAACGACAACGTGGGCGCTGTGACCAGCCCGACGAGCACCGGGCACGACCGATGACACCACGCCTGGCGTGAACATCGGAGTGGGCCGACGGACGCCGACGCTGTATGTGGACGGGGGAAGTGCCCGCCCCGACCCGGTGACCGGCACGCTCACGCCCAACGCGCCGCTGGCCGAGGGTGCGCACGCGCTGACCTACACGCTGACGGACGCCGCTGGCAACAAGAGCCCGCAGAGCTCGCCGCTGAACATCAGCATCGACACCACCGCGCCGGCCGCACCGGCCGCGCCTGCGAACTACAACGACAACGTGGGCGCTGTGACCAGCCCGACGAGCACGGCGGGCACGACCGATGACACCAGCCTGGCGTAACATCGGAGTGGGCCTGACGGACGTGCCGACGCTGTATGGGACGGGGGGAAGTGCCCGCCACCACGACCCGGTGACCGGCACGCCACGCCCAACGCGCCGCTGGCCGAGGGTGCACGCGCTGACCTACACGCTGACGGACGCCGCTGGCAACAGAGCCCGCAGAGCTCGCCGCTGAACATCGCACGATACCACCGCGCCGGCCGCACCGGCCGCGCGGAACTACAACGACAACGTGGGCGCTGTGACCAGCCCGACGAGCACGGCGGGCACGACCGATGACACCACGCCTGGCGTGAACATCGGAGTGGGCCTGACGGACGTGCCGACGCTGTATGTGGACGGGGTGGAAGTGCCCGCCACCTACGACCCGGTGACCGGCACGCTCACGCCCAACGCGCCGCTGGCCGAGGGTGCGCACGCGCTGACCACACGCTGACGGACGCCGCTGGCAACAAGAGCCGCAGAGCTCGCCGCTGAACATCAGCATCGACACCACCGCGCCGGCCGCACCGGCCGCGCCTGCGAACTACAACGACAACGTGGGCGCTGTGACCAGCCCGACGAGCACGGCGGGCACGACCGATGACACCACGCCTGGCGTGAACATCGGAGTGGGCCTGACGGACGTGCCGACGCTGTATGTGGACGGGGTGGAAGTGCCCGCCACCTACGACCCGGTGACCGGCACGCTCACGCCCAACGCGCCGCTGGCCGAGGGTGCGCACGCGCTGACCTACACGCTGACGGACGCCGCTGGCAACAAGAGCCCGCAGAGCGCCGCCGAACATCAGCATCGACACCCCCCCGCCGGCCGCACCGGCCGCGCCCGGAACCACAACGACCACGGGGCGGGCCCGCCCGACGAGCACCGGCGGGCACGACCGATGACACCACGCCTGCGGAACCCGTGGCCACGGCGGCCGTTGACGCTGCCGGGGCGGGGGGCTGGGAGGGGCGGGGCGGGCGCCGCGGCGCCCCGCCGGCCGCCCCGCTGCCGGCGACCCCCGGCGGCGCGCCCGCCCGTGAACTCGGAGGGCCTGACGGAGCCGACGCCGTGGGACGGGGGAAGTGCCCGCCACCTCACCCGGTGACCGGCCGCCCACGCCCAACCCCGCCCGAGGGCGCACGCGCCGACCTACACGCTGACGGACGCCGCTGGCAACAAGAGCCCGCAGAGCTCGCCGCTGAACATCAGCATCGACACCATGCCCCCGGCAGCACCGACAGTGAGCGTGCCCGAAGCGGCAGGTGGCATCAACGCCACCGAAGCGGCCGACGGCGTGCCCGTGCTGGTGACGCTGCCAGCGGGTGCCGTCGCCGGTGACGTGATCACCGTGAGCATTGACGGCAGCACACCCATCACCCACACCGTGACCGGTGGCTGATGTGGCCGCCCCGGCCACACCGATCTCCGTGCTGCTGCCCGCTACAGACATCACGGCGGCCGGTCAAGGTCCTGCCACCATCACCACCACCTACGCTGATGCCGCTGGCAACGCCGCGGCGCCGGTGACGACCGCCGTCGACATCGACACGGTAGCCCCCCCGGCAGCACCGACAGTGAGCGTGCCCGAAGCGGCAGGTGGCATCAACGCCACCGAAGGGGGCCGACGGCGTGCCCGTGCGTACGCTGCCAGCGGGTGCCGTCGCCGGTGACGTGATCACCGGGAGCATTGACGGCAGCACACCCATCACCCACCGGTGACTGCGGCCGAAGCGGCCGCCCCGGCCACACCGATCTCCCTGCTGCTGCCGCCGAGACATCACGGCGGCCGGTCAAGGTCCTGCCACCATCACCACCACCTACGCTGATGCCGCTGGCAACGCCGCGGCGCCGGTGACGACCGCCGTCGACATCGACACGGTAGCCCCCGGCAGCACCGACAGTGAGCGTGCCCGGAAGCGGCAGGTGGCATCAACGCCACCGAAGCGGCCGACGGCGTGCCTGTAAGCAGGGACGCTGCCAGCGGGTGCCGTCGCCGGTGACGTGATCACCGTGAGCATTGACGGCAGCACACCGGTGAGCTACACCGTGACCGCGGCCGGAAGCGGCCGCCCGGCCACACCGATCTCCGTGCTGCTGCCCGTCGCAGACATCACGGCGGCCGGTCAAGGTCCTGCCACCATCACCACCACCTACGCTGATGCCGCTGGCAACGCCGCGGCGCCGGTGACGACCGCCGTCGACATCGACACGGTAGCCCCCCCGGCAGCACCGACAGTGAGCGTGCCCGAAGCGGCAGGTGGCATCAACGCCACCGAAGCGGCCGACGGCGTGCCCGTGCTGGTGACGCTGCCAGCGGGTGCCGTCGCCGGTGACGTGATCACCGTGAGCATTGACGGCAGCACACCCATCACCCACACCGTGACCGCGGCCGAAGCGGCCGCCCCGGCCACACCGATCTCCGTGCTGCTGCCCGCCGCAGACATCACGGCGGCCGGTCAAGGTCCTGCCACCATCACCACCACCTACGCTGATGCCGCTGGCAACGCCGCGGCGCCGGTGACGACCGCCGTCAACATCGACACGGTAGCCCCCCCGGCAGCACCGACAGTGAGCGTGCCCGAAGCGGCAGGTGGCATCAACGCCACCGAAGCGGCCGACGGCGTGCCCGTGCTGGTGACGCTGCCAGCGGGTGCCGTCGCCGGTGACGTGATCACCGTGAGCATTGATGGAAGCACACCGGTGAGCTACACCGTGACCGCGGCTGAAGCGGCCGCCCCGGCCACACCGATCTCCGTGCTGCTGCCCGCCACAGACATCACGGCGGCCGGTCAAGGTCCTGCCACCATCACCACCACCTACGCTGATGCCGCTGGCAACGCCGCGGCGCCGGTGACGACCGCCGTCGACATCGACACCATGCCCCCGGCAGCACCGACAGTGAGCGTGCCCGAAGCGGCAGGTGGCATCAACGCCACCGAAGCGGCCGACGGCGTGCCCGTGCTGGTGACGCTGCCAGCGGGTGCCGTCGCCGGTGACGTGATCACCGTGAGCATTGACGGCAGCACACCCATGCCGCTGGCAACGCCGCGGCGCCGGTGACGACCGCCGTCGACATCGACACCATGCCCCGGCAGCACCGACAGTGAGCGTGCCCGAAGCGGCAGGTGGCATCAACGCCACCGAAGCGGCCGACGGCGTGCCCGTGCTGGTGACGCTGCCAGCGGGTGCCGTCGCCGGTGACGTGATCACCGTGAGCATTGATGGAAGCACACCGGTGAGCTACACCGTCACAGCTGCTGATGTGGCCGCCCCGGCCACACCGATCTCCGTGCTGCTGCCCGCTACAGACATCACGGCGGCCGGTCAAGGTCCTGCCACCATCACCACCACCTACGCTGATGCCGCTGGCAACGCCGCGGCGCCGGTGACGACCGCCGTCGACATCGACACCATGCCCCCGGCAGCACCGACTCCCTATATGTCCTATGCCGACAATGTAGGGGCGTTGCAAACCATCCCTGGTGCTTGGACCGACGCTACAGGCAACTACTACCGCAGTGGTTCGGCCACCGACGACACCACGCCTGGCATGGCTGGCACATTGAGCTCTGCACTACAAACTGGCGAAGTGGTCCATGTCTACGATGGTGGAACTTACCTCGGAGATGCCACCGCCACGGTGGGCAGCACCACCTGGAGCTACACACCCGCGACGGCTTTGACCGCTGGCACGCACAACTTCACCTACAAGGTGGAAGACCTTGCGGGTAACCTGGGCACCGCCAGCAGCACCTACAGCATCACCGTGGAACCCCCGGTGACCACCAGCGCCGACGGCACGGCCAGCGGCACCAACGCCCTGACCAGCTACGCCGACCAGGTCACCGGCACCGACATCGTCAGCGCCGCAGAAAAGGCAGCGGGTTTCCACATCACGGGCAAGGTAGCCGGGGGCACCTCAGGCAACCTCAGCTTCTATATGGACACCGACCGCACCGACGGCGTGGACAACGCAGGCCAGGTGCTGCTCGCCGATGGTGTGAACGGCGTGCACATTGCCGTGGCCGGTGACGGCAGCTATGACATCACCTTCGATGCCAACAGCGCAGCCCTGGGAGCAGCCACGGTGCACAACACCTACGGCAACGGTGTCAAGGAGTTCAGTGCCTACAAGAGCGGAGTGGAAACGGCCCACCGCCTGTTCCTGGTGGCCGACGGCACGGCCAGCCCCAGTGACAGCGGCACCGTGGCGCAGAACTACTCGGTGCAGGACAAGATCACCGGCAATGTGTTTGTGTACTACTTCGGTGATCCGGATGGCAATGCGGTGGGCTTGTGGACTATGCAAGACACGGGCGACACCGCGACCAATATTGGCATCAACACCTCTGACCGTGACTTTGACTCGAACAGCTGGGGCGATTGGGATTACTACAACACAACGGGTGTGGCGCTGGGCACCCCTGTCACAACCGCCAACACGGCGCTGGGCATGGTGTCGAACGTGGCGGCGCAAAGTGTGGAGTTCGCGGCGGCCAACCCAAACAGAACGATGACGTACACCTATGACCAAATGGCTTCGTTGGTTGGTAACCACACCACCATGGGCAGCAACAGCAGCCGGACGATGACGTTTGAAGAAGGGCTGGCCTTGTACGCGGCCAACTTCGGAGGCAGCTCTGGAGGAGGAGCGGCGGGCGGTGCAGCATCCACCGTGGGGGCGGTGCAGGCGATAACGGATACCAGTTCCTACAACAGTTACACCGCAAACGAGGACAACCGGCCGGGCGGCTGGTCCGTCAACGTTTGGACTGGCGCGCCTTCGCCTTCTGGGCACGTCGACGTGGGCCTCAGCAGCGGCCGCTTATCTGACGGGCCGTTCGCCTACGGCTATTACGCGGCGGCTGTCCTTTGAGTGGGTGTTGGGTGGCTGTTGGCTGGCCCGTCAGAGCGAAGCGCTTCGAAGTTTGAGGTTTGAACTTTGACTTGGATTCCAGCCGCTGTGCGGCTGGAATTTTTTCAACTGTTTTGATGTTTTCAATTCAAGGAAAGGAGGTTAACAACCATCCAGTGCCACTGGCAGCAGGTGCATTCCGCGGGCCCCGGACCTGCGGGTTCGGGGCCCGCGCCTCATGGGGTCTGCCGTCACGGCGGCAGATAAAAGGGGCCTATAGGGGATGTCGCTGGCGTTTTCCGCGGTGCCTTCGGGGTGCCGCATCTTAGGGGCCGCGCGGTGCAAACGGCAAGGCTGGAGGTTTTCGCCATCGTGGCGAAACACAGTGAAAACGCAATCCGGGCGGCTGGTCCAACAACATTTGGACTGGCGCGCCTTCGCCTTCTGGGCACGTCAACGTGAACCTCAACAACGGCAACTTGAATGACAAACCGAACGCCAACAACAATTACGCGGCGGCTGTCCTTTGAGTGGGTGTTGGGTGGCTGTTGGCTGGCCCGTCAGAGCAACATCACAGGTCAGACTGCATCAACCAGTGTGCACGGATTCTTAAATGGGAGTATCGCAAATCGGCAGGCAAAAAGTAGCGGCGCAAGCTTCCCAAATAGTGGTGATAGATGTATTTGCGCAGCGTGTAGGTGTTGGCATGGCCAAGCAGCCCGTAGTAGCTGTTGAGCGTGGAGAGCATGCGCCTGAGCAGCACAGGCGAGGCGTCGCCATTGGCCAACCTGATCGAGTGCAGGGCCAGCCATTTGTCCCATTCTCCGCGTTCGGGTGGTGCCACAGCGCCCACTTCTTGGGGCGCCAGCAGGTACATGAACCACGCGATCCTTCGGCGCAGGGCGCGTACCGTGCGTTGCCGTGTCAGGGTGTGGTGGGGGTACACGATACTGCCCAGGAAGTCCATGCCCTGCGCGCAGCGTTGCATGACGATTTTATGGGGGTGCAGTGTCAGGCGCAGTTGCTCATGCAAAAATTGTTCAACGCGCGCCTTCCACTTCATCAAGGTCTGGGGGTCGTCGGCCAGCAAAACGAAGTCGTCCACGTAGCGCACATAACCGCTCACCTTGAGCTGGTGTTTGATGAATTGGTCCAGCTCGTTGAGGTAGACGTTGGCAAAAAATTGGCTGGTCAGGCTGCCAATGGGCATCCCAACGCCAGCAGAGCATTGAAACAAGGATTTGTGCAGGGGTATTTCTTTGAGCAACGCAAGGTTGCCGCTGCGTACAGGGGGAGGGTCAATGGGCGACTGGCTCAGTATCGCGGTGGCGACTTGATCAAGTCTTTGCAGGGTTTGTGTGCCGTAGGGCAAGTTGGGCCATGCCCGTTGCCAAAGGCCCAACAAAATGCGCCGGTCGATGCTGGGAAAGCAGGCTTGAATGTCGAGCTTGATGTACCAACGGCGCCCCGGTTGGCGCATAAAGTGTTGCAACCGTTTCACAGCGGCGTGGGTGCCTTTTCCCTTGCGGTTGGCGTAGCTGTCGTCAATGAAGCGTTTGTCCCACCAGGGTTCGATATGGCGGATGAGCCACTGGTGTACCAAACGGTCAGCAAAAGCAGGCGCAAAGATTTCACGCAGTTTGGGGTCCGTTACGGCAAATACCGTGAACGCTTGCGGTTGATAAGTGCCTTGCGCGATGGCGCGAGCCAGGCCCAGAACGATGTCTGGCAAGGCCATGAAGTGTGCGAGCTTGTGTTCGCTGTTGCCAGCATCGGCCGCACAGGCGAAGAGTTGCCTGGCCAAGTGTTGGATGTCTGCGATGTGGGCTGCGCCCAAGTGCGCTGCTTTGGTCTTGGGGGTTGAGTCTGTATGGATCGGGAGTTCAAGCATCCACAAATTTTCTCAGACGTGCTGACGCTGACGCAAATTTATTACCCAATGCACAACAATTTCCCCAAACCATTTCGATTTGCGGTGGGTGAGCGCATCCTTGAAGAGTTGGCCGAGTGTTTGAGGCTGATCGTGCTGGCCAATGCCGTCGACAAGCGATCATTGCCCGGTTGTGCAGAGGGGGCAGCTTTGGTGCGGCGAGTGCGTGCTGCAGTTGAAGTTGTACGCGGTTTTTTACTGCTGGCCTGGAAGCTGAAGTTTGTGTCGCACGGTGGGTTGGTCGAGCTGTCAACTAGGCTGGAAGCCATCAGCAGGCAGGCAGCTCGTTGGCAGCAGTGGTTTGACGCAAAAATACCGTGAATTGGGTGCCATTTCGATTTGAAGAATGGACATGAATCCGCCCCTGATGGATATCGACGATACGCTTGACAAGATACAAGCCTAGCCCGGTTCCGGGTTTATGTTCACCGTTGGCGCCGCGGTGCAATGGCCTAAATATATATTGCAGTTCATTCGCTGGAATGCTCTGGCCAACGTTATGGACGGAAATACGAACCCCGTGGTTACGCATGCCCTGGATGGTCACGTTGATCGGAGCACCCGGGTCCCCATGGATGCGCGCATTAGTCACCAGGTTTCTCACCAGAATGCACGCCAGCCCGTCATCACACCTTAAGGTATTAGGCAAATTACTGCTTGCTATTTCAACCTGCCCCAAATCAGCTGCCCGCAAATCGTTCGTGATATCGGCTAGTAATTCCTGTACATCGCACAGCGATGGTTTGAAAACCAAATTATCCGGCGCCGGATGCAGCCTCAGCATGTGGACATCAATCAAATCGTTAAGCCGATCAGAAGCACGTCTAATTCTTTCATAGCGTTTCAGACTGAAGTCGTCCGCGCCATTGTGGGCTGAGCCAAACAATAAGTTCTGGACTGTCAGATTGATGACCGCTGCCGGCGTTCGCAGTTCATGTGAGAGGCTTCGGAAGAAGTTCAAACGGTCGGCGTTCATCTGCGCCTCCATGGCTGCTCTGACCTTCGTGTTTTCGACATCGAGTTTTGCCCGATTCTCCTTATGTCTCGTATCTAAAAGAATCCAGGCTAACCCTATGGTGGTGGCCACCAAAAAAATCACAACCACATAGCTCGAAAAGCGCACTTCCGTCCAGATACTGGGTTCAATAATTCCCAAGCTTCGAAACAATCTTGCGAGCATCAAAATGCGGATTAAGTTGTAGGTCAACAGCGTGAAGGAGTTTGCCAAATTCTTCGAACGCAAGAGGTAGCGGATGGAGACCGGAAGCAACATGCTGTTCAAGGCAGCAGCGCCAAATACCAGCGTCTTGGCAATCAGGTCATATTGATTGATCAGAATCAGTATGGATGTAACCAGGCACAGGCCCAGTACGGAGACAAGCGCGTATCGTCGCTTAACAAACCGAGCTTCTAAGTTGGCCCCTTTGGTTGGTAGGCGCATGAGTTCATATTCAAAATATATTCCCAGTACTAAAATTGTTACAAAGCTGTTAGCAATCAATAGATCCGGGCTCAATTTTGTTGCGGGAAATCCTAGCCATTGCAGGCTTCCTGTTGCAATTGTTGAGGTGAGTACGTAGGCCGTGGCGTACCACAAAAAATACAGGATGATTTTCTCGCGGAACAGTGCATATAAAAGCAAGTTGATGAGGACGATGACGGTAAAAAAACCACTTATCAAGCCGATACTGCGCATCTCAGTGACGGCCATGTCATAAAACGCAAGTGGATGCCATACCTTGACCGCAGTGAAGAATTGAACGTGACTGACGATGCGGATGTAGACAATTTGAGGTCGATTCTCTGGCAGCGCGATTCTGAAGACTATGTTTCTAAAATTGACTTCTCGCGCGGTGTCTGGGAAATTCTCTCCGGCCTGGTGATATTCAACCCCGCCATCAGGCGTTGGCATGGCAAGCAATATGTCCTTGGCCCGCGTGCTTTGAAACTCCAGAAACCAGATGGCACTGGCACCCTTGGGCCGCTCAATAGAGAACCGCTGCCATATCGCCTCATGCATTTTGGGGAAATGAATTTTTTCGCTGCCGGGCGAGAAGGCCTGCTCGCGCACCTCCGCCAAGGACATTGTCTCGGTGGTGTCGATATATTGGGGTAGTCGGGGTCCTCTTGTTCTTAGTGCGTTTTAGGACGTTTCAGAAGCCCCTATCCATGCGGGTTCCCAGGGCACGTCCTCTCGCAACCCGCATGGTTGCTTGATTCTCTGACCCCCTCCCTCCGCAAAGCGGCATTAGGCCTACATTGCGTCTCGGCAACGCGATTTCCAGCAGTTGGTAGCTTTTCTTGCATCAACGTCCCGCAAGCCGATAATGCCCGGCTCAAAGACCAAAACAAGGATTCCGGTGGAACATTGGAGAGCACCCTTCCTGGGACTGCGTGACATCCCGGCAGCCCTGGACGACTTCGAACTCACGACCTTTTTCTCGTACAGCGCCGCCGAACTGGCGGTCATCCGTTCGCTGCGCAAACCGCTGCACCGGATCGGCCTGGCCCTGCACATGGGGTTCATCCGCATGAGCGGGCGCACCCTGGACGCGGTGGACAGAATCCCGAAAGTGCTGTGGAGCCACCTTGGCACCCAGCTCGGCATTGAGCCGCCAGAGATGGGCACGCTGCGGTCCCTCTACATTGACCGCATGCGCACGCTGTCCGAGCACCAGCAACTGGCCTATCGGACGCTGGGCTTCCAGCAGATGACGGAACACCAGCGGCGCTACGTGGTGCGCTGGTTGCGCGAAACGCTCAATGGTCGCTCGGACCACACCTCGCTTCTTCCTGAAACGAAGCGCTGGTTCTATGACCACCGCATCCTGCAAATTGCGCCCCGTGAACTCAAAAGCCTGATTGCCGCTGCGCTCAAGGACCATGAAGCGCAACTGCTCAAGGCAATTGAGCATGCGTATGGCCAGCAAAAGCTTCAGGAGTGGGATTCGGCCCTGAACTCCAAGACTGCAGATGGCACCCCGTTGCAATCCTGGCTGTGGGCGGCACCGCTGAAACAGTCCACGGTCCAGATCACCCAATTTTTTGACAAGGTGGACCACTTGCGCACCATGGGCGTTGCCGACCATTGGCCCACCACCGTGAATGACGCGGCCGTCCGCTACTATGCCCGGCGCTGCGCCCACCGGGCGCCATCGGCCAGCAAGCGCATAACATCGACTCGCCGAAGTCTGGAAGTCGCCTGTTTTCTGCGCTATGCCCTGTGTACGTCCTCGGACCAGCTGCTCTTGATGCTGCGCCGCTGGATTCGCAAGATGGCCAACGATGCCGCGCGCGAAACCACACCCACCTATGCGGATGCGCACGCCAAGCTGCGGGAGTTTGCGCTGAGCGTGGGAAAACTGGCCAAGGATGAGGATCTGTCCCACGCCGATCTCAAATCCAAGCTGGTCGAAGTGACTACTGCTGTACTGGCCGACCCAAAAATCAGCCGCTCGGCCTTGGCGCGAACCTATCTGGTTGATCATCCAAACCAGTCGCGTGCTTTGTTGGGAAGGCTGCTGACGCTGCCTCTGGCCGCCCAGGCAGACCATCCAGTGATACAAGCGCTGGAAGTGCTGCGCAAAACCTATGCTGCCCGTGCGACATCCCTGGCCACGACCCCAACCATCAAACTGGGAAACCGGTGGCAGAAGATCATTGCAGGCGCGGACCGCCAGAAAGCCCTGGCCGCGTTCGAATGGGCAACGCTATTTGCCTTGCGCATGGCGCTGCGCAACGGTTGCGTGTACTTGGATCACAGCTTTGTGTTTCGCAGCCAGGCCACGCTTTTCATCGTCAAGGAAGACTGGCAAAAGAGTCGGGACATGCACTACGCCCAGCTGGGTCTCTCAAAGGATCCGAAGGAAACCCTGGAGCCGCTGGCAGAGCACCTGGAAAAGCGGCTGCAAGACTTTGCAGCGGCTGCATCAGTGGGGCAAATTCAGATTGACGCCGACGGCATCCACCAGGAGCGCAAGGCGGCAATTCCTGAAGACGTTCGGGTGAGCGCGTTGCGCCGCGCCCTGATGGACGGTAGACCGTTGGGCCAGTTGCCGGAAATTGTGTTGGAGATTGACAGCGCGGTGCGATTTAGCTGGATGCTGTTGGGCCGTGAGCCCAACAGCCGGCGAGAACTGCTGATGGTTTACGCGGCAGTCTTTGCCCATGGCACCTTAATGTCAGCATCCGATGTTTCACGCCGAATTCAACGCCAGCCTGGACGGCGACGCGCTGGTCTACAAGCAGTACTTTCACATCGGCTTTGCGGCCGATACGCCCAATGGTCTGGTAGTGCCGGTGCTCAGGGATGCCGACACGAAAGGCATTCTCACGATCAGCCAGGAAATGGGCGAGCTGGCGGCCAAGGCGCGCGAGGGCAAGCTCGGCGTTGCCGAAATGCAGGGCGGGTGCATCTCGATCTCGTCGCTGGGCGGCATTGGCGGCACGCACTTCACACCCATCATCAACGCGCCCGAGGTGGCCATCCTGGGCCTGTCCAAGAGCGCCATGAAGCCGGTGTGGGACGGCAAGCAGTTCGCGCCGCGCCTGATGCTGCCGCTGTCACTGTCGTACGACCACCGCGTCATTGACGGCGCGCTGGCCGCGCGCTTTAACGCCTATCTGGGCCAGGTGCTGGCGGACTACCGCCGCATCCTGCTCTGAGAGCCGGAGGAGACACCGCATGACAGTAATGGACATCAAGGTTCCCGACATCGGCGACGTGAGCGAAGTGGCCGTGATCGAGGTGCTGGTAAAGGCCGGCGACACCATCCGCGCCGAACAAAGCCT
>JADKEH010000017.1 GCA_016718155.1 Candidatus Rhodoferax randersensis | reverse complement strand
CGCCCGCGAACAGGATGACGCGGCCCTGGCACGTGAAAATACGCCCTGTTTGGCGGCGTCATGCTTCCGAGGTCTACCTGTACGGCTCACACCCATCCAGCGGCTACCTCAACGAAAGCGCTTGCCGTGCTGCGCACCGATCTGATGCGGCTGGGGCTGGCGCGTGATGATGCGATGAAGGAAACCGAAGACCGCACGTCGCCTGTGCGAAGTGATGCGCTACCTGGTCGCCGGGGATGACGCGGCGTTGGCGAATCCTGACTGCAACAGCGCGAGGTTCTTTGCCAAGCATCTGCAGCCCTGGGTGGCATGACGCTCGGCGACACCTGCAAGCCCATCCGGGCGCTTTTACGCCGTGCTGGCCGATTTCACGCGCGCCTTCGCCTGTGGAGGCGCAGGTTTGACATGCTGGATTTGAGATCTGCTGGTTGAGCTGCCTACCTGCGATCCCGCACGACGAAGGGGTTCCACAAGGCATCTGAACGTTGCGACCGGCGTTGATGACACCTTGTCGAAGCTGGCGTTCCAGGCGTCGGCGCCGGACAGATCGGTGCCGATTACCTTTCCCTGCAAAACGTGTGGGCGCATTCCTGGGTCGCCGGGCCGCCGTCAGGAGGGGACGCAACATGGGAAACGATGTGGGCCCGCCAGCCTCGTCGAACCCGACCGCTACGGGCCATCGGCCCATCGCACCACCGGTCGCTTGATCACGCTGGCGTGGCTCAGCATCAGGGCAGCGGGCACTGGCGTCATCCACCTACGCCGCCCGGGCGACACGCTGAGCTGGCGCCAGGTGGTGCCACGTGTTGAGCAGGCGCTCCCGGCCGATGGCCGCCAGCCAGGTGTCGATTGGTCTTCCGGCACGCCGGGTTTTTTGAAGTCGTGGAAGTCGTGGTGCGGTGCCCTGGGCCAGCAGCCAGGCACGGGCCTTCTTGACGGTGTCGCATGCGGCGATGCATAAACGGTGATGTGGGGGCTTTTCATGCTCATTGAGTGTTTCACAAATCACGACATAACTTGCCGTCATTGCGAACCCACTCCGTCATTGCGAGCTGCCCGAATCCGGGCCGATACCGCACACGAACCTTGAACCAGCATCGTCATCGCGAGGCCGCAGGCCGCGGCGATCCATGTATTTTGGGGCCATGGATTGCCGCACTGTTCGCAATGACGCCACTGGGATCAAGGTCCGTGTGGTTCAAACCGAACTGATGCCTGCAATGACGAAGTTAAGTCACTTAACTTGTGTCATTAATTGCGAAAAAATCAACAGATTCTGCACGGCTCGTGCGTGATTAGCAGCCGGCCAGGGCTCAGCACAGCCCTGTGATGCGGCCATCATCGTCGATGTCCATGCGCATGGAGGCGGGCTCCTTGGGCAGACCGGGCATGGTCAAGACATCGCCAAATCATCACCACGAACTCGGCCCCTGCGGCCAGGCGTACTTCGCGGATGTTGACCATGTGGTTGGCGCCCCGCAAGCCAGGGTCGGTGGAGAAAGAGTATTGGGTCTTGGCCACGCACACCGGGTAGTGGCCGTGGCCGTCGGCTTGCAGTTGCGCGATCTTGGCTGACGGCCCGTGTTGGCTGAAATGTCGGACGCGCCGTAATCGCTGCGCCACGGTTTGCATTTTGTCCCATAACGTTGGCTCTTCGGCGTACACAAAACGCTTATTGTCAGCAATGCCGGCTTCGACCAATTGCACCACCGCGCGTGCAACAGCTCTTTGGCACATCCAGTCGCTGTAATGCCGCCCTTCACCACCGGCACGCCGCTTCGGGCCATGTTGCGGCGCACCACCGAAGCTCCTCTTCGGTGTCAGATACCTAGGCGTTGATGGCCACGACACGGCAAGCCATAGTGGTTGCTACAATGTCCACGTGGCGCTCCAGATTGACGATGCCGCGTTCGACCGCCTGGGGCTGCGCGTGATCGAATTGCTCGGGTTCGGAGCCCCCATGGTGACGCAGTGCCCGCCAGGTTGCCACCACCACTGCCACGTCGGGGCGCAGGCCGGTCTTGCGGCACTTGATGTCGATGAACTTCTCGGCGCCCAGGTCGGCGCCAAAAACCGGCCTCGGTCACCGCCGTACTCGCGCCGAGTTTGAGCGCGCGGCGCGCGTGGCTATCACGGTGTTGCAGCCGTGCAATATTGGCAAACGGCCGCCATGCACCAGGGCCAGGTTGTTCTCCAAGGTCTGAACCAGATTGGGCTTGAAAGCGTCTTTGAGCAGCGCCGCCATCGCGCCGTGCGCCTGCAGGTCGCTGGCACGCACTGCTTGCATGGTGCGGGTGTAGCCCACAATGATGCGGCTCAGGCGCTCTTTGAGGTCCCGGCGGGTGGTGGCCAGGCAAAAAATGGCCATTACTTCGGAGGCCGCCACAATGTCAAAACCGTCTTCGCGCGGGAAGCCGTTGCCCGCGCCGCCCAGGCCAATGACGGTGCTGCGCATGGCGCGATCATTCATGTCCATGACGCGGCGCCAGACAATTCGGCGCGGGTCCAGCCCCAAGGCATTGCCGTGGTGGATGTGGTTATCGATCAGGCTGCCAGCAGGTTGTGCGCCAGCGCAATGGCGTGGAAGTCACCGGTGAAGTGCAGGTTGATGTCCTCCATCGGCACCACCTGCGCCAAAGCCGCCACCGGCGGCGCCGCCCTTCATGCCAAACACCGGCCCCAGTGAGGGGTTCGCGCAGCGCCTTGACGGTGCGTTTGCCGATGCTGGTTGAGTGCATCACCCAGGCCCACCGTGGTGGTGGTCTTGCCTTCGCCCGCCGGTGTGGGACTGATGGCTGTCACCCAACGTTTGCCGTTGGGCCGTTCAGCTTAGGCTATCGAGCCACTTCAAGTCGATCTTGGCCTTGAAGCGGCCGTAGGCTCCAGTGCTCGGGGGAATGCCGAGCTGCTCGCGTGCCAGGTCCAAGATGGGCGCAGAGTGGCGGCTTGTGCGATTTCGATGTCAGTGCGTGCCACGGCTGCCTTTCGGTCTTAACGATGAATGCCCCGATTCTGTCGCAACTGGGCCAGGCGCAGCGTGCGGGTGTGTCGCCGCGGTTGGCAGTGGGTTTGGTGATATCCGCAGGAGACAGCGCGCCTACAATTTGACCCATCTATCGCATGTCAAGGGATCACCATGAAGAATTTGATGCTCGCGTTTGTATTGTCGGCACTGGTCGTGCCGGCCTGGGCCAAGAAGTCTTGCGACGAACTCAAGACCGAAATCGCCGCCAAGATGGAGGCCAGGGGCGTCAAGGGCGCGCAACTCGACATCGTTGCCAGCGAAGAGGTGAAGGACCAGAAGGTAGTCGGCAGTTGCGAGGGCGGCACCAAGAAGATCACCTACAAGAAGGCGTGACCGCCTTGTCGCCGGTCAGCCGGGTTCTGCTTTGTTTGCTGGCCTGCGTGGCCCAGGTGGCCAGCGCCATGGAACTGCCGGCGCAGCGCCTGGCGCCGGGCGGCGTGGCGCGTATTGCCTTGGGCGAGTCGGCGACAGCGCCCAGGGCCAGCTTCAACGGCGTGCCGGTGCTGGTGCTGCGAGATGGCACGCAGTGGCTGGCGCTGGTCGGCCTGGGGTTGAGCCAGGCACCGGGCACCGCAAGCCTGGTGGTGCGGCGCGAAGGCGCGGCCGAGACGCGCGTGCCGTTTGAGATCAAGCCCCATGCCTATGCCGAGCAGCGGCTCAAGGTTGCGCCCGGTCATGTCGATTTGTCCAAGGCCGACCTGGCACGCTATGAGCGTGAACGCGTGCATCTGGCGCAGGTGATGGCCACCTTCAGCCAGCCCGTGCCGGCCAGCCTGCAACTGGCGCAACCGTCGCCGGGCGCACGCTCCAGTTCTTTCGGCCTGCGCCGCGTCTTCAACGGCCAGTCGCGCAATCCCCACAGCGGCATGGACATCGCGGCCGCGCAAGGCACACCCGTGCTGGCCGCCGCCGCCGGGCGGGTGATCGACACTGGCAATTACTTCTTCAACGGCAACACGGTCTGGCTCGACCATGGTGCCGGCTTGTTGACCCTGTATTGCCATCTCTCGGCCATCACGGTCAAGCCCGGCGATCAGTTGGAGGCTGGCGCGACCCTTGGCAATGTGGGTGCCACCGGCCGCGCTACCGGTCCGCATCTGCATTGGTCGGTCAGCCTGAACCGCGCCATGGTGGACCCGGCGCTGTTCATGGCGCCCTAGGGCTGCGCCGCGTTGCGCTGGCGCAGCCAGTCTGTCAGCGCGTCGGCGGGCATGGGGCGGGCGAAGTGGTAGCCCTGGGCTTCGTGGCAGTGGTACAGGCCCAGGGTGCGGGCAACGTCCTGGGTCTCGACACCCTCGGCAATCACCTTGAGCTTGAGGCTGCGCGCCATGCTGATGATGGCGCGCACGATCGCCGCGTCGTCGGCGTCGCTGACGATGTCGCGCACAAAGGACTGGTCGATCTTGAGCTTGTCCACCGCAAAGCGCTTGAGGTAGGCCAGGCTGGAGTAGCCGGTGCCGAAGTCGTCGATCGACAGGCAGACCCCCAGCGCTTTGAGACGCCGCACGGTTTCCAGCACCTGCTCGGCGTCGTCCAGCAACAGGGTTTCGGTCAATTCCAGTTCCAGCCGCGCTGGCTCCAGGCCGGACTCGGCCAGCGCCTGGGTGACGCTTTGCAGCAGGTCGCCGCGGCGGAACTGCACCGCTGACAGGTTGACCGCCATGGTGATTTCGGGCAGCCCGGCCTTCTGCCAGCGCATGGCCTGGGCACAGGCTTCCTGCAGCACCCATTCGCCAATCGGCACAATCAGACCGCTTTCCTCGGCCGCCGGAATGAAGCGCGCTGGCGCCATCAACCCATCGCCTGCGCGCTGCCAACGCAGCAAGGCTTCGACGCCCACCACACTGCCGCTGGCCAGGTCGATTTGCGGCTGGTAGTGCAGCACAAATTCCTGGTTGGCCAGCGCATGGTGCAAGGCGGTACGCAGTTGCAGGTGCTCCAGCGCTTGCGCGTTCATCTCGGCGGTGTAGAAACGGTAGGTGTTGCGCCCGGCGGACTTGGCCGGTACATGGCGGTATCGGCCCGCTGCAGCAGCACGTCAAAATCCTGGCCGTCGTCGGGCCAGACCGAGACGCCCATGGATAGGGTGGCCGTCAGCTCGTGGCCTTCGATCAGGAACGGCGCGCCCAGGGTGCCCAGGACCTTGGTGGCAACCTGGCTGACCGCGTCCAGGTCATCGACGTCAGTCAGGGCAATCAGAAACTCGTCGCCGCCCTGGCGGCTGATGGTGTCGGTGTCGCGCACGCATTCGCGCAGGCGCTGTGCCACCTGCTGCAACAATTGATCACCCACCGGATGACCAAGCGTGTCGTTGATGGTCTTGAAATGGTCCAGGTCCACGAACAGCAGCGCAACCTTGCTGTCGCTGCGCTCGGCCCAGGCCGTGCCCAGGGTAAAACGGTCGCGAAACAGCACGCGGTTGGGCAGGCCGGTCAGCGGGTCATGGTGCGCCAGGAATTCGATGCGGGCTTCGGTTTCCTTGCGCTCGGTGATGTCTTGCACATAGGTCAGGATGTGCTCCACGCCGTCGATGTCGATGATCTCGGAGAAAAAAGCTGCCTGGCGCAAGCTGCCGGATTTGTCGCGCAAGGTCGTCTGGTAATCGACCACCGTGCCGGTCTTGCGCAGTTCGTTGACCCAGCCCAGGCGCGCTTCGGGTGTGGGCCAGAAGCCGAGTTCGAGCGCGCTGCGGCCAATCATTTCCTCGCTCTTCCAGCCAAAGTACTTTTCGTAAGCACCGTTGGCCTCGATGAACACGCCATCGGCCAAGCGGGCAATCGAGCCGGCCAGCGGACTGGCGCGAAACGCGACCTGAAAGCGCTGCTCGCTCTGGCGCAGCACGGTGATGTCCTGCATGGCGCCCGACATGCGCTGCGCCGAGCCCGCGCCATCGCGTTCAAGGTGGCCGGTGGCGCGGCCAATGCGCCGGCTGCCGTCGAGCCGATCAAACTGGAACTCCACTTTGTAATCGTGGCCCTGCGCCAGCGCCGCCTGCACGGCCGCCTGCACGTGCGCGCGGTCCTCAGGCACGATGTGCCCAACAAACAGCTCGAAGCTGGGCGTGAGCTCGCCCGGCTGGTAGCCAAAGCAGCGATAGGTTTCGTCGCTCCAGATCAGTTGGCCGCTCGCCAGCATCCATTCCCAGTGCCCCACTTGCGCCAGCCGCCCCGCTTCTTCCATGCGCCGCCGGTCGTCCTTGCTGGCGGTGATGTCGTGAAAGATTTCGAGCTTGCTGACCGTGCCGTCCGAGTTGTGGAAGGGCATGTCGAACAGGTCGTAGCTTCGGCCCTTGGGCGATGTCCACTCCCAGCGCACCGACTGTCCGGCGAACACCTCGGGGTTTTTGCACCATGCACATTGCGCGCTGCCGCCGTGAAAATACGCGTAACACTTGCGACCGTTGACCGGACCGAACTCACGCTCCAGTACCGGATTGAGGTACTCGATCTCGTGCTCGGCGTTGGTGATGTACACCCCATCGGGCAGCGCATCCAGGATGCCCAGCAGCCGGGCGCGGTCCGTGGCGAGTTGCTCGGCGTGCGTCTGGAAGTGTTTGATCTTGCTGATGTCGGTCCAGGTCAGTACCACGCCGGAGCCTTCGTCATGCCCCTCCTTGAAAGGCAGCATGCGCTCAAACACCCAGCGCCCATCGGCCAGCATGGCTTCGCGTTCGATTCGGGTGCCATCCGAGGCGCAACGCTGCAAATCGCCGATGAAGGCCTCCTGCGGGCCCAGGAGATAGCGGATCTCGGCCACGGGCCGGCCGAGATCGTGCTCACGCAGACCCAGGAAATCCCCCACGTTGGGGCTGAAGCGGCGCAGGTTCAGGCGCGAATCGAGAAACACGGTCCCAATCTCGGTGCTGGCCAGCAGATGGTCGTAATCGCGGTTGAGGGCGGCCAGCTCGTCGTTCTTGCCTCCGAGCTCGCGGTTCAGCGTGTACAGGTCTTCGTTGACCGACTTGAGCTCTTCGTTGGTGCTTTGCAGCTCCTCGTTGGAGGCGGTCAGCTCCTCATTGGACAAGTCCACGCGCTCGTGGCTGGACTGCAGTTCGAGCACCATGTCCTGCAGGCGCTCGCGCGTGGCCACCAGTTCGGCCGCCAGCAGCTCGGGCGCCTGCCCCGTCACCGGCGGCAAGGCCAGCCCTGGTTGGCCGGCACCGCCTGCGCGCCCAGCGTGGGGCCGTCCGGCAGTCGCGGCAAGCTGACCGACTGTTTGCGGAATAGCCTGCTGGAGCGGTCCACCACCGAGAAAGCCCGCGATTCGAAATCGCCCACGGTTTCGCTGCTGCCCAGCAGCAGCAAGCCATGCGGCTGAAGGGCAGCATGCAAATGCGACAAGGCCTTGATCTGAGCGGCCGGTTTCAGATAGATCAGCAGGTTGCGGCATACCGCAAGGTCGATGCGGGTAAATGGCGGGTCGCCCAGCAGGTTGTGCTGCGCAAACACCACGTGGCGGCGCAGCGACGGATCGACCCGCGCGCCGCCACCGGTCTGACGCTGGAAGTAGCGACGCAGCAAGGCCTCGGGCACGGCGGCCACGGACTCGGCGCTGTAGTCGCCGCGCGAGCCCTGGGCCAGGGCGTCGGCGTCCAGGTCGGTGGCAAAGACCTTGACGTTGCCGTGAAAGCCCAGGCGCCCCGCAGCGTCAAGTGCCAGCATGGCCAGTGAATAAGCCTCCTCGCCGGTGGCGCAGCCGGCCGACCAGATGCGCAGCTCCTGCGCGGCGTCGCGTCCGCGCAGCAAGTCGGGCAACACCTCGTCGGCCAATTGTGTGAAGACGGCCGGATCGCGGAAGAACTCGGTGACGTTGATCAGCAGGTCGCTGCACAGTGCGCTGCGCTCGGCATCGTCGTCACCCAGACGCTGCAGGTAGGCTTGCGGCGACGTTGCCTCGCCACGGGCCATGCGCTGGCTGATGCGCCGCGACAGGGTCGGCACCTTGTAGAACGAGAAGTCAACCCCGCAGCGCCGACGCAGCAGCTCGATGATGGAGGGCAGCTCGACCAGCTCTGGCGCCGCGCGCTCATCCTCGCTCCATTGGCTCAGGTCGTCCCGCGGGTCGATGGGGTGGTCCATGGGGACTCATTATGACGCCCGGGTAGCCCCGCGACCGCAATCCGGAGTCAGGGTTTTCGTGGTGTCAGAATCGGTGCATGAATGAGACCAAGGTACCCGACCCCAGTCCGGCGCAACCGCGCAACCCGCTGCACGGTCTGACGCTGGAAGTGATCCTGACCCGGTTGGTCGAGCACTATGGTTGGGTCGGCTTGGGCGAACGCATCCCGGTGCGCTGTTTCACCAGCGAGCCCAGCATCGCGTCGAGCCTGAAGTTCCTGCGCAAGACGCCTTGGGCCCGTGACAAGGTGGAAGGTCTTTATCTGTTCATGCTGCGCGAGGCCCGTCGTGGCGGATGATCAGAGCCTGCAATGGTCGACAATTCCGTGGGCTGAGCAAACGATACCAATCAAAGGAAAGCCATGAGCACACCCGCCAAGACCACCAAGACCACCAAGACAGCCAAGACCATCAAGACGACGGCCAAGTCGCTGTCCAAAGCCCCTACCAAAGTCGCGTCAAAGAGACCGACCAAGGTGCCGGCCAAGTCCGCTGCCAAGTCCGTTACCAAGTCCGCATCGGTCGGCGCGGCGGCATCCGAGCCCTCGCTGCGCTTCTACCTTTCGAAGGCTTTGCGCCAGAAGACCAACACGGTGCTGGATGCATTGGAGGCGCAACCAGATCACCCCAAGCACGGCGATGCGATGGCCACGCTGGTGACCGAGCTGATCGACGCCGGCATGGATTACTACTTCCTGCGCGCCCTGAAACTTGCGGACGTCGGGTTTGTCACGGAGCAGTCGGCCCGGCTGGGGATGTCCGGTGCGGTCAAGGTCATCAGCTCGGTCAGCACCAAGATCATCTTGCGCATGGACAAGTCCCAACTGCTGGTTGTGGCCAGCCACATCCGCACCTTGACCTGAGCGGCAGCCATGGCCGCCCCGCGCGCACATCCTGCCCCTCGCCCGCTGGCGCTGGTCACGGGCGCCTCATCCGGCATTGGAGAGGCGCTGACGCACTGCTTCGCGCGGGCCGGGCACGACCTGGTACTGGTCGCCCGCAGCGTCGATAAACTTCAGGCCCTGGCGGCGAAGTTGAAGGCGCAATACCAGGTTGCGGCCCTGGTGATGCCGGCTGATCTGGCCAGCCTGGAGGCCGCACAGCGCCTGGCGCGGAGCCTCAAGCGCCGCAAAAAAATACCGGATGTGCTGGTCAACTGCGCCGGCGTGCTGGAGCAGCGGCCATTTGTGCACATGCGTGCGGCGGATCACCAGGCCATGATTGACCTCAACATCTCGGCGCTGACGGCCATGCTGTCGCATTTTTTGCCGATGATGCTGGCGCGCGGCTCGGGGCGTGTGCTCAACGTGGCCTCGATTGCGGCATTTCAGCCGGTGCCCTCGCTCGCCACCTACGCCGCCAGCAAGGCCTATGTGCTGTCGCTGACCGAGTCGTTGTCGGAGGAGCTCAAGGACTCCGGGGTCAGCATCACCGCGCTGTGCCCTGGCATCACCGCCACGCAGATGCTCAGCCACGCCACGCAGGCCAATCAGCAGTTGGGCAAGCTGCCCCACTTTTTGATTGGTGACGTGCACGAGGTGGCGCGCCAGGGCTTCGAGGCTTGCATGGCCGGCGACGTGATCTGTGTCCCCGGCGTCATCAATCGCGCGGCCATGCTGGCTTCGCGCAGCACGCCCAAATGGCTGCTGCGCCGGGTCGGCGGGCTGCTGGCGCGGGCCACATCGTGAGTCGGACCGCTCGCGCTACCAAACGCCGCTACGCGGTGGTGTTGTATGGCGCCACCGGTTTTGTCGGGCGCCAGACCGTGGCCTACTTCGCGGCGCACGCCGAGCTGAGCGCCAGTGGCCTGCGCTGGGCGCTGGCCGGGCGCAATGCGGACAAGCTGGAACAGGTCAGGGCAGCCTGTGCGGCCGAGCAACAGGCCGACATCCTGATTGCCAGCGCCGACGACCACGCCGCGCTCGACGCTCTGGCGCGCAGCACGGCCGTGGTGCTGAGCACCGCCGGACCGTTTGACCTGTATGGCAGCGCGCTGGTGGCTGCGTGTGTCAAGCACGGCACCCACTACGTTGACATCACTGGCGAGACGCCTTGGGTGCAGGGGCTGATTACGCGTCACCATGCCACGGCAGCCAGCAGCGGCACCCGCATCGTGCCGTTTTGTGGCTTCGACTCGGTGCCCTCGGACCTGGGCGCCTGGTTGCTGATGCAGGCCATGCAGCAACGCCACGGGGTGCCCTGTGTGGACGTCAAGGCGGCGTTCACGGTGCGCGGTGGCTTGAATGGCGGCACCATGGCCTCGGTGCTCAACATCCTGGGCAGCGCGCAAGCTGCCGCCTTTGCCGATCCCTTCTTGCTGTGCCCGCCGACCCGGCGACCGACCGATGTCAGCGGCCACGCCGACCCGACGCGGCCGCGTCTGGACGCCGATTTCAAGGCCTGGCTGGCGCCGTTTTTCATGGGCCCGATCAACACCCGGGTGGTGCGCCGAAGTGCCGCCTTGCTGGGTTACGGCGATGCCTTTCACTACCAGGAGTACTTGCGCCTGGGGGCAGGGCCGCTCGCGGCCGCGGCAGCGGCGTCTTTGAGTCTGAGCATGGGTGTGGGGCAACGCGCCATGGCCTGGTCTGGCGTGCGTGCGTTGGCAGCGGCACTGGCGCCCAAGCCGGGTGAGGGCCCGTCCGAGGCCGCCATGGATGGTGGCTCATTTCGCTGCGAGTTGGTCGGCACCAGTGCCACCGGGCAGCAGCTGCGCGGGCGCATTGCCGACCGGGGCGACCCCGGCAACCGGGCCACCACCAAGATGGTGTGTGAGTCGGCACTGTGCCTGGCGTTGGAGCCCTCAGCCCTGCCCGCGGGGCCGGGTTTCGGCGGCGTCCTGACCCCGGCCAGCGCCTTCGGTGTCGTACTGGTTGAGCGCCTGCGCCGGGCCGGTATGACCCTGGTGGTGGACGCGTAAAGGTGCGATGGCGTTTACGGCGAACGCCTCCACGGCTTCACGCCAAGGTCAGTCCTGATTCATGAATGCCATGTACAGCGCGCGCGCTCGGGTGGCGATGGGGCCGACCGGCAAGTCTCGGTCCAGATAACGAATGCAGGGCGTGACCTTGCCGTAGTTACCAGTGTTGAAGATCTCTTTGGCGTCGAGCAGCTCTTGCGGCTTGACCGTGCGCTCGACCACCTTGATGCCATCGCTGGCCAGCAGTTGAATCACGCGCGCACGGGTAATGCCCGACAGGAAGGTGCCGTTGGGTACCGGCGTCACCAATTCGCCCTCGCCGGTGACCAGGAAGATGTTGGCGGTGGCGAACTCGGCGACGTTGCCATCAGGATCGCACATCACGGCGTTGTCAAAACCTTTGGCACCGGCTTCGCGTATGGCGCGCGAGCTGTTGGCATACAGGCAAGAGGCCTTGGCATCGGTCGGCGCAAAGCGCGCGTCGGGGCGGCGCAGCTCGGTGGAGCACGCTGAGAAACCGGTCATGCCCGGCAGCGCGGCGTCGAACAGGGTCAAGGCGAAGCCTGACTTTTCGGGCACCGGCACCAGCAAACCATCGGTGCCAAACACCAAGGGGCGGATGTACAGCTCGGCGTCGGGCGGGAATTTCTGGATACCTTCAGCCACCAGCGTGGCCATGTCGTCGACTGACAAGGGGCAGATCAGACCGAGGCTTTTGGCCGAGTTGACGACGCGCTGCAAGTGCAACGCCAAGTCCGGCGTTTTGCCGCTGATGGCGCGCGCGCCGTCAAATACCGAGGAGCCCAGCCAAACGCTGTGATCCATGGCGCCAAACAGGGGGGTGTTGCCTTCGGTCCAGGCGCCGTTGAAATAGGTCAAGTACATGGTGGGTTCCAGGGATAAGGTGGGTTCAGTGGCCGCAGACTGATTATCGCGGTGAAGCCCAAGGCGGGTAGGGCGCCGACCCGTCGGTCTTGCGCTGAAGACTCCCGTGATGCGTTGGTGCCGTGGCGCGCAGGCAACCCCGCACAGAGGTGCCAGGACCGGGAGCCCGCGAAGCCGGCGGTGTTTGCGTCGGGAGCCGCATGGTTAGGCTACTGACGTTTCTTAAATGCAAGACAGCAGAACCTGTCATTGCGATTGCCGCGCTGCGCTTTCCATGAACCGGTCGTCATTGCGAACGCAGTGAAGCAATCCAGGACCCCAGAATACATGGATCGCCACGGCCTGCGGCCTCGCGATGACGATGCTGGTTCAAGGTCCATGTGCGGTATCGGCCCGGATTCGGGAGACTCGCAATGACGATCTGGGCCGGATGTTGCCCGGCGTCTGCAATGACGACGCGTCGTCCTGAATTCCGGAGGATTCCATCAACGCGTCGCCGCCAGCGGCCAATTCGGCATCACAGCATGTGCTCGGGGATCCGTGCACAGAGCACGGCACGCCACAAGCGCAGCCAGGGGCTGCACAAGGGTTCGACATCGTAGGTCACGGTCTCGCCTTCGTCTTGCGTGGTCCAGCGGATCGCGTTGATGCCCTCGGGGAGCCGCGACTCAAGCTTGAAGGTATGTCGCGGGTCGGTGCCTTCGGTGAACATTGCCACCAGATCGGCTGCGATGTCCGTGCTCTCGATAACAATCGAGGACTCCGGGGCCAGCATCACCGCGCTGTGCCCCGGCATCACCGCCACGCAGATGTTCAGCCACACCACGCAGGCCAATCAGCAGTTGGGCAAGCTGCCCGACTTTTTGAATGGTGACGTGAACGAGTTGGCGCGCCAGACTTCCTGAGTTACCTGCTGGCGGACTTTAGGGGTCGGCCGATGGCCTGCCTGGTCGATAATGCCCGCCAGGCACGCTCGCTGTGACGGCAAGGCGTGCTAACGCAATGGCGCTTCCGGCCGCAAGGACGTGGCGCAAACAATTCACTCCATGAAAACTTCCACAGGACTCTGGTTCGACCCGGCATCGCTGCAGGAGCAATGCGAAAGACAAACCTTTGAGCGTGGCCTGGCGCTGTTGCGCACCCAGCAGGTGTACAGCCTTGATATCGAGCGGATGGAGGACCACTGGGTGTTGCTGGGACAAGTTCAGGGTTCGCAGCGCGAGCCCTATGAGGTGTCGGTTGAAATGGATGTCGACAGCTTCGGTGAGCTGGAGTATTGGGAGGGCGATTGCACCTGCCCGGTGGGGGCCAATTGCAAACATTGCGTGGCCCTGCTGCTCAAGGCGACCTACCAGGGGCGACGGCTGCTGGGTCCGGCGTTTGTGCAGACACTGACTGCGCCAGCGAAGGCCCCAAGTCCCGAGCAGGTGCAGGCCCTGCGCCAGGACGTGCAGCGGCGCGCCGAAGAAGCGGCGCGCCAGCTGTCCGAGCAGCGCCTGACTGGCTGGCTGACGCGCCTGGACTACGCAGCCGGGCGTGCGCCGGTGGCCGATGTGGCGATGCCGGGCCATGCGCCGCGCCAAGTGGAGCACAAGGACGAGAGGTACCTCTACCTGCTGTCGGTGCAAGCGCCCGGCAGTGCCGCACCACAGTTGGTGATGGAGGTGATGCTTTCGTACCGCAAGCAAGACGGTGATTGGTCCAAGCCCAAAGTCATCCGCACCCCGCCGTCAGCGGGAACGCCGGCCTATGACCGCGCCAGCGACGCGGACCGGCTGGTGCTGCAACTGGCGCGCGCCCTGGGCGCCCAGAACTACCGTTACAGCAGCTACAGCGGCACCAATGCCCTGCTTGACGGCCTGGGCGCAGCTCTTGCCTTGGAACAGGCGGCCGGTACCGGGCGCTTGCTGCTGCGCAACGCCAAGGGGTTCGCCGCAGCGCCGCTGGCGTGGGGGCCGGCCTTGCCGCTGCAGTGGGGCTGGCGGCAGGTCAACGTGGCGGTGAGTCCCGAGCCGCACTGGCAACTGTTCGCGAGCTTGAGAGCCCCCACTGCAGTGCTGTGCCATAACCAACCACCCTTGTACCTGGATGTGGCGCACGGGCGTTGCGGTCCGGTGCAGGCAGAGGGTATGTCCACGGCGCAACTGGCGATGCTGCTCAAGGCGCCGCCCTTTGGCGAGCACGCGCTCAAGGCGCAGCAACTGGCCCTGGCGCAAAGCCTGGGCCCTTTACCGCTACCATCGGCCCTTCCCAATCTGCGACAAATTCATGGCGTGCCGCCCACGCCGTGCCTGCACTTGATGCCCACGCCTGAGCAGCAGGTGAGCGCTGCGGGCCTGATCCAGGCGTGGCTGGAGTTTGACTACGCGGGCCATCGTGGCTGGTGGAGCGGGCAGGGCCGCGCTGTTCGCGTCGGTAGCGGGGCTGAGACGGTGCTGCTGCAGCGCGAGGTGGAGGCGGAACTGGGTGCCATCGACAGCTTGCTGGAACTGGGCCTGCACGCCCAGGAGGGTGGGCGGTTCCTGATTCCGGGCGAGCAATCCCAGCAGCCCTGGCTGCGCTGGGCCGACGACGACTTTGCGGTGCTGCGTCAGGCGGGTTTTTCCGTCACGCTGGACGACGCCTTGCAGGGCTGGATTCACCATGCCGAGACCCTTGATGTGAGCTTGCAGGCCGCACAGGACGAGCAAGAGGCGACCTCACCGTGGTTTGACTTGTCGCTAGGGATGGAGATCGACGGCAAGCGCCACAACGTGCTGCCCTGGTTGCCTGATCTGATTGCAGCCGCTGCCAACGGGCCACGCGATCCAGCAACCGGCCTGCCGCAGATCCCGCCGTTCGTGTACCTTCGCGCGCCCGATGGCAAGGGCTTTGTGCGCCTGTCCACCGAAGCTCTCAAGCCCTGGATGGCCGCGCTGCTGGAGTTGGTGGGCGACCGCTCGCACGACTTCTCGGGCGACAGCCTCAAACTCTCGCGGCTCGACGCGCTGCGCACCGCTGCCTCGCTGGGTGCGGGCGCGGTCTGGGATGGCGCGCAGGCCCTGCGCGACATGGTGCAGCAGCTTGCTGGCCACGCGGAGTTGCCAGAAGTGCCGGTGCCAGCCAGTGTGCAGGCCAGTCTGCGGCCCTACCAGCGGCTCGGCCTGAATTGGCTGCAATTCCTGCGCACGCACCAGTTGGACGGCATCCTGGCAGACGACATGGGCCTGGGCAAAACGCTGCAAACCCTGGCGCACATTCAGGTGGAGAAAGACGCCGGCCGCCTGACTCACCCGGCGCTGATCATTGCGCCAGTGAGCCTGATGGGCAACTGGCTGCGCGAGTCGCAGCGCTTTTGCCCGATGCTGCGTGCCATGGTGTTGCACGGCAAGGAGCGCCATGACGCGGCGCACGCCATGGCAGATCACGACATCGTCATCGCCCCCTATTCACTGCTGCAACGTGACAAGGAGCGCTGGCTGCAGGCGCAGTGGCACCTGGTGGTGCTGGACGAAGCGCAAAACATCAAGAACGCCAGTACCTACGCCGCACAAGTAGTGGGCCAGCTGCGCACGCGCCACCGGCTGTGCCTGTCGGGCACGCCGATGGAAAACCACCTGGGCGAAATCTGGAGCCTGTTTCACTTCCTGATGCCCGGCTTTCTGGGTAGCCAGCAGCGCTTCAAGGAGCTGTTTCGCACCCCCATCGAAAAGCTGGGCGACCCGGAGCGCCTGGCGCAATTACGCGCCCGCATCACGCCCTTCATGCTGCGCCGTACCAAGGCGCTGGTGGCCTCCGAGCTGCCGCCCAAGGTGGAGACCATCACGCGTGTGGAGCTGTCGGGCAAACAGGCCGACCTGTACGAAACCATCCGGCTGGGCATGGAGAAAACGGTGCGCGAGGCGCTTGATGCCAAGGGTCTGGCCAAGTCGCAAATCACCATCCTGGACGCCTTGCTCAAGCTGCGCCAAGTGTGTTGCGACCCGGCCCTGCTGAAGCTGCCCGCAGCGCGAAAGGTCAAGACCTCGGCCAAGCTGGAGCAGTTGATGGAGCTGTTGCCAGAGATGGTGGCCGAGGGGCGGCGAATCCTGCTGTTCTCGCAGTTCACCAGCATGCTCAGCCTGATCGAGGTTGAGCTGAAAAAGCACGGCATCACCTGGACCAAGTTGACGGGCCAGACGCAAAAGCGCGACGCGGTGATCGAGCAGTTCACCAGCGGTGCGGTGCCGGTGTTCCTGATCAGCCTGAAAGCCGGCGGCGTCGGCCTGAACCTGCCGCAGGCCGACACCGTGATCCACTACGACCCCTGGTGGAACCCGGCGGTAGAAAACCAGGCCACCGACCGCGCCCACCGCATCGGCCAGACCCACACCGTGTTTGTCTACAAGCTGGTGGCGCAAGGCACCATTGAAGAACGCATCCTGGCCCTGCAGGAGCGCAAGGCGGCGCTGGCTGAAGGCATGTACAGTGGTGCTGCCGGGCGCAAGCAGCCGCTGTTTACGGAGAGTGATTTGGCGGAGTTGCTGCGTCCGCTGTCGGGGTAAGCGCCGGCGGTCGCCTTGACATTGGCGCGGCCCTAACCAGCCTTCGGCTTTTTCGTCTTCTTGACCGCCAACTGCTTAAAGTTTCCTTTGGAAATTACAGGCTTGCCGGTCTGCTTCTCAATGTCCTTGCGCGTGCGCCCGGCCACCGCGCCGCCGTCTTTGGCATCCTTCTTCAGCGGCGCGATGCCCTGCGAATCGCGGTCACGGTGCAGCTTGGTGGTGGTCGCCTCGGCCAGCATGGTCAGGATCAGCTCAATGTCGGTCATGTGGTCGCGCAGGTTCTCGCGCGCCAGCGCCTTCACCTGCTTGTACTCGTCCACCTTCAACGCAAACGTGCCGTGCATGATTTCGTTGGTCAGGATGGCGAATTCCTGGCTGCTCGCCACGCCGCGCTGCTTCCACTCGTCCGTCAGGTCCTGGCGCACCGCAATACCGCGCAAACGCTTGTCGATCCACTCCTTGGGGTAACCCTTCTTCTCGTAGAGTTCCTGCATGCGGCCCATGGCCAATTCGGGGTTCTCGATTTCGTCGAGGCGTTCTTTGCCCACTTTGGCCAGCCAGCGTTTGAAGGGCTCGGCCTTCGGGCTGGGGATGGACTGGATCAAGCGAAAGATGCCTTGCGTGTTCCAGCACTGGAGTTTCTGCCGCCCACCGGCAGTGTCAAACGCCAGCGCAAGGGGGGGTCAATTTGTCCCCCCCCCCTGGCTGTCCAGGCCCAAATCGGGGTCGCGCCTGCGCATCTTCTTCCAGTAGTCCGAAGGGTCGGCCGCATCCGTCAGGGCGGCAACAATGTCGGTGATGGCAAACCACCACTCATCGTTGTGCAGGGTGCGGCGGATTTCGCGGTTTTGGAACAGCGCCACGCGGGCCTCGGGGTGGTTTTCCGGATCGCTCATTGCAAACACCTCATTTCGGCAAAGTCGTCGTCAGGCGCACTGCCGGGTACTCGATACAGCATTTGCGCTGTGATGTATTGCACTGTACAACAGCGTTCAGCGGCGTATGTGTGCACTTGCGAGGGCAATTGCGCCAGTTCACCTTGCGCGCGTAAGCGAGATGTGAAACGTGGTCAACCCGTCTTTGCTGCTGGTGCTGATCGCGCCGCCATGGGCTAGAACGATCGACTTGGTGATGGCCAGGCCCAGGCCGGTGCCCTCGCTGCTGCGCTGGCGTGAGGGATCGACGCGAAAGAATCGGTCGAAGATGCGTTCCAGGTGCTCTGCAGCGATCGCTTCGCCCGCGTTCTCAACTTCAATTTCAACCGAGTCTGGCGCGCCAGTGATGCGTACTTGCACCGTGCTGCGTGGCGCCGCATGGCGCACCGCATTGGACAACAGGTTGCCCAGCGCGCGGCGCAGCATCAGGCGGTCGGCGCTGATATCGGCCTCGCCTTCGAGCACCAGTTGCAAACCCTTCTCGTCGGCCACCGCATCGTAGTAGTCAAACAGCGCCCGCACCTCGTTGGCCAGATGCACGGTCTCGCGGTGCGGCAGCACCAAGCCGTTGTCGGCCTTGGCCAGCAGCAGCATGTCCGAAATCATGCGTGTCAGGTGTTCGAACTCCTCGGCGTTGACCTCCAGGATGCTGTAGTCGTCACTGCTGCGCGCACGCGACAAGGCCACTTGGTTTGCGTCATCAGGTTGCTGACTGGCGTGCGTAGCTCGTGCGCGATGTCCGAGGAGAAACTGACAGCCGCGCAAAGGCCTCTTCCAGGCGGGCCAGCATGTCGTTGAGGCTGTGTGCCAGCTCGGCCAGTTCCGCCGGCACGGCGTGCACCGACAGGCGATGGCTGAGGTGCTGCGCGGTAACCACCTGCGCCTGCTCACGCATGGCGCGCAGCGGCGCCAGGCCGCGCCGCGCCGCCACCCAGCCGAGCAGGCCGGTCAGTGCCGCCGCAGCCGCTACGAAGCCCCACAGCGTGCGTTGGAAAGCCCGCATAAAGGCCTGGTGGTGGGCAATATCGGTGGCCACCGCCACCGTCAGTGGCGACAGCGCGCCCACGCCGGTGGGCAGCCCGGCGGCGATGCCCCGGTAGGTCTGTGTGCCCAGCGTCCAGGTGCTTGGTCGGTTGGGCTGCTGCCGGGCGCTGTCGATCACCAGTTGCGGCGTGAAGTTGGCGCCTTTGCCGTGGCGTACAGCAGCTCGCGCTGGGGCGTGAGCACCAGCAACTCCAGCCCGTGGTGACTGACCAGGGCGTTGTCGAGCATCAGCGTCACGTGCGGCAGGTCGTCAACGGTGGTGAGCAGTTCGAGCGTGTGCCGGGTCAGCGTCATTTTGCCGGCCAGTACTTCCATGTCCTGCTCCTGAAAGTGCTGTTCCACGGCCGCAGCAATGACCATGCCCAGGCCGATCAGCACCGTGGACGCGGCGATGACAAACAGCAGCGTCAGGCGCCAGGTGAGCGACAGCGTGGCCTTCATGGGCTGGCCGGTTGCTCCAGCACGTAGCCCATGCCACGCACGGTGCGAATCAGCTTGGGCTCGAAATTGTCGTCAATTTTTGCGCGCAGGCGCCGCATGGCAACTTCGATCACGTTGGTGTCGGAGTCAAAATTCATGTCCCAGACCTGCGAGGCAATCAAGGAGCGCGGCAACACCTCGCCCTGGCGGCGCAGCAGCAGCTCCAGCAGGGCAAATTCCTTGGCGGTCAGGTCGATGCGCCGACCCGCGCGGCTGACCCGCCGGCGCAGCAAGTCCAGCTCCATATCGGCCACGCGCAGGGTCTCGGTCGTGGCCACTTTGTTGCCACGGCGCAACAGCGTGCGCACCCGCGCCAGCAGTTCCGAAAACGCGAAGGGCTTGACCAGGTAATCATCGGCGCCCAGTTCCAGACCCTTGACGCGGTCGTCCACCTGGTCACGCGCGGTCAGAAACAGCACGGGCAGGTCGTTGCCGCTACGACGGATGGCGGCCAACACGGACCAACCGTCCATGCCGGGCAGCATCACGTCCAAAATGGTCAGGTCGTAGCGTTGTGTCAAAGCCTGGTGCAGGCCATCGGTGCCGTCGCGCACCAGGTCCACCACAAAGCCTGCCTCGACCAGGCCCTGCTTCAGGTAGTCCCCGGTCTGGGTTCATCCTCAACAATGAGGATTCTCATGCACTGCTCCTGGGTCGGTCTGGCGGTCGGACGGTGGTCACCCGGTGAGCGCCATTGTCCACCGCCGCGCCACTGGCGGCGTCCAGATGACAGGAATGTAATCTGGCCGACAGCGTTATGTCGGGCAGTGGCGCGCACACTTGACCCCATTACTGTTTTGGTCCATGGCCCCGTCTTAGCACTATTCCACCTCCCCGTCTGTCGCCCGCGTGCACCTATCCTGCTGTTGACGCTGGCACTGCTGTGGTCGGGTACTGGCGCGGCGCAGACGCTCGGTGCGGCGCTGGAGCAGGCATGGGTTCGTCTTCCCATCGCGGCCGAGCTGGCAGCGCGCGATGACGAAGCGCAGGCGCGCTCGGCCATGGCCCGGGCCTGGACGCCGGGGCCGCCCAGTGTGTCCTTGTCCAGCCTGAATGACCGGCTGAACGCCAATACCGGCAAGCAGGAGTGGAGGCCGAAATGGCGGTACCCCCGTGGCTGTCGGGACAACGCGCGGCACGCACACTGGAGGCCGAGGCGGCGGCGGCTGAGCTAGTTGCCCGCCGCGCCGCGCTGCGCCTGCAGTTGGTCGGCGAACTGCGCAGCGCGTGGTGGCAACTGGCTGCGGCGCGGCAAGCGGTGGCCGTGGCGCTGCGGCGCGAGGCGTCGGCCCAGGCTTTGCTGGTCGATGCAGCGTCAGCCAAAGCCGGCGATCTGGCGCGGCTCGATGCCAATCTGGCGCACAACGAGCACCTGACGGCGCAAGGCGAGCGGCTGGAGGCCGCCGCCGCGCAGCGCCAGGCCGAGCAGGCCTGCCAGGCTCCTGACCGGGGCCGCGCCACCGAGACCTGGCCCAGGAGACGATGCAGCCGGTGTCGGACCCGTCCACCGGGCCACGCCCAACTGGTGGCAGCACGCAGTGGCCGCACTGGCCCAGGCATACGGCTGGCGCTGGCTCAACAACCCGCCGCGAGGGCGCCGGAACTTGGCCCTGCGGCTGATACGGGAGCGTGGTGACCTGCATGCCAGTTACGCCAACGCGGTGGGGTCTAGCTGACGCTGCCGCTGTCTTCGGGACCACGGGGTACGCCAGGACAGCGCTGCGGCCCAGGCGGAATCGCTGCAGGCGGCGGCCGAACTGGCCTGACCGAGTAACGCCTTGCGCTGGCGGCCGACCGCGCGCGCCTGGACGTGGACCTGGCCAGACAACAGCAGGCCTTGGCCCAACAACGCCACGAACTCAGTGCCGACAACCCGCGTCTGGCCGAGAAGTCGTTCGCCCTGGGTGAATCCGATCTGGCCGTGTCGCTGCGAGCGCGCGCGTGCCAGCGCCTTTGAGGCCGAGGTTCTGGTGGGCCGCCAGAGCACGGCGCTGGCCGCCAGCGTGTCGCGTTTGAACCAATCGCTGGGAGTACCGCCTTGAAACACCTCTTGTTACTAACCCTGGCCGCGCTGTTGCCGCTTTTTTCATGGGCGCATGGGGACGAAGACCACAGCGCGCCGGCTGCCTTGCCGCCAACGGTTTCGGTGGGCCCGCGCTTTGCTACCGACACCGATCAGTTCGAGCTGGTCGGTGTGCTCGACGGGCAGGTTTTGACGCTTTACCTGGACCAGTTTGGCAGCAACGAGCCGGTGGCCAAGGCGCAGATCGAGATCGAGCGCGGCACCTGGAAAGCGCTGGCCACGGAGGTGTCGCCCGGTCTATTCAGCGGCACCGGCGCTGGCCCAGCCCGGCAAACACGTCTTGACGGTAACGGTTCAGGCCGGTGACAAGTCCGACCCGCTGAACCTACCCTGGAAGTCGGCGCCGCCAACTTGGTCAGCGGCGGCGCCCAGGGCGCCGGGCCGCCCAAGCAAGCGCTGCTGGGTGGGCGCCGCCGTTGCCGGCGGGCAATGGGTCTGGTGGACGGTGCGCCTGGCACAACAACGCCGCTTGCGGCAAGCATCCGCGAGTGATAGTCACGAAACTTTAAGCCCTTCGCCGCTGGCCCCGGTGGGCGCCGCCGCCGCCGTTCCGGCGCCCGGCGACGCGCTGGTGCGCGCATGGCGACGAGGACCACAGCCAGGACCAGAAGCCGGCCGTGGCCGCCACCGGGCTTGCCGCTACGGCCGCACCGGTCGGCGCGACCGCCGCCGCGCAGCGCCTGCCCGATGGCAGTGTGTTTGTTCCCAAGGCGATGCAGCGTCAGTTGGGCATCCGTACCGCACTGGCCGAGACCCGGGCGCTGAGCGCCACGGTCGAACTCAATGGCCGTGTGATGGCTGACCCTACGTGCCGGCGGACGTGCAAACCAGGGGCCAGCTAGGCCGGACGGCAGATCGGGGCCGGTCCGACGGGACTGCCCGGCCACCCGGTCAACGGGTGCTTAAAGGGCAGGTCTTGTTGTCCGTGCGGCTGGTGGTGGCTAGCCCGGGACCGCGGTAACCAGCGTGCCGCCTTGGCCGAGTTACAGGCGCAGTTGGCAATCGCCGAGCGCAAGGGGGGCACGGTGTGCGCAAACTGGAAGGCTCTGTGCCGCAGAAGGACACTTTGACGCGACCCGTCTTGAGCTGGACGTCTTGCGCCAGCGCCGCGCCGCGGTGGGCGCCAGCCTGGAGCAGGCCGAGGCCCCGTTGGCGCCGGTGTCGGGGTGATCAGTGCCGCCCATGTGGTGACCGGCCAGGTGGTGGATGCCCGCGAGGTGTTGCTGGAGATTGTTGATCCGGCCCGGCTGGTCATCGAAGCACTGGCCTATGACCCGGCCTTGATCGAAGGCATCACCCGCGCCAGTGTGCCTTCGCCCGGCGGCGCGCTGGAACTGCAGTTCATCGGTGCCGCTCGACAACTGCGCGAACAAGCCTTGCCCTTGATGCGCCCGGTCAAAGGCCCAGAACGCGCGGATTGCGGTGGGGCAGGCGGTCAAGGTCATCGCCGCCACGTCGCGCACACTTGGCAAAAGGGCTATGCCCGTGGGCGCTGGCCCTCAATCAACGCAGGCGAGAGCACGGTCTGGGCGTATGTCAGCGCGAGCGTTTTGCGCCGCGCCGGGTCAGCGCCCAGCCCTTGACGCCAGCAGCGTCGTACTCACCCACCGGCGTCGCGGGCGGTGAGCGCGTGGTGACTGTCGGCGCCAACTTGCTGGCGCAGATTCGCTAGGCCTGGCGGGGTCAGACCACCATGTTCGACGCCATCAGTCTCCACCAGTCTGAGGCAGCGCCTGCTGGTGCTGGGCATTGCCCTGATGCTGGTGGTCTACGGGTGTTCATGGTGCAGCGTATGCCGTTGGACGTTCCCCGGACCTCAAACAAACCCACCGTCACCCTGATGACCGAGGTCGGCGGTATGGCGCCGGGAAGAGGTGGAGCAGTTGGTGGAGTGCGCTGGTGGAAGCCAGCACGAACGGCATGCTCGGCGTCAGCCGGTTCGTTCGGTATCGGGGTTGGGCTGTC
>JADKEH010000016.1 GCA_016718155.1 Candidatus Rhodoferax randersensis | reverse complement strand
CTGCAGCACCGGCATGCCGGCAATCGACTCCGACATCTGGGCATTGATGTCGCTGCGTTTTTGCCGGGCACGCGCCACGGCGGGCGCGCTCCAGCGCTGGTAAAACCACACGATCACCACCACGGCCGGGATCAAGGTGAGCACGATCAACATCAGGCGCCAATCGAGCCAGGCCATGGCGCCCATGGCGCCCAGCACCACGATGCTGCTGTCGAGCATCACAAACAGCACCTGCACGTAGAGGTTCTTCACCTGCTCGGTGTCGTTGGTGACGCGGCTCACCAATTGCCCAGTGATGGCTTTGTCGAAAAAGGCCATGGGCAGGCGCAGCACATGGCCATACACCTCTTCGCGCAGGCGTTTGACCGAGCGCATGGCCACGCCGGACAGGCGTGTCAACTGGGCATAACGGATCACGCTGGCCACGCAGCCAGCGATCAGAATGCCGCCCAGCAGCAGGCCGATGTCGGTGGCGTTGAAGTGGCGCGGCAGCAGGTACTGGTCGATGAAGTACTTGCCCAGCAAGGGGCCCAGCGCTTCGAGCAGTGCGGCGGCAACCAGCCACAGCGTGCCCTGCACCACGTGGCGGCGCTCGGGCGCGGCGGCATGTATCAGCAGCGCCACCGCGCGACGGGTGTTGCGCGGCGGGTTGGATGGGTTGCCTGGCTCGGTGGCGATCGCTTCAGGCTGCATCGAGACTGGCCTCCAGTTGCTGGTAGCGCCATTGGCTGGCGTACCAGCCGTCCCGCGCCAGCAGGCTGGCGTGGTCGCCTTGCTCGGCGATCTGGCCGTTCTTGAGCACCAGGATGTGGTCGGCATCCATCACCGCGCTCAGGCGGTGGCTGACGATCAGCGCGGTACGCCCGGCGCGCGCACTGCGCAGGTGGTGCAGGATGTCGGTCTCGGTCTGGGTGTCGACCGCTGACAGCGCGTCGTCGAGCAGCAGCAAGGGTGCGTCGGTCAGCAGGGCGCGCGCAATCGCCACCCGCTGGCGTTGCCCGCCCGAGAGCGAAATGCCTTTTTCACCCACGGGCGTGTCGTAACCCTGGGGCATACGCGCGATGTCGTCGTGGATCGAGGCCAGCTCGCAGGCGTGCTGGATTTCGGCGCGTGTTGCATCCGGCTTGGCCAGGGCGATGTTCTCGGCAATCGAAGCCGAGAACAGGAAGGGCTCTTGCGGCACCCAACTGATGGCGCGGTTGAGCGCGTCCAGTTTGTAGTCGCTCAAGCTTTGACCGTTCCACTGCACGCTGCCCGATTGCGCCGCGTACTGGCGCAGGATCAGGCGCAACACGCTGGACTTGCCGCAGCCGGTGGGCCCCACCAAGCCCAGCGTCTGCCCACTGGGCAAGTTCAGATTGAGCCCGGACAGCGCCAACGCCTGATGGCCCGGGTAGGAAAACGTCACGTCGTCAAACACCAGCGTGCCGGGTGTCACGTGGGTCAGCGTGCCGTGGTTGTCGATCGACAGCGGCGCGTCCAGCACCGGCTGCAGGCGGCCCCAGGCGGCGCGGCCGCGCTCGATCAGCGCCAGCACCCAGCCGGCGGCAAACATTGGCCAGATCAGTTGGCCCAGGTACATGCTGAAGGCGGTTAGCGCCCCTATAGTCAGCTCGGTGTGCCACACCAGGTAGCCGCCCAGGCCCAGCGTCAGCACGGTGGCGCTGACCAGCGTGATGCCCACGGCGGGCTCAAAGGCGGCCTCCCAGCGCTGCGCGCGCAGGCTGGCACTGGCGGCGGCCTCGGCCAGCTCCGACAGGCGCGTGGCACTGCGCGCCTCCAGGCCCAGGGCACGCAGGGTGCGCACGCCGGTCAGGGTCTCTTGCACATGGTCGTTGAGCTTGCCAAAACACTCCAGCGAATCCTTGGAGGCCTGGTGAATCTGGTTGGAGATGCGCCAGAACGCCAGCGCCATCAAGGGAAAGGGCAGCAGCGCGGCCAGCGCCAGGCGCCAGTCGATGCCCAGCGTCATCATCGCCACCACCATGATCAATGTCAGCGTGCCATCAAACCCCGCCAGCATCGCCTCGCCCGAGGCCATCTCCACCGAGTCAATGTCGTTGGTGGCCAGCGCCATCAGGTCGCCAGTGCGTTTTTGCTGGAAGAAGTGTGGCCCCTGCAGACACAGCCGCGCGTACAGTCGCGCGCGTAACTCGGCGCCGAGCCGGTAGCTGGCGGCAAACAGTTGCAGTCGCCAGGCCACGCGCAGAAAGTAGATTGCCACACCGGCCAGCAGCAGCCAGCTGAGTTGCCCGAACAGGACCTCGCCGGTCACGCGCCCGGCGACCAGGCCATCGACCACATGGCCGACCTGGCGCGGAATGAACACCGTGAGCGCGCTCACCGATGCCAGCATCAGCGCCGACAGCAGGTAGGGGCGCCAATTCTGGCGAACATAGAGGCCGATCAGGCCGGTCAAGGTCATGCAAGGGGCGCCTTGTGAGCGCGGGTGCGGTTTGGGGGAGGTTGATTCTATTGAAGTTTCTGAAATGCGGGGCAGAGGGTCCGGCCATTGCGCAGCGCGGCAGTCCACCCGCCCTTTCCCGTCATTGCGAGCAATCCACCGTTGCAGGCCCTCCACCATGGATCGCCGCGCTGCGCTCGCGATGACGGGGGACTTAGATTGCCGCGCTGCGCAATGACGTCGCTCGCAATGACGAGGCGTTGTTGTGCGTCAGCACAATCAGGCGCGCTGCCGCACCCCCCGGTGCGCCGAGGGCAGCGCGCTGCCGACCAGCGCCGCACCGGCCCACAGCAGTGGCGCCACGCCCAGCGGCCCGACCACCAGCCCGAAGGTAATGGGCACCAGCACCGACGAGCCGTTGCCCACCAGCGCGCGCAGGCCCAGCGCCTCGCCGCCGCGCCCTTGCGGGGTGGCCGCGTGCAGCAGTGACAACATGTTGGGCTGGCTCAAGCCCACCGAGCAGCCAAACAGGAAACCCAGCACCATGAAGGCCGCCGCTGCATTGGCCCAGGGCAAGCAGACAAACACCAGCGCAATCACCACCATCGCCGCGCGCATGATTTGCCACTCTCTGAAACGGCCCGACAACCAGGGCATGACGGCGCGGCTGACGAAGGTGCCCAGCGCAAACAACGAGAACACCGAGCCGATGATGGAGGCCGAAAAGCCCAGCCGCGTGCCCAGTACCGGCAGCATCACAATGAACAGGTCCCAACTGCAAGACAGGGCCAGGCTGACGTAGTAGATGCGCCGCATCTCGGAGCCGGCCAGCAAGTCGTGCCACGCCTTCTGCCGGGTCACGCCGGTGATGGGGTCAGCCTCGCCGTCGCTGGACCGCGCTGCGCGGGGAAGTTTGCCCAGGCGCTTGAGCACCAACCAGCACGCCACGCAGGTGAAGCACGCCATGCAGGCAAACGCCGGGCGAAAGCCGACGTGGTCGATCAACAGGCCGCTGACAAAGGGGCCCAGCGCGCTGGAGGCCGAGTGGCCCAGTGCGTACCAGCCAAAGTTGCGCAAGCGCTGTTCGGGTGGCTTGCCGGTGGCCAGCACCCCCACGGTGTGTTGCCCGGCCACCGACATGGCGTTGAAGCCAAAGCCGATCAACACCGCCATGACAAACAAGGAGGGCACGGTCAGCAGCAGCACCGGCACCCAGGCGCCCACCAGCACCAGGGTGACACCGGCGCGCATCACCGGCAGCGCACCAAAGCGGTCAATCCAGCGGCCCACCGACATGGCGGCCAGCGCGGGCAGCACCGAGAACATGGCCATGAACAGACCCACCACCAGCTCGGGTGAGCCCACACTGAGCGCATACAGCGAGCCGGAGACACGCCCGCCCGAGAGGGCCATGTGACCGGTCAGGGTGACCAGAATGAGGGGGATGAGCAGCGGCGGGAAGTGCTTGGGCAAGCGGCAATTATCGCCAGCGCGGGCTGCCTCTGCAGTGCCGCGGCCCAAAGACCCCGCGCGATCGGCGTGCTGGTGCTAGCGGGCCGGTGTCAGGCTCAGGCGGCTGCGGGCATTGGCCTTGACGTCCTCGGCCTTGAGGTGTTGCGGCACGTAGCCGCCGGTGATGAAGGTCTTGGCCTGGTCCTTGTAATGGGCGTCAAACAACACACCGCTTTGGCCCACCGGGTTGATGCCCAGCGCCTTGCTGGCGTCGGCAAAGTCAATCAGGCGCCGGGTCGACGGCCCGAAGGTGACCGCCCAGGGACCTGGCCCGACGCTTTGCGCCAGGTTGTTGGGCGTTTCGCGCCCACCGGGTGCCGGGAACGGGCCCACGTTGAACAGTTTGTCCAGCGGCTTTTGCGCGGCCAGCGGGTGGCCATGGGTCAGGGTGTGGGCCTTGCCCCAGCCCCAGGTGCCAGGGTCGCTGCCAACGGTGGACTTCAGGTGTTTGTAGGTGGCAGTCCAAGCGGCCTTGACGATGTCGTTGCGGGTCTCCACGGCCGGCGTGCCGCGCACATCCCACCAGGGGGAGGTGGCGTCGGCGGCCAATCGGGGCAGGGCGAAATCCAGCGCGCGGGTGCGCAGCAGGTTCTTGAACTGCGCCTCGCCCAGCTCGTCGGCAAAGGCGGCTTGCGCCAGCTCATACAGAAACTGGTTGAAGACCGTCGGGGCAATGTCCCCCACGCGGTGGTCGCCATCCCACTTTTCCAGACTGGCGACCATCATCAGTTCGATCGGCTCCGTGACCACCATGCGCAGCAAGGGGAGCAAAGGCGCCAGCACCCGCGGGCCGTAGCCATGGCGGCTGTCAAGCTGCACGGTTTGACTGTTTTGCAGGTTCCACACGACACCGGGGGCGGTGAGCCGGTCTTCCAGTTGCTGGGCGCGGTCCGACAGGTTGTAGTAGCCGGGCACCGGCACACCGCTGGGTGGTTTGGGCTGGTGGTTGGCCGACATGATGTAACCGCGCTTGGGGTTTTCTTCCTGCGGGTTGTCGGCAAAGCGGTAGAAGCCGGTCTTGTCCGCCTCGGGCGTGCTGCCGTCCAGAATGAAGTTGGGGTTGGCATTGGCCGGGCGAATCGGCAGCTTGGCAGCGGCCCACCAACCGATGTCGCCGCTGGCGCTGGCCCACACCACGTTCAGACCCGGTGCGTGAATCTTGCTGGATGCCTCGCGCGCCTTGGCCAGGGTGTCGGCGCGGTTGAGCTCATAGAAGGCGTCAAGGATCGGGTTCTCGGTTTCCAAAAAGGCCCACCACATGGCCACGGGCGTGGTGCCCAGGCTGTCTTTGAAGACGTCGGTGATGATGGGCCCGTGCGGCGAGCGGCGCAGCGTGAGCGTGACCGGCGGCGCGCCCTTGACCAGGATGGTTTCCTCGCGGCTCTGCAGGTCGACCCACTGGCCGCCAATCGACACCTGGTTGGCGTTGGTCGGGTTGACTTTTTCGGCGATCAGGTCGATGTCGTCGTTTTGGAACATGGTCAGGCTCCAGCCAAAGCGCTGGTTGTGGCCGAGCAGCGCCACCGGGTTGAGTGCCTGGTGGTGGCCGTAGAGCTCGAAGCCGGGTGCGCTCAGGTGCGCCTCAAACCAGACTGCCGGGGTCGAGTAGCCAATGTGCGGGTCGCCTGCCAACAGTGGCTTGCCGCTGCTGGTCAACTGGCCAGACAGCGCCCAGGCGTTGCTGCCTTCGAATTGGGGCAGGCCCAATTCTTCCAGCGTCTGCTGGCTCAAGGTGGCCAGGCGGGTCAAGCCTTGCCAGTCGGCAGGCTTGAAGTCTGCAGCCGGGCTCGGTCGGCTGCTGACCACGCCCTCGGGGTGCCATTCCAGGTCAAACGCTGCCAGGTACTTGGGTCCGAGCTTGTCACGCACGTAGGTCAGCGCCGGTTCGGTGCGAAACGCGGCGGCAAAGGTGTAAGACAGGTAGCCCGACACCGCCACCGTGTCGGCTGGCGTGAACGGGCGTTTGGGGATGCCCAGCAAGTCAAACTCCATCGGCGCCGGGTGGCTGGCCTGGAACTGGTTGATGCCGTCCAGGTAGGCCAGCAGCGCCTTGGTTGCCGGGCTGGCCGGATCGAGCTTGGGCGCCACCGCGTCGGCGTGGGCGCGGATGCCCAGCGTGCGAAACAGCCGGTCCACGTCGAGCAGTTTGGGGCCTAGCACCTCGGCCAGTTCACCCCGCGCCAGGCGGCGCACCATCTCCATCTGGAACAGCCGGTCCTGCGCGTGCACATAACCCAGCGCGCGGTACAGATCGGGCTCGTTCTGGGCCTGGATGTGCGGCACGCCGCGCTCGTCGTAGTCCACCGTCACCGGCGCCTGCAGTTGGCTCAGGACCAGCGACCCCGAGCGTTGTGGCAGCTTGGTGCGCACGTACCAGGTGGCGATGGAGGCGCCCACCAGGAGCAGCACGATCAGGGACAGGGCAAGAATCTTCAGGGCGCGTTTCATGGGAGGGAGTCTTCCAGAGGTCGGGCGGCGTGAGGCGGGATGCGAGGCAGAGCAGGAGCATCATAAGCGGGAGGTCGCGTGGCTGGGTCTGCCAGAAACGGTTAGAGTTGCCGCTTTTCCTGATCGACCGCTTCGACAGCGGAGACCTCTTATGCAAGTCCCCCATCAACAAGTCCAAGATGTTCTCAACAAGCTGGGTGTGCCCTTTCGGGCTTACGTGGGTGGCTCGCTGCCCTCGCGCTCGCCGATCGACGGCGCTGCAATGGGCCAGGTGTACGAGACGCCCTTGAGCGAAGTCGCCGCCGTGATTGGCCGCGCGCACGCCGCGCAGCAGGCCTGGCGGCTACTGCCCGCGCCGCAACGCGGCGAGCTGGTGCGCCTGCTGGGCGAGGAGTTGCGCCAGCAAAAGCAGGCCTTGGGCACACTGGTGTCGCTGGAGGCGGGCAAGGTCTTGTCCGAGGGCTTGGGCGAAGTGCAGGAGATGATCGACATCTGCGACTTTGCCGTGGGCCTGTCGCGCCAGTTGTACGGCCTGACGATTGCGTCGGAGCGCCCGGGCCACCGCATGATGGAAACCTGGCACCCGCTGGGTGTGGTGGGGGTCATCACCGCCTTCAACTTCCCGGTGGCGGTGTGGGCCTGGAACGCCGCGCTGGCGCTGGTGTGTGGCGACACGGTGGTGTGGAAGCCGTCCGAGAAAACGCCGCTGTGCGCGCTGGGTGTGCAGGCGGTGTTTGAGCGCGCCTGCCAGCGCTTTGGCGCCGAGCACACGGCGCACCTGTCGCAGTTGCTGATGGGCCGCGCCGATGTCGGTCAGGCCCTGGTGGACCACCCGCAGGTGGCGCTGCTGTCGGCCACCGGCAGCACCCGCATGGGCCAGGCGGTGGGCCCGCGCGTGGCGGCGCGGTTTGGCCGCAGCCTGCTGGAGCTGGGTGGCAACAACGCCATCATCGTGGCGCCCTCGGCCGATCTGGACATGGCGGTGCGCGCTGTGGCCTTTGCCGCTGCTGGCACGGCCGGGCAGCGCTGCACCACCGCGCGCCGGCTGATCGTGCACACCTCCATCCACGCCGATCTGGTGGCGCGCCTGACCCGCGCCTTTGCCAGCTTCACGATTGGCTCACCGCTGGAAGACGGCACGCTGGTGGGGCCGCTGATAGACAGCGCGGCGTTCGACGCCATGCAGTCCGCATTGGAGCAAGCCAAGGCGCAAGGCGGTGTGGTGGCCGGTGGTGAACGGGCGCTGCAAGCGCATTACCCCGATGCCTTTTACGTGCGCCCGGCGCTGGTGCAGATGCCGGCGCAAACCGCGGTGGTGCGGCACGAGACCTTTGTGCCCATTCTCTACGTGTTGCAGTACCGCGAGCTGTCTGAAGCGATTGCGCTCAACAACGACGTGCCGCAGGGTTTGTCGTCCTCCATCTTCACCACCGACGTGCGCGAGGCCGAGCAGTTCATGTCGGCGGCCGGCTCGGATTGCGGCATTGCCAACGTCAACATCGGCACCTCCGGCGCCGAGATCGGCGGCGCCTTTGGCGGCGAGAAGGAAACCGGCGGCGGCCGCGAATCCGGCTCGGATGCCTGGAAAGCCTACATGCGCCGCGCCACCAACACCATCAATTACTCACGCGCGCTGCCGCTGGCGCAGGGTGTGCGGTTTGAGATTGATTGAGACTTCAGTTGTTGATGACACCGCGTGCATCACCCCCTCCCCGAAGTAGGGTCAGGCGACACAAATCAAAACCAAAGTCCTGGCATGGGCGAGCCGAGAGCGCTGGGCCGGATGGCTCCGCGAATGTCCCCCGGCCTGCGGCCTCCTCCTTGATTTCGCTGCGCCATCCAGCCCAGCGCTCTCGACGGCAAACGGTTTGGGCCGCCTCGATCGGGATCCCACCTCGCCCGCAAGATCGGGGCGATGGGGTGCTGCGTGCGGAGGCATCAAGGAGGAGGCCGCAGGCCGGGGGACAGCCGCAGCGCGCAGTACCACGTCGGCCTGATCCCGCCAACCGGCTAGAGCTTTCCCCGTGTCGCCCAGCAGACAAACCGCATCCTGCCCATAATGCTCGCTCAACTTCGAGAGCAGATTGGGCTACGTCTCGGAATCGATGACCAAGTTGGGTCGACTACCGCAACAACGCCAATAGAAGGAGGACTTTCCCATGGCAACCCTGAACATCAATGGCAAAGACATACAGGTCGATGCCGATCCCAGCACCCCGCTGCTGTGGGCCTTGCGTGACACGCTGGGCCTGAATGGCACCAAGTTTGGTTGCGGCGCGGGCCTGTGCGGCGCCTGCACCGTGCATTTGGATGGTGTGGCGATACGTTCTTGCAGTACACCAATTTCCAGCGCGGCGGGTAAGAAGATCACCACGATCGAGGCGGTAGCCGAGGACAAGGTGGGCCTGGCGGTCCAGCAGGCCTGGGTGGCGCAGGACGTGGCGCAGTGTGGTTACTGCCAGAGTGGCCAGATCATGAGTGCCACCGCTTTGCTGAGGGGCAACAAGAAGCCCAGTGATGCCGACATCGACGCTGCCATGGCCGGCAACATCTGCCGCTGCGGCACCTATGCGCGCGTGCGCAGTGCCATCAAGGCCGCCGCGTCCACCCTGGCCTGAATCGCTTTGCGAGGATCACATGATGAATTTCGACCCAACACTCGCCGCGCTGATGGACCAAGTGCCAAAGGGGCTTCTCGCCCTTATGGAAAGGGATCAGTGTGCTTCTAAATCAATAGCAGATAGGGGTCTGCCACGGCGCGGCTTTCTGAAGGTCGGCGTCGCCTCCGGCTTTGCGCTGGGGGTGTTTCCGCTGATGGCTGGGGCCCAGGCCCCCGCCGCGCCCGAGGCGCTGAAACCCTTCCAGCAGCCCAGCGCCTTTGTGCGCATCGCCACCGACGGCACGGTGACCGTGACCGTCAACCGGCTCGAATTCGGCCAGGGCGTGTTGACCGCCTTGCCGATGATCTTGGCGGAGGAACTGGACGCCGATTGGAGCCAGGTGCGCGCTGTCCATGGCGACGCCGACGCAGCCTACGTGGACCCGATGTTCGGCATGCACCTCACCGGCGGTTCGGGTTCCATCAAGCGCTCGTACCTGCAGTACCGCGAGCTGGGCGCGCGCGCCCGCGCCATGCTGCTGGCGGCAGCCGCCCAGCAGTGGGGCGGCGACGCCAACAGCCTGCGCACCGAGGCCGGCAAGGTGTTTCGCTCGGATGGCAAGTCCATCAGCTATGGTGAATTGGCCGAAGCGGCCATGAAGATGCCGGTGCCACAAAAGGTGGCGCTGAAGGACCCCAAGGCATTTACGCTGATCGGCAAGGCGACCGGGCGGCTCGACGCGCAGGCCAAATCGAACGGCACGCAGAATTTCGGTATTGACCTGCAGTTGCCGGGCATGCTGACGGCCGTGGTGGTGCACCCGCCGGTGTTTGGCGCCAAACTCAAGTCCGTGAGTGACGGGGCGGCCAAACGGGTCAAGGGGGTCAGGGCGGTGTTTCGCATGCCGGTAGACCGGGGCGGCGAAGGCGTGGCGGTGGTGGCGCAGGGCTACTGGGCCGCAAGCCAAGGGCGCGCAGCGCTCAAGCTGGAGTGGGATACCTCGGCCGTGGACAAACCCGACAGCGCGGAACTGTTGGCACGTTACAGCGAGATGGCCAAGACCACTGGGCTGGTGCGCTTCAAAGCCGACATGGGGCCATTGGCCAAGGCGCCAAAAAGGATCAGCGCCGAGTACGTGTTCCCCTATCTGGCGCATGCGCCGATGGAGCCACTGAACTGCACCGTGCAGGTCACCGGCCAGGGCTTGGATGCCAAAGCTATTCTGTGGCTGGGCACGCAAATGCCTGGTTTCGATGGCATGGCGGCCGCCAAGGTGCTGGGCCTGCCACCGCAGAATGTAAAGGTCAACGTGCAGATGGCCGGTGGCGGTTTTGGCCGGCGCGCCGTTCCCACGGCTGACTATGTGGTGGAAGCCTGCACCGTTGCAAAATTAGCGCGCGCCGCCGGGCTGGACGTGCCGGTGCGCACGCTGTGGAGCCGCGAAGATGACATCAAGGGCGGCTACTACCGCCCGATGCACGTGCACCGCGCCGAGATTGGCTTCGATGCCAGCGGCAAAGTGCTGGCCTGGGACCACGTCATCGTGGGGCAATCGATCGCGGCTGGCACCCCGTTCGAGTCGTTCATGATCAAGGACGGCATCGACAACACTGCGCTGGAGGGCATGCGTGAGCCCTATGACGTGCCCATGCGCCTGTCGGTGCACCACCCTAAGGTGAACGTGCCGGTGTTGTGGTGGCGCAGCGTGGGTTCGACCCATACGGCCTTTGTGATGGAGACCTTGATCGACGAAATCGCCCGCTCCACCAAACAAGACCCGGTGGCCTACCGGTTGCAACTGATGGGTGACAAACACCCCCGCCACAAGGCGGCACTGCAACTGGCCGTGGACCAGTCCGGCTATGGCAAACGGACGTTGCCCAAGGGCCAGGCCTGGGGCGTGGCGGTTCACGAGTCATTTGATAGCGTGGTGGCCTATGTGGCCGAGGCCTCCGTGACCAAGGGTGTGCCCAAGCTGCACGCGGTGACGGCCGGCGTGCACTGCAACCTGGCTGTCAACCCAAAGACCATCGAGGCGCAAGTGCAGGGCGCGGCCCTGATGGGCCTGGGCACCTGTTTGCCGGGGGCGGCCATCACCTTCAAGGACGGCGTCGTGGAGCAGAGCAATTTTGGCGACTACACCGTGGCGCGCATCACCGACATGCCGAGCATCGCCGTGCACATCGTGCCCAGTGCCGAACCGCCCACCGGCATCGGCGAGCCAGGCCTGCCGCCGCTGGCGCCAGCCTTCGCCAACGCGATTGCCAGGCTGACCGGCAAGACGCCAAGGGCGCTGCCGTTCAAGCTGACTTGAGGCGGTCTGCAGCAATCTTGCATGACCGCATGGCTTGTGTCGGTAAGTGGCACAGGGTCTGGATTGCACGCATTGAGCCCATTCCGACACATCACGTCGACAGCCTTTGGGCGGGGCAAGGCCCCACCGCAAAGGCCTTCGGTATTGGATTGCTGCAGTGTTACTCGTAAGTCATCAAGCTCTGGATTCTGCCGCCATTTCGGTTGACCAGTTCCAGACCGAACTCGCTGTAGGTCGGTGTGACCAGCGCATTTTGCGCGGCCGGAATCGTGTAGCTCGGCGCGCCCATTGCGCCCGCTGATGGATAGACCACCAGGCTGGCACGACTTTGCGGCCAGGTGCTGGTGGTGGCGGTTGAGCGGCCCGAGATATAGGTGTACAAGTCACCCCAGCCGAATTTGGTGGCGTCAGGCATGGCGCCCAGCGCAGTCCAGGTCAACGCCTGAGTGGATGACGCCTTGCTGCGGATCACCGACGCAATTTGAACCGGTGTCAGTGACGTGCTGACTCGTGGGAACAGATCGGTCGTCACGCCAGTGCCGCCGAGCGCAACCGTGCTGTAGGGCAGCGCACTCAGCGTTTTGGTATGGGTCGCGATAGGCGTACGGCTGGCTTGGCCGTTGATCGTTTTCCAACCGTCGTCGTTGTAGACCGCGATGCTGTAGCTGCCACCGGCGACAAACCCCAGCGTGTCAAAGGCACTGTCCACTGCTGCAGGGGTCTTGTTGTACGCCCCGTAGGTGTTGCCACTGCCGCCGTGGGCCACGCAGTCCGCTGCGTTGGCGGCCAGGTTGGTGCCGCTGGCATCGGCCCGGCAGAAGCGGAACGGGTCGGTGTCTTTCCAATCCACATAGTTGCCACGTATGCCGGCAAACAGGGGGTCGTCGCGTAGTAGACGAACCGACACCATCTTCAAGCCCGAGCTCGGCAAGCCGGGGCCTGTCACCACAACGTATTTCACAAAATTGCTGGGGTCCGAAACGCGAAGCTGGACGTACTTGGAGTAGTCCACCGCGCTGGTCAACGGCGCCCCCGTGGCAAGGCTGTAGCGTTCATTGCGTTGATTGACGGCGCGAACGGAGGCATCCGCCACCTCGCGGTTACCAAAAAAGCGCCAGCCCTGGCTGGCGGTCGGTGTTGCGCAGACGGTGCCACTTGCCAGCGTGGAGCCAAATGAGCTGCCCCATATCAGGGTTTGCTTGGCATCGGTGTCGGTGGTTCCGTCAGCGAACTTGATCTGGTACTGAATGTCCAGCTCGCGGCGGGTCGAGCCGTCGCCGTTGTTGCTGGTACGGTCGGCCAACACCTGCACGGCGGTTCGGGTGGCACCAACCCGGTACTTGTTGGCTTCGAGCGACTTGGCGGGGTCTTCGTCGAAACTCGCAATCGACACGGGTTTGGTGTAACCACTGTCCAACGAACAACCGTCAGTAAAGGCGTTGAAGGCGGCGCCGCTGCTGGGTACAGTGGTCGCCCAGCTCGCATCGTAGCTGGACAGGAAACCGGTGGCCTGGGTAAGCGGCGAGCTGTCGAATTGGGCCATTGCGCCGACTTCCAGCAGCGCACTGCCAAAGGCGCCGCCGATGACGTAAACCTTGCCGTCGTTGACGCCAACCGCTGCACCGCTGGTGGGGTACACCCGGTAAGCCCAGGGCCCGGCGGTGAGGGTGGTCTGGTGAGTTGGAAAGAATGTCGGCAATAGTTGCTCAACCCAGTCAAAAAACTGGTCGTTGGTCGAACTCGGCAGCGCTTGCAGTGGGCTACCCATTGCCTTCCTCTTGGCTGCCACGAACTCGGGCGGCGGCGTTGGCGCGGCCATCGAAACGGGAGGCCAGGCCACGACGCCAACAGCGGGCGGATTGGCTGCCGTGGTGCTCGCCTCAGGGTTGGTGCCGCCGCCGCACCCCGCGATCAGAAGCGCGCTGAAGCCTATAGTGAAAGCAATGATTCGATGCATGTCTAACCTCCCTGGAATTGAAATGACCAAACTCGTCTGCTCAATGATTGCCCGATTGGGTTTTCTGCAGCGTTTGACTGTCGCGCCGCGCCCGCCATGTTGTCAAGGGAATATTCAACTAGACAGTTGACCTGCCGCAACCCCTTGGCGTTCTGAATATTGAAACACTGCGTTCAGTTTTGGGCACCCCATCGTCAGTGGGATCGCTCTTACAGTTGATGCATCGTCGGCCCAACTGCTTTGCGGCATGACGTGGTCGCTGTTTTCAACTTCCCGGAACCATCATGAACGCTCCCATCAAGCTTGCACCGGTCCTGTTCGTTTCCCACGGCGCGCCGACTTTTGCGCTGGAGCCGGGCACACTGGGTCCGCGCTTGCGCGCCCTGGGCCAGCAACTCGACGGTGTCCGAGCAGTGCTGGTGGTGTCCCCACATTGGCAGACCCGCGGCGTGCAGGTGATGACGGGCACGCAGCCCGAGACCGTGCACGACTTCGGCGGTTTTCCCTCGGTCTTGTACACGCTGCGCTACCCGGCTGCCGGGCACCCGCAGCTCGCCGCCGAGGCGGCTCGCCTGCTCGCGCAGGCCGGATGGAGTGTTGGCTTGGATGCGCGCCGTGGCCTGGACCATGGAGCCTGGGTGCCACTGCTTCATTTGCTGCCCAACGCGGATCTGCCGGTCTTCCAGGTATCGATGCCGGTGGACCTGGATGCGGCCGGAGCGCTGCAGTTGGGCCGGGCGCTGGCGAGCCTTCGCGCGCAGGGCGTGATGATCCTGGCCTCCGGCAGCATGACGCACAACCTCTATGAGCTTGGCCAGTCCGGCGCGGTCGCGGCGGACTATGCCGTGGAATTCACCCACTGGGTTCGCCAGGTCGTGACGGCCCATGACACCGAGCGCCTGGTCAACTACCGCAAGCTGGCGCCACATGCGCAACGGGCGCATCCGACCGAGGAACATTTCCTGCCCCTGCTGGTCGCGGTGGGCGCCAGCAGTGGCGGCGAAGCGGTGCAGGTCGTCGATGGTGGCGTCACCTACGGCGTTGTGTCGATGGAGTCCTATGCCTGGGGTGCGGTGACCAACCTTCAGAAACCAAAGATGCCGGATTTCATCAGGTAAGGCCACAGCACCAGCAATACGACGCTGACCACACCCAGGCCGACCAACACCGGTGCGCGCAAGCGCTTTAGAAAGTACTGGCGACGTCCTGGCGGTGTGAACCGGATTCCGGTTGCCTGGCACGCGTGGCAGATGTACTCGGCGTAGCGGTTCTTGTGGCAGTCCCGGCGCGCGACCACTTGGCCGCAGGCGGCGCACTGTCGGGTCATGAAGGTCCTCCTTGCTACACGGACTTTAGTGCCCCCGTGATGGCGGTTCACAGTCCACCGTATCGATCGCGTCGGCACCCGTGGCGTCGCTTGGCGTTCATGGTGGAGTGATCGTAGCGCAAAACCGCCTAGGCGCGATGGGGGGTGCGCGGCTTGATCTCGCTGAGGATCACCGCCACCACCACCATGGCGCCGCCCACGGCCGCGCGGGCACTGAGCACCTCGTTCAGCCAAAGCCAGCCGAACAGCGCGGCGAACACCGGCTCCATGGCATAGACCACGGCCGCCTTGTCAGCCGATACCTTGCGTTGGGCAATGGCCTGCAGCAGCAACATGCCCGCCGTCGCAATGACGCCCAGGTACAGCAGGGACACCCAGTGCGGCGCCAGCCGTGTCCCCAATGTCGTTAGTGAGTCGTTGCCAAGCCCCGCGAGGCCAATCCACCCGGCCGAGAACACCGCCATGAAGGCGATTTGCGTGGCCGTGAGCTGGCGCGAATCGTGGCCGCCCGAGCGCTGCGACAGCACAATCACATACAGCGCATACGCCAAGGCACACAACAGGGTGGCGCTGTCGCCCAGCAGGTGCGCGCCGCCCTCCCAGGACATCAAACCAATGCCAGCACACGCCATCAACGCGGCGCCGATCATGATGGCCGAGAGCCGGCCGCCCCAGAGCAAACCCAGCACGGGCACGATCAACACTGCCAGGCTGGTCAGGAAGGCGCTGCGGTTGGACGAGATGAACTGCAAGCCGTAGGCCTGTGCCACATAGGACACCAGCGCCAGGGCACCCAGCAGCGCGCCGTCAATCCAGGTGCGACGGGGGACCTTCCAGATGAAGGGTGCCATGCAGACCGCTGCGACGGCAAAGCGAATGGCCGAGATCTCCAGGCCACTCAGGGTGGTGGCGGCCGATTTCAGCAGCGGGAAGGTGGTGCCCCACACCATGGTGATGAGGAGCAGAAGTGCCAGGTTGAAGTTCATTGCGCGCACGTCGGGCGGCGTGTGCCGCCGCGTGATGGAACCCGCGATGATAGCGGCCCCTCCAGCGCGATCTACTCCCGCAGGATGATCTGGCCGCGGATCTCGCCGCGTGGGTGCGCGGTGGTGTCGATGCTGGCGTACCACCGCCCCGCCAACAGGTCGGCGGCTTGCGCTTCGGTCAGGGTGGCGCGGCCTTCCATGGGGCTCTTGATCGGGCCGGCAAACGGCAAGGTCGCGGGCGCATTGGCGCCGATGGCGGCCGGCCCGTGAAAGTGGCCGGCGGTGGGGGCGCCTTTCAGCCCCGAGAACGACAGCTTCCAGCGAAACAGGCTGGTTTTGCGGTCATACACCGCCATCAACTTGCCGGTGCCGGCGGTCTTGACGGACGGTACCTGGTTGGTGCCGGTCATCTGCGTGCTGAACGCGGCCATGTGGGCGTCGGGCGGGACCACGGCGCAACCGGCCAGCACCAGGGCCACTGCGGTGGTGGTCAGCACGCCGCGTGCGGACAAGCCATAACTCATTGTGAACGTCTCCTGCGGGTTAGGACCGGTGTCCTGTGGCGGCGAAGTGTAGGGGTGTTGGCGCCGGTTTTCGGGCGTCGGTGTGCAACAGTTGTAAGCGAGTTTGCGTCGCGTGCCTGGTTTCACCGCCGGGCCGTCCCTAGGTGAAACGCGCCCCCTCGGGGGGCAGCGCAGCACACGAAGTGGCAAGCGTGGGGGCCTATCGCCCGCGCAGGAACAGGGTATCGAGTTCCTTCAGGGTGATCTGCCGCCAGGTTGGACGGCCATGGTTGCACTGGTCGGAGCGCTCGGTCTGTTCCATCTGGCGCAGCAGCGCGTTCATTTCCTCAAGCGTCAGTCGGCGGTTGGCGCGCACCGCGCCGTGGCAGGCCATGGTGGCCAGCAGCTCGTTTTGCGCGCGTTGCACCACTGTGCTGGCCTCATGCTGGGCCAGTTCAGCCAGCACGCTGCGGGCCAGCGCCACCGCATCCCCCTGCATCAGTGCGGCGGGCACGGCTCGCACCGCCAGTGTTTTGGCGGAGAAGGGCGCGATGTCCAATCCGAGTGCTTGCAGGGTGTCGGTGTGCGCTTCGGTGGTGGCCACCTCTTGGGGTGTAGCGGCAAAGGTGGCCGGAACCAGCAAGGGTTGGCTGTTCAGGCGCCGGGAATTCGCGCCCGCCGCGGTGTTGTCCAACTGTGCCTTGAGTCGCTCGTAGACGATGCGTTCATGGGCGGCGTGCATGTCCACGATCACCAGGCCCTGCGCGTTTTCCGCCAGGATGTAGACGCCCTGTAGCTGGGCCAGGGCACGTCCCAACGGCCAGATTGGCTCTGAACCGGGCTCCCGCGCCGCAGTCCAGGCTGGCGCCGGGTTGGACACCGCCCTGGCGGATGCATCGGCCAAGGGCCTTGCCTGTACCGACCAAAGTGCCTGCAGGTCGGACACCTTGTGGCCCTGATTTGCTACGAGATCAATAGCGCCTTGAGCCCAACCATATTGATGTACAGGCCGATTTACCAACGTCTCTTGATCTATGGTGGTTGCCGCCCCGGCGGCGGGTGCTGCGCCTGCTCTGGGCGTGGCCAGCGCATCTTCCACCGCATGGCGCACCGCCTGGTGCACCTCGCGGCTGTCCCGAAAGCGCACTTCGATCTTGGTCGGGTGCACGTTGACGTCCACCCGCGTCGGATCGATCTCGATGTACAGCGCATACACCGGCTGGCGGTGGCCGTGCAACACGTCCTCAAAGGCGCTGCGCGCCGCGTGGGTGAGTACCTTGTCGCGTACAAAACGGCCATTGACGTAGCAGAACTGCTGGTCGGCGCGCGCGCGCGCCGCATCCGGAATGCCCACCCGGCCCCACACCCGCACGGCCCGCTGACCCGGCGTCGGTTCGCGTTGCGCTTGATGGTTGACCAGCACCGAGCGGTCCAGAAAATCGTCTCCCAGCACATCGCGCAGGCGCTGGTCCAGCGTTGTAGCGGACTCGGCCGGGCTGGCGGCGCAGGCACGCCACTGCTCGACCAGTTTGCCCTCGTGCCACACGGCAAAGCCGACGTCGGGTCGGGCCAGCGCATGGCGGCGCACGGCCTCGACGCAGTGGGCCAGTTCGGTGGCGTCGGTCTTGAGGAACTTGCGCCGCGCCGGGGTGCTGAAGAACAGCTCACGCACCTCCACGGTGGTGCCCCGGCCGCGTGCCACCGGTTGCAGCTCACCGGTCTGGCCGCTAAGCAGGTAGGCACTGGACTGGTCGGCGGTGCGCGACAGCAGCGAGCAGTCTGCAATGGCGTTGATGGCGGCCAGCGCTTCGCCACGAAAGCCCATGGTGCCGACCGACTCCAGCTCCTGCAGGTTGCGAATCTTGCTGGTGGCGTGGCGTTTCAGGGCGATCGGCAATTCGTCCTTCGGGATGCCCATGCCGTCGTCTTCGACGGCAATTAGCCGCACGCCGCCGGCCAGCAGCCGCACGGTGACCTGCGTGGCCCCGGCATCCAGCGCGTTGTCCACCAGTTCGCGCACCACCGAGGCCGGGCGCTCCACCACTTCGCCAGCGGCAATCTGGCTGATCAGCGCATCGGGCAGTTCACGAATCGGGCGGCGGGGGGAGGGGGCGAGGACGGCGTTCACGGCGACCATCTTAGTGCCTTGCGGGACAGACCGCAGTTACGCTCAAGCGAACCAGCTCTGTCCTCAACTGATTGTCGGATGTCCTCGCGGTGGCGTGAGCCTGCGGGCCGGTCCCGGATGGTTTCAACACCGCAGGGATAATGCGCCACCATGGAACTGTTTACCTTCTTGCTTGACTTTGTGCTTCATGTGGACAAACACCTTGAAGCGTTCGTGCGCAACTACGGGCTGTGGGTGTATGCACTGCTCTTTCTCATCATCTTTGTCGAGACCGGCGTGGTGGTGATGCCGTTCTTGCCGGGAGACTCGCTGCTGTTTGTGGTGGGCGCCATGTGTGGCGTGGGGCTGATGAATTACCCGCTGTCGGTCGGGCTGCTGCTGGCGGCGGCGATTCTGGGCAACCAGTCCAACTACGCCATCGGGCGCCATTTCGGGCACCGGGTCTTCAAATGGGAGAACTCACGCCTGTTCAACAAGGCGGCCTTCGACCGGACCCACGACTTCTACGAACGCCATGGCGGCTTCACCATCGTCGCCGCGCGCTTCATGCCGTTTCTGCGAACCTTCGCGCCCTTCGTTGCGGGCGTGGCCAAAATGAACCGCGCGCGCTTTGCGTTCTTTGATGTCACCGGGGGCGTATTGTGGGTGGCGGGCATCATTACCGTCGGCTACTTCTTTGGCAACATTCCCTTTGTCAAGGCCAACTTGGACAAGATCATCTGGGCCATGATCTTCATACCGGGCCTCATCATCTTGCTCGGTGCCTGGCGCAGCAAGCACAAGCAGCGGCACCGGCGTAAACAGGGCTGACGCCCTGTGCCGGCCACACCGGCTCAGCGGCCCTGGTTCTTGATGGCCAGGGCCGCCTGTTTGACCAGATCCGGGCCCTGGTAGATCAGGCCGGTGTAGATCTGCACCACGTCAGCGCCGGCTTTGATCTTGCTGACGGCGTCGGCCGCGCTCACGATGCCGCCCACGCCGATGATCGGGAAACCCTTGCCCAGGGCGTCGCGCAACTGGCTGATGATGCGGTTGCTCATGGCCAGCACGGGCGAACCCGACAAGCCGCCCGCCTCTTCGGCATGGGGCATGCCCGCCACCGCCTCGCGGCTTAGGGTGGTGTTGGTGGCCACCACGCCATCCATGCCATGGTGTTGCAGAGTAGTGGCGATCACCGCCACCTGCTCGGGCGTCAGGTCCGGGGCGATCTTGACAAAGATCGGCGCGCGTTTGCCATGCTGCCTGGTCAGTGTTTCACGGCGCGCGGCGATGGCGCCCAGCAGCGAGTCCAGCGCGGCGTCGCTTTGCAGGGCGCGCAAGTTCTTGGTGTTGGGGCTGGAGATGTTGACCGCGATGTAGTCCGCATGCGGGTACACCCCCTCCAGGCAGGCGAGGTAGTCGTCGGTGGCGTTCTCGATTGGCGTGGCGGCGTTCTTGCCGATGTTCAGGCCCAGCAACATGGTGCCGTGATGGCCCTTTTGGCGGCAGGCCGCGCGCTGCACGTTGGCCACAAAGGCATCCAGGCCGTCGTTGTTGAAGCCCAGGCGGTTGATCAGGGCGTTGGCCCGCGGCAGTCGGAACATGCGTGGCTTGGGGTTGCCCGGCTGCGCTTTGGGGGTGACCGTACCGACCTCGACGAAACCAAACCCCATGGCGCCCAGGCCATCGATGCAGTGGGCGTTTTTGTCCAAACCCGGCGGCCAGGCCGACGCGGTTCGGAAACTTTAAACCCGCCAGCTCGATCGGATCATCCACCCGGTTGTTGCAATAGGCCCAGGCCAGTGGTGTGCCCTGGGTGCGCGCCAAGGCGCCCAGGGTGAGCTCGTGCGCGGCCTCTGGGTCCAGCCCAAACAAAAAGGGGCGGGCCAGGGCGTAGGGGACAAGAGACATTGGATAATTCCTGCAAAACTTCAATAACTGACCCGATTTTCCCCGATGAACACTTCAGCCCCCAATTCGACTGCACCCTTGACCCAGGATCAACTCAAAACACGGGTGGGGCAGGCGGCCTTGCGCTACGTGGTGCCGGGTGAGATTGTGGGCGTGGGAACCGGCTCCACCGTCAACAAGTTCATTGACGCGCTGGCCACCATCAAGGACCAGATCAAGGGCGCGGTGTCGAGTTCAGTGGCCAGCACCGAGCGCTTGTTGGCTCTGGGCATTGCGGTGTTTGACGCCAACGACGTGCAGGAGTTGTCGGTCTACATTGATGGCGCCGACGAGATCGATGGCCAGGGCAACATGATCAAAGGCGGCGGCGCGGCGCTGACGCGCGAGAAGGTGGTGGCGGCCCAGTCGCGCACCTTTGTCTGTATCGCCGACGAGTCCAAGCTGGTGCCGGTGTTGGGCAACTTTCCCTTGCCGGTGGAGGTGATCCCGATGGCGGCGCAGCGCATCATGCGACAGTTTGAGGCGCTGGGCGGGCGAGCGCAGGTCCGTATGAAAGACGGCTCGCCCCTGGTCACCGACAACGGCTTGATCCTGCTCGATGTGAAGGGCTTGCAGATCGCCGACCCGTTGGCCTTCGAGATGCGGGTCAGCCAGTGGCCCGGCGTGTTGACGGTGGGGGTGTTTGCGTGTCAGAAGGCGCAGGTGTGTTTGCTGGGCACGGCGCAGGGTGTGAAGACGATCACCTACTGACATCTTGCGGGACAGACCTTCAGCGCTGTCCTCAACTGCGGTGGTTTTCAGCCGAAACGCAACAGTGCATTGCGTGCTTGCCAATCCCGATTGACACTGGCGCGGGAGCTGTCCACAATCGCCACTTCCCTGCGGCCCTTGCGCCGCGAATTCTCAACCCACGATAAGGAGACTGCCATGACACATCGCACCCACACTCCTTCGCCGCTTGTCGCCTGACGGGCTGGGTTGAATCGGTTTCTTTTAGGTCAGGGTCTCGCACCCTTGTAACGTCTGCGGCGCGCTGACCCGCGCCAAGGTCATTCACCCATCCCTCGCTCGCGCTCCGCGTGCCAGACGCTCGGCTGTGCCAGGCGTGGCCGATTGCCTTGTTGCAGATCGGCCCACCAGCGGCTTGACCGCTGCCTTTCGGTTTTCCAACTTCGGTTTCGCCAGCGCCGCGAGGTGCTGCACGCACCCCTTTGGCGTGCGCTCGTGTCATGGCGAAATCAACTAGCAACCCTTGGGGCCAGGCCGTCGCCGATTCGCGGCCGGCGCTGGCGCCAATTGACCAACCAGACCATCATGATCGAACTCTCTTTTGAAAATCTGCGCAGCCTCGGTTTGAGCCCCCTGATGGCGCAGACCCTGGCCGCGTGTGAAGAACCGGGCGAAGGCGCCTACCGCTGGGCCCGCGTCACCGCCGTGCACCGCGAAACGCTTGATGTGCACGATGGTGTGCAACAAGCCCCAGCCCGCGCCCTGGCGCGGCTAACCCGTGAACTACAGGAGCAGGGCAGCGCGCTGGCGGTGGGCGACTGGGCACTGTGCCACGACGATGTACACGGCCAAAGCTGGGTCACCCTGCGCGCACCGCCTTTGAGCCACATCGTGCGCCGTGATGCCGATGGCAGCCGCCATGCGGTGGTCAGTAACGTGGACACCGCGCTGCTGGTGATGGGCCTGGACCTGGACTTCAACCTGCCGCGCCTGGAGCGCTACCTGGCCCTGGTGGGCAGCAGTGGCGTGTTGCCCGTGGTGGTGCTGACCAAGGCCGACATCGCGGAGATGTCCGCGCCGACGGCGGTGTCCGCGCGCGTGCAGGCGCTGCGCCAACGCGTTGGCAATACGGTCGATGTGCTGGCGCTGGATGCACGCAGCCCGGCGGCCGTGGACGCCTTGCGTGCCTACCTGGGCCCCGGCCAAACCGTGGTGCTGCTGGGCTCGTCCGGAGCCGGCAAGAGCACCCTGACCAACACGCTGGCGGGCCACGCCATTCAGGACACCGGAGCGGTGCGCGAGCACGACAGCCGTGGCAAACACACCACCACGGCGCGATCGCTGCATCAACTACCCAGCGGGGCCTGCGTCATCGACACGCCGGGTGTGCGCACGCTGCGACCGGATGTGGATGTGCAGACTTTGGGCCAACTGTTTGGCGACGTCGCTTCGTTGTCGGGGGAGTGCCGTTTCCGCAACTGTCAACATGGCGACGAGCCCGGCTGCGCGGTGCGCGCCCAGGTGCCGCCCGAGCGCCTGCGCAACTATCACAAGCTGCTGCGCGAAAGCCGTCGCGACACCTTGACGGCGCTGGAGCGACAGCGGCAGTTGTCCGAGTGGAAGGCGCGCGGCAGGGCCGGGCGGCAACGCGTGGAGATGAAGCGGGGTGATGGGTAGGAGGCAGTGGCACGGGTGGCCCTTTTGGATGCCTGCGCGGGCGTCCAGGAGAGGCGCTCATGGCGCTGAATATTGTGTCCAAATGGTTCCGAGCCAAAAACGCGCCCAGGCTCGGAGATTTCATGCGGGCGTGCAGGCGAGCGCGCCGGGCGTCCGTGCCGACTGGCCTGCGCGCTCGCGGGCGGGGCGCTTGTGGCGCGCGGCGCGGCTTGCATCAACACCATGGACGGCGCATCAATTCTGTGGCAGCCGCAAATTGGCTCCGGCCATCCGGCACAGCCACCCGACACGCGGGCGGGGGTCGTTGGTGGGCAAGCGGAAATCGCGAAGCTGGGAATGCCCTGGACATGCGGCTTGCTGGCCGAAAATGGCTTGGCGGGCGCATGGTTGCTTGGTTCTGAGGCGACACTGACGTGCTGGGCATTCACCGTCTGATGCCGTGGCGAAGCGCCACTCAGGTCATCGCTTGCATTGCCGAACAGTATCGACCATGGGCTGATTCATGACCAAAAAACCAACTTCAAGGTCTACTTCAGATGGCAAGGTACCGACGGACAGCAACGTTGAGGCCTTGGTGGTGGCCATGGTGCCGTTCACGCCTGGCGGCGATTACCCTAAAACTTGATCCCCGCCGGATTGGCGTTGGGGTCGGGGCGCTCCACCGGCGCGGGTGCCGGCCGCTTCGGTTCTTCGGCCTTGGTGGCGACGGGGGCGGGTGGTGGGGCCAAGGGGGTGGCGGCTGGGTTGCGGTAGTTGCGTGGCAGCAGCGAGGTGGGGGGATAACCGGCCGCTGTCAGGTACTGCTCCCACTCGCTGGGTGTCAGGCCTTTGATGCGCTGGGTGCCAATGGTCAGGAATGGCAGTGACAGATCGCCGCTCAGGCGTTTGAGCGCCTCACCGTCTTCGGCGGTGTTGACGGTGCGCTCGGTGAAGGGGACACCGCGGCTGGTCAACAACTCGCGGCCACCGGCGCAGGGGCTGCAGTCGGTGGCGGTGTAGAGCGTGACGGGGTACTTGCTGGTGGCTTGGCGCAACTCCAGCGGCAGGCCGCTGGGGGCCGCGCTGACCGCCTTGCCGCCCGACGTGGCAGTGGCTTTCTCGCTGGGTGCGGGTGGTTGGTCGGTGAAGCTGACGCGGCCGTCCGGGCCGACCACGCGGTACACGGTCTGGGCCTGTGCCGCAGTCAGTGCCAGCAGAGCGCTGGTCATGGCGATGGCCAATCGGGTTGTCAAGATGTTCATGTCATGTCCCTTTGTAACGATGCGAGCCAAGCTGTGGCGTTGCGTCCCAACTTTGCCTATTTCATGCCCTGATGCCGCAGCAAGGCATCGAGTTGCGGCTCGCGTCCCCGAAATGCCTTGAACGATTCGATGGCGGGCCGACTGCCACCTGCTTCCAGAATCGCTTGTCGGTATTTTCTACCGGTTTCGACGTTTGGCAAGCCATCATGGCTCAAGGTTTCTTCAAATGCCGCGTACGCGTCGGCGCTGAGCACCTCGGCCCACTTGTAGCTGTAGTAGCCAGCGGCGTAGCCACCCGCAAAGATGTGGCTGAAGGTGTGCGCGGTGCGGCTCCATTGTGGCGGCTGCAGTACCGCCACTTCGTCGCGCACTTGCTGGAGCAGCGGGGCGATGTCTTGCGCCGGATCGTGATCGGTGTGTAGCAGCATGTCGAACAGGGCAAACTCGATCTGGCGCAGCGTCTGCATGCCGCTCTGGAAGTTTTTTGCAGCCAGCATCTTGTCGAACAGCTCGCGCGGCAGCGGCGCGCCGGTGTCGACGTGGGCCGACATGTGTTTGATGACGTCCCATTCCCAGCAGAAGTTTTCCATGAACTGGCTGGGCAGCTCCACCGCGTCCCACTCCACGCCGCTGATGCCCGACACGTCGCGCTCGTTCACCTGGGTCAGCAAGTGGTGCAGGCCGTGGCCGAATTCGTGGAACAGGGTGATCACGTCGTCGTGTGTCAGCAGCGCGGGCTTGTTGCCAACACCTTCGGCAAAGTTGCACACCAGGTGCGCCACCGGGGTTTGCAGTTGGCCGGTGTCGGGGCGCAGCCAGCGTGCGCGAACGTCGTCCATCCAGGCGCCGCCGCGTTTGCCCTGTCGGGCGCCGGGGTCCAGGTAGAACTGGCCGACCAGTTGGCTGTCTCGCTCGATGCGGTAAAACTTGACGCCAGGGTGCCACACCGGGGCCGTGTCGGGACGAATGCTCACTTCAAACAGCGTCTCGACAATCTTGAACAGGCCACTCAGGACCTTGGGCGCGGTGAAGTATTGCTTGACCTCCTGCTCGCTGAAGGCGTAACGCGCTTCCTTGAGTTTCTCGCTGATGTACGGCCAGTCCCAGGCCTGCGGGTCGGGCAGGCTCAGGTGCGCGCTGGCATGGGCGGTCAGGTCAGCGATGTCCTGCTCGGCGAAAGGCCGGGCCTTGAGGCTGAGTTCACGCAGGAAGTCGATCACCTGCTGGGGTGAATTGGCCATCTTGGGAACCAGCGACACGGTGCCGAAGTTGGGGTAATTGAGTAGCCTGGCTTCTTCCAGTCGCAACGCCAGCAACTCCTGGATCAAGGCGCTGTTGTCAAACTTGCTCAGGTCGGCGCCGGCTTGGTCCGAGGCGCGGGTCACGTAGGCTCGGTACAGCGTTTGGCGCAGCGCGCTGCTTTGGGCAAATTGCATCACCGGCAGGTAGCAGGGCATCTTCAGCGTCAGCTTGTAGCCATCCTTGCCTTCGGCCTGGGCGGCGTTGCGGGCCGTCTGCTGCACGTCAAGGGGGATGCCGTCGACCTCGTCTGACGAGGCGTAGTAGGCGAACGCGTCGGTGGCATCGAGCGCGTTTTCGCTGAACTTCTGGCCCAGTTCGGCGGCGCGCTCCTGGATGGCGGCAAAGCGTGCCTTGTCGGCACCAGCCAACTCGGCGCCACCCAGCACAAAGTTGCGCAGAGCGTTGTGGTGAGCCTGACGCTGCTCGGCGTTGAGGGTGGCGGGGTCGATCGCCTTGTACTTGGCATACAGGCGCTCGTCGGCGCCCAGGCGGGTGGTGAATTCGGTCACCTTGGGCAGTGCCTCGTTGTAGGCGGCGCGCAGCTCGGGTGTGTCGGCCACGGCGTTGAGGTGGTTGACGGCGCCCCAGGCGCGGCTCAGGCGCTCGGTGCTGACGTCCAGAGTCCGGGCAATGTCAAGCCAGGTGGCCGGAAAGTCGGGCCGCGTGACCGCCTCCAGCGCCTGGTTGGCGTCTTGCAGCAGGATGTCGATGGCAGGCGAAATCTGATCAGGCTCGATCTGGTCGAACAGAGGCAGATCGCGGAAATCTAGCAGGGGGTTGGTGGTCATGAGTTTCTTGCCGGTTTAACCCGACGGAGTGAGAGCCTGCATTATTCAGGAAGTTGCGTTGGTTCGTCATCGCCAGGCCAAAGGCCGTGGCGATCCATGCAGGATAGGCCCACAACGGTGGATTGCCGCGCTGCGCTCGCAATGACGGGGAACGAGGCTTTCCATGAACCGGTCGTCATTGCGAACGAAGTGAAGCAATCCAGGACCTCTGAACCTATGGACTGCCGCGCGGTATTCGTAATTGCGAACGAAGTGAAGCAATCCAGGGCCCCAAAACACGTGGATCGCCACGGCCTGCGGCCTCGCGATGACGATGCGGGTTCAAGGTCCGTGTGCGGTATTGGCCCAGGTTGAGGAGGCTCGCAATGACGTGTCGTTGGAATGAGCCATGGCGTGGCACGGCGGATTCAATTCATGCGGCGGTGCGTTCGGCCGCTTCCAAGGTGTTGACCAGCAGCATGGTGATGGTCATCGGGCCAACACCGCCAGGCACCGGGGTGATGTGGCTGGCCACGCCTCGCACGCTGGCAAAGTCCACGTCGCCGCACAGCTTGCCCTCGTCGTTGCGGTTCATGCCTACGTCGATCACCACCGCGCCGGGTTTGACCATGTCGGCGGTGAGCACGTTGCGCTTGCCCACGGCGGCCACGATCACATCGGCCTGGCGCGTGTGGTGACCGATGTCGGCGGTGGCACTGTGACAGACGGTGACCGTGGCATTGGCCTGCAGCAGCAGCAAGGCCATGGGTTTGCCCACGGTATTGCTGCGACCGATAACCACCGCGTGTTTGCCGCGCAGATCAAGGCCGGTGCTTTCGATCAGCTTCATGCAGCCATAGGGTGTGCAGGGCCGAAAACCTGGCTGGCCGGTCATCAGTTCGCCGGCGCTCAGGGTGGCGTAGCCATCGACATCCTTGGCGGTGGAGATGGCCTCGATCACCTTGTGCGGGTTGATGTGCTTGGGCAGCGGCATCTGGACCAGAATGCCGTGCACGCTCGGGTCGGCATTGAGCGCGGCAATGCGCGCCAGCAGCTCGGCTTCGGGCAGTGTGGTCTCGTACTTCTCGAACACCGAGCGAATGCCGGTGTCGGCGCAGGCCTTGACCTTGTTGCGCACATAGACCGCGCTGGCCGGATCCTCGCCGACCAGAATCACCGCTAGTCCCGGTGTTGCGCCGCGTGCCTGGAGCGCCTGAACCCGTGTTGCCACGTCGGCGCGGAGTTTGGCTGAAAGGGCAACGCCATCAATGAGTTGGCCCGAGGATGGTGTGGTCATGATTTTCTACTCTCAATTGAAAACGCCCGCTGGTTGGCAACCGGCGGGCGCAGTTTGCTATACGAACAATAGCATCAGGCTTTGGTGGCGGTTTGTCCCAGGGCGATCTTGAGCAAGTCCGCCACGGTGTTGGCGCTGAGCTTTTCCATGATGTTGGCGCGGTGCGCCTCCACCGTTTTGATGCTGATCCCGAGGTCGTCGGCGATTTGTTTGTTGAGCCGACCGGCGACGATGCGCTCCAGCACCTGGGCTTCGCGCAGGGTCAGCCGGGCCATCAGGGCATCGCGGCTGGCAGCACTTTGGTGCTCGGCGAAGGCACCCTTGGCATGGTCAAGCATTCGCTCCACCAAGGCCACCAGTTGCTCTTCCTTGAAGGGCTTTTGGATGAAATCCATCGCGCCCTTCTTCATGGTGTCGACTGCCATGGGCACGTCGCCGTGGCCGGTGATGAAGACGATGGGCAGCGGACTGCGCGATTCGAGCAGGCGGTTCTGCAGTTCCAGCCCGGTCATGCCGCCCATTCGGATATCGACGATCAGGCAGGCCACTTCGCGGGCGTCGTAACGGCCGAGGAAGGTCTCGGCCGATTCAAAGCAGCGTACCCGGTAATCCTTGCCCTCGAGCAACCATTGCAGCGAGTCTCGCACGGCCTCGTCGTCATCAACGACATAGACGGTGCCTTTCTTGGGTATCAAACTCATGCTCTACCTTGTTGACTTGAGGGAACTGCGCTGATCGATGTCCAACGAACGATCGGTCTCTGCCACTGGGATCCGGAAAAGAAAACAGCACCCGGTTATTTCGGGGCCATTGTAGAGGTTCTCGGCCTTGATATGACCTTGATGGGATTCGACGATCGAGCGACACAGGCTCAACCCGATGCCCATGCCATCGGACTTGGTGGAGTGAAAGGCCTCGTAAAGGCGCCCCATCACTTCAGGTGCCAGACCCTGTCCCGAGTCGGTTACCGAAAACTCCACCAACTGCTTGCCATCGATTTGCGTGGGTACCACGCGCAGCTCAACGCTGCGCCGGGCGGTGGGGCGTTGCGCGGCATCGATCGACTCGGCGGCGTTCTTGAGCAGGTTCACCAGCACTTGCTCGATCAGGATCGGGTCCACCATCAGCGTCGGCAAGCGCGCAGCCACGTAATGGCGCAGACGCACGTTGCGACGGCGCAGCTCAATCTCGGCCAGCTCCACCGCTTCCTCGACCATGTTGCTGACCACCGAGATGCTGCGATTGGGTTCGCTGCGTTTGACGAAGGAGCGAATGCGCTGAATGATCTGGCCGGCCCGGTGCGCTTGCTTGGCGGTTTTTTCCAGCGCGCCGAGCAGGTCTTCCTCGCTGATCTGGTGCGCCTTGATCCGCGACACCATGCCGTTGCAGTAGTTGTTGATGGCGGTGAGCGGCTGGTTGAGCTCGTGCGCCACGCTGGAGGCCATCTCGCCCATGGTGATCAGGCGGCTGGCGTTCTGGGCGCGTTCGGTTTGGGCGGCTGCCTGTTCTTCGGCGTGGCGTCTGGCCGTGATGTCGGTGGCAATCACCATTTGGGCCAGGCGTCCGTCGACCCAGCTCAGGTAACGCGTGCGCACCTCCAGCCATTTGTCGAGCTCGCTGAGATAGATCTCGGCGCTTTCAGTCTCGGCCTCCGGCAAGGTTTCGGTCGGCAATCCGGCGAAGGCATCAACATCGTCCAGCGCCTCGTCGCTGGGTTTGGTCATGGGCACCCCTGCCTGCGCCACCAACTGCAGGTGTCCCCCAGTTTGCACGCCAAACCAGAGCCGGTATAGCTTGTTGGCAAAGAGCAGCTCGTCGCTGCCCAGTGGCGCCACCGAAATCGACGCGTCCAGCGCCTCCAGAACGGTGGTAAAGCGTTCGTACGAGGCCGAGAGCTGCTCCCTAATGCGGTTGGGCTCGGTGATGTCGGTCATGGAGGTCATCCAGCCGGTCTGCGCACCCCGGGCGTCAATCAAGGGCGACACATACAGGCGCGCGTCGAACAGCGTCCCGTCGCGGCGCTTGATCCGCACCTGAATGCCTCCCGGAGTGATGCGACCAGCCAATTCGTCTTCCAGCCGCGCGTTCAGCGTCTCGCGGTCCTCGTCGGGCCAGTACGGAAAGGGGGCGGTGCGACCAACCAGTTCGGCCTCGCTCAAGCCGGTCATCTGGCAAAAACCGGCGTTGACGTAGGTGATGCGGCCCTGCAGGTCCAGCGCCCGCATGCCGGTCAGCATCGAGTTCTCCATGGCGCGGCGGAAGTTGGTCTCCGACATCAGTTCCTTCTGCGCCTGCATGCGCCTGCGGGTATGGCGCCAGTTGGCCAGCAGCATCCAGGCCGTCATGACGCTGAGCACGCTGACCAGCCAGAACAGGCCGCTACCGATCACCCCCAGCGATGTGCGATAGGCCTGGGCACGAATCAGCAGACCATTGCCGACCGGGGAGACCGGGACCTCGTACTCGATGGGTGGGCTGGCCCAGGGCATCTGTATGGCGTTCGATCTTTTTGTTGGGATGACGGTGCCTGCCAGCAGCGCACCCTTGGCGTCACGCAGCGACACCGCGTAGCGCGCGGTCACCTCCGCAGGGACACCGTAGCGAAACAGTCCGTCCACGGAATACTCGGCCAGCAGTACACCGGCAAATCGGCCCCGGGATGTCAGCGGGATGTGCAGCTGCAGCGTACCGGGCACATCGGCGGCGGCGGCGGGTTGCGCATAGATTGGCTGCTGTAAATCGCGCGCCAGGCCAAAGTTGGTTTGTATTTCGTCGGCCTTTAGGCTGGCTCCAGTCGGGGGTAACTGGTTGTTGCCCAGGCTGGCGGTGCTGTAGCTGACCTTGACGCGCTGCCGTGCGTCAATCCAGCTCAGGCTTTGAAGCTCCGGATGCAGGTTGGTCAGGGATTCGGCCCGTGCGGGCAGATCATCCGCGTCTATCTCCTGGTTGGAGATTTCCCGGGCAATGCGCATCAGTTGTTCCTGCCGCTCCAGCAGGTGCAGCCGCAGACGCTGCTGCGTGTATTCCACGTCGCGCTGGACGGCCTCTTGGTCGCGGTGGATCTCTTCCAGCCGCAGGTACGCAAACGACGCTGCGATGGCGGTCAGGAACAGCACCACGGATGCCAGGGGCGCCAACACCGCAAACCGGTCCTGGCCCTGTGGCGACAAGCGCCACCAGCGCGCGCGCAGCGCCGCCAGCGCGGACAGCTTGCGCGGCTCAGGCAGGGGGATGGGTTGGCTCAGGGGCATCCCCGAAGTGTAGGGGACGGTTGTAGGGGTGGCGTGCGTCGCTCTGGGCTGACTGACCGGTTTGTTGGATCGTTTTCAAATGCCATATTATGAAATGGCAAAGCATATGTTGAAATATGTTGCAAGTTGTGCGAAACTAGGGACTCTGCACTAAATTACGCGATAGACCACAGGAGACAAGCATGTCAGCCGTTCCCGCCAACAACGCCCCAATCAGCGTCGCCGACGCTGATTTCACCGAAACCCGCGAGTGGATGGACGCCCTGTCCGCCGTGATCCAGAGTGAGGGCCCCGAGCGCGCCCACTTCCTGCTGGAACAACTGCTGGAGCATGCGCGCCAGAGCAGCATCGACATGCCGTTTTCGGCCAACACGGGCTATGTCAACACCATCGAGCTCGGGCAAGAAGAGCACCCGCCCGGCAACCTGGCGTTGGAGGGTCGCCTGCGTGCTTACATGCGCTGGAACGCCATGGCCATGGTGGTCAAAGCCAACCGCCACTATCCTGCCGACGGCGGCGATCTGGGCGGCCACATTGGTTCATTTGCCTCGCTGGCACATATGTTTGGCGCCGGCTTTAACCACTTCTGGCACGCCGAATGTTCGGAGCCCGGCAAAGAGCACGGTGGTGACTGCCTGTTTATTCAGGGTCATTCGGCCCCTGGGGTGTACGCCCGCGCCTACCTGGAGGGGCGACTGACCGAAGAGCAGTTGCTCAACTTCCGCCAGGAAGTCGATGGCAAGGGCCTGTCGAGCTACCCACACCCCAAGTTGATGCCTGACTTCTGGCAGTTTTCCACCGTCTCCATGGGTTTGGGCCCCTTGATGGCGATTTACCAGGCCCGGTTTCTCAAATACCTGCACGCGCGCGGCATTGCCAACACCGAGAACCGCAAGGTCTGGGTGTTTTGTGGCGACGGCGAAATGGACGAGGTAGAAAGCTTGGGCGCCATCGGCCTGGCCGCGCGCGAGAAGCTCGACAACCTGGTGTTCGTGGTCAACTGCAACCTGCAGCGGCTCGACGGCCCGGTGCGTGGCAACGGCAAGATCATTCAGGAGCTTGAAGGTGAATTCCGGGGCTCTGGCTGGAACGTCATCAAGGTCATTTGGGGCAGCGACTGGGACCCGCTGCTGGCGCGCGACAAAGACGGCGCGCTGCGCAAGGTCATGATGGACACGCTGGATGGCGATTACCAGGCCTTCAAGGCCAACGACGGCGCCTTTGTGCGCAAGAATTTCTTTGGCCGCGACCCGCGCACGCTGGAGATGGTCTCCAAGATGAGCGACGACGACATCTGGGCGCTGCGCCGGGGCGGGCACGACAACAAAAAGATGTACGCGGCCTTTCACGCCGCAACCAAGCACACCGGGCAGCCCACCGTGGTGCTGGCCAAGACCGTCAAGGGCTTTGGCATGGGCAAGGCGGGCGAGGGCAAAAACAATGTGCACCAGACCAAGAAGCTGACCGACGAAGACATCAAGACGTTTCGCGATCGATTCAACATCCCCATTCCCGACAGCGAGATTGGCAAATTGCCGTTCTACAAACCGGCCGACGACACCCCCGAGATGCGCTACCTGCACGAGCGCCGTGCCGCTTTGGGTGGCTACCTGCCGCACCGCCGCAGCAAGGCCGATGAGCAATTTACCGTGCCCTCGCTCGATACCTTCAAGTCGGTGCTGGAAGCCACGCCCGAGGGGCGCGAGATTTCCACCACGCAAGCCTATGTGCGCTTCCTGACCACGCTGCTGCGCGACAAGGCGCTGGGCCCGCGCGTGGTGCCCATTGTGGTGGACGAGTCGCGCACCTTTGGCATGGAGGGGCTGTTCCGGCAGATTGGCATTTACAACCCGGCTGGCCAGAACTACACGCCGGTGGACAAAGACCAGGTGATGTATTACCGCGAAGACAAGGCCGGGCAGATTCTGCAAGAAGGCATCAATGAGGCTGGCGGCATGGCCAGCTGGATTGCGGCAGCCACCAGCTACAGCACCAGCAACCGCATCATGTTGCCGTTCTTCGTGTACTACTCGATGTTCGGCTTTCAGCGCATTGGCGACCTGGCCTGGGCGGCCGGCGACATGCTGGCGCGAGGTTTCCTGCTGGGCGGCACCTCCGGGCGCACCACGCTCAACGGCGAAGGCCTTCAGCATGAAGACGGGCACAGCCAGATTCTGGCCAACACGGTGCCCAACTGCGTCAGCTACGACCCCACCTTTGCGCACGAGGTGGGTGTCATCCTGCACCACGGCTTGAAGCGCATGGTCGAGAAGCAGGAAGATGTTTTCTACTACATCACACTCCTGAACGAAAACTACCCTATGCCGGGGTTAACCGCGGGCACCGAAGAACAAATCATCAAGGGCATGTACCTGTGCAAGGAAGGTCCCAAGATGACCCCCCGCGTGCAATTGCTGGGCTCAGGCGCGATTCTGCGCGAGTCGCTGGCGGCACAGGAGTTGCTGGCGCTGGACTGGGGCGTGGGCTCCAACGTCTGGAGCTGCCCTAGCTTCAACGAACTGGCGCGCGATGGCCAGGATTGCGAGCGCTACAACCTGCTGCACCCGCAGAGCGAGCCGCGCGTGCCTTTTGTGGCGCAACAGTTGGAAAAGCACGTCGGCCCGGTCGTCACCGCCACTGACTACATGAAGGTTTTCGGCGAACAGATTCGGCCCTACATACCCAAGGGGCGGACCTACAAAGTACTGGGCACGGACGGCTTTGGCCGCAGCGACTTCAGAGCCAAGCTGCGCGAACACTTCGAGGTGAACCGCCACTACATCGTGGTGGCTGCGCTCAAGGCGCTCAGCGAAGAGGGCAGCGTGCCGGTCGCTCGCGTCAGCGAAGCTATCGCCAAATACGGCATCAAGACCGACACCATCAACCCGCTGTACGCGTAAGGAAGAAGAACATGGCGACAATCGAAATCAAAGTCCCCGATATTGGTGACTTCGCGGAAGTGACGGTGATCGAGCTGATGGTCAAGCCCGGCGACAGCGTGACGGTGGACCAATCCTTGCTGACGGTCGAGTCGGACAAGGCCTCGATGGAGATCCCCTCCAGCCACGCCGGGGTGGTGAAAGAGCTGCGAGTGAGCCTGGGCGACAAGGTCGCCGAGGGCTCGGTGGTGCTGATGCTGGAGGTGGCAGGTGTGGCCGCCGCGCCAGCGCCAGCGCCAGTGGCTGCCGCCGCGCCCACTTCGCCAGCCGCCCCGCCCGCCGTCCCGCCTGCCGCGCCGGTCGCGGTCGCTGCCGTGGCGCCTGCGGCCACGGGCCCGGTTGAAGTGCGCGTGCCCGACATCGGCGACTTCAAGGACGTGACGGTGATCGAAGTCATGGTCAAGGTGGGCGACAGCGTCAAGCTTGAGCAATCCCTGATCAGCGTTGAGTCCGACAAGGCTTCAATGGAGATTCCCTCCAGCGCGGCGGGCGTGATCAAGGACCTGTTGGTCAAAGTGGGTGACAAGGTCAACATCGGTGACCTGCTGGCCGTGCTCGAAGGTAGCGCGGTGGCCGTGTCGGCACCGGCGACCGTTGCAGCCGTTGCGGCCGTGGTGCCGCAGGCCGGCGTCAGTGTCGGCGCTGCGCCCGTCACGGCGGCCAGCGCCAGTGCGCCGCTGCCCGCACACAATCCAACGGTCGCGCCGACGGGCTTGCCCCATGCCAGCCCGTCGGTGCGCAAGCTCGCGCGTGAACTGGGCGTTCCGCTTGACGAGGTCAAGGGCGCCGGCCCCAAAGGCCGCATCACGCAGGACGATGTGCACGCTTTCACCAAATCGGTGATGAGCGGCGCGGCGCAAACCCGGGCAATGGCTGCCAGCGCCCCCAAGGCCCCCGCCGGTGGCGCCAGCGACGGCGCTGGGCTGGGCCTGATCCCTTGGCCCAAGGTGGACTTTGCCAAGTTCGGCCCCATTGAGCGCAAGGATATGAGTCGCATCAAGAAGATCAGTGGCGCCAACCTGTTGCGCAACGCTGTTCTGATTCCGGCTGTCACCAACCATGACGATGCCGACATCACCGATCTGGAGGCGTTTCGCGTTTCCACCAACAAAGAGAACGAGAAGAGCGGTGTGAAGGTGACGATGCTCGCCTTTCTGATCAAGGCCTGCGTGGCCGCGCTCAAGAAATACCCCGAGTTCAACAGTTCCCTGGATGGTGATGCACTCATCTACAAGAACTACTGGCATATTGGCTTTGCTGCGGACACGCCCAACGGTCTGATGGTGCCGGTGATCAAGGATGCCGACAAAAAAGGCATTTTCCAGATCAGCCAGGAGATGGGTGAGTTGGCCAAGAAGGCGCGCGACGGCAAGCTGAGCCCGGCCGAGATGAGCGGGGCCACGTTCACCATCTCCAGTTTGGGCGGGATCGGCGGGCGCTATTTCACCCCGATCATCAATGCGCCCGAGGTGGCGATTCTGGGCGTCTGCCGCTCCACCACCGAGCCGGTGTGGGATGGCAAGGCCTTCCAGCCGCGCCTGATGCTGCCGCTGAGCCTGACCTGGGACCACCGCGTGATCGACGGAGCGGCCGCGGCGCGCTTCAACGTTTACTTGGGGCAGATCCTGGGCGACTTCCGTCGCGTGCTGCTGTGAAGAGGCACCAGTCGACGCCGGGCCGCCCCAAGGCGACTGAGGCCCCCTTGGGGGGCAGCGACCCGCGCAGCGGCGGAGCGTGGGGGCCACATTCATGACAACCGTCGTTGTGGTGAAGAAGGCTGGACAGGTGGCCATTGCCGCCGACACCATGGTGACTTTTGGCGATACGCGCCTGAGCCACCGGTACGAGCCCAATAGCAAGCTGTTCAAGGTAGATACGGTTGGCGGCCCCAGCTATGTCGGCATCGCTGGCACCGTGGCGCATTTTCCGGTGCTGCGCAAGGCCATGATCGCCTTGCCCAAGGATCAACTCAAGCTGGGCAGCAAGGACGAGGTGTTTGACACCTTCACCAAGCTGCATCCGCTGCTCAAGGAGTCCTTCTATCTGCAAACCAAGGAAGACGACAACGACCCGTATGAGTCGAGCCAGTTCAGCGTGGTCATCGCCAATGCAACCGGCATCTACGGCCTGTACAGCTACCGCGAAGTGTTCGAGTTCAACCAGTTCTGGGGCATTGGCTCGGGACGCAGTTTTGCGTTGGGCGCCATGTATGCGTCCTGGGACAAGGCCAAGACCGCGCGTGAAGTCGCCAGCATTGGCATACAGGCGGGTTGCGAGTTCGACAAGAACTCGGGTGGGCCGACAGAAGTGTTCACGATCAAGTTAAAGCATCCTTAAAGAGACCATCATGGCAACCCTAGAAATTAAAGTTCCCGACATTGGCGATTTTGCTGAAGTCACCGTTATTGAGCTGATGGTCAAACCCGGCGACCGCATCAAGGCCGAGCAAAGTCTGATCACCGTGGAGAGTGACAAAGCCTCCATGGAGATCCCCAGCAGCCACGCTGGTGTGGTGAAGGAGCTCAAGGTCGCGTTGGGCGACAAGGTGAAGGAGGGGTCGCTGGTGCTGTTACTGGAAGCGGCCGACGATGCTGGTGCCACGGGAACAGTGCCAGCTCCAGCGTCAAATCAGGCTGCAGCCCCCGCTGTGCCTGTCTCGGTTGCTGCTAATTCAGTAGCAACCAATGGCGCCAATGCTGCCCCGGCGGCCACCAGCTTTGCCGGCACTGTCGACCAGGACTGCGACCTGTTGGTGCTCGGTGGCGGACCCGGTGGTTACAGCGCTGCGTTTCGCGCGGCCGACCTGGGTCTAAAAGTGATTCTGGTCGAGCGCTATGCCCAACTGGGCGGTGTCTGCCTGAACGTCGGTTGCATTCCGTCCAAGGCACTGCTGCACGTGGCCGCAGTGATGGACGAGGTAAGCCACCTGTCCGCGTTGGGAGTGGACTATGGCGCGCTGACGCTGGACATCGACAAGTTGCGCGGCCACAAAGAAAAAGTCATCGGCAAACTCACCGGCGGCCTGGCCGCCATGGCCAAGATGCGCAAGGTCACGGTGGTGCGCGGCTACGGTGCTTTTGTCGGTGCCCACCATGTAGAGGTGGAAGAAACCACCGGCACCAGCCAAGACAAGACCGGCACCAAGAAAGTCATCGCGTTCAAAAAGGGCATCATCGCGGCGGGCAGCCAAGCCGTGCGCCTGCCCTTCATGCCCGAAGACCCGCGCGTGGTGGACAGCACCGGTGCCCTGGCTTTGAAAGAAGTCCCCAAGCGCATGCTGATCCTGGGCGGGGGCATCATCGGCCTGGAAATGGGCACGGTCTACAGCACCCTGGGCGCGCGCCTGGATGTGGTGGAAATGCTGGACGGCCTGATGCAGGGCGCTGATCGCGACCTGGTCAAGATCTGGCAGAAGATGAACGCCAAGCGCTTTGACAACATCATGCTCAAGACCAAGACGGTAGGTGCACGCGCCTTACCCGAAGGCATTGAAGTAACGTTTGCCTCAGCGGAAGAGGGCGGCACTGCGCCTGCACCGCAGGTGTACGACCTGGTGCTGCAAGCCGTGGGCCGCACGCCCAACGGCAAGAAGATCGCCGCCGACAAGGCCGGTGTGGCCGTCACCGACCGTGGCTTCATCAACGTCGATATCCAGATGCGCACCAACGTGCCGCACATCTTCGCCATCGGCGACATCGTCGGCCAGCCCATGCTGGCGCACAAGGCGGTGCACGAGGCGCATGTGGCGGCTGAAGTGATTGCCGGTGAACTGCAAGGCAACAAGGAACTGGCCGCTGCCGCCTTCAACGCCCGCGTCATCCCCAGCGTGGCCTACACCGACCCCGAAGTGGCCTGGGTGGGCCTGACCGAAGACCAGGCCAAGGCCCAAGGCATCAAGGTCAAGAAGGGCCTGTTCCCCTGGACCGCATCGGGCCGCGCCATTGCCAATGGCCGCGACGAAGGCGTCACCAAACTGCTGTTTGACGATTCACCCGAGGCGCACGGCCACGGCAAGATCCTGGGCGGCGGCATGGTCGGCACCCATGCGGGTGACATGATTGGCGAGATTGCGCTGGCGATTGAGATGGGCGCGGACGCGGTGGATATTGGCAAGACGATTCACCCGCATCCCACGCTTGGGGAATCCATTGGCATGGCGGCGGAGATTGCGCATGGCAGCTGCACGGATGTGCCGCCGGCGCGCAAGTAAGCCAGCCGCCAAGCCACCCTGACAAGGCCCGAACTGGCAACAGTTCGGGCCTTGTGCTTTGCGTGCTTATGTCCGTCAAACCCAAACTCTACAACCCGCGCCACCCCGAACGCACGCTGCTGTACCAAACCATAGCCGAGCACTTCGAGACCTGGTTGGAGCTGGCCAGCGCGGGCAAGTTTGACGGGCAGGGTGATCACCACACGCCCAAGCCCTTCGTGCGCAAAGCGTTTGCCAAATATCTGGAGTGCGGCATCTTTGCCCATGGCTTTGCCCGCGCTTGCTGTGGTGACTGCGGGCACGACTACTTCGTGGCCTTTTCCTGCAAAGGCCGGGGTGTGTTCCCCTCGTGCAACACACGGCGCATGGTAGAGACGGCGGCACACCTGACAGACCACGTCTTCCCCCGCCTGCCGGTGCGCCAGTGGGTGCTGTCGGTGCCAAAGCGGTTGCGCTACTTCATGCAGCGCGACGGGGCGGTGCTGAACATGGTGCTGCGCATTTTCTTGCGGGTTATTGCGCAAACGCTGGCGAGTGTCGTATTCCACCCGGCCATCGGTATCGACCAGGTTGGCGTGGCCCAGGTGCAGACTACCCTGCAAAAACGCATCCTGCGCGCCTTCGTCGGCCGGGGCCTGCTGGAGAGCTGTGATGCCAAAGACATGCTGGCCTACGCCCACAGCGGCTTCTCGGTGGACGCGGGAGTCTGCATCGAAGCGCACGACCGTGCTGCCCTGGAGCGGCTGCTGCGCTACTGCGCCCGCCCGCCCTTTGCCATGGATCGTCTTCGCAAGACGGGTGCAGCTTTGGTGTACCGCTGCGCGAAACAGCAAAGTGAACCCAGCAGTGACAAGCGCGGCGCCAAGGCGGATGAACTGCACTCACACCACTGGAGCTGATCGACCGTATTGCCGCCCTGGTGCCACCGCCGCGCACGCACCGGCATCGCTATTAGGGTGTACTGGCTCCAAACTCACCGCTCAGGGCGGCGGTGACGGCAATAGCGCAGGGCGCAGCGGCACCGTCGGCTGCAGCGCAGGCCGGACCGACCAGCACGGGTCTTGGTGCGTCCGCTCCAACACTGTCACTGCCGGGCAACGCAGTCACGCCCACGCCCGAGCCCGTGCCGCCCAAACGCCCGGCCCACTACCTGTGGGCTGTTTTGATTGCCCGCATTTACGAAGTGTTCCCGCTCTTGTGCCCACTGTGTGGTGGCCAGATGCGCATCATCGCCTTCATCACGCACAGTGCCGATATCCGGCACATCCTGGACCACATCGGGGCAGATTGCGAGCCGCCGCGCATATCCCCGGCACGTGGGCCGCCTTTGTGGGATGACTGTGATGCGCAGGTGGGTGAGGGCAGCCAAATCGAGCCAAATTGGGCAACTGAATGGGATGGGGCGGCACAATTTGTTCCAGACTACGAGGTGGTCCAGCGCGTCACTGGGTGAGGGCCTGAAGCAGTGATTTCGAATGCTGCGGGGAGCAGCTGCGTGCGCGCAAGACCCAACACGGAACTTTGGGCCGCAGGCTCGGCACCGGGTGGCTGTGCGCGATCAAACCACAGCAGACCAAGGCATTTTTACGTCACAAAGCCGTGCCATACTTGGTCTCATGCGGTTGAATTTCCTATCCTCCTATCCTCCTATCCTCCGCATCGGACACCCCGTTGGACGACCATGGCGCGGTGATCGGCATTTGCCATCTGCTGACTTCGCGCGTGTTCGAGCTCGCCGGGCCACGGGAGCGGGCGCGCCTGACCGCCATCGAGGCCAGCCACGATGCCCTGCACGAGTTGCTGGGTTGAATCGTCACCGCACGGCGCCACGTACGCGGCTTGTGGTCCAGACGCGATGCCTTGGCAGTTGCGAGCAGATAGATTTCCATCACCCCGGTGCCGTGTGTCTCCCTGCTGCTGCCTGCGTTTGTCGGCTGACCGCCCACCCCTGACCCGGCGGCCACGCACGCACGGCCCGGTGCAGACACGGGCGTCCTGCCGCTGTTCTCGCCGTCACGATGCCTGCCGACTTCATTGGCGCCTGGGTCAACAGCCTGGGCGCCGATAGGGTGGCCATCGCAGGGGATCTGGTGGATGGCAACGTGCGTGACCTGTCGCGGCGCGTGACGCGGTGGCTGGATCTGAACAGGTGCAGGGGCATAGACAGCATTTAACCTGACAAACCAATGGATTACCCTTAGCGCCGGCCCTTCCCTGCCGCAGGCGGTCACGATACGATTTGCCCTCGATCTACACGAACAAATTGGGGGGTTGTATGGCAGTCGCAATCTCGGTGGCCGACCTGGTGGTGAGCGAAGGCGACGGGTACGTGGACATCGTGGTGCGCCTGAGCGCGCCGGGCCAGAACGTGGTGACGGTGGTGTACACGACGGCCGGTGTCAGCGCGGCGGGGTCGGGTTACGACTTCGAGAACGCCAGCGGCACACTGAGCTTTGCCGTTGGCGAGACGACCAAGGTGGTGCGCGTTGAACTGACGCAATACTCGGCGGCCGAGGGGCTGGAGCATTTCCGGCTGAACCTGAGCGGTGCGGTGAACGCGACGATCGCCAAGGCCACGGCGATGGTGAGCATCGTGGACAACGACACGCTGGCGGACACACCGGGCGTGTTCGTGCGCGACGTGGTGGTGGACGAGAAGGCGGGCACGGCCAGTTTCGTGGTGATGCTGGGCGGGCCCAAGGGGCAGACCAGCAACAGCACCGTGACGGTGGACTACGCCACCGGCGACGCCACGGCGACGGCGGGCAGCGACTACACGGCCAGCAGCGGCACGCTGACCTTTGCCGCGGGAGAGACGGCCTGAGCGCGCCGGGCCAGAACGTGGTGACGGTGGTGTATGCGACGGCCGGTGTCAGCGCGGCGGGGTCGGGTTACGACTTCGAGAACGCCAGCGGCACGCTGAGCTTTGCCGTTGGCGAGACGACCAAGGTGGTGCGCGTTGAACTGACGCAATACTCGGCGGCCGAGGGCTGGAGCATTTCCGGCTGAACCTGAGTGGTGCGGTGAACGCGACGATCGCCAAGGCCACGGCGATGGTGAGCATCGTGGACAACGACACGCTGGCGGACACACCGGGCGTGTTCGTGCGCGACGTGGTGGTGGACGAGAAGGCGGGCACGGCCAGTTTCGTGGTGATGCTGGGCGGGCCCAAGGGGCAGACCAGCAACAGCACGGTGACGGTGGACTACGCCACCGGCGACGCCACGGCGACGGCGGGCAGCGACCAAACGCCCAGCAGCGGCACGCTGACCTTCGCCGCGGGAGAGACGGTCAAGACGGTGGTGGTGGACATCACCGACGATGCGACAACCGAGGGCTTGGAGCGCTTCAACCTGAACCTGAGCAACGCCAGCGGCGCGACGATCCTGGACGGTGTGGGCGTGGCGAAGATCGGTGCCAACGACGCCAGGGCGCTGTCGCTGCCGCAGCTCACGGTGGCCGACCTGGTGGTGAGCGAAGGCGACGGCTACGTGGACATCGGTGGTGCGCCTGAGCGCGCCGGGCCAGAACGTGGTGACGGTGGTGTATGCGACGGCCGGTGTCCGCGCGGCGGGGTCGGGTTACGACTTCGAGAACGCCAGCGGCACGCTGAGCTTTGCCGTTGGCGAGACGACCAAGGTGGTGCGCGTTGAACTGACGCAATACTCGGCGGCCGAGGGGCTGGAGCATTTCCGGCTGAACATGAGTGGTGCGGTGAACGCGACGATCGCCAAGGCCACGGCGATGGTGAGCATCGTGGACAACGACACGCTGGCGGACACACCGGGCGTGTTCGTGCGCGACGTGGTGGTGGACGAGAAGGCGGGCACGGCCAGTTTCGTGGTGATGCTGGGCGGGCCCAAGGGGCAGACCAGCAACAGCACCGTGACGGTGGACTACGCCACCGGCGACGCCACGGCGACGGCGGGCAGCGACTACACGGCCAGCAGCGGCACGCTGACCTTTGCCGCGGGAGAGACGGTCAAGACGGTGGTGGTGGACATCACCGACGATGCGACAACCGAGGGGTTGGAGCGCTTCAACCTGAACCTGAGCAACGCCAGCGGCGCGACGATCCTGGACGGTGTGGGTGTGGCCGAAATCGGTGCCAACGACGCCAGTGCGCTGTCGCTGCCGCAGCTCACGGTGGCCGACCTGGTGGTGAGCGAAGGCGACGGGTACGTGGACATCGTGGTGCGCCTGAGCGCGCCGGGCCAGAACGTGGTGACGGTGGTGTACACGACGGCCGGTGTCAGCGCGGCGGGTTCGGGTTACGACTTCGAGAACGCCAGCGGCACACTGGAGCTTTGCCGTTGGCGAGACGACCAAGGTGGTGCGCGTTGAACTGACGCAATACTCGGCGGCCGAGGGGCTGGAGCATTTCCGGCTGAACCTGAGTGGTGCGGTGAACGCGACCATTGGAAACACCTCCTCGACCATCACGATCGTGGATGACGACACACCCGGCGTCAACGTCTTCAGCTACGGCATCAGCGGCGACATCTACACCGTCGCCGCAGCCACCGACGTGATCGTGGAGAACCCCAACGGCGGCATCGACCTGGTGTTGGCGTCGGTCAGCCACCTTGCCTGCCGCCGTGGACAACATCAGGATCTTGGGTGGTGACGATCTCAGCGCTACCGGCAACGATCTGGACAACACCTTGTTTTCCGGCAGCGGCAACAACGTGCTCAACGGTGGATCCGGCGGAAGAGACACGGTGTCTTACGCGTTTGCCGGCAGCGCCGTGCAGGTCAGTCTCGCTACCGCTGGAGCGCAGGCCACCGGTGGCTCGGGCAGCGACGTCCTCAACGGGATCGAAAATCTGGCGGGCAGCGACTTCAACGACGAATTGACCGGCGACTCCGGTGGCAATGTTCTCGATGGCGGCGCGGGCGACGATGTCATCGAAGGCGGCAATGGAGTCGACCAAGCAGTTTATGGCTCGACGCAATCGAGTGCCAACGTCACCGCGACGGTCACTGGCTGCATAGTGACGTCGGCACTGGGCGGTACAGACACGCTTGCCAGCATTGAGCGACTCAAGTTCTCCGACGTCAGCATTGCCCGCGATCTGGGCGTGACCCAGTCTGCTGGTGCAACAGCATTGCTGGTCGGCGCCGTGCTGCCGGGGACGCTGGCGCTGGACCCCTCCAAGCAGGCGTTGTTGGGTTCGGTGATCGACTTGTTCGACGCCGGGTTTCGCTGCGCGACCTCTCGGGTGCTGCCTTGCGGCTCCCCATCTGGGACATATTGACCGGCCAAGCGGCGCCGTCCAACACCGCCATTGCCAACTATCTGCTGACCAACGTCTACGCTCAGGCGCCCGATGGGGCGGCGCTTGCGGCAGCGGTGCAGGCGCTGGACACCGAGTCGTTCCAAGGGGAATGGCTGGCCAGCCTTGCCAGCAGTCTGGCCGGGCAGCTTCACATTGGTCTGGTCGGGTTGCAGCAAACGGGGCTTGAATACGTCTGACATCCCGTAGTGGCATGTCACCGTCCACGCCTGGGCGTCAAGACGCCGGGCAAAGCACCCACCCGCTTGTTGGCCGGTTTTTCGGTTTCGCCTTCATAAGTGCGCGCTGGTGGGCGCAGTCTTGACCCTGCCCAAAGGGGAGCAGATACTCTGCTGTCTTCGCAAGCAGGCGGAGAACTGCCGCTTCAAATCATCACGGGAGAGGTGCCACCTGAGTTTTCACTTGTACTGGATCAACGAGTTGTATTCCAGCGCGGATGCCTCGATCCAGTTCATCGAGCTCAGTGTGGGAAACTTCGATGGAGAATCCCACTGGAGCGGTGTTTCCCTCACCGCCACGAGAATCAGTGGTCTTGAGCACCAGTTCGTTTTTGCCACCGAGCTGCCGAGCAGTGCCACCGCCAATACGACGGTGCTGATCGCAACCCAGGGGTTTGCCGACCTGGGCATCGTGACCCCGAACTACATCGTGCCGTCCGGGTTCCTTTTCGCGGACGGCTGAACACTGAACTTCGGCAACGTTGACACGATCGCCTACCCGCAGCTGCCCGCCGACGGCATACACAGTGTCTCCCGCACCGGCACCCAGGGGACGGCGACGCCGAAGAACTTCGCCGGCGCCACGGGCAGCCTGCCCGCCCTGCCCAACCTGATCATCGGCTCCGACACCAACAATCTGCTTAACGGCACGGCGGGCGCGGACCAGATCGAGGGTCTCGCAGGCAAAGACACCCTCACCGCCGCCGCCGGCGATGATTTGCTGATTGGCGGCGATGGCAATGACAACCTGCTGGGAGGCGACGGCGCCGACTTCCTGGTCGGCGACGCGGGCAACGACACCCTGGACGGCGGCGTGGCGTTGGACCGCAATTTCAGTACCGACGGGAATATCGTGAGCTACGGCGCTGCTGCCTCCGGCGTCAACATCGACCTCTCAGGCATCGAGGGCGACGGCAGCACGGGCAGCGGCGTGGTCACTGGTGATGCGTCGGTCGGCATCGACATTCTGATCAACGTGGCCCTGATATTGGGCTCGGGCTTCGACGACACGATTGTTGGCGGCATGGCGCTGATCCTCGAACAATTTGAGGGCGGCCAGGGCAACGACACCATCGACGGCGGCACCATCACCGATACGCTCAACGCGGACAACACCAACCGTCTCGTATATCTCAATGCCGTCGGAGCCGGCGACACCGTCGATTTTGCTGCAGGCACGGCTGTTGGCGCCGAGGGCAGCGATGTCGGCAACGACACGTTGGCCAACTTCAATAACGTCACGAGCAGCCGGTTCGACGACACCTTGCTCGGTTCAGACCGAACCGACGTGCCGGAATATTTTCAAGGCGGCGACGGCAACGACAGTATCGACGGCCGCGGTGGTTACGACCAGGCCCGCTACGGAAACGCCACCGGTGGCATCACGGCCAACCTGGTCACGGCGTGGTCGCCGGTATCGCCGCGGGCGCCGGCATCGGCACCGATACGCTGTTAAACATTGCATCCTGGCGCGGCTCATCGTTCGGCGACAGCCTGACTGGCGGCAACGCAGCCAACGGCATGACCGTCGGCGACGGCCTGAGCGAAAGTTTCACCGGCAATGCCGGCAGCGACACCATCGTCGGCGGGCAGGGCTATGACATCGCGAACTACGCCCAACGTCCACGGCGGCCGTCAATGTCGTGCTGAACGACTCGCTGGATAGCTCCGCCGGCGACGGCTTTGGTGACACCGACGTGCTGCGCAGTATCGAGGCTGTGGGCGGCTCGATCTTCAATGACACGATCACCGGCAGCAACACCGGAGCATTTGAATCCTTTGCCGGCTACGAGGGCGACGACAGCATCGACGGCCTGGGCGGCACCGACCAGGTTGATTACTACTACTCAAGGGCCAGCATCGTCGTCAACCTGTCGTTTGGCACGGCCAGCGACGATTATAGCAGCGAAGACACGCTGTTCAAAATCGAAGACGTGCGCGGCAGCCGCGACTTCGACGACCTCCTCTTCGGTGGCGCCGGGGACGACACGGTGACCGGCTGCGGCGGCACCGACACCGCCCACTACGTCGGCAACCCAGGAGACTACCTGTTCGCCTACGACAGCGACACGGCAGTTTTCACCATCACCGATATAGGTCCAATTCAGATCGAAACGGCAGTTTTCACCATCGCCGAAATCGGTCCGATGCTGAGCCGCGACGGCGCCGACCAGGTCAGCCAGGTCGAACTGTTCCAGTTGGAGAAATCACCCTATCGGCAGCACAAATCCTCGCGGAGCTCAGCAGCACACTGCCACCGATCCTGGTGGACATCAGCCCGTCCAATGAAGCAATCGGCGTGGCGGTGGACAGCAACATCGTCGCCACCTTCAGTGAAGCGATCCAGCGCGGCAGCGGCGCCATCACGCTCAGGGACGCCGATGGCGCGGTGGTGGAGAGCTTCGACGCCGCCAATAGCCCCAGGCTGATCTTCGATGGCGCCACGCTGACCATCGACCCCAGCGCGGAGCTGTCCAACAGCGCAGGCTACAGCGTCGAATTCAGCACCGGCAGCGTCGAGGACCTGAGCGGCGTTTCCTACGCCGGCAGCGTCGACTACCACTTCTTCACCATTGGCGAGGGCGGCAGCCTGATCGAGGGAACACCGGACAGCGACTCCCTCACCGGTGGGGTTGTAGACGACACCCTGGACGGCGGCGACGGACGGGGCAATGCAGGCCCTGAGCGCCCTGCGCCCTGTGGATGTGTCGGCCCTGGACATTGGCCGCGCGGTGGACAAGGTCATTGCCAGCATCAACTACGCCTTGAGCAGCTTTGTTGAAGACCTCACGTTGGCGGTCGGCAACACCAACCTCACTGGCTCGGGCAACGCGCTGGACAATCAGATCGTCGGCAACGCGGGCGACAACACGCTTACCGGCCTGGGCGGCAAAGACACCCTCAGCGGGGGCACCGGCAACGACAGCATCGACGGCGGCGAAGCTACCGACACCGCCGTGTACAGCACCGCCCGCTCAAACTTCACACTGGTCAAGACCGTCGACGGCTTTACGTTGACCGACCTCATCGGCACGGAAAGAACCGATACGCTGACAAACGTGGAGCGGCTTGAGTTCTCCGACCACAGCGTCGCGCTGGATCTGGCGGTGACCGAGTCTGCTGGTGCAACCGCCTTGCTGGTGGGCGCCGTGCTGCCGGGGTTGCTGGCGCTGGACCCCTCGAAGCAGGCGTTGTTGGGTTCGGTGATCGACTTGTTCGACGCGGGTTATACGCTGCGCGACCTGTCGGGCGCTGCCTTGCGGCTGCCGATCTGGGATGTATTGACCGGCCAAGGGACGCCGTCAAACACAGACATTGCCAACTATCTGCTGAACAACGTCCATGGTCAGGCGCCCGATGCGGCGGCGCTAGCCGATGCGGTGCAGGCTCTGGACACCGATTCGTTCCAAGGCGATTGGCTGGCCAACCTTGCCAGCAGTCTGGCTGGGCAGGCACACATTGGCCTGGTCATTGAGGTCACGTTTGCAGCAGCAGTGGAGGGCGGCACGGCCCCCGCACCGCAGGTGTATCGACCTGGTGTTGCGAAGCCGTAGGCCGCACACCCGACGTGCAGGGAAGATTGCCGCCGAGGAGAAGCCGGCGTGGCCGTGACAGACCGAGGCTTTCATCAACGTCGACATCCAGATGCGCACCAACGTGCCGCACATCTTCGCCAACGGCGACATCGTGGACCAGCCATGCTGGCGCACAAGGCGGTACACGAGGCGCATGTGGCCGCTGAAGTGATTGCCGGTGAACATAAGGCAACAAAGAGCTGGGCCCGCCGCTGCCTTCGACGCCCGCGTCATCCCCAGCGTGGCCTACACCGATCCCGAAGTGGCCTGGGTCGGCCTCACCGAAGACTCTGGCCTTGTGCGCAGCAGCAAGGTCAAGAAGGTCTGTTCCCGTGGAATGCGTCAGGGCGCGACGAGGGCGTGACCAAGCTGCTGTTTGTTGACAGTCCGGAGGCGCATGGCATCTGCACGGATGTGCCGCCGGCGAAGAAGTCGCACCGAATAGCTATTCCTTTGCTACCTATTCAGTAGCTGGCCGCGCATATTCCATATAGGGTGCGCGGCTTTTTATGCTCAATCACTGACTCCATTTATCGTCGGTTGAGCGGGCATTGGAGCCAACTTGTCCCATGCCGATTGGGCAGCGCCGCACTGCTTAGTGCCGCACGCTGCTCAAAGAATTTCCGCATCTCCATGGCACTGATTTTTCAGCAATGGCCACCACAAAGAACTGGTTCATGGTGGTGTCGTCAGCGGCTGCAAGCGCTTGGCGGCTTGTTTGAGCGATTCGGGAAGCGTAGGGCGTAACTGCTCATGGCTTGACACTCCTTTACCACGGAAGATTGAATTGTTGAAACGTTTGCTCTGGGTTGAGTACCGGGATGCCAAAAAGTTTGGCTGGGCCAAAGTCCCGCAGGTTGTAAGTCACGATGGCTTGGGCCTGCGCATTTGCGGCAGCCTCCAGCACCATTTCATCGCAAGGGTCTCGCAACTGCGGTCTCCATTGGTAATGCGTGGTGACCGGTTCAATGATTCGCGCCAGTTCGTTCAAAATCGCGTCCATGTCGCTGCCCAAATGCCGGAGGCCGCCAATTGATCGGGGCGCTTGAGGACGTCCTCGTACTCCAGGAAGGTGCCGGGCTACAGCACATCGTGCCCCGCCCGACCGAACGATCTGCATCAATGCGAACGATGGCCCGTACCGGTTGCGCGTGGCAGCCACCAAGATATTGGTATCAATGACAAATTTTGGGATTCTCTTCATATCGTCGGCGATGTGATTTTCCGTGGAATTGGGAAAATGTCAATCAGACTTTTTCTTCAGACTCGCTCTTGCGGTGCACGAGGCGCGCGTGCAGCAGAAGTGATTGCCGGTGAAATACAAGGCAACAAAGGATTGCCCTGGCCATCGAGATGGGCGCAGACGCGGTGGACATTGGCAAGACCATCCACCCCCACCCCAGCTGGGGGAATCCATTGGCATGGCGGCGGAAGTGGCGCATGGCAGTTGCACGAAATTTGCCGCCGGCGAAGAAGTAGCGCCGAATAGCTATTGAATTGCTACTTATTCAGTAGCTGGCCTGGCATATTCCATAAAGGTTTCGCGGCTTTTGCATTTACTTTCTAGCTTTGAGCGGAAGAAGTTCCTGCATCACGGGCAGCGGTTTGAATTCCGGATCTTTGTGCAGCAAAACAGCGCCTTGCTCTGCGGCCCCCCGCTTCATCGTCACGCAAGGTCAGCAGGGCCGAAGTATCCAGCAAGGACCTTTTCATTCCCGTGTCATTCCTGTGCCAAGTCTTGTTTGCGAGTGGCAAGCAGACGCTTGGTTGCGCCGCCTGTGCCTTGCCCTCTGAAGGCGTCTATCGGGTTGGGAAACGCACCGGCACCACGCGGATGCTGCCGTTATCCAGTATCCATTCCAATCGATCAGCCGGGCCTAGATGCAATTGGTTTCGTATCGCAAGCGGGGTACAACGGTTTGTCCTCTAGAGGTGATGGTGCTTTGCATGGCGAGTTCACTTGAATTGAATTACTAATATTCCTTATTGGTGAAGCTCAAGACGTAGAGCGGCAGACGCAGAGCACCGCATCCGGCCGCGTCATTGCCAATGGCCGCGACGTCGGCATGGCAGCGGAGATTGTGCATGGGTCAAAACTGGCCTGAACGATTATCGGCAGTTTCCAATGGTCGCCCTGAGGCAAGGGTGTGTCCAGCCGCACTGGGCAAAGCGTTTTCGGTAATAACCTCCATCAGGCCCAACCACTCGGCAATCGGGTCGATCCCGGACGCGTTGCCCAGCGTCGGCCCAAAGGCACACCCGCTTCCCGCACCAGCACCGCACTTACATCGGCACGGTCGGCGCCGTTTCAGCGTGACCATCGGTAGCATCCGAGAAGTTCATTCAGGAGTTCCGATTGATTGAATAGGGCAAAAGTACTCACAGAAATCCACGTTTCGGTGGCACGGCACAACCTGGTGCAACCACCGCCAGGCCACCAATCAATGCGGGCTTCAGCCGTTGCAGCGCAACATCCGATAGTGCTTCGCGAATTTGTTCGGCCAGGTTCGACATGTCTGCGGCGTGAAATAGTGGTGCGCCGATCATAGCGCCCGCTTGTGTTTCGGCGCATCGGTTATGACCGGGCCGCCGGGCCGACCACGTGTTCCCGCGTTGGGTGAGTCCGCGGGTTTGCAGCGCGGCGTTCGGCACCACGGGCACGTGCAGCAGGACGAACTCGTCACCGTTGCGGCCTTGCCGGCGACCGCTGGAGTAGGGTGTGTTGTTGTCGTTGGCGATGACGATGTGCCTGTAGTCTACCACGTCCACGTTCCTCAATCGCCGCGAAGGAGCGTAAAAGGCGTCCGTTCTGCCGCCGACCTTGGCCACGCCCTTGGGGTCCTGAATGTCCATTAGATCGATGTAACCGATCTTGCGCACGAAAACCGTCGGCACCTACGACCTTTTGGAGGCTGACCCTGGGAGACGCGCTTGAATTTTGCGGGGACGCCCGGCAGTCCGCTGATCGCGCCGGGCTGTTGCGGCGCGGTGCGCTCCAGGCCTTTACCGTTGTCACGCTCAATGATGAGGCGTGGTGTCGGCATCAACCGCGTTGAAGCCGCTGATGTTGTTGCCCTTGAGTTCGACGGGCGTACTTCCA
>JADKEH010000015.1 GCA_016718155.1 Candidatus Rhodoferax randersensis | reverse complement strand
GGTCCAGCGGATGGAATGGGACAGCGCTGTAGTCGTCTCAACGTTGGCGCGGTAAACTGGCGTCGATCATATCAGAGCGCCACACCGTAGTCATCCACGTCACCATGCGAAGGTGAGTTCGTCGCCAATCTGGTCCAGCTCGCCCACGTCCAGCCCGAAGGAACGTGCCAAGAAAAACCAATGCGACCGGCCAGCCCTTGTCCGCGCCGCCGGAACGGCTGGCCACGACGATCTGCCTGGAGCTCAAGCGACCGCAATGGAACCCGGTAGAAGCCGAACCCTTCGTATTTGCGTCTCTCACACCATACCGGTGGCTGCGTCGACCACCGTCCAGCGCACCGCCGTGTAATGGTGCCGAGTGGTAACCGTGGGCGTAGCTGGCAGAATACAACTTGCCGTTGTGTTGGTACACGTTGCCCGAGATCCGATCATCCAGCGTGTCCACCACAAGCGCGGGCCATCGGGTTGGGGTGCCGGCGCCGGGTCGTCATAAAGCGACACGACGGATATTGCGGCGGCGGTCTTGGTTGCGCCGGCGGCGTTGACACCATTGATCTGATGAAATTTCAAAGCCGTAATCAATGGATGTCCGACATCACACCGGCTATCGCCGCCAGGGTTGCTATCCCAATTCACCGCCGCTTCGCAAGACGTTGCCATACGCTCTGGGCGCCGCCAACCGTGTTGGCGTGGTTGAAGCAGGTCTTGTTTGCAACTATGTGGGCGCCCCACCGAACAAAGTCGGCTTTCGGAATGGAGAACAGGCTTGAACGGTCATTGGGTCACCCGGTCGCCGTACCCCAGAGTTCCCATGTAGACGCCTTTATCGTCCATGCCCAGCGTTGGATAGTCCAGGGTAGTGCCGAGTGCAACCACGATTTGGGTGGACTTGCAGCACCCGCATTGGCCTGCCGGACACCGCGATGTTGACCGTGCTCCCTGGTCGCCGCCAAAGCCAATCATGAGATCCAGCGGTTGGTGTAGCGGTCAAACAGAACACGTTGATCAATGCCTGCACTGCCCGGCATGCCCGCAGCAACCAAAACGAGGGCATGTCGACGCGATTGAACCGCGCCTGTAGCCTTGTTGTAGACCGTGATGCTGCTGTTGGTGGTTTCCGGCGACCGGTGTTGCGCCGACCGCGCCCATGGTATCTGGCGGACGGCAACACTGGCCCAACGGTTGTCCAGTTGCGAAGTACGTCGAAACCGCGCACTGTTGCGGCACCAGCCAAGGTCGGAACCGATCCAATCGCAGCCACTCAGCGCAGTACATTTGCGCGAACACCGCGACTTGTAAGTTACCAAGTTACTTCTCCAAATGAGGGTTTATCTTCAGCACCGGTTAGGGCAGCATCCACAGCAAGTTTCGTTCCACAATTGGCGGCACATTGATTCGTAAAGAATATCCCCCGGTAAAGCGTAGTGCGATGTCCATTGCTTCGCCGGCCGTCATCGGGTATCTCACCGGGAACCACATCGACTTCGGGGAAACTCTAATAAAACTGATAACCATCGCGGTGACCGCGCAATGCTACGCCACAACACCGCCCCTTGTCTTCTCGCACCTCACCGATATGACCCGAACCAACACCAACCAGCTCACCGCCTTCTTCCAGCAGTTGGCGTGCGCGACGTCGAGTGCATCTTCCCTGCGATAACCGGCTAACCGCGCAGTAAGTTGATGCCGGTCAGCGCCTTTGCGGCCGGCGCGGAGTTGCGCATTGCCCAGGCCATCCCGATGCAGGCCGTGACAGGGGACTACTCCTACGATCCGATCTTCCGGACGCCGACCCGGATGTCCGGCTAGTGCCTGACTATTCAGCACGCTGAAACTCGTCCCTGGTCCAGCGTGCCGCGCGCGGTCGCCATTCATGACTGCGTGGACCTCAATGGCGAGCCCTGTGTTTTGCCACGCCTGCGTGCTCAAGATGGGTTGCAGCGCTGTCACCGCGCAGGGCTAACACCGGTGGTGGCGCCGGAGATCGAGTTCTACTTGACGTCGCCGAACAGCGGACCCCAATCAACCGCTGCGGGCGCCGGCGGCGCGGGGCGGCCGCGCCGAGGTCGGCCAGTCGGCCTTCAGCCTGAACATTCTCAATGAACTGGCACCGTTCTGGGATGCTTTCGCGGTGCGCTGGACAGTTTGGGTGCGCGCTCACACCTGGATTCATGAAGTGGGTTTGACACAGTTCGAGATCAACTTGATGCATGGTGACCCGGTGGCAGTTGCGGATCAGGCCTTCCTGTTCAAGTACGCGGCGAAGGAAATTGCACTCAAGCACAGCCTGAATGCCGTTTTTATGGCCAAGCCGATTGCCGGCGAGGCGGCAGCTCGATGCACCTGCACCAGAGTGTGGTGAACACCAGTGGGCGCAACATCTTCAGCCTGGAGGACGGCGCGAGACCCCGAGTTTTCGCCATTTATCGCCGGTTTGCAAACCCAGGTCTGACTTGATGCTGGTGTTTGCACCCCGTCAACTCTTTCCGGCGCTTCGTCAGTGGCAAGCAGGCCCGGTAACCTGCACTGGGGCTACGACAACCGCACCACCGGTTTCCGTATTCCAGTGAGCAGCCCAGCTGCGAGGCGGGTAGAAACCGTATTGCCGGCGGACGCTAACCCTACCCGGCCATTGCCACGCGTTACTGGCGGCCGGCTCCGCTTACATGGACGAGGCCTTGACGCGACTGAACCCCGGTCTAGTAGCGGGCCAGCGCCTACGACGAAGCTCACGCTCTGGCACGCGGTTTCCTGTCCGGCGCAGCAGCAGATGGCCCGCAGCGTATCGGAGCCGGCGCCTGCAGGTGACGCATTCGTAACGGGCTACACCCCGCCGTCAAAGCAGTGGAGTATTTAAGCCATCTGAGCGAAATCAGCGCCTGGGAGTGGCGCTTTCTGTTGCCGCCGGTTTGATGCGACCACAGCAAGTGGCACAGAGCGTGACCTTTCTGGACGGCGCACTTGCCAGGCCGCGCCGGGCAGCCAGGTAAAGTGTCCATCCATGAGCCATCATACGCCTATGCGTATCCTGACACAGCCTTCACGCGTCACCGCCGCTCGCCTCCTGGCGAGCGTGGATGGTAGCTTGGCCACCCCGGTCTGCCCCTGACCAGCCTGAAGCCGACAAGATTGTCGGGCGCTGTTTTCCGTCAGGCGGCGCCGGGGCTCACCTGGAGCCCTGGCGCTTTGCCACCTTGCTGATGGGCCAAGCACCCAGTACACCATTCGAGATGGGAAGGCGCCGCGTTCTTAAAGGTCGAAACCGAGCATTCCACGGGTAACTGGGCACGACACGCACATTCGGCCTAGCGACAGCGCCACGCTGATCTGGCAGTGGCGGTTGACCACCCGGTGACCGACGCTGACCTGCGAGTGAAGAACGGCGACGACGGCGCCGCTGCGCCGTCGTCTTCGCACCCCAAAGATAAGCTGCCGCTGGAGCGAGCGCCTGCGCCTGAGCCTGGCTAGCAGCCCGGTCGGCGAGCTGGTGTCCACCGAATCGCTGTAAGCTACGTACGACAAAATCTCGTTGGCCGTCGGCACCGAACTGGTCAACGCTTTGGGAGTAGCCGCATCCGCATGATCGTGTTGCCAGAGTGGGTAGGGATCGGCTTGGGCAGTGGTGAGCGAGTCGTGTCGGACCTGGCCGCTGATTTCAAACGCGCCTCGACGAATGGCGCGGCGAGGTGCCCGAAGTAATCGGTATTGCGGTGCAGGCGTGACTCCGACACTTCAAGAGCAGCGGCCTGTCCTACTTCGGAGACATCGCGCTAAACCCGTGCGACGCCACGCCCGCGTCGCCCAATTCTGTGTGTAACTTCAGGACGGTCGACGCGGCGCGGCACGGCGCTTCACAGCCCCTGCGTCTGACCCAGACCTTGAGAAACGCCCGGCGCACCGTGCGGTGCCGCGGTGGTCGCCGCAACTTCGCGCGAGTAGCTCGGCACCAGTGAGCTTGAGAAAGCACCCAGCCCCGAAACGGGATCACCCCTCGGCGGCGCTTCGGTGGGTGTCCACCGCCGCGTTGCCCATCGCGTCGGCACCGCGCTCAAGCGCCTGCTTTGGTCGCCAAGAGGCGAGGGGCGTCCAGATCGGGGCCAGCGGCTTCGTCCAGCGCCTGCATATTGGCCGCAAACACTCGCAACCGGCCTTCAGCGATCAGGTAAGCGCCTTTTGGCCTCGCCAGCACCGCCGGAATCTGGGCACGCACTAAATTGAGATCGCCCTGTGGGGTGATGGTCGCATCCGCAACCGCGTATTGGCCTTGTGGTGTGGCCCGGCACCACCCCCTCAGACGCCTGGCATACTGGGCGGGAGCGGTGCGTCGGTGGTGGCACAGGCGGCCAGCACGGCAACCGTTAAGAGGTAAGCTAGAGTTTTGCGGAAGACGCAGGGCGATACTTTCAACCGGACCGCCGCCAGCAGCCCGGCTTGCGGATCAGGTCCAGAAGTCGGTCGAGCAAGTTGACGAACCACTCCGCATTGGCGGTGCGGCCCGCCAGATCGCCCGGTAACTAACGCCCTGGATCGCTTGCGCGTCACAAAATTGCCAAAGGGCTTGCCCGGTTCTTGATGATGTTTCGCACTGCGTCTGTGTCTACCGGACCGACTTTCACGTCGCCAAACGAGGTGGAGGGGAAGTATTGCTGCGCATGACGGGTTTTCCGCCGACCCAGCGAATCATGACGTTGTGGCTGATTGACCACTTGAACCAACGCAGTGGAATGAACTCCTTTCCCAGGCGCGAAACGCCACCACCGACGTAAGCCGCCGATCAACCTTACATGAAACAAGAAATTGGGCTTGATTTGAACGTCGCCCAACCGTAGCGGGCAACGAAGGCGGGAGGTCGCCGGGTTTTCGCCTTCCAAATGCCATTGGCTGGCGACCGATCGATCGAGGTCCAGGCCCAGATGGTCCTCGCTGTCCAGAGAGTGGTCTTGGGGCAACACGTGGGCCCAACGTCGACCGACATGCCGCCGTGGACTGCGCTTCTCCCCGGCGTAGAAGAACTGCACGGTTTCGACTTGTTGTGGTTTGGCAAGAAGCCCATCTCTCGTCACCCGCAGTGCCTGGCCTTTTCCTGGCCAGGTGCTGAAACTGGTACCCAGGCGCTTGATGGTCTCGGCGTCACGCGGTGTGTGTAGCCCTGGGTGAGGTGAAACACCGCCTGTTTATTGGTGAAGGGCTCAAACGCCACCCGGCGTCAGCCCGGCCTTCTGGCTGTCAAAGTCGCTTGTTGCGCCAGCATCAATACCGACCATGATGGTCTCCTGGGGCGTCGGGCCAGGCGCTCTTGAGCCGTGGTGGCGAGTCGTGAACCGCCGGGCCCCGCCAACTGCCGGGCGAGGCCGCGTTCTCGGCGACCGCGCTGTAATTGGCCTGGGTCACCAGCAGCAATCATCCATACGCCCCTAAAAGTCAAGTGCGGTCCGCAACGCCGCCGCTAACCAACCGGTTGCTGTTGTCACGCTGGAACTGCTTGAGCACCTTGCCCGTTTCGGGGCCGTAGATGCCGTCAGGTTTCGCGATTGCCGGCGGTAGAACCCGGCATCGGGTAGTCCAAGTCGATCAATCCCCGCTGCATTGCGGCAACCCCTCGCTGGAGGCGCCGTAAGCGATGGGGGGCGTTGCTGGCGTCCTTCGCGCCGTCGGGCTGCCCGCCAATTGTTTGGATACCAGCGCGGGTCTGGTTTCCGTGGAGCGGGAACCAATTTCCCGCCCCGGATAGAACGAACGGGTGACGCGAACTTGCAAAACCGGGCCGGACGGGCACCCAGTTCGCCTAAGATGCTGCCACATCAAGGGGAGGCAGCGAACATGGTCATCCGCAATGTGAGTTCGGTCGACGCCGACAAAAGTCTTTTGACAGATATGGCCGCTGGTCTAATGCCGGGTCTACGGAGGTGTTTCAGATTAAGGCTGATTTCAAGGCAACGATTGTTCTAATTTCAACAGGTTGATAGAAGGGCTAGCCCCGTGAAAACCGGAACTTGCTAACTGGCTCACCAGAACCTTCTGAGGGCTTGGCACAGCGGGCCGATAACGGTGTTGGAATTTTGGCTGGCACGATATTCAGCACCTGTTGGGCTATTCTGAATGGCGCAATTAACGGTCATCAACAAGGGAAAAACCGCTTGTGAAGTGTCTGACATCCTGATCTCAGACCATTTTGTTGACGCCAACAAAATGGTCGATCTGGGCTCTGGCAGCCAGCGGATATTGACGACATCATGCTCACACGCTACGCCTGTTACCCGATCGCCCAAAACGGCGACCCACGCAAGCAGGAAATCGTTTTCGCTCAGACCTACTTCGGGTCCAATCCTGCAAGGCCGAGCTGATTGAGCAGCGCCCGCCGATGCCGAGCGTGTCGTCCTGAAAAAGCTGACTGAAACCGAAAAGGAACTCCCACAAGTCATCTTCGAGACCACTGGTGGAAAACCAGGACTTGCCCTCATTCAGTGTTAAAGGCGACCAGCACTGTTTGGAGAATCCACTCAGGCCATGAAGCTGACCCGAACGCCGGACAACCACCCGCTGGCCGACTTTGCCCTGTACCATCATTCTCAAAGCCAAAGACTTCGCCACCGAAATCCTCATCTTCAACACCCGCGCGCACCAGTTGGGCACTGAGCGGCTATTATTTCCACAGAGTACATCACCAACAACGATGCGGGTAAGCAAGCGTCACCGGGCCAATTTGCTGAGCCGCGGTGGGTATTCGGCCTGAGAGCCTGCCAGCTGCGGAAGATGTCAAGAAAGTAGAGCGTCGGTTGACCTCTGAAGACAAAAAGTCGCTCAAAAACCCTGGGGCACTTGATGCCTGAGTTTGAACGGGTGCCAGCGTCTCTGGACGACTTGCTGAAACGCGCTCACGCAACTCTTTGATGGAGGCCAGCAGGGCACCTCCACACGGCCCTGCCGTAACGGCTTGGTAACAAAACCCCACCTTCGGCAGGGGCTAGTTAAATCAAACGTTTGATTTGACCAGGCTAGAATCGCGGCCCATGTCCGAGGCCACTTTTCCTCTTGCCCTCCCGTGGCGAAGACCCTGCGCAGCGATGGTGTCGAGGCCCGCAACCGCCTGCTCGACGCGGCGTTGGAACCGTTTGCCGAAAAGGGGTATTCAAAGACCTCCACGCGCGAGATTGCCTCGGCGGCGCAGGTCAACATCGCCTCCATCAGCTACTACTTTCGTGACAAGGCCGGCTTCGTGCCAGGCGGTGTTCACCGACCCGCGTAGCAATCCCGGCGTGGCACCCGAATTGATAGACGACGCGACCCAACCCTTGGAGTGGGCGCTGCGCAACCTGATGCGCAGTTTTGTGGAGCCTCAAGCAGGGGCGACTTGATCCAGCAATGCATGAAGCTGCACTTTCGTGAAATGCTGGAGCCTCTACCGGCATCTGGCAACAGGAGTTGGAATGCAACATCAAGCCATCCCACCATGCACTGGGTCTCGGCGCTGTGTCGTCACTTGGGGCTTCGGCAGCCCGACGACGACATCCATCGGCTGGCCATGGCCATCAGCGGCCTGGGCGTGATGCTGCACATCTGTACCGACGTCACCAACGCCGTGCGCCCCGCGCTGATCGCCTCCCAGACCGCGCTGGATGCCTACTGCGACCGGCTGGTGGATCTACGCCCATGGCCCTCACTGCTGCCGAAGCTGCGTCGCGCGCCCCAACAAGCCCGCAGCCCAACAGAAGACCCGATCCGCCCCATCCACAAAAGCCGCTGTTCATCCCCCGTCCCTGCCACGACGCTCCAAACGAAAAAACGCCAACATGATGATGATCCCGCAATCCTTCCTCAACTGGCGCCCCTGGTCGCTGCCCTGGCGCTGTCCGCCTGCTCCAGTCTCATGCCGCCCGCCCACGTGGACATGGTGGCGCCCCCGCAATGGCATCGGCCGCTGCCGCACCAGGGCACGGTGGGGTCGATGACCCAATGGTGGCAAAACGGCAGGGCGACCCGCTGCTGGTGGAGCTGATTGCCGCTGCCCGGGCGGTCAGCCCGACCGTGGCGCAAGCGCTGGCGCGTGTGGAGCCGCCCGCGCAGTCAAGCGCGGCGCATTCGGCGCTGGTGCCCAAGCGTCAGTGCCCAGGGCGGTCAGCCGGGCGTGAGCCAACCCGGCCTGCCGCTGACTACGACCCAACAGGCCGGCCTGCGCGCAATGGGAAATCGATTTGGTCGGTGCCAACCGCGCTGTGAGCCAGGCGCCCAGGCTGCAATGTGGAGGGCAGCCAGGCCCAGTGGCACGACGCCTTCGTCTCGGTGAGCGCGAGGTGGCCAACCTGTACTGCCAGCCTGTCCACCCGCACGCGGCAATCCGGCGCTGGCGCAGCGCGACGCGGCCTCGCGCCAGGAGACCGCACGGCTGACCGAGATCAACACCAAGGCCGGCTTCCTGGCCCCTCAGTTGGCGTGCTACGGCTCGCGCCAGTGCGGCCGACGCCAACAGCCGCGTGACGCAGCAAAGCGCGCTGTGAGTTGGACACCAAAGCGCTGGTCGCCTTGACCGCCATCTCCGAGCCAAACCTGGAAAGCTGGCCCAGGCCCTCGTCAAACCTGAGCAGGTGCTCCCGTTTCAGTAGCAAGCGTGCCAGCCCAGACCATTTCACCGCCCCGATGTGTTTGCCGCCGAGCGTGATGCGATGGTCGCCAGTGCCCAGGTGGGCGCTGCCGGGCCCAGCGCGCCTGCCACGCCTGAGCCTGTCCGGCTTCGATTGCTGGCACGCGCCTGCGCACCAATGGGGACAACCAGAACGGCACCACCTGGTCCTTCGGCCCACTGGCGGTGAGCCTGCCAATCTTCGACGGTGGCCAACGTGCTGCGGCCGTCACGTCATCCGAGGCCAACTACCTGGCCGTGGTAATGGGCTACCAGGGCAAAGTACGGCAGGCCGTGCGCGAGGTAGAAGAGGCCTTCATGAACCTTAAGTCCAGACCATTTATGCGCACACTCTCCGGCTAAACCTCTCACCATCGGCCTCATCGCCGCCAGCGTGATCACGCTCGCCGCGCTGGCCCTTTGTCGGCCGCAGCCATGCAGCAGACGCCGCCAAACCCGGTGCGACGGCAAGCCCGCGCTGACCGTATGCTCCTATGCTGGCCAAGCGACAGCATCCTCGGCATCGTTGTCTGCCAATGGCAGCGTGGCCGCCTGGCAAGAGGGGCGAGCATCGGCGCTGAGGCCAACGGACTGCGCGTGGCCGAGCTGCACGCCCAAGTAGGCGACAGCGTCAAACGCGGCCAGTTGTTGGCCAGCTTTGCCGCCGAGAGCGTGCAGGCCGATGTGGCGCTGGCGCGCGCTGCCGTGGCAGAGGCCCAGGCCAATGCTGCCGAGGCAGCCGCTAACGCCGACCGCGCCCGCGCGGTACAGGGCAGTGGCGCCATCAGCGCCCAGCAGGTCAACCAGTACCTGACGCAGGAGCAGACCGCAAGGCACGTGTGGCGTCCGCCCAGGGCGCAGCTCGATGCGCAGTTGCTGCGCCTGAAAAACACCCAACTGTTGGCACCCGACAGCGGCGTCATCTCGGCCCCGCATGGCCACCGGTGGCTCGGTCGTGGGTGCTGGCACCGAGATGTTCAAACTGATCCGCCAGAACCGTCTGGAGTGGCGTGGCGAGGTTCACCTCTGCCGAGTTGGGCCGCATCACCACCGGCACCAGCGTGCTGGTCACCGCCCCCAGCGGCGCACAAATGAAGGGCAAAGTGCGCAGCCTGGCCCCCACCGTGGATGCAGCCACGCGCACCGGCCTGGTCTGGGGACCTGCCAGGCGCAGCGGCGCCAGCGTGGGCCAGCTTCGCCCAAGCCGGGCATGTGCGCACGCGGTGAGTTTGAGCTGGGTAGCTCGGGCGCACTCACCGTGCCACAGACGGGCGGTTGTGGTGCGCGACGGCTTCAGCTATGTGTCGCGCGTCGGCGCCGACAACCGTGTCAGCCAGCTCAAGGTGCAGACCGGCCGCGTGGTGGGTGACCAAATTGAGATCAAAACCGGCATCAAGCTAGAGGACAAGCTGGTGGCCAGCGGCGGCGGGTTCTTGAGCGACGGCGATCTGGTGAAGGTAGTCGATGCCGCCAAGCCCCTCACCCGCGACACCAAAGAGTGCTACAGCTCAGGTACGGCCTGCCTCAGCAGCCAGCAAATAGGGAGCATTTGGTATGAATGTATCTGCCTGGTCGATTGAAAACCCCATCCCGGCGGTCATGCTGTTTGTGCTGCTGACGCTGGCCGGCATCATGTCCTCAAGGCCATGAAGGTGCAGCAGTTCCCCGATCTGGAACTGCCCACTGTCACCGTGTCGGCCAGCCTGCCGGGGGCAGCACCCGCACAGCTGGAAACCGAAGTGGCGCGCAAGATCGAGAACGCCATTGCACCCCTCTCGGGCCTGAAGAACATCTACACCAGCGTGCAGGATGGCAGCGTCACGGTGACGGCCGAATTCCGCCTGGAGAAGCCAACGCAGGAAGCGGTGGACGACGTGCGCAGTGCCGTGCAACAAGTGCGCAGCGACCTGCCCGGTGATCTGCGCGACCCGATCGTCAGCAAGATGAACCTGTCGGGCTCGCCGATTCTGGCCTTCACCATCCGCTCAGGCCGCATGGACGACGAGGCGTTGAGCTGGTTTGTGGACAACACCATTTCGCGCGCGCTCTTGGGTGTGCGTGGCGTCGGCTCGGTGGCCCGCGTCGGCGGCGTGACCCGTGAAGTGCAGGTGGCGCTGGACCCGGTCCAACTGCAAAGCCTGGGCGCCACGGCAGCCGATATTTCGCGCCAGCTCAAACAGGTACAGACCGAAAGCGCCGGTGGCCGTGCCGACCTGGGTGGCTCCGAGCAACCCATGCGCACGCTGGCCAACGTGGCCACGGTGGAAGAGCTGTCGCGCCTGGAACTGAGTTTGAGCAGCGGCAAGCGCGTACGCCTCGATGAGATCGCCAGCGTAAAGGACACGGTGGCCGAGCAGCGCAGCTTTGCCACACTGAACGGCAAGTCGGTCGTCGGTTTTGAGATCACCCGCAGCAAGGGTGCCAGCGAAGTGGAAGTAGGTGCCGCCGTGCAAAAAGCATTGGCTGCCCTGAAGGCCCAACACCCCGATCTGGAGCTAACCCAGGCTTTTGACTTCGTGACCCCGGTGCAGGAGGAGTTCGATGCCTCCATGACCATGCTGTATGAGGGCGCCATTCTGGCGGTCATCGTGGTGTGGTTCTTTCTGCGCAACTGGCGCGCCACGTTTGTATCCGCCGTGGCCTTGCCACTGTCGGCCATTCCTGCCTTTATCGGCATGCACTACATGGGCTTTACGACCAATGTGGTGACGCTGCTGGCCCTGTCCCTAGTCATCGGGATTCTGGTGGACGACGCGATTGTGGAAGTGGAAAACATCGAACGCCACCTGCGCATGGGCAAGACGCCCTACCAGGCGGCCATGGAAGCGGCGGACGAAATCGGCCTGGCCGTGATCGCCACCACCTTCGCGCTGATCGCCGTGTTCCTGCCCACCGCCTTCGCGAGCGGCGTGGTGGGCAAGTTCTTCAAACAATTTGGCTGGACCGCCGTGTTCGCTGTGGCTGCCTCGCTGCTCGTGGCCCGCGTGCTGACGCCCATGATGGCGGCCTACATCATGAAGCCGTCCACCCACGTGCATGAAGAGCCAACCTGGATGCCGCTGTACCTACGGATCACTCGCTGGACGCTGCACCACCGCTAGGTCACTGTTTTCAGCAATTGGCTTCTTCGTTGGCTCGCTGCTGTTGGTGCCCCTGATACCCAGCGGCTTTATTCCGCCAGACGACAACTCGCAAACCCAGGTTTACCTGGAGTTGCCCCCCGGCACCACGCTGGCACAAACCAGCGTTGCAGCCGAAAGCGCGCGCGCCCTGATTGGCAAGTTGGCGCATGTGCAAAGCGTCTACACCACAGCGGGCGGGGGCGCCGTGGGCACCGACCCGTTTGCTGGCGGTGGCGCCAACAGTGAGGTGCGCAAGGCCACACTCACCGTGTTGCTGGCCGAACGGGGCAAACGCCCGCGCAGCAGGTGATTGAGAGCGAAATGCGCACCGCGCTGGCCGAGTTGCCGGGCGCCCGCTTCAAGGTCGGCCTGGGTGGCTCGGGCGAGAAGTACCAGCTGGCCCTGAAGGGTGAAGACCCGGTGGCCCTGGCACAGGCCGCCGCCGCGGTCGAGAAAGACCTGCGCAAGATCCCCGGCCTGGGTAACATTTCATCGAGTGCCAGCCTGACCCGCTCGGAGGTGGCCATTCGCCCCGACTTTGCCCGCGCCGCCGACATGGGCGTCACCAGCGCGGCCATTGCCGAGACGCTGCGCATCGCCACCGTGGGTGACTACGAATCGGCCTTGCCCAAGCTCAACCTGAGCCAGCGCCAGGTGCCGATCGTGGTGAAACTGGCCACCGATGCCCGCCAGGACCTGGAGTTGCTCGGCCGCCTGATGGTGCCCGGCGCCAAGGGCCCGGTGATGCTGAGCCAGGTGGCCACGTTTGAAATGTCGGGCGGCCCGGCCGTGATCAGCCGCCTGAACCGCGTGCGCAATGTCAACTTCGAGGTGGAGTTGTCGGGCGTGCCACTGGGCGAGGTCACTGAAGCCGTGGCCAAGCTGCCCAGCATCGTCAACCTGCCGGCCGGTGTGCAGCAGTTGGAGATTGGCGACGCCGAGGTGCAAGCCGAGATGGTGGCCGGCTTTGGCATGGCCATGATGACGGGTGTGCTGTGCATCTACATCGTGCTGGTGCTGCTGTTCAAAGACTTTCTGCACCCGATCTCGATCCTGCCCTCGGTGATTTTGTCCTTTGGCGGCGCCTTTATGGGCCTGCTGATCAGCGGCAAGATGCTGTCCATGCCCTCCTTCATCGGCTTGGTGATGCTGATTGGGGTGTCAACCAAAAACTCGATTCTGTTGGTGGAATACGCCATCATGGCGCGCCGTGAGCATGGGTTGAACCGCTTCGACGCGCTAATGGATGCCTGCCACAAGCGGGCGCGCCCCATCATCATGACCACCATCGCCATGGTGGCGGGCATGCTGCCGCTGGTGATAGGCCTGGGCGACGCCGACAACAGTTTCCGCGCACCCATGGCGGCGGCGGTGATCGGCGGCCTGATCACCTCCACCATCCTGAGCCTGCTGGTGACGCCAAGTTTCTTCACGATCGTGGATGACATCGAGCACTTTGTCAGCCGCGCCAAACGCCGCGTGCTACGGCAAAAGGACAACTCGGCAGTGGTGGCGACGCCAGGGGTTCCTTAGGCGCCCATGACCAGTACACCTGACGTTGGCCGCCCGCGGCCGGGTGACCGACCAAGCCGCCGTCAGGACACGTCGGTCGAGCCAGTTTGCGAGATCGGGACGACGCGGTACTGCGCGCTGCGGCTGATAGGGGTAGAGAAGGCCTTCGCCTCCCCTGCCTCCGAACCGTGCGTGCGGTTCTCCCGCACACGGCTCTCCAGTTAGTAGTTTCCTCATCGGGATTGGCTCGCATAGTGATGGGCCTGCGTCATAGTGAACAGTCCCAAATTTGCAAAGTACGCATTTGGCCAGCGTCGGTGATCGTCATGGCAGCGCCCCATTCCCGGTGTCTTGTCCTGCTTTCGCAGTATCGAGCGCAACCGCCGACGTATAAACCTGAATCACTTGACCGTCACCACAACCTTGCCCTTGGCGCGGCCCGACTGGCTGTAATCAAAAGCGTCTTGCGCGTGGTCGAGCGTAAAGGTCTTGTCGATCAGCGGCTTGATGCGGCCCTGCTCGGCCAGTTTGCCGATCTGCGCGAGTTGTGCGCCGCTGGGCCACATGAAGAACACCTCGGACTTCACACCCAGCTTCTCGGCGGTGCCGCTGGTGTCGGCGGGCGCAATGATGGAGCCCAGTTGGCCACCTTTTTTCAGCACACCGTAAGAACGCTCACGGGTGGCACCACCCAGGGTGTCAAACACCAGATCGTAGTCGTGCACCAGGTCTTCAAATTTCTGGCTCTTGTAGTCGATCACGGTGTCCGCACCCAGCGCGCGCACCATGGCAACGTTCTCGCTGCTGGTGGTGGTTGCCACCGTGGCACCCAGGTGTTTGGCAATCTGGATCGCAACGGACCCTACGCCACCGGAGCCGGCATGGATCAAGACCTTCTGGCCACTTTGCAAGTTGCCCTTGTTCACCAGGGCCTGCCAGGCAGTCAGCGCCACCAAGGGCAGTGAGGCGGCTTCTGCGTGGCTCAGGTTGGCCGGCTTGTGCGCCGCATCCACCGCTTTGACCACCACATACTCTGCAAACGTGCCGGATTGCATGCCATGGGGGCGTGCAAACACCGCGTCGCCGACCTTGAAGCCAACCACGTCTTTGCCGACTTGCGTCACGACGCCGGACACATCGTTGCCTACGGTGTAGGGCATTGGCAGGGGCAGCATGCCCTTTAAGTAGCCGGCGCGAATCAGATTGTCCACCGGGTTGACGCTGGTGGCGTGCACTTCGATCATCAGGCTGTCGTCCAACAGGGCGGGTTGCGCAATGTCGGTGACTTCAACTTTGCTGCCGTACGCTTTAACGATTGCTGCTTTCATTTTGAATTCCTTGTGAGGTAGTGGCCAAACCGCATGTAGCTTGGCGGGGTAAAGAGGGGGTCTCGGCCGTGTGGTGGGACGCTTTATGCGCCCACCTTGAGTACCAGCTTGCCGTTGTTGGCGCCCGAGAACAACATGTCAAAGGCTTGCGGGAAGTTGTCCAAGCCTTGCACCACATCTTCGCGGGTCTTGAGCTTGCCGGATTGAATCCAGCCCGCCATCACCATGGCAGCCTCACCGGCACGGTCGTAGTAGTCGGACACCACAATGCCGGTCATGGTGGCGCGCTGCACCAGCAGGGCCAGGTAGTTGGCCGGGCCTTTGACCGGGGTGGTGTTGTTGTACTGCGAGATGGCGCCGCAAATCACGATGCGGCGCGCCGCGTGCCAGGCGGGTCAGCACGGCGTCCAGAATGTCGCCGCCCACATTGTCAAAGTACACATTCACGCCCTTGGGGCAATGCATTTTGAGTGCTTCGGCCACGTTTTCGGTCTTGTAGTCGATGGCGGCGTCAAAGCCCAGCTCTTCCACCAGGTAGCGGCACTTGTCGGCGCCACCGGCAATGCCCACCACGCGGGCCCCTTTGATCTTGGCGATCTGCCCCACCACGGAGCCCACCGCACCGGCAGCGCCGGACACCACCACGGTGTCGCCGGCCTTTGGCTGGCCCACTTCCAATAGGCCAAAGTAACCTGTCATGCCGGGCATGCCCAGGGTGCTGAGATAGAGCAACCGTGTTTAAAGTCAAGCAATATTTGGGCTCCAAGGTGTGTTGTTTCTCAAAATTGAATTCATGATGGTGAGCAACTTTCGCATGCAAGCAACGATGATGACCTTGGGGGGCTTGCCCGCCTGCTTGAGCCGATCGGCAAATGCTTTGAGTGCTGGATTGCTCCGTTTGGCGGATAAGGTGGCCATGTATAGAACTGCACGCACATCAGCACGGCCACCCCAGACAAAGCGCTTGCCATGATGCTTGCCGCTGTCGTTGGCCAGTGGTGCCACACCCGTCAAGGAGGCGATCTCGCGCCGGTTGAGTGTCCCCAGTTCAGGACACTTGGCCAGCATGGTCAGCGTGGTGACGGCACCTACACCCGGGATGCCGCGCAACAAATTATCTTTGGTTCGCCAGACGTCAGAGGCTTTCAAGCGAAAACTCAAGTCTTCATCGATCTCAACAATGCGCTTGTCCAACCAGGCAATATGCGCCTTCAAACTCTTTTGCAGGGGCCTGGATGCAGCCGTGTTGAGTCGCAGGGTTTCCTGAACCCGGTTGGCAATCAACTGCCGGCGCCGACTGACCATGTCATCGAGTTCGCGGGTCTGCTCGTCCTTGAGCGGGCGTACTTGCGGGCGAATCGCCTTGGCAAAGGCGGCCAGCATGGCGGCATCAACCCGGTCGGTCTTGGCCAATTGCCCCGTGGCTTTGGCGAAGTCGCGGGCCTGGCGCGGGTTGATGACAGCCACGTTGAGACCCTGAGCGGCCATTTCACAGGCCAGACGCATCTCCAGGCCACCCGTGGCTTCCATGACGATCAAGGTCGGCGCCACCGATTTCAGGCGCGCACAAAGCGCTTTGATGCCTTTGTCGTCGTAATCGACGTGCATCACTTCAGACGGAGAATCAATGCAAACATCCAATGTGGACTTGGATACATCGACTCCGACAAACTTCTCCACAACACGCTCAGTCATAGCAGTTCCCATCCTTGCAAAATGCGGGCTTATAGGCCCAAGCAACCGTTCGGGTTCGCAGCTAAAAATTGGTGTGACGCTCTTTGCTCTCTCACGGGCTTGGGTAGCCCAAGGGGCGGACGAGCTGCCACACCGAAACCAAAGTCGGGTCTGTGGATTTGTGGACAATTTGCCTTCGGCAAACCGGGGCGCTTGCCGTGGAAAACGCCGTGCGTTTCCCACCGCGCACCCCTTTGCCCACAAGATTCACAGACCGCCACTACTCAAGATATTTTCAAATTCAGAACATACAAGGGGCTTGCTGGCCAATCGAGCTTGCCACCAAGGTCGAGGTGCGTCAGGTAAAGCCGCAGGTCGAACTCAACCTGATGGTAGTCGGGCTCCATGTAGCAACACAGTTGGTAGAAGGCCTTGTCATGGGCGCGTTCCTTGAGGTGTGCGAGCTCGTGGACCGTGATCATGCGCAGGAACTCGATCGGCGTGTCCTTGAACAGCGTGGCTACGCGAATCTCGCGCTTGGCCTTGAGGCGGCTACCTTGCACCCGTGACACGGTGGTATGCGTACCCAGCGCGTGCGCCATCACGTGCAACTTGCTGTCAAACGCGACCTTGCTCAGCGGCTCACTGCCACGTAACTTGGTTGCCTTGATTTCCTGGACATAGTCGTACAGCGCTTTGTCGGTGCGCACGGCATGGGCGCACGGGTATTTCTTCAGCAACATGAGGCCGAGTTGGCCTTGTTCGAGCAGGCTCTGAACCTGTGCCAGAACGTGGGCCGGGTAGGCCGCCAGGTACTTCAGCGGTGGCGCCGGTTCAGGTTTCACGGCGCAACGCCGGGAACAGAATGATGTCGCGAATGCTGGGACTGTCGGTCAGCAGCATCATCAGGCGATCAATGCCAATGCCGCACCCGCCAGCGGGTGGCATGCCATATTCCAGGGCACGCACGAAGTCGTGGTCGAAGTACATGGCTTCATCGTCGCCGTTGTCCTTGGCCGCCACTTGCGCATGGAAGCGCGCCGCTTGCTCTTCGGCGTCGTTCAGTTCAGAAAAGCCGTTGCCGAATTCGCGCCCGGTGATGTAGAGCTCAAAGCGCTCGGTCACGCCGGGCTTGTGGTCGCTGGCGCGCGCCAGCGGCGAGATCTCGACCGGGTGCTCGCAGATGAAGGTGGGTTGCCACAGCTTTTCTTCCACCGTTTCTTCAAAGTACATCACCTGCAGACTGGCCAGCGAGCGGGTGGAGAGCTGGTGCTTGGCCTCGGTCAGCCCGAGTTTGCGCAGCGCGTTGAACAGCCAGGTCGGGTTGTCCACCGCCAGGCCGGCGCCATCGTCCAGCGACGCGCCCGCCTCGGTGTGTTTGATGATGGCTTCGCGGATGGTCAGGCGCTCGAACGGCTTGGACAGGTCGACCGGCTTGCCGTCGTAGCTCAGGTGCAGCGTGTCCACCGCCTTGTGCGCGCAGTCGCGGATCAGCGCCTCGGTGAAGGTCATCAGGTCCTGGTAGTCCCAGTAGGCTGCGTAGAACTCCATCATGGTGAACTCGGGGTTGTGGCGTACCGAGATGCCTTCGTTGCGGAAGTTGCGGTTGATTTCGAACACGCGCTCGAAGCCGCCCACCAGCAGGCGCTTCAAATACAGCTCGGGCGCAATGCGCAGAAACATCTGCTGGTCCAACGCGTTGTGGTGCGTGGTGAAGGGCTTGGCATTGGCGCCACCCGGAATCGGGTGCAGCATGGGGGTTTCAACTTCCAGGAAGTTGTGCGCCACCATGAACTCGCGAATGCCACTGACCGCCTTGCTGCGCGCCACAAAGCGCTTGCGTGCGTTCTCGTCGGTCATCAGGTCCACATAGCGCTGACGGTACTTCACCTCCTGATCGTTCATGCCGTGAAACTTGTCGGGCATGGGCCGCAGGCTTTTGGTGAGGAGGCGAATGCTGCTGGCGTGGATGGACAACTCGCCAGTCTTGGTCTTGAAGACCTTGCCTTCGGCGGCCACGATGTCGCCCAGGTCCCAATGCTTGAAACTGGTGTAGACCTCGTCGCCCACGTCTTCACCCTTGATGTAGATCTGGATGCGGCCACTGCTGTCTTGCAGGGTCGCAAAGCTGGCCTTGCCCATCACGCGCTTGAGCATCATGCGACCAGCCACCTTGGCGACGCTGCCTTGTTCCAAAAGGCCTTCAGGCGTCTGCCCCGCGTGGGCCGCAAATAGGTCCGCCGCGTGGTCGGAGGGTTTGAAGTCGTTGGGGAAGGCCACGCCCTTGCCCTCGATTTGCTGTTGGCGGATGGCCTTGAGCTTTTCGCGACGCTCAGCGATGAGCTGGTTTTCGTCTAGGGGGGCGTGGGTGGTGGTGTGTTCAGACATGGGGTGCGGACATAAAGCGAATGAGTGGCAACGGCAGTGCCAGAATCGGCGAGACCATTGATTTTAGTTGGCTGGCGTGGCCCCGACGAAGGGCAGCCCGCATTCTGGGTCCTGGCCCACGTCCTGGCCCATGCCAAGAGTGTGTCAGGTGCCCGCTATCATCAAGTCCCTGCCACAAAAGAATCCATGCTTTACCAAATCGTCTCCCTGCTGCTTGAAGTTGTCATTGGGTTGCTGGCCGGGACCTGCCTGTTGCGCTTGTACATGCAGTACCAGCGTATCCCCATGTCAGCGCGCTCTGGCAATCCGCTGGGGCGATTCATCTTCGCGTTGACCGATTGGATCGTGTTGCCGCTACGGCGGGTGATTCCGGCCATCGGCTCGCTCGACACGTCCAGTTTCGTTGCCGCTTTTGCGCTGGAACTGATTCAGTTCTTCCTGCTGTGGTTGCTGCTGGGCGCCACTGGCAATCTGGTTTCGGTTCCAATACTTGCTGCCTTCGGATTGCTGAGGCTGGCCGTCACCGGGCTAAGCGTACTGGTGATCGTCTATGCCGTGCTGTCCTGGGTGCCTACGGGATCGGTGATGACGGACATCGTGGAGCGTTTGGTCGCGCCGGCCCTCAGGCCGATACGGCGGCTGATTCCCTTGGTGGGCGGTGTGGATTTGTCCCCACTGGTATTGCTGGTCGCGCTGCAGATTGTCTCGATCTTGCTGGGGCATCTGCAGGGGGCCGTTCTGCTGCGCTGACAGTATCCGGCCCCTCTGTCCATCCGCTCGGTGGACTCAGCTGACGGCATCAGCCGGTTGTCGAAGCAGCATCGCCAACGTGTTGGCCACGGTCTTGCGCAGTTCACGGCGGTCGCAGATGAAGTCGATCGCGCCCTTGGTCAGCAGGAACTCGGCACGCTGAAACCCTTCTGGCAGCGTCACGCGCACGGTGGACTCGATGACTCGCGGTCCGGCGAAACCAATCAGAGCCTTGGGCTCGGCAATCACCACGTCACCCAGAAACGCGAATCCGGCGCTCACGCCGCCCATCGTGGGGTCGGTCAGCACACTGATATACGGCAGGCCTTTCTTGGCCAGTCGGGTCAGGGCGGCATTGGTCTTGGCCATCTGCATCAGGCTGAGCAGACCCTCCTGCATGCGCGCGCCGCCGGTGGAGGTGAAGCAGATGAAGGGCAGCTTTTGTTCGATGGCGGTGTGCACGCCGCGTACAAAGCGCTCGCCGACCACCGAGCCCATGCTGCCGCCCATGAACTCGAATTCAAAGCAGGCGGCCACCACGCTGATGCTGTGCACGGCACCGCCCATCACCACCAGGGCATCGGTTTCGCCGGTGTTGTCCATGGCCTCTTTGAGGCGCTCGGGGTACTTGCGGCTGTCTTTGAACTTGAGCGCATCGACCGGTAACACTTCCTGGCCGATCTCGAAGCGGCCTTCGTTGTCCAGGAATACGTTCAGGCGCTCGCGCGCTCCGATGCGATGGTGGTGGCTGCAACTGGGGCAAACGTTCTGATTCTGTTCCAGATCCGTCTTGTAGAGCACGGTCTCACAACTTGGACACTTGATCCACAGTCCCTCGGGAACGCTGCGCCGGTCAGCAATATTGGTTTGCTGGATTTTCGGGGGAAGGAGTTTTTCAAGCCAGGACATGGGCGTTCCTCAGTTGGTTGGGGGCAGCGTTGAAGGGCTGGCCCGCTAGGTTTCTATCTGCTCGCTGACCGAGGCAGCGCTGAGCGTCGCCTCGCGTGTTATCCGGAGTTTCAGGTCATGGGTTGATTATGAATCCAAAGCAGACCGAATCTCCCGCAGGAAGTCCGCCGCCACGGGCACGACTTCGGCACGGGGCTGCTTCTCGATCAGCTCGATCAGTCGGGTGCCAATCACCACGGCGTCGGCGACCCGTCCGATTGCTTGGGCGGTGGCGGCATCACGTATGCCAAAACCCACACCAACCGGCAGACTGACATGCTGACGGATACGTGGCAACATGGCTTCGACGGCGGAGGTGTTGAGTGCGCCGGAGCCGGTCACTCCCTTGAGCGAGACGTAATAGACGTAGCCGCTGGCGACGCGCTGGACCAGTTGCATGCGTTCGTCGGTGCTGGTTGGGGCCAGCAGAAAGATCAGGTCCAGGCCAGCGGCTCGCAGTTCAGCGGCGAAAGCCTCGCACTCTTCGGGCGGGTAGTCCACCACCAGCACGCCGTCGACACCAGCGGCGGCGGCATCGCGCACGAAGGCACTCTTGCCGTCGCGCGCGTCATGGCGCTGGTTGTAGCGTTCAACCGGGTTGGCATATCCCATGAGGACGACTGGCGTGGTGGCATCGCGCTTGCGAAACTCCTGCACCATGGCCAGTACATGCGCAAGGCCGATGCCAAAACCCAGGGCTTTGTCACCAGCACGCTGGATCACCGGGCCGTCCGCGCTGGGGTCGGAGAAGGGCACACCGAGTTCAATCACATCGGCCCCCGCGGCGACCATGCCGTGCATCAGCTCAGGGGTGATGTCGACGTAGGGGAAGCCGGCCGTCACATACGGAATCAGGGCTTTGCGTCCCTGCGACTTGAGTGCCGAGAACGTGGATGCGATGCGACTCATTTGACCACCTTGATGGCACGTTGGATGCTGGCGGTGTCGCCCTTGACACCTTGGCCCTGGCAGCTGGGGCGGCAAAAGAAATCGGCACCGCTCAAATCGGCGACCGTGCCGATGTCCTTGTCACCACGCCCGGAGAGGTTCACCAGAATCGACTGATCGGGCGCCATGGTTTTGGCCAGCTTCATGGCGTAGGCGACCGCGTGGCTGGATTCCAGGGCGGGGATGATGCCCTCGGTGCGGCACAGGTAGTGAAAGGCCGCCAGCGCTTCGGTGTCGGTGATGCCCACGTACTCGGCGCGCCCGATGTCTTTCAGAAAAGCATGTTCCGGGCCGACGCCTGGGTAGTCCAGCCCGGCGCTGATGCTGTGCGTTTCGGTCACCTGGCCGTTGTCGTCCTGCAGCACGTAGGTGCGGTTGCCGTGCAACACGCCGGGGCTGCCACGCTGCAACGAGGCGCTGTGTTTGCCGCTGTCCATGCCTTCACCGGCAGCTTCCACGCCGATCAGGCGGGTATTGGCGTGGTTGATGTAAGGGTAGAAGATGCCCATGGCATTGCTGCCACCACCGACACAGGCCACCACGACTTCGGGTTGCGGGGTACGACAGCCCTGGGCTTGCAGCATCTCGGGCATCTGCACCAGGCACTCCTGGCCGATCACGCTCTGAAAGTCGCGCACCATCATGGGGTAGGGATGAGGGCCTGCAACGGTGCCAATGATGTAGAAGGTGTTGTCCACATTGGCGACCCAGTCGCGCATGGCTTCGTTGAGGGCGTCTTTCAGGGTCTTGCTGCCACTTTCCACCGGCACCACGGTGGCGCCGAGCAGCTTCATGCGGTACACGTTGGGGCTTTGGCGTTTGACATCTTCGCTGCCCATGTAGACCACGCATTCCAGTCCGTAGCGGGCGCAGATGGTCGCGGTGGCCACGCCGTGCTGGCCGGCACCGGTTTCCGCAATCACGCGCGGCTTGCCCATGCGCCGGGCCAACATGGCCTGGCCAATGGTGTTGTTGACCTTGTGGGCGCCGGTGTGATTGAGGTCTTCGCGCTTCAGAAAGATCTGCGCGCCACCTTGTTCCCGGCTCATGCGGGCCGCGTGGTAGATGGGGGAGGGGCGACCGACAAAGTGCGCCAGCTCGTACTTGAACTCGGCGACAAAGGCGGGGTCGTTCTGGTACTTGGTGTAGGCGGCCCTGAGTTCGTTGATGGCGTGGGTCAGGGTCTCGGAGACGAAGCTGCCGCCGTAGATGCCGAAGTGACCGCGCGGGTCAGGTTGTTGGTAGTTTCCGGGAAATGACATGGATTAACTCTTCAAGTTGCTTGTCGGCCGCACGCACGGCGGCGACAAATTGATTGATCTTGTCGGGGTCTTTGATGCCCTGGTTGCCGGGACCAGAGACTTCAACGCCCGAACTCACATCAACGGCCAGCGATAAACACCGTGGCCGAACCTGAAGAATGCCGCCAGCCACATTTGCAGCGTTGAGCCCACCACTCAAGACGAGGTGAGCGTTGACGCTTGCTGGAAGAAGTGACCAATTGAAAACCTTGCCTGCGCCGCCAAAACCGTCGACGTGGGCGTCGAGCAGTATGGCCTGGGCGTTTGAATAATCGTGCGCGTATTTTACGAGATCGAAGCCGCGACCAGCGTCGCCCATGGGAATGCGCGCGGCGCGCAGGTAGGGGCGGGCACCGTCGTGGGTCGCCACCAGGCAGTCTGCCGGGGTTTCGTCGCCATGGAATTGAACCACCGCGCTGGGGTTGAGTTCGCAGGCCGCGATGGTCACTAGGGTCGGCTGATTGACCACCAGCAGCACCGGCGTGACAAAGGGAGGCAGCCGACGGCTGAGTTCGCGGGCGCGCTCGGGGGTCACGTAGCGCGGGCTCGGCGGGTACAGCACAAATCCGATGGCGTCGGCGCCCGCAGCGACTGCTGCGTCCACGTCCTGCTCGCGTGTCAGGCCGCAGATTTTGATTCGAGTTCGGTGCACAGGGTCAAGTGGCGGGTTCATGGCAAGCCATCATAGCCAGCGGTCTGTTCGGGAAGGCCCCAATGCGCGGCATACCGGGGCCCCAGAAAGTACAAACCGTCTGGCGAAAACGTTGGAGCGGCCGCCTTGCGGTCACGCGCCAACAATACATCTGTCATCCACGCCGGCGGATGGCGACCCTGACCGATGTAGACCAGGCTGCCCATGATGTTGCGGATCATGTGGTGCAGGAAGGCATCGGCTTCAAACTCGAAGCGCCAGTACGCGCCGCGCCTGGAGATGTCGAGGCGCTGGAGGTTCTTGACGGGCGACAACGCCTGACATGCCGAGGCGCGAAAAGAGCTGAAGTCATGCTCGCCGATGAGTCGCTGGGCGGCCTGCTGCATTGCTGCCATGTCCAGCGCGTGGCATGACCAGCCGACCCGTCCGGCTTCGAAGCTGGGTCGCACGGGCGATTCGAGCAGGGCATAGGCGTAGCGTCGCGACAGGGCGCTGGCCCGGCAGTGAAAGGCTGCAGGCACCTCCGTGGCCCACTGGATGGCAATATCGCGGGGCAGCAGCGCGTTGGGGCCGCGCACCCAAGCGTGGGCTGGGCGCCTGACTTCGGTGTCGAAATGGACCACCTGCATGACCCCATGGACACCCGCATCGGTGCGGCCAGAACACAGGGTGGAAATGCGCGTGCCGGTAAACTTGCCCAGGGCGGCTTCAAGCTTGTCTTGAACCGTCTTGCCAGAGGCCTGGCTTTGCCAGCCCTGGTAGGCCTGTCCGTTGTAGCTGACAGCGAGGACCAACCTCACAGTGAACTCACGCCGCGGTCACGATTGGGTCGTGACCGCGATGGCTGTCACAAGTTGCTCAGGGCGCGTTGCGCCTTGGCTTTCATCTCGCCCGTGGCTTCTTCGATGACCTCTTCAATCAACGCACGTGCACCGTCTGCGTCGCCAATGGCGCCAAATTCCTCAGCCAAGGCGAGCTTGGTCGCCAACGGGTCTTCGCTGGTGGCGGGGGCGGCCGCAATGACTGGCTGTTCCGTGTCGCCGTTCAGGTCGAGTGATAGCGATTCCAGGTCGAACTCCAGCATCCCGGCATCGGCCGCTGCCGCAGCGGCTGGCTGCCGCAATTCAGACGCTGGCAAGGGTACGGGGGTGGTCATGCCAAAGCTGGTGGCTGCCTGAGCCCGAAAGTCCTCGGCGTCAGCGTTGGACAGGGTCATCTCACTACCTGGAACGTCCAGGAGCGGCAACGAAAAGTCGGCACTGCTGGGGAGTTTGGCGGTGGCATCCACGCCCGACACCATGTTCAGCGGCGCAGTCCCCATGCTGCCGGCGCGCATGCTCACGGTGGGATCGGTGTTCCTGGAAGAGCTTGCCGGTGAGATGGCGCTGGTTGGTTCGTCGTCCAGTGAGAAATCGAGATCCAGGTCCAGATCCATGGATGCTGGTGGCGCCGCTGCAAGCGGCATGGTGTCGTCAGGCGTGCTGCGCAGGGGCTCCAGCGGTGCCGGGCGCGAGGTTGCATTGTCGTCGCCGCTGGGTTGGCCGCCCGGCTGATAGAGCGCATTGTTTGGGTCGATGCTCAGACCAAGTTCGCAAATGCGCGCCCAATCGGCGCCGTCGCCGCCCGTGAGTTTGTAGGCCTGACCTGCCACGCCTTCAAAACCCTTGGCGTCGCGCCGTTTGGCGTATATCTCCAGCAGCTTCTGATGGATCGCAATACGGCTGGAATTGGTCCGCAGGGCCTCCTTAAGAATCTCTTCGGCTTGCAGGTCACGCCCATAGGCCAGATAGACATCTGCCTCTGCCACGGGATCAACGTCGTCCGCCGCATCAAGTTGGCTTGGCGAGTAAACCATTGACGAGCCGGTGGCGGCGCTGTCGCTGGTGTCAACCCGCTGGCCGCCACTGGTTCCAAAGAACGAGTCGGGCTGAAGACGGCTTTCCAGGAACGCGCTGTCAACCTGCGACGCTTTCTTGCGCTGACGCATGCGATAAAAGCCAAACCCGGCCAGCAAAGCAATCAGACCCACAGCACCTGCTGGGACTAACGGATTTTCAAGTAGGCTGTCTACCAGGTCCGGTTCGGGAGGTGGCGCTGGCGGAGCAACCGGGCGCTTGACTGGCGCAGAGGCAACTGGGGCCGGTGCCGGCGCGGACGCTGCAGGCTTTGGCGCGGACACGGTTGCAGCGGGGGCGGACGCAGTCGCCGCGGCGGGGGTGGGCGCTGCGACTGGCGCAGCGGGCGCGGTGGACGCCGGTGCCACAGGTTTGGCAACCGCCGGAGCAGGGGCGGGTGCACTGGCTACGGGAACTGGCGCTGCCACCGGCACGGTCGGAGCAATGGGAGCTTTCGCTGCGCTGGCCGGAGCTGCGACCGGGGCAGGTGCGGCGGGCTTGGATGTGGCGCCGATCTTGCCGAGTTCCGCGATGTTCTTGGACAGCTCGGCGGTGCGGCTGGCGGCCTCTTTCGCACTGCGATCCTTGGCGATCTCGGCTTCCGTGGGTTTGCCCTGGACTGCCCCTTTGGAAAGGGTCAACTTGTCGGGTGCCGCGGTGCCTGGCTTCTTGTCCTCGACTTTGGCTTGTACTGTGCCAGTCGCCTTGCGATCGGCGGCAGTGACCTTGGCGGTGGGTGCATCGCCTGCCAGTTTGCGTCGGAAGTCGTTGAAATCCTTGCTCTGGGCCACAATCGTCTGGCGTGCTTCACCCTGGCTGGTGGCGCCCGCCTCGTCGGCACTGGGCACGTCCATGACCGCGCCTGCCTTGATTCGGTTGATATTTGCGCCAATGAAGGCGTCTGGATTGGCACGCAAAAGCGCAACCAGCATTTGGTCCAGCGACACGTTGGCTGGTTTCGTGGCTGCTGCGATCTTGCCGGCGGTGTCTCCGGGCTTGACCGTCACTTGACGGTCGCTGTCCGCTGAGGTTTTGGTCGGAGCGGCTGCCGCTGGCTTGGCCGATGGCTTGCGTCCTTCGACCGGCTTGGCCGCCATGGTTGGCTGGGAGCCGGTCGCAGCAGCCTGAGGTCGCGCGGGCGCCGCGGGCGGCGCAGAAACTTGAGCCGCCGTCTGTGCCGCAGGTGTGCCAGCGCGCAGGTTCGGGGGATCGAACAGCATCGTGTAGTCCCGCACGATGCGCCCCGACGCCCAACTGGCTTCAATGATCACGTCCACGAAGGGTTCATTGATGGTGCGGTCGCTGCTGATTCGGATGAAGGCGCGACCGTCTGGGCGCCTTTGCATGGACACCTGCAGGCTCGACATGGCTGCGTTGTACTCAAGCCCCGCGGCGCGAAACGCATCCGGCGAGGCCACTGCGGCCTTCAGGGTTGATGCCTCCTCGGCATTGATGTCCGGAACATCGATTTCAGCCCGCAAAGGCTCACCGATGGCGGACTGGACGGTGATTCGGCCCAATGACAGGGCCATGGTGTTTGCAGCCCAAAGGCCAAAAACCGCCGCGGTTGCAGCCGCCATAGCGGTTTTCTGCCAGCGTTGTGACTTAGCAATCAATTTGTGACTCCGATGATCGGGCTACTGTTTGTATGATCTGATTATGCGAGCAAACGCTCTGGCATTCAAAACTTAAAAAGTACCATAGCATCAATGTCTTAGCCTGACAAGCTGAGAAAGCTTTTAACTTTGAAAGGCTGCGGGTCAGGGGTCCGAGGGCTCGATTGATTGTTGCCAAACGACAACGACCTGGCTTGATTGCGGCACGCGAGGTGTTCCGGAATTAGCAGTGAATCACGCGTTCAGGAGAATTCGCATCATGCGGCGCAGTGGCTCCGCGGCGCCCCACAAGAGCTGGTCGCCGATGGTGAATGCGCCGACGTAGTCCGGTCCCATCGCGAGTTTGCGGATTCGGCCGACCGGAATGCCCAGAGTGCCAGTGACCGCCACGGGGGTTAGTTCGTGAATGGTGGCCTCGCGCGTGTTGGGCACCACGCGCACCCATTCGTTGTCAGCGGCGATCATGGCTTCGATGTCCGCCGTCGGCACGTCCTTCTTGAGTTTGAAGGTCAGCGCCTGGCTGTGGCAGCGCATGGCGCCGACACGTACACAAAAACCGTCGACCGGAATCGGGCTCGAACCGAAGGACTCGCCCAGCCCCAAGATCTTGTTGGTCTCGGCCATGCCTTTCCATTCCTCGCGGCTGACGCCCCAACCGGCTTCGTCTGGGTGCTTGCCCAGTCCAAGGTCCTTGTCGATCCAGGGAATCAGGCTACCGCCCAGCGGCACGCCGAAGTTGGCGGTCTCAGCGTCGCTCAGGCTGCGTTGCTTGGCAATCACCTTGCGATCAATTTCCAGGATCGCGCTCTTGGGGTCATCCAGCAGTGCCTTCACTTCCGCGTTGAGGGTACCGTACTGAGTCAGCAGTTCGCGCATGTGCTGCGCGCCGCCGCCTGAGGCGGCCTGGTAGGTCTGGGTGCTCATCCATTCCACCAAGCCGGCCTTGTAGAGGGCGCCTACGCCCATCAACATGCAACTGACGGTGCAGTTGCCGCCGATCCAGTTGTTACCGCCGCGCTGCAGGGCATTCTTGATGACTGGCAAATTCACCGGGTCCAGAATGATCACCGCATCGTCCTTCATGCGCAGGGTGGACGCAGCGTCGATCCAGTGTCCTTGCCAACCGGCGGCGCGCAGTTTGGGGAAGACTTCGCTGGTGTAGTCACCCCCTTGCGCGCTGATCACGATGTCGCACTTGCGCAGGGCGTCAATGTTGTAGGCGTCCTGCAGGACAGTTTCTTGCTTGGCCTGGCGTGGGGCTTTGCCACCGGCATTGGAGGTTGAGAAGAACACCGGCTCAATCAGACCGAAGTCGCCTTCTGCGTCCATGCGGTCCATCAGCACAGAGCCAACCATGCCGCGCCAGCCGACCAGTCCTACCAGATTTCCGATTTTCATCACATTGCCCTTTCAGATATTGAAACTAAGGAATTTCATCTGCCCGGCTCGTCTGGCCGGGTGGGGGCGTGACGAACTGGGCTGTGTTAGCCAGTAATGCTCGTCGTTTTGGTGGTGGCAAGTGCCGCCACCGCGCGCATGTCCGACGCTTTGCCGACCGAGGCGCGGGCCAAGGCGTTGGGGGAGGACATGTTGCACTGCATCACGCGATTGTATTCGAAACTATTTCAGAGACCTGACAACGGCGTCACCCATTTCACGGGTGTTGACCCGCGTGGTTCCCGCGCTGTGAATATCGGCGGTGCGCAGACCTTGCGCAAGCACCGCCTTGACGGCCCGCTCGATTCGTGTGGCGTGCGCTTCCTGGTTCAGGCTGAAGCGCAGCATCATGGCGGCGCTCAAAATCGTGGCCAGCGGGTTGGCAATGCCTTGGCCGGCGATGTCCGGCGCGCTGCCGTGGCTGGGCTCGTACAGTCCCTGGTTGGAGGCGTTGAGACTGGCCGATGGCAACATGCCGATCGAGCCGGTCAGCATCGCCGCCTCGTCGCTCAGGATATCGCCAAACATGTTGCCCGTGACCACCACGTCGAACTTCTTGGGCGCCTTGACCAACTGCATCGCGGCGTTGTCCACGTACATGTGGTCCAGCGCAACGTCTGGGTACTGTGCGCTGCACCTCGGTGACCACATCCTTCCAGAACTGGAAGGTTTCCAGCACATTGGCCTTGTCGACGCTGGTGACGCGCTTGCTGCGCTTGCGTGCCGCCTGAAACGCTACATGGGCGATGCGTTCGATTTCCGGGCGCGAATAACGCATGGTGTCGAAGGCTTCCTCGCTGCCGGGGAAGTGACCATCGACAGCGGTGCGTCGACCACGTGGCTGGCCGAAATAGATGTCACCCGTCAGCTCGCGGATGATCAGGATGTCCAGCCCCGCAATCAGTTCGGGCTTCAGGCTGGAGGCATCGACAAGTTGTTCATAACAGATCGCGGGTCGGAAGTTGGCAAACAGGCCCAGGTTCTTGCGCAGCCCCAATATCGCTTGCTCAGGGCGCAGCGAGCGTTCGAGTTTGTCGTATTTCCAGTCTCCGACCGCACCAAACAGCACTGCATCCGCCTCTTTGGCGAGCTTGAGCGTGGCATCCGGCAGCGGGTGACCATGTGCCTCGTAGGCGGCGCCACCAACCAGGGCCGACTCCATCTCAAGACCAAGATCGAGTGCGCGCAAGACCTTGACTGCCTCGGTCACAATTTCGGTGCCGATGCCGTCACCCGGTAACACTGCAATTTTCATGGTAAAGGTGATTTGCTATTGAAGTGGGAGCGGCTCACGCAATCAGCGTGCGGGCCAGCCATGGTTTTTGCGTCAATCTCTGGTTCTCGAAGGCACGAATTGTCTCCGCGTGACGCAGGGTCAGACCAATGTCGTCCAATGCGTTGAGCAAACAGTACTTGCGAAAGGGCTGAATGTCGAACGCGAGTTCGATGCCGTCGGGCTTGATGACGACCTGGCGTTCCAGATCAATGGTCAGCGTGTAGCCGGGGAAGGCTGCGGCTTCGTCGAATAGCTGGGCGACTTGCGCTTCACTCAGAACAATCGGCAGCAAGCCGTTCTTGAAACTGTTGTTGAAGAAGATATCGGCGTAACTTGGCGCGATGATCGCGCGAAAACCATATTGGTCCAGCGCCCAGGGTGCGTGTTCGCGCGACGAGCCGCACCCGAAGTTCTTTCGAGCCAACAGGATCGATGCACCCTGGTAGCGGGGCTGGTTGAGTATGAAGTCCGGGTTGGGCCTGCGGCTGGCAGGGTCCTGCCCGGGGTAGCCGGCGTCCAGATAGCGCCACTCGTCGAACAAATTAGGTCCAAAGCCAGTCTTGCGAATGGACTTAAGAAACTGCTTTGGGATGATCGCGTCGGTGTCAACGTTCTCCCGATCCAGTGGAGCGACCAGCCCCTTGAGGAGTGTGAATTTCTGCATGACGGTCCTGCTATTTCTTCTTCGCTGCGTCTTCGATTTTTTCGCCAACCTTCTGGATGTCCTGTCCTGCGCCCTTGACAGTGTTGCAGCCGGACAAAACCACGATCAGAGTGGATGCAATCAAAAGAGCCAATGTCTTCATGGGGTACTCCTAAGAAAAATCATTTGGGTACAGCGCCTCGATTCACGATGGACTGGCCCACAAAGCCTGAAACCGATTCAAACAAATTTCCGGACGTCGACGAAGTGGCCATGAATAGCCGCCGCCGCCGCCATCGCCGGGCTCACCAGATGGGTGCGTCCGCCTGCGCCTTGGCGCCCTTCAAAGTTGCGGTTGCTGGTAGAGGCGCAGCGCTCCCCGGGTTCGAGGCGGTCGGCGTTCATGGCCAGGCACATCGAGCAACCCGGTTCGCGCCACTCAAAACCGGCGGCCTTGAAGATTTCGTGCAACCCTTCCTGTTCGGCCTGATCCTTGACCAGGCCAGACCCGGGAACCACCATGGCGAGCTTGATGTTCTTGGCAACTCGTTGTCCCAATCGCTTCACCACCGCAGCGGCTTCGCGCATGTCTTCGATGCGGCTGTTGGTACAGGAGCCAATGAATACCTTGTCCACATACAGGTCGTCCAGCGCCTTGCCGGGCTCCAGACCCATGTAAACCAGGGCACGCTCGATGGCGCCGCGTTGGTTGGCGTCCTTCTCCTTGTCGGGGTCGGGGACACGGGCGTCAATCCCCAGCACCATCTCGGGCGATGTTCCCCAAGTCACCTGAGGCACGATCTGGTTGGCATCGATCTCGATCACAGCGTCGAACTTGGCATCGGCATCCGAGTGCAGAGTTTTCCAGTGGCTCACTGCCTGATCCCATTCCATCGCTGCCGCGTCGCTGCTGGTGGCGCTGTGGCCAGGCGCCAGGGGGCGTCCCTTGACATAGGCAATGGTTTTCTCATCCACGGCAACCAGGCCCGCGCGCGCGCCGGCCTCGATCGCCATGTTGCAGACGGTCATGCGACCTTCCATGCTCAGGGCACGAATCGCCGAACCGCCGAACTCGATCGTGTAACCGGTCCCGCCGGCGGTGCCAATCCTGCCGATGATGGACAGCACGATGTCCTTGCCGCTGCAGCCCTGCGTCAAGGTGCCTTCGACCCGCACCAGCATGTTCTTGGCTTTCTTGGCCAACAGCGTTTGTGTCGCCATCACGTGCTCGACCTCGCTGGTGCCAATGCCATGCGCGAGCGCGCCAAAGGCGCCGTGGGTAGAAGTGTGGGAGTCGCCGCAGACCACGGTCATGCCGGGCAGGGTGGCCCCATTTTCGGGGCCAATCACGTGCACGATGCCTTGGCGCTTGGACAGGAATGGGAAGTACGCGGCCGAACCGAACTCGCGCATGTTCTGATCCAGGGTCTGAATTTGCTCCTTGCTGGTGGCGTCGGTGATGCCGTCGTAGCCCAGTTCCCAGCCAGTGGTGGGGGTATTGTGGTCCGCGGTGGCCACGATCGAGCTGACGCGCCAGACTTTGCGACCGGCCTGCCGCAGTCCCTCAAAGGCTTGCGGGCTCGTCACTTCGTGCACCAAGTGCCGGTCAATGTACAAAATGGCCGTGCCGTCTTCTTCGGTGTGGACGACGTGTTCGTCCCAGAGCTTGTCGTAGAGAGTGCGGCCCATATGCGTATTTCGTTGGAGAGGACTGATTTTATGCGGGGCAGCTTGCGTCAGTACGCAGCCAGTAAAATGCCCGCCGGTGTTGCCAGCCGGCGGGCTTGGGGTTCAGGGTCGATCAGCGTTGGGCAAGTGGCTTCACATCGCGCTTGACGGAACCGGAGAACAACTGGCGCGGGCGACCAATCTTGTATTCCGGATCGCTGATCATTTCGTTGAGCTGGGCAATCCAGCCGACCGTGCGGGCCAGCGCAAAGATGCCGGTGAACAGGTTCACGGGGATGCCGATGGCGCGCTGCACGATGCCGGAGTAGAAGTCCACATTGGGGTAGAGCTTGCGCTGCACGAAATAGTCGTCTTCCAGGGCAATTTTTTCGAGCTGCTTGGCCAGTTTGAACAAGGGGTCATTGTCCAGACCCAGTTCGGCCAGCACTTCGTTGCAGGTCTCTTGCATCAGCTTGGCGCGCGGGTCGTAGTTCTTGTAAACCCGGTGCCCAAAGCCCATCAGCTTGACGCCGGAGTTCTTGTCCTTGACCTGCTCCATGAACTGGCCAACCTTGGCAACGCCACCCTGGCGCTGGATGTCTTCGAGCATGTTCAGGCAGGCTTCATTGGCGCCGCCGTGGGCCGGGCCCCACAAGCACGCCACGCCCGCCGCAATCGCCGCAAACGGGTTGGTGCCGGACGAGCCACACAGGCGAACCGTGGAAGTGGAGGCGTTCTGCTCGTGGTCGGCGTGCAGGATGAAGATGCGGTCCAGGGCGCGCTCCAGCACCGGGTTGACCTTGAAGTCCTCGCAGGGCGTGCCGAACATCATGCGCAAGAAGTTGCCGGAGTAGCTCAGGTCGTTGCGCGGGTACATGTAGGGTTGGCCCACACCGTACTTGTAGGCCATGGCCACCAGCGTTGGCATCTTGGCGATCAGGCGAATCGCCGCGATGTCGCGATGCTGCGGGTTGTTGATATCGGTGCTGTCATGGTAGAAGGCCGACAGGGCGCCCACCAGGCCGGTCAGCACCGCCATGGGATGGGCATCCCGACGGAAGCCACGCAAGAAGAACTGCATCTGCTCGTTGACCATGGTGTGGTTGATGACCAGCTTATGGAAGTCCTTGCGTTCCTGATCCTTGGGCAGGTCGCCCTTGAGCAGCAGGTAGCAGGTGTCGAGGTAGTCACATTGCGTGGCCAACTGTTCGATCGGGTAGCCGCGGTACAGCAGTTCACCCTTGTCGCCATCGATGTAGGTGATGGCCGACTGGCACGAGGCGGTGGACAGGAAGCCCGGATCGTAGGTGAACATGCCGGTTTGGGCATACAACTTGCGGATGTCGATCACGTCCGGGCCGACCGTACCGTGGTACACAGGCAAGTCAACACTGGGGCTGCCGTTACTGAACGACAGGGTGGCTTTATTGTCAGCTAGCTTCATATAGTGGCCTTTCAGCGGTTTCTTTCAACATACTCAAAACTTCAACAACATCGTCGCGGTTCAGGTCCGGATTGATTTGCGACAGAGACTTTCTTGACAGGTGCAAATCCAGCAAATCGTTGTCTCCCAGATCCATCAGCGCACTCAGGGCCGCACTTTGCCGGACGGTCAGGCGCGACTCAAAACGCTTGAAGAACCGCTCGATGAACAGATCGTTTTCCAGCAGGCCGCGGCGGCAACGCCACTTGAGCTTGCTCAGTTCTCGTTCATCAATCAGTTGATCACTCACCGGTTCGGCCTCACGATGGTTTTTAGACGGTTCGCCGCACCATCATTTCCTTGATCTTCCCAATCGCCTTGGTCGGGTTCAGACCCTTGGGGCACACGTCGACGCAGTTCATGATTGAGTGGCAGCGGAACAGGCGGTACGGGTCTTCCAGGTTGTCCAGGCGTTCGCCGGTAGCGTGGTCGCGGCTGTCAGCAAGGAATCGGTAAGCCTGCAGCAAGCCGGCGGGGCCCACAAATTTGTCGGGGTTCCACCAGAAGCTGGGGCAACTGGTCGAACAACTTGCACACAGGATGCACTCGTACAGGCCGTCGAGCACTTCGCGCTCTTCGGGGCTCTGCAGGCGCTCTTTTTCTGGTGGGATGGTATCGTTGATCAAATAGGGCTTGATCGAGTTGTACTGCTTGAAGAACTGGGTCATGTCCACGATCAAGTCGCGGATGACGGGCAGCCCCGGCAACGGTTTGAGGACGATCGGATCTTTCAGCGACAGCATGTTGGTCAAGCAGGCCAGACCGTTCTTGCCGTTGATGTTCATGGCGTCCGAGCCACAAACGCCCTCGCGGCAGGACCGCCGATACGAGATGGCGGGGTCCACCGCCTTGAGCTTCATTAGCACGTCGAGCAGCATGCGGTCGCTGGCATCGACATCGACCTCGATGATCTGCATGTAGGGCTTGGCATCCTTGTCCGGATCGTAGCGGTAGATGTGGAAGGTTCTTTTTGCCATGACGTTTCCTTGTACTTTGCGGGACAGACCTTTAGCTCTGTCTTCAACTGACTGTTGGTGTTGGCTTAGAAAGTGCGGACTTTGAGGGGGACCGAGTCCACCGTCAGGGGCTTCATCTGGACCGGCTTGTAGGACAGGCGGTTGCCGTCGCGGTACCACAGCGTGTGCTTGTGCCAATCCACGTCATTGCGGCCATTGGGATGTTCAGGCGAATCGTTGTAGTCGTTGACAGTGTGAGCGCCACGGCTTTCGTGGCGGGCGGCGGCCGAGACGATGGTGGCCTGCGCGGCTTCGATCAGGTTGTCCACTTCGAGTGCTTCGATGCGCGCCGTATTGAACACTTTGGACTTGTCTTTGAGGTTGATGGCCGCCACACGCTCGCGCAGCGCCGCGACCTTGACTACGCCTTCATCCATGCTCTTTTGCGTGCGGAACACGCCCGCGTGTTGCTGCATGGTGGCGCGCAGGTCGTTGGCCACGTCCTGGGCGTATTCGCCGCTGCTGGCGTTGTCCAACCTTGCCAGGCGCGCCAGGGTCTGATCGGCGGCATCTGCGGGCAGTGGCTTGTGCGCCCTGGTCGTGCTCGCAAAATCAACAATGTGGTTGCCCGCCGCGCGCCCAAACACGAGCAGGTCAAGCAGCGAGTTGGTGCCCAGGCGGTTAGCGCCGTGCACGCTGACGCAGGAGCACTCGCCCACGGCGTACAAGCCGTTGATGACCTGGTTGTTGACGCCGTTGGCCTGGCTCACCACCTGCCCGTTGATATTGGTTGGAATACCGCCCATTTGGTAGTGGATGGTGGGCACCACCGGAATAGGCTCCTTGGTAATGTCCACGTTGGCGAAGTTGTGCCCGATCTCAAACACGGAAGGCAGGCGCTTCATGATGGTGTCGGCGCCCAGGTGGTCGAGCTTGAGCAGCACGTAGTCCTTGTTGGGTCCGCAGCCACGACCTTCCTTGATTTCCTGGTCCATGGAGCGGGAGACGAAGTCGCGCGGCGCCAGGTCTTTCAAGGTCGGGGCGTAGCGCTCCATGAAGCGTTCACCGTTGCTGTTGAGCAAAATGGCGCCTTCACCGCGGCAACCCTCGGTCAGCAGTACACCCGCACCGGCCACGCCGGTCGGGTGGAATTGCCAGAACTCCATGTCCTGCAGCGGAATGCCCGCACGCGCGGCCATGCCTAAACCGTCGCCGGTGTTGATGAACGCATTGGTGGAGGCAGCAAAGATGCGGCCGGCGCCACCGGTAGCCAACAATGTGGTTTTAGCTTCGAGAATGTGGATATCGCCGGTCTCCATTTCCATCGCGCTGACGCCAACCACGTCGCCTTCGGCGTCGCGAATCAGGTCCAAGGCCATCCACTCGACAAAGAAGCTGGTCTTGTGCTTGACGTTTTGCTGGTAGAGGGTGTGCAGCATGGCGTGTCCGGTACGATCGGCCGCTGCGCAGGCACGCTCCACGGCCTTTTCGCCGTAGTTGGCGGTGTGGCCACCGAAGGGGCGCTGGTAGATGGTGCCATCCGGGTTGCGGTCAAACGGCATGCCCATGTGTTCCAGGTCGTATACCACCTTAGGCGCTTCGCGGCACATGAACTCGATGGCGTCCTGGTCGCCCAGCCAGTCCGAGCCCTTGACGGTGTCGTAGAAGTGGTAATGCCAGTTGTCATCGTTCATGTTACCCAACGACGCACCGATGCCACCTTGCGCGGCGACGGTGTGCGAGCGCGTAGGAAACACCTTGGAAAGCACGGCCACGTTGAGGCCCGCGCGAGACAACTGCAAGGAGGCGCGCATGCCCGAGCCGCCAGCACCAACGATGACAACGTCGAATTTTCTTTTGGTTATGGAATACGTCATGAATATTCAGCCTTGGTGGGTGACGCTCACAGGCGCCAGAGAACTTGAACGGCCCAGCCGGCGCAACCGACCAACCAGACGATGGCGAAAACCTGTAAAGCCAAGCGGATCGACACCGGCTTGATGTAGTCCATCAAGATCTCGCGCATACCCAGCCAAGCATGGTAGAGCAGGGCGATGATGGTGGCGAAGGTCAGTACTTTCATCCATTGCGGCGAGAAGATACCGGCCCACTGTTCGTAGCCGACGCGCCCTTTGGTCAACAAGACCTGTGCCAGCACGATCAGCGTGAATAGCGCCATCAGGACCGCCGTGACACGCTGGCCAAGCCAGTCGCGCAGGCCATAGTGCGCGCCAACCACCACACGCTTGGAGCCATAGTTAACAGACATGATCAATTCCTGGAGAGATGAACGGAAGTACGGTGTGCCATGGTCTAGAACACGCCAAATAGTTTGGCGCCAAACAGCGCCGTCAGGCTCAGGCTGAAGAAGAGGGTCAATACGGCAGTCTTCTTGCCCTGTTCCTTGCTCACGGTGTGGAAAATGTCCATGCGGATGTGACGCATGCCAGCCATGAAGTGATGCAGGTAGGCCCAGATCAGGCCCAGCGCCACCAACTTGACCAGCAAGCCAGGCACCCGAAGGCCACGCCCGATTTCGAAGCCGGCCGAAAAGACATGCGTGAACCGGGCAAAAGACAATTCAGAACTTACCGAGGTGTCAAACATCCAGATGAGAAAGGGCATCATCAGGAACAGGATCAAACCGCTGACACGGTGCATGCCCGATACCAGTGAGGCCAAGGGCCATCGATAGCTCGGCAAATCCTTGAATGCGTTGAGGTTGCGGAACTCGGGCCGCTTGGGTCTAACAGAGGTTGATAGCTCGGTCATGAATGGGCTTTCGTGCGTGTAACGGCTTTGTAATTGTTCAGAATGGCCAAGGCGAAATTCTATTGCAACGCAACAAGCTGACGCTGGGGTTTCAGAATGTGATTGCGCCAACCTTGTGGTGCATCATGCTTGCAAGTTTGATTTAGCTCAATTCATTGCGATAGTAGTGCTGATCGGTCACATACAGGCCACGCCGCAATTCCATGGGGGTATCGTTGTAAGTGTAGGCAATACGTTCGACACTGAGCAAAGGGGTGTGCGGCGTGATCTTGAGCAGCGCGCACTGAACCTCGTCGGGAAGGACGGCGCGAAGTTTCTCCTGGGCACGAACCATACGCACGCCGAATTCCGTTTCAAACAGGGCGTACATCGGGCCGTGGTAGTCCGTCAGTCGCTCGGCGGTCAAACCCTTGAATGGGCCGCCTGGTAGCCAAAGGTCTTCGAGAATGGTGGGCGCCTTGGAAAATGACAGAACTCGGCGTACCTGCAGCACCGCGTCGCCGGTTCGCAAGTTCAGTGAACGCGCCACGTCGGCAGACGCGCGCAGGCGTTTGCAATCGACGATCTGCCGCTGTGCCGGGCCCTCGCTGCTGGCGTCACCGTGATCCGGAAACAGCTTCAGAAAACGGTACTGCACCTGCCGCTCTGCGTGGGTCGCAACGAAGGTGCCCTTGCCCTGCCGACGGACCACCAGGTTTTCCGCCGCAAGCTCATCGATCGCCTTGCGAACCGTACCCTGACTGACCCGATAGCGGACGGCCAGCTCCATCTCGCTGGGAATTGCCTCGCCCGGCTTCCACTCGCTGGCCTGCAGGCTGTTCATGATCAGTCCCTTGATCTGCTGGTACAAGGGGCTAAAGGCGGGCGTTGCCGACGCGCTGGTTGGCGCCACCTCGCCCGCATTGCCGAGTGCGTGGTCGTCGGGAGAGTTGGGTGTGGGTTGCATCGTTTGGCGACTCCCGTTCAGGCTTTGGGAACCGCCCAATCATATCTTATATAAGACATAAGACAAATTGACGACTCAGGGTTTTCCAGAGTAAACTTGCCGGGCTTAGCGAGTCGCGGCCAAAGTTGCCTTTGACGAACTTTCATAACACGTTTCAACCCACTTTCTGGAGCTTCCACCATGAGCAAAAAGCCCGTCCGCGTTGCCGTCACCGGCGCAGCAGGTCAAATTGGTTACGCCATTCTGTTTCGCATCGCTTCCGGCGAAATGCTGGGCAAAGATCAGCCCGTGATCCTGCAATTGCTGGAGGTTCCCATGGAGAAGCCGCAGCAGGCGCTGCAGGGCGTGATGATGGAGTTGCAGGACTGTGCCTTCCCGCTGCTGGTTGGCATGGAGGCCCACGGCGACCCGATGACGGCGTTCAAGGATGTTGATTACGCCTTGCTGATTGGTTCGCGCCCCCGTGGCCCTGGCATGGAGCGCGCCGAATTGCTGGCGGTCAATGCTGAGATCTTCACGGCCCAGGGCAAGGCGCTCAACGCCGTGGCAAGCCGCAATGTCAAGGTGCTGGTGGTGGGCAATCCTGCCAACACCAACGCCTATATCGCCATGAAGAGTGCGCCGGACCTGCCACGCAAGAATTTCACGGCGATGCTGCGTCTGGACCACAACCGTGCCTTGAGCCAGGTTGCCGCCAAGACCGGCAAGCCCGTCGCCGATATCGAGAAATTGGTGGTGTGGGGCAACCATTCGCCCACTATGTACGCTGACTACCGCTTTGCCACTATCAACGGCGCCAGTGTCAAGGACATGATCAATGACCAGGACTGGAATGCCAACACCTTTTTGCCCACAGTTGGCAAGCGCGGTGCGGCGATTATTGCTGCGCGCGGTGTGTCGTCGGCCGCCTCCGCCGCCAATGCCGCCATCGATCACATGCGCGACTGGGCGTTGGGCACGAACGGTAAGTGGGTCACCATGGGCATCCCATCGGATGGTCAGTACGGCATCCCCAAAGACATCGTGTTCGGTTTCGCCGTGACCTGCTCGGGCGGTGACTACAAGCTGGTCGAAGGCTTGACCGTCGACGAGTTTAGCCAGACCTGTATCGACAAGACACTCAAGGAACTGCAGGACGAGCAAGCTGGTGTTGCCCATTTGGTGTGAGCAACTGAGGCCATGAACGCGGCTTCGCGCCTCCGCTGCGCGATCTTCCCCTGGCGCGCAGCGCGGCACATCCCGTGGCAGACACTGTGGCAATGACCCATCCGCGAGAGGTCCTTCTTGGTGCTCAGGCGGGTGCGGCTTGTTTGCCGGTCTGCGACCATTACAGCGGCGTTGAGGCGCGTATGCGAAAGAGCCTGTCCCTGCAGGCTGAATTTGCTGAAGAGTTTGGCGCATGCGTTTTCGACGTTACCTTGGACTGCGAGGATGGCGCGCCCGTGGGTGGCGAGTTGGATCATGCTCAAATGGTCGCGGAAATGGCGCTCCAGTCGTATCGCGCCAGCCAGCGCCGTGCGCCTGCAAAGCCCGCGCGCATTGCGGTTCGCGTTCACCCTGTGGATCATCCGGCCTTTGAGCAGGACATAGAGGTTCTGCTTGGCCGCGCGGGTGCCGCCCTGAGCCACGTGATGATCCCCAAGGTTGAGACCGTCGCCCAGGTGGTGCGTGCCGCGTGGACCATCGATCAGATTCATGGGCCGAGCCACGACGTTGCGCCCATGCCCTTGCACGCCTTGATTGAGTCGGCGGCGGCGGTTCACCGTGCGTTTGATATCGCTGCGCACCCTCGGATTCAGTCGCTCAGCTTTGGATTGATGGATTTTGTTTCCTCCCATGGCGGGGCGATTTCATCCGGCGCGATGCGCTTCGATCCATTAAACGGAAGCGTCTCCTTGGATCAGTTTCACCACCCCCTGGTGGTGCGCGCCAAGCTGGAGATCGCCTCGGCCTGCCATGCCCATGGCAAAGTGCCTTCACACTGTGTGGTCACTGAGTTCGGCGACCCTTCTGCGATCGGTGCCGCTGCTTTGCAGGCCAAGCGGTTTGGGTACACCCGCATGTGGAGTATTCATCCCGCCCAGATTCGCGGCATAGTCACGGCGTTGGCGCCGTCTCAGCAGGAGGTCGAACTGGCAGCACGCGTGGTCGGCGCTGGGGCCAGGGAGCAGTGGGCTCCGGTCGCGATCGATGGGCACTTGCACGACCGTGCCAGCTACCGGTACTTTTGGCAACTGCTCGAACGCGCGCACCAGACCGGGTGCAAACTACCGGGCAGCATTGACCAGTTCTTCGCTGATTCACAACCCAGTCCGGGAGAGACACTATGAAAACGCAGCTTGTTGTTGGTATGCTGATGGTGGCGGCTCAATTGGCCTTGGCGCAGACGCCTGCCAAGCCTTCTCCCAGTCGGCAGGAGCTGAAGTCAAAGGCTAACCAGATGGCAGCAGGCGTGCGTGCTGCCGAGGCGGCGCTCTCGCCGGCCGAGCTTGACATTGCGCAGCGGGTGCAGGTGGGGCGGTTGCCGTGTGAGCACGGCGCATTCGTGACACTCGTTTCCGACCCGCGTGCGCCGGGGTACTTCGATGTCACTGTGCGCAACCTGAAGTTCCGCATGTTCCCGGTGGAAACCACAACTGGCGCGATTCGGCTGGAGGATCGCAAGGCTGGCGCGGTCTGGTTGCAACTGGCCAACAAGTCGATGTTGATGAACCAGAAGCTGGGTCAACGTCTGGCCGATGCCTGCGTCAGCCCCGACCAGGCGATCGTGGCGGAGTCTTTGAACCGCAGTCCGGCGCCGAGTGTTCTGGATGCGCAACCTGCTGGCGCGGCCGCCGGTCAATCCACTGATACAACCACCAAGTAAGAGTTTTTTTGTTGACGCAGTCATCACTGCGGCGAACCCTGTTTTTGAAATGAAGGAGTCAAACATGTTGCAAGCCTACCGTGCCCATGTGGCTGAACGCGCCGCCCTGGGCATTCCCCCGTTACCTTTGTCTGCTGCGCAGACGGTTGAACTGATTGAGTTGCTCAAGGCTCCGCCACCCGGCGAAGAGACGGTGCTGGTGGAGTTAATCACCCACCGCGTGCCCGCTGGCGTGGACGATGCCGCCAAGGTCAAGGCCAGCTACCTGGCTGCAGTGGCCCATGGCACTGAGAAGTGTGCGTTGATCAGCCGTGCCCGCGCCACCGAGTTGCTGGGCACCATGCTGGGCGGCTACAACATCAGCCCCATGGTCGATTTGCTGGACGACGCTGCCGTGGCTGCCGAAGCCGCCGAAGGCCTGAAGAAAACCCTGTTGATGTTCGACCAGTTCCATGACGTCAAGGAAAAGGCCGACAAGGGCAACACCTTTGCAAAGGCCGTGCTGCAAAGCTGGGCTGATGCGGAGTGGTTCACCAGTCGCCCCGAAGTGCCAAAGTCCATCACCGTCACCATCCTTAAGGTAACCGGCGAGACCAACACCGACGACCTGTCTCCCGCCCCTGATGCATGGAGCCGCCCCGACATCCCGCTGCACGCATTGGCCATGTTGAAGAACAAGCGCGATGGCATCACCCCTGAAGAAGACGGCAAGCGCGGCCCGGTCAAGTTCATCGAAGACCTGCGCGCCCGTGGCAACCTGGTGGCCTACGTGGGTGACGTGGTCGGTACCGGCTCCAGCCGCAAGTCCGCCACCAACTCCGTGCTGTGGTTCACCGGCGAAGACATTCCTTTCGTGCCGAACAAGCGATTCGGCGGCGTGTGCCTAGGCACCAAGATCGCCCCCATCTTCTACAACACCATGGAAGATGCTGGCGCTCTACCCATCGAGTTGGATGTCAACTCCATGAACATGGGTGACGTGGTTGAACTACGTCCCTACGACGGGAAAGCTTTTAAAGACGGCAAGGAAATCGCTTCCTTCCAGGTCAAGAGCGATGTGCTGTTTGACGAAGTGCGCGCCGGTGGCCGCATTCCTTTGATCATCGGCCGTGGCCTGACCGCCAAGGCACGCGACGCCCTGGGCTTGAAGCCTTCCACCTTGTTCCGCCTGCCGCAAGACCCCGTGGATACCAAAAAAGGCTTCAGCCTGGCGCAGAAGATGGTCGGCCGCGCCTGCGGTCTGCCAGAAGGCCAAGGGGTGCGCCCCGGTACCTACTGCGAACCCAGGATGACCTCCGTGGGCTCGCAAGACACCACTGGCCCGATGACCCGCGACGAGCTGAAAGACCTGGCTTGCCTGGGATTCAGTGCTGACCTGGTGATGCAGTCCTTCTGCCACACCGCCGCTTACCCCAAGCCCGTGGACGTGAAGATGCACCATGAGTTGCCCGACTTCATCAGCACCCGCGGCGGCATCTCGCTGCGGCCTGGTGACGGCGTGATTCACAGCTGGCTCAACCGCCTGTTGTTGCCCGATACCGTGGGCACCGGTGGCGACAGCCACACCCGTTTCCCCATTGGTATCAGCTTCCCTGCCGGTTCCGGCCTGGTGGCGTTTGCCGCGGCCACCGGTGTTATGCCTTTGGACATGCCTGAGTCCGTGCTGGTGCGCTTCAAGGGCAAGATGCAAAACGGCATCACCCTGCGTGACCTGGTGAACGCGATTCCGCTATACGCCATCAAGGCCGGCCTGCTGACCGTTGAGAAGAAGGGCAAGAAAAACATCTTCTCTGGCCGCATCCTCGAAATTGAAGGCTTGCCCGATCTGAAAGTGGAACAAGCTTTCGAGCTGTCCGATGCCTCCGCCGAGCGTTCCGCCGCCGGCTGCACGGTGCACCTGAACAAGGAGCCGATCCAGGAGTACATCAACAGCAACATCACCATGATGAAGTGGATGATTGCCAATGGCTACGCTGATGCACGCACACTGGCCCGTCGCATCGCGGCGCAGGAAGCCTGGCTGAAAGATCCCCAGTTGCTCAAGGGCGATGCCGACGCGGACTACGCGGCCGTTATCGAGATCGACCTGGCCGACATCCATGAACCTATCTTGGCCTGCCCCAACGATCCAGACGATGTGAAAACGTTGGCGGAAGTGGCCGGCACCAAGATCGACGAAGTGTTCATCGGCTCCTGCATGACCAACATTGGCCACTTCCGCGCCGCTTCCAAACTGTTGGAAAACAAGCGCGATATCCCGGTCAAGCTGTGGGTAGCCCCACCGACCAAGATGGACGCCAAACAACTCAGCGACGAAGGCCACTATGGTGTGCTGGGCAGCGCTGGCGCGCGCATGGAAATGCCTGGCTGCAGCTTGTGCATGGGCAACCAGGCGCAGGTAAAGCAGGGCGCGACCGTGTTCTCCACGTCCACCCGCAACTTCCCCAACCGTCTGGGCAAGGACAGCAATGTGTACCTGGGTTCCGCCGAACTGGCTGCCATCTGCTCCAAGCTGGGTCGTATCCCCACCAAGGCCGAGTATCTGGCTGACATGGGCGTGTTGACCGCGGCCAGCGACACGGTGTACCAGTACCTGAACTTTGACAAGATTGGCGATTACACCGAAGCAGCCGCCACGGTCAAGTAAAGGCGGCAGCGGCGTAAGTTCAAAACATACGCCCGCCTCAATCAAAGCCCCGTGGCGCGAGTTGCGGGGCTTTCGCTTTGGCGGGGCAGATCGTGCCGCCAGGGCGGTGCGGCACTTGAATGGCCAATGGCTTATCTCGCCGTTGGCATGGCGATCCACTTTCTTTTCCTCGAACCATGGTCCGGCACGGGTGGCGGCCCGGTTAAACTTCGCGCAGTTCAAAATCCGTCATCACCCTGACACATTCGCATAAGGAGCAAGCCATGTTTTTTGGCAAGCTGTTGCCGCGTGAAGGCAATTTCTTCGAGATGTTCAACCAGCACGCCGACCGCATCGTGGAGGCTGCGCACGCGTTTGCCAAACTGGTTGAGAACTACGCCGACCCGCATCTGCGCGATAAGTACAACCAGGAAGTGGACAATGCCGAGCGCGCCGCCGACCGGGTCACGCATGACGTCAACAAGGCGATCCACATCACGTTCATCACCCCGATCGACCGCGAGCAGATCCACTCCTTGATCAATACCATGGACGACATCGCGGACCTGATTCAGGACTCGGCGGAAACCATGGCGCTGTATGACGTGCACCACATGACGGATGAAATCACGCGCCTGACTGACCTGAGTGTCAAGTGCTGTGAGCGGGTGCGTGATGCGGTCAAGTTGTTGGACAGGGTGGCCGACCCCAAGACCGCCGAGGCCGCCCTCAAGACCTGTGAGGAGATCGACCAGTTGGAGTCCGATGCCGATCGGGTCATGCGCACGGCCATGAGCAAGTTGTTCCGGGAAGAGCCCGAAGTGCGCGAAGTGATCAAGCTCAAGGCGATCTACGAGTTGCTGGAGACCATCACCGACAAGTGCGAAGATGTTGCCAATGTGATCGAGGGCATCATCCTCGAGAACTCCTGAGGCGACCGAAGTATGCAGGTAACTCAGGTCGCGCTGTGGGTGGTTGTGATGCTGGTGGTGTTGGCCTTGGCATTTGACTTCATGAATGGTTTTCATGACGCGGCCAATTCGATTGCCACGGTGGTATCCACCGGTGTGCTCAAGCCGGGTCAGGCGGTGCTGTTTGCTGCCGTCTTCAACTTCGTTGCGATATTCGTGTTTCATCTCACCGTTGCCGCGACCGTTGGCAAGGGGTTGGCTCAACCAGGTGTCGTGGATGTGCACGTGGTGTTTGGTGCGCTGGTGGGTGCTATCACGTGGAACTTCATCACCTGGTACTACGGTATTCCCAGCAGCTCGTCCCATGCCCTGATTGGCGGCATTGTTGGGGCGGTCATTGCCAAGGCGGGCACGTCGGCCTTGGTGGCGTCTAGCCTGTTGAAGACGGTGATTTTCATATTTGTCTCGCCGACTTTGGGTTTTTTGCTGGGATCCCTCATGCTGATCGCCGTTTCCTGGGGGCTACGGCGCAGCACGCCCAGTCGCGTTGACCGGTGGTTTCGACGCCTGCAACTGGTGTCAGCCGGTGCCTACAGCCTCGGGCACGGTGGCAATGACGCGCAGAAGACCATCGGTATCGTCTGGATGTTGTTGATTGCGACCGGTTACACCGCAGTGGGAGACAAGGCACCGCCGTACTGGGTGGTGTTGAGTTGCTACACCGCGATCGCCTGCGGCACCTTGTTTGGCGGCTGGCGGATTGTCAAGACCATGGGTCAGCGCTTGACCAAGCTCAAGCCGGTGCACGGGTTTTGCGCTGAGACCGGCGGTGCGATCACGCTGTTCCTGGCCGCGGTATTGGGCATTCCGGTCTCCACCACGCACACCATCACCGGCGCGATCGTCGGCGTGGGGGCCACTCAGCGCGCCAGTGCCGTGCGCTGGGGCGTGGCGGGCAGCATCGTCTGGGCATGGATCTTCACGATTCCCGCCAGCGCCTTCGTGGCTGCGGTGGGGTACTGGGTCAGCCTCCAGTTGTTTTGAGAGGCGTATCTGGCCGCCCGCACGTCACTGGGAGATCTTGCGGGCCTCTTCGATCTGGTACTCGAAATAGTGCTGGAAACTGAACACGATGCTGCTGATCAGCACCGTCGAGCCGACCAACAGCGATACCACGACCGCGCCGATCGTCAGCCAGCTGGTGTTGCCCGAGGCATGGTTGGCCCCTTCCTTCGGGTTGAAGCGTGTGTTCCATAGCTGCGTCGCCGTCAGGCCGTAAACAATGGCGTTGATGGCGCATCCGGCGATGGTGAAACCCAGCAGGGGAATGAGCAGCCAACTCAGGGAGTCGTCCAGCCCAAAGTTCCTGGCGCGTTGCACCCCGTAAAGACCGAGCAGCGTTGGCAGTGGCAGCAACCAGCCCAATCGGTCCGTGAAACCAAACAGGTAAAAACGGTGCAATCCGAAAGGACCAAGCAGGAAAGTCAACCACGCCGCGAGGGTCTTGTTCTTTGGCATCGGTTCTACTCGGTTGCCGGGCGCGTATCGCCTGCGCCCAGCGCTTTCTCCATCAGTACCACGTCGCGCCACTGGGCGAACTTCCAGCCACAGGACTTGAGCACGCCGACATGCGCGAAGCCAAGCGACTGGTGGACCCGGATCGAGCCCAGGTTGGCGGAGTCGCCGATGACTGCTATGAGTTTGCGTACACCCGTTTTCTCGGCTTGAGCCGCCAGTTCGGCCAACAATGCGCGCCCGTGGCCAAGGCCCAGTGCGGTGGGGGCCATGTAGATCGAGTCCTCGGCTGAGAAGCGATACGCTGGCCGCGGCTTGAACCATGTGCAGTAGGCATAGCCGATGACCTGATCACCGTCGCAGGCAACCAGGTACGGTAGGCCTTTGGCCAGCACATCGGCCCGTCGCGTGGCCATGTCCTCCTCACTGGGTGGGTCAAGCTCGAAAGTGCCGGTACCATGAAGCACGTGGTGGGCGTAGATGGCCGTGATCGCGGGGAGATCGCTGGTTTGGCTGGGGCGGATGATGGGCATAAATATTGAAAAGGCTATAATAGTGGGCTATTCAGTGTGTCACTGGCCGGGTGGTCAGTTGCGTGTCTCAACTCTGAATTCAATGGTGACTGCAACAAGTCGCCACCCAAAGGATAAATCATGGTCGTCATTCGACTCGCACGTGGTGGTGCCAAAGCCCGCCCGTTTTTCAACATTGTCGTGGCTGACAAGCGCACCCGTCGTGACGGCCGCTTCATTGAGCGCATCGGGTTCTACAACCCTATCGCCACGGCCAACGAGGAGAGCATCCGCATCGCCCAGGACCGCCTGACTTACTGGAAGAGCGTTGGTGCCCAAGCGTCCCCGACCGTGGAACGCCTGATCGATCAAGCTGCCAAGAAAGCAGCTTGACCCTGACGTGACCTTGCCCGGCCTTGAGGCTGCCGAATTGCCGGCAGACGCGATCGAAGTCGGGCGCATCGCCGATGCCTGGGGCATCAAGGGTTGGTTCAAAGTCTTACCCCATAGCGCCGACCCCGAGGCGCTTTTTTCATCCAAATGCTGGTATCTTTTGCCTGCGGAGCGGGGAGCCAAGACCTTCTCTGGCGTGGCAAGGCTCTCCATCTTGGAGGCCAAGAATCACTCCGACACGGTGGTGGCCAGCGCCCAGGATGTCAGTGATCGCAGTGCCGCCGAAGCCTTGCGTGGCGCCCGCATCTTCATTTCGCGTGCCAGTTTTCCCACCGCCGACAAAGACGAATACTACTGGGTCGATCTGATCGGACTCGATGTCATCAACCGCGAGGGGGTAGCCCTGGGGACGGTCAGTGAGCTGCTGTCGACGGGTGCGCAGACAGTGTTGGTGATGGACTATCTGGAGCAAGGCAAAACCATGCAGCGCATGGTCCCCTTCGTGGCGCACTACGTCGATGATGTTGACTTGGCCAGCCGGCGCATCGCCGTGGATTGGCAACCTGACTATTGACGGCCTGAGCCATGCGCTTTGATGTCGTCACGCTGTTCCCCGAGTTGTTTGCGCCGTTTCTTGTGAGCGGCATCACCCGGCGCGCGTTCGAAAGCGCTCAGGTTGACGTCAAGCTGAACAACCCGCGTGATCATGCGCCAGGCAACTACCGGCGCGTCGATGACCGGCCCTTTGGTGGCGGTCCGGGCATGGTGATGATGGCCGAACCATTGGCCGCCTGCTTGCGCGAGATCGAGACGCAGCGTGGCGTCACGCCACCCGTGCTGCTGTTCTCGCCAATAGGGAGCCGGCTTGACCACAGCACCGTGCAGCGCTGGGCTAATAGCGACGGTGCTGTCCTGGTCTGCGGCCGCTACGAGGGCCTCGACCAGCGTTTCATTGACGCGCATGTAGACGAGCAGATCAGCCTGGGCGACTTTGTACTGTCGGGTGGCGAAATCGCTGCCATGGCATTGCTGGATGCCGTCGCCCGGCTGCAGCCTGGTGTGCTGAACGATTCAGACAGCCACATGTTGGACAGCTTCAACCCCGCTCTGGATGGCTTGCTGGATTGTCCGCACTACACCCGGCCCGAGCGATGGCACGGCGTGCCGGTTCCCGAGGTGCTGTTGTCCGGCCACCATGTCCAGATTGAGCGCTGGCGGCGTGAGCAGCGCCTGAGCCTGACCGCGCAGCATCGTCCCGATCTGATCGCGCAAGCTCGTGCGGCAGGGCGCTTGTCGGCCCAGGACGAAGCCTTTTTGCTCAACCGCTGAGAGCGCCCTGGCCATGCGTCTTGTCATGATGTCGATCAGGGCGCTACGACACTGCTATAATGATGGGCTATCCGATCCTCTGCCCAGCCGTTTCGACGCTTTGCGTCATGAGATTTTTAGTGCCATGTCGGCACTGGTGTGAGCAAGATCATTTGAGGAAATCATGAATCTTTTGCAGACTCTTGAGCAAGAAGAAATTGCTCGCCTCGGGAAGACCATTCCCGATTTCGCCCCTGGCGATACCGTTATCGTCAGTGTCAACGTGGTGGAAGGTAGCCGCAAACGTGTGCAGGCCTATGAAGGCGTGGTGATCGCCAAGCGCAACCGCGGCCTCAACAGTGGCTTTATCGTTCGCAAGATCTCCAGCGGTGAAGGCGTGGAGCGTACGTTCCAGACCTACAGCCCGCTGATCGCTGGCATTGAAGTCAAGCGCCGTGGTGATGTGCGCCGCGCCAAGCTGTACTACCTGCGTGACCGCAGCGGCAAGTCGGCCCGTATCAAGGAAAAACTGCCAGCCAAGAAGACCGCCGCCTGAGCCGGTCGGTGAATCTGGCAAAAGCCGCTTCAGCGCACGCGCGAAGCGGCTTTTTTTGTGAGTCGAAAGTTTGAAAGACCAAGGCCCCGTTACCGCATTGTCCAAGTTGCCCAACTTCGACCCACGCAAGATCCCAGTGGACGCGGTTGATCACCACTTGGCCGCCGTCGCTCGGGCTACATTGCAGCCCGAGGCGATTCGCCAGCGCTTTGATGCTCCCCCGCCTGGACGCCTGAGCTGCACACGGAGGTGCGCTTCACGGACCGTGCACCGGTGCACGCGGCGGTGTTGGTGCCTATTGTGATGCGGGCTCAACCGACCGTGCTGCTGACGCAGCGTACCGCGCATCTGGTCAACCACTCCGGACAAGTCGCCTTCCCCGGCGGCAAGGTTGATGCGGGCGATGCCGATGCGTCCGCCACGGCGCTGCGTGAAGCGCAGGAGGAGGTTGGCCTGGACCCCACGCTGGTGCAGGTGGTTGGTGTGTTGCCGAGCTACGTCACCGGCAGCGCTTTTATCATTTCGCCGGTGATCGCCTTGGTCACTCCAGGCTTCAAACTCAGTCTCAATGCCGGTGAAGTGGCTGATGTCTTCGAAGTGCCCCTGGAGTTTCTGATGAATCCAGCCAACCACCGCCGTCACAGCCTCGAGTGGCAGGGGGTCCGGCGCGAGTGGTTGTCCATGCCCTATCTGGACGGTGAAACCGAGCGCTTCATATGGGGTGCCACGGCGGGCATGTTGCGCAATTTCTATCGTTTTCTGGCTGCCTGAGGTCGCCCTAAGTCGGTCTGCGTGGGCTTGGTCGGGGTTGGACTCGTAGGGGGCCCCCCCCCCCCCGCCCCCCCCCCCCCCCCCCCCTGCCCGGCGGGCGGCCGCCCCCCCCCCTCCGGGGCGCCCCCCTTCCCCCGCAACCCGCCCCCCCCCCCCCACTCCAGGGCGCCCCCCCACCCCCCCCCCCCGCGCCCCCGCCCGCCCCCCGGGCGCCCGCCGGGCGGGGGGCCCCCGGGCGGGGCCCCCGGCCCGCCGCCCCGCCCCCGGCGCCCGCCGCCCCCGCGCCCCCCCCGCCCCGGCCCCCCTCCCCCCCTGGGCCCCCCGCCCCCCCCCACCACCGCAGCCAAACGATTTTTCTGGAGGCACCCCCCCTCGGCCCCCCCCCCCCCCCGGCCCGCCCCCCGGGGGGCCGCCGGGGGCCTTATCCTCGCATGAGCTTTCTTGCCGTCTTGTTTGCGTTGTTGCTTGAACAAGCCCGACCTCTGGGCCGTGGCAATCCGGTGCATGTGGGGCTGCGCGCATGGGTGCGTTGGAGTGCGCGTAATTTTGACGCTGGTCAGCCGCATCATGGCTGGCTGGCCTGGAGTGTTGCCGTCGGCGCGCCGTCGCTGTTGACACTTGCCATCTATTGGCTCCTCAACGAGTGGCTTGGCTGGCCGGCCGCTACGGTTTGGAGCGTCGTGGTGCTCTATGTGACGCTCGGATTTCGGCAATTCAGTTTTCACTTCACAGAGATACGGGATGCGCTGGCGGATGGCGACGATGACCGTGCCGCAGCGTTGTTGGCCAAATGGCGCCAGTTGGATGACAGCGAATTGCGCCGCGCGGACCTGGTGCGGCATGTGATCGAGCACTCGGTACTGGCGGCACACCGGCATGTGTTTGGTGTCTTGGCGTGGTTCTCGGTGCTAGCCGCTTTTGGGCTGGGCCCGGCGGGGGCCGTGTTGTACCGCCTGAGCGAGTTCGTCGCGCGTTACTGGCGGCACAAGAGCGCCCGTCAAGATTTGCCGGTCAGTGACGCCCTGCAGGAAACTGCCCGCGACGCCTGGACCATCATTGACTGGATCCCGGCCAGAATCACCGCCATGGCCTTTGCGGTGGTTGGCAGCTTCGAGGATGCGATCGACAGTTGGCGCAATTGCGAGCTACGAGCGTCGCGAGACAACGACGATATCGTTTTGGCCGCCACCTCGGGCGCCGTCAACATTCGACTTGGAGACGGCTATGCCAGTCCCGTTCCGGCGGGGGTGTTATCGGGACAGGAGCGTCGCGAAGGTGAGCGAGAACCGGTGCCAGGTCAGGTGCCCGAATTCGCCCATCTGCGCATCGTGGTTGGTCTGGTGTGGCGCTCTGTCGTGTTGTGGATGGTCCTGCTGGCCTTGCTGACCCTGGCACGATTGCTTGGCTAGATCGGACCAGCGGCCCGATCAGTATCGACTCTGACTCAACTCGGCGTACAGTTCGCTATAGATTTTGTAGCGGTTCTCGCTGATGCCACCGGCATCCGGGCCTGCTTTTACCGCTGCCATCACACCGCAACCGGGTTCGTGCAAATGGCTGCAGTTGTAGAACTTGCAGTTGGCCACATGAGGTTTGAGGTCTGGCATGTAGGCCGCCAATTGAGCGGGATCGATGTGGTTCAGACCAAACTCCTGGAAGCCGGGCGAATCAATCAAGGCGGTGGTGCGGTCGGCATCGACCCAGTACCAGGTGGTACTGGTGGTGGTGTGCTTGCCCGTGTTCAAGGCCTGGGAGAGTCCGTTCGTCTGCGCCAGCGCGCCAGGACACATCAGATTGATCAAGGTGCTCTTGCCGGCGCCAGAGGGGCCCAGCACCAGCGTGGTCTTGCCGGCCAGCAGCTTGAGCAACTCCGCCCGGTCGACGTCACCGGAACGCCTGAGCGACAGGGGTAGCACGCCGTAATGCATTTGCCGGTAGGGTCGTAGCCACTCCCAAGCGCGGGCGAAGGGCTCGACCAGGTCACTTTTGTTGAGCGCGATGATGGGCGTGATGTGCTGCGCCTCGGCCGCGATCAGCGCGCGGGACAGTTGGCTGCTTGAGAACTCGGGCTCCGCGGCGAGCAGGATCAACACATGATCAAGGTTGGCGGCAAAGGACTTGGTGCGGATCTCATCCTGCCTGTAGAACAGGTTGCGGCGCGGCTCAATGCGTTCAATCGTGCCCTCGTCCCTGGTCGCCTGCCACATTACTCGGTCACCAACCACGCCTTGGCTCTTTTTGCCGCGTGAATGACAGATCAAGCGCTGGCCCTGCGGCGTTTCAACCAGAAAGTGGCGCCCGTAGTTGGCCACAATCAGGCCGTGATCAAGGGCGGCTTTTTCGGTCAAGCTGGCGCTCCCGAGCCACTGTTCATGCGAGTAACGCGTCGACTTGCGCGGCGCATTCGATATCGGTGACGGAGATGCCGCCGACATCGTGCGTATTGAAGCGCACGACGCAGCGGTTGTAGGTCAACAGCATCTCCGGATGGTGATCTTGTCGCTTGGCGATAAAGGCCACGCTGTTCACGAAGGCCATGGTCTCGTCGAAGTTGTCGAACCGAAAGGTCTTCTCGATCGCGACCTGCGCCGCTTCGCCATGCAGGCGCCAGCCATCGAGCTTGGCCAGCCCCGCAACGACTTGGGTAGCCGTGAGCGCCAAACGCTGCTGTCCGGACCAATTCTTGATATTCAACATGCTGCCCATGGGTCAGTCCTTGCGGTTATCAGCCATGCAAACGCGACAGGCGCTCGGAAGCCGGTGGATGCGAGTAGTGAAATTTCACATAGACCGGGTCGGGTGTGAGGGTCGAGGCGTTGTCTTCGTACAGTTTGAGCAAGGCGCTGCCCAGTTCGCTGGCGCTGGTATGTGCGGCGGCATAGGCGTCGGCCTCGAACTCGTGCCGACGCGACAGTTGCGCAAATACCGGTGAGAGGAAGAAGCCAAAGGTCGGGATCACCAGCATGAACAACAGCAGGGCCAGCGCGTCATTGGGCACACCGAAATTGGGGGTGACACCCAAGCCCAGGTAAAACCAGGGCTTGCTGGCGACCCAGCCCAGCAGGGCAAAGCCAGCCAGGCTGATGGCGAACATGGCCACAATCCGCTTGATGATGTGCTTGTGTTTGAAGTGTCCCAGTTCATGCGCCAGTACCGCATCCACTTCACCCGGCGAGAGTTTGGCCAGCAGCGTGTCATAGAACACCACGCGCTTGGCAGCTCCAAAGCCAGTGAAGTACGCGTTGCCATGGGCGCTACGCTTGCTGCCATCCATCACGAACAAGCCCTTGGCGGCAAAACCGCAGCGCTGCATCAATGCGGTGACGCGCGTCTTGAGCGTTTCGTCTTCCAGCGGCTTGAACTGGTTGAACAGCGGGGCGATGAACGTTGGATAAATCATCAGCAGCAACAGGTTGAAGCCCATCCAGAGCCCCCAGGCCCATAGCCACCATGCCGGTCCGGTAGCGCCCATCAGCCAGAGGATGGCCGCTGCGACCGGCATGCCAATCAGAGTTGCCATGGCAGTGGATTTGAGCAAGTCCGACAACCACAGTCCCAGCGTCATCTTGTTGAAGCCAAAACGTGCCTCCAGCACGAAGGTCTGGTACCAGCTCAGCGGCAGGTCGATCGCGCCGCTGATCAGCGCGAAGCTGGCCAGAAGGGCGAGCTGCTGCAGCATGCCGCCATCCATGTGCGTCAGCAGTGCCCGGTTGACCGCGTCAAGCCCACCCAGCAGAGTCCAGCCCAACAGCGCGACCACGCCCAAGGCAATCTCGATCAAACCCACCCTGGCTTTGGCCACGGTGTAGTCGGCGGCCTTCTGGTGCGCGGTGAGGGAAATGGTCTGGGCGAATGCGGCGGGTACCGTCCCACGGTGCTGGGCCACATGACGCATTTGGCGCGAGGTCAGCCAGACGCTCATGACAAACCCTGTCAGCAACGCAACAGCAAACGCCAGACTCAGCATGATGGGAGCGGTGGTAAAGGGATTCGGTTCGACCATGGCGCCAGAGTGTAGGCCATCGGCGACAATCGAGCGCATGACTGACGCCCCGCTGCCCGCTGCCCCCGCATCTCTTGGAAAATCCGACCTGAATCTGGTGTGGCTCGACTGTGAAATGACAGGCCTTGACCCGGAGGTCGATCGCATCATCGAAATTGCCGTCGTCGTGACCGGACCGAAGCTCGACAGCCGTACGGAGGGGCCGGTGTTGGTGATTCACCAGAGCGAGAGCCTGCTTGACGGCATGGACGCCTGGAACAAGGGGACTCACGGCAAGAGCGGCCTGACCGACAAGGTACGTGCCTCCACGCTGACCGAACAGGACGCGGAAAGCACATTGGTGGAATTTCTTGGCAAGTATGTGCCCAAGAAAAGCGTGCCGCTTTGTGGGAACAGCATTGGACAGGATCGACGCTTTCTGGCGAAGTACATGCCCAAGCTGGAGGCGTTTTTTCACTATCGCAACGTGGACGTCAGCACCCTCAAGGAGCTGTCCAAGCGCTGGCGGCCGGACGTCTACAAGGGCTTCAAGAAGCAGCAGCGACACACCGCCCTGGCCGATGTGCATGAATCGATTGACGAGCTGGAACACTACCGTCAGCACTTTCTGAATTTGGGATGAGTCGAAGTCTCAAGATTTGCATTAGGTAGAAACCCGAACTCGTGCCATAATGCAAGGCTGCACCGAAAACAGCAGTGCAAATTTGCACATCTCCCCTCATTCACAGGGTCCAAGGCAGGTTCCACGCGAGCCAGCAAAAAAGGGCCCCCAGCGCTGATTGAACTCCTTGTGAGTCAGAGCAGGTTCCGTTTGATGGTTGATGTTTTTTAACCATTGACGGAGCAGTCGCTTATCCGGCGGCGCTCGCGTGTGAGTAAATTCATGACTGACGCTATTCAAGCGACAGGCGATTCTTCGCCGGTCGATACTTTTTCCCATGACATCGTTGCAACGACCCTGGATGCCGTTGCGACCCTCGACACAAGCGCTGCAACTGCGCCCGTTGAAGTCGTCCCAAACGGTTTTCTGCTTTTGGGCCTGGCGCCCGAACTGATTCGTGCGGTGGAGGACCTCGGCTTCACACAGCCAACCACCGTCCAAAGCAAGACCATTCCACTGGCGATGCAGGGCACCCAGCAAGGCGGTGACGCTGCTCGTTTCATCGATCTGATGGTCTCCAGCCAGACCGGCAGCGGCAAGACGGCTGCCTTTCTGCTGCCCGTGTTGCACACTTTGCTGACCCAACATGCCCAAGCTGAGGCGAAGGAGCGTGCGGATTTCGAGCAGGCCGTTGCGGACGCTGCCGCCAAGGGTGAAGCCCCACCCAAGCGCCCCAAGCGCAAAGACCCTACCAGCACCCGCAACTTCAAGCCCGCAACGCCGGGCGCGTTGATTGTTTGCCCGACGCGTGAACTGGCCCAGCAGGTGGCCCATGACGCGATCGATCTGGTGCAACACTGCCGAGGTCTGCGCATTGCCAACATCGTTGGCGGCATGCCCTACCAATTGCAGATCGCCAAGCTGCAGAATGCCGACTTGGTCGTTGCGACGCCGGGCCGCCTGCTGGACCTGCAGCGTTCCATGCAGATCAAACTCGATCAAGTGCAATTTCTGGTGGTGGACGAAGCCGATCGCATGCTCGATCTGGGCTTCTCGGACGATCTGGCCGAGATCAACCAGCTGACGATTGGCCGCAAGCAGACCATGATGTTCAGCGCTACCTTTGCACCGCGTATTCAGCAACTCGCTGCGCGCGTCATGCGCGAGCCGCAGCGCATCCAGATTGACTCACCGCAGGAAAAACACGCCAACATCAAACAGGTGCTGTTCTGGGCTGACAACGCCCAGCACAAGCGCAAACTGCTTGACCATTGGCTGCGCGACGCCGGCATCAACCAGGCGATTGTTTTCGCCAGCACACAGATCGAGTGCGATGGTCTGGCCAATGATTTGCAGCAGGATGGCTTCTCTGCCGTGGCCTTGCATGGCGCCCTGAGCCAGGGTTTGCGCAACCGTCGACTGATGGCCTTGCGCCAAGGTCAGGTGCAGATTCTGGTGGCCACCGACGTGGCCGCGCGCGGTATTGACGTACCCACGGTCAGCCACGTGTTCAATTTTGGTTTGCCCATGAAGGCAGAGGACTACACCCACCGCATTGGCCGTACCGGTCGCGCCGGGCGCGATGGTTTGGCGATCACGTTTGCCGAGTTCCGTGACCGCCGCAAGATCTTTGACATTGAGGCGTACAGCCGCCAGCAGTTCAAAGCCGAGACCATCCCCGGACTTGAGCCACAACAGCGTTTTGCGGAGTCCCGCCCGGCCAAGGCCGGCTTCGGTGGCCGCGAGCGCAGCGGCGGTTTTGACCACCATTCGCGTGACCGCAAGTTCGGTGGCGGCGGCACGGGTCGTGTGCCAGGCTTTGGCGCCAGCCGCGAGGGCTACGCCGGCGGCTTCGCGGGGCGAGGTGATGCCGGGCAGCGCGACTCAGGCGCGGGCGGCTACCGGAACAACTCCGGTGCGGGTGGCTTTGCCGCGCACGATGACCGTGGCGGCAGCGGCGCGCGCGAAGGCTTCAGCTACGAGCGCAAGGGTGGTTTCAACGACCGTTTTGCCGGCGATCGCAACCACGTGGCCGCACCGCGCGGTGACTTTGCCGCGCGCAAGCCCGCTTTTGACAAACCCGCGTTCTCAAAGCCTGCGGGCGGCGGCAAGGTGTTTGTGCCGCGTGATGCGCAGAAACGATTCGCCAAACCAGCGCGTTAACTCGACTTGGGGGGTGTTTCCCGCCCCCAGTTTGCCCTTGGTCAGCCGATGCAAAGTCGGTTGCGACCGCTTCGTTTGGCGGCATAGAGTGCCGAGTCGGCCTTGGACAGAAAGGCCTCGACGCTGGCAATGCCGGGCGTGAGCTCTGCCAATCCCACCGAGATGGTGAGGAAGATGGAGTGCTGCTCGGTCGATGCGATCGGTGCTTGCGCCAACTCGTCACGCAAGCGGTTCATCACATCGGTGGCCTCTTGCACGCTGGTGCTGGGCAACAACACGGCAAACTCTTCGCCGCCCAATCGCCCGGTCAGGTCAACTTCACGCACACAGTGGCGCAGCTTTTCCGCGAAGGCAGCCAGCACCCGGTCCCCGACATGGTGGCCGAAGCAGTCGTTGACATTCTTGAAATGATCCAGGTCGATCATCAGAACCGTGAGCGGCGCGTTGTAGCGTTGCGCCCTTGACAATTCGACCGCGGCTTTGGTGATGAAATCGCGCCGGTTGGACAGGTTGGTCAAGTGGTCGATACACGCCAGGCGTTCGTTCTCTTTTTCGATGGCCAGTTTGGTTGTGATGTCCTCGGCCGAGATCAGCACGCGGCTCCAGGGATTGGGTGAATCGGGCAGCACCGTGGCGTGAAGTCGCACGTCCATGCGTTTGCCCTTGAGCGAATAACGCACCGTGTCACATGACAGATGCTGCAAATCGGTGTGGCAATTCCACAGGGCGACGAACCAGTGCAGAAGATCGGCTGGACGTTCTGGATGAATGGTCTCGCGAAAGCGCGCCAGCATTTCCGCCTCGCTGGACGCCTCGTACATGGTCAAGGCTCGATGGTTGACGCGAATCAGCACCACCTCCTGCCAGCATTGCCGCAGGCGCTGGGGGTCGCTCAGGAAGTGTGCTGCGATATCCTGCACGCCCTGAGCGCGCCAGGCCTGAAAAGTCGACCAGAGTGCGCTGTGATCGATGAGCGACAGCGTCACCGGCGCCAGTTCGAACAGGGCCTGATCCGACACCGATGTCACCGCCTCTGACGGGTTGTCACGCTTCAATGAGGGGTCTGCGGGATGCAAGTTGCGCTCTCGTCCGGGGGTGTCACAGGGCGCTGTCGCAAATCGACCAAGCCGCCCGCCATGGGCAGAAACTGTAGCGGTAGCCGCCTCGAAACACCATCCCCTATTCGGGGGAAATAGTTACCTAGGCGGCTAGTGAAAACCCTAGGTTAACCGCGAGTCAACTTGTGTTGCGTTAGCTGATGCCGTTGCGGCTGGCGAGTTCCAGAAACAGCGCCGAGTGGTCCAGGTCGGTCAGGCCGTGCTCGGCGGCTTGCGCGTAGAGGCTCTCAAACAGCGTGGTGATTGGTGCTTCAAAGCCAATTTCGTTGGCCGTGGCCAAGGCGTTGCGCAAGTCCTTGAGCTGTATCGACAGGCGTGCATGGGCGTTGAAGTTGTGTTCCACCATCCGTTGTCCGTGCACTTGCAGGATGCGGCTGTCGGCAAAGCCTCCGGTGATGGCTTCCTTCACCTTGGCCATGCTGGCGCCGCCTTTTTTGCACAGCAGCAGCGCCTCGGCCACCGCGCCAATGGTGACGCCGACGATCATCTGGTTGGCGAGTTTGGCCAACTGCCCGCAGCCGTGTGGGCCGACGTGGGTGGCCCGACCGAACACCTCAAGCAGGGGGCGCATCCGTTCAAAATCGGCGGCCTTGCCACCCACCATGATGGCCAGTGTGCCGCTTTCGGCGCCGAGCGTGCCGCCCGAGACCGGCGCGTCCAGGTGGCTGATACCGATTTCGCTCAGGCGCGCGGCGTGGTCGCGTGCCTGCTCTGGCTTGATCGAGGACAGATCGACGACGGTGGCTCCGGATCGCAAAGCCGTCGCAACACCAAGGTCGAACAGCACGTGGGCCACCACCTCGCCACTTTCAAGCACGCATACGACCGCGTCCGCTTGGGCGACCGCATCGCTGGCCTGTAGGTGGACTTGCGCGCCGAAGTCGGCAAGCGGATCGGCTTTGGCCTTGGTGCGGTTCCAGACATGCACTTCATGCCCTGCCTGGCACAGGCGCCGAGCCATAGGGGCGCCCATAAAACCAATACCCAATACAGCGATTTTCATGACGGTGCCGGGGGTGCCGGCCAGAGACGGCGTACAGAGCCGTGTTGAACACAGAATACATCGCCTTCGCCGCCGATGGGTGCCGCCAATCCCGGGTTTGCTGTCGTCCGGCTGACGACCTGCCTGGGAATGTGCCAAGATCGCCGCCACGCTCGCGTTTGAGCTTGCAAGGAGTCTGCCGTGACCGATTGTGATCCCGCCTGGCTGGACCAGATGTACAACAACCGGGCGTTGGTGCCCGACCATGCGGTGCATTTGCGCAACTGGAGCGAGGGTTCGGCCGCGGCTCGCACGGCACTGCCTGCCAAGCTCGGCCTGCCCTACGGTACGGGGCAGCGGGAGACGCTGGACCTGTTCCTGCCGGGTAGGGGCCCCGCGCCGGTGCTGGTGTTCATCCACGGCGGCTATTGGCGTTCCTTGCACAGCTCGGACTACGCCTTCGTCGCGCCGCCGTTCGTGCGCTCAGGCGCCTGTGTCGTGATACCGAACTACGACCTGTGCCCGGCGGTGAGCATCCCTGACATCACGCTGCAAATGGTGAAGGCGCTGGCCTGGGTCCATCACAACATTGCCCGCTACGGCGGCGACCCGACCCGAGTCACCGTGGCGGGGCATTCCGCTGGGGGGCATCTGGCCGCGATGATGCTGGCTTGTGACTGGCCAAAGGCCAACCGGCGGCTGCCGGGCACTTTGGTTCGCAACGGGATGAGTATTTCGGGTTTGCACGAGCTGGAGACACTGCGACACACGCCGTACTTGCAGGCGTCGCTCAAGCTGACGCCCCTGCAGGCGCTGCAGGCCAGCCCGGCCTGGATGAAGCCGCCGCCAAGGCAGGACGGTGGTGGTGAACTCTATGCCGTGGTGGGCGGCCTGGAGAGTGCCGAGTTTCTGCGGCAGAACCAGCTCATTGCGGACGCCTGGGGCAAACAAAGGGTGCCGGTGTGTGAGGTCCTGCCAGGCTTGAACCACTTCAGCATTGCCGAAGCCCTGGCGCGGCCTGGGCATCGCTTGCACCATTTGGCCTGCCAACTGCTGGGGCTGCCAGCCTGAAGCGTTTACATCAGCAGATGCTCACCCGCGTTGTCGCCGCCCAGGGTCACGTAGTTCACTTTGCGGATGTCCATCAACTGCTTGCCGCCGGAATAGCTGATGGAGCTTTGAATGTCCTGCTCCATCTCCACCATCGTATCTGACAACTTGCCCTTGATCGGCTCCAGAATGCGCTTGCCTTCAACGTGACGGTATTCACCCTTGTTGAAGTCGCTGGCCGAGCCGTAGTACTCCTTGTAGAGCTTGCCGTCGACTTCCACAGTCTGCCCCGGGCTTTCCTCGTGGCCGGCCAACATCGAGCCGATCATCACCATGGTGGCGCCAAAGCGGATCGATTTGGCGATGTCACCATGCTCGCGGATACCGCCATCGGCAATGATGGGCTTGGTGGCGACACGGGCGCACCATTTAAGCGCGCTCAATTGCCAGCCGCCGGTGCCAAAGCCGGTTTTGAGTTTGGTGATACAAACCTTGCCCGGCCCAACGCCGACCTTGGTGGCGTCGGCGCCCCAGTTCTCCAGGTCGATCACCGCCTCGGGCGTGCCCACATTGCCCGCAATGACAAAGGCGCCGGGCAGTTTTTCCTTCAGGCAGGCGATCATGTCCTTCACGCTGTCGGCGTGGCCATGCGCGATGTCGATGGTGATGTAGTCTGGCGTCAACCCCTGTTGCACCATTTGGTCGACGGTGTCGTAGTCGGCCTTCTTGACGCCCAGTGAGATCGAGGCATACAGGCCCTGGGCTTTCATGTCACGCACGAACTTGACGTTGTCCAGGTCAAAGCGGTGCATCACGTAGAAGTAGCCGGTGCGCGCCAGCCAGGTGCAGATGGACTGGTCCACCACTGTCTTCATGTTGGCGGGAACGACCGGGATACGAAAGCGTCGGCCACCGAGTTGGGTACTGGCGTCGCACTCGGCGCGACTCTGTACGCGGCATTTGCGTGGCAGCAGCAGGATGTTGTCGTAGTCGAAAATTTCCATGATGGCCAAGCTCCGGATTCAAGGGTTGTCAAACAGTGGAGCGCTTGGGAATGCGGCGCGGTCCATGGTCAAGCTGGTGGTAGCCGCAGGCCAAAAAAAACCGGTCCGCAATTGCTTGGGCCCGGTGGCTGATTGTATCGGATCGCTGCCCCCTCGCGCTATCCAAGCCGTTCGCCAAGCCGTTCGCCACAGGCGCGTGCGCGGCCGGTGCTCTTGGCCCGGTAGAGCTGCGTATCGGCCAGGCCCAGCAACTCGCCGGCCGAGCCGCCAGTGCCACCCTCGCGTGCGGCGACACCCAGGCTGACGCTTACCACCGTGGCCGCGTCCGACCGCGCGTGATCCATGTGCAGGGCCTGGATATGCTTCCCAAGGTGGTTGGCCAGCTCCAAGGCGTCGTCAAAGCCAGTCTCCGGCAGGATGCAGGCGAACTCCTCGCCGCCGTAGCGGGCCACCAGGTCAGCCGGCCGGCGCAGGTTGCTCTTGAGGGTGGCCGCAACCTGTCTGAGGCAATCGTCCCCGGCCTGGTGGCCGTAGAAATCGTTGAATCGTTTGAAAAAATCGACGTCCAGCAGGATCATCGACAGGGGTGTGCCGGTGCGCACGCTGCGCGCCCACTCGTTGCTGAGTTGCTGATCAAAAAAGCGACGGTTGTAGACGCCGGTCAGTCCGTCCAGATACACCAGTTGGCGCAGCAGATCGGCCTGGAATTTGAGCGTCAACTGCGTCTTGACTCGGGCCTGCACTACCTTTGGGTTGACCGGTTTGGCGATGAAGTCCACGGCGCCGACATCGAGCCCGAGGGTTTCCTGCACGGGGTCATTGTGAGCCGTGACGAAGATCACGGGAATGTGTGCCGTGGCCGCGTCGGCCTTCAGGCGTCGGCACACCTCGTACCCATCCATCTCGGGCATCACCACGTCGAGCAGGATCAGGTCTGGCTGTTTGTCTTGGCAGACTTGTAGAGCCTGCTCGCCGCCGGTGGCCATGAACACCTGGCAGGTGGCCGAAAACACCTGGTAAAGGATCTGGATGTTGATCGGCTGGTCATCCACCACGAGCAGCTTGGGGCGGCTCGGGGGGCTGACGGGAAGATTTGCGATCGAAGGTACGTTATCCAGCATGGGGGGCACCACGGGTCAGTTGCTCTGTCAAGTCCTGACAGTGCCGCAGCGCTGCCGCAAAGTCAAGCAGGCTAATAGCGTCGTCCAGCGCTTTGAGTTCAACCCGGTGCGCACCGTGGGTGGCCTTGATTTGCTCGTGCTGCGCCATGGCCCCCATGTCGGATTCGCGCAGCAGGGCTGCCAGCGCCTGCAAGTCCTGCAGAAAATCCCGCACGTCCGCAGTGGGCGTCGGTCTGGCGGTGGCGGCCTCGTCGGGTAGTGCACCGCCCAGTTCGCTTATCACCCGCTCAAGCACCGAGTGGGTCGCAGCCAGGGTGGCCTGCATTTCTGCCATACCCGCAGCAAGTGGCAAGCCTTGCGCATCGTGCTTGACCAGTGACTCCACTCGCGCAACCGCCCCCGCCAGCGCCGTAGCGCCAATGGTGGCCGCCAGGCCTTTGAGGGTATGCAACTGCCGGGCTGCGTCATCAAGGCGGGCATCGCGCAGTTGGCCTTCAAGTTGCTGTACCGTGTTGGCGCTGTCGTTCAGGAACGACTTGAGCGTGCGCAGGTACAGCGCCTTGTTGCCGCCCAAGCGGCTTAGCGCTGCGGTCACGTCCACGTGCTCGAATGTCGTCATGGGCGCGGCATCCACGGGCGGTGTCGCGGCTTTGCGGCCAGTCAGGGTGAGCAATACCGCCACCAGGGCGTTGAGGTCAAACGGCTTGCCCACGTGCTCGTTCATGCCGGCGTCCAGGCATGCAAGCCGGTCGGCCGGCATCGCGTTGGCGGTCATGGCAATGATGGGAAGCTGAACAAGGCCCAGGTCTTTGCGAATGGCGCGGGTGGCGTCAAAGCCATCCATCACCGGCATCTGGATGTCCATCAACACGGCATCAAAGGGGGGCTTGGCGTCGGCCACGGCCTGCACGCCGAGTTGCCCGTTGCCCGCAATCTCGACCTGGGCGCCTTCGGCCGCCAGCAGTTCCTGCGCCACTTGCTGGTTGATCAGGTTGTCTTCCACCACCAGCAGACGCAGGCCCGCCAGCCGCTGGCCACCGGTTTGGCTGTCCATCGGTCGGCGCAGCTTGGGATTGGCATAGGCAGTTTTGGCGTCCACCACGGCGTCGAACAGCATCGAAGCCGTCACCGGTTTGACCAAGAAGGCGTCCAGCATGGACTGCTCCCGCGCGCTGCGGTTGGCCAGCATTTCACGACCATGTGCGGTCACCATCACCACGATGGGCGCGGGCTCGCCCACGCTGAGTTCGCGCAGACGCTGGCTGGTTTGCCAGCCATCCATGCCCGGCATCTGCCAGTCCACGAAGATGGCCTGATAGGGGAAGGCGCCCAGCTTCAATTTGGCCTCGCACAGCGCAATGGCCTCGGCACCGCTGGCCGCCAGATCCACGTGCCACCCCAGCGACTCGACCATGGCTGCCACCACGTCGCGCGCGGTCGGGTTGTCGTCGATCACCAGTGCCATCAGTGGCGCGATCGCGGACTGGTTCTGCGCCAGCAGCTCGGCCTCGGTCAGGTCCACGCTGGGCAGGCGCAGCGTGAAGTGGAAGGTGCTACCCTGGCCCAGGGTGCTTTCAAGCGTCAGTTCGCCGCCCATCAGGGCCACCAGCCGCTTGCAGATGGACAGGCCCAGCCCAGTGCCGCCAAAGCGCCGCGTCGTGGACGCCTCGGCCTGCGAGAAACCGTCAAAGATATGCGCCTGGTTCTCCGGCGCAATGCCAATGCCCGAATCGCGTACCGCAAAGCGCAGCAGCACCTCGTAGCCCTCGCGCTGCACCACCTCGACCTTGAGCACCACCTCGCCGCGCGCAGTGAATTTGATGGCGTTGCCGCCCAGGTTGATCAGCACCTGCTGCAAGCGCATCGCGTCGCCCACCAGTGCCTTGGGCACCATGGGGTCGATATCGAACAACACCTCCACCGGCTTGGCGCCGACATTGGCCGAGAAGATCACCGACAGGTCGCGCAGCAACTGGTCCAGCCGAAAAGGCTGCGGGTCCAGCGTCATCTTGCCCGCTTCCACCTTGGAAAAATCCAGAATGTCATTGAGCAAACCCAGCAGCGACCTGGCCGCGCCCTCGGTCTTGCTGACGTAGTCCAACTGACGGGTGGTCAACTCGGTGCCCTGCATCAGCTTGAGCATGCCCAAAATGGCGTTCATGGGGTGCGGATTTCGTGGCTCATGTTGGCCAGAAACTGGCTCTTGGAGCGCGAGGCCTGCTCGGCAGCCTCGGTGGCGTTTTTCAGCTCGGTGATGTCGACACGAAAGCCGACCGAGTGGCCGTCTGGCAACTTGCGGTCGATACTGCGCAGCCAGCGCCCATCCGCGAGCTGGTGCACCCGCTCTGTTTCGCCAGCACGGTGTGCCGCCAGGCGTTCTGTTACCCACTCTTCCACGCGATCGATCGCCAAAGGGTATTCGCCGCGCTGCGCGCCGATTCGAATGATGTCCTCAAACCGTGCCCCCGGAACGATTAGATCAGTCGAGCGGGGATACAACTGCCGAGTCTTCTCGTTGCAGTAGACCAATCGGTCCTGCGGGTCGAACAGGAAGAATGCTTCATTGATGGCGTCAATGGCGCCACGCAACAGGTTCTCCTGGTGGCGAATGCGCTCCTCAGCCACTTTGCGCGCTGTGATGTCGGCGTAACTGGTGACAAAGCCGCCACCAGGCATGGCTGCACCGCGCACTTCGATGGTGACGCCACCCGGGCGTTCGCGTTCGAACTGGTGTGCTTGCGCGTGCCGCGCCCGCTCGATGATCTGCGCGACGATTGACTCCGGGTCACCGGGCCCATACTCGCCACGCATCGCATTGAAGCGGATGATGCTCTCGAAGGTGGTCACCGGCCCGGCAAACAGCGAGTCGGGGAAATCCAGCAGCTTGCGAAACAGCGCGTTGTCCGCCACCATGTTGAGATGCCGGTCCATCACGCTCAAGCCCACCGGAATGTTTTGCAGAATGTTCTGCAGCAGTTGGTTGCGCTCGCTGATCTCCTGCTCCAGCTTCTTGCGCGCGGTGATGTCCATGCGGATCGAGATGTACCTGTCGATCGCACCGTGTTCGTCAGTGAAGGGCGCGATCATGCTGTCCACCCAGTACAAGGAGCCGTCCTTGGCCTGGTTGCATACCTCGCCGCGCCAGGGCTGGTTGGCCGATATCGTGCGCCACACTTCGGCCCAGAAACTCGGTGGCTGCACGCCCGAGTTGACGATGTTGTGGCTGGCGCCCACCAACTCGTCCTCGGTGTAGCCCGTGATCTTGCAGAAACCCTCGTTGACGTGGGTGATGGTGCCCGCGGGGTCGGTCTCGGAGACGATCGAGTACTGGTTGAGCGTGCGCATCAGGCCGTCCGAGAAGCGCAACGCTGCCCGCAGCTTTTCGTCGGACTCCTTGCGGGCCGTGATGTCGGTCTCGATGGACACATAGCCCGCGAAATTCCCGCTGGCGTCGCGCAGCGGCTGCATCTCGGTTTCCACCCAATAGTCGCGCCCCGATTTGGAACGGTTCTGCAATTGCGTGCGCACACTGTGGCCTGCGCGCAAGGCCGCGTTCATGCGCTGCACCTCGGCCAGGTCGGTGGCCTCGTTGTTGAGCAACTCGCCGGGCGTCTTGCCCAGCGCATCCTCCCGTGGGTGGCCCGTGAGCCGCACGAAGGAGTCGTTGACCCAGACAATGCGCAAGTGCTCATCGGTCACCAGCACCGAGTTGGAAGTGTGGGTGGCGACTTTGGCCATGCGGTCCAGTTCGGTCGTCATGCCGCGCGCCAGGTCCACCGCCCGGCTTCGGCCCATCAGAGCCAACCAGAAGGTGCTGGCCAAGGTCAGGCTCAACAGCAGCCCACCTAAGCCCAGCATGGTGGGCGTGCGGTAATCCAGCGCGGCGTCCAGCACCGGGGTGCTGCTGGCGTGTAGGGTCAGCATCTGGCTGCCAACGCTGAACTGGTGCCTGCTCTGAAACAAGCGGTCGCTGTAATGGTCGGCTGGCACCTTGCCGGTGATCGGGTCGGCGGATCGGTCAACGTCAAACAGCAGCGTCTGATGGGCAAGGTCAGCGCCTTCGAAGATCTCGAAATCGATCAATTGGCTGTGGGCGCTTGCGGTGCTGGCGATCAGCTCCTCCAGCACGATCGGGGCATACAGGAAGCCCTCAATCGATTGTCGTCGCTGACGCGCGGTTTCGACGGGAGAACCTTTTTTGTACAGCGGGAGCAGGTACAGAAAGCCGGGTCGCTTTCGCCCGTCCTGCACCAGCACAATCGACGCGGACAAGGTTGCGTTGCCGCTGTTGGCGGCAAGTTCCAGTGCGGCGCGGCGCACCGGTTCGGCGCCAATGTCGAGTCCCAGCGCAGCCAGATTCGTCTGCAGGGGCTCGATGAACTTGATGACGAACAGCTCGGGTGCCTCGCCACTGGTCTTGACTTCAAAGTCGGGTGCGCCATCAAGCCGCTCGGCGCGCAGGAAGTTGTCCAGTTCGCCCCTGGGCACGCGCTGGATATATCCAAAGCCACGGATGCCCGGAAACTCAGCCGTGAGGTCCCGCGACGAGATGAAGTCCCGAAACTCCGAACGGGTGACCTGACTGCTGGCGTTGTACAGGCCCCGGGCACTGCGCAGCGCGAACAGGGCGCGCTCAAATTGCGTTTGAATGTCGCGCTGGAGCTGCGTGACTTGTCGTTCGAACTTCTGTTCGACCGTGGCGCGGTTGATTGACTGCGTTTCTTTCACTGCCCACATCGTCAGGGACAAACCCAGCAGAAACACCGCGAGGGCGCCCAATATGGGCCGCAACCACGCGGAAGAGGAAGAATCGGTTGCGGTGGTGGCGATCGGCTTCATTGCGTGGTGCCTGTGTGCAATTTGGGTTACTCAACAAGCGCACCACCGGTTTGTAACATGGCCTCGCGCAAGGCGACATCCAGGGTTGCCAAAGGTAGCCCTTCGCGCAAGGCAAGTTCAAGGTAGGAAGCGTCGTACGACGATAGCTTGAATCGCCTGGCCAGTTGCAGGGTCTCACCCAAGGCGCGTTCGGCGGTGCGGGGGTCTACGCTAATGCGCATGTCGTTTAGCAAGCCGATGAACGCAGTGGCGCGGGCCTCGGTCACCAGCGCTTTGGCCTGCGCTTTGACAATCACATTGGCGGCTTCCAGTGCCCAAATGCCCGGGACTACAGCCTCGCCGGCCTGTAGTTCCAACAATTCCAGCGCCTTGTTGGCATAAGCCAGCCGCTCTTCACTGCCGTCGCGTAGCAGCCAACGCATGACGACCGAGTTGTCGAGCACAAAACGCATCAATCGCGCCCCTGTTCTTGCAGTGCTTTGATGTCAACCGTTGGCAGGGCGGGTGCCTCCTGCATGAACTGCCGCATGCGCGCCGCGGCAGCAGCGCCGGTGCTGGCCAGGTTGGCCCCGGCGGGCAGCAGGTCTGCTACGGGCACACCACGCTGGGTGATCGCAACCCCGCCCCGCCGACCCGGCGCACAGGTCGACAAGGGTCTTGTCGTAGCCCAATGGGTTGGAGTTGCATGGAAACAGCCCTGTGGATATGAATAGACCAGATTGTAGACTGGTTTGTTGGCCCGAAAATTCCAATATTACGACCGCAGGCACACGGTTTGCGCCGCGCCCAGTACCCGGCCCTGGGCGTCGGCAATCCAGCCGATCAGGCGCAGCCGCTCGGGACGCGCCCCTTCGGCAAAGCGCATGGGGCGCAACTCGGTGTAGTTAAAGCGCTCCGTTTTTGATAGCGTTCTGCGCATATTCCATGTGGGCTGGAACAGGTTTCTGACGATGTTTCGGGCAATCGGCGTGCCCTCGACGCCGGCCGGGATGTGCTCCACCAGCGCCAGCCATGCGGTCCAGGGGGGCTGGCCGGTTTTGGGGCCGGGTGCGCGCAATTCGATGCGGGCACCCAGGTAGTCGGCGATGGCCAAGCCTTGCGCCACGCGCACGCGGATGTCGGCGCGCGCCGCCACGGCGTGTTGGGTCGTCAACGTGGTGGCGGGTGCGGCCTGGCCCAGGGCCTGCAGGCGCAGCAACGCATCGCGCGTGGCGGCTGCCGCCAGCGGCGCGTCGTCTCCTTGCGAGCCGGGCACGATCCAGTCCAGCACCAGGGTACGCGCCGCTGTAGCGGGCAGGGCGTCAGTCGGGGGGGTGCTCCAGCATTCCACACAGTCGGCGCTGAGGAAGCGCTCGACCAGCGTCAATGCACGGGGCTGTCCGTCACTGGTGCAAGAGGACTGCGGCCAGACGGCGGTGCACCAGGCCATGCCGAGCAGCAGGAGCAGGGGTTTCTTCATGGGGGGCTTTCTACAATGGGGCATGTACTCAGCAGTCGCGCCAAACTCCCCACTCTTACAAAACCTCAACGCCGAGCAGCTCGCGGCTGTGACCCTGCCGCCTGAGCATGCCCTGATTTTGGCCGGCGCCGGCTCCGGCAAAACCCGGGTGCTGACCACGCGCATTGCCTGGCTGCTGCAGACCGGGCAGGTGTCGCCTGGTGGTGTGCTGGCGGTGACCTTCACCAACAAGGCCGCCAAGGAGATGCTCACGCGCCTCTCCAGCATGCTGCCCATCAACGTGCGCGGCATGTGGATCGGCACCTTTCACGGCCTGTGCAACCGCTTTCTGCGCGCGCATTTCAAACTGGCCAGCCTGCCGCAGAGCTTCCAGATTCTGGACACGCAAGACCAGCTCTCGGCCATCAAGCGCTTGTACAAGCAGTTTGCCATCGACGACGAACGGTATCCCCCTAAGGAGACGCAATGGTTCATCTCGGGCTGCAAGGAAGATGGCCTGCGCCCCAACATGGTGGAAACGCGTGACCTTGCCACGCAGAAGAAAGTGGAGATCTACCAGCTCTACGAGGAGCAGTGCCAGCGCGAAGGGGTGGTGGACTTTGGCGAACTGATGCTGCGCAGTTTCGAGGTGCTGCGCGACAACGATCCGATCCGCGAGCACTACCAGCGGCGCTTTCGCCACATTCTGATCGATGAGTTTCAGGACACCAACAAGCTGCAATACGCGTGGATCAAGATGCTGGCGGGCTCGGGCCACGGTGGCTCGGCGCTGGATGAGGCCAACTTCCAACCCACCGGCAGCGTGCTGGCGGTGGGCGACGATGATCAGAGTATTTACGCTTTTCGGGGTGCGCGGGTCGGCAACATGGCCGACTTTGTGCGCGAGTTCAAGGTGCAGCACCAGATCAAGCTGGAAGAGAACTACCGCAGCGGCAGCAACATTCTGGACAGCGCCAACGCCTTGATCAGCCACAACAGCCGCCGACTGGGCAAGAACCTGCGCACGGCGCAGGGGCCAGGCGAGCCGGTTCGGGTGCATGAAGCCCCCAGTGATTTTTCCGAGGCGACCTGGATGGTCGACGAGATGCGCCATCTGGTGCGCGATGGGCTGGAGCGCAAGGAAATTGCCGTGCTGTACCGCAGCAACGCCCAAAGCCGGGTGATCGAGACCGCGCTGTTCAACGTGGCGATGCCTTACAAGGTGTATGGCGGCTTGCGCTTCTTCGAGCGCGCCGAAATCAAACACGCGCTGGCCTATCTGCGCCTGCTGGAAAACGCCAATGACGACACCAGCTTCTCGCGCGTGGTCAACTTTCCGCCGCGCGGCATTGGAGCGCGTTCCCTGGAGCTGCTGCAAGACGCGGCGCGTGCGGCGGCCTGCTCCCTGCATGACGCGGTCAATGGTTTGGCCGGCAAGGCCGGTGGTAATCTGCGCGCCTTTGTTGCCGGGCTGGACGGGCTGCGCGAGCGCACGCAAGGCAAGAACTTGCGCGAGATCACCCTGCTGACCTTGGCGCACAGCGGCCTGATTGAGCATTACCGTGCCGACCGCGAAGGCGCCGACCGCATCGAGAACCTGGAAGAGCTGGTCAACGCCGCCGAGAGCTTCGTCACGCAAGAAGGCTTTGGCCGCGACGCCGTGTCCCTGCCGGTGGATGAGCTGGGCCAGGCGCTGACCCAGTCGCCCGTGAGCCAAGGCTTGCGGCCCGATCTGCCGCAGGCCGCGCCAGACATGGCACCGGATTTTGAGACCGGCGAGACCCTCTCGCCATTGGCCGCCTTCCTGACCCACGCCGCGCTGGAGTCCGGCGACAACCAGGCGCAGGCCGGGCAGGACGCCATCCAGCTCATGACCGTGCATGCCAGCAAGGGCCTGGAGTTTGACTGCGTCTTTATCACCGGCATGGAGGAGGGGTTGTTCCCCCACGAAAACTCCATGAGCGACCGCGATGGCCTGGAGGAAGAGCGCCGCCTGATGTATGTGGCCATCACCCGCGCGCGCAAGCGCCTGTACCTGAGCCATTCGCAAACCCGCATGCTGCACGGCCAGACGCGCTACAACCTGCCCAGCCGCTTTTTTGAGGAGTTGCCCGAAGAGACTCTGAAGTGGCTCACGCCCAAAGCGCAGGTGAACCGCGGTAGTTTTGGGGATGCTATGTATTCAGGAGCACGCTACTCAATGAATAAGCGCTATGGAGGCACTTTTGGCTCCAATTCCGGGGATGGTGCTGCCGCCGTGGTGTCAAGCCCCAAAGCCAGCGCGGGCAACGCCTTTCGTCAGGGGCAAAAGGTGTTTCACGCCAAGTTTGGAGAAGGCACCGTGCTCACGCTCGAAGGCGCGGGCGAAGATTCGCGTGCCCAAGTCAACTTCCCGCGTCATGGCATCAAGTGGCTCGCGCTCAGCGTGGCCAAGCTCACGCCGGTGCCTTGACGCAGGGCAATGCGGTTTTGTTGTGACCGGCGCGCGTGCTGGCATACTCGGCAGCCATGTTTTCTCTCAGTTCAAGTTTCCGATGAAGCGTATTTGGTGTGTCCTTGCGGTCGCAAGCATGGGGTTGAGCCTGCCCGGTTCGGCGTTGGCCCAGGGTGCATCGGCCGAGCTCAAACCCTGCCGTGTCCCCGGCATCAAGACCGAGGTGCAGTGCGGCGTGCTGCAGCGCGCCCTGGACCCGGCGCAGCCAAGCAGCGTCAAGATCGACATTCACTACGTCGTGGTGCCCGCCCTGGCGCGGCGCAAGTTGCCGGACCCCGTGTTTGTGCTCGCCGGTGGGCCGGGGCAGAGTGCCATTTCGGTGGCGCCAATGGTGGTGCAGCAGATGAGCCGGCTGGGCAATCGGCGCGACCTGGTGTTTGTGGACCAGCGCGGCACGGGCAAGTCGGCACCGCTGATGTGTGCCGAAGACCGGACCGGTTCGCTGGCGCAGCAGATCGACCCGCAGCGTCGCGACGCCTTGTTGCGCCAGTGCCTGGCGGAATTGCAGAAACTGCCCTACGGCGATCTGCGCTTTTTCACGACAACGCTGGCGATGCAGGATATTGATGCGGTGCGCCAGGCGCTTGGTGTTGCCCAGGTCAATCTGGTGGGTGCGTCCTACGGCACGCGCGCCGCCCTGGAGTACATGCGCCAGTTTCCCCAGGCGGTGCGCCGCAGCGTGATCGACGGTGTGGCGCCGCCCGACATGGTGCTGCCCACCAGCGCCTCCGCCGACAACCAGGCGGTGCTGGAGGCCTTGCTGGCGGCCTGCGAGCGCGACTCGACCTGCCAGCGCAGCTACCCCAACTTGCGCGCGGATTGGGCAACGGTGTTGCGCCGCCTGCCCCAGGACACGGTCGTGCCCCACCCGCTAACCGGTGAGCCACAGTCGGTGCGCATCACGCGTGAAGTGGTGCTAGGCGCCGTGCGGGGTCCACTGTATTCGCCGTCAATGGCCGCAGCCCTGCCGTATGCCGTGCAGCAAGCCGAGCGGGGCCGCTTTGAGGCGCTGTTGGGCCTGAGCACCATGCTCGGTGGTCGCGGCCCCAATCGTCTGGCCGAGGGCATGCACCTGTCGGTGGTGTGTGCCGAAGACCAGCCCCGGCCGGGTGCGCCGCCGTTGGCCCTCGGTGCCGATTTTGGCCAGACCTTTGCAGACCTGTACCAACAGGCGTGTGCCTACTGGCCGCGTGGCGAAGTCCCGCCTGCGTTCTACATCGTGCCCAGCAGCAAAGCCCCGGTGCTGGTGCTCAGCGGCGGACTCGACCCCGTTACGCCGCCGCGCCACGGTGCGCGCGTGGCGCAGGCCTTGGGTGCCAAGGCTCGGCACGTGGTGGTGCCCAACGCCGGGCACGGCGTGATGAACCTGGCTTGCATGCGCGATGCGTTGTTTCGTTTTGTCGATGCGCCAGACGACGCTGCTGCCTCGGCAGTCGACGTCAGTTGTGCCTCCAACATTCCCCGCCCGTCGGCGTTCTTACCGGTGCGGCCTGCGTCGCAGGGCACACCATGATCAAGATTGAGCACCTGGCGCGCAGCTTTGTGGTTGCGGCCACGCCCAAACGCGCGGGCCTTGGTTCGCTGTCGTTCAAGGCACCGTCATTCAAGCGCGCCGCGCCAACACTGGTGCACGCCGTGCGTGATGTCAGTCTGACGGCGCCAGACGGTCACATCACCGGTTTGCTGGGCCCCAATGGCGCGGGCAAGACCACCACGCTGCGTATGCTGGCCGGCCTGATCACGCCTAGCGCCGGTCGCATGACGGTGGACGGTATCGACGTTGGCCAGCAGCCGCAGGCGGCCGTGGCCCGCATGGGGGTGCTCAGCGATGCGCGCGGCTTGTACCCACGCTTGAGCGCGCGCGAGAACATCGTGTACTTTGGTCACCTGCAAGGCATGGGTCGCGACGCCGCGCATGCGCGTGCCGAGGTGCTGGCGCAGATGCTGGACATGACCGCGCTGCTGGAGCGCCGCACCGAGGGCTTTAGCCAGGGCGAGCGCATGAAGACGGCGCTGGCCCGTGCCCTGGTGCACGACCCCGCCAACATCGTGCTCGATGAGCCCACCAATGGCCTGGACGTGCTGGCCACCCGCGCCCTGCGCGAAACTTTGCGCTATCTGCGCACGCCCGAAGGCGGCGCCAAGTGCATCATCTTCTCGACCCACATCATGCAGGAGGTGGAACGCCTGTGTGACAGCGTGGTGGTGGTGTCGCAAGGGTGCAGCGTGGCCAGTGGCACGGTGTCCGAGCTGCTGCAGCGCACCGGCCAGCATGATTTTGAAGAAGCCTTTGTGCAACTGGCTTTTGCGCCGCTGCCAGCGGTTCAGGCCCGCGAAGGGAGTGTTGTATGAGTGCCCTGTCGCACGCCCTGGCGGTGTTTCGCAAGGAGTTTCTCGATGCTTTGCGGGATCGGCGCACGCTGATGGCGGTGCTTGCCTCCAGTGTCTTGCTGGGCCCCTTGCTGTTGCTGGCGCTGTCGGGCCTGATTGCATCACTGGAGGCCAAGGCCGAGCAGCGCGAAGTGGTGGTGGTCGGCATCGAGAACGGGCCGAGTTTGAAGAACTATTTCGAGCGCCAGACCTGGGTGATCAAGGCGGCCCCGGCCGACTACGAGCGGCTGCTGCGTGACTCCAAGCTGGGCGACCCGGTGCTGCGGATCCCGAAAGATTTTGAGGCCGCGCTGTTGCGCGGGGACGTGCCCGAGCTGGAGTTGGTCAGCGACAGCGCCAACAAACAAAGCCAGTCTGGTGCCCAGCGCGTGGCCGGTTTGTTGCGCGGTTTCACTCAGGAACGCGTTGGTCTGAGCCTGGCTGTGCGGGGTGTGTCGGCGGAGCTGCTGGTACCGCTGAAGGTGCAGGAGCTCGATCTGGCGGGCACCCAAACCCGAGCGGCGCAATTTACCGGCATGGTGGGGTTCATGGTGCTGATGGCGGTGTTGGCCGGCGCCCTGAATGCCGCGCTGGACAGCACCGCTGGCGAGCGCGAACGCGGCTCGTTGGAGCCGCTGTTGATGAACCCGGTTGCCGGTCTGTCCCTGGTGGTGGGCAAGTGGGGCGCGGTGGCGTCGGTCAGTATGCTGATCGCGGTGCTGAGCTGCGTCAGCTTTCTGCCGGGGCAGTGGCTGCTGCGCAGCGACACGCTGCAGGCGATGTTTCAGTTTGGCTGGCGCGAGGTAGGCCTGTTTCTGGTGGTGCTGTTGCCCTTTGCAGCGGCCGCGTCAGCGGTGTTGATGGCAGTGGCGATTCGCTGCAAGAGCTTCAAGGAGGCGCAGGCCAACAGCACGGTGGTGATGCTGGCCGCCTCCCTGATGCCCATGTTCTCGATGTTCAGCCAGACCGGTGAGGAGGCCTGGCACCTGTGGGTGCCGGCGCTGGCTCAAAACACCTTGATGCTGCGCGTGCTCAAGGGCGAAGGCTTCACGACCACGCAGGTGGTGGTGCCGCTGATCGTGTGCGTACTTCTAAGCGCCGCAGCGCTGTGGTTTGTAGCGCGCAAGCTGCGCGGCGTTGCCGTCAAGTAGCTTAGCGCGCCACTTGGGAAACGGGTCGGCTGGTTGGCCGAGGCTACTTGATGGTTTGCGGCGCGTAGCCGCCGCCATCCTTGCTTCCCTTTTTGCCTGAAATTTGCCAGGCAGTGCGCTGGCCAATCAATCGGGCCAGGTACTCCAGCTCTTCATCGGTGTGATTGATGGCTTTGGCGGGCGTCAGCGAACGACCCGCCTTGGGCGTGACTTCGCCCCAGAAAGCCTGGTGGTAGTCCGACTGGCTGGCGATGCTGTCCGAACCGGCATCGAGCTCGACCGTGCCATAGCAGTTGCAGAAGTAGCTGCGCCCGTTTTGGTTGGCAAAAATTTCGGTATACACACCCGTGCCGCGAATGCCCGCCGTCAAGGTGGGTGTCACGATGCGCCGGTTGCCACCACGCCCCCATACGCTGGCCACGGCACCGCTGAGCAAGCGCAGCAGGCTGACTGCATTGAGCGTGGCGCCGCGCTCGACCGTCAGGCGCGAGTTTTGTCGCACCTGAAACGAGGCATTGCCCACCACGAACACCAGGTTGGACTGCGGCCCGGTCACGATTTCGTCGCCAGTCTGGATGGTGTGCTCCGGGATCAGGCGCGCGCCATTGACCATCGCGTCGCCGCGCAGTTCAACAATGTTGCTGCGCGATTGGGCCTGTGCCGCAGCAAAGCCACCCATGCTGGTCCAGGCGGCGGCGGCCTGCAGAAAACTGCGACGTTGAAACCACAGCACCTCGTCTTCGGTGCGGCCTTGCAGACTGTGTTGGCTCATGATTCTCCTTCTGGTGGAACGTCAAAGGTGTCGCGAAACGTGAAGTAGATGGAGGTCATCGACATGGCGATCAAGAGCATCGTGACCGGAAACACGGCGCTGCCGGCTGTTGCCGGTCCGGTCACCAGCGTGGCAATGACCAGTGTCACGGCCATGGCGGTGAGCAAGATGCTGGCCCAAACCAAATTGTAGATCGCCAGCGCGGCCAGGTTCTTCCAGCAGGCCACCAGGCTGAAGAACAGGCTCTTGACCGGCGGTACGCCATGCCAATGCACCAGCGCTGGGGCATACCAGAACGCCATGCTGAGCAGCATGCTCAGACCAAAAAACACCCACAAGGCGGTGGGGACGCCGGCACTGAGCATCTGTTCGATGTTCTTCTGATCCACTGCCGTGCTCAGCTTGGCCAAGGTGCCGTCATCAACCAGCGAGGTGATGCCGCTCACCATCAGGCCGCCGATCGCATACAGAACACCCAGCAGCAGCATTGCACGGGTTTGCTGGCGCCCGGATCGAAAGGCCACCAGCAAGATGGTGGGCATGGGAAACTTTCCGCCGTCGGCCTGGCGCGTGGCGGCCATCAGGCCCACCAGCGCGGCCGGCAGCAGGGCCATGGACAGCGCGCCGCCAACCACGGGAATGCTGCCAATCACGGCCAGCACCGCCATAAACATGAAGAACAGCCCGGCCATGGCCAGCGGTTGCCGAAAGAAGGTCTTGATGCCCAGTTTGGCCCAGACCATGCCGGTGCGCGCGGGAACGATGTTGAGTTTCATGCGGGTGACAACAATTCTGTGACGGGTTGCCCGGCGCGCCGCCGCAGCACGCGTTCAAGCGGCGTGGGATCGTGGGCCGTGAGTAATGACGCTTCGCGGGGCAGGTGGTAGTCCCACAGGCGCGACAGCCAGAAGCGCAGCGCGGCCGCGCGCAGCATGGCCGGCAGCAATTGGCGCTCGGCCGCGGTGAGCGGGCGCACCGAGCCGTAAGCGCCAAGCAGGCTGCGGCTGCGTTCCGCGTTGGCGTCGCCGCTGTCGTGGTCGATGCACCAGTCGTTGAGGCACACGGCGATGTCAAACAGCCAGGTGTCCACGCCGGCAAAGTAGAAGTCGAAGCAACCGCTGATGCAAGGCTTGCCGTCCACCACTTCGAACAGCGCGTTATCGCGAAACAGGTCGGCGTGAATCGGGCCTTGCGCTAGCGCCTGGTAAGCGCTGGAGGCGGCCACATGGTTCTGGTACGCCAGCTCGGTGCAAACCAGCGTGGCCTGGTCAGCATCCAGGTGGGGTAGCACCACGGGCACGGTCTCGTTCCACCAAGCCAGGCCGCGCAAGTTGGGTTGCGTCAGGCCGAAGTCCGCGCCTGCCAGGTGTATGCGCGCCAGCATGGCGCCCAACGCGGCGCAGTGCTCGGCGCTGGGGGTCAGTTCGCTTTTTCCCCGCAGGCGGTTGACGATGGCTGCCGGCTTGCCCCGGAGTGCGTGCACAAGGTCGCCATCGCGGTTGGCCACCGGGTCGGGCACCGGGATGCCGCCCAGCGCCAGATGTTTCATCAGCCGCAGGTAGAAGGGCAACTGCTCGGCAGAGAGGCGCTCGAACAGCGTCAGCACGTGTTCGAAGGTCTGGCCGCCTTGCTCGGTGGTGACAAAGTAGTTGGTGTTCTCGATGCCCCCGGCGCAGCCTTGCATGGCGGTGATGGTGCCGAGTCTGAGCTGTGTGAAAAGAGCGCCAGCCTGTTCGGGAGACACTTCCGTGTAGACCGCCACGGCTCAAAACTCCGCGATCTTCCAAAGGCGCTGGCGTGTCACGGGGTCAATGTCGTAGGGGGCCTGGCCGTCTTTCGGGAAGACACGGATTCGCCGGATCTGGCCACCCACGCGTGTCTCCTCGATGCGCACGCTGCTGTCCTCGGTGACCAGGGTTTCGCTGCGCTCCAGGCTTGCCTGGGTTTTGGCGTCCGCAGGCGCCTGGGGCGTTTGGGAGCAGGCCGTGATGGCACAGACACACAAGGCACAGAGGTAAGGATGAAGTCGCATGGACCCATTGTAGGACCAGCGCGCCGCTTGAGCGCAGCGCCAGCGGGGCGGGCACAATGCGCGCATGACTGACAAGAACACATTGTTGCTGGTGGACGGCTCCAGCTACCTGTACCGCGCTTTTCACGCCATGCCTGACCTGCGCGCGGTGCCGGGTGACCCGGCCAGTGCGCCCACCGGCGCCATTCGCGGCATGGTCAACATGATGCAATCGTTGCGCAAGGAGGTGCCCGCGGCCTACGTGGCCTGCGTGTTTGACGCCAAGGGCCCCACCTTTCGCGATGCCATCTACCCCGAGTACAAGGCGCACCGCTCGCCCATGCCGGATGACTTGCGCAGCCAGATTGCCCCCATTCACGAGCTGGTGCGCCTGTTGGGCTGGCGTGTGCTGGATGTGCCCGGCGTCGAGGCCGACGACGTCATAGGCACCCTGGCGCAAGCCGCGGCCAAACAGGGCATGCGCGTGGTGGTGAGCAGTGGCGACAAGGACTTGGCGCAGTTGGTGGACGAGCACATCACCATCATCGACACCATGAACGGCAAGCGCCGCGACCAAGCCGGCGTGCAGGCCGAGTTTGGTGTGCCTGCCAGCCTGATGGTGGACTACCAGATCCTGGTGGGCGATGCGGTGGACAACGTGCCGGGCGTCGACAAAGTGGGCCCCAAGACGGCAGCCAAGTGGCTGCAACAGTACGGATCGTTGGCCGCAGTGGTGACGCATGCGAGCGACATCAAGGGTGTGGCGGGCGAGAACCTGCGCAAGGCGCTCGACTGGCTGCCCACCGCGCGCCAACTGCTCACCATCAAGACCGATTGCGATCTGACGGGCTGGGTTGATAGCTTGCCTGCTATGGATTCAATAGCGGTGTATGACCAAAATACGCCGGGTTTGAGGGCTTTTTATGAGCAATACGGGTTCAAGGGCCTGGCGCGCGCGCTCGACGCGGCCGCACCGGATCGCGCGGCAGCGCCTGTGGGGGCGCCGGGGTTAGCGCCAACGCAAGGCGCGCATGGTCAAACGCCGGGCCTGTTTGACGAAGCACCGTTGGCCGATCTGGCAAGCGCTGGCACGCCGGGCGCTGCGGCCCAACCCCGTGCGCCAAGTACCTTGGCCTATGACACCATCGTGAGCTGGGAGGTATTCGAGCCTTGGCTAGCGCGCCTGGAGGCCGCCGAGCTGGTGGCGCTGGACACCGAGACCACCTCGCTCGATGAGATGCGCGCGCAGATCGTTGGCATCAGCTTCAGCGTGCAGCCGGGTGAGGCGGCCTACATCCCGGTGGCGCACAGCTACCCAGGCGCCCCGGAGCAGTTGCCGCGCGACGAGGTGCTGGCACGCCTCAAGCCCTGGCTGGAGAACCCGGCGCGTTTGAAGCTGGGCCAGCACGTGAAGTACGACCGCCACGTGTTCGCCAACCACGGCATCGAGGTGCAGGGCTACGCGCACGACACCATGCTGCAAAGTTATGTGCTGGAAGTGCATAAACCCCATGGTCTGGCCAGCCTGGCGGAGCGTCACTTGGGGCGCAGTGGCATCAGTTTTGAAGACCTGTGTGGCAAGGGCGCCAACCAGATCTGCTTCGACCAGGTGGAGATCGACAAGGCGTCGGAATACTCGTGCGAAGACTCGGACCAGACGCTGGATGTGCACCGCGTGTTGTGGCCGCGCCTGCAGGCGGACGCCAAGCTCAACTTCATCTACCAGTTGGAGATTCAAAGCAGCGAGGCGCTGTACCGCATCGAACGCAATGGCGTGCTGATTGACGCGCCCACCTTGGCGGCGCAAAGCCATGAGTTGGGCCAGCGCATCCTGCAACTGGAGAAAGAGGCGCACGAACTGGCCGGACAGCCTTTCAATTTGTCCAGCCCAAAGCAGATTGGCGAGATCTTCTTCACCAAGCTCGGCCTGCCGGTGGTCAAGAAGACCGCCACCGGCGTGCCCAGCACCGACGAGGAGGTGTTGGAGAAGCTGGCCGAGGACTTTCCCCTGCCGGCCAAGATTCTGGAGCACCGCGGCCTGGCCAAACTCAAGGGCACCTACACCGACAAACTGGCGCAACTGGCCAATCCGAGAACGGGCAGGGTGCACACGCACTACGCGCAGGCGGTGGCGGTCACCGGGCGGCTGTCCAGCAACGACCCCAACCTGCAAAACATCCCGATCCGCACGCCCGAGGGCCGGCGTGTGCGCGAGGCCTTTGTGGCCCCAAGCGGCCACCTGATTGCCAGCGCCGACTACAGTCAGATCGAGCTGCGCATCATGGCCCATATCAGTGGCGACGCGGCGCTGTTGCTGGCGTTTCACGATGGCATGGACGTGCACCGCGCCACGGCGGCGGAGGTGTTTGGCATTGCCACCAACGAAGTCAGCAGCGAGCAGCGTCGCTACGCCAAGGTCATCAACTTCGGCCTGATCTACGGCATGAGCGCGTATGGACTCGCGCGCAGCCTGGGCATTGACAACACCGCCGCCAAGAACTTCGTGACGCGCTACTTCGAGCGCTACCCCGGCGTCAAGCTCTACATGGCCCACACCCGCCAGAGCGCCAAGGAAAAAGGCTATGTGGAGACCGTGTTTGGCCGGCGCCTGTACCTGCCCGGAGATCAACTCACCCAACGGTCCCCGGCGCAGCGGCGCCGAGCGCGCCGCCATCAACGCGCCGATGCAGGGCACGGCGGCGGACTTGATCAAGCTCAGCATGGTCAAGGTGCAGCAGGTGCTGGACGAGGAGCGCCGGGGCACCCGCATGATCATGCAGGTGCACGACGAACTGGTGTTTGAGGTGCCCGAGGGCGAGGTGGATTGGCTCAAACTGGAGATCCCGCGCCTGATGGCGGGGGTGGCCCAGCTGAAAGTGCCCTTGCTGGCCGAAGTGGGGGTGGGGCGCAACTGGGACCAGGCGCACTGAGGGGCGACCCACGTGTTTTGGGGCCCTGGATTGCGTCACTGCGTTCGCAATGACGGCCGGTTCGTGGAAAACCTCCCGAATCCGGACCGATACCGCACACGGACCTTGAACCTGATGGCGTCACTGCGAGCGCAGCGCGGCAGTCTATGAATTCAGGAGTCCTGGATTGCTTCACTGCGTTCGCAATGACGAGATGCTTTTACGTCAATGGCGTGGGCCGGGTGCGGGGTGTGTCGTCGCCAATTTCCCAATCGGCTTGCCCGGCAATCTCAAAACGCGCCCGGCCATTGGACTTGGCGCGGTACATGGCGGCGTCCGCGGCATTGACCAGCGCCGCTGGTTCGCGCTCGGCATCGGGTTGCACCGTGGCCACGCCGATGCTGCAAGTCAGAAACGCTGTCGGCGCCGGCTCGCCATGGGCAATGGCCTCGCGCTGCAGGCTTTCCATGCACTGCTGGGCGGTGACCAGCGCGTGGGCCTCGTTGGCACCCGGCAGCAGCAGCACAAATTCCTCCCCACCGAAGTGATCGTTGTAGCGCTTGAAGTGGTCGATGTCCACCATCAGCAGGCTCAAGGGTGTGCCACCGCGCGCGGCGCGTTGCCACTCGGTCTCCAGCGTCTGGTCGAAGCAGCGGCGGTTGCCCAGGCCGGTCAGCTCGTCGGTGATCGATTGCCGGGCCAGCCGGTGGTTGGATGCCTCCAGGTCCTGCTCCCGGTGCACCTGCTCGGTCACATCCACATGCGTGCACACCAGGTGGCCGTCGGTCGTGTACTTCTCATAGGTGTGAATCCACTGGCCGCTGGTGATCTGCTGTAGCAGGGGCGCGGTGTGCTTGCCGCGCTGGCGCAGGCGCTGCTGCACCCATTCTTCCTCGTGGCCGATGGCTGCGGTGATCAGGCCGCGCGCCACGTTAGCGCGCACCAGGACTTCAAAAAGTTTTGCCAATGTCGTCGTGGCGCTGAAAGCCCGTCAGCATGTGGCTGCTGCGTTGGTTGAACATCAGCAGCCGGTCACGCTCGTCGTAGATCTCGACGCCGACATCGAGCACGTCCAGGCTTGAGGCCAGCAACTGGCGTGCGCGCGCGGCTTCCTGCTCGGCCGCCTGCATGGCAAGCTGGTGCTTGGTCACCTTGAGGGCCGCAGTCTGCGCCCGGCGCAGCGTATGGCGCATGCGGCGCAGGTGCCACCACATCCACACCATGCTCGCGACCAGCGCCCCCAGACCGGCGCCGGCCAGCCAGAGCAGGCCGGTCAGATCGGCCCCGCCGGTGAGCCGGATCGCCCAGGCCCACGCCATCACCTCACAAGCCAGCGCCGCGGTCGCCAGGACTGCGGGCCAGGTGAGGGGGGATAGCTTGCTGGTAGCGTCCATGTCGGCCGATGCAACCCGTGGGGAGTGAGCTAGGCTGCATTATCGACACTTAGGCCTTGCCATCGACAGCCCTTGGCAATATTCACCAAGGCGCTGCGGCCGATGGCGGCATCCCAATCGACCCCGTTGATAAGATGAAGGCCGCCGTGGCCGTCGGCAATGAGGCGGGGCACGGCTTCACGGTTTGTGGTGTACCCTGATACTCCCCCACGCCTAGGTCTTGTTGCGATGGGTTGAATGGGGCGGTAGCCCTTTAAATATAAGCGTGTATAGCTATGCTATTAGTAGCGATTTTGTTGGGTACCCTGGCCGCCGGCATTGGCAGCGTGTGGCTGGCCGCCGCCTTGAGCTTTGGCCTGTTGGCGCGCTATACCCAGCACATGCTCAGCCTGGCCGCTGGCGCCTTGCTGGCCACGGCCTTTATGCACCTGCTGCCCGAAGCCTTTGAGAGCCAGGCCGGCGCCAAGGAGTTGTTCCTGACCCTGCTCGTCGGGCTGGTGTTCTTCTTTTTGCTCGACAAGGCCGAGCTGTGGCACCACGGGCATGAGCACCACCACCACGACCACACCGGCCATGACCACAGTGGCCACGACCATGGGCCTGAGCACGGCCACGCCCACGGAGCCCGCCAAAGCCGGTACCTGGGCGGTGCTGACCGGCGACAGCGTGCACTGTTTTGGCGACGGCGTGTTGATCGCCTCGGCTTTCATGGCCGACATGCGCCTGGGTGTGATCGCCTCGCTGGCGGTGCTGGCGCACGAAGTGCCGCACCACATGGGCGACCTGATGGTGCTGCGCCACGCCGCCAGCACCCGCAACACCGCGCTGATCAAGGTGTCGCTGGCCGGCGCCGTCACGGCCATTGGGGGGCTGGTGGGCTACTGGCTGGTGGAGCAGTTGCGCGACTACCAGCCCTATTTTTTGGTGGTGGCATCCAGCAGCTTCATGTATGTGGCATTGGCCGATTTGATTCCCCAACTGCAAAAACGCTTGAGCGCCCGCGAGACGGCGGCGCAAATTGTGTGGCTGCTGGCAGGTATTGCGCTGGTGACCTGGGTGAGTGGCTTGGCGCACGGCCATTGATACCGGTCCGCGATAGGTGGATGAGCCGGTACATTGGCTTACAAAGTTTCGACGCTGCGGGGTGTGGGCATGCTCATAATTCCCGGTTTCGCTGTTTAAGCAAACCTTCCCATGATTCTTCTTGCCTCAAAGCGCCCGCTGCGTGCTGGCGTTGCGCTGTGCTTGAGTGGCGTCCTGGCCGCTTGCGGCGGCGGTGGCGATGCCGACAGTGCCAGCACAACCGCACCCACACCAGCACCGGCAGGCCTCGCAGTCCCGGCACCTGCGACGGCCGTGACGGTTGCCGACGCCTCCACGCCGGCCGCAGTCGTTCCTGCTGCAGCGCCGGGGGTGGATGTGAGTTGCGGTTTGAACGGCGAGGCCGGCATCCAGAGCGAAGTGATGCAGCGCCTCAATACCTTGCGTTCTGTGGGTGCCGTGTGTGGTTCAACCGTGTATCCCGCCACGGGTCCGCTGGTCTGGAACACGCTGCTGTTGCAGGCAAGCGGTGGGCACTCCAGTGACATGGCGCGCAACAACTATTTCTCGCACACCAGCCTGGACGGAAGAATCATGGAGCAGCGGGTGCAAGCCGCCGGCTATGCCTACACGGCCCTGGGCGAGAACATCGCCGCTGGCCAAACCACGGCGCAAAGCGTCATCGCCACTTGGACCAACAGCCCTGGCCATTGCCGCAATCTGATGAATCCTGTGTATCGGGATGTAGCCGTGGCCTGCGTTCGCAGTGATGCGTCCAACTACGGCTATTACTGGACCATGAACCTCGGGCGACCCGCAGGGTAGTTGTTTAGCCCCGCGCGTGGGGACTGCGTCAAGGGCCGTTGCAGCGCACTTTTGCACCCCGGTGCTTTCCCACACAATAGGCAGCGGGCTGCGCCAGGCACCGCCTCTATGTGTTTGAAACTTACGTTGAGTTGTTTGCAAGGTAAGGGAAATCAATTTTCCTTACATTAAGGACATCTTGATGTGAAGATGGAAGCCCCTTTCTCCCTCCGCATCTTCGTCGCCGACGGCGACCCCGACGGCCTGCGCATCGTCGACAAGTCCAACTGGATCGGCAAAGCTTTGGTGTTCCCGCGTGCGCTGCTGCCGCAGGTCAAGGCCCGGCCCGAGCTGGCGCAGACCGGGGTGTACCTGCAAAAAGTCTTCTGGACCCGCGCCATCGGCTTCACCACCCACGGCCGGGCAGCCTGTCGGCCGGGTGTCGGCGGCATAATCCCAGCAAGAGAACACCATGATCAACCTCATCGAAAAGCACCGCCCCGAAGTTGCCGAACTGTGCAACCGCTTTGGTGTGCAGAGTTTGGATGTGTTTGGCTCGGCGGCCGATGGTGCTTTTGATGCGGCGCACAGCGACATTGATTTTTTGGTTGAGTTCAGCCCGGAAGACAAAGGCAGTCTCTTTCACCGCTACTTTGGGTTGCAAGAAGCATTGGAGAACGTGTTCCTTCGCAAGATTGATCTGGTGTCGGCCAGCGCGTTGAGCAACCCGTATTTCATTGCGGCAGTGAACCAATCTCGCCAATCCGTCTATGCATCCACGCGCTCCCAAGCTGCTTAAAGCATCCGCAGTGCGGCGGATTTTGTCAAAACTGCCACCGATGGGGTTGCGCTGCCTCAATTCAAGCAAGACCGCTTGCTGCGCCAGGCTGTAGAACGCAACTTCGAGATCATTGGTGAGGCCATACGCCGCCTGGAAAAGGACGACCCAGAAACCGCCGCCCGCATCACCGACTACCGCCGAATCATCGCGTTTCGCAATGTGCTGATCCACGGCTATGACGTGATCGATCCCGCCATCGTTTGGAGCGCGGTCGAGGTTGACCTGGCGCCTTTGTTGGCGGATGTTCAGGCGCTGCTGAATAGCGTGGGTTGATGGCCTTGCAGGCGGGCCTGCCGCCGCTGGACTCCAGCCCCATGCTGGGCCGGGGGCGGCGCATCTACATTGGTCGAATCCATGCCGCAATGGGGCGGGACTATCGGCCCTTGGCGGCCGTGTTCGAAAAAATTATCGCGCGCTCGAAGCAGCGCGCTGCTGCCAATACGCGGTAAAGCTTTCCTGGGTGGCGGGTGCTTTGGCTGTAGCGGTTGCAGCAAACGGGGCGCGAATGCCTTCCACCGCAGATGACGTTTTGGCAGAAATCCGAAGCGCGGCCTTGCGTGCAGCCACGGTGCGGCTGCGCAGGTACGGGTTGGATTCTTTGAGGGTCATGGTGCGATAGTACTACGCATAAATGGGTTTTCGGAAGTGCTTAAACGCAAACCGGATGAGTTGCGTTTGTCTTTGGAAAATCCATACAAATCAATGGCTTGTGTCCTAAAGAGCCAAACATAATTCGACTGACTCCCCTCATTTGCCTGTGGAACTCCTGTCATTGGCGGAACCGCCCGGCTTAGAGGAAAGCTGCCCGCGGCTCAATTGCAAGCACTGGTATCGCGCGGGGGCAGTCATTTGCTTCTCTTTTGATAGCTGCTTGCGCAGTTTCCACGGGGGCTGGCAGCCATTTCATACTTAATTCAGCCCTAAGGTTGCAAATTGCAACCCTAAAGTGGAGTCCCCTCAGCCTTCGCTACCACCTCGCGCACGCGCTGCGCCAAGCTGCCATCGTTTTCCACCGCCATGAACTGGGCGAGTAGGGCGTCTGCCTGGTTCGCGGGCTCGCTGGGGCCGGGGCGCGCGCGCCGGGCGGCGGCTTCGTAGGTGGCAATGGCGGTTTGTGCTTCTTGCGCAGTCAGGCCGCTGTGCTCCACGATGCGGCCCAGCGTGGCCCAGTATTCCACTTGGCCCGCCACTGAGCGGCGCATGGGCTGTGCAGCTTCACGTGCTTGGTTCACCAAAGCGGTGGGTAGTTTGACGGATGCAAAACCGGTGTGAGCTTGGGTCATAGAATTTCTCCTGATTGGCGCATTTTGCGCCATTACGGTAATTTCTTGCAATAGACGCGGCTAGACAAATGAGCTATCCATCGTTAAAGTAATGAATCCTTACTTTTCGTCAAATGCCATGCTTGCCAAACTCACTTCCAAAAACCAGCTTACGCTGCCCAAGAGCGTGACGCAGGCCGTGGGTGCCACGGAATACTTCGATGTGGAGGCCCGTGCCGGGCAGATCATCCTCACGCCCGTGCGCATTCAGCGCGGGGATGCGGTGCGGGCCAAGCTGGCGGAGCTGGATTTGACGGACGCCGACATTGCGGGTGCGGTAGCCTGGGCCAGAGCGCCGCAAGCCACACCAGCCATGGCTGCCGAGCCAGTGGCTGCTTATGCGTTAAAGCCTGCCAAGCCCAAGAAGGCGGCTGCCAAAAAGCCTCTGCCCAAAGCATGACGGCGCCAGTGCGCGTGGTGCTGGACACCAACGTGGTCTTGTCCGCGCTGGTGTTTGGCGGTGGCGCGGCAGGGCAGGTGCGCCGGGCCTGGCAGCAGGGCGTGTTGCTGCCTTTGGCCAGCGCGGTCACGGTGCAAGAGCTGGTGCGGGTGCTGGCCTACCCCAAGTTCCGCCTCTCCCAAGCTGACCAGGACGAATTGTTGGCCGATTACCTGCCTTACACCCAGACAGTGCGCATCCCCCAGCCCCCGCCCCAAGTACCCCGTGCCGCGATGTGCTGGACGAACCGTTTATGCACCTGGCGGTGGTGGGCAAAGCGCAAGTGCTGGTGTCTGGCGACCGGGATCTGCTGGCCATTGCCGCAGAGTTTGAGCAGGTAAGCGGCTGCCCAATTTTGACCTTGGATGCCTTTTTCAGGCATACGCCTGCTACGGGTTTGCTGCAAAATGTATAGCTGCTTGCCTAGTATCAACGAGGGCTGGAGGCTGATTTCATTCATGACTTGCTTTTGGATGGCAACTAATTTACATTCAATATTCGCGATTCATGAATATTGAATGTAAATGCAGCTTAAACCCCAAGACTTCCTGGTAGCCCTCAAGCTCGTGGCGTGGGGCGAACAGCGCTGGACATATGCGCGGCTGGCGCAGGAGCTGGGCATTAGCGTGTCGGAGGCGCATGCCTGCATCAAGCGCGGACTCCAGGCGGGGTTGCTGGTCGATACCGCTTTGCTGATTCCTCCGCCCGAAGCGGCACCTGGCGTGCAAGAGGCTGTAGCGGTCTACCGCGTACAGACCAGGCCCCGGCGCGCCAAGGCGGCCTCCGCAAGCAGTGCAGACAACCCGGCCCGCGTGCACAGCCGCAACTTGGCTGAGTTTGCAGTGCATGGAGCCAAATATGCGTTTCCGGCGGACAAGCTGCCAGTCTCCGTTGGGGTGCCTACCAGCCACAGCGCGCCAGCATTTGCAGGTGTGTTTGCTCCGGGGTCTGACGATTGGGTGTGGCCACACCCCAATGGCTCGGTGCGTGGGCAGGGGCTCGAGCCACTTCATCCCAGCGTGCCCTTTGCCGCAACGCAAGACGCCAAGCTCTACGAAATGTTGGCTCTGTTTGATGCGTTGCGCGTAGGCCGAGCCCGCGAGCGGGGCATGGCACTCAAGCGGCTGCCGCTGTTGATTTATCCCGACGGGCCCAAGCCCGCAGAGAGGCCCATGTATGGCTAATCCGAATATTGAACTACTCACGTCCATTGCCAACGCGATGGGCGCACTGCGGGAGCAAGTGGTGTTTGTGGGTGGTTGTGCAACCGGGCTGCTGATTACCCAGCCTTTGGTGGCGGATGCAAGGGCCACCGAAGATGTGGATGCCATTGTGGAGGTGGCTTCGCTGGTGGGATACCACGCGTTGGCTGCGCAGTTGATGGAGCAAGGCTTCAAACAAACCATGGCCGATAACACACCGCCTTTTCGGTGGTACTGGAATGGCATGCAGCTGGACTTGGTTCCGCTAGACGAAAAGGTGCTGGGCTTTGCCAACCGCTGGTACAAGCCGGGTTTTGAAGCAGCAATCACAGCAGCGCTGCCCTCGGGCCTGCAGCTGAGGCATCTGTCGGCACCGTATTTCATGGCCACCAAATTGGAGGCCTTCAAGGACCGGGGTAACGATGACGTTTACTTGAGCCACGACCTGGAGGATGTCATCACTGTGGTGGATGGGCGTGAAGAGTTGATAAGCGAGCTGACTTCCGCGCCACCCGATGTCCGCGATTTTGTAGTGCACACCTTGGGGGGCATCTTGCGGCACACTGACTTCACCAACGTGCTGCCGGGCATCGTTTCACAAAGCACGCGCACGGGTCTTGTGCTGCAGCGGTTTACAAGCATTTCCGAGTTATAGAACACCCATGAACACCACCACCAACTCTCTCGTCCAGAAGCTCTGGAACTACTGCAACGTGCTGCGCGACGATGGCATGAGTTATGGCGACTATGTGGAGCAGCTCACTTACCTGCTGTTCCTCAAGATGGCCGACGAGCGCAGCGCGCCGCCCTACAACCAGCCCAGCATCGTGCCCGCCGCCTACGCCTGGCCCACGCTGTTGGCGAAGGATGGCGACGAGCTGTTTGACCACTACCGCCACCTGCTGGAAAAGCTGGGCCAGGAGAAAGGCACGCTGGGCCTGATCTTTGGCAAGGCACAAAACAAGTTCCAGGACCCGGCCAAGCTGCGCCGCGTGATCGTGGATTTGATTGACGCCGAAACCTGGACCATTCTGGGTGCCGACGTGAAGGGTGACGCCTACGAGGGCCTGCTGGAGAAAAACGCGCAAGACACCAAGAGCGGTGCGGGCCAATACTTCACGCCGCGGGCGCTGATTCAGGCCATGGTGGACTGCATCGCCCCACAGCCGGGCGAGCGCATTACCGACCCCGCCTGTGGCACGGGTGGCTTTTTGTTTACCGCGCACAACTACATCACCGTCCACAACAAAAGCCTCACGCGCGAGCAGCTCAAGCACCTGAAGGAAAAAGCCTTTACCGGCTACGAGCTGGTGCAAGGCACGGCGCGCGTGTGCGCCATGAACATGATGCTGCACGGCATTGGCTCCGAAAAACAGGTGCCCGTGGTGGTGGGCGACGCGCTGGCCGCCGACCCCGGCGAGCGCTTTGAGGTGGTGCTGGCCAACCCGCCGTTTGGCAAGAAGAGCAGCACGGTCATCGTGGGTGAAGACGGCCGCACCAGCACAGAGAAAGACACCATCGAGCGCGACGACTTCTGGGCCACCACCAGCAACAAGCAGCTCAATTTTGTGCAGCACATCAAGACCCTGCTGGCCACCCACGGCCGTGCTGCCGTGGTGTTGCCCGACAACGTGCTGTTTGAAGGCGGCGCGGGCGAGACCATCCGCAAAAAGCTGCTGCACGAGTGCGATGTGCACACGCTGTTGCGACTGCCAACCGGCTTGTTCTACGCCCAGGGTGTCAAGGCCAATGTGCTGTTTTTTGAGAAGAAGGGTGCCAGCGAAACACCGTGGACCAAGAAGCTGTGGATCTACGACCTGCGTACCAACAAGCACTTCACGCTCAAGACCAACCCGCTGCGCCGCGCAGACTTGGACGAGTTTGTAGAGCTCTATAAGGCGAGCAACCGCCACGGACGCCAGGCCACGTGGGGTATCGAGAACCCTGATGGCCGCTGGCGCGCCTACAGCTACGACGAACTGATTGCCCGCGACAAAACCAGCCTGGATATTTTTTGGCTCAAAGACGACGCCCTGGCTGACAGCGACAACCTGCCCCCACCCGGCGTGATCGCCCAAGAAATCGTTGACGATTTGGAGGCGGCCCTGGAGCAGTTCAGGCTGATTGCCGGTGACCTGCAGGAGCAGGCAATTGTTTAGACGCCACCCGATGTGGCCTACCGATAGGCTTGGCCTTGAATTCTGAAGAACTGGCAGCACTCTCGCTGGCCGCCTTTGACCACATGGTCGCCGCCACGCCGGGCTTTCGCTCGCGCGCCGGGCAGCACGACATGGCGCAAGCGATTGCCACCACCTTGGCGGGTGTGGACCTGGGCGCGCACGACGATCCCATCCGCGCCATTGCCGTGATCCAGGCCGGCACCGGCGTGGGCAAATCGGCCGCTTATGCGTCCACCCTGGTGGCGATGGCGCAGGCGCGCAAGACACGCCTGCTGATTTCCACCGCCACGGTGGCGCTGCAAGAGCAGTTGATGACCAAGGACCTGCCGGCACTGGCGGCGGTGTTGCCGACGCCGTTTACCTATGCCCTGGCCAAGGGCCGTGCCCGCTACGTGTGCAAGCTCAAGCTGGAGCAGTGGTCGGGCCTGCCGGGCGTCAACTCGGTTGAGATGTTCGAGCCCGACGACGACCTGCCGCAACCCCCCGCCACGGCGGTACGCGCCGGCAGCAAGACGCAGGACCCCGAAGAACGGCGCATGGACTTGTTTGATTCGCTGGCGCAAGCGCTGGCCAATGGCAGTTGGAACGGCGACCGCGACCAACTCGCCGAACAGCCCGACGGCCATGACTGGGCGCTGGTGGCGGCCGAGCGCCACACCTGCACCGTGCGGCACTGCCCGCGCTTTCGCCAATGCAGCTACTACCAGGCGCGCAATGCGCTGGCCGAGGCCGACGTGATCGTGGCCAACCACGACCTGGTGCTGGCCTCGCTGGGCATGAAGACGCTGCCCGACCTGGACAACTGCCTGGTGGTGTTCGACGAAGGTCACCACCTGCCGGCGGTGGCGCTGGACCAGTTCTCCAGCAGCATGGACCTGTCCAACCTGCGCTGGCTCGACCGCCTGCCGCGCATCATGCTGGAGGTGGGCGAAAAGATGCACAGCGAGCTGGGCGAGGACGTGACCACGCTGGCGCGCGATCTCAAAGCCGCCTTGCACGACCTGGGCCGCTTGATGATGGACTTGCTGCGCTCCACCGTGGTGGGCTACGACGGCACGCAGCGCTGGCCTGGGGGTGTGTTGCCCGATGCCTTGCACGAGCCGGTGGGCTTAAGCCTGCGCCTGGCCACCAGCCTGGCCAAGGTGCTGGATGACTTGGGTGCGGCGATCAAGCTGCTGGCGCGTGACGACCCCTCGCAGGCTTTGCATTGCTCTATGCTGTACGCCCGCCTGGGGCCGCTTAGCCCGAAGCTGGGCAGCGTGGTGTCCACCTGCGAATTGCTGTTGGAGCACGGGCCGCAGCCGCTGGCCAAGTGGCTCAAGTCCGACACCGGTTCGGGCTTGGTGGTGCTCACCGTGCACGCCTGCCCAATGGTGCCGGGCGACCTGCTGCGCCAACACCTGTGGACGCAGGTGCGTGGCGCGGTGGTGACCTCGGCCACGCTGGCGAGTTGCGGCACCTTTGATTACTTTTTGGACGAGGCGGGCTTGAGCGGCAACCCCAACGCCCACACGCTGGAAGTGCACAGCCCGTTTGACTACAGCACCCAAGGCCGGCTGATGGTGGTGGAGACCGCCGCCGACCCCAAACACGTGGATGCCTACACCCGCGAGATGGTGGCTGAGTTGCTGGCCGATTTGGCCCTGGTGCAGCGCGGCGCCTTGGTGTTGTTCACTTCGCGTGCACAGATGAAGGTGGCCACCGATTCACTGCCGGCATTGTTGCTGGAGGTGGTGCTGGTGCAGGGCCAGATGTCGCGCACCCGCTTGCTGGCGGCGCACCAGGCGCGGGTGGAGGCGCTCCGACCCTCGGTGATCTTTGGGCAGCAGTCCTTTGGCGAGGGGCTTGATTTGCCAGGTGCGCTGTGCGAGACCGTGTTTATTGCCAAGCTGCCGTTCACGCCGCCGTCCGACCCTGTCGAAGAGGCACGCGCCGAGTGGCTCAAGACCCTGGGGCGCGACCCGTTTGCCGAGCTGGTGATTCCGGCAACGGGCATTCGCCTGCTGCAGTGGACCGGCCGCGCCATCCGCACCGAAGACGACTACGCCACCGTGATTTGCTACGACAAGCGCTTGCTGCGCGCCGGTTACGGCAAACGCATGCTCAGGGGGCTGCCGGGCTATGAGGTGCTGCGCCGGGTGAATGGGGTGATCGAGGCGGCATCGCTGCCAGGCGTCTAGCCGAACCGGTAGTCGGCGAAGTTGGGTTTTCGCACCGCCTGCACGTATTCCTTGGTGAAGCCCGGAAACAGCGCCACCACCCGACCATCGGGCGCGCGGTACCAACTGCGGCACTGGCTCCACACCGAGCCCACCAGGCGCGACTGCAGTTGCTGGTTGTGCGCCTGCATCACCTCGGGACGCACATCGACCCAGCGGTGCCCGCCCGCGCGCACTGCTTGCATGCAGGCAATGGCATGGTCCACCGCCGGCTCGATGAACAGCAGCGTGGAGGTGTGGCCGGTGGCGGTATTGGGGCCCAGCATCAGGAACATGTTGGGAAAGCCGGCCACGGTCAGACCATGAAAGGCTTGTGGTCCCTGGCCCCAGGTCTCGCGCAGGGTGTGGCCGTGCACGCCGGTGACCTGGACGGAAGACAGCAGGTTGATGGTATCGAACCCGGTGGCGCAGACCAGCACGTCGACCGGGCGCTCTTTGCCATCGGCGGTCACCACGCCGTGCTCGGTGATGCGCTCGATGTCATCGGTCACCAGTTCCACATGCGGCTGCGTCATGGCGCGGTAGAAGTCGTTGGAGTAGATGATGCGCTTGCAGCCCAGCGGGTAGTTGGGCGTGAGCCGCTCGCGCAAGGCTGCGTCGCTGACCTGGCGGCGCAGGTGCACCTGTGCCATCTTGAGCATGCCGCGCCGTGCCGCCGTGCCCTCGTTGAAGCCACGCCGGCCCCACTCCAGCGCCTGCATCCAGCTCCAGCGCACCAGCGCGGCGTAGGGCGGCAGGTGCGCCAACAGGCGATCGAGTGCGTTGTACTTGCGGTCGAGTCGCGGCAGCACCCAGTTGGCAGTGCGTTGGAACACATGCAGTTGTTTGGCTTGCTCGGCAAGGGGCGCAATCAGTTGCGACGCGGTCGAACCGGTGCCGATCACGGCCACGCGTTGCCCGGCCATGGCCTGGCCGTGGTCCCAGCGTGCCGAGTGCAGGCGCGCGCCCTGGAAGCGCTCCAGGCCAGGGATGTCGGGCCAGCGCAACTGGTTCAAGGGCCCGGTGCTGCAGACGAAGAAGCGTGATTGCAACTGGTCGCCGCGCTCGGTGGCAAAGCGCCATTGGCCGGTGGCCTCATCAAAGTTGGCCGTGGCGAGGCGGGTGCCCAGGCGCATGTGGGCCAGCAGGCCGTGCCGTTCGGCCAGGCGCTGCATGTAGGTCTGGATCTCGCTTGCCGAGGCAAAGCGCCGACTCCAGCGCGGGTTGGGTGCGAAAGAGAACGAGTACACCGGCGAGGGCACATCGACATGTGCGCCGGGGTAGGTGTTGTCCCACCAGGTGCCGCCCAGGCCAGGCTGCTTCTCGACGATCACAAAGTCGTGTTGGCCGGCGCGCTGCAGCTTGATCGCCATGCACAGCCCGGACATGCCCGCGCCGAGGATCACCACCGCGTGCTGTGCCACGCCGCTGCGTGCAATGGGGGCGAGGGCGGACAAGGTGAACTGCGCGATGCGCACCAGGGCCTCGTCCGCGCTGCGCAGGGCGCCGCCGTGCATCTGGAACACGTGCCAGCGATCCTGCGTGATCTCACAGCGCGACGACACACCCGCCGCTTGCAGTGCGGCATGCAGCGCCAGCGACTGGTCGTGCAGCAGTTCGTCGGTGCCAGCCTGAATCAAGCAACTGGGCAGTCCACGCAGGTCGGCCCTGATGGGCGAGAGCAGCGGCGAGGCGAGGGTGGCGTCAGCGGCTGCCGACCGTGCAGCACTGCCAAGGTAGTGGGCCGCGCAGGCATTGGCCCAGGCGATGCTGAGCATGGCTTCGCCGGGTGGCTCGGTGGCGGGGGTGCCGTCGGGGGCCATGTCAACCCAGGGCGACAACAGCACCAGCGCCGCCGGGGCCACCGCGCCCTGGTCGCGCAAGGCGATGGCGGTCGCCAGTGCCAGGCCACCCCCAGCGGAATCGCCCGCCAGCACGACCGGCCCTAGTGAGGCCAATTCCGTGTAGGCGGCCAAGGCGTCATCCAGCGCGGCGGGAAACGGATGCTCCGGCGCCAGCCGGTAGTCCAGCGCAAACACCGGCAGGCCGGTGTTCCAGCACAGCCGGCTGGTCAGTGCGCGGTGCGTGGCCGGTGAGCCCACGCAGTAGGCACCACCGTGCAGGTACAGCACCACGCCGGGCCGCACGGCCGGTGCATGGCGCCGGCGCAGCCATTCGCCGGGCACACCGCCAGCCTGGCCCGGCTCGATGCCAACATCACGTGCCACCAGGGTGGTGTGCGACAGCCAGCGCAAGCAGCGGCGTTGAAAGTCAATCGAGCAGCGCGGAGAAAAAACAGGCTTGAGCAGCAGCTTGAGCGACCAACGCAGCAGCGCTGCGATCACGGCCTGGAAAAAGCCCTTGGGTTGGTAAACGAACATCGGCGGGAGTCCTCGGACAAGGTTGGTTCGGCGCCGCAATGGCCGGGCGCCGAACCAGTATCGCAGCAACCGTTTCAGCGCACCACTTTGAAGTTGAACAAGTCCGTGCCCAGCGCGCCCCAGAGCCGAATCCAGATTGGCAACAGTTGCTCGGTGCGGCGCGCGGTGCTGATGTCGCACAGGTCGATCACCCGGGCCTGGTCCCAGCCAAACTGAGCCAGCACATCAAGCACCTGCGCCTTTGCGGGCGCATCGTTGCCGCTGATGAACAGGTTGTGGTCACCGAGCGCCACCGCGCCGGGGTTGACCATCAGTTTGCAGCTCAGCGTGTTGAGCGCCAAGGCGATAGGTGCTTGATACGCTGGATTCTGGGGTTGGTCTTCCAGGATCACTGTCTTGGGGCTGTGGTTGCGCAGTGTGCTGCCAACGGTGTTTTAGTGTCGGCGGCGCACGCGCGCCGCGCAATCAGAGTGTCGCCCAGCTGGTTAGTTCAACCGGCAATCCTCCTCATCGGGCATCCCGGCAACCCGCCATGCTGCAATCAGTTTTTGGCGTGAATCAACACTGCGTATTGGAAGAACGCGGCGGGCGAAATCGAGACTCAGCCTTCGATTGAAGACGCGGGCCTCGCCACATGCCTGCCGGGCCTTGCCGACCCGACCGGACTCACCATCGATCGCTGCGAGTGCGGCCAGTGCCCAGGAATAGTTGGGGTTGCGGATCGCGGCTTTTTGAACTGCGTTTCGGGCTTGACTCAAGTTGCCTGCAAAGAACTGAGTCATTCCCTCGATGGTCAAAAAGACGCCATGATCATTTGGGTCCAACGCCAAGGCCTGCTCCAGGTACTCATGGGCTTTGCCGAGTTCGCCGCACCACATACTGATGTCGGCGACGTGAAAAAGAGCATATGCTGATCTCGGAGCAAGTTCGAGACCATGCAAGGCAGAACGCAAGGCCGCTTGATGATTCATCTGCCAAAGCCGGATCTTCCCCAGCAAGGAGTGCGCCGTTGCGTGATCTGGACTGCATGACAAGGCGCTCTCAGCGGCCGACTCCGCGCAGCGCAGGCTCGCGACGCTGTCCGCGCTCCAGCCACTCACATAGTCAAAAAAATGAGTCCAACCAATGCGAACATGTGCCTCGGCGCAGTTCGGTTCCGCCCGTAATGCCGCTTCGAAGGCTCGGCGTGCCTCAACGTTGGAGTGCGGAACGTACTGACTGAACAGTTGCCAACCCCGCAGCAAATGGTCGGTTTCTGATGGCACTGTGCTCTCACGGGTCAGCTTGCCAGTTGTGCGGGCTGGGGATGTCCGTGCGTTGGGTTCAGGTGTTGCTGCTTGCAACCTGCTGCTTGACTTCGGTCGAACTGGCGAGATCAGTTGCTCATAGACCTCGACGGTCTGCGGACTTGGGTTGACATCGAGTTCGCGACGAAGCACGGTACGGCAACGTTCCCAGACTCGAAGCGCCTTCGCGGTCAAACCGGCGCGGGCGTGAAGCGCCATGAGATTCCGATAGCATGCCTCGTCGAGAGGGTCTGCCGCAATCAGCTTGAGCAACAACTGGGCGGCGGCGTGCTGTGCGTCCTCATCTGGATACTGTGCAAGGCGCGACACGACACCAAGCGCCACAGTCCGGAGCCGCTCTCTCTCGATGCACAACCATTGATGGAATTCGCCATCCAGCGTCAAGTCTTCCGCGAGCTCACCGTGAAACAGGCTGGCGGCGAGACAAAGCGACTCGCGGTCGCTCAGCCGAGCCAACCGCAAGAACTCCCACGCGTCAATGTCCCAAGAGGACGCTTTCAGACCAAGGAGATCACCTTGTGTTTGCAGTTCGCCGCCCTGGGGGCCCAGTGCCGTGCGCACATGGTGCAGACACTGCCTCAATGCGTTTCGAGCACCGGCCTCGTCGCGGTCAGGCCAGAGCATGAGCGTCAGTCTGCGTCTACTGACCCAGCCATCGCCATGCAAGGCCGCCAGCGCAATCAGAGCCCGGCCCTTTCTTCCCATGACTATGCCGTCCCGGCAAGCGGGCGTATGCAATGAAAAGGTGCCTAACAGGCGAAGGACACTATTCTTCATGGCCGGTTGCGGACGGGTTGCCTGAATAACGCAGAGATAACGGAAATATACGGTTACCCGGAACGACGCCGTCAGACACTAACTCTGTCTACCTGCGAAGTCAACTCTATGAACCCGCAGGCATCGGACGCCACGAAATGGAGAATTCAAATGAAAATCTATCGCTTCTTTGCCTGCGTGCTTGCTCTGGTCACATCCGGCGCTGCCAACGCTCAATACCCCGACCGACCAATACGAATCATTGTTCCCTTTGCCCAGGGTGGGGGCACCGACGCAAGCGCCAGGCTTGTTGCGAAGGCGTTGGCGCAGTCCCTCAGGCAAGACGTCGTCGTTGAAAACATGCCGAACTTGGATGGCGAGGCCGCGGCGCTGGACGCAGCGCGGGCGAAGCCCGACGGTCACACCCTGTTTGTTGGCAGCGCCACAGCGATGTCCTATGTGCCAGCGGTGCGAAAAGTGCAACCCTATGACCCCCTTCGTGACTTCACGCCCATTGCATCGTTCTATACCGCGAGCTTTTTTCTGTTTGCCAATCCGCAAGTTCCGCCCAATTCCACGCGGGAGTTGATTGACTTCGCCCGTGCCAACCCAGGAAAACTGAAGATAGGCATTGGAACTGGGACGGCCACGTTGGCCACCGCCGAGCTTCTGGCTGGCAGTGGGGTGCAGATGACTCCAGTGACGTACAAGGGAGAGGCGCCAGCAGCGGCTGACTTACTTGCAGGAAAGGTCGATCTGGCATTTGCCACGCCAGCGGTGGGGCTGTCACGAGTCAAGGAAGGGAAACTCAAGGCTCTCGTGACCATGCTCCCGAAGCGCAGCACCCTTCTTCCGGACGTTCCGACATTGGTTGAATCAGGCTTGCCTCCAATGGACATCCTTCCGTGGGGAGCCTTCTTTGGTCCTGCGGGACTGCCTCCCGAAGTGGTTGCCCGACTGCGTCGTGAGTTGCGTGAAGTATTGGCTCGACCGGAGATCCGCGAGCAGATGGAAGCGCTTGGGTACCCGACACTCATGCTCGAGCGCGATGAGTTGGAGGCGACAATGAAACAGCAACTGGAGTTGTGGAGAAGGGCAGTCGAGTCTGGACGGCTCTCGCGCAATTGAAAGCGTCACGGCGATCGGCAGTGCCATTTTCAAACCTGCCGAAGGCGACTTGAGCGCTTTGCCGTCTGAAGCTAGCCTTTAGCCGGCGCGCACCACTTTGAAGTTGAACAAGTCCGTGCCCAGCGCGCCCCAGAGCCGAATCCAGATTGGCAACAGTTGCTCGGTGCCGCGCGCGGTGCTGATGTCGCCCAGGTCGATCACCCGGGCCTTGTCCCAGCCAAACTGAGCCAGCACATCAAGGACCTGCGCCTTGGCGGGCGCATCGTTGCCGCTGATAAACAGGTTGTGCTCACCGAGCGCCACCGCGCCGGGGTTGACCATCAGTTTGCAGCTCAGCGTGTTGAGCGTCTTGACGACCCTGGTTTGTGGGAAGGCGCGCTGGATCTGTTCACCCAAAGAATCGGTGTTGACCACCGACAGCGTGGGCGGCATGCCATGGGAGAAGTCCAGCGGGTTGGCGATGTCGATCAGCACCTTGCCGGCCAGCGCCTCGGCGCCGGCCGCTTGCAGCGCCTGCAACGACACGCCACCGGCGGTGGCATTGATGACGATCTCGCCAAAGCCGGCGGCCTGCCTGAAGTTGCCATACGACGCCCGTGCCCCGGCGCTGGCAACCCAGTCCTGCGCCTTGGCGTTGACCGCCTCGCGACCGCCCAACCTGACCTCGTGGCCGAGCGAGGTGAGCTTGCTGCCGATGGTTTGACCGACGATGCCGGTGCCGAGAACTGCGAATTTCATGATGATGTCCTGTGTGATGGAGTTGAAGGGGTCAAGTACTTGATGGGCTGGATTCTGGGGTTTGAAGTACGCCTTGATAAGCCCATAATGGATTGATTCAATTTCAACCATCTGGAACAAGCCGCACCCATGGACCTGTTGCGAAGCCTGGAGTACTTTCACAAGACCGTGGAGCTGGGCAGCTTCTCGGGCGCGGCCAATGCACTGGGCCTGACCCCGGCGGCGGTCAGCAAGCAGATTGGTGAACTGGAGAAGACCCTTGGCACACGGGTGTTCCAGCGCAGCACCCGCAACCTGACGCTGACCGAGACCGGCGAGCAACTGCTGGCCCAGACCAGCGGCCCCACGCACGCGCTGCGCCAAGTGATCGACGGTTTGGTGCAGCACAAGGCGCAGCCCGCCGGGACGCTGCGCATCAGCGTGGCGCCGGGCTTTGCGCGCCAGTACATCCTGCCGCTGATGCCCGCCTTCCTGACGCGTTACCCGGCGATCAACCTGGACTGGAGTTTTGACAACCGCCACGTCGATCTGATCAAGGAAGGTTTTGACGCGGCCATCGGCGCGGGCATTGCGTCGGACTCGACCGTGGTGGCGCGCGAGCTGGTGCCGCTGCGCCTGGTCACGGTGGCGTCACCCGCTTACCTGATGCGCATGGGCGTGCCGCGCGCGTTGACCGACCTGGACAAACATGATTGCATCCGGCTGCGCTCGGCCACCACCGGGCGTCTGCGCGAGTGGCAGTACATCGTGGCCGGCGAGGTGCTCAGCGTGCCGGTGACGGGCCGGCTGGTGCTGAGCGACCTGGACGCGATCTGCGACTGCGCCCTGGCCGGCCTGGGCCTGGCGCGCCTGGGAGCACACCACGCCATGACGCACTTGGACGCGGGTCGGCTGGTGCAGGTGCTGCCGGAATTGCGCGCCCCGCCAGGCACCATTCATGTCTACTACGCACACTACCGACTGACGCCGCCCAAGGTCAGCGCGTTTGTGGGTTACTTGACCGAGTCACTGCAGGCCAGTGGCTTGCTGGAAAGATTGCAAGCGTATTGATTTCGCATCTGTACAGAGGGAAATCCCGTATCTGGACGAGCCAGAGTTACCCCCGCATTGTGTGCCCTGAGTTGTGGATAAGTGTACGAATAACTGACTTTTTCCGCGTCAACAGTGGGTTTGCAGAGGGTGCTCAAAAATGCGGCAAAACGCGAGCTGGGTAAATGGGATGCAACGCACACAAGTGGAATGGATGCACTATTTATGAACAAATTGATAAGGGGCGCAACTATGGTCGGTCAGAGCATGGTGAAGCTGATTGAGGCGGGTTTGTTGATCCTGTTGGCTGCTTGCGGCGCTGGAGTCTCGCCCGAGGGCGAGCGGCTGGCTTCCGACAACGGCCCTTTGAAGGCGGTCGCCAGCAACGCGCCGAAGAGGGCTCTTAGTGTCCAGGCGGTAGCGCAGGCGATCACACCTGACATGCTGATGGACTGGGCGGAGGGGGCCTTTGCCGATCTGTTTCCCGGGCACTCGCAAACCACCTCTTCCCAAGGGTTTGTTTACCGATATTACCCGAGCGCCAGCAGCTTTATTGCCGTCAAGTCCGACGGCGGGGTGTATGTGCTGTTTCTAAACACGAGCGATCAAGTGAAATACGTCGCACCGATTGCCGACTTCACCTGTCTGGTCACGCCCACTGCATTCGCTTGCCGACCGCCCATCTACACGGTGATCTTCACCCACATCGAGGACACCACGCCAACCGGAACCCTGGGCACGTCGCAGGCGCGTAGCAACTACCTGCTGTGGCGTGACCGCTTGATCCAGATGGCTAACCTGACTCGGCGTTACAACATGACCTGGGTGCTGCAACCCGACTGGAAGTTCCTGGAGGCCGCGCGGCTGTATGAAGACGGCGCCACCATGGCGTCCACCGGCGGCGTCAACCTGTTGCGCTACCTGCGCGATAGCCTGGGTGTGATCATCGACCCGCATTCGCACGAGGGCAGTGGCTACAACTACCCCGACGTGGCCTACCTGCTGGAACAACTCGGCGTGGGTGGCAGCACCGTGATTGGCGGCCACGTGTGGGACCCTAGCTTGCCGCAGTTTGCGCATTGGGAGCGCTTTCGCGTGCCGGTGGCGGGCGAGAAGTACCCTAGCGCGCTATGGCGCGGCGAGTTGTTAATGGGCAGCGGCACGCCTGGCCACACCAATGATCCGATCGTCAGCGGCATGTGGAGGCCAAAGGATCCCTACAACTACTTTGTCGACGACCCGCTCGGCAATATCAGTGCCGTGGGCGCGTACAAGAGCGACGTAGGCGGCATCACCACGCTGCGCGGCCTGTATGAGGCTGGGCGCTTTGACGCGACCTGCATGCTGACCAACACCATTCACGTTTTCCCGTCGACCATCAGTTCGGCCGGAGGACTGGCTACCGTCGAACGTGACGTGGTGTTGCCGCTGCAAAGCCTGCGTGCCAGCGGCCAAGTGGAGATCACCAACTTCACCGCTTTGGCGGCGACGTGGAAGTCGCGGTTTGGTGGCAAGGCGTGTGTGTACCAAGAGTGACGCAGCATTACTGCAATTTTGCGCGGGTTGAAAAAACTACTGCGGGAGTTGTACCTTCAAGATGCACGCCTCTGAGCTCAGGTGGAGCACCCCTTTGGCGTCGATGGCGATGCCGCCTATGCGGGACAAACTGCCGGGTAGCCCGCCGATGGTGATGCCATAAGACTTCGGGGTGCCCGCGACCGTCAAAACCTCGCCAGTAGGCGTGAACTTTCGGATGATGGGTGAGAAGCCTTCCACCACAAAGACGTTGCCGGCAGCATCGATTGCCAGGCTGTGTGGAAAGTCCAATCCGGGGACCGCGCCGCTGGCGCTCTCGCTACCACGAACGCCGGGTGTGCCGAGGTGGGTGGTGACGAGGCCCGATGGGGTGATTTTGCGGACCGTGTGGCCAGTCCATTCCGCGACATAGAGGTTGCCCGCGCTGTCGATGGTGATGCCGCCGGGTTGGTTGAGCGCGGCGGCTCGACCCATGCCATCAACCGTTTGCGCGGCGCCACTGCCAGCAAAGGTGGATACCGCGCCCGCTGCCGTGACTTTGCGAACCAGATTGTCCCGGCTATCGGTGACGAAGACATTGCCCGCGTTATCCACCACCACGGCGTGCGGGTAGTGGAAACGTGCGGCCGATCCCACGCCGTCCACCGTGCTGCCGGTTGGGTAGACCCCGGCGGCCCCGGCCAGCGTGCTCACAACGCCTGCGGGCGTGATCTTGCGAACGGTACCGTTGCCGGTGTCGGCCACAAAAACCTGGCCCCAGCTGTCCACCGCGACGCCGCTGGGGTAGTTGAAACGGGCCGCTGCGCCCAGACCGTCGGCTGATCCGCGCAGGCCTGCGGTGCCTGCCAGGGTGGTGACCGCGCCGGTGGCGGTGATTTTGCGGATGGTGTGGTTGCTGACATCGGCCACATAGGTGTTGCCGTGTTGGTCGACCGCTACGCTGCCTGGGTTGGGATTCTCTTCACGGTACACATCATTTGCGGTGTCGATACCGAAGCGGGCGGCATCGCCAAGGCCGTCGGTTGAACCGTACTCTCGTGCAGCGCCGGCGAAGGTGCTGACCAAACCGGATGGGGAGATTCTGCGCACCGTGTGGGCGTCTGGGTCCGCGACGTAGATTTGGCCAAGGGCGTCCACGGCAACCCCCGCTGGCGCCAGGAATCTGGCCGCCGTGCCTTGGCCATCGGCCGTGCCGCTGCTGCCGGCCAGACCAGCCAGGGTAGTGACCCGACCCGTTGGGTCGATCATGCGCAGGGTGCGATTCTGCTTATCGGTCACATAGACCATGCCCGCTCGGTCAACGGCGACGCTGGTCGGGTTGCCAAATCGGGCTGCGGCGCCGACACCGTCGACGGCGCCATGGGTTCCGCTGGTGCCGGCCAGGGTGGTGACCATGCCGCTCGGGCTGATCTTGCGGATGGTGTTGGCGTACTCGGTGCCGGTCGTGCCAAAAATGTCGTTGGCCAACCAGCGCGCCCGTTCGGCCACATAGACATTGCCTTGACTGTCCACGGCCAGGCCAGCCGGGTTGGTGAAACGAGCGGCGGCGCCAAGCCCATCCACCGCGCCGCTGGTCCAGGCGGTACCGGCAAACGTTGTCACATCACCGTGGGGTGTGATTCTGCGAATGGTCCCGTTGCCGGTGTCGGCGACGAAGACGTTGCCCGCTGTGTCCACCGCCACACCCTCTGGCGAGAAGAAACTGGCGGCGCCGCCAATGCCATCGGCCTTGCCAGTCAGGCCAGGGGTGCCCGCAAAGGTCGTCACCTCGCCACTCGGGCTGACTTTGCGAATGGCGTGGTTGCCGGTGTCGGCTACATAGACATGGCCTGCGGCGTCCACCGCGAGGCCGCCCAGGCGAAAGAACCGGGCCGCTGCCCCGGCGCCGTCGGCGAAGCCCCAGCCACCGCCGCCGGCCAGCGTGGTGACCTGACCATCCGGTGTGACTTTGCGGATCACTGCGTCCTGCCCCACATAGACATTGCCACGGGTGTCGACGGCCAAGTGGGTCGGGTAGGTGAAGCGGGCGGCGGCGCCTGGCGCGTTCAGGTGGCCGGGCCCCCCGATGGAGCCCGCCAGTAGGCTGATGCCGGGCGTGAGTGGTGTCGGTGTGATCGGTGCGTCGCCGCGGCCACCGCCGCCGCATCCGGTGGCAAGCAGCGCGAGCCATGCCAGTTGGCCCATACAGCGACCGAGCGATGCCAATGTGATGTGTTTGTTGTAGACCATAGTCCTCCCCGTTCGACAAAGTGTCCAACGCGATTCTCGTCGACGACTGGTGGATGATCGACCGTGAAATCCGTGGATGAGTGATTGCGATCACGCGGCCGGGCTTATCGTCAAGATGGCTGCCTCAGGCCTCAGGCGGCGCGCCCCTTTGGCGATGACGGCGGTTCCCGCCACGGCGGTGACCACGGTGGCCGGGGTGACCCTTTGCAGCGTGGGGCGGCCGATGTCGGCGGCCTAGACGTTGCCCGTGTTATCCACCGCCCAATCTTGCCGGTAGCGAAAGCGCAGTACCGGCGCCACCAAAGGTCCGTGCCTTTGTGGGCTACTTGACCGAAACCCTCCAGGCCAGTGGGTTGCAGGAGCCATTGGCGGACTACTGAATCGGCTCCTGTACAGAGGGAAATCCCGTATCCTGAAGATCCACAGTTACCCCCGCATTCTGTGACCTGAGTTGTGGATAAGTACCCGAACAACTCACCAGATCGGCGCCACCAGCCGCCGGCTGCTGAAAAAACCGGCAAATTGGGCGCGGTTTGGGCTAAGAGAGCGAAGCGCCGGACACGCGGCCGCGTCCGGCGTCAATGGCGGCACGCAGTTGCGCATTGGACAGCGCCAGTAGATCCCGGGCCGTACCGAGCGTGTCGCCAGTGCGGCCCGCCACCCCCAAGCTGATGGTGACGACGCGCATCGATTGGCGGGCAATGGCTTTGCCTCTGACCCGCAGCTCAAGTTCACAAGCCACGGCCATGGCATTGTCGAAGTCTGTTTCTGGAAGAACGCAGGCAAACGCGTCGCCGCCGATACGCGCCACCAGATCGGCGGGCCGGCGCAGTCCCGCCCTCAGGCAGTTCGCGACTTCGCGCAGGCAATCGTCGCCCGCGGAGTGGCCGTGACAGATGTTGTAGCGGTCGAAGAAATCGACCTGAATCATGATCAGTACCAGTGGCGAGTGGTTGCGCACCGAGCGAGCCATTTCCATGGTCAGTTGCTGGTCGAAATAGCGTCGATTAAAAGTGCCCGTCAAGCCATCTAGGAACACCAACTTGCGCATGGCGCCGGCCTGCAGTTTGAGCATCACCTGCGACCTGATCCTGGCGCGCGCCAACGCTGGATTGATCGGCCTGCTGATGCAATCCACCGCCCCTGCCTTCAGGGCGAGGGTCTCCTGTGCCGCGTCGTTATGGCTGGTGACCAGAATGACCGGGATGTGGCGACTCGTCGCGTTGGCATGGATTCGCGCGCAGACTTCAAAGCCGTCCATCACGGGCAAGAGCGCATCAAGCAGTAACAGGTCTGGCGGCGTGTCCTGGCAGATCGACAGTGCCAAGGCGCCACTGGTGGCGCTGAGCACCTCATAGTCGGACGAGAACTCCTGCTGCATCGCCTCGATCGCCGCGGACTGGTGGTCCACCACCAGTAACTTGGGCCGGCTGTGCGCGCTGTCCAACAGGTGGGCGATGGGGGTGTCGTCGTAGAGCATGGTCACAGCGAAGAGGGGTTGAGGAGCGAAATGTTGATTGAACCACACGCGGCCCGCGTGCAGGCTCGGGGACAACCCACACGTTCACAAAGGACCGCCAAGGGGCTGCGAAGGGTACTGACAGGCGGCGGCGCTACCATATGGATGTTCATAAGGGGTATCCATTTAGCTCCAGTGCTGGACGAATACCCAGTATATTGAGCATTCTATCGATGGAGCTGGAATGTTCAAGTTTTGGCCTTGTTTTTGCGCGCGACATTCTCATACGTGACTGGTGCTGTGACGACAGCCTGTTGAAGCAGCCTGTAGAACAGCATGCCACGTGAAGTCGATGTGCGGCGATTGAATCGAAACACAAACTCGTCCAGGTAGGCGTCCAAATGCTCGGGTTGCACCGAGCCATGGTGCGTGCCCAGAATCCAGCGCTGCACGAGCGCTGCCACCCGATGCACCCCGGCCATGGACACATGGGCCGGCACATCCGAGCCGAGCATCACAGTGCGCTGATGGCGGTAACCCAATTCGCCCAACGACCGGTAGGCGGCCGAGCCATCGGTATGAACCTGGGAGCCGGGCTCGACGACGTCCTGTACGAACGGGATCACACAGGAGGCTGAGTCATTGGCGATGCGGCGCAGACGGATTCGCCCGAACCCTTTAGGCTGCAGCGTCTCCACGGCTATGACTATCTGAACCTTCGTCGTCTTGCTCTTGCGTCCCACAGGCGAGATGGGGTTCTGGCGGTCGGTGATGGCCAGATAGGTTTCGTCAACTTCGACCTGGCCTTTGAGGCGCTCACGGTCGGGCCGCACCATAGCGCGGCGAAACCGGTGCAGCATGGTCCAGGCGGTCTGGTAGCTGCCCAAGCCCAGCACACGTTGAAGTCCCAAGGCGCTCACGCCTTGTTTCTGATTGGTCAGATACCAAGCTGCGGCCAACCACACGCGCAAGGGCGTGCGGGTCTTGTCGAAATTGGTTCCTGAGGTCACCGTGCTTTGGCGTTGGCAGTCGCGACACATCAGCCGGGTGCGGCTGGCACGGTAGGCCTCAGCGACACTGCCGCAGCTCGGGCAGACAAATCCGGTTGCCCAGCGCAGCTTCTCCAGGTAGGCTAAGCAAGCTTCCTCGGTGGCAAACCAATCGAGAAAATCGTTCCAGTTCTGGGGATAGTCTTTGCCGGGGATTGGCGCTACTATATGGGTTTACACTGAGCGGCTGGATCGGAACCTGAGCATGGCCAGACCGACGCCCAGCAAGGCCAGACCGGCTGGCTCCGGCACGTCGTTATGTGTGCTGCGTGGACCATAGTTGTACCCCGAAGCAGACGTGATGACGAACGAAGAAGCCTCCGCTCCGTTGACCCAGACGCTTCCTCCCATCCATTCCGCCGAATTGTCAAACGATGATTCGGCCCAACCTATGCCGGCGGGGCCCATAGAACCCGATTCGGGATTGACGGTGAGCTGCGAGGACAGATTGAACGTATGTCCATTCTGAATCGCGATTTCTCCGAAGAGAATTTCGTCGACATCGCGCTCGGCATAGCCGCCCGCCGTCGAGTGGGGTGTAGGTGCGACGCCGTTGCCATACACAGGTCGGGTAACCCAGCTACCGTGGTGATTGAGGGACATCTTGTAGTCAACGAATGCGTGAGAACGGAAGAAATCGTCCTCGTACGCCTCGAGATGACCCTCCAGTCGAACCGAAAAGCGAAGATTAACCCATGCGTCCAACGCCACGTCGGGAGTAAGGATGGTCAACTGATCCTCCCATCGTGACTTGGCGACAACATATCCGCCGTAAGGCGTGGCACTGATCCATGCGCCTGCTTTATTCATGCCGAAGTCGGTCCACACGCCGGCCGTGCGGTCATCGCGCAGCAAGTTCACGATATGCGGACCGTTGGACTGCGTTAGCCATGATCCAACGATGCCGTTGGTCGCTATATTTGCGCCAACAACCGCGGGGAGAAGGGTCGCGAGAGCAAACCCCGGCAAGATTGCCAACATGGAGGCGATAGCAATGACCAGGCCGAGTTTGCACCTGGCATGGCATTGGGGTACCTTCTTTGCGTTCATGTTCATGTGAGTCTCCTCAAGAGAGAGTTGGCAACCACCGACGGGAACCAGAGGTGGTAAACCGAAATGCATAATTCGAACACACGGATCGCTGCGGATGCGAAGGCATCATTGCCCAGTGCCCGCGTGAAGTCCAGATGGGGTTGTGATGATTTTCGGAGGGGACGTGATGGCTGCAAGGCGCCTAACGAGGTTTGATCTGGCGGAGTTCCGGATCGACCCTGCGCGCCGGAGCATCACGGGGCCGCAAGGCGCATTCTGCGTGGAGCCACGGGTGATGGACGTGCTCGTCGCGTTGGCGCTGCACGCCCCAAAGCCCATGTCACGCGAGGAGCTGATCGACCAGGTTTGGAAAAGCGCCTTCGTTACCGACGGTGTGCTCACACGATGCGTCTCCATTCTGCGAGATAAGTTCGGCGACGAACGAGGCCGGCCGCGCGTCATCGAAACACTCGCCAAGCACGGCTACCGGTTGATGCCCGCCGTCACGTTCATCGAGGACGAGTCGCCGGCACCGGTGCCAGCGACGGTGTCTACGGAAGCCGGCGCGCACCACGCGATCCCGGTCGCGGTGCTTCCGTTCGTCGACCTCAGGGGCAATGCGGCCGACGATCACCTAGCCGATGGCCTGACCGAACTGCTCATCGCCAACCTGGCAGGAATAGCGTCGCTGCGCGTCGTCGCCCGCACGTCGTCGATGGCATACAAGAGCACGAACAAGCGTGTGCGCGAAATTGCCAGGGAACTCGGCGTCGACTACGTCATCGAGGGCTCGGTGCTGGGCTCGGGAACACGCATCCAGGTCGTGGCGCAGCTGATTGAGGCCCGCAGCGAGCTGCATGCGTGGACGCAGACGTGGACGCGCGCGATGCGCGACGCGTTGACGCTATTGAACGAGGTCGCCAAAGCCGTAGCCAACGCACTGAGCGCACGGCTCCGCCCTGGCGAGAACCTGCGCCTGGGGCGGCGGATTACCATCGACGAAACGGCGCTGCGCCACTACCTGAAGGGCCGCTACTTCTGGGCCCAGCGTGGTCTCGGTCCGCTCGACAAGGCGATCGCCGAGTTCGCCGCCTGCGCTCGGGCGGCGCCCGACTTCGCACCGGCCCACGTGGGACTCGCCGACAGCCAGATCCTGCTTGCCATGTACGGCTTCGCGGCGCCGCTCGAGGTGGCAGACCGCGCCCGCGCGCACGTCGCCAACGCGCTGGCGCTAGACCCGGACAGCGCGGAAGCGCTGACCGCGGACGGTGCGATCCGGCTGTTCTTCGAATGGGACTTCGAACCCGCCGAACGTTCGTTTGCGCGCGCCTTGGCGCTGAATCCGAGCTACACCAACGCCTACCTCGCGTACGGCGACCTGCTGATAATGCGCGCCGAGTTCGACCGGGGCCTGAGCATGATTCGGGATGCGGTTGCCTTAAGCCCGCTCGACCTCGGCCTTAACATGAATCTCGGGGACTTCCTGATGTTCGCCCGGCGTTTCGACGAGGCCTCGCGGCACCTCGAACACACGCTGGAGATCGCTCCGGGCTTCGTTCCCGGCCGCCTACGACTGGCCGAGGTGCTCGCCCTGGCCGGGCGCCACGACACGGCGCTGGCGCAGGCCGAGAACGCGTTCGCCGCGGCCCCGTCGCTGCCGCGCGTCCGCGAAACGCGCGCGCTCGTGCTCGCCATCGCCGGCCGACACGACGAGGCGCGGCAGGAATTGGCCGTGCTCGCGGAAGAACGCCGCGAGCGCTATGTCTCCGCCTGGGAGGTCGCCCGGGTACACGCCGTCATGGCCGACGCGGACGAAGCGATGCGCTGGCTGAACGAGGCGATTGCCGAGCGCGCACCGATGACGCTCTTTGCCGGCATCCATGCGACGCTCGATCTGGTTCGCGACGACAGGCGATTCCCCACCATACTGCACAGCATCGGTCTGCCGGTCGCGGGCGGATGATTGCACCCCCGCCTGGCGGCTGGCGGTAACCGTACCGACACGGCGGGCGAAAGCCAGCCGTGGTGGCACGCCTGGGCCTGGTCGCATGCGTCAGAAACCGTACGCCAAACTTAAGCTTCAAATCAATGACGCCAAGAGCGCGGTGGCAAGCGCCTATGAGCGAGACTATCTGAGCTACGAGGTGTGCGTGGGCAAGGGCCGAGAGCTGAAGTATGCCGTCGGTAACAAGGCGCTGGACAACTTCATGACCCGAATCCGCCGACTTACGCGTCGCCGGGAAGGGCGCAGCATGGAGCAGGTTGTAGACAGGTTCAGGGCCCACTTTCTGGGTTGGAAGACGTACTTTTGGCTGGCGCAAACGCCAAAGACATGCCCGCCTACCAACACGCACCCACCGGCACCGGACTTTGAAATGGACCAGCGCATCAATTGATGAGTGAGCGAAGCAGCGATTTCGACAGCTGCGGGGAGCAGCTGCGCGCGCGCCATCTCCAAGTCAATCTTGCATCCGAAGGTGTCGCCATTGAGCGGCTGTGGGCGCTCAAACTAAACAGCCTGGGGTCAGACCAGGGGTCTTCCGAGGCCCCAAAATCCGAGCGCTACTTGCCCGCATGAGGTTGCCTTCCCCCGTACCCCCCCGTTAAATCCCCCCCCCCCCCCCCCCCCCCCCCCCCCCCCCCCCCCCCCCCCCCCCCCGCCCCCCCGGGGCGCCGGGCCCGCCCGGGGGCCCCCCGCGATTGAATGCGAGTTGACACGCACGCAGCTGCAGACGCCGACCATGGCCCTCGTTGGCGGTGAATGTCGCCTCGACGTCATATTGGTAGGGGCTGCCGCTGCGCACGCTTTTTACTGCAAACCGGGGGTCGCCCGTCAGCCCTTTGGCGTGCAGTCTTGCGGCACCGTCAGAGCGAATCAGGCCGCGTAGCTGCATCCACCCTGGTTGACCCTCGGTACCGGTTTCGCCATGCAGATGGCCGTTCTGCACTTGCGCCATCAAGTCCAGCGTGTAACCCATGGCGCCGTCTTCATGACGCGGGCATTCCACCCGAACCGCCCAGTTGCCGTCGAACATCACCGCACCAGTTGGGGTCGTGCTGGTCACTGGCGATGCGAGGGACGGCTTCGCGGTGGGGTCAGGTTGCTCGGCGGGCTTGGTGGGCGGTGTCGTTGGGCCTGCTGGCATGGCTGCGACCGCCACTGACTGAACTAGCAAGCTTCCTGGTGGCAAACCAATCGAGAAAATCGTTCCAGTTCTGGGGATAGTCTTTGCCGGGGATTGGCGCTACTATATGGGTTTCCATCCAGCTATTTTGCATTAACTGGAGCTTAGTGGATACCCCTTATTAATCTACAGCCATGCTCCCCATTCGCACGCGCCTTCAGTGACCACGATTTGCTCCCCGTCCCAGTCCGACTTGGCCACCAAGCAGCGTGAGGAACTCAATGCCGAACAGCGCATGGCGGTACAGCATGGCACGGGGGATGATGCAGGCGACACGCGGCCGCTGCTGGTGATCGCCGGTGCCGGCTCGGGCAAGACCAATACGCTGGCGCATCGGGTGGCGAACTTGATTGCCCATGGCGCCGACCCACAGCGTATGTTGTTGTTGACTTTTTCGCGCCGGGCGGCGGCCGAGATGGAGCGCCGGGTGGGCCAAGTGCTGCACCGCACACTGGGCTTGGGCGGCAGCCAGCACGTGCCGACCTTACCCTGGGCCGGCACCTTTCACAGCATCGGCGCACGGCTGCTGCGCGAGTACGCGCCGCGCATCGGGCTCGACGGCGCTTTCACCATTCACGACCGGGGTGACGCCGAGGACTTGTTGGGCCTGGTGCGCCATGAGATTGGCTTGTCCAACAGCAAGAACCGCCTTCCGATGAAGGGCACCTGCCTGTCGATCTACTCGCGTACGGTCAACAGCGGCGAGCCGCTGGCGCAGGTGCTCAAGAACGTGTTTCCCTGGTGCGCGCAGTGGGAGACCGAACTCAAACGCCTGTTTGGCGCCTACGTGCAGGCCAAGCAAGAGCAAAACGTGCTGGACTATGACGACCTGCTGCTGTTCTGGGCCGACATGGTGTCCGAGCCCACGCTGGGCGCCGAGGTGGGCGGGCGTTTTGACCACGTGCTGGTGGACGAATACCAGGACACCAACCCCTTGCAAGCCACGGTGTTGTTGGGCCTCAAGCCCGATGGCCGGGGTGTGACGGTGGTGGGCGACGACGCGCAGTCGATCTACTCGTTTCGTGGTGCCACGGTGCGCAATATCCTGGATTTTCCCAATCAGTTTTCGCAGCCGGTGCGGCTGGTGGCGCTGGAGCGTAACTACCGCTCCACGCAGGCGATTCTGGACGCCTCCAACGCGGTGATTGCCGCAGCCAGCGAGCGCCACTGCAAGAACCTGTGGACCGACAAAAATGCCGGTGCCAAGCCGCAGTTGGTGCTGGTGCCCGACGAGGCCGAGCAGGCGCGCTGGGTGGCCAACCGGGTGCTGGAGCACCGCGAAGCGGGGCTCACACTCAAGAGCCAGGCGGTGTTGTTCAGGACCAGTTCCCACAGCGCCGCGCTGGAGTTGGAGCTTGCGCGGCGCGCCATTCCCTTTGTGAAGTTTGGTGGCCTCAAGTTCCTGGAAGCGGCGCACATCAAGGATGTGTTGGCGGTGCTGCGTTTTGCACAGAACCCGCGTGGCCGCATGGCTGGCTTTCGGGTGACGCAACTGATACCCGGCATTGGCCCGGTCACCAGCACCCGTTTGCTCGACGCCCTGAGTGACGCGGCCGACCCCGGCGCGGTGGTGCAGGTGTTTGTGCCGCCAACTCCTGCCGCGCAGGAGTGGGCAAGTTTTGTGGCCCTGTACACGGCCTTGCGCACCACACAACTGCCGTGGCCTTCGGACCTGGAACTGGTCAAGGCCTGGTACCTGCCACACCTGGAGCGCTTGCACGACGATGCGCCTGTACGGCGCAAGGACGTGGAGCAGCTGCTGCAACTGGCAGCGGGTTATGCGTCGCGTGAACGATTTCTGACCGAGCTCACGCTAGACCCACCGCAAAGCACCAGCGACCAGGCCGGAGTGCCGCATCTGGATGAGGACTACCTGATCCTGTCCACGATCCACTCCGCCAAGGGCCAGGAGTGGACCTCGGTGCATGTGCTCAACGTGGTGGACGGGTGTATCCCGTCCGACCTGGGCACCGGCACCGCCGCCGACATCGATGAGGAGCGGCGCTTGTTGTACGTGGCCATGACGCGCGCCAAGTCGCACCTGCACCTGTTGGTGCCGCAGCGCTTTTACGTGACGCAACAAACGCCCTACGGTGATCGCCACCTGTACGCCGGGCGTAGCCGTTTCATCACGGACGCGATGTTGGGGCAGTTTGAGCAGTGCGTCTGGCCGCGGGCGGCTGCGGCGGGGCAGGGGTTTGGTGCGCAGCCCAGCGAGCCGGTGATCCAGGTTCGTCAACGCGCGCTGTCGGCCTGGCGCTGAAAGTGTTTGTCCGGGCATTTGGGGTGTTCCTCCCCCGTCATGGTGAGGATGCATATCCCGTCATTGCCAGGTTTTTGGCCCGTCATTGCGAGCGAAGCGCGGCAATCCACCGTCGTGTGCCGCAGACATGGATTGCCGCGCTACGCTTTCCATGAACCGGTCGTCATTGCGAACGAAGTGAAGCAATCCAGGACCCCAAAATACCTGGATCGCCACGGCCTGTGGCCTCGCGATGCGGGGGGGTCCGGGGCCCCGGGGGGTTGCGGCCCCGGTCGGGAGGCTCGCAATAACGGGAAGTAGCCGGCCGACAGCCGCGTTACTTGACGGACGCGCTCCAGCGCTCGTCCCACTGGTGTTGCAGCTCGCGCCGGTCGCGTTTGGTGGGGCGTCCGTGCTCCAGCGTCAGCGCCGGCTCGGTGCCCATGCGGCGCAGTTCGGCGGCCTGCAGGCGATTTGCAATGCTGTCCTCGGTCTCGGCATAGAGCGCTTGCGCCACGGGCGCAGGGCCGCGCTGATCGCTCAAGCCCAGCACTGTCACGGTGCGCACGATGGGGCCTTGGCGCAGTTGCACCACATCGCCCACCTTCAGCTCACGCGCGGGCTTGACGTCCTGCTCGTTGACCTGCACACGGCCCTTGTTGATCTCGTCGCAGGCCAGCGTTCGGGTCTTGTAGAAGCGGGCGGCCCACAGCCACTTGTCAATGCGAAGTTTGTCCATCAGGTGGCATTGTCCACCATCGCCAGCGGCAGGCGTGCGGTCGCGTCCAGGCCCTGCAACTGGCCGTGTTCGATGCGGTTGTCGAGTTGAATGTCGCCGCCCAGCGCCAGTACGATCTCGTGGCAGATCGCCAGGCCAAGGCCACTGCCAGAGCGCGTCTGCCCGGCGCTGAAGGGCTGAAACAGGCGTTGCCGCAGTTCCTCTGAAATGCCGGGTCCGCTGTCGCTGACCACCAGCGCGGCGTAGCGCTCGTCACAAAACAGTCGAACCCGCAAGGCCGCGCCGACGGGTGTGTGGCCGATCGCGTTGTGCAACAGGTTGCGTGACAGCTCGCGCAGCATCCAGTCGTGGGTGCGAACTGGCGCGGGCGTGGTGTCGATGTCAAAGTCAAGCTCCTTGTCGGCGATCAGCGGCGCCAGGTCCAGCGCCACTTCGCGCAGCACCAGCGCCCAGTCCACCAACATCGGCACCGGCTGTTCGCGCAACTGCGCCACCTTGGCCAGTGACAACATCTGGTTGGCCAGCACGGTGGCCTGGTTGACCGTGTCGTTGATCTCGCTTAGCGCCTGCTGCGGCTCCACGTCGCCCCGGCGTGCTGATTGCACCTGCACCTTTAGCACGGCCAGCGGTGTGCGCAACTGATGCGCCGCATCGCGCACAAAACGCTTTTGATGTTCCAGCAGGTAGTGCAGGCGCGACATGATGCTGTTGGTGGCATCGAGCAGGGGTAGCAGTTCGCGCGGGGCCTGATTGGTCTGCAGCGGTGTCAGGTCCCCGTCGCCGCGAGCCTGCAGCGCTGCGCTCAGGTCGCGCACGGGCCGAGTGGCGCGCTGCACCACCAGCAGCACCACCAAGGCGATCACCCCCACCAGCAGGGCCTGGCGCCAAAGGGTGTCGACCAGGATCTGGCGCGCCAGGGTGCGGCGCAGCTCCAGCGTTTCGGCCACCTGCACCACCGCCATGGCGCGACCCTGTTCGCTGGCCACCGGCTGCAACAGAACCGCCACGCGCACCGGATCGCCACGAAAAGTGTCGTCGTAAAAATCAACCAGCGCCGCATAGGGGCCGCGCTGCGGGATCTTGCCGCGCCACATCGGCAAGTCGGCAAAGCCGTCGACCACGCGGCCATCGACCTGCGAGATGCGGTACACCATGCGGCTGCGGTTGTCGGCCTCGAAGGCTTCCAGCGCCGAGTAGGGCACCACCGCCGACAGTGTGGACAGCTCGTCATTGCCCTTGGCGTCGATGTGTTCGCCAATCGATTTGGCCGAAGCCAGCAGCGTGCGGTCGTAGGCGGTGGTGACGGCCGCCAGCGCTTGACGGTACAGGCTGAAAGTATCGAGCACGATGAACAGGATGACGGGTACCAGAATGCCCAGCAGCAGGTAGCGCCGCAAAGAGAATGTGGCCCCCACGCTTGTCGCTGCGCGCAGCGCGCTGTCCCCCTCGTTTCTGGCTTGGTTCATGTGCCGACCTTGAGCAGATAGCCCAGGCCACGCAGTGTCACCAATTTGGCGCCCGTGCTTTGCAGCTTCTTGCGCAAGCGGTAGACCACCACTTCGATGGCTTCGTATTGCACGTCGGACTCACCTGGAAACACCAGTTCGAACAGCCGTTCCTTGGACACCGCATGGCCGGGGCGGGCCAGCAGCGTGCGCAACAGTGCCAACTCGCGCGGCGTCAAGTCCAGCACCTGCTTGCCGTGGTAGATCGCGCCGCTATCGGTTTCATAGCGCAAGGTTCCCGTTGCTATTGGACTGGAGCCTGATTCAGCGTTGGATTCCGAGTGACGGCGGTGCAGGGCGCGCACCCTGGCTTCCAACTCGTCCAGATCGAACGGTTTGGGCAGGTAGTCGTCGGCGCCGCTGTTCAGGCCAATGATCTTGTCACCCACGGTGCCGCGTGCGGTGAGGATCAGCACCGGCGTGGTGAGACTGTTTTTGCGTGCCGACTCCAGAACGCGCAGGCCGTCCAGGCCGGGCAGGCTCAGGTCGAGAAGCACCACATCAGGGTGCACCTCTTGCCAGCGCTGCAGCGCCTGCGCGCCGTCGCCACACACGTCGACGCTCCAACCCAGGCGCGACAAAGCCCGTACCAGTGTCTTTTGCATGGCCTGTTCGTCTTCGATGAGCAACAGCTTCATGGGGTGGGATGGTATCGCCTTGGCGTGTCGCGCGGGCCCGGTCTGCATATTGCGATTTGCTGGCGCCATTCAAACGTGTAGGCGAACGCGCCGGGCGTCCGTGCCGGGTCGCTTGCGCGCTCGCGGGCTATTGGGCCGGTGCGCGGCCGTCCTCGCGTCAACCAGATGGCTGGCGCGCAAGCTCTGCTGCATCCGCGAATTGGCTCCAGCGCCCCGGCACAGCCACCCGACACGTCTGGACGCTTGGTGTGGATCAGAGTGTGGCGCGAAGCCTGGCGATTGCTTGTGGCCCTGGAACGTCTGCAATCGCACCCGACGCCAGTTCCGCTTCGCGTTGATCTGCCACTTGGGTCCACGTGTCTTCCACTTCGGGGTCAGAATCCAGACTCGTGACCAGCGTATCCAGCGGGTATGAATAGTTAGCTGTCGATGTCTTCATCCGAGTCGTCTTGAAGTAGCGTTTCATAGTCTTGACCGCCGTAGAACACGCCGATGACGGAAACCTTGTCGGCGTCCACTTCAAAGGCGATGACGGTGCGTTTCCTGTAGTGGGTGATCCGTAGACCTGGCCGCACATCGTCGCGTTTGATGCCACGATGAGGAAAGACTCGAAGACTCTCGCAGTAGCTGATGATGGCCTCGGTGTAGCGTGCCGCAATGTCCGGGGAGGCCGCAACCGCGATGTAGCGGTAGAGCTGCGCAAGTTGCTCCTCTGCCTCCGGGCGAAAACACGACGCGATAGAGCATCAGGCCTTGACGCGCTCTGCGGCAAGGCGGGCGCGCACTTGCTCAGGGGTGACCGCGCGGGAAGGGTTAGCCTTCAAGGCATCGTAGGCAGACCCTACTTGGTCGCGTAGCCAGCCATCAATGGCTCGATCACGTGCCAACAGTGCCCGCAAGCCATCCCGGATGACTTCGCTTTCCGTGGCGTACTCGCCAGTCTGCACCTTCGCCTTTAGCACGTTGGCCATGTCGTTTGGCAGGGTAATGCTGAGTTGTTGTGTCGTTCGCATGCCGTACCTTCAGTTGTTCAATAGGATTTAATCCTATTTCACAAGTGCGAACACGTCAAGAGTGGATTGCCTGACGGGCGTCGCCCAACTGACTGAGAAGAAGTTTGGCCGCGTCACTTGCGAGTTGGCGCGTTCAAGGTCGGTGGTTGGGGTGGTCGGGCGCAGGCTCGATTCGTCGATGCCACGTGCTTGTCATTGCGAGCGTAGCGCGGCAATCCATCGCGACGTACTACAAAAGCCGCACATCAAGTGCGTCGTTGATGACGTGATAGGCGCGAACCCAGGCGTTGACCTGGGAGCCTGGGCCGGAGAACGACGACCCAGGCCGTCGGCCGTGCCAACGCAGGCAGGTTGCAGGTATCGGGGTCGTCAGACGGCGAAGCCCAACGGAGGTCAAGCCACCACCAACCGCGCCCCCGCCCGCTGCAACGCCGAAAACCCCGGCAGGGCGCGTGCGCGGGCGTCGGTCACGATGGTGTCGATGTCGGTCGTCTTGACGTAGCTGACGCGGCTGCTGTGGCCGATTTTGCTGTAGTCGGCCAGGATGATTACGCGCCGGGCTTGTTGTGCCATGGCGCGGGCGACCGCTGCCTCGTGGTGCTCGAAGCTGGTGGCGCCGTGTTGGCGGCTGATGCCCACCGGCGACAGCAGGGCGATATCGGCCTGGTGGCGATGAATCTCGCCCACGGTGTCGTCGCCGTAAGTGGCTTGTACGTTGGCGTCGATGCGCCCGCCCAGCAACAGGATGGTGTTACGCGGGGCGCGTGCGTCGTCGGCGGCGCCAAGTTTCAGGGCGGCGGCCAGGCCGTTGGTGATCACGGTCAGGCCGCTGAGCGAGGCCAGCTCTTCGGCCAGCACAGTGGTGGTGCTGCCGGCATCGAGGAACACGGTTTGGCCGGGTTGCAGCAGCTTGAGCGCGGCCTTGGCGATGGCACGTTTCTCCGTCTGGTTGACGCGGGCGCGTTCACTTGCCGGTGGTTCGGGCTCCGGACCCTTCTGCACCACACCGCCATGCACGCGGCGCAGTTCACCCTGGGCTTCGAGTTGCAGCACGTCACGTCGCGCGGTTTCGCGCGATACGTCCATGTCCTGTGCGATACGTTCGATTGTGAGGCGCTTGAACTTGGCCAGCAGGCTGCGGATGCGCAGGATGCGTTCTTCTTGCAACATGCCAATACTTTCTGTTCAGACTCAGTGGGGCGCCGCGCGCGCGCGCGTCGTGAGCGCATGCAAGACCAGCGACAGGCCACCGACCAAAGCCATGATGCAGGTGGAAAACGCCGCCGCCTGCGAGGTAAATCCAGCTTCGTCCAGGCGCATCACACTCACCGCGCCCAAGGACATCGCCGGCGTGATGAGGAAGATGATGGCTGAGAGCGTGACCATCGAGCGCATGAACAGAAACACACCGACCGACAGCAGCGTGGTCTGAATCGCTGGCCAGTACACATCGCGCAGGATGCGGGCGGTGCCGCCGCCCAGCACGGTGGTGGCGTCTTCCAGGTTGGTGGGCACATTGCGCATGCCGGTCATCATGGCCACGTAGCCCTGCGTGTGGTAGTGGTAGTAGTTGCACAGCGCCAGCAGGGCGGCGCTGCCATACAAGGCGCCCCAGGGCATGCTGGCGCTGTTGAAGGTGAATACATAGGCCAGCCCCAGCACCAGGCCCGGCACCCCCACCGGCAGGGCGCTCAGTGTGCTGGCGAGTTGCGCCAGGCGACCGGGGAACTTGCGCACGGCAAAGGCCAGCATGAACAACATCAAGGTGCCGAACAGCGCTGCCAGCAGCGACACATAGACCGAGTTCCATAAGGGCGCATAACCGTCGGACAGGGTGATGTTGTAGTGCTTGAGCGTGAACTCAAACTTGTACGGCCACAGCCGCACAAAGCTGCCTGCCACCACCGTTAGCACCACCGCGTAAATGCTCAGCGCAATGGCGCCGCAAGCCGTCGTGAAGCCGAGGTCACGCAGCAGGTGGTGGTGGGGGGTGGGGGGCTGCGCCGCTTCACCGCTCATGCGGGCCTGGCGTTGGGTGGCGACGTGCTCGATCCAGATCGACAACGCGGCCGGGGTCAGCAGCAGGATGCCTACCACCGCGCCCATGCCGAACTTCATCTGGCCACTGACCTGGTTGTAGATCTCGGTGGCCAGCACCGGGAAGTTGCCACCGATCACCACCGCGTTGCCGAAGTCGGTGATGGTGATGGTGAACACCACAAAGGTCGCGCTGAGTAGCCCGTAGCGGGCGCTGGGCAGCGTGATGTCGACAAACTGGCGCCAGGGCGTGGCGCCCAGCACTTCGGCTGCGTCGTACTGGCGCATATCGCCATGGCGCAGGGCCGCGCGGATGATCAGCACCGCTTGCGGCAGCGCGTACAGAATGTCGGCCAGCAGCAGGCCCCAAAAGCCATACACGTCCATGCGCACGCCCAACAGTTTGCCCACCAGGCCATTGCGCCCCAGCAGAAAGATCAGGCCCAGGCCCAGCACCAGCGAGGGCGCCAGCATCGGCAAGGCCATGCCCACCGCGACGAATCGTTTGCCCGCCATGTGCGTGCGCTCAAGGCCATAGGCCAGCACAAAGCCCAGCAGCACCGTCAGCGCCGTGGTGGCCAGTCCCAGCCAGGTGCTGTTGAAAGCGGCACGCCACACGCCGGGTGTATCGAGCAGCGCAATGTAGTTGCCCAGGCCGATGCCACCGCCGTCTTGCATCAGGCTGCGCCAGGCGATGCTGAGCATGGGTAGGCCGAAGAACAGGATCAAGGCAAGTAGCGGCAGGCCGATGCAGGCGCGCAGCAGCCAACGGTCCGCCACCGCCATGGGCAGCCGGGTGGAGCCCGACACCGGGATCAGCGTGGCCGCGCTGGTCGTCATGCGGTAACCCAGGCGCAGTCTTGCGGCGCCACGTCCACCTGCACCGCATCGCCAGGTGCAAAGGGCGAGGCGCTGCTGGTCTCGGCCAGCAGGTCCTGCCCCATCCAATGCACGGCTATGCGCTGAATGCTACCCAGAAAGGTGACCTGGCCTACCCGCCCAAGCGCGCCGGTCTGCGCCTTGAGTTGCAGACGCTCGGGCCGCACACACAAGGCCAGTGTGTCGCGATCAGATGCCGCTGGCGCGTGCGCCAGCAACTGCGGCCAATGCGCTTGCACCTGCTCGCGTGTCATCAGGTTGCTGTGGCCCATGAAGTTGGCGACAAAACGGGTGCGCGGCCGCAGGTACAGGTCCTGCGGGCTGCCCACCTGCTCAATGCGGCCCTGGTTCATACACACGATGCGGTCGGCCATGGACATGGCTTCTTCCTGGTCGTGCGTCACCATCAGCGTGGGGATGCCAAGCTGGCGCTGCACCTCGCGCAGTTCCAGCCGCAAGTCGGCACGCACACGGGCATCGAGCGCCGACAGTGGTTCGTCCAAAAGCAGCAAGGCCGGGTTGACGGCCAACGCCCGCGCGATCGCCACGCGCTGCTGCTGCCCGCCGGATAGCTGCGCCGGGTAGCGTTGCTCGAAGCCTGCCAGCTTGACGGTTTGTAGCAACTGGGTGACGCGCTGCTGCACCTCGGTGGCGGGTGTGCGCCGAATCGTCAAGCCGTAGCCGACGTTTTGCGCCACCGTCATGTGCGGAAACAACGAGTAGGACTGGAACACGATGCCAAAGCCACGCTCACGCGCCGGCCACGTGGCCAGGTCTTGCTCACCCAGCAGGATGCGCCCGCTGTCGGCGCTCAGCAGCCCGGCAATGATGCGCAACAGCGTGGTCTTGCCACAGCCACTGGGCCCAAGCAGGCAGACAAATTCGGTCGCGCCCACCTGCAGTTCGATGTTGTCCAACGCCGCAACGCCGGCGAACTGTTTGTGAAGCGACTCAATCTTCAAGGACATGATTTGGGGCGTGCTGTTTCAACGGATGGGGATGGATAGGCACGAGACAGCCTGTCTCGTCATTGCGAGCGCAGCGCGGCAATCCACAGGGGTGTGCCCACGCAGATGGATTGCCGCGCTTACGCTCGCAATGACGGGGCTTAGTCATCGCCGTTGATCAAGGATTGCATTGCCGTGCTTCGCTCGCAATGACGGGACATGACGGGACACGACAGACTTGCCAGCTTGCGTCAAGCTATCGCCCAATGGTCTTCTGCCAAGTCGCCAGCGTGGCATCACGCTCCTTGGCGGACTTGGCAAAGTCAACCGGGTACAACACTTTGGACAGGTCGGCCGGTAGGCCAGCAGCTTTGGCAGCCTTGGATTGCGGCGCACCGGGGATGGTGACGATCTCTTTGTATTTGGTGTAGATGGCGGCGGCGCCGGGTGACAGGGTCCAGTCCAGGAAGCGCTTGGCGTCCACCTTGTTCTTGGCGCTGCTCATCAGGGCGGAGGCCTCCAGCTCGTAGCCTGCGCCGTCGTTGGGGATCACCATCTTGATCGGAAAGCCTTCTTCCACCGACTGCATGGCTGCAAACGCCAGCGAGGTGCCGATGGCAAATTCACCCGCGCGCGCGGCCTTGCACGGGCGTGAGCCGGACTTGATGTATTGCGCCACGTTGCCGTCGATGGTCTTCAAGAACTTCCAGCCTTCGTCGTTGCCCTTGGATTGCAGGATGGCGGCGATCTGCAGGTAGCCGGTGCCCGACGACACCGGGTTGGGCATCACGATCTCGCCTTTGTAGACCGGGTTGGTCAGGTCTTTCCAGGAGGTGGGCATGGGCAGGTTCTTGGCCTTCAGCACCTCGGTGTTGACACAAAAGGCCGCCATGTAGCCGGTGCTGGCAAACCATTTGCTGTCGGCGGCCTTGTGTTCCTTGGCCAGCTTCTCACTGCCTTTGGCGGCGTAGCCTTCGGTCAAGGCGGCAATGCGTGTGTCCATCATGTTGGTCAACGCCCAGCCCCAGATCACGTCGTGACGCGGGTTGCTGGCCTCGGCCAGGATGCGCGCACCCAGGTCGCCGGTGGACAGGCGCAGCACCTGCACGTCCACATCGGGCATGTCCTTTTTGGCAGCCGCAATGTACTCCTTGATTTCGTCTTCTTCCAACGCGGTGTAGGCGGTAACCGTGCCGGCGCTGGCGTTGGCCGCCCACAGCAAGCTGCTGAGCAAGGCGGCGGTGTGCAGGTGTTTGCGGGGAAAAGGGAGCTGACAGGTGCGCATGAGTGTCTCCAAAAGTTGGTGTCGGCGATGAAGGTGGTGGGTGTTGCTGGCGTCCCACCGCTATTGTGCATATTTTTGCATTTGTGGCAAAATTTGATTTTGCATGAAAATGCTCAAAAGCAAACGTTGCCAACCAAACAACCGGGCCGCCTGGTGTGACAGAACGATGACCCCAACCAAACCCCGCGAGCTCGAAAGCCTGGTGCAGATTGCCCATGACCTGGCCGATGCCGCGCGCCAGAACACGCTGCCGCTGTTTCGCACCGCGCTGGAGGTCATAGCCAAGCTTGACGACAGCCCGGTCACGGTGGCCGACCGTTCCGCCGAGGCCAGCATGCGCAGCCTGCTGGGCGCGCAGGTGCCGAGCCACGGCATTCTGGGCGAAGAACATGGCCGTGAGCGCATGGACGCAGAATGGTTGTGGGTGCTCGACCCGATCGACGGCACCAAGAGTTTCATCACCGGTTCACCCTTGTGGGGCACCTTGATCGCGCTGCTGCACCGAGGCCAACCGATGCTGGGCCTGGTGGACATGCCGGTGTTGGGCGAGCGCTGGCTGGCCGTGCAGGGGCAGGTCACGCTATGCAACGGTCAGCCGGTGCGGGTCAGCACCTGCCAGAGCCTGGCCCAGGCGCGCATCTACACCACCTCTCCTGATGCCTTCAAGCCTGTCGAGTGGGCTGCGTTTGACGTCTTGAGCCGGCGCTGTGCGCTGCGCCGCTTCGGCGGTGACTGCTACAGCTATGCCCAGTTGGCCGGTGGCCACATTGACCTGGTGGTCGAAGCGGGCTTGCAGCCCTACGACTATCTGGCCATGGTCAGCCTGATTCAATCGGCCGGAGGCGTCATGAGCGACTGGAACGGTCAGCCGCTCGGCGTCGGCTCAGACGGGCGCGTGGTCGCGGCGGCCACGCCCGAGCTGCATGCACAGGCGCTGGCGGCGCTGCGCGCGCCATGACAGTGATACCGTCATTGCGAACGCAGTGAAGCAATCCATGACCCCTGACTCCATGGACTGCCGCGCTACATTCACCATGACTGCCGAGCGACGAACGGACCCATGCCGTCATTGCGAGCGCAGCGACGCGGCAATCCACGGTGGATCGCCACGGCCTACGGCCTCGCGATGACGAAGCTCATTCATCGATTTCGGGATTCTCGATAGTCTTAAGTCCCAATAGTCTTGCACCTTCGTCGAACACTTCAATACAAGGATTAACACGATGAGCACCGGAGCTAAGCCCGCACCCAAGGAACACGCCGCCGTCGCGGCCATCCGCAAATCCGGCGCCCAGCGCATCAAGGTCGCCGTCAGCGACATCGATGGTGTGTTGCGCGGCAAGTACCTGCACCGCGACAAATTCCTGGGCGTTGCCGAGCCCTTGCCAAAGGGGGGCTTTGGCTTTTGCGACGTGGTGCTGGGCTGGGACATGATGGACAGTTGTTACGACAACACCAGCATCACCGGCTGGCAGCACGGCTTTCCCGATGCCAACGCTCGGCTGGACTTGAACACCGTGCGCCACGTGCCCTGGGACGAGGGCGTGCCCTTCTTCCTGGGCGAATTCGTCAACCCGGACGGCACCCCGCACGCGGCCTGCCCACGCCAGACGCTCAAGCGGGTGCTCAAGCGCGCCGAAAAGATGGGTTTTCAGATGATGACCGGCATGGAGTTCGAGTGGTACAACTTTTTGGAGACACCGCAGAGCTGGGCCGCCAAAAAGGGCGTAGCGCCCACGCCTCTTACGCCGGGCATGTTTGGTTATTCGCTGTTGCGCATCAACCAGAACCGCGACTTCTTCGCCGCCATCATGGCCGAGATGCAGGCCTTTGGCGTGCCGATTGAGGGCCTGCACACCGAGACCGGCCCAGGCGTCTACGAGGCGGCCATTGGTTTTAGCGAGGCGCTGGAGCAGGCCGACCGCGCCATCCTGTTCAAGACCGGCACCAAGGAGATTGGCGCGCGCTTTGGCATCATGCCCAGCTTCATGGCCAAGCCGCACCAGCCGCTGCCGGGTTGCAGCGGCCACATTCACCAAAGCCTGGCAAAACTTGGTGATGAGGGCAAGACCAACCTGTTCTTCGACGCCAAGCATCCGCGCAAGATGAGCAAGCTGTTCGAGAGCTACCTGGCCGGTCAGATCGCCTGCATGATGGAGTTCGGCCCGATGATCTGGCCCACCATCAACAGCTACAAGCGCTTGGTGGATGGTTACTGGGCGCCGGTCAAACCCACCTGGGGCATGGACAACCGCACCGCGAGTTTTCGGGTGATTGCCGGCAGCCCCAAGGCCACGCGCTTGGAGACGCGTTGCCCGGGCGCGGATGTGAACCCCTACCTGGCCATGGCGGCGGTGATTGCCGCTGGGCTCGATGGCGTGGAGAAGGGCCTCAAGCTCACCACGCCCGCCATCACCGGCACCAACCAGGGGGCCGAACACATTGCCCGCGCCCCGCGCACCCTGATCGAGACCACGCGCATTTTTCAGAAGTCAGCCATCGCCCGCGACTGGCTGGGCGACACCTTCGTGGATCACTTCGCCGCCACCCGCGATTGGGAGTGGCGCCAGTGGCTCGATGGCGTGACCGACTGGGAAATGAAGCGCTACTTTGAGATCATCTGAACCGGCCTGACCTTGTCTGAACCTTGTTACTGACACCTTCCATGACCATCACCAGTTTTTCCTTCCCCACCCCCATCCAATTCGGTGTCGGCGCACGCAAATTGGTCGCTGCCCATTTGGTGGAGCAGGGCATCAAGCGCCCGCTGATCGTGACCGACAAGGCGCTGGCCGCCTTGCCGGTGTTGGCCGAATTCCTGGGGCATTTGTCCGGCCTCGAGGTGGCCGCGTTCTCCGGCGTGTTCGGCAACCCGACTTGCAGCCAGGTGATGGACGGCGCGGCCGCCTACACCGCGCACGGTGCGGACTGTGTGATTGGTTTCGGCGGCGGTGCTGCTCTGGATGTAGCCAAGGTGGTCGGTCTGGCGGCCACGCATGACGGTGACATTCTGGAATACGTGTGGGACCACCCGCAGGTGCGGCCCATCGTCAACACGCTGCCGTATTTCGTGGCCATGCCCACCACCTCGGGCACCGGCTCGGAAGTAGGGCGCTCCAGCGTGGTCAGCGAAAACGACACCCACCTGAAACGCGTGGTTTTCAGCCCCAAGATCCTGGCCCGGATCGTGTTTGCCGACCCCGAACTGACGCTGGGCCTGCCCGCCCACGTGACCGCTGCCACCGGCATGGACGCGCTGACCCACAACATCGAGAGCTACCTGTCTCCTGCTTATCACCCGCTGTGTGACGGCATTGCCCTGGAGGGCGCGCGCATTGCCGCGGCCGCCTTGGTGACGGCGGTACAGGAGCCGGGTAACCTCAAGGCGCGCAGCGACATGATGATGGCCTCCATGATGGGTGCCATTGCCTTCCAGAAAGACCTGGGCGCCGTGCACTCGTGTGCCCACGCGCTGGGCGCGGTGTGTGACCTGCACCATGGGCTGGCCAATGCCTTGATGATCGACACCGTGATGGCCTGGAACCTGTCCAGCGCACCGGCTAAGTTTGACGAATTGGCCCACGTGTGTGGCTTGCTCGGTGGTGGTCGCGCCCTGGTGCCCTGGCTGCGCGCGCTCAAACGCAATGTGGGCATCACCGGCACCTTGTCTTCGCACGGCGTGACGCCGGCGCACCTGCCGCACTTGGTGGAGGTGGCCACGGCCGACATCTGCCACCAGACCAATCCGCGGCCCTGCACGGCAGTGGATTTTGAGGCCTTGTTTAAGGCGGCGATGTAGTGGATGGTCGCTATGCGAGACTTGCTTATCCGTCATCGCGAGCGAAGTGCGGGGATCCAAGTGCTTCGTCATCGCGAGCGAAGCGCGGCGATCCATGGTGGAGGGCCCGCAGCGGTGGATTGCCGCGCTTCGCTCGCAATGACGACTACCACTCGCAATGACGACTACCGCGCGGCGATCCTTGCGCCCCGTCATCGCGAGCGTAGCGCGGCGATCTATGGTGGAGGGCCCGCAACGGTGGATTGCCGCGCTGCGCTCGCAATGACGGTGCTTCAACCCGTTGATGGAGTCCGACGATGACAGAACGCCTCAAGATTGGCATCAGCGCCTGCTTTTTGTACCCCGACCCGACACGCGCGGCCTTCGCCAAGAAAACCTTGCAGTACGTCGAACAGTCGGTGCCGCATTGGGTGATGTCCGGTGGCGCCTTGCCGGTGATGATCCCTTCGCCGGTTGGGGATGTCACCGGTGCTCAGCACTTCACCAACGAGGGTGATGGCGTGGGCTTGGTTGACTACGCCCAGTGGCTCGACGGTCTGGTGCTGCATGGCGGCGCCGACTTGTGGCCGGGGACCTATCAGGAAGAACCGATTGACGCCAGGTGGCAGGGCGACGCCGGGCGTGACAAGTACGAGATTGCGCTGGTCAACGCCTTCGTGGCGGCGGGCAAACCGGTGTTTGGCATTTGCCGTGGCATGCAACTGATCAACGTGGCCTTTGGCGGCACGCTGGTGCAGGACATCCCGACCCAGCGCCCGGACGCGCTGACGCACCGCGACGCGGACGTGTACGACCAGAACTTTCACACCGTGGACCTGGTGTCCTCGACCCGGCTTGCCTCCCTGCTTGCGTCAACAACGACGGCACACCGCAGCCACAAGATCAACAGCGTGCACCACCAGTGCGTCAAGGATCTGGCGCCCAACTTTGTGGTCGAAGCGCGTTGCCCCGACGACGGCACGGTGGAGGCGATTCGCCACAGTGGCCCGGCCTGGGTGGCCGGTGTGCAGTGGCACCCGGAGTTCCACAGACTGGAGTACGGCACACTTGATGACGCGCCGATTCTGAGCGACTTTCTTGCTGCAGCCCGCGCCAGCCGGTCATCTTGAATCTCGGCACGTCGCACCCGCACTACCCCACGCAAGGCCATCCCCATGAATCAACTGCTTGTTCACAACCCGGCCACGGCCGAACTGATCGCCACCTTGCCGGCTGACGATGACAGCTCGGTGGCCGACAAGGCCCAACGCGCACGGGCCGCGCTGCCCGGTTGGCGCGCCATGCCTGTGGTGGAGCGCGAGGCCTGCATCGCGCGGTTTGCGGCGTTGGTGAAGGCCCAGATTGAACCGCTCGCGGTGGTCATGACCCGGGAGACCGGCAAGCCCATTCAGATGTCGCGCAACGAGCTCAATGGTTTTCTGGGCCGGATCGACTTCTTTCTGGCGCAAATAGAGTCCTCGGTGCAGACCGAGACAGTGTTCGACGACGGCGGCATGACCGAGCAGATCGAACACACGCCGCTAGGCCTGGTGGCCAACATCTCGGCCTGGAATTACCCCTGGTTTGTCGGCGGCAACGTCTTTGTGCCGGCCTTGTTGACCGGCAACGTGGTGCTGTACAAGCCCTCTGAATTCGCCACCCTGAGTGGCCTGGAGATGGCGCGCCTGCTGCACGAGGCCGGTGTGCCGAAAGACGTGTTCATCCCCTTGGTGGGCGGCGGGGCGGTGGGTGCCGCGCTGATGGAGCAGGATATCGACGGGCTGTTTTTCACCGGCTCGTACGCCACTGGCGCACGCATTGCGCGCATCCTGGGGCCGCGCATGGTCAAGATGCAGCTCGAACTGGGTGGCAAGGACCCGACCTACGTGTGTGAGGATGCCGACGTCAACAACGCCGCCGCGTCGCTGGCCGATGGCGCCATGTACAACACCGGGCAGAGCTGTTGTTCGGTCGAGCGGATCTACGTGCACGAGAGCATCTACGACGCCTTCGTGGCGCATTTTGTGGAGACAGTCAAGGGTTTCAAGATCGGCGACCCGATGGACAACGACACCTATATTGGCGCCATCACGCGCGCGCCACAGCTCGATGTGCTGGATGCACAAGTGGCCGATGCACTGGCCAAGGGCGCCACGTTGTTGTGCGGCGGCAAGCGGCTCAAGGGTCCCGGTCTTGGCTATGCGCCCACCGTGTTCAGCGACGTCAATCACTCGATGGAGCTGATGCGCGAAGAGTCCTTCGGCCCCATCATTGGCATCCAGAAAGTCGCCAACGACGAGGAAGCGGTGCAGCTGATGAACGACACACGTTATGGCCTGACTGCCGGCGTCTTCACGCCCAATCGCACCCGCGCCGAGAAGCTATTGGCGCAGATCAATGCCGGCAGCGTCTACTGGAACTGCTGCGACCGCGTCAGCCCGCGCCTGCCCTGGAGCGGCCATGGCGACTCCGGCATGGGCCTGACGCTTTCCACCTACGGCATCCAGACCTTCACGCGGCCCAAAGCCTGGCACTTGAGGAAACCCTGAGTTTGGAAGCGGTGTAGCGCGCGGGTGGTGCAGCGCGCGAGGATAGTCGTGGCGCCACCAGATCGGGCCGCCTCGGTTTATGCTCGACCGATGACGCATGCCTCACACCCCCAACTGCTACAGCCCCTGGCCGATGATTGGCTTCATTTTGCGGCGATGGAGTGCACCCAGGACCCGCTGTATGTGGCGATTTGTCGGCTGGTTGCCCAGTCGCCGGAGCTGCTCAGCCTGTGTCTGCTGACGCGGCCCGAGCAGCGCCGCCCCAACTTGTTGCTGGCGGCCATTCACGAGCGGGTGCTGTTGGGTGTTTCGCATGCCTTGTGTGATTACTTTCCCAGTGTCGGCGGCCAGCGTGCGCCGGATGCCGGCTTGGCTACAGCGCTGCACGATTTCGTGGCGCAGCAACAGGAGCCCATCAGCGCGCATTTGCGCAGCAGTCACACCCAGACCAACGAGATCGGGCGCTGTGCGGTGCTTTGGCCAGTGCTGGCGCACATCGCTCAGGCGGCCGACGGTGCGCCGCTGGCTTTGCTCGATGTGGGCAGCAGCGCCGGGTTGAACCTGGGGGTGGACGCCTACACCGTGAGCTACCAGCGCGAAGGCGGTGAGTGGCTTGTGGGCGGTGAGCCTTGTGATGATGTTGCGCAGGTGCGTTGTGACTTGCGGGGCGACGGCAACCCGCTCGACCGCCTGACAGACAAGGGTGGTGCGTGGCGGCTGACGCACCGCCTGGGCCTGGACCCCCTGCCGGTGGATGTGCACGACGCCCAGGCCACGCGCTGGCTGCAAGCCTGTGTGTGGCCGTGTGACACGGTGCGCCAGCACCGCTTGCGCCTGGCGCTGGACATGGCGCGCCAGCGCAGCTGGCCGGTGCAGCAGACTGGCCCGGACAGCGTTGACGCCATCCTCGCTTGGCTCGATAGCTTGCCCGGCGACGTGCAGCCGGTGGTGTTGAATAGCTGGGTGCTTTGCTACTTCAGCGATCAGGACCGAGCGCACCATGAGCAAGCGATGGTCGATCTGGTGCGTGAGCGTGGCGCGGTATGGGTGTCGGCTGAAGCGCCTTCCCTGCGGCCCACGGACATGGCCCTGCCTGCGACACCGCCAAATGATCCCAAAGGTGCCACGCTGTGGTGCCAAGTCAGTCACCCCGCGGGTGAAGTCAGGCAGCGCGCACTGGCCTGGTCGCATCCGCATGGCGCATGGCTGCAGTGGCTGGAGCAGGCGATGTAGCCCCGGACAGCCGATTGACAGCCAGCGCGCGCATCATCGCCTGCACAACAACCTTTGTAGGAGACTTGCCATGCGTCGTGATGCTTTCTTGAAATCCATGCTGGCCCTGGCCGCAGCGGGCACTTTGCCCCTGTCGGCCCAGGCGGCCGCCAACCTGAAGATGATGATTCCGGCCAACCCCGGCGGCGGCTGGGACACCACCGGCCGCGCCCTGGGCAAGGCCTTGCAGGAGGCCGGCGCGGCGGCCACCGTGACCTATGACAACAAGGGCGGCGCGGCCGGGGCCATTGGCTTGGCGCAGTTTTCCAACGGCAGCAAGGGCGACCCCAACGCCCTGATGGTGATGGGTGCGGTGATGTTGGGCGGCATCATCACCGGCAAGCCGCCGGTGGACCTGTCCAAGGTGACACCCATCGCCCGTCTGACCAGCGAATACAACGTGTTTGTGGTGCCGGCAGCCTCGCCCCTCAAGACCATGAAGGACGTCGTTGACCAACTCAAGAAAGACCCCGGCAGCGTCAAGTGGGGTGGTGGCTCGCGCGGCGCCACCGAACACATTGCAGCGGCCATGATTGCACGCGATGCGGGTGTCGATCCCGGCAAAATCAACTACGTGGCCTTCCGGGGCGGCGGCGAGGCGACGGCTGCCATTCTGGGCGGCAACGTCACGATCGGTGGCAGTGGCTACAGCGAGTTTTCGGAGTACATCAAGGCGGGCAAGATGCGCGCGCTGTCGCTGACCTCGCCGACCCGGCTCAAGGGTGTGGACACACCGACGCTCAAGGAGCTCGGCATCAATGTGACTATCGGCAACTGGCGTGGTGTGTACGGCGCGCCCGGCATCACGCCTGCGCAGCGCAAGGAATTGACCGACTTGGTCGTGAAGGCGACAAAGGCCAAGTCCTGGCAGGAGGCTTTGGAGAAGAACAACTGGACTTCGGCGGTGATGGCAGGCGCGGAGTTCGAGAAGTTCGTCGACGACGAGTTCGCCAGTCTGCGCGCCATCATGGTCAAGGCTGGCATGGTATGAGCGCTGCGCCGGGCCGCCCCAAGCAAGCTCGCACCGCAGCCCTTCAGGGCGAAGGTACTCCAGTGACGCAGGCGTCCCCCGCAGATGATCCAAGACTCCCGTCACTGCTGCAAGGCTTGGTTGGCCTGGGCGTGATCGGGGTCGGCTTGGCGCTGGCGGTGGGCGCCTTGGGCATCCCCTCCAATGCGGGCTACGCCGGGGTTGGACCCAATTTTTTGCCCTGGCTGGTGGCCGCCGGGCTGACGACCTGTGGCGCGTTCATGGTGGTCCAGGCGCGCACCGGCGGCTTTCGGCACATGGAGGAAGGGCCCCCGGGCGAGAAGCCCTACTGGCCGGGCTTCGTGTGGATGTCGGCGGGCTTGTTGCTCAACGCCGCGTTGATCACCACGATTGGCTTCATCTTCAGTTGCGCCTTGTGCTTTGTGCTGGCGTCGCGGGGCATGCGCAACGCGCAGGGCCAGGCGCAGGGGGGCGTCAAGTCCTGGGTGACCGATGCCATCACCGGCCTGTTGATCGCCGCGCCAGTCTATTGGATGTTCACGCAATTCCTGGCCATCAATCTGCCGGGCCTCACGCAAAGTGGGTGGCTCTGATGGTGAACTTGACACCCGGCGGGTGGCCCTAATCAGTTGAGGACAGAGCTAAAGGTCTGTCCCGCAAGGACTCAGAATGGACATCTGGAACCAACTTCTGCAAGGTTTTGCCACCGCGGGCACGCCGGTCAACCTGGTGTGGGCCTTTGTGGGCTGCGCGCTGGGCACGGCAGTCGGTGTGCTGCCGGGCATTGGCCCGGCCACCGCCGTGGCCATGCTGCTGCCGATCACCGCCAAGGTGGACGCCACGGCGTCCATGATCTTCTTTGCCGGCATCTACTACGGCGCGATGTATGGCGGCTCCACCACCTCCATCCTGCTCAACACGCCGGGCGAGACCGCCAGCATGGTCACGGCCATGGAGGGCAACAAGATGGCCAAGAGTGGCCGCGCCGGGGCGGCGCTGGCCACGGCCGCGATTGGCTCCTTTGTGGCGGGCACCATTGCCACCATCCTGGTGACCTTGTTTGCGCCCGTGGTGGCCGAGTTCGCGGTCAAACTGGGTCCGCCTGAGTACTTCATGCTGATGCTGTTGGCTTTCACCACCGTCAGTGCGGTGCTGGGACAAAGCACCGTGCGCGGGCTCACAGCGTTGTTTGTCGGGCTGGCTGCCGGGCTGGTCGGCCTGGATCAGATCACCGGTCAAGCGCGTTACACCGGCGGTGTGCCGGAGTTGATGGACGGCATCGAGATTGTGCTGGTGGCGGTCGGCCTGTTCGCTGTGGCGGAAGCCTTGCACGCGGTCTTGTTCGAAGGCCGGGTGGTCGAGTCGGCCAACAAGCTGAGCCGGGTCAGCATGACCGCCAGTGACTGGCGCCGCTCCATCCCCGCCTGGCTGCGCGGCACCGCCATTGGTGCGCCGTTTGGCTGTATTCCAGCTGGCGGCACCGAGATTCCGACCTTCCTGAGCTACGCCACCGAGAAGAAGCTGGCCAAACCGGCCCATCAGGCCGAGTTTGGCGGCAAGGGCGCGATTGAAGGCGTGGCCGGCCCCGAGGCCGCCAATAACGCCACGGTGACGGCGGCGCTGATTCCCCTGCTGACGCTGGGTATTCCCACCTCGAACACCACGGCCATTTTGCTGGGCGCGTTCCAGAACTACGGCATCCAGCCCGGGCCGCAACTGTTCACCACGTCGGCCGCGCTGGTGTGGGCCTTGATCGCCTCGCTGTACATCGGCAACGTGATGTTGCTGGTGCTCAACCTGCCCTTGGTAGGCATGTGGGTCAAGCTGCTGAAGGTGCCCAAGCCGCAGCTGTATGCCGGCATCCTGATCTTTGCCACGGTGGGCGCCTACGGCATGCGCCAGAGCGCGTTCGACCTGTTCCTGCTCTATGGCATCGGCGTGTTGGGCTTGATCATGCGCCGCTTCAACTTCCCGACCGCGCCCGTGGTGGTGGGCATGATTCTGGGCCCCCTGGCCGAGGCCCAGTTGCGCAACGCCATCTCGATCGGCGAGGGCAGCGCGATGGTGTTCCTGCAACGGCCGATGGCGCTGACCTTGCTGGTGGTGGTGGTGGCGGTGGTGGTGGTGCCGAAGGTGTTGAAGCACTGGAATCGATCGGCTACGCCTCTCGCATGAATGACGCCCTGGTGTACCAGTCGCTTGCCGATGCCGTGCTTGCGCTGCACCTTGGCATCGTGGTGTTCGTGGTCGGTGGTTTGCTGGTTGTGATCGCGGGCAACCTGCGCGGCTGGCGCTGGGTTAACGCTGGCTGGTTCAGGCTGGCCCACCTGGGCGCCATCGGTGTTGTCGTGGCGGAGTCCTGGCTTGGACTGGTCTGCCCGCTCACAACGTTTGAAATGTGGCTGAGGGCGAAGGCAGGTGGTTCGGTCTACGCGGGCAGCTTCATTGAGCATTGGCTCGGGCGCGTGCTCTACTACGACGCACCCGCCTGGGTGTTCACTGTCCTCTACACCGGGTTCGCAGTGCTCGTGGCGGCCACATGGTGGTACTTCCCGCCTCGGTTCAAGCGTGGCGCCGACAAAACGTCACTGTGACGGCGGGTTGGGCCTGGGCGGGTTGCTTGCCGTCGAGGTGGCGGATGTTGGCTCAGTGGTCTTGGCATCAGCCGGGCTGGCCCAGGCCTTTTCCAGGTCGGTGGTCGAAGCGCTTGCCTTGAAATACGCGCTGGGTCGCAGGCCCTGGTCGTGGCCGATCAGGTGTTTGATGAGGGTGTCCAAGGCGGGCACCACGGCGGCGGGCAGGGCTTGGCGTTCGGAGCCATCGCTGGTGACCTCAACGGCGCGGCCCTCGCTCAGGCGGACACGCAGAATGGGCACGCCCGGCACGTTGGCGCTGGGGCAACGCTGGCCGCCGCTGTACAGGTCCGTGGCCACGCTGCCGTCGTTCAGCGTCAGGTCGAACACCACGCGGTTGTGGACATTGACGTGCGCCGCATACTCGCAGTGTTGGGACACTTCACGCACTTGCAGCAGGAAGGCGCGCGCGCTGTCGGCCGCTGCAGGCGACAAGCCTCGTGCATGGGCTGGCGTGAGGCGGGACACGGCCGCGTCGAGCCGTTCGTTGAACATCGCCACCAGTTTTGGGTTGGACGTGTTGCCGGGCTGGCTGGGGGCCTGGTAGTACCAGCGCAAAAACATGGCGACCGCGATACCGCTCACAATCAGCGCGACGACGGGCCACAACATGGTTGATCCTTTGGGGTTTGGCATGGCTGGCATTGTGTACTTGAACGGCGAAAGCGCAACGCGCCGCTGACAGTCGCCGCCGACGGCTAGATCAACGATCGGCCGGTTTCGCAAAGTCCCGCTCCGCCCAGGCCACGGCGCTGGCGCGGTCGAGCTTGAAGGACGGGGCAACCTGCACTTTTGCGAGTTGGTCGCCTTCGTCATTGCTGGCGCTCAGCCAGGCGGTCGGGTTGTCGTCGTCGGGCACGATGTCCAGTGCCACGGTGATGCGTTGCGACTTGGCGGTGACGGTGATGCGCTGATGCAAGCTGGCGTGCAATTGCTGCTCGTGGCGGCGCACAAACTCGGAGGCCGTTTTGACCAAGGTGATGAAGGCATTGCCGTCCAGCGGCTTGGGGTTCTTCTTGTCGCGCCCCATGGTCCACGGCCCAATCAGCGCTGGCTCGGGCTCGCCGTCCTTGATCATGGCCACCGCCCAACCATCGTCGTCTTCATTCTTGATGACCTTGGCGGTCCAGCCATCGCCGCACCACAGGCGCGGTGTTTGCGGTTGGGGGCAATCGGCGCCGGCGGCGTCAGTGTCGAGCGTTGGCGTGTGGAGGTCAGTCAATGTTGGTACTCGGTTTTAGGAACGTGGGAACGGAGCCGAATTCTAGTCCGGGCGGCGGGCCAGCTGACGGGCGCGCGGGCCCTGCGTTTGCGCTTAGACTTCTCCCAGATGAACAGTTGGGGACTTCGCGATGAAGGACGATAAATTCGGCACATTTGAAGAGCGACGGTGGCGGCCCATCGTCTGGACCCCAGAGCTTGAGGTGGGCGTGGAGGTCATCGACAATGGCCACCGCGAGTTGATTGATCTGTACAACGCGGTCCGCGAAGCCAGCCAGTTGAAGGACCGGGCCTGGACTGGCGTGCTGCTGGAGCGGCTCGGCAACGCCACCGCCCTGCATTTCGACGAAGAAGAAATGCTGATGACGGGCATCAACTATGCGCAGGCGGTCGATCACAAGGAGGAGCATCGCAAGCTTCTCGATGAGTTCGCGCACCAGGTTGATGAATGGCGCGACCAGCACGACTCTGCGGAGTTGCTGTGCCGGTTCCTTTACGCCTGGCTGCTCCGGCATGTTGCGGTGCTGGATGCCAAATTGGCCGGGGCGATCAGGGATGCGGCAACGGCGAACGGCGGCGTTTGAACAGCCTGTTCGCTGGCAGCGGTGGCCGATCCCCCGCGCGGTAACATCCGCGCATGCCCAATACCGACGCCCTGCCACGCGACGCCCAGAGCATTCTGGAGCTGGCCGCGCACTCCATGTTCGACCTGTTCGCCAATGCCAGCGAAGGCATGATGCTGGTGGACCGGCAGGCACGCGTGGTGTGGATCAACGACCAGTACAAACGCTTTTTGCCGGCCCTGGGTTTCGAGCGGGTCGAAGACTTTGTCGGCCACCCGGTGGCCAGCGTGGTGCAGAACACCCAGATGCACCAGGTGCTGGAGAGTGGCAAGCCGATCCTGATTGACTTGCTGACCAATCGCGCCGGCACCTTTGTGGTCAGCCGCGTGCCCTTGCGCGATGCGGCGGGCGAGGTGATCGGGGCCCTGGGCATTGTCTTGTTTGACCACGCCGAAACTGCCTTGGCGCCCCTGATCCAGAAGTTCTCCACGCTGCAGCGCGACCTGGACGAAGCGCGCCGCGAACTGGCCACGCAACGCCTGCAGCAGGGCACCGGCAAGCGCCAGTCCAAGTACACCTTCGCCAGTTTCGTGGGTACCAGCCCTGCGGCGGTGGAGGTCAAACGCCAGGCCAGGCGTGCCGCCCAGTCCAGCAGCCCGGTGCTGTTGCTGGGCGAGACCGGCACCGGCAAGGAGTTGTTGGCGCATGCCATCCATGCGTCGTCGGCGCGCGCGCGCGGGCCCTTTATCAGCGTCAACATCGCGGCGGTGCCCGACACCCTGTTGGAGGCCGAGTTCTTTGGCGTCGCGCCGGGCGCCTTCACCGGGGCCGAGCGCAAGGGGCGCGATGGCAAGTTTCGCCTGGCCGATGGCGGCACCCTGTTCCTGGACGAAATTGGTGACATGCCACTGGCGCTGCAGTCCAAACTGTTGCGCGCGCTGCAAGAGGGCGAGATCGAGCCGCTGGGCTCCAACAAGCTGCTACCGTTTGACGCACGGGTGATTGCCGCCACCTCGCGCGATCTGGTCAAGCTGGTGCGCGAGGGCAGCTTCCGCGAAGACCTGTTTTACCGCCTCAACGTGCTGCCGGTTCGCGTGCCGGCCCTGCGTGACCGGCGCGAGGACATCGCCGCGCTGGTCGAGGCATTGGGCGAGGACATGGCGCTGCGCAGCGGCGACCAGCCGCCCGAATTGAGTGCCGATGCGCTGGCGCTGTTGGCGGCGCAGCGGTGGCGGGGCAACATTCGCGAGCTGCGCAATGTGCTGGAGCAGGCGACCATGCGCGGCGATTCGCACCACATCACGGCGGCGCAGCTCGAAGCCGTGCTGCGCGAGGCTGGCGTGGAGCAAGTGGCACCCTTGCCGCTGCCATCTGCGGCTCGGCCGGCGCCGTTGCCGGCAGGGCCTAACGGCGCCCTGCGGCCGCTGGCCGAACAAGTTGCCGAGCTGGAGCAGCACGCCATTGCAGCGGCACTGGCCGCCACCGACGGCAACAAAGCGGCTGCGGCCAAGATGCTGGGCATTGCCCGCGCAACCTTTTACGCCAAGACCGCAGCGGTTTGAACCGAAATCATCCTGGCGTACCATTCGAAGCCATGCGCTGCACCGCTTGCCAGGCTGACAACCCCGACAACCACCGCTTCTGTGAGCGCTGCGGTATGGGACTCACCCAGCCCTGCCCGAGCTGCGCTTACATTTGCGGCGCCAATGCCCGGTTCTGCGGCGGTTGCGGTGTGGCACTGGAGCGGCGCGACGGCACTCTGGTGGCCCAGGTGCGGTTGAACCCGGCCACCGAGACATGGGGCGAGCTCAAACAAGCCACCGTGCTGTTTGCCGACATTGTCGGTTCCACCGAACACATAGCGGGCCTGGACCCGGAGCAGGCGATGGAGCATCTGCGCCCGGCCATCTTCGGCATGTGTGAGGCGGTGGAGCGTTTTGGTGGCACCGTGATCCGCACCCTGGGCGACGGCGTGATGGCCTTGTTTGGTGTGCCCAAGTCGCTTGAGGGGCACGCCTTGTTGGCTTGCCACGCAGCGCAGGCGATGGTGCTGGCCAGCGGCAACTGGCCGGTGGCGCTGCCAATTCGGGTTGGCCTGCACTCGGGCCAGGTTGCCTCCGACCCGCAGGATGCCAAGTACGGGTTTGGCGGCGGCGCTCACGGCCTGACCATTCACCTGGCCAGCCGCGTGGTGGCACTGGCTCAGCCCGGCGGCATCTGCCTGACCGGTGTGACCAAGGCTTTGCTGGGTCACAGCGCTGGCACGCAGTTCATGGGGGAGTACACGCTCAAGGGCATTGCCGGGCGTACCCCGATTTATGAGCTGCAGGCGATTGCGGGCGCGCGCGCGGATAGTCGCGCGGGCCCCCATTTCGATGCGGCGACCGGTCTCGACAGCGTTGCCCAGTGGGTGTCGCCGTTTAGAGGTCGCCAGCTTGAGTTGGACATTCTCAAGGCTGCGCTGGCGCGGGCGCGCGCGGGTGATGCACGCGTGTTGGGCATCAGCGCCGAACCCGGCGGTGGCAAGAGCCGCTTGAGCCAGGAGTTCGTGAGCCTGTGCCGCGCGCAAGGTTTGAGCGTGTGTGAAGTGCGCGCTCAACTTTATGGCCAGACCACGCCCCTACAGCCCATTTTGGCGCTGCTGCGACGCCAGTTCTTTCGTATTGCCAGCACCGACTGTGCCGACATTGCCCGTACCCGTATCGCGCAGCGCTTGCAAGCCTTGCAGGCCAGCGCGGACGATGTCGAGCTGGTGTGCGAGTTCCTGGGTGTGGCGGCGCCCGACGCGCTGGCCAGCACGCTCTCCCCACGCGCCAAACACGAGCGCATGCTGGATCTGATGCGCCAACTGGTGCGTGATGCCGGACGCCAGCCCAGCGTCATCTTGTTTGAAGACCTGCACTGGCTCGACGAGGCCAGTGAGTGCTTTGTGGCGGCGTTGGTCGAGGCGGTGGCCGGTAGCCACACCCTGGTGGTGATGAACTACCGGCCTCACTACCACGCTGGCTGGGCGAAGGCGCCGCACTTTACCCAACTGGACCTGCCCGACCTCAGTGCCAGTGACATGCATGTGCTGGTGGATGAATTGCTGGGTAGGCGCGCGGAATTGGCCGAGGTGTGCAAGCTGATTGTGGTGCGCAGTGCGGGCAACCCGTTCTTTGCCGAAGAACTGGCGCGCACGCTGATCGACAGTGCGTTGTTGACCGACATCGGGTCGGGTGGTCTGCCACCGGGCCGATTGGAGCAGATCGAGCACGCCATGCCCGACACCGTGCAGGCCGTCATCGGTGCCAAGGTTGACCGACTGGGGGAGCCCGAGAAGACCCTGCTGCAAATGTGCGCCATCATTGGCAAAGAGATCCCCATGGCGGTGATCGAGCAGGTGGCCAGCCACTTGCGGCTGGTGTTGGAACGCGGCTTGGCCGGTTTGTGCCAGGCAGGTTTGATCCTGGCCCAAAGCGACTCTGGCCAACGCCGCTTCGTGTTTCGCCACCCCATCATTCAGGAGGTGACCTACAGCATGCAGCTCAAGGTGCGCCGCGTGTCGCTGCACCTGGCGGTGGCGCAGGTGATGGAGGCCTATTACCGCGAGCAGATCGAAGAGTTTGCCGGTTTGATTGCCTACCACTACGAGGCAGCGCAAGAGTTTGTGCCTGCGGCGCAGTACTTGGCGCGGGCGGCGCGCTGGATTGGCGCGACCGACTCGGCTCAGGCGGTCAAGTCATGGCGCAAGGTTTGGGACTTGCTGCAAGACCAGCCGCGATCAGCCCTCGCCGACAGCCTGCGCGCCCTGGCGGGTGGTCGCATCGTCTACCTGGGCTGGCGCGAGGGCTTGACGCTTGACGAAGTCCAGCGACTGACCGGCGAGGCCTTGGTACTGGCCGCGCACGGTGATGCGAGGCTGGTTCAGTTGCTCCTGTTTGCACGGGGTCGGATGATGCAGTCCAGCGGCCTTGCGGCCGACCTGTATGTTGGCAGTCTGCTTGAAGCCTTGTCGCTGAGCCCCGGTACGCTCGATGCGGGGCGTCGGGCGACCTTGAACCTGGCGCTCAGTCACGCGCACGCCTGGTCAGGCCTGTTGGAACAAGGACTGGCGGCCAACGACATCGCGCTTGACGGCTTGGCCGCCATAGACCAGTTTGACCGTGACTTCATTGGCTTCAATATCGAGCAATGGGCCATGAGCATTCGCGTGCGCCTGCTCAATCGGTTGGGGCGTTTCGACGAGGCGCTAAGCTGGATTGAACAAGTGGCGGCAAGAGCCGACGCATCGGGCGACCCGGTCATGCAGCAGATTGCACGCCACGTTTATGTGGACTACGCCTGGTGCAAGGGTGACGTGCAGCGGGCGACCGAGTGTGCACGGCATACCGTTGGCGCCGCGACCCCGCACATGAGTCCCTATTCTCAGGTGTTTGAGCACTGTTCGCGTGGATTCGTGCAGCTCACGCTGAGCAATTTTCAAACGGCGAAAGAATCGTTCTCCGCGGCATCGAGCTTGATAGCCCAGACCAAAGTCGCGGTGGAGTTCGAGGCTGAGATTCTGTGCGGATTGGCGGATTGCTGCGTTGGGCTTAATGAGAATGCACAGGCCGCGGAGATGGCCCAGCGTGGGCTTGAGAGCGCGATTGCGCAAACCAATCGCGTTGCGCAGTGTCGGGCGCTGATTACTTGGTCCGCTGCCTTGGCTAGGCAAGCGCAGCCCAGTGAATCGAGCCAGGTAGAAGCCATGCTGCGGGAGGCCGCGCAACTGATCCTTGCGACGGGGGCAATGTTTTTGGTCGGCCGTCTTCAACACGCGAAGAGCCTGCTGTATCAATCAACCCCATGACGCGGGTGACCGCCCGGTATCAGGTGGGGCGCACAAGCAGGGTGTACTCTCGCATGCCGTAGTCGGCCAGGACCTCGACACGCGCGCCAAACGTTTGTTCACAATGCGTGCGCCACTGGTTCGGCGCCGCGTAGTAAAGCTCGGGGACCGTGCGGGTGTGCGCCGATGTTGGAGCCAGGAAGTTCACCGCAAACCCACGCAGACTGGTTCTGTTCATTTGCGTCAGTGCTTCGGCGATGAATTGCTCCCACGCGAGCAATGGCTGATCGAGCTTGACGTTGAAGATGCCGCTGGCAACCGAGTAGTCTGCAAGGCGTGTGCCGTGGCAAGCCGCTTCAAAGGCCGTCAGGGGCTGTTTGCCGAACAACCGCTTGGCTTGTGTGATCATCGCTGCCGACAGGTCCACACCCAGATAATCGATGCTTGCGCGGCGATGGCGCTTCTTCAAGTAATGAAGCAGCGCGCCGTAGCCGCAGCCAATGTCATTGAGGCTGAAGGGCTGGACGAAGTCGCAGACCTTGAGCAACTGCACAAAACGCATTTCCTGGGTTGGCACGCAGGACCAATCGACGCCCAGCGGCGTCGGGCCATGCCGCGCGATTTTGTCGGAGTAGTAGCCCGCGACCATGCGGTGCAGGGCGCTCAATTCCGAGTTGACGGCTATCGGAGAGTCCATCGTTTTGGCGATCGCCGCGCGCACCCCTACTTCTTGATGGACCGCGCCGCAGCACGGGCTTTCAGGCTGGCCGATGCGGCCTGGATCGACTGCATGGGCAGCGAAATCACCAAGTAGTCCTGCTCTAGGTAGTGAATGGGTCTGGCTTTGTCGGTGATCTTGACCTCGCTATTGGCTTGGTCACCGCGCATATCGTGGTCGCGGAAGTAGACAGGAAGCGGGTTCTTCGCAGCCAGATTCTTGATGATCGCCGTCACGATGGCCACGTCGCCACTCAGCGATGCTTTGTTGGAAGGCTGCTTGACGAGGTTGCCCAGAAGAGATTGCCATCGGTTCTTGACAAGGTTGCCGCGTGCCCCGATGTTGAGCACCGACAGACTGGTCTTGAAGGATCGCCCCTTCTTGAAGATCTTGAATTCCTTCTGCAGGGCAACCATTTCGTCGATGCCGCCAAAGAGATCTTCCTTGCCTTGCGACGGCGCAAAACGGATGTTCATTTCATCCAACAAGCTACCGATGTAGATGTCGTCTTCCTTCATGTACCAGCCCATATCGCTTGCTCCTTACTAGTTGGAATGTGAATTCAGGGGGGGGCCGCACGCCATCTGGCCTGAAGCGCGCAGCCCTGGCCCGCAGTGTAAACACAAGTGACAGACTGCGACGCTAGGGACATCGGTTATCAGCAGCGCGCACGCCACGCGGGCAGACCATGCCGGTAAAACGCTTTACTCGCGCCTGAATTGATGCTGCAATCGCGCATTCCGTGAAGATTGTCCGCAGAACAAGGGGTTCGTCGATGGGGCCGCTCAAGATGGGGCGTGGTCCCTCGGTATAGTGCGGTTCGGTCACTTTGTGCAAACCCGCGCCTGACCAGCGTGATAACGAGGAGGTAATAGCGATGAATCTGGTGCAACGCGTTCAAGACATTTTGCTCAAACCCAAGGACACTTGGCCCGTGATCGCCACCGAGCCGGGCGACGCCGCAGCGCTTTACAAGGATTACCTGATCTACCTCGCGCTGGTGCCCGCGGTGGCCGGCTTCATTGGCATGTCGCTGTTTGGCATCGGCGGTTTTGGTTTCTCGATTAGGGTGCCGATTGTTTCCGGACTGGTCACCATGGTGGTCAGTTTTGTGTTGTCCCTGGTGGCGGTGTTTGTGCTGGGCCTGATCGCCAATGCGCTGGCGCCCACCTTCGGCGGGACCAAAGACCCCATGAGTGCGCTCAAACTGGTGGCCTACGGCAGCACGGCGGGCTTTGTGGGCGGCATCTTCAGCCTGGTGCCGCAGTTGTCAATCTTGGGTTTGCTGGCTTCGCTGTATTCGATCTACCTGATCTTCACGGGCGTGCCGGTGCTGATGAAGTGCCCCCCGGAAAAGGCCATGCCCTACACCGCGGTGCTGATCGTCTGCGGCATCGTGGCGATGATCATTCTGGGCGCGTTGTCTGCCGTGTTCACCGGTGGTGCGGGTCGCGGCATGATGATGGGCAGCAGCTCCGGTGCGCCCGACGTGTCGATCAACACCCCTGGTGGTTCCGTGAGTATCAACACCGCCAAGCTAGAAGACATGGCCAAGAAGATGGAAGAGGCGGGCAAACGCATGGAAAGCGCCCAAGCGTCCGGTGACACCGCTGCCGCGGGCAAGGCGGCGGCCGACGTGATGGGCGCCATGATGGGCGGCAGCGGCGTGCCGTTTGCCTCGCAAGACCTCAAGAGCTGGCTGCCGGAGAAGCTGGGCGGCTTGGTGCGCGAGAGTTTCGAAGTGCAAAGCGGCGCCGCGATGGGTATCGCCGGCTCTGCGGCGCACGCCACCTACGGCGGCGGCGAACAGCAGATTCGGCTCACCATCACGGACATTGGGGGCCTCGGCGCCCTGATGGGCATCGCAGCCTGGGCCAACATGACGGTCGACAAGGAGTCCAACGGTCAAGTGGAGAAGGTCTACAAGCAGGGCCAGCGCACCATCCGTGAGGAGTATCGCAAGGATGGAAGCCAGGCTGAGTACACCGTGGTCCTGGGCAACGGCCTGATTGTCGAATTGCAGGCCGAGCAATCGAACATCGACAAGGTGAAGCAAGCCATGTCTGGCGTCGATCTCGGCAAGATGGAAGGCGCTCAGCGCCCCCCAAAATCCTAAAGCCACTAGCCCGAATATCGGACACATGTCCATATATTGATCACATTACTGTCTAAAATTAATACATTTCTTTGTGAAAACTGAAGAATAGGTATTCAAATCAACGTACTTCCTGTTGGCACGGTATGTGCTGATGTGATCTGGATCATCACTACAACAGGAGACTCTCATGCACCGTCGCACTTGGATCAGCCGCTCTGCGCTGATCGCCACCGCTTTAGCAAGCGCGCTGGCAGCCCCGCTGGCCTTTGGCCAGGCGAAAGAAATCAAGATCGCCCACATCTACAGCAAAACCGGTCCGCTGGAGGCCTATGGCAAGCAGACTGCCACCGGTTTCATGATGGGCCTGGACTATGCGACCGGTGGCACCATGATGGTGGCTGGCAAGAAGCTGGTGGTGATCGAGAAGGATGACCAGGGTAAGCCCGACATTGGCAAGAGCCTGCTGGCCGCAGCCTATGGCGATGACAAGGTGGACTTGGCGGTGGGTCCCACTGCGTCACCCGTGGCATTGGCGATGTTGCCGGTGGCGGAGGAATACAAGAAGATACTGTTGGTAGAGCCCGCCGTGGCGGACTCCATCACCGGGGAAAAGTGGAACAAGTACATTTTCCGCACCGGCCGCAGTTCCAGTCAGGATGCCGCTGCCAACGCTGCGGCGTTGGACAAGCCGGGCAACGTCGTCGCCATCCTGGCCAACGACAACGCCTTTGGCCGTGACGGCGTCAAGGCCACTCGTGAATTTCTCAAGCACGCCAAGATCGTCCATGAGGAGTATCTGGCCGTTGGCACTACCGATTTCACTGCCGGCCTGCAGCGCATTGTGGACCGGCTCAAGGACCAGCCTGGCAATAAGTTCATCTCGGTCGGCTGGTCCGGCGCACCCACCCCATTTGGCAAGATCGCCGATCTGGAGTTGAAGAAGCGCTACGGTATCGATTTGGCAACCGGCGGAAACATCTTGCCGGCGATGGTGGCCTACAAGCAGTTCCCCGGCATGGAAGGCGCGTTGTACTACTACTTCGGCATCCCAAAGAATCCAATCAATGACGCGATGGTGTCGCGCCACTACAGCCAGTTCAAGTCACCACCGGATTTCTTCACGGCGGGTGGTTTCTCCGCCGCCATGGCGGTAGTGACCGCGCTTAAGAAGTCCAATGGTGATACGTCCGCCAACACCCTGATCAAGACCATGGAAGGCATGAGTTTTGATACGCCCAAGGGCGTGATGACTTTCCGCAAGGAAGACCATCAGGCGATGCAAAGCATGTACCACTTCAAGATCAAAGTGGACCCGGCCTTCGCCTGGGGCGTGCCCGAGCTGGTGCGCGAGATCAAGGCTGAAGAAATGAACGTTCCGATCCGCAACAAGCGCTGAGCGTCAAGCGCGGTAGCCCACCGATCTGGTGTGGCTGCTGCGCGCCCCCACTCCCCGCCGCGTCACAAGAACAAGCCCGGTTGCACTGGGCGCAGGGATTGCTTTGTCCAGATTCACCCGGAGTTGGCCCATCCGCCACAAGGGCTGATACCCGCATCACACCGTCATGCTAGAAACCAAAGACCTCACCATCCGTTTTGGCGGCCATGTGGCCGTCAACGCGGTGAGTTGCACCTTCCAGCCGGGCACGCTCACGGCCATTGTTGGACCCAATGGCGCGGGCAAGACCACCTACTTCAACCTGATCTCCGGGCAGCTCAAGGCCTCGGCGGGCGAGGTGTTCCTCAACGGCGCCAGTCTGGCGGGCCTGAGCCCTTCAGCACGTACCCGGGCCGGCTTGGGACGGGCGTTTCAGTTGACCAATTTGTTCCCGAATCTGACGGTGCAGGAGAACGTGCGCCTGGCGGTACAAGCAGCGCGAAGCGGCGCCCACCTGCGTGGTTTGAACCTATGGTCGATCTGGAGCGACCACCAAGCGCTGACGCAGTTGGCCGATGAAGTTCTGCAGGCGGTCGCCATGAATGACAAGCGCCACACCATCGTGGCCAGCCTGCCGCATGGTGACCAGCGCAAACTGGAGGTGGCCCTGCTCATGGCGCTGGAGCCTGATGTGTTCATGTTCGATGAACCCACCGCAGGCATGAGTGCGGATGAGGCGCCGGTGATCCTGAACCTGATCCGCCAGCTCAAGGGTGACAAGACCAAAACCATCCTGCTGGTGGAGCACAAGATGGACGTGGTGCGCGAGCTGGCCGACCGCATCATCGTGCTGCACAACGGCGCGCTGGTGGCCGACGGTGATCCCGCCACGGTGATCGCCTCGCCAGTGGTCCAAGAGGCTTACCTTGGCGTGGCCCCGACGGTGGCAAAGGAGGCGGTATGAGCGCCGCGCCGGGCCGCCCCCAAGCAAGCTCGCACCGCAGTGCGCAGCACGGAGGTACTCCATTGACTGATATTTTGCTGTCATTAAGCGGCGTGCACACCCACATTGGCGCGTACCACATCCTGCACGGCGTCGACCTGGTGGTCCCGCGCGGCCAGCTCACCATGCTGCTGGGGCGCAATGGCGCGGGCAAGACCACCACGCTGCGCACCATCATGGGTTTGTGGAAGGCCAGCCAGGGTCAATTGCGTTTCAACGGCCAAGACCTCACGGCCATGAACACGCCCGAGATTGCCGGGCTGAACATTGCCTACGTGCCAGAGAGCATGGGCATCTTCTCCGACCTCACGGTGCAGGAGAACATGTTGTTGGCCGCGCGTGGTGCCAAGCGCGCCAGCCAGATGGATGCGACGCGCCTGAAGTGGATCTTCTCCTTGTTCCCGGCGGTCGAAAAGTTCTGGAACCATCCCGCAGGCAAGCTGTCGGGTGGTCAGAAACAAATGCTGGCGGTGGCGCGCGCCATTGTCGAGCCGCGCGAACTGCTAATCGTCGACGAGCCCAGCAAGGGCTTGGCGCCTTCCATCATCAACAACATGATCGACGCCTTCGCCCAACTCAAGGGCAGCGGCACCACCATCCTGCTGGTGGAACAAAACATCAACTTCGCCAAGCGCCTGGGTGACCAGGTGGCGGTGATGGACAACGGCCGCGTGGTCCACGCCGGCAGCATGCAGGCACTGGCCGAGGACGAAGCATTGCAGCAGTCGCTGCTGGGGTTGGCGGTATGAAGATATGCCCAACCGACTCGTTGGCTTCGTCATTGCGAGCGCAGCGTGGCACAACGAGCCCGTCATTGCGAGCGCAGCGTGGCAATCCACCATGGCCTATCAACCGACATGGATTGCCGCGCTGCGCTCGCAATGACGGATGTTTAGGTGTAACCCGATGAAATCACTCGAACTTGACTGGAAGCCGTTGGCGCTGGTGCCGGTGCTGGCGTTGTTGGTGTTGCCGCTGATTGGCTCGCCCTCAACTTGGCTGACGCTGACCGTGGCTGGGCTGGCCATGGGCATGATCATCTTTATCATCGCCTCCGGCCTGACGCTGGTGTTTGGCCTGATGGATGTGCTCAACTTTGGCCACGGCGTCTTCATCGCGCTGGGTGCATTCGTGGCCACCACCGTGCTCGGTCTGATGGGCGACTGGACCGGCTCGGGCGAGTTATGGCGCAACCTGGTGGCGGTGTTTCCGGCCATGCTGGTGGCGATGCTGGTGGCCGGCGCGGTGGGGTTGGCGTTCGAACGCTTCATCGTGCGGCCGGTGTACGGTCAACACCTCAAACAAATCCTGATCACCATGGGCGGCATGATCATTGGTGAGGAACTGATCAAGGTGATCTGGGGCCCGGCGCAGATCCCGCTGCCCTTGCCCGAGGCGCTGCGCGGCTCGGTGATCTGGGGCGACGCGGCGATCGAGAAGTACCGGCTGTTGGCGGTGGTGGTGGGCCTGCTGGTGTTTGCCGCGTTGGCGTGGACCCTCACGCGCACCAAGATTGGTTTGTTGATCCGCGCCGGCGTGCAGGACCGCGAGATGGTCGAGTCGTTGGGCTACCGGATTCGGCGCCTTTTTGTCGGGGTATTTGTGCTGGGCAGCGCCTTGGCAGGTTTGGGCGGCGTGATGTGGGGCTTGTACCAGCAGAGCGTGACCCCGCAGATGGGCGCACAGGTCAATGTGCTGATCTTCATCGTGATCATCATTGGTGGTCTGGGCTCGACTGGCGGCGCATTGATCGGCGCGCTGATGGTGGGCTTGATGGCCAACTACACCGGTTTTCTGGCGCCCAAGGTCGCGATGTTCTCCAACATCGGCCTGATGGTGGCCATCTTGTTGTGGCGTCCGCAGGGCGTGTACCCGGTGGCAAACCGATGAGCGCGCGGGACATGGCCAATCTATCGGTGTGTGTCATTGCGAGCCGCCTGTGTTCGTCATTGCGAGCGCAGCGCGGCAATCCACCGTGGCGTACCGCAGACATGGATTGCCGCGCTTCGCTCGCAATGACGCAACGTCTACAGCGCACTTTGCAAGGATGAAAGCATGTTGACCCGACTTCTTTCCAACGATTTCCCTCGCAGCCGTGTGCTGGCGGTGGTGCTGGTGCTGCTGCTGGTGGCGCTGGCCTTTGCGCCGTTCCTGTTCCCCGGCGTCAAGGCGCTCAACGTGGCGGCCAAGGTGCTGGTGTTCATCGTGCTGGTGGCCAGTTTTGACCTGCTGCTGGGCTACACCGGCATCGTCAGTTTTGCCCACACCATGTTCTTTGGCATTGGGGCCTATGGCGTGGCGATCGCCAGTACCCACATGGGCGCCACCTGGGCCGCCCTGGGCGCGGGCATTGGCCTGTCGCTGGTGTTGTCGTTTGTGTTGGCCTTGGTGATTGGGCTGTTCTCGTTGCGGGTGCGGGCGATCTTCTTTGCCATGATCACACTCGCCGTGGCCTCAGCGTTCCTGACGCTGGCCTCGCAACTGTCCGACTTCACCGGCGGTGAAGACGGCCTGACCTTCAAGGTGCCCGAGGTCTTGTCGCCCAGCTTCGAGTTGCTGGATCAACCGCTGTTGGGTGTCACGATCGATGGCCGCCTGCTGTGTTACTACCTGCTGTTCGTCACGGCGGCAGTGTTGCTGCTGGCCATGCTGCGCATCGTCAACTCGCCGTTTGGCCGGGTGCTGCAGGCGATCCGTGAGAACGAGTTCCGTGCTGAGGCGATCGGCTACCGGGTGGTGGTGTTTCGCACTACTTCCAGCATTTTGTCGGCGCTGTTTGCGTGCATGGCTGGCGCCATGCTGGCGCTCTGGCTGCGCTACAACGGGCCGGATACCTCACTGTCGTTCGAAATCATGATGGACGTGCTGCTGATCGTGGTGATTGGTGGCATGGGCACGATTTACGGCGCCGCCATCGGCTCGGCGCTGTTTCTGGTGGCGCAGAGCTACCTGCAGGACCTGCTGCGTTTGGGGCACGAGGCCACCGCCGCCATACCCTGGTTGTCGGCGCTGCTGTCCCCCGACCGTTGGCTGCTGTGGCTCGGTGTGCTGTTTGTCCTCTCCGTTTACTACTTTCCCACCGGTGTGGTGGGGCGTTTGCGCGCGCGCCGGATTTGATCCGATGCGTGCTTTTTTGCGTTGTCAAAAAACCCTGAAGGAACCCCTGATGAAGAAGACCATGCGATTTAACTCCCGGCCCGTGCCGACCCTGTTGGCGACCCTGTTGGGCAGTGCCACGCTGATTGGCTGCGGCGGCGGCAACTCAGACCCCGAGACCAACGTGCTGCCCAGCGGAGTCACGCAATTGAGCCGCGTGGCCTACCGGGCCACGGCTGTCGGCACCGGCAGCACGGCGGCAACACAAGACCTGTTGACGGGGGGTGTTGGCAAGAGCGGCATCGTCAGCACGGCGGTGGTCCCGGCCTACGCCAATCCAGCGGCTCCGACGGCAGAAGAACTGCGCCGCAACGCGCTGATTGCCAATTACCGAGGCCTGGTGGACAACACCGTCAAAGGCGGCTACGGCGTGCTGTACGGCCCCAACATCGACCTCGGTGGCAAGGATACCCTGGGCGAGGGCCTGGTGCCGGGTCTGGAGTATGTCGGCGTGCTCGACGATGGCACGGGCAAGAAGAACGTCACCATGGCGATTCAGATCCCGGACAACTTCGACCTCGCCACCCCCTGTGTGGTGGTGGGTCCGTCTTCGGGCTCGCGCGGCGTGTATGGCGCGCTCGCCGCGGCGAGCGAATGGGGTTTCAAGCGCGGCTGCGCCGTGGCCCTGACCGACGCCGGCAAGGGCATTGGCCTGTATGACCCGACGGAGGACACGGTAACCAAGATCGATGGCACCCGGGCAACACGTGCAGCGGCCGGTACGCTGTCCCACTTCGCCGCCAACCTCACCGACGCGGCGCGCGCAGCTTTCAACGCGGCGTTCCCGAATCGCCTGGCGCTCAAGCATGCGCATTCCCAGCAGAATCCCGAAAAGGATTGGGGCAATGACACCCTGACCGCAGCCAAATACGCGCTGTACGCCCTGAACCAGGAATACGCCGACACGGTGGGCACGGCGAAGGGCGTGCGTTTTACCGCTGCCAACACCATGATCATCGGCGGCGCCGTGTCCAACGGCGGCGCGGCGGTGCTGCGTGCGGCCGAGCAGGACAGCACTGGCCTGATCGATGGCGTGGTGGCGTTCGAGCCCAGCGCCCAGCCCGCCAGCACCAGCGGCTTCGGCGTGCAGTTTGGCGGCGCGGCGGTGGGCGGCTACGGCAAGTCCCTGCTGGACTACTTCACCCTGGCCAACCTGTACCAACCCTGCGCAGCGCTGGCCAGCTCGGCGGTGATGACCGAGGTGTCGGTGTTCAACTACATGTCGCTCACCGGCATGAACCCGCGCGCTACCAACCGTTGTTCCGCGCTGGCGGCCAAGGGTCTGGTGGCAGGCGCGACCACCGCCGAGCAGGCCGCCGATGCGCTTGCCAAGCTGCGCGCCTACGGTTGGAATGCCGACCAGGACCAAATGCACAACGCGCACTACGCGCTGGGCAATGCCCCCATCATCGGCATGATGTACACCAACACCTATGGGCGCTTTTCGGTGGCGGACAACGTTTGTGGCATGAGCGCGGCGGCGGTGGATGCCACCACCGGCTCGCCGGTGGCCATCAGCGTCAACGCCCGGGCCGCCAGCTTTGCCACGGGTAACGGCACCGTCAATGGGACGCCGGCTACGGTGGTGTACAACGACTCAGTGGGTGGCGCCAAGTCATGGGCCTTGGGTGTGTCGCCGTCGACCAACCTGGCGGACTTGTCGCTTGATTCCGCGCTGTGCCAGCGCGCGCTGGCCACCGGTGTGGACACCGTGACCAACGCCGCATTGGGCGCGGCCACCACGCCGACCAAGGCGCAGAGCGACGCCGTTCGCGCCGGAGTGGCCGAGGTGCAGTTGAGCGGCAACTTGCGCGCCAAGCCGGTGTTGATGGTGGCCGGTCGCAGCGACGCACTGCTGCCAGTCAACCACTCAGCGCGGGCCTACACCGCGTACAACCGGGTGGTGGAGGGTGCATCGACCAAGTTGCACTACATCGAAGTCACCAACGCGCAGCACTTTGACGCGTTCATTCCGTTCTCCGGTTTTGACACGCGTTACGTGCCCCTGCATGCCTATTTCACGCAAGCCATGAATGCCATGTACGCGCATTTGAAGTCGGGCGCAGCCCTGCCGGCCAGCCAGGTGGTACGCACCACGGCGCGCGGCGGCGTGGCGGGCGCGGCGCCCGCCATCACGGCGGCGCAAGTACCGGCCATCAGCGCGGTGCCGGCGGCGGGTGATCAGATCGGCTTCAGCGGCACCTCGGTCAACGTGCCCAACTAAGCCCTGTGCAATCCAGGTGGTTCCCTTGCGGGACCGCCTGGCGGCTTGGATGGGCTGACTACACAGGAGACCGCCGCCGTGGGTGATGGTCTCGATGGAAATCAGGAGGAAGATAGTCATGTCGTTCACATCTCACTACGTGAGCTGCGCCGGGCGAGAGATCCACTACACCCAATGGGGCGCGCAGCATGCCGATACGGTCGTCGCGTGGCATGGCCTGGCGCGCACCGGGCGTGACATGGATGAGCTGGCCGAGCACCTGAGCACGCGCTACCGCGTGATCTGCCCCGACACCATCGGTCGGGGCTTGAGCCAATGGAGTCCACTGCCCGCGCAAGAGTACTGCCTGAGCTTCTATGCCCGCATTGCGGCCGAGTTGTTTGATCAGCTGCGGATCGACTCCGCGCATTGGGTGGGCACGTCCATGGGTGGTGCCATCGGAACCGTGTGCGCGGCGGGATTGATGCAGCCTGGCATGAAAGGCCGCATTCAAAGCCTGCTGCTCAATGACAACGCGCCGAAGCTGGCCGACGCGGCGCTGGCCCGCATTCGCGCCTACGCTGGTGAGCCGCCCGCCTTTGACACCGTGTGTGAGTTGGAGGCCTACTTCCGGCAGGTCTACGCGCCCTACGGCTGGCTCAGCGATGCGCAGTGGCGCCGCCTGACCGAGACCTCCACGCGTCGCCTGCCCGATGGCCGTGTCACACCGCACTACGACCCGGCGATGGTGCGCCAGTTCATTGACCATCCCGATGACTACCTGATCTGGCAGCACTACGACGCACTCACCATTCCCGTGTTGTGCTTGCGTGGCACGCAGTCTGATCTGGTGCTGCGCGAAACCACCGCCGAGATGCTGCAACGCGGACCGGGCGCGCTGGGGCTGGCACAGGTGGTTGAGATTGAAGGTTGCGGTCACGCACCGGCTCTGAATGTGCCTGATCAACTGGAGCGGGCAAGCGCGTTCATCGATGCCGCGCAGCTGCGCATGGCATCACGTGCTACTACTTAAGTTCAAACCCGCTTACTGGATACGCTGGATACGCGCTGGCTCACTAAGCTGCCCATCTGCGTAAATCTGTCGATCGAGATGCGCTGACCAGCTATGGCGGGCCAGCAGGTTGTTGGCTGAAGGAGAAAACTATGAAGACGAGTCGTTGGAGTCGGGGTTGGGTTGCGGTGTGGGCGCTGCTGGGAGTGTTGGGCACCGGGTTGCTCCCGGTGCAGGCGGCCGAACTGGTGGTGGCGCAGATCGCCCCGCTGTCGGGGGTTCTGGCCAGCACGGGCAAACAAATGGTGCTCGGTGGCCAAATCTATTTTGACTCGGTCAATGCCAAGGGTGGCGTGCACGGGGCCAAGATCAAACACCTGGTGCTGGACGATAGTTACAAGGTCGATGAGACCGTGCGCCTGACCCAGGAAGTGCTGGCGCGCAGCGACGTGATCGCCCTGTTCGGTTTTGCCGGCACCGCCAATGTGGGCAAGCTGCTCAGCGATGGAATACTGGATGCGGGTGGCGCGGCGCTGGTGGCGCCCTATACCGGCGGCGAGGTGCTGCGCAACCCGTTCAATTCCTGGATCTTCCATGTGCGGGCCGGTTATGCCGACGAGGCCGAGCACATGGTCAAGCAGGTGACGACGCTGGGCATGAAGCGCGTGGCGGTGATGTACCAGGACGACGCCTTTGGCAAGGCCGGGCTGGCCGGGGTCGAGGCGGCGCTCGCCTCTCGCAAGCTCAAGCTGGCGGTGGTGGCTCCTTACGAACGCAACACCGATAAGGTCGAAGAGGCGGTGCGCCTGATCAACGCGTCGGACGCACAGGCGGTGATCATGATTTCGGTGAACCGCTCCACAGCCGCCTTTGCCAAGCGCTACCGCGAGGCGGGTGGGGGCGCCCAGCTCTACAACATCTCGGTGGTGGACCCGGCCGAACTGGTCAAGCTCGCCGGTCTGCAAAACGTGCACGGTCTGGGTATCAGCCAGGTGGTGCCTTATCCCTACTCGCCCAATCTGGCAGTGGTGCGCGAGTACCAGGCCGCGCTCAAGAAATACGCGCCCAACGAAGCCGTCAACTACACCAGCTTTGAAGAGTACCTGGGCGCCAAGGTGTTGGTCGAAGGCTTGCGCCGCGCTGGACCCAACCCGACGCGCGCCAAGGTGCTCAAGGCGCTGGAGTCGATGGAACGATTTGACCTGGGCGGAACCAGCGTGGGCTACTCGGCGAGCAACCGCATTGGTTCCCGTTCGGTTGAGGTCACCGTTATTGGTGGCTCTGGCCGGTTGATGAAGTAGGGCGCACCAAGCCGTCAGCTCAGCGCGGGCGAAGGGTTGGTCTCACCGCAGCGCACGCGTCATGGCGAGCCTCCCGAATCCTGGCCGATACCGCACATGGACCGTGAACCAGGATCGTCATCGCGAGGCCGCAGGCCGTGGCGATCCATGTATTTTGGGGTCCTGGATTGCTTCGCTTCGCTCGCAATGACGACCGGTTCATGGAAAGCCTCCCGAATCCTGGCCGATACCGCACATGGACCGTGAACCAGGATCGTCATCGCGAGGCCGCAGGCCGCGGCGACCTGATTTTCGCCGCCTGACGACCGGTTCATGGAAAGGCGGCGCAGCCGACGCGGCCATCCACCCTGGCGCGCCAGCGTGGATTGCCACGGCCTGTCGGCCTCGCGATGAGGCACTGAGTTCTCCTTGACATGGCGCTGTTGACTTATGTCAAACCATGCGACGCACTAGCGTCACAAAATTGACACAGTATCAGCGCCACAAGGAGTTCCCGTGCCAGCGAAAATTGCCGAAGCGAAAACGGCTACCAAAGCCACCCCACGACGCGTGTCAAGCGGCGACACCCTCACGGCGCGCTCCACGCGTGGCATTGCCCGCCAGAGTGCCAAAGTGCAGCGCGAGTCTGCCCAGGGTGCCCAGGAGGCAGCCATCCAGAGCATCCTGGCGCACACCAGCGACAAAGCCTCGGCGCTGAAGGCGCTGCTGGCGGGCAGCTCGCCCGATGACGTGGTCGAGATCCGCAAGATGCTGCTGGCCGGCAGCAAGGCGGCCAAGGACGATTTCAAGCCGGATGAAGAGCTGGCCTCCGACTGGCGTACCGGGGCCTACCCCTACAAGAACCTGCTCTCGCGCCGGCGCTACGAGACCCAGAAGTATCAACTGCAGGTTGAGCTGCTGAAGCTGCAGAACTGGGCCAAGGAAACCGGTCAGCGGATCGTCATCCTGTTCGAGGGTCGCGATGCGGCCGGCAAGGGTGGCACCATCAAGCGTTTCATGGAGCACCTCAATCCGCGCGGTGCCCGCGTGGTGGCCCTGGAGAAACCCAGCGATGCCGAGCGCGGCCAGTGGTATTTCCAACGCTATGTGCAACACCTGCCCACCGCCGGCGAAATCGTGATGATGGACCGCTCCTGGTACAACCGCGCCGGTGTCGAGCGGGTGATGGGCTTCTGCACCGACAGCGAGTACCAGGAATTCATGCGCCAGGCGCCAGGCTTCGAGCGCCAACTGGTGCGCAGCGGCATCCATCTGATCAAGTTCTGGTTCTCGGTGAGCCGCAAGGAGCAACGCCGGCGCTTCAAGGAGCGCGAGTTGCATCCGCTCAAGCAGTGGAAGCTCAGCCCGATCGACCTGGCTTCGCTGGACAAGTGGGACGACTACACCAAAGGCAAGGAGGCGATGTTCTTCGAGACCGACACGGCGGACGCGCCCTGGACCGTGATCAAATCGGACTGCAAGAAACGCGCGCGTTTGAATGCCATGCGCTACGTGCTGCACAAGCTTCCCTACACCAACAAGGACCCGCAAAACATCGGTGTCCTGGACCAACTCCTGGTCGGCCGGGCCCATGTGGTGTACGAGCGCGGCGAGCATCCGGGCGGTGCTATTTTGTGAGGCGTTGACCGGGGGTACGTGCTGCGCGTCATGGCGCGGCGTGCGAACGGCGCATTGCTTGACTTCAGGTAACGTTTGGTAACGGTGATTGACACCTGTCGCTTGGCCCGGTCGAATGGGGCGCCGCGGTACCCAACCGCCCACACTATCCCGGAGACACCACCCATGAAGGCACTCGGCAAACTTGTTTCGATCACCGCGTTGGTAGTGGCTTGCGCGTCGGCACAGGCGGACTTGGCCACTTTCGACGACCTGGTCGCACCGCCCGCGCTTGATTCGGCCACCGGTCTGTTCTTCGCAAACGGTGCCAGCAGCAGCTACGGCGGTGTGAGCTGGGACAGTCGCTTCACCGTGGTGGGTGATGCCTACCGCGTGGACACGGACACGCCGGGACCGCTGTTTGGCCTGCCACACTCGGGGCACTATTTTGTGACCAACCAGGGGGCGGGCCCGGGTAACGATAGCCTGTTGATCAACACCAACCAGGTACTGACCGGCGCCTGGTTCGGCCGTAATGAGTACTACGGATTTGGTGCGGGTGCAGACCAAGTCACCATTCATGCCCTGAATGGCAGCACCGTGCTGGCCTCCGTGGTGTTTGATTTATCGGAACTGTTGAAGGGTCTGCCCGAGGTGTTGAGCTTCGTGGACACCGGCAGCTTCACGGCGCTGTCAGGCATCACTGGCTATCGGATTGACCGTCGGGAGCTCGGCACAGAGTCGGGTAACTGGGTTGCCGATGACTTCAACTTTGTGGCCGCACGCGACGTGCCGGAGCCCGCCACGCTCAGCTTGCTGCTGGGTGGGTTGCTGCTGGCAGCGGTCGTTCGTCAACAGCGCTGCAAGCCCTGACACGGCGGTGTCACGGCGCTGCCCCCGCTTGCGGTTGCGGTTGCGGTTGAGCGCCATCGTTGGCTGCATGGATTTGCGGCTTGCTTGACAATCCGCCTGTTTTATCAACCCAGGGGCGTCACCCATGAAGCAGTCAAACTCGGTATCTATCGGTGTTCTTGTCGCGGCCTTGTTGGCAGGCGGGGCGCTGAGCACGGCGGCTCAGGCTCAACAGAACAGCATGACCTTCTTCGTGACCAGTGTTGGCAAGGGCAATGGCGCCGATCTGGGTGGCCTGGAGGGGGCCGACGCGCATTGCCAGGCGCTGGCCAAGTCAACAGGGTCCGCCCAGGCCAACTGGCGGGCCTATTTGAGCACCACCGCACCGGGCGGCGACGCTGGTGTCAGTGCCCGGGACCGGATTGGCAAAGGGCCTTGGCAAAACGCCAAGGGGGTGGTGGTCGCCAAGAATGTCGAAGACCTTCACTCCGACACCAGCAACGTGACAAAGACGACGGCCCTGACCGAAAAGGGTGAGACCGTTAGCGGGAGCGGTGACGCCATCAACACGCACGACATTCTGACTGGCTCCGACCCGTCAGGCCGGTTTTCGACCGCCGGTGGCGACACCACTTGCGGCAACTGGACCAAGAGCGGCGAGGGGTCTGCCATCGTTGGCCACCATGACCGCATCGGCCTGAAGGACACCTGGCACATGAAGTCGTGGAACTCCTCGCACGGCTCGCGGGGCTGCAGTCAGGATGCGCTCAAAGGCTCTGGCGGCGCGGGTTTGCTCTATTGCTTCGCTGCGAACTGAGGCTGTCATACCCCGTCATTGCCGCGCTACGCTTTCCATGAACCGGTCGTCATTGCGAACGCAGTGAAGCAATCCAGGACTTCTGAACCCATGGACTGCCACGCGGTATTCGTCATTGCGAGGAGCGTCAGCGACGCGGCAATCGCAGTGACGCCATCAGGTTCAAGGTCCGTGTGTGGTTCAGACCCGGAACTGGAGGCTCGCAATGACGAAGCGCGGGCATGATTTCCTGCAGTATTTCGGTCTGTCCCGCAAGTCGCGGCGGCCCCTGCAGGCGCCGGCGCCATCGCCCTGCAACTGGTCAAGGCCAATTCGGCCAGCGGCGAAGGGGCGCTGCAAGGCGTCAGCTACATCCAGCGTGTCGCCACGCAAGGGGGCGTGCCACCAATCATCCCCTGCACCTCGGCACTCGAGGGTCAAAAGCAAGTGATGCGCTACCAGACGGACTACATCTTCTGGCGCGCTGGTTGATCAGGGCTGGCCGAGGCGAAGCGTCGGCCACGATGTTGGGGGTTCTTCTACGGGCGGGATGGTGATTCGGCACTCGGTAAGCCCTTGTGCTTGAGGTAGGCTTCAAGTTGGTTTGCCCACAGCTTGGGAAACCCGCCCAACCAGTGGCCGTTGTCGGCTGGAACCGTGAATTCGTGGAAGGAACCCTTTCCGCCCGCGCGAGTGAAGGCGGCAAAGTTTTCTCGACTGTGCGACAGCGCGTAATACGGGTCCTTGTCGGCGTAGAGCCACAGCGATTCTCCGGGGTAAGCCGCGCCGCGCGTGAGCACCGACTGATTCACCGAACTCATGGTCGGACACGGTTCACCCAACCATCCGCCCACGAAGTTGACGACTGCCTTGACTTCGGTGGGGTGCGTGCCGGCGTAGGCCACGCTGAGCGCGCCGCCGCGTGAGATGCCTCCCATGGCGACACGCTCCTTGTCGACGAATGGCATGGTGAGGATGACCGTCATGGCCCGCCTCAATGTCACGCAGTGCACGGTCAGCTCCGGACAGTGACAGGGAGGGTATGCAGGAGTACCCCAGCGCGCGAATGAACGAGAAACCCTCGTCGTACAGTCCTTCCGATTCGGCACGGCCGCGGCGTGCTGGCATCACCACTGCCCAGCCACGGCGCACGAAAAAGGCGGCCACGGCAGGCGCGTCCACCGCTTGTTTGATTCGCGCGGAATCCGTCCCGTAGCCGGTCGATCCGTGGTTGAACACCAGCGTCGGAAACGGGCCACTTCCATCGGGTTTGTAAATGCGCATATCGAGGCGCACGGTCTCACCGTCCACGGTGATCGGCACACTGCTGCGATACGACGGGAGCGGGGCCTGGGTCTGGGCAAGTGCGGCGGCCGCAGCGACGGATGCAACCATCAGCGCGCATCGCATCAGACCAAACGTGCACGACGCGATCAAACCGGCTCCAGAGGTGAATGGGGTTGATCCGGCAGGATGACGTGGATCGGGTCTCCCGCCACCACCCGGCCACCAGTCACCACCACCGCCATCACGCCGGCCTTGCGGATCAACTGGCTGGTGGTCGAGCGGTCCAGCACGGCGGCCATCAGACCAGGCCGAAAGTTGTCGATTTGGCTGCAGGGGTTGCGCAGGCCCGTGATGCGAACCAACGCATCGGCTCCGATGCGCAGTTCGGCATGGGTCGGCAAGGCGAGCAAGTCCACGCCCTCGGTGGTGATGTTCTCACCGAGCTGGCCCGGCAGGATGGCAAAGCCCTTGCGCCGCAGTTCATCAAACAATTCGGCGTGCATCAGGTGAACCTGGCGCAGGTTGGGCTGAGTCGGATCGCGCGCCACACGCGAGCGATGTTGTACCGTGACGCCACTGTGGGTATCGCCCTCGATGCCAAGGCCGGCCAGTAGCCGGATCGAGTCGGCGGCGCGCTTCGAGAAGGCGTGAACCGGGTTGAGGTGAACGGCCACGACGCGCGCGGTCATGGGTTGCGAGAGATTTGACGACGGCATGTTGGCATTGTCGGTCCAACGGCCCTGCTTGGCCGCGTCGAGTGACATGTTGCTTCGACTGGGACGTCCAATGCATAACATCAGAGCGGCGCCGCGTCGCCCTTTCCTGGACCGGTCGTCATTGGGAACGGAGCAATGGCCCTGAGCCCTGGCTGCCGGGGTGGCCCAGTGACGCCATCAGGTCTAAGGTTCGTGTGTCGGCCCGGTTCGGGCCGCAGACGAATTCGGCCTCCCAGTGGATTGCCGCGCTGCGCTCGCAATGACGACGAACTGTCATGAATTTCGGAAGTCTCCATAGAATCCCTGGCATGGTCGATCACACGAGGAGAACGAATGCCTGCACAAGACGATTTTGAAGTTGATGGCCGGGTTCGCTTGTTCCACGCCAGCCTGGTCTGGCCGCTGCAATTGGAGTCGTCCGCCATGGATGACGCCCAAAGTCGGCATTGGGAGGCCTTTGAGCCAAGCGTGATAGCCACCCCTGGAAGCGTCTTGATGACGAGTTCACCGCCGATTCATCCGAGTTCAAGGAGCGCCATTACCGTGAGTTTGTTTCCTTTCTGCCCTACGTGCAACGGTTCTTGTACGGCGAAGGTCGCTCGACGCGTGAGTCTGCCGACGATCCGCCGGGTCGCTCGCCGATGCATGTTTTCCGACGCAAGGACATTGCGCAGTTGCGCTTGACGCTGCGCGAAGGACAAGCGCCGATTGAGTTGCAGATCGTTCATATCGATCTGTACTTTTTTCATGACCTGGACTTGGTTCAACTCAACGTGGAGGTGCGGGCCACTGACTTGCCGCTGGACACCGCGCGCGACATCCTCTATCGATTCGGCCGCGCCTACCCATCCGGGTGGGAGGAGGGTGGCGATGGCTTGCACAACGTGCATCTGGCCGAATGGCTGGACACCAACGGCCAGGTGGTGGCGCGATCAGACACAGCCCGCCGCGACAAGTACCTGCGCTTCGTCTGTGAGCATCGCGCGCCCTGCATCTCGGAGCACTGGGCCTGCCTGCTGCGGCCACTGGTGTTGGCGCACTCGGACGAGCCGGGGGACTTGCGTTATCGCTTGATTGAATACCACCGCATGCCGGTCATGGCCTACTTGAACGTGGACCAGCCGCGCAGCCTGAGCCGCGAGCAATGGGTTCGCATTGGGCTGGCCACCGTGCTGCATCCCGACGAGGCCCTGCCGGTCAACGAGCCCACGGTGTTGGAGTTTGAGCGGCGCTATTGCCAGGATCGTTTCTGGACCAACACGCAGGCGGGACCCAACACGCGCTTCATGTGCACGGGCAATGCCCTGACGGTGGTGGGCGACTCGGCTTCCGCGTTCTTTTCCTGCCCGGAGCGGGGTGTGCTGGCGCAGTTTCGCCATCAGTACTTCCTGGTGTTCCTGATTGCGCACCTGCACCGCGCCTCCTTGCTGGTGTTCTCGGATGTGCTGGTCGACGCGGTCAATGACCTTGATATTCGCAACGACGGGTCGGTGCGGCGTTTCAAGCGGCGCATTCGGGCCAACTTCGAGACCTTTCTTCGCTTCACGCACCGCTATTGGTTCCACGAATTGTCCGAACGCTCCCACGTGCAGGCCATCTTTCACCTGTGTTCGAACCACTTGCGCAACGGTGCCCTGTACAACGAGGTGCGCGACGAGATTCGGGAGATGAGCCACTACCTTGACAGTGACTCACAGCGCAGGCAGACCAACACCGTGGTGCGCCTGACGGTGATCACCATTCTGGGCCTGATGGCCACGGTGACCACCGGCTATTTTGGGATGAACATCATTCCCTTTGGCGAGGGGTCCATCTCGAACCGCCTGCTACACGGCGTGCTGGCCACCAGTGCGTTCGTGGCCTTGGTGTTGTTCGCCATCTCGCGTTCCAAACGCCTGTCGGACTTCCTGGAGGACTTGTCGGATGAAAAGCTGAGCTTTATCGGCAAGTGCAAGGCCTTTTGGGTGGCCATGACCGGCAAGGCACGCTGAGCGCGGACGCGGGGCGCTGTCGGGGCGCCTGTGTTTATGCTTTTTTTACGCGCCCTTGCGCAAACTCAACCACGCCTTTACGCCGTGAGGTCGACACTCCCCTCATTCATTTGACTCAGGAGTTGTCCATGGACCTTGTCTATATCGCCACTGCCGCAGGGCTGTGGGGCCTGCTGGTCTTGTTGGTCTGGGGCTTTGTCAGGCTGGAGCAGCCGCAAGGAGGCCGGCCATGATCAGCCTCGAAATCGTCTACGGTTTGGGTGGCATGTGCGCCGCCTTGCTGCTGGCCTACCTGGTCTATGCGCTGATTCGCGCTGAGGAGTTCTGATGATCACCACATCGTGGGGCTTGTTGGCCCTTTACCTCGTCCTGCTGCTGTTGGCGGCCTGGCCGCTGGGCATCTGGCTGGCGCGCCTGAGTTCCGGCAGCTTACCGACCTGGATGCTCAAAGTGGAGGCGCCGCTCTATCGCTTGGCCGGCACCTCTGCCGAGCGCTCCATGAAGTGGTCCGAATACGCGTTGGCCTTGTTAGCCTTCAACATCTTGGGCGTGGCGGCGGTCTACCTGATCCAACGTTTGCAGGGTGGCTTGCCGCTCAATCCGGCGGGCATGGCTTCGGTCTCTGCGGACTCGGCCTTCAACACCGCCGTGAGTTTTGTCACCAACACCAATTGGCAGGGTTACAGCGGTGAAGCCACCATGAGTTACCTGACGCAGATGCTGGGGCTGGCGGTGCAAAACTTCCTGTCGGCTGCCACCGGGATTGCGGTCGTGTTCGCCCTGATTCGTGGCTTCGCAGCTCGTTCGAGCGGTGTGATCGGCAATTTCTGGGTTGACCTTACCCGTATCACCACCTGGCTATTGGTGCCGATTTCACTAGTGTTTGCGGTGTTTCTGGTCGGCCAGGGCGTGATCCAGAACTTTGACGCCTACAAGGACGTCAGCACGCTGGAAGCCACTACTTACCAGGTCGCCAAGAATGGGCCTGACGGTCAGTCCATGAAAGATGAAAAGGGCAACCCCGTGATGGAGGACGTCAAGACCGCCACGCAAACCCTGGCCATGGGGCCGGTGGCATCGCAGGAAGCCATCAAGATGCTGGGCACCAATGGCGGTGGTTTCTTCAACGCCAATTCAGCCCACCCCTATGAGAACCCGACCGCGCTGAGCAACTTGCTGCAGATGCTGGCGATCTTCCTGATCCCGGCTGCCTTGTGTTTCGCCTTTGGCCGCGAGGTGGGGGACCAACGGCAGGGCTGGGCCGTGTTGGCGGCCATGACGGTGATGTTTGTGGTTGCTGTCGTGGCCATCATGCCTGCTGAGCAGGCCGGCAATCCACTGATCGGTGCCCTGGGGGTGGACCAGACGCAGAACGCATCGCAGGCCGGTGGCAACATGGAAGGCAAGGAAACTCGCTTTGGCATCACCGCGTCCAGCCTGTTCGCGGTGATCACCACGGCGGCATCCTGTGGGGCGGTGAACGCCATGCACGACTCTTTCACGCCGCTGGGCGGCATGGTCCCGATGGTGATGATGCAACTCGGCGAGGTGGTCTTTGGCGGCGTGGGTACCGGTCTGTACGGCATGTTGATATTCGCCATCCTGGCGGTGTTCATCGCGGGCCTGATGATTGGCCGCACGCCGGAATACCTTGGCAAGAAGATCGAGTCGCACGAGATGAAGCTGACCTCCATCGCCATTCTGGTCACGCCGATTGTGGTGCTGGCGGGTACCGCCATCGCGGTGCTGGCAGGCGCCGGCAAGGCCGGCATCGCCAACCCGGGCGCCCATGGTTTTTCGGAGATTCTTTACGCCCTGAGTTCGGCCGCCAACAACAACGGCAGCGCTTTTGCGGGTCTCTCGGCCAACACGCCGTTCTACAACACGCTGCTGGGTGTGGCGATGTGGCTGGGTCGTTTTGGTGTGATCGTGCCGGTGCTGGCTATTGCCGGCGCCTTGGCGGCCAAGAAGCGGCTACCGGTGACGACCGGCACCATGCCAACCCATGGTCCGCTGTTTGTGACGCTGTTGATTGGCACCGTGCTGCTGGTGGGCCTGCTCAACTACGTGCCCGCCCTCGCGCTGGGGCCTATGGTTGAACACCTGATGTTGTGGGCCGGCCGTTGAACCGCAGAACAAGAGAGCCAACGCTATGAAAACGAAAACTTCCCTGACGCTCTTCGATCCGGTGCTGGTCAAGCCCGCCATCAAGGCGTCCTTCACCAAGCTCAGCCCGCAAGTGCAGTGGCGCAACCCGGTGATGTTTGTGGTCTACATCGGCAGCATCGTGACCACCTTGCTGGGCCTGCAGGCGCTGCAGGGCCAGGGCGAAGCATCGACTGGGTTCATTCTGGCGATTGCCCTGTGGTTGTGGTTTACCGTGTTGTTCGCCAACTTCGCCGAAGCGCTGGCCGAGGGCCGAAGCAAGGCACAGGCCGCCTCCTTGCGGAGCCTGAAGAAGAGCACCTGGGCCAAAAAACTCAAAGAGCCGGTCAACAAGGTCTACCACGGCACCGCATGGTTGCCTGAGGAAGCGGAGAACCTCAGAAAAGGTGATGTGGTGCTGGTCGACGCGGGCGACATGATTCCGCTGGATGGCGAGGTGATTGAAGGCGTTGCCTCGGTGGACGAGAGCGCCATCACCGGCGAATCGGCGCCAGTGGTGCGCGAGTCGGGCGGAGACTTTGCCTCCGTCACGGGTGGCACACGGGTCTTGTCCGACTGGCTGGTGGTGCGCATTGGTGTGAACCCAGGTGAGTCCTTCCTGGACCGCATGATCAGCATGGTGGAAGGCGCCAAACGCCAGAAGACCCCCAATGAAGTGGCCTTGACCATTCTGTTGGTGGCACTCACCATCGTGTTCCTGGTGGTCACCGTGACCTTGCTGCCGTTCTCGATCTTCAGCGTTGAGGCGGGCAAGGCGGGCACCGTGGTCAGCATCACCGCGCTGATTGCCCTGCTGGTGTGTTTGATCCCGACCACCATTGGTGGACTGTTGTCGGCCATTGGAGTGGCGGGCATGAGCCGCATGATGCAAGCCAACGTGATTGCCACGTCCGGCCGTGCGGTCGAGGCGGCCGGTGACGTGGATGTGCTGCTGTTGGATAAAACCGGCACCATCACCCACGGCAATCGGCAGGCCTCGGCGTTCCTGCCCGCGCCGGGTGTCACCGCCAAGCAACTGGGCTTGTGCGCCATGCAGGCCTCCACCGCGGACGAAACCCCTGAAGGGCGCAGCGTCGTTGCGCTGGCTCAACGCCTTGGCTGTGAGAGCACCTTGCCGGGGGCGGTCATCGAAGTTCCCTTCACGGCCCAAACCCGCATGAGCGGGGTCGATGTGACGCTGCCGGACGGCAGCATCCAGCAACTGCGCAAGGGCGCCGTGGACGCCATTCGCAAACACGTCGAGGCGCTGGGTGGCAACGTGCCGGCGGAAGTGGTGCGGGCGTCCGACGAGGTGTCGCGCCGAGGCAGCACCCCGCTGGCGGTGGCGGATGGCAGGTTTGTGTTGGGCATTGTGGAGCTCAAGGACATCGTCAAGACCGGCATCAAGGAGCGTTTTGGTGAATTGCGCCGCATGGGCATCAAAACCGTGATGATCACCGGCGACAACAAACTCACTGCCGCAGCCATCGCCGCCGAAGCGGGCGTGGACGATTTCCTGGCCGAGGCCACGCCCGAGGACAAGCTCAAGCTGATTCGCCAGTACCAGGCCGAGGGCCGCCTGGTGGCCATGACCGGCGACGGCACTAACGACGCGCCCGCCCTGGCGCAGGCCGACGTGGCGGTGGCCATGAACAGTGGCACCCAGGCCGCCAAGGAAGCCGGCAACATGGTGGACCTGGATTCGAACCCGACCAAGCTGCTGGAAATCGTCGAGACCGGCAAAGCGCTGCTGATGACCCGCGGCTCGCTCACCACCTTCTCGATCGCCAATGACGTGGCCAAGTACTTCGCCATCATTCCGGCGATTTTCGTGACCACCTACCCGCAGTTGGGCGCCCTCAACGTGATGCAGCTTGGCAGTCCAAATTCAGCCATCCTGTCGGCGGTGATCTTCAACGCCTTGATCATCATGTTCCTGATCCCGCTGGCGCTCAAGGGTGTCAAGTACCGGGCGGTTGGCGCGGCCACGCTGTTGCGGCGCAACCTGTTGATCTATGGTCTGGGTGGGCTGATCGTGCCCTTTGTTGGCATCAAGGCGATTGACCTGCTGCTGGTCGCCCTGCATCTGGCCTGAGCCAGCACGCCATCCCTATTCGCCTTAAGGAATCACCATGAAAAACATTCTTCGACCCGCACTGGTCTTCTTCTTTGTCCTCACGTTGCTAACCGGCGTGGTCTACCCCCTGGTCGTGACCGGTGTCGCGCAAATGCTGTTTCCCTCACAAGCGGCAGGCAGCCTGATCCTGCGCGACGGCAAGCCGCTTGGCTCGGCCTTGATTGGCCAGAACTTCAGCGATCCCAAACACTTCTGGGGTCGTCCCTCGGCCACCGGACCCGCGCCGTATAACGCCTCGGCTTCGAGTGGTTCCAACCTGGGTCCGCTGAACCCTGCCTTGCTGGACGCCGTAAAGGCTCGAATCGAGGCCCTGCGCGCCGCCGATCCTGGTAACAGCGCACGGGTGCCGGTGGATTTGGTTACTGCCTCGGCCAGTGGGTTGGACCCGCACATCAGCCCGGCGGCGGCAAGCTTTCAGGTGGCACGGGTGGCTAGGCTGCGTGGCATGCCGCTGAGCGGTGCAGGCGCTGGTTGACCAACACACGCAGCACCCGCTTCGCCTGGCTGGCGGAGCCAGCGGTCAATGTGTTGCAGTTGAACCTGGTGCTCGACACGCGCAAACCCTCCGCCTTGCAGTGATACGCTTGGTTGTCACATCCATTGCCACCATTCGCTAAGGCACTCCATTTAGGCACATTGGGCAGCCAACTCGACACCCGTCCCGACCCCGATGCCTTGCTGGAGAAGCTGCGCGGCGAAGAGACTCGTGCGCAAACCGGCAAACTGCGCATCTACTTCGGCGCCAGCGCCGGCGTGGGCAAGACCTTCGCCATGTTGGGTGCGGCGCAGCGCGCACACCAGGCCGGGCAGGATGTGCTGATCGGCGTGGTCGAGACCCATGGCCGCAAGGAGACCAGTGAGTTGCTGGCAGGGCTGACCTAGTGCTGCCCTTGCGCGAACTGCGCCTTACCGGGGCAGACCTTGCGCGAGTTTGACCTGGACGCCGCGTTGGCGGCCCACCCGGCAGTGTTGCTGGTGGACGAGCTGGCCCACAGCAATGCACCCGGCTCGCGCCACCCCAAGCGCTGGCAGGATGTGCAGGAGTTGCTGGACGCGGGCATCGAGGTCTGGACCGCCCTGAATGTGCAGCATCTGGAGAGCCTTAACGGCACGGTGGGCGCCATCACCGGTATTCGCGTCAACGAAACCGTGCCGGACACGGTGCTGGACCGGGCCGACGAGATCATCCTGGTGGACGTCACCGCCGATGAGTTGTTATCCCGCCTGAAGGCCGGCAAGGTCTACATCCCGCAGCAGGCTGAACGCGCCACGCAGAACTTTTTTCGCAAGGGCAACCTGATTGCCCTGCGCGAAATCGCGCTGCGTCGCACCGCCGAGCATGTGGGCGACGACGTGCGCAGCTACCGCACCGAGCAGTCCCAAGCCAGCGGCGCCGCTGGCGCCAGCGGCACGCCTGCCTGGAACACCTCGGGCGCCATTCTGGTTTGTGTCGGGCCGCATGAAGGGGCAGAACATGCCGTGCGCAGCGCCGCGCGTTTGGCAGGGCAACTTAACGTGCGCTGGCACGCGGCGTATGTCGAAACGCCGGCCCTGCAGCGGCGCGCCGCAGTGGAGCGCGACCGCACCCTGGCCGTGCTCAAACTGGCTGATGAACTGGGTGGCAGCACAGCCGTGTTGACCGGCAACGATGTGGCCACTGCGCTGTTGCAACAGGCGCAACAGCTCAACTGCGCCAGCCTGCTGGTGGGCCGGCCGGCGCAACGACGCTGGAGTGCGTTCTGGCATCTGGTACGCCCGACGATCACCCGGCAACTCGCTACCCTGGCTCCCGCCATGGACATCGTCGAAGTGGGCGCAAGCGAGAGTGTGCGCCGCCTGGCACCGGCGATGCGTCAGGAGGTAAAGGATGGCGACGAGTTGCCGTCCTGGACCGATGACTTGCCGCGCTATGCGTGGGCCACGGCGGCGTGCCTGTTGACCACGGTGTTGACCTGGCCGCTGTTGCGCTACTTTGATCTGGCCAATATCGTCATGTTGTTCCTGCTGGCTGTCGTGTTGGTCGCGGTCAAGCTTGGGCGCGGCCCCGCCATGTTGGCGGCGGTGTTGTCGGTGGCATCGTTTGACTTCTTCTTTGTACAGCCCCGGTTTTCATTCGCGGTGAGTGATGTGCAGTATTTGGTGACCTTTGCCGTCATGCTGGCGGTGGGTCTGCTGATTGGGCAGCTTACCGCCAATCTGCGATTCGGGGCCAATGTGTCCGCCAGCCGCGAGCGGCGCGCCCAGGCCCTGTTTGAATTGACCCGGGAGCTGTCGGCGGCGCTACAAACGGAGCAAGTGGTGGAACTGGGTGAAGCGGCAGTCCAAAGGACTTTTGGCGGACAGGCCAAGGTGCTGTTGATGGGGGCCAATGATCAACTGTCGGTCGGTGATGACGTGCCAGCGGGGCTGGACGCCAGCATTGCCGATTGGGCATTTCACAATGGTCAACGTGCCGGCCTGGCCACTGCCACCTTGCCATCGAGCAACTGGCATTACGTGCCCCTGAAGGCGCCGATGCGGATTCGGGGCGTGCTGGCCATGCAGCCAGCGCAAGCGCGCTGGCTGCTGATACCGGAGCAGGTGCAGCAGTTGGAGACGCTGGCACGCCAGATTGCCATTGCGTTGGAGCGGGTTCATTACGTGGACGTGGCCCAATCGGCAGTGGTGCAAATGGAGTCGGAACGCCTGCGCAACACCTTGTTGGCGGCGATGTCGCACGACGTGCGCACGCCGCTGACGGCCTTGGTGGGACAAGCAGAGTCGCTGTCAAACTCCAGCCCGCTGACGCCCGAGCAAGCTGCCAGTGCCCGCGCCATTGGCAAGGAGGCACGTGAATTGAGTTCCCTGGTCTCCAATCTGTTGGAAATGGCACGTCTGGAGAGCGGGCAAGCCAACCTGCGCAAGGACTGGCAGTCGGTGGAGGAGGTGGTGGGTGGCGCCATCCGTTCTGCCCGTCATGCCTTGGGTGAGCTGGCCGTGCGCACGGATATTCCGGCGGACTTGCCATTGGTGGAATTTGATGCCGCGCTGATGGAGCGGGTGCTGGTCAACCTGCTGGAGAACGCCGCCAAATACGGAGTGGGCACGCCGGCAGCCAATCCCGCGGTGGTGGTCAGCGCGAAAGCTACCCCCACGGCGCTGGAGATTCGGGTGCGCGACTTCGGGCCTGGTTTGCCGGCGTCGAGCAAGGGGCAGGAGGCGGCGCTGTTCGAGAAGTTCACACGCGGGCAAGCCGAGTCATCGACACGTGGCGTGGGCCTGGGTCTGGCGATCTGCAAAGCGATCGTGGAGGCTCATCGCGGGCAGATCACTGCGGCGCAAGCGTTTGGCGGTGGTGCAGAATTCACCGTGACCCTGCCACGCACGCCACCGCCCGAACCGCCCGCCTTGGAGACGACGTGAAACAACTTCCATTGAGAGGATTCCCCAATGCCAATTGTCATTGCGAGCGCAGCTGCCTTGTGGTTGCCAAAGCTCCTACCCCGTCATCGTGAGCGCAGCGCGGCGATCCATATTGGAGGGCGCGCAAAGATGGATTGCCGCGCTACGCTCGCAATGACGGGCTGCCGCGCGCGCAATGACGGGCCTTGACGCGGATGCTGCGCTCGCAATGACGAACGTCCCGTCATCGCGAGGCCGTAGGCCGTGGCGATCCATGTTGTCGTGCTGGGGTCATGGCCTGCCACGTTGCGCTCGCAATAACGGTGGTTCTGGAAGTAGCAATAATCCCGCATGCCAGCACCCGTAGCTGTTCTGATCGAAGACGAGCCCCAGATTCGCCGCTTTGTGCGTGCCGCGCTGGAGGCGGAGGGCTGGCAGGTCCATGAAGCCGATACCGCCAAACGTGGTTTGCTGGACGCCGGAACCCGCAAGCCGGATTTGCTGGTGGTGGATCTGGGCCTGCCCGATGGCAATGGTCTGGACCTGATTCGGGACGTGCGCGGCTGGTCGAACGTTCCCATCGTGGTGCTGTCAGCCCGCACCGACGAGGCTGACAAGATCGCCGCACTGGATGCGGGCGCGGACGACTACCTGACCAAGCCCTTCGGAGTGGGCGAGCTGTTGGCAAGGGTGCGTGCCAATCTGCGCCGTCCCCGTGTCGCGTCAGGCGATCCGCACAACGGCGCTGCGAGTGAGCGTGACACGGTGTTCCGGTTTGGCGACGTGGAAGTCAATCGTCAGGTCCGTATCGTTCGCCGCGCCGGTGCCGAGGTGCACCTCACCCCCATCGAGTACCGCCTGCTGACGGTGTTGGTTGCCAACGCCGGGCGGGTCATGACGCACCGGCAGTTGTTGCGCGAAGTGTGGGGGCCTGCACACTCTGAACACAGCCATTACCTGCGCATCTACATGGGTCATCTGCGACAGAAACTCGAAGCCGATCCGGCTCAGCCCCGCCACTTGCTCACCGAGACGGCGGTGGGATACCGGCTGCTGGTGGAGGCTTAAGCCCCCACGCTCGGCACTGCGTGTCCTCGCTGCCCCCCAAGGGGGCGCAACCTGCCTTGGGGCGGCCCAGCGGCAGGCTTAGGGCGAGCGATGCAAGCGCGAGCCCAGCAGGGCGTCGATCTGGTCGGCGATGGCCACGTCCACCACGGGCTGTGGCTTGAGTTTGGCGGCAGCCAGCGTGGTCTGCAATTGCTTGAGGTCCTTGACGCTGGGCGCCACCTTGATCTGGGCCAGCGCGGCGTCCAGGTTGCCACCGCGGATCAGGGGCAGCACCTTGGCAGTCCGCCCCACTCTGGGTGTGAAGGGTCGTTGTGCCGGGTCATGGTGAGGTTCCTTCTGTCAAGCGTTGGCGGTGCGCAAATCCGTGCTTCAATCCGGTTGAAGCACCCACCACTTTACCGCGCTTCGCACCATGTCAGAACGATCTATCCACACCGACGCTTACACCCTGTTCCCGTCGCCCAAGAATGTGCACCGCGAGATCTTCGAGCACCAGGTGTTTGTACCCTTTCCCTATGCCCTGATTGACCTGCCCTGTTTCTATCTGAGGGGTAAATACAGCCTGTTCGCGGCGCACCGGCTGGCCGATCGCAAGATGGGGCAACTGGTGACCTTCGAGCTGGCCGCCGACGCGGTCAAGTTCGAGGCCGAATTCAAGCCTGATTGAGACCAGACCAAAGTACACGCCGATGAAGCCCAATAAACCCAGCTGTGGCCTGGTCTATTCCACCGACTCCGGTCGCATGTGCCCCGGCTGCCGCCAGCCGCTGGCTCAGTGCCAATGCGGCGCGAAACAGGCCAATGCGGCAGGCGATGGTGTGGTGCGGGTGTCGCGGGAGAGCAAGGGCCGGGGCGGTAAGGCGGTAACGCTGGTCAAGGGTGTGGCGCTGGATGCCATGGCCCTGCAGCAATTGGGCAAGCAGTTGAAGACTGCCTGTGGCTCGGGCGGTACCGTCAAGGATGGCGTGATTGAGGTGCAGGGCGACCATTGCGACCGTGTGGTCGAGTTGCTCAAGGCCCAGGGCTACGTCGTCAAACGCGCGGGCGGCTGATCAGCCCGCCTGAAACAGACCAGCCGTGATTTCGTACGAGCGCAGCCGCGCGGCGTGGTCGAAGATCTGCGAGGTGATCATCAGTTCATCCGCGCCGGTGCGCGCGATGAAGGCGTTCAGACTGGCACGCACGGTGTCGGGCGCGCCGATCGCGGCACAAGACATGACACTGTCTAGCAAGGCGCGCTCAGCCGGGCCGACCAGCTTGGGGTAATCGGCCACTGGCGGGGGCAGGCGCGCCGGGCGACCGCTGCGCAGGTTGACAAAGGCCTGTTGCATGGACGTGGCCAGCAGGGCCGCCTGCTCGTCACTGTCGGCGGCGAACACATTGAAGCCCAGCATCACATACAGTTTGGCCAACTGCGCCGACGGACGAAAGTTGGCGCGGTACAGCGCGATGGCCTGCATCATCTGCTGCGGCGCAAAGTGGGAGGCAAAGGCATAGGGCAGGCCCAGCGCGGCTGCAAGTTGTGAGCCGAACAGGCTGGAGCCCAGAATCCAGATCGGCACGTTGATGCCCTGGCCGGGCACCGCGTGCACGGGGCCTTTGGAACTGGCCGAGAAGTAGTCCATCAACTCGACCACATCACGGGGGAACTCGTCCGGGTCCGAGGCCAGGTTGCGGCGCAGCGCGCGCGCCGTGACCGGGTCGGAGCCAGGTGCGCGTCCCAGCCCGAGGTCGATGCGCCCAGGGTAGAGCGACGCCAGCGTGCCAAACTGTTCGGCAATCACCAGTGGCGAATGGTTGGGCAGCATGATGCCGCCCGCGCCGACCCGGATCGTCGATGTGCCGCCGGCCACATGGCCAATCAGCACCGCCGTGGCGGCGCTGCTGCCGCGCTACGCTCGCAGTGACGCCATCAGGTTCAAAATCCGTGTGCGGTGTTGGTCCGGATTCGGGAGGCTCGCGATGACGACACTGGTTCAAGGTCCGTGTGCAGTTCAGACCCGGAACTGGAGGCTCGCAATGGCGGTGCCCTTGCATGATGCAAGGTGAGCGAGAGCCCATGTCAGTCAGCACGGTTGGCGCGCCGGTTTTGCATGACAATGGACTCAACCATGTCCATCTCAAGCCTTGCCCCCGACGATTTGCGCGTCACCATCCACCCGCCATCGCTGGGTTTTTCAGATACCTTCGAACTGGTGCATTTGCCCTGCCCTGGATCGGTCAGAGCGCGCCCAGACCGCCGCGCGCTTCGGGCTGGGCATGGAGCAGCCTGACTACAACCTGTTTGTGCTGGGCGAGGTGGGCAGTGGTCGCGCTTCTCTGATGCGCCAGGAAATGTTGTCGGTGGCGGCCAACAAACCCGTGCCACCCGACCTGTGTTACCTGCACAACTTCGATGCCCCCGAGAAGCCGCGTGCGCTGCGCATGCCGCCCGGGCAGGGCCGCGAGTTGCGCCAACTGATGGCGCAAATGTGCAAGACCCTGCAAAAGACATCCCCGAGCGACTGGGTGGCCAGGAGTTCAAGACCGAGAGCGAGCGCATCGAGAAGGCCTACAAGATCGAGGAAGCCCGGGCCTATGCAGAGTTGGATGCGTTTGCCGAAGCGCGCAGCTTTGCCCTGTACCGCGAGAACGGGCACCTGGTGTTCACCCTGCTGGGTGACAAGGGCAATGCCTTGACCGAGGCCGAGGCACGCTCGCTGCCCAAGGAGCGGCGCGTTCAGATCGACCAGGCCGAGCAGGAGCTGCGTGACGAGATCACGCGCTTTCTGGACAAGACCCGGCCCATGGAGCGGGTCATGAACGAGGGCCTGGCGACGCTGCGCCGCCAGATCGTGAAGCCAGTGCTGGAGCGTGAGATCCAGGCCATTCGCATCGGTCTCAAGAAGCAGATCAAGGATTCGGTCAAGCTCGGCGCCTACCTGGAACAAGTCCAGCACGATGTGCTGGAGAACCTGGAGTGGTTCGAGGTCTCCGACACGGACGACGAGGCTCGTCAGGCGGCATTGCTGACCGTCCTGGCGCGCTACCGGGTGAACCTGCTGGTGGACAACGGCGCGATGCGGGGCGCGCCGGTGATCATCGAGAACAACCCCTCGTTTCGCACCCTGTTTGGCAGCATCGAGTACCAGCCTGAAGAGGACGCGCTGGTGACCGACTTCTCCCGCATCCGTGCCGGCAGCCTGCTCAATGCGCATGGCGGTTTCTTTGATGCTGCACTTGCGCGATTTGTTGACCGATGAGGTGGTGTGGGAGAAGCTGCGGCGCTTCCTGCGCAACGGACGCCTGCAGATTGAAGAACCCTGTCCGATGATTGCCCCGATCGCCTCGGTATCGCTGGAGCCCGAGGCGGTTGACCTGGAGGTCAAGATCGTGCTGGTCGGCTCCATCGAGCAGTATTACGAATTGCAGGAGGCCGACCCGGAGTTTGGGCGGCGTTTTCGCGTCAAGGTGGACTTTGCCGAGAGCTTCACCTCCACCGAGCAGACCTACAGTGCCTGCGGGGTGTTTGTCGCCCACGTCTGCAAGCGTCTCGGCTTGCCGCATTTTTCGGCCGCGGCCGTGGCCAGCCTGCTGGAGGACTCGCACCGCGAGGTGGACGACCAGACGCGCCAAAGCGCGATCTTCGCCAGCACCGAGGCGCTGGTGATGGAGAGCGCCGCCTTGTGCCGCGCGCGCGCCGGCACGCTGGTGGAGGCGCGCGATGTGCAGGCGGCGCTGCTTGCGCGCAAGCAGCGCCATGACTACCCCGACCAGCGCCTGCAGGAAACCATTACCGATGGCGACCGGCTGATGACCCTGCGCGGCGACAAGGTGGGCCAGCTCAATGGCCTGACCCAGATCGACCTGGGCGACTACCGTTTTGGGTTTCCGGTGCGCATCACGGCGCGCACCTTTGCCGGCAGCGAGGGCTGCTCAACATCGAGCGCGAGGTCGAGATGTCCGGCCCGATCCACGACAAGGGCGTGCTGATCCTGCACGGCTACCTGTCGGCCCTGTTCGCGCACATCGCGCCGCTGGCGCTCAATGCCTCGATCGTGTTCGAGCAGGAGTACATGGGCGTGGAGGGCGACTCGGCTTCGTGCGCGGAGTTGTTCGTGCTGCTGTCCTCCCTGGCGGGTTTGCCGCTCAAGCAGGGCATTGCCGTGACGGGCGCCGTGAACCTGCATGGCGAGGTGCTGCCGGTTGGTGGTGTCAACGAGAAGATCGAAGGCTACTTTCGCATTTGCCGCACGGCTGGCCTGGATGGCAGCCAGGGCGTGCTGATTCCCGATCGCAACCGGCGCCAGCTGATGCTCGATCCCGACGTGGTCGAGGCGGTGCGCGAGGGGTTGTTCCATATCTACACCGCCGAGCAGGCCAGCGATGGCATCGAGCTGCTGACCGGTTTCGCCAGCGGCATGGGTACAGTGGCGGGCGACTACGCGGCCGAGACGATCCTGGGCCGCGTCCAGAAGACGCTACAGGCCTATCGGCGGGCCTGCCAGGCGGCCGATACACCCAAGTTGCGGCGCAAGAACGCGAGTTGACAAGGCACGGCCGGGGTTGACGCCGGGTCAGAACCGGTCGAAAAACGTGCGTGCGGCCGAGTGACAAAACGGCAGCAGACCCGCGTGGTAGTTGCGCGCTACCTCCAGGCTGGCGTCTTGGCCCGATAACCTGGCCTGCGCGATGATGGCAGTCTTGACCACCGCAAAGCCGAGCTTCTCGGCCCGGAAAGGATCGTCAAAGCCACTTGGGTCGAATCGACATCGAGCACGCCGACCTGCCCGCTGGGCAAGCCTGACCACAGGCGCCCATCGCGCGGCTGTTGAGGGCAAAAGGCACCGTGGCATCGTCTCGCCACCACAGCAGCAGCACCGGGGCGGATGGGCTCCAGCCTCGCAGGTCGTTGAGTCGGGTCGCCACCCGCAAGGGGTGCTGCGGCGTGGCTGCGGGCAGGCCGTTGCCCGGCGTTGGTATTGCCCCGTCCGGGTGCAGCAAGGCGTCCTCCAGGTAGGCCCGTCGCGCGCCGTTGGTCAACAGGTTGTGGGTGCCAAAGCCAATGGCATACACAGCGTCCATGGCCGTGCCGGTATGCGCTGGGGTGCTGGCGGCCAGCAGGGCCTGCAACGCGGAGCCCGATGGCGCGGTGGGCGGCGTGCTGGAGAACAAGGCGTACTCGGGCAACTTGCCGCTGGCCAGCAAGGTGGCGACGTCGGGGCCGGGCAACAAGGACTCGATGCCGCTTGCGTAGGCGGGCTCAAACATGTCGCCGGGCGCGCTGTAAATGTTCCGATAGACATTTTGGTAGCTGCTGGTCAGCAGGGCGCCAAACAGCGTGCTGCCAAATTGCACGCGGCCGTAAAACGCCGCGTCGGTCTGAGCCGCCAGCGCGTACGGCCCCGACATTGGCGCGCTGGCGCGCACGCTGATGCCGGCCAGCTGCATGGCGCGATGGGTGGCCATGGCAACATAACCACCCTGTGAATAGCCGGCCAGGAACAACTTGCCGCCGGACCGCACGGCCGTGCTGACGGCAGGCAGCGCGGTTGTTGCGGGCAGTCCAGCCGTCAATCATGTCCTGGATTGTTGGTCGGCCACCAGGAACGGGTGGTAGGGCAGGGTCGAGCTGTCGTAGCCGGCGTAATTCGGGGCCACCACGATGTAGCCCCTGGCCGCGTAGAACGCCGCCAGCAGCAGGCTTTCGCCGTAAGCGGGGTTACCGTCATCGGCCAGGCTGGCCAGGTTGTAGCGCTTGGCCGGGTTGGTGCCGTGCGCGTACAACACCATCGGTCGGGCGCCGCTGCAGCGTGGGTCGGTGCCGGTGGGAACCATCCAACGCGCCAGAGGCCGTGGTTCGCTCCTCCACGCCACCGACGGTGGTGTACTGCAGGTGGTGCACATCCACGCCACAGACCGGGTCGCCGGTCATCACCAGCAGGGCCTGGTCGCGGGTGCTGCTGCCGTTCAGGCGCGCCTTGAGTGCCGCCGCGGACCACGACGCGGTACGTGGGGGCGGGTTTTGCAGCAGCGTGCCGCGACGCCATGGTGGCTCGGGTGGTGACGTGTCGCCACCACCGCCACCGCAGCCCAGCAGCAAGCCCGTGCTACACAGCGTCGCAACAAGCCATTTCGTGCACCCCATAGGCACCTCCTTGCCGCGATTGTCGGGCATTGGAGGCCAGGTTGGTGGTGCGCGGCGGGGCCCAGTGAAGCCGCGCCGCAGGCGCGCCGGGTTGGCCGAGCGGCTCCAACACCAGGCGCTGGCCAGCGCGCACCAGCAACTGCTCGCCCTTGCTCAGGAAATGGTCACCCGACTCATTGCCGTGGCCGCTGTGCGGGCCGTCGAAGGTGATCCACACATGGCCCTGGGTGACTTGCAGGGTGGCTTCCTGGCGCGGCCGCAGACTGGTCGCCTGGCCCTGGGGCAGGGACCAGGCGGTGTCAGCCGGACTGGCGGCCCGGCGGGCGGACAGTTTCAGAAAGCGCGGTGCGTTCATGGGAGGCTCCTTTGGTGCGATTAAGACCTGAATGATCGGGGGTTAACCCTGCTTCGTCCAATGAAATGCAACGCTACCATTCATTCCAGTTCAGCATTAATCAGGACACCGTCCACTGGTCCGGCACCCCACCATGCAGCACTCTGAAAACCACCTGCGCACGCGCGCGATTGCGGTCGGCCACCTGCGGGCCTTCGAGGCGGTGGCGCGGCACTTGAACTTTCGGGCGGCGTCTGAGGAGCTGTCGCTGACGCAAAGCGCCGTGAGCCGCCAGATTCAGGCGCTGGAGGTGGAGATTGGCGTCAGCCTGTTCCTGCGTCATACCCGCGCGGTGGAGCTGACCAGCGCTGGCGCCCAGTTGCTGCGCGCCGTGTTGCCCTCGCTGGAGCGCATGGACAGCGCGGTGCGCCTGATCCGGCGCAGTGCCGGGCGCAAGAGCGTGGCCATCAGCACCTGGGCGTCGTTCGCCTCGATGTGGTTGATCCCGCGCCTGGAAGCGTTTCAAAGCGCGCACCCGGACATCGACATCCGCATCGATGCCACCGACGTGCCGGTGGACCTGGAAACGACCGACATCGACCTGGCCCTGCGTTACACCCGGCCCGGCAACGTGCCGTCTGATGCGGTGCGCTTGTTTGGCGAGCAGCTCACCCCGGTGGCCAGCCCGTGGTTGCTCAAGAGCGGGCATGCCTTCAAGCGCGGCGAAGACCTGGTGCATTTCGCCCTGATCGAAGCCAGCGATGCGCACCGCACGCACAACCTGCAGTGGCTGACCTGGCGGCGCTGGCTGGACCACCATGGTTTCAAGACCTTGGAGCCCAAGCGCTGGCTCTACTTCAATTACGCCCACCAGATTGCCCAGGCCGCCCTCACTGGGCAGGGGGTGGCGCTGACCCGCATGCCGCTGGTGGCCGACAGCCTGGCCTCGGGGGATTTGGTGGAGATATTGCCCGGCATGCGACTGGATTCACCCATGGCCTACTGGCTGATCGTCGCGCCGCGCAGCGCCGATCGGCCGGAGATCCGCGCTTTTTGCGACTGGCTGCTGGCGCAGGCAGCGCTGACGCGGCAGGCCACGGGGAGGGCGCCTGACTAGGCCTTTTGCGCAAACGCGACCAGATCGGTCCGTTCTGCGGTGAGGATGCTGGACCGGTTGCGCGCCATCGACTCTTGCCGCACGTTGAAATTGAGGCCCGGCACCACCCATAGGTTGATTTCCAGCCGTGCGTTGCTGCTGCGGCTCCAACCGTGCCCTTCGATCTTGAAGGTGTCAAACTGCCCGGCGGCCACCGTGAGCCGCTCACGGCTGACCACCTTCATGTCGTAGGAGCCGTGGCTCACCCCGCCAGCCTCGGTTCGCTTGAAGGCGGCGGTCCACTTCTTGCCAAGTTGCAGCTCGGTGGGAAAGGCCTGCAGGGGTGGGTCAAACTCGACCACCCCTTTCTTCAGAGGATTGCCCATGGTGTCCAGGATCACCTGGCCATTGTTGATCTCAACGCGGTCGGCGTCCTCGTCAACGCGCGTGACGCGATGGCCATAGTTGGCGATCTGGACGCCGGTCAAGGCGTCCGTCAGCACATAGCGAGCCCGGTCACCCACCGAGAACTTGCGGCCCAGGGGATAGGTGCCGGCTGAATGCGGATGGATTGGGGGCAGGCTGTTGGGGGCATCCACCGCCATGGTCGGGGCCTGGTCGGCGCGCGCAAGGATGTGGCCAAGCCGGGTCTGGGCGATCTCGCTGAACTTGCCATTGGGATACTGGCGCAGGTAGGCGATCCAGTCGTCGGCGTTCTTCGAGGCCTTGATCCGCGTCCAGGTTGCCAGTTCGACTTCAAACAACTTCTCCAGTTCCTCGGCAGTCAGCTTGGTGCTCGCCGGGAACAGGAAGATGTCGTTCTCCAGCGAGGTCGACTCCCACGGAATCTGCCTGCCGCGCGAAGCCAGACGAACGTTCAGGCGCACGCGCTTGAGGGCGTCTTCCAGCCGCGTTTCCTGTGCCGCCAATTCACGCAGCAGGTGCTCGGTGTAGAGCCCGTGTTTGCCGTGGCCGCTGTCCGCCGCCACGCGTCCTGGCGCCGTGGCATAGGCCAGCAGGCTACCCGGCGGCGCGTCAAACTGGCTCAAGCCTGCTTGCGCGGGCCGGTAGCTGGCGCCAAACGGGTTATTGCGACACGCGTCGAGGATGACCACGTGGGATTTGCCCTTGGCTTTGGAGAGGTGACCGAGCAGCCGACCCAGATCGATGCATTGGTCCTTGATGTCGTCGGCCGACCTGACCGCGACATCGATCGGCAGCAAGTAGTTGCGCCAGTCGATCTGTACCCCGTGGCCCGCGTAATAGAACAAGGCCAGCTCGATGTCAGGCCCCGCCACGCGCTTGCCAAATGCATCGATCGCGGCGATCAGTGTTTGCCGGGTGGTGTCGAGCTTCAGGTCAACGCTGAACCCGGCGCGCTGCAGCACCTCGGCGATGGCGCGAGCGTCATGGGTGGCATTGTCCAGCGGCGACGACGTGTAGGCATTGTTGCCCACGACCAGCGCCAGCCGGGACGCAGCGCCAGCGGCGGCGGATGCCATCCCGTGGGCGGCCATTGCAGTCGGTGCCAGCGAAATTGCCTTGAGTACGGTGCGGCGGGTAGGGGTCATGTCAGCGCAGCGTGCGGGCTTCAATTGAGCGTGAGGAACAGCGACTTGGTGCCGTCACCGCCTTCGTTGTGTGGGCGTTCCTGAAACCCTTGCTGTTTGCTCAGTCTTAACATGCGGTCGTTTTGCCCCAACACCGTCGCCACCAGACGCTGGGTGCCATGCTGGCGCAGGTAAGTGATCAGCTTGGCCATCAGCAGCGTGCCCAGACCCTGGCCCTTGAGTTCGGAGCGCACGATCACGCCAAACTCCGCCTCGATGTTGTCCGGGTCCACCATGGCGCGCGCCACGCCCAGGGTCTGCGGCTCGCCGTCCGGTCCCGGGGCCAGTGCCACGAAGGCCATTTCGCGCGCGTAGTCGATCTGCACCAGGCGCGCCAGCTCGGTGCGCTCCATGGTGCGTCGGCTGTAGAACACCCGCATGCGGATGTCTTCGGGGTCGAGGTGCTGCAAAAATTCCATGTGCCGCGCTTCGTCCTCGGGGCGAATCGGACGCACGCAGATGGCGCGCCCCTGCCACACCAGGCTCTCTTCGAACTCGGACGGGTAGGGTCGGATGGCGAAGTTGGCTGCCCCGGCAGGGCAGGCGGCGCTGAGTTTGATTCGGGCATCCAGCGCTACGGCGCCCTCAAAGTTGGCAATCAGCGGATTGATGTCCAGCTCGGCAATTTCGGGCACCTCGGCCAGCAGTTGCGACACCGCCACCAGCGCGCGGTGCACGGCCGCCTCGTCCACCGCCGGGGTGTCACGCCAGCCCGCCAGCAGGCGCGATACACGGGTGCGCGCCACCAGCGCCTTGGCCAACTGCGTGTTCAGCGGGGGCAGGGCGATGGCACGGTCGGCCATCACCTCCACCGCCGTACCGCCCTGGCCAAACAGGATCACCGGGCCGAACACCGGATCGGTGGCGCTGCCAATGATCAGCTCTTGCGCGTGGGCACGCTGCAGCATGGTCTGTACTGTGAAACCCTGGATCACGGCGCCGGGTTGTTGCCGCTTGACCCGCGCCAGCATGGTGCGGGCGGCGGCGCGCACGTCGTCCTCGTCGCGCAGATTCAGCGCTACGCCACCTACATCCGATTTGTGCGAGATGTCGTCCGACAGAATCTTCAGCACCACCGGGAAGCCGATCGCCAGCGCCGCCTTGACGGCTGCCGCCGGGCTGGCGCGCACCCGGCGCGTCGGCACCACCGTGATGTGGCAAGCCTCCAGCACGGCCTTGGCCTCGGGCTCGGTCAACATGTCACGCCCAGCAGCGAGGGCTTTGCTGATGATCGCCTTGATGGTTGCGGTGTCTGGGCGCAAATCGGCCTGCAGGGCCGATGGCGCCTCGCTCAGCTCGGCCTGGTTGCGCCGGTAGTTGCCCAGCATGGCAAAGGCCCGCACGGCCTGTTCGGGGGTGTAGAAGTTGGCGATGTCGGCGCCTTGAAAGATCTGGCGAGCCTCGGCCACCGCTGGATCACCCAGCCAGCAGCTCATCAGGCGTGGTGGCACATAGCTCTCATGCTGGGCCAGGGGCACCAGCGCGCGCGCGATCTCGGCACTGGGCACGATTGCCGTAGGCGCGTGGATGAACAGCAGCGCTCCGGTGGTGGGGTCGTCAGTGAGGATCTTGAGCGCCTGCTGGTAGCGCGCCACGGGGGCATCGCCAATGATGTCCACCGGGTTGCCGTGTGACCAGTTGGCGGGCAATACCGCGTCCAGCTTCTCCCGCGTGGCCTCGCTGAGCTGCGCCAGCGTCACGCCGGCCCAGGCGGCCGCGTCGGCCGCCATCACACCGGCGCCGCCGCCGTTGGTCAGGATCGTCATCACATCGCTGGTATTGGTGCGAAAGCGCGACAAGGTCTGTGCCGCCAAAAACAACTCTTGCAGCGTGTTGACGCGCAACATGCCAGCGCGGTCGATGGCCGCGTCATAGACCATGTCCGAACCGGCCAGCGCCCCGGTGTGCGAGGCCGCCGCCAGTTGGCCCTGCGGCGAGCGCCCGGCCTTGACCACAATCACCGGTTTGTTGCGCGCGGCGGCGCGCGCCGCCGACATGAACTTGCGCGGCGACTCGATCGACTCGATGTACAGCAAAATGGCACGCGTCTTGGGGTCGCTGGCGAGGTAGTCCAGCATGTCGCCAAAGTCCACGTCGGCGTGTTCGCCCATCGACACAAAGTGCGAGAAGCCAATGCCACGCCCCTGGGCCCAGTCCAGCATGGCGGTGACCAAGGCGCCCGATTGCGACACAAAGGCCAGCTCGCCGGGCAGTGCATCGGTATGCGCAAAACTGGCGTTGAGACCCTTGTGCGGCGCCAGCAGGCCCAGGCAGTTTGGGCCCAGGATGCGCAGCAGGTGGGGGCGGGCCGCCGCCAGCATGGCCTGCTTCTGCGTGGCGTCCATACCGGCGGTCATCACCACGGCCGCGCGCGTGCCCAGTTCGGCCAGTTCCTTGATCAGGCCCGGTACCGTGGCCGGCGGGGTACAGACCACGGCCAGCGCGGGCACCTCGGGCAAATCCTTCGCGTGGGCAACCACCTTGTGGCCGTCGAGTTCGCGGTCCTTCAGATTGACCGCAAACAGGCGCCCCCCGTAGTTGCCACGGGTCAGGTTGTGCCACACCATGGCGCCCAGGCTACCCACGCGTTGCGAGGCGCCGATGACGGCGATGGAGGAGGGGTCAAACAGGGAGTCGAGGTTGCGAATGCTCATGATGGGGTCTCGGCTGATCGGTCTGAACACTATAGACGGGTCTTGTGTCATGACGGCCGTCGCCAGCGTGACGCGCTGTGCGTGGGCTCGTACACTTCAGGTCCTTATGTGGCAGTGGACTCGATGGCAGGTGTATGAAATACAAGATGGCTAAAAACTCGTTGTTTGCGATTCTGCTGCGCTCGCCGTGGTGGGTCAGCATCCTGATCGTGGCTGGCTTCGCCCTCGGCGCAAAGGCCTTGTTGCCCGCGCAATACGTGCCGTTTGGTGTGATGGGTGGCCTGCCGTTTCTGGTGATCGGCGTCATCCGGGCCTGGCGGCAGTGGCACGCGCCCAACCCAGAGCGGCTGGACGCGGCGCTGGCGCGCGCTGGCGAGATGTCGTGGCGGGATTTTTCAAGCGAGTTGGAGCAGGCCTTTGGTCGGCAAGGTTACGAGGTGACGCGGCTCAACAGCGCGGCGGCGGACTTGCAGCTGGTCAAGGGCGGGACGACCACGCTGGTGAGCTGCAAACGCTGGAAAGCGGCCAACCACGGCGTGGAGGCGCTGCGGGACCTGGCCTTTGAGCAGCGTGCCCAGGGCGCACAACAGGCCACTTACGTGTGCCTGGCGCCTGTGAGCGACAAGGCGCAGCGCTATGCCAATGAGGAGGGCATACGCCTGATGCCACCGCCGGAGCTGGCACAACTGCTCTTGGGCAAGCCATGATGCCACGCCAGCCGATCAACAGCGAGACGATCCGGCTAATCGTGCTCGGGTTGATTGTGGCCATGCTGGCCACCGCCGTGGCGGTGGTGTTGGCCCCCTTTGTGGTGTCGATGCTGTGGGCCGGCATTCTGGCGTTTGCCTCCTGGCCGCTATTTGAGCGGCTGTTGCGCCTGGCTGGCAATCGGGCCTGGCTGAGCGCGCTGTGTATGACGCTGTGCATGTCGGCCCTGGTGGTGCTGCCCACGCTGTGGCTGTTCTTCCTACTGCAGGCCGATGCCGGCGCGCTGGCCGATCACCTGGCCGCCGAGATGGCCGCCGGCCGGCTGCGTCCGCCCCCCTTTGTAGCCAGCCTGCCCGTCGTCGGCCCGGAGCTGGCCGCCTGGCTGCAGGCGGTGATGGTCGAGCCAATGCGCTGGCAGACCGAGATCAAGAACCTGATCGGCAAGCTCGACACCGAAACCTGGGCGCTGGTGGGCGGCGTGGGCAAGAACCTGGCCAAGCTGGGCTTTGCGCTGTTCACCCTTTTCTTTGTCTACCTGCACGGCCACAGCCTGCTGGACCAGGCGCGCACTGTGCTCAAGGGCTTGCTGGGTGAGCGCACCCAGGGCTATGTGGACGCGGTGGCCAACACCACACGTGCGGTGGTCTATGGCATTGTGCTCACGGCCATCGTGCAAGGGCTGGTGGCGGGCCTGGGCTACTGGGTGGCCGGGCTGCCGGCGCCGGCCACGCTGGCCGCCTTGACGGTGCTGATTGCGCTGATTCCCTTTGGCACGCCCGTCGTGTGGGGCACGGCCGGGCTGTGGCTGCTGTTCACCGGGCAGACCACGGCTGGCATTGGCCTGCTGCTGTGGGGCGTGCTGGTGGTGTCCTGGGTGGACAACATCGTGCGCCCGATGCTGCTGTCCCGTGGTAGCAACGTGCCTTTCATCCTGGCCCTGTTCGGCGTGCTGGGCGGGCTGGCCGCATTTGGTCTGGTGGGCCTGTTCCTGGGCCCAGTGATCCTGGCCGTGGCGTTGGCGGTGTGGCGCGAGTGGTTGTAGGGCGAGCCGGTGACATGCAAGAGCATCGTCATTGCGAACACGTGGCAATCCCTGGCCCCAAACGGCCCGGCCTGCCGGTCCGCCCAGGCCGAGGCTTTATTCCAGCCCTTTGTAGGGTGGTGGAAAGTGCAGTCGTGAAAAGCTGCGGCTGTTTTGAATTGCCGCGCGTTCCACCGATGCGGCGGTCTGCCCGGCATCAAGCAGCTCCCGTTGCTCCAGGAAGAGCAAGTAGGCCCGCGTGCTGATCTTGTGGCAGTTGCCCGGGATCAGAAAGCTGGCTCGGGCAATTTTGTGGTCTTCGAACAAAAATACGCCAACCGTCGGCGGGGCAGTCAGGGCGAACTCGTTCATGCACTCCTGAATGGCCAACTCGCCCAGATTGGCCTTGCGCAGTTGGCCCTTCGCGGCCACCTTGGCATCGCTGTACTGTTGAAAGACGCGCGTCGGCACGGTGGGGAGCTTGGCCGCCCACTCGGCGATTCGTGCGCTGCTTGGCGTCTGGTTGCGGGTGACTTCGTGCAGCACCATATCGACCAGTTGCACCGACCATTGCGGTCGGAGCAGCAAGTCCAAGGCATTGGCGTAGGCCAATGTGATCAGCGGCCCCGCGTCGGGCAATAGAACAACCTGAGCGGGGGTCACCGGGTGGGTACTCACCGCATCAGCGCGTTTAGTTCTTCCACCATGCTTTGGGTCACTTGCTCCGGCAGTCTGGGCATCGGCAAGTGCGCTTGCGCCATTAGTAGAAACAGGTCTTCCTGGCTGTCAAGGCCCAAGGTTTGCATCGCCGTGAGGTCGTCAATTTTGCCGAGCGAGAAATCGAGCAGGGTTCGGAAGTTCTGATTGCCTGCGCTTTCAGCGGCTTCGAAAGTGTCCACCAGATGGCGCAGCTCGGTGTTGAACAAGGCGTTGAGCGAGGTTTCTGACTTGGCGGCAACTACTTTGGCGCGCTTGAGCAACTCGCGATCCACCGCGCCCGTGAAATTGACGGTTTCTGCCATGACTAGCCTTTGGTGTGGGTGTTACACATAAATAAGTGTAACACTCAATTGTGTGTGGAGCAGCTCCGGTGCGCGCGGCTTGGGGCCGGGCCAGGTATCGGGTTGCACCTGAGCAAATCGGGGCCTGTCTTGCCCCAAAATGGGGCAAGACACCCATGGCCCAGCAATCCGTCCGGCATTCTTTTTGCGTGTCCTCTTTCGGAATCCTTATCCCTACCCAGCTCAGGAGCTTTCATGACGCGACGCACCTTTCTCCAAGCCACTGCGGTCATTGCCGCTGCTTTCGCTTTTGCCAGCGCCCAGGCGCAGACCACCGCGCTCAAATTCCAGCTCGACTGGCGCTTTGAGGGGCCGGCGGCGCTGTTTTTGGTGCCTGCGGCCAAAGGCTACTTCAAGGACGCCAACCTCAACGTCAGCATCGACGCAGGCAACGGCTCTGGCGGCACCGTGACGCGGGTGGCCTCGGGCAGTTACGACATCGGTTTTGCGGACCTGGCCGCGCTGATGGAATTCCACGCCAACAATCCCGACGCGGCCAACAAGCCGGTGGCCGTGATGATGGTCTACAACAACACGCCTGCATCCGTGATGGCGCTCAAGAAATCCGGCATCAAGACCCCCGCCGACCTGAACGGCAAGAAGCTGGGCGCCCCGGTGTTTGACGCGGGCCGACGCGCCTTCCCGATCTTCCAAAAGGCCAATGGCATTGCCAGCGTGCAATGGACCGCCATGGACCCACCGCTGCGTGAGACCATGTTGGCGCGTGGCGAGGTGGATGCCATCACCGGCTTTACCTTCACCTCGCTGCTGAACCTGGAGGCGCGCGGCGTGAAGGCGGACGATGTGGTGGTGCTGCCCTACGCGGACAACGGCGTCAAGCTGTATGGCAACGTGATCATCGTTTCGCCCAAGCTCATCAAGGAGAACCCAGCGGCGATCAAGGCCTTTTTGCAGGCCTTCACCAAGGGCGTGAAAGACGTGATCGCCAATCCCAACGCTGCCATCGACGCCGTCAAGGCCCGCGACGGCATCATCAACGTGGAGCTGGAGCAGCGCCGCCTGAAACTGGCCATCGACACCGTCATCAACAGCCCCGATGCGCGCGCCGAAGGCTTTGGACAAGTGAAGGGTCCGCGCCTGTCGCTGATGGCATCTCAGGTGTCCGACGCCTTCAATACCAAGACCCGCGTGAACCCGGATGCAGTGTGGAATGGCAGCTTTTTGCCCAGTGCGGCCGAGCTGAACGTGCTGCCAAACAAGAAGTGAGATGAACCCCCAGCCCGATAGGGAATTCGTCGCGTTTCGCGACGTTTGGCTCGCCTACAACGAGGAACTGCTGGCGGCCAATCACTTCGCGGTGGAGGCGATTGATCTGAGCGTGCGCCAGGGCGAGTTCATCGCCATCGTCGGGCCGTCGGGCTGCGGCAAGTCCACCTTCATGAAGCTCACCACCGGGCTGAAGATGCCATCGCGCGGCCAGATCCTGATCGATGGCCAGCCCGTCACCGGGCCATTGAAGATATCCGGCATGGCGTTTCAGGCGCCGTCGCTGCTGCCCTGGCGCACGACCATGCACAACGTGCTGCTGCCGTTGGAAATCGTGGAGCCGCACCGCAGCCAGTTCAAGGCTCGGCGCAAACAGTACGAAGAACGCGCCCGCATGCTGCTGCAAAAGGTCGGCCTGGCCGGCTACGAGGACAAGTTCCCCTGGCAACTGTCGGGCGGCATGCAACAGCGCGCCAGCATCTGCCGCGCACTGATTCATGAGCCCAAGATGCTGCTGCTTGACGAACCCTTTGGCGCGCTGGATGCCTTCACGCGGGAAGAGCTGTGGTGC
>JADKEH010000014.1 GCA_016718155.1 Candidatus Rhodoferax randersensis | reverse complement strand
TTGCCGAATGATCCCGCAGTCTCCAAGTCACCAACCCCTGGCCGAGCGCCTGCGCCCCAAGCGGCTGAGCGAAGTCATCGGCCAGCAGCACCTGCTGGGCGAAGGCATGGCGTTGCGCCTGGCGTTCGAGTCGGGCCAGCCGCACAGTTGCATCCTGTGGGGGCCGCCGGGCACCGGCAAGACCACCATTGCGCGGTTGATGGCGGACGCGTTCGAGGCGCAGTTCATCACCATCAGCGCGGTGCTGGGCGGCATCAAGGACATTCGCGAGGCGGTGGAGCAGGCACAGGTGGCGCTGGGACAGGGGCGCCGCACCATTGTGTTTGTCGACGAGGTGCACCGCTTCAACAAGAGCCAGCAGGACGCCTTTTTGCCGCATGTGGAGAGCGGCCTGTTCACCTTCATCGGCGCCACCACCGAGAACCCCTCGTTCGAAGTCAACTCGGCCTTGCTGTCGCGCGCCGCTGTATATGTGCTGCAACCGCTGTCGCAACCGGATTTGGAGCAGATCGTGGCCAGGGCCAAGGATATTGGAGCCTTACCTGCTATTGAAAATATAGCTGTGGAGCGCCTGGTGGCCTACGCCGACGGCGATGCGCGGCGCCTGCTCAACACGCTGGAGACGCTGGCCGTGGCCGCCACGCAGGAGAAGCTGACGGAGATTACTGATGCCTGGCTGCTCAAAGTGCTGGGTGAGCGCCTGCGCCGTTATGACAAGGGCGGCGAGCAGTTCTACGACACCATCAGCGCCCTGCACAAGTCGGTGCGCGGCTCCGACCCCGATGCCGCGCTGTACTGGTTTGTGCGCATGCTCGACGGTGGGGCTGACCCGCGCTATCTGGCGCGTCGTATGATCCGCATGGCCAGTGAGGACATTGGCCTGGCCGATCCGCGCGCGCTGGCGCTGGCGCTGGACGCGGCCGATGTGTACGAGCGCCTGGGCTCACCCGAGGGCGAGCTGACCCTGGCGCAGTGCGTGGTCTACCTGGCGGTCGCGCCCAAGTCCAACGCGGTCTACCAGGCCTTCAATGAAGCCAAGGCCTTCGTCAAGAAGGACGGCACGCGCCCCGTGCCCATGCACCTGCGCAATGCGCCCACCAAGCTGATGAAAGAGCTGGACTACGGCAAGGGCTATCGCTATGCGCACGATGAGGAGGGCGGCTTTGCCGCAGGTGAACGCTACCTGCCCGATGGCATGGCGCCGCCCGGTTTCTATCGGCCGGTCGAGCGCGGGCTGGAAATTCGCATTGCCGAGAAGCTGCGGCAACTGCGCGAACTCGACCGTAACAGCAGCGCCACCTGACTCGCCCGGCGCGCCGCGCTACTCTTTCTCACGCAGTTGCCAGGCCGCCACGATGGCCATCACACTCAGGCCGGCCAACATCACAAAGGATTCGTTGAACGCCCGCAGGCGCAAGGGATTGGTGCCCAGCTGCGCCAGCGATTGGCCGTGAACGGCCAGCCGCCACTCCAGGAACAGGGCGCACAGACTCACGCCCACGGCGCCGCCCACCATGCGCAGGAAACTGATGACGCTGGAGCCTTGCGGAATCAGGTGCTTCGGCAGGCAACGCATGGCGCTCAAATTGAGCGAGGGCAGGATGAAGCCCAGCCCGACGCGCCCCACCATGGCCCAGACCATGATGAGCCAGATCGAGGTTTGCAGCCCGACCGTCACCATCAGCGCGAAACCCAACGCCAGCAACACCAGGCCCACGCTGACCAGCAGGTGCGCGGGCTGCCGGTCTGCCAGGCGGCCGACGATGGCGATGGTGATCGCCAGCACGAGGCCGGCCGGCAGCAGCATGGCGCCCACGTGCGAGGCCGACAGCCCCAGGCCCATTTGCAGGTAGACCGGCAACAGGTAGGTGGAGCCGAACAGGGCTGTGCCGTAGATGATGGATACGATGCTGCCCATGGCGAACTGGCGGTGGCTGAATAGCGCCAGGTTCATCAGCGGCGCTTGCTGGTGCGCGCCGCGGTGGACATGGCTGAGCCGGCGCTGCCAGTACACGAAGGCCAGCAGCGCAATCCCTGACGTCGCCAGCATGCCCAGGGCGTGGACCAAAGCGCCGCTGTGCAGCGTCACCATGCCGTTGAGCAGGCTCAGTGTCGCGATAGTTGCCAGCAGCAGGCCAAACCAGTCCAGCGTGGCCTGGCCCAGCTTGGCCGATTCGGTAACCGGATTGGCCGACGGCACATAGCGTCGCGCCAGCACCAGCGAGGCCAGGCAGAAGGGCACCACCATGAAGAAGGTGGAGCGCCAGCCAAACCAGTCCACCAGCAAGCCGCCGATGCTGGGCCCCAGGGCCGGTGCCAGCACCACGCCCATGCCAAAGATGCCGCTGGCGCGGCCCTGTTCACTAGGCCCAAACACCCGCAGGATGATGATCGCCGGCACCGGTTGCAGCACGCCTGAGGCCAGGCCCTGTGCGACCCGCGCCAGCAGCACCAGGTCAAAGTTGCTGGTCAGGCCACCGCCCATGCCACCGGCCAGTAGCAGCCAGATCGCTACCGAGTAGGTCCGGCGGTAGCCGTAGCGCGCCAACAGCCAGGGCGTGGTCAGCATCGACACCGTCATGGCCAGCATGAAGCCGGACGACACCCACTGCATGCGGTCCTGCCCCATCGCAAAGTAGCGGGTCATGTCCGGCACGGCCACATTGATGATGGTGGACGACATGATTGACGCCATGGTGCCAACCATCACGGTCAGCAGCAGCAGCCAGCGGTAGCGCGGCCCGTAGCGGGTCTGCAGGGAAGCGAAGGTATGCGGATGCGTCATTCTTAAGGTGACAGAACATCGTCATTGCGAACGCAGTGAAGCAATCCAGGTCTCTCGAATCCATGGACTGCCGCGCTGCGCTCGCAGTGACGCATTGGGTGTGCCGGGTGCGGCAACGGCGCCACGGCCACTGTATCCGAAGCGGCCGCGGCATCGGCCGCGCCTGGGGCCGGGTCCCCGTCCGGCCGAGGCTAGTCTGAAAAATTCAAATCCGAAAGTCCTCAAGCCTGCAAGCCTCAGCTAACATCCAATCGCCACTCACACAGAAATTCTGATACTTCCATTGGATCGGAGGCCCTACCATGTGCAGTCCTGTTCGCTTGCTCTGGTTTGTCGTTGCCCTGCTTGTGTCGTTCGCCGCTCAGGCTGACTCCGCCAGCATCCTCAATCAAGCCAAGAGCGCCAACGCCACGCGCTACGACTTCGCCGTAGGCAAGAACGCCGAGATTCGAAACACCACGGACAACAAGGCGTTCAGCATTTGGTGGCAACCCTCCACCAGCGTACCCACGGGCGTCATCGTGACCTTGCACGGACATGGCAGCTATGCAACCGACGAGTTCTATCTGTGGCAGCCCTATTTGCAGTCTCGCGGCTACGCCATCCTGGCACTGCAATGGTGGTTTGGTGGCGGGGAAACCACGGCCGACTACTATCAGCCAGAGGAGATGTACCCCCTCATCGCGAGTCTGTTGAAGGAGAAGGGCATCAAGCCCGGTACCGTGCTGTTTCATGGTTACTCGCGCGGTTCAGCCAACTCTTACGGCGTGACCGCGTTGGATACGTCGTCGGGCAATCGGTACTTCAACATGACCTTGTCGAACGCAGGCGGCGCGGCCTCGGGCTTTCCACCGAATCAGCAGATCGTGGCTGGTGCCTATGGCGCGCTGCCCTTTAGCGGTGTCCAGTGGGTGATGTACTGCGGTGAACTCGATCCCGATCCGACCTTGAGTGGGTGCATTGGGATGTCCGCCGCTCGTGACTGGGTGATCAAGTATGGCGCGACCTTCAAGTTGTTGATCGACGACCCCGTTGGTGACCACGGAGGGTTCATGACCAACAGCGCCAATGTGATCACGGCACTGGGTCAGTTCGACCCAACGTCGACTCAGGCATCATCCGACTGCATCTTTCGCTGGGCAGAGGGCTCCTTCGCGCAGTACTTTGCCCCGGCTGGTGCCGTTAGCCAAACGGCCTTGCCGTACTACTATCGGTATTACCTGGGCACTCAGAACTACCTGGCCACTAAACTGGTCGATCAACGCCTCTACGCGGCTGGCTTGTCCACTGCCGGCACGATCGTTGATTTGGGGCCGATTTCTGGCCTTCTCAGCACCGCTGGCTGCGCGACACCCAGCGCGCCGGGCAGCGTGACCGTTTCCCAAGTTAACCCTCAGACTGTTGGGAGCGCCAGCTTTGGTTCGTCGAGCAAACTGCTCGCGAGTTGGTCCGCGCCCACGGGCTACGCCATCGACCACTATGAGATCACCGCCACCGAGGCCTTGACGGCCATCGCTGTCACCGTCACGGCCACGGCAACAGCCACCAGCGCCACCCTGACGCCGCTGAAGGCTGCCACGACTTACTCGGTGGTGGTCAAGGCCTGCAAGGACAGCGCTTGCACCACCGCCGGCACCACCGCAGCGGTGGGCGCCACCACCCCAGCGGAGTATTGGCAATTGCAGGGCACGGGCAGTGCTGTGGCCACGCTCACCAAGCCAGTGGCGGACGGCAACGCCCGGCTTTCGGCCACGCGTTTTGGCCCGGAAGCGGGGGCCGTGGCCAACACGGTGCAGTTCTATTACGGTCCGCAAGGTGTGACCGGGCAGTCGGTGGCGAGCAGCGGCGTGGTGTCGGCCTCCAATTCGGCCAGCTACCTGAGCGGCTTTACCAGTTACGCCACAAGCAGCGGTGTGCGCTCGCCCACGTCGGCCACCAGTGGTATCAAGTCGATCGCGACCGGCCAGGGGGTGCCGTTGTCGGCGGCCTTGGGCGCCAAGGTGCGCTTGTTTTTTGAGTCGAACGATGTCGACGGCAAGACCCGCATTTACTCGGTCGCCAGCGTCGATGGTTATGTCGGGCGGGACTTCAATCTTGGCGCGGCCACCACCTGCACCACATCGGCGGACTATCTTTCTGGCGGCAACTGCCCGGCCACGGTGGTCATCGGCGTTGCCGGAGATACGGTCAACCCCACCAGCAAGATCAGCGCAGCGCGCCAGAACAAGATTGCCTGGCCCACCCTGACCGACTGGCGCTGGGACGGCGCGGTTGGGACCTTCATGGTGTTTACCGTCGATCAAATCAGCGGCTGCACCACCGCCAGCCACAACCACGCCTACGCGGTATGGAGTGGCACCACGTTCGTGCCGCAATATGACAGTACCGGCTGCCCGAAGATGTTCAAGAGTGCCCAGGCGGCGCTGCCCCTGCATATTGGCGACGTGCGCTACAAGATGTATTTTGGCGATCCGTCCGTCACCACTGGCAAAACCAGCAGTTCGCCCTTGCCCTTTGTTGGCCCGAAAAAGCTCATCTACGCCGATGGCCGCAGCAGCGGCTCGGCCAGTATCGTGGACTATGAAGACTGGGAAAGCGTTGCCAGCGGTCGCGATGTCCGCTTCCTTTGGCCCAGTGGCGAGCAGTTGAGCGACACCGCCGAAGGGTACATCGATGATTTTCAATTTCTCACCCCCACCGGCAGCCTGGACATCCAGGTGCTCTACATGTCGATCACCGATGGTTCGGTGGTACCGTTCGCGGCCACGGCGGTGTTGCTCAATCCCTGAACCCTCGGCCAGTACCCGAGGCGCGACGAGCAGCGGCTTACGCCACCGGCAATATCCCACCCCGCTTCACCTCCTTGAGTGAAAAGCTGGTGGAGATTTCCTTCACGCCCGGCAGGCTGCGAATCTTCACGCGTACCAGTTGCGAGAACGCCTCCAGGTCGGGGGCAATGGCTTCAATCAGGTAGTCGTAGCGGCCTGACAGGTTGTGGCAGGACAGCACCTGCGGCAGCGCCACCACTTCGCGCTCGAACGCCGCCATGATCTCTGGCATGTGGTTGTCCATTTGCAGGTGCACAAAGCCGGTTACACCGTAGCCCAGCTTCTGGCGGCTGAGGTGCGCGTGGTAGCCCTCGATCACACCGGTTTCCTCCAGTTGCCGCACGCGCCGCCAGCACGGCGAGGGCGACAGTGACACTTGCTGTGCCAATTCGGCCATGGTGGTGCGGGCGTCCTGTTGCAGGGCTTGCAGCAATCGCTGGTCGGTGGAATCCAGCAAAACGGGAGGCATGGGCATTTCTTTTCTTCGGTGGCGTCGTGTTTGGAATATTTTATCTGTCTTGGTAACTATTTGGGGTCCAAATAGCCATAAATTACCTTGCAGTTTGACCAACAATTCTTCTGTCAACCACGCAGCCTTCACACCGCAAGGAATCCACATGAGCCACCCCACCACGCCCCAAGGTTTCAGCACCCGCGCCATTCACCACGGCTACAACCCAGCCGACCACCAGGGTGCCCTGGTACCGCCGATTTACACCTCGGCCACCTTTGCCTTTCCCGATGTGGCCTATGGCATGCGCTGCTTCACTGGCGAGGAGTCGGGCTACGTTTACACCCGCATCGCCAACCCGACGCTGGCCTTGCTGGAGTCACGTCTGGCCAGCCTGGAGCAGGGTGCTGGGGCGGTGGTGTTTGGCTCGGGCATGGGGGCTATCACCGCCACGCTGTGGTCGATGCTGGAACCCGGCGACGAGGTGCTGGCTGACCTGACCTTGTACGGCTGCACCTTCGCGTTCATGACGCACGGTCTGTCTCGTTTTGGCGTGGCCATTCGCCACGTGGACATGTCGGACCCGCAGAACGTGGCGCGCGCGATGGGACCCAAGACCCGCGTGGTGTATTTCGAGTCGCCCGCCAACCCGAACATGCGCCTGGTCGATATCGCGGCGGTGTCGGCCATCGCGCATCAGGGCGGGGCCAAGGTGGTGGTGGACAACACCTACTGCACGCCCTATCTGCAGCAGCCGCTGCTGCTCGGCGCCGATGTAAGTGTGCACTCCATGACCAAGTACCTGGGCGGCCACGGCGACTTGACGGCGGGGGCGGCGATCTTTGCCGACGCCGAGTTGGCGCTGCACGTGCGCCTGTATGGCTTGAAAGACATGACCGGTGCCGTGATGTCGGCGCAGGACGCCCACCTGGTGATGCGCGGGCTCAAGACGCTGACGCTGCGCATGGACCGCCATTGCCAGAGCGCGCAAAAGGTGGCCGAACTGCTGGAGCGCCACCCGGCCACCGACACGGTGTTTTTCCCGGGCCTGCCCAGCTTTCCCCAGTACGCCCTGGCCAAGCGCCAGATGCACCAGTTTGGCGGCATGATCGCGTTTGAACTCAAGGGCGGCTTGCAGGCTGGCATGTGCTTCATGGACGCCTTGCAACTGGTCACCCGTGCCGTCAGCCTGGGTGATGCCGAAACCCTGGCACAACACCCGGCGAGCATGACGCACTCCACCTACACCCCCGAAGAGCGCGTCGCGCACGGCATCAGCGACGGTTTGGTACGCCTGTCCATCGGTCTGGAAGACATCGAAGATGTGCTGGCCGACATTGCCCAGGCGCTGGACAAGGCCGTGGCCCTGGTGCCGGATGTGTCGGTGCCATCGACCGCATCGTGCGCCACTCCGCGCTGCGCGGTTCTGGCAGAGACCACGTAAGCTCCAACGTTTTCGACGCGAAGGACTCACCATGCCGATGGATGCGCAGGCCCAGGCCCGTTTGTGCGACGACGACCCGCAGGAAACGGATGAGTGGCGTGCAGCGTTTCTGGCGCTGCTGCAAGGCCAAGGCGCACAGCGCGCCCGCTACATCCTGGATGAGTTGGCACGGCTGGCGCGGTCCCAGCGTGTGGGTTGGCAGCCCGAGCTGGCCACGCCCTACATCAACACCATCGGCGTCGAGCAGCAGCCGGTGTTTCCGGGCGATCTGGCGGTAGAAGAACGCCTGGCTTCCCTGACGCGCTGGAACGCCCTGGCCATGGTGGTGCGGGCCAATCAGGCCTATGGCGAATTGGGTGGCCACATTGCCAGCTATGCCAGCGCGGCGGACCTGTTCGAAGTCGGCTTCAACCACTTCTTTCGGGGGCGTGGCGAGGAGAACGTGGGTACCAGTCTGGGGGACCTGGTGTTCTTCCAGCCACACAGCGCGCCCGGCGTGTATGCGCGTGCTTTTCTGGAGGGGCGTCTCAGCGCCGAAGACCTGGGCTACTACCGGCAGGAACTCACCGCGCCGGCGGCCACCACCGGGCAGGGCGCGCGTGGCCTGTGCAGCTATCCGCACCCCTATCTGATGCCGGACTTCTGGCAGTTTCCCACCGGCTCCATGGGTATTGGCCCGATCAGCTCGATCTACCACGCGCGTTTCATGCGCTACCTGACTGACCGCAATCTGCTCGATTGCGGCGGCACCGCCAATGCGTCAGGCGTGCGCTGTGCGCAACGTCGGGTGTGGGGCGTTTTTGGCGACGGCGAGATGGACGAGCCCGAAAGCATGAGCGCGCTCACGCTGGCCGCGCGCGAGGGGCTGGACAACCTGGTGTGGGTGGTCAACTGCAACCTGCAGCGCCTGGACGGCCCGGTGCGCGGCAACGGCCGCATCATCGACGAACTGGAGAAGCTGTTCCGCGGCGCCGGCTGGAACGTGATCAAACTGGTCTGGGGCAGTGACTGGGACGGCCTGTTTGCGCGGGACGTGACCGGGGCCCTGGCCAAGGCCTTTGCCAACACGGTGGACGGCCAGATGCAGACCTTTGCCGCCAAGGATGGCCGCTTCAACCGCGACACCTTCTTTGGCCAGAACGAAGCGCTGGCGCGCCTGGCGCAAGGCATGACCGACGAGCAGATTGACCGGCTCAAACGCGGCGGGCACGACATCGTCAAAATCCATGCCGCGTATGCCGCGGCGGCGTGCCACCAGGGCCAGCCAACCGTGATCCTGGCCCACACCAAGAAGGGCTACGGCATGGGCAGCGCCGCTCAGGGCCGGATGACCACGCACAGCCAGAAGAAGTTCGACGAGACCGACCTGATCGCGTTTCGCAACCGTTTCAACCTGCCCCTGAGCGACGAGCAGGTCAAGAACCTGGAGTTCTACAAGCCCGCCGATGACAGCGTCGAGATGCAGTACCTGCACCACCAGCGCGGCAAGCTGGGCGGCTACCTGCCCAAGCGATACACCGTTTGTGATCCGGTGCCGGTGCCCCAGATCACCAGTTACGCCCAGTTCGCCCTGCAGGCCGATGGCAAAGAGATGTCCACCACCATGGCCTTTGTGCGCATGCTGGGCAACCTACTCAAAGACCCGGCTCTGGGGCCGCGCGTGGTGCCGATCGTCGCCGACGAGGCGCGCACCTTTGGCATGGCCAACCTGTTCAAGCAGGTGGGGATTTACTCCAGCGTGGGCCAGCGTTATGCCCCGGAAGACATCGGCTCGGTACTGAGCTACCGCGAGGCGCTGGACGGGCAGATTCTGGAAGAAGGTATTTCCGAGGCCGGTGCCTTGGCCAGTTGGACCGCCGCCGCCACCAGCTACAGCGTGCATGGCCTGGCCATGCTGCCCTTCTACATTTACTACTCGATGTTTGGCTTTCAGCGCGTCGGCGATGCCATCTGGGCGGCGGCTGACCAGCGCGCGCGTGGTTTCCTGCTGGGCGCCACCTCGGGGCGCACCACGCTCGGCGGCGAAGGCCTGCAGCACCAAGATGGCACCAGCCACCTGGTGGCGGCCACCATTCCCAATTGCAGGGCTTATGACCCGGCTTTTGCGGGTGAGTTGGCGGTGATCATCGACCACGGCATGCGCGAGATGCTGGTGGCGCAGCAGGACGTTTTCTACTACGTCACCATGATGAACGAGGCCTACGCGCATCCGAGCCTGCCCGCTGGTGCCGAGCCAGACGTGATTCGCGGTTGCTACAAATTCAATAGCTATCTGACAAGCCCTGATGCCGTCAAACATACTGAAACGCCGAAAGTGACCTTGATGGGTTCCGGCGCCATCCTGACCGAAGTGATCAAGGCGGCCGAGCTGCTGGTCGGCCAGGGAATCGATGTGGACGTGTTCAGTGTGACCAGTTGGAGCGAGTTGTCCCGTGAGGGCCGGGCCTGCCAACAGCCCTGCCTTGCGGGCCAAGCAGAGGGGTCTGTGCCCTTCATCACCCGGCAACTGCAGGCAAGTACTGGCCCCATCATTGCCGCCACCGATTACGTGGTGGCCGTGCCCGAGAGCATCCGCGCCTATGTCCCAGAAGGTCGGCGCTACGTCACCCTTGGCACCGACGGATTTGGCCGCAGCGACACGCGTGCCGCCTTGCGCGCTTTTTTTGGTGTCGATGCCGCCAGCATCGAGGCGGCAGCCCGTCGCGCTTTGGACTGACCTGTGGAGCCACTTCGTGGACTCTCATTAGGGCCACTTATTGAATCGAGATTATCGTGATGGAATTGATTGTTCAGGGTTAACCCGCGCGGATGCATGCCTTGCCCGGACAGGTGCTTCGATACAATCGAACCAGCCCGCCAACGACGACACATTGGCGGGTTTTTGCCAAGTGTCCGTGACAGATCAAGAGGTGATACCGCGCTGTGGGCTGCGGTGTACCAATAATTGGAGACTCATCTATGGAAACCCTGATACAGCAGATCATCAACGGTCTGGTGTTGGGCAGCATGTATGCCCTGGTAGCGCTGGGCTACACCATGGTTTACGGCATTATTGGTCTGATCAACTTCGCCCACGGTGAGGTGCTGATGGTGGGTGCGCTGACCAGCTGGTCCATCATCGGCCTGATGCGCGAGGCGATGCCGGGCACCCCCGGCTGGCTGATCCTGCTGATTGCCTTGCTGATTGCCTGCGTGGTGGCGGCGGCGCTGAACTTCACCATCGAGAAGGTGGCCTACCGGCCCCTGCGCAACAGCCCCAAGCTGGCGCCCCTGATCACCGCCATTGGGATGTCGCTGTTGTTGCAGACCCTGGCCATGATCATCTGGAAGCCCAACTACAAGCCCTATCCGACGCTGTTGCCCAATGTGCCGTTCAATATTGGCGGCGCGGTCATCACGCCAACGCAGGTGCTGATTCTGGGCATGACGGCGGTATCGCTGGCGGTGCTGATGTGGGTGGTGCATTACACCAAGCTCGGGCGCGCCATGCGCGCCACCGCTGAGAATCCGCGGGTTGCCGCCTTGATGGGCGTCAAGCCGGACATGGTGATTTCGGCCACCTTCCTGATTGGTGCCGTGCTGGCGGCCATTGCCGGGGTGATGTGGGCCGCCAATTACGGTACGGTGCAGCACACCATGGGCTTCTTGCCGGGTCTCAAGGCGTTCACGGCGGCGGTGTTTGGTGGCATCGGCAATCTGGCCGGGGCGGTGGTCGGCGGCATCCTGCTGGGTCTGATCGAGTCGATCGGCGCGGGCTACATCGGCGCCCTGACCGGCGGTGTGCTGGGCAGCCACTACTCGGACATCTTTGCCTTCATTGTCTTGATCATCGTGCTGACCCTGCGACCCTCGGGCCTGCTGGGTGAGCGAGTGGCAGATCGCGCCTGAGGAGCACGCTATGAAACAACAACAAAAGATCATTGTTTTCCTGATTGCGGCGCTGGGCCTGCTGCTGCTGCCGCTGGTCTTGCAGAGTTTTGGCAACGCCTGGGTTCGCATCGCCGACATGGCTTTGCTCTACGTGTTGCTGGCCCTGGGCCTCAACATCGTGGTGGGTTATGCCGGGCTGCTGGATTTGGGGTACGTCGCGTTCTTTGCGATTGGCGCCTACATGTACGGCCTGTTGGCTTCGCCGCACTTGACCGAGACCTTCGAGACGATTGGCGCCCTGTTTCCGCAGGGCTTGCACACACCGCTGTGGATCGTGATTCCTCTGGCAGCTGGTCTGGCCGGGGTGTTTGGCATTCTGCTCGGTGCGCCGACCTTGCGCCTGCGCGGCGACTACCTGGCCATCGTGACCCTGGGCTTTGGCGAGATCATCCGCGTGTTCCTGAACAACCTGGATCATCCGGTCAACATCACCAATGGTCCCAAGGGTCTCAACCAGATCGACTCGATCAGTTTCTTCGGGCTCAACCTCGGCAAGCCGATCACCGTGGGCGGGTTCGAGATTGTTTCGGTCAGCCTGTACTACTACCTGTTCCTGGCCCTGGTCGTGTTCAGCGTGATCGTTTGCCACCGCTTGGAGCTGTCGCGCGTGGGCCGCGCCTGGATGGCGATTCGCGAGGACGAAATCGCCGCCAAGGCGATGGGTATCAACACCCGCAACATGAAGCTGTTGGCGTTCGGCATGGGGGCCACGTTCGGCGGTGTTTCAGGCGCCATGTTTGGCGCCTTTCAGGGCTTCATCTCGCCCGAGTCCTTCAGCCTGATGGAGTCGGTGATGATCGTCGCCATGGTGGTGCTCGGTGGCATTGGGCACTTGCCTGGCGTGATCCTGGGCGCCATTTTGCTGTCGGCGTTGCCGGAAGTGCTGCGCTATGTCGCGGGTCCCCTGCAGGCCATGACTGATGGCCGTCTGGACTCCGCGATCCTGCGCCAGTTGCTGATTGCGCTGGCCATGATCATCGTGATGCTGTTGCGTCCGCGCGGCTTGTGGCCCTCGCCTGACCACGGTAAGTCCTTGCAGACCGGCCGCTAAGGAGATCGGCATGAGCGAAACCATTCAAAAAGACACGGTACTCAACGTTTCAGGCGTTTCCAAACGATTTGGCGGCCTGCAGGCCCTCAGTGACGTGGGCATCAAGATCGAACGTGGCCAGGTGTATGGGCTGATCGGCCCCAACGGCGCGGGCAAGACGACTTTCTTCAATGTGCTGACAGGCCTCTACACGCCCGATGGTGGCTCGTTCGAGCTGGCCGGCAAGCCCTACCAACCGACGGCCGTGCACGAGGTGGCCAAGGCGGGCATTGCGCGCACCTTCCAGAACATTCGTTTGTTTGCCGAAATGACCGCGCTGGAGAATGTGATGGTTGGGCGCCACATTCGCACCCACTCCGGTCTGATTGGTGCGATGTTTCGCACCCCCAGCTTCAAGGCAGAGGAGTTGGCGATCGCCAAGCGCGCGCAAGAGCTGCTGGACTATGTGGGCATCGGCCGCTTTGCCGACTACAAGGCGCGCACACTGAGCTACGGCGACCAGCGGCGGCTGGAGATTGCCCGCGCCCTGGCCACTGACCCACAATTGATTGCACTGGACGAACCCGCTGCCGGCATGAACGCGACCGAGAAAGTGCTGCTGCGCGAGCTGATCGACAAGATTCGCAACGACAACCGCACCATCTTGCTGATCGAGCACGACGTCAAGTTGGTGATGGGGCTGTGCGACCGCGTTACCGTGCTGGACTACGGCAAGCAGATTGCCGAGGGCACACCGGCCGACGTTCAGCGCAATGAAAAAGTGATCGAAGCCTATCTGGGCTCCGGCGGGCATTAGGAACAACCATGGCAACGACGCTTCTTAAAGTCAAGGGCCTCAAAGTGGCCTACGGTGGTATTCAGGCCGTCAAGGGCGTTGACTTCGAGGTCAACGAGGGCGAGCTGGTGTCCCTGATCGGCTCCAATGGTGCCGGCAAAACCACCACCATGAAGGCCATCACCGGCACGCTACCGATTACCGATGGCGATATCGAGTACATGGGCAAGAGCATTCGCGGCCAGGGGCCGTGGGACCTGGTCAAGCAGGGATTGGCCATGGTGCCCGAAGGTCGGGGCGTGTTCACGCGCATGACGATCATCGAAAACCTGCAGATGGGTGCCCACATCCGCAACGACAAGCCCGAGATCGCTGCCGACATGGAAAAGGTGTTCACCATCTTCCCGCGACTGCGTGAACGCAAGGACCAGCTCGCCGGCACCATGTCCGGCGGTGAGCAGCAGATGTTGGCGATGGGCCGCGCGCTGATGAGCCGGCCCAAGGTGCTGTTGCTCGATGAGCCGTCGATGGGGCTGTCGCCGATCATGGTGGACAAGATCTTCGAGGTGGTGCGCGATGTTTATGCCCAGGGTGTGACCGTGCTGCTGGTGGAACAAAACGCCAGCCGCGCCCTGGCAATTGCCAACCGTGGCTATGTCATGGATTCCGGCCTGATCACCATGTCGGGTGACGCCAAGACCATGCTGACCGACCCCAAGGTTCGCGCCGCGTACCTTGGCGAGTGAGGCGCCTCTCGCACCGGTCTGCGAGGTACCGGCCATGAGGGGTGAAGAACCGCCGACGACCCCGGCTGAGGCCATCGTCAATCCACAAAAAACACGCGTCGGCGTCAGCCGCATGTGGCACGCGTTTGGCTATTCGCTGGCCGGTCTTCGGGCCGCCTGGGGGGAGACCGCATTTCGGCAAGAAGCGATTGCAGCCATGGTGCTGTTGCCCCTGTCGGTGTGGCTCGGCCGCTCTTGGGTGGAAACCGTGTTGTTGGCGGGCTCGGTGGTCTTCGTGCTGGTGGTGGAACTGCTCAACACCGGCATCGAGACGGCCATTGACCGCGTTGGACCGGAGTGGCACGACCTGTCCAAGCGCGCCAAGGACATGGGCAGCGCCGCCGTGTTGCTGAGTCTGTTGCTGTGCGCCACCACCTGGGGCTTGGCGCTGTGGCAGCGCCTCAGTTGACCGGGAATAATCCGCGCTTTGCCAGCATCGGCTCAACGCGCGGATCGCGCCCGCGAAACGCCCGGAACGCTGTCGCCGGGTCCTGCTTGTTGCCGGCGCTGTAGACATGCTCCAACAGCTTGGCTGCCACCGCTGCATCGAAGGCGTCGCCAGTCTCGGTGAAGGCTTCGAAGCCATCGGCTTCCAGCACTTCGGCCCACATGTAGACGTAGTAGCCCGCCGCGTAGCTGGAGCCGGCAAACAGGTGCTGGAAGTGCGACAGGTAGTGACGTTGTCCGATGTCGGCCGGGATGCCCAGTGCGACGCATTGCGCATCTTCGAAGGCTTCGATGTCCACCGGTGTGCCGTTGGGCAAGGAGTGCAGGGCCATGTCAATCAACGCTGGGCCGCTGTACATGACCGTGGCCCAGGCCTGGTCGAAGCGGCGCGCCTGCATCAGACGCTCCAGCAGGGGCTGCGGGATCGGCTCGCCAGTCTCGAAGTGCCGCGCATGCCGGGTCAGCACTTGCGGCACCAGCGCCCAGTTCTCGAACAGTTGCGACGGTAGTTCGACGAAGTCACGCAGTACCTGGGTGCCCGCCAGGCGCTCGTAAGTGACCTTGGACAGCAGACCGTGCAGGCCGTGGCCGAATTCGTGAAACAGGGTTTTCACGTCCTCAAAACTCAGCAGCGTCGGATCGGCTTTGGCGAAGTTGTTGTTGTTGATCACGATCGGCAGCGTGCCCCCGCCGTGGCCTGACTGGCTGCGGAACACACTCATCCAGGCGCCGCTGCGCTTGCTGGCACGGGCGAAGTTGTCCCCGATGAACAGGCCCATCAGCTCGCCGTCGCGCCCGCGCACCTCCCACAGTCGCGCGTCGGCATGGTGCAGCGTCTGGCCTCTCTGCTCAGTGAACTGGAGGCCGAACAGTTTGCCCGCGCAATCGAACATGGCGCCAATCATGTTGTCCAGCGTGAAGTAGGGTTTGACTTCGGCGTCGTCAAGATTGAAGCGCGCCTGGCGCACCTTCTCCGCCAGGTAGCGCCAGTCCCAGGCAGCAAGGGGGATGGGTTCACCCAGTGACTGCGCCATGCTTGTCAGGTCGGCCCGGTCATGTGCGGCCTTTTGTTTGGCCGGTTCCCAGGCGCGGTGCAGCAGGTCCAGCACCGCCGAGGGCTGCCCCGCCATTCGGTCGACCAATTCATAGTCGGCGTAACTGGCGTAGCCATGCAAGGCGGCTTGCTCCTGGCGCAGTGCCACGATCCGCGCGGCGATGGGCCGGTTGTCGTGCGCACCGGCGTGGCTGCCGCGTGCCTTGCGCGAGCGCCACACCGCTTCGCGCAGGTCGCGGCGCGACGAAAAAGTCAGAAACGGTTCCACCAGGGAGGGTGAGAGTGTGATGGCGTAGCGCTGCTCGCCCCAGCCACGCTGGCGGGCCGCCGACTGCGCCGAACTGCGCAGGAACGCCGGCAGACCAGCCAGGTCGGCCTCGCCCTGCAGTTCAAGCGCGAAGCTGGCTTCGTCGGCCAATACGTTTTGTGTGAACTGGGTGCACAGCGAGGCCAGCTCCTGCATCAACTCGCCATAGCGCAGACGCTCTGCAGCGCAGAGCTTGGCGCCAGCACGAACAAAGTCCAGGTGCACGCGCTCCAGCAGGCGCCGTTGCTCTGGGGTGAGCGGCAGCTTGTCGCGTTGCTGATACAGGGCGTCGATGCGCTGGAAAAGCCCGGCGTGCATGTAGAGCGCGTTCTCGTGCGCGGCGATGCGGGGTGCCAGTTCGAGTTGCGCTGCTTGCAGGGCGGGTGAGGTTTCGCTGGCGGTCAGGTTGTGAAACAGCAGCGAGACGCGCTCCAGCAAACGACCACTCTGATCCAGCGCGGCCACCGTGTTGTCAAAGTCCGGCGCCGCGTGCTGCTGTGCGATGGCGTCAAGCTCGGCGCGATGGGCCGCCATCGCGGTGTCGAACGCGGGCGCAAAATGGGCGGCCTCGACGGTGGCGAAAGGCGGCAAGCCATAGGGGGCGTTCCAGTCACCCAACAAGGGGTTGGCAGCGGCAAAGCCGCTCGACGTGTCGTTCATGAGGCTGCTCCAGAAAAAACGGATGTGGGCGGCGATGGCCCGGTGGATGCAAGGCCAGGTTAACGCGAAAGAACTTCGTCATTGCGAACGAAGTGAAGCAATCCAGGACTCCCGACTACATGGATTGCCACGTCGCTTCGCTCCTTTCCATGAACCAGTCGTCATTGCGAACGAAGTGAAGCAATCCAGGACCCCGGCATCCATGGATCGCCACGGCCTGCGGCCTCGCGATGACGATGCTGGTTCAAGGTCCGTGTGCGGTATCGGTGCGGATTCGGGAGACTCGCAATGACGGAGTCCGTTCACGATATGGGGTGGGCAATAGCCCATGTCACTTGGTGAAGACTACAGGCGGCCAAACTGCTGGTCGTGCAGCAGGTCCAGCGTCATCAGCGCGGACAGGATTTCGGGTTTGAACCCGACGCGGTCTCGCCCGGTGCCTTCACCGCCATTCATGATCAGCCCCTGCATGTAGCGGCTGCACTCTTTGTGACCCCAGATGGTGGTGATGGCCGTAAAAATCCGCTTGTGATGCCCTTCAAGCACGTCCAGGGCCATGCCCATGCGTTCCGCGACAGGCAGTTCATGCAGTGGGGTCGGTCGGGTGGTCCAGTCTTCCTCTTCCTCATCAATGAGTTTTGGAAACGGGATGCCCTCGTTGATTGCCATCGTTCTCGCTCCTGCGATTCAGCTCGGACTCTTGTTGTGGGACCTGCAAGCCAACCACGCCAGCCGGACCTGATGGGTACCAGCGGCAAACTGGCGGAGAGATAGGGATTTGAACCCTAGATACGGGGTTACCGTATACCGGATTTCGAGTCCGGCGCATTCGACCACTCTGCCATCTCTCCGTGTCGATTCGACGAGCTTGGATTGTATCAGCCGCTGACTGCCTGGCCGCGCAACGCAAGCGGCATGAGGTCAATCGGACGCCCGGGCTGAACGATGGGTGTTCAATCCGGCCCCGGGGCTGCTTGGTCGCTCAATCGCAGTTCCTGGCTGCGTGCCAGCAGTCGACTGAGCACCTTGTCCAGCGCGCGGCGTTCTGGCGGGGTCAGCACCGACAGGAACCAGGCCTCGGTCTGACGTGCCTGCGGAATGATGGCGGCGCACATCTTGACGCCGGTGCGGGTCAGCAGCAGTACCAACCTGCGACCGTCGCGTGGATCGTTGACGGCGGAGATCAGGCCGAGCTCGATCAGCCGGCGTTGCGCCCGGCTGACGCGGCCCTTGTCCATGCTGGTGTGTTCGACCACTTCGTTGGGTGCCAGCGGGCCGCAGCTGTGCAGCGTCATCAGGATGCGCCACTCGGGGATCTGAATGCCGTGCTGCTGCTCAAACAGCGAGCCAATCGACTGGCTCAGGCGGTTGGCCACCACCGCCAGCTTGTACGGTATGAATTCCTGCAGGGCCAGCTTGTCGGCGGCGCCTGGCGACGGTTTTGGGCTGGCTTTGGTGCGTGTGGGTGTCATCGTGCGGCGCCCGGTTGCGCTGGCGTGGGGGCATCGTGCAGCACGCCCGTCAGGTCGGGCCGCAAGGGATTGCGGCGCATCACCAACAGCGTCCAGACCAGGCTGTAGAGCAGGGTGCCGCCGAGCATGAAGGCGACGTTCTTGTAAATGGGGGCGGCCATTTCAGGTGTGGGGGAGATGTTCAGGAACACGTATCCCATGCCGAGGATACCCAGCACCTGCGGCAGCGGAAACCAGGGCGAACGAAACGGGCGCGCCTGATGCGGCAGGCGCCAGCGCAACACCATCAGGTCCAGGTGCACGATGATGTAAGCCACCAGCCAGCAGCCGGCGGCCGCGACAGTGAGTGTCAGGATGGCACTGGCATCCATGCCAAGCGGTGCGCGCACCGCGCCAATCGCCAGCGTGAACACTAACAGCGCCCAGACCGGTGCGCCCTGGCGATTCTGGCGCGCCAGCAGGGCCGGCAATTGGCCGCTTTGGGCCATGCCCTGGATCATGCGCGATACGCTCGCCAGCACGGTGTTGAGCAGGGTCGCGCTGCCCAGTAGCGCCAGCACGGCAAAGGCGACCCGGGCTTGGGGGCCAAACACCGCCAGCGCCAGATCCATGTGCGCGGTGGCGCCGGTAAGTTTGTCCGCCGGCAGCATCACCAGCCCGGCCAGGCAGAACAGGCCGTAGACGGCCACGATCATCACCAGGCCGACCAACATGGAGCGTGGTACGTCACGTCGGGCGTTGCGCGCGTCGCCGATCATGGGGCAAACAAATTCCAGCCCAACCAGGCCCCAGATGGCCAGGGCGACCAGCGAGACCGCTACCCGCACATCCAGGGCGCCCAGTGTCAGCGCAGTGCTCACCGCCGCCGCGCCGGAGCTGGTGAACCCAATGATGCCAATCACGAACAGACCTGTGAACATGATCGCCACCAGCGCACTTTGCAGGCGGGCAAACAGGTCCACGCCGCGCAGGTTGAGCGCGCAGAACAAGGCCAGCAGCAGCAAGCTGGGATAGCGCAATGTCGCAGTGAGACTTGGCGCCACCTGCTCCAGCATCGTATCGACCAGCACCAGCTCGGCCGGAATACCCAGCAGCGCCACCGCCACATAGCCCGACAAGGTGGCCACGATGGCCAGTCCCGGCCCGAGTGCGGCTTCGGTGTAGGCACTGACCGACCCCGAGCGTGGCAGCATCAGCGACAGCTCGGCGAACGACAACACGTAGCTCAGGGCCAGCAAGGCCGAGAAGCCGATCGCCAACAGAAAATTGATGCCACCGATGCCCGCGCCGTTAAGCATGGTGATCATGGTGCTTTGCACCACCACCACACCGACGGCAGTGGCCACCATGGCGCTCAGACCCAGTGCGCCGGAGCGCCCGTCGGTGCCCGGTGCGGCACCGGTTTGCGAATCAGTAGACATGCGTGACTCCTTTGATGGAAGCGGGTGGTAAGTAATAAGGCTGGTTGCCGGTGCGCGTCGCGGTTCTCAGGCGCTGCCGAAGCTGGTCAGTTTGGTGTCCTGGAAAGCAGCCAGTCCTTCAGCGCCACTTTCCGAGCCATAGCCACTTTCCTTGACGCCACCAAACGGCGTTTCGGGTTGGGACACGCCGAAGTGGTTGACGCCGACCAGGCCTGCCTCGATGCGCTGTGCAACCGTGTGGGCCAGCGTGAGGTCACGCGTGAACAGATAGGCCGCCAGGCCATAGGGCAAACCGTTGGCTTGTGCCAGCACCTCGTCGAGCTCAGTCCAGGCATTGATCACGGCAATCGGGCCGAATGGCTCTTGACGCATGATGCGGGCCGCAGCCGGCACCTGGGCCAACAGCGTGGGCGCAAAGAAGTAGCCCGGGCCTGGCAGACGCATGCCGCCGCACACCAGGGTGGCGCCGCAGGCCAGTGCGTCGTCCACCAGGGCCTGCATGTCGTCCATACGCCGGGCGTGCGCCAGCGGGCCCATGTCGACGTCCGGCTGCAGCGGGTTGCCCACGCGCAAGCGCTGCGTGCCCTCGCAGAATGTGGCAAGAAAGGTCTCGAACAAGGAGGCATGCACCAGAAAGCGTGTCGGCGAGGCACACACCTGGCCGGCGTTGCGGAACTTGGCACTGACCGACAGCCGCGCCGTTTGCACCGCGTCGGCATCGGGCAACACCAGCACCGGCGCGTGGCCACCGAGCTCGGCGGTGTAGCGCTTGACGCCCCTGGCGCACAGCTCGCCCAAGTGCTTGCCCACGGGAATAGACCCGGTGAAGGACACCTTGCGGATGCCTTCGTGCGCAATCAGCGTCGAGCTGACCTGGGCCGGCTCGCCGCACACCAGGTTGAGCACGCCCGCCGGCAGCCCGGCATCGTGAAAGGCGCGCACCAGCTCGATGGCGGTGCCAGGCGTTTCTTCGGCCGGTTTGAAGACGGCGCTGCACCCGGCGGCCAGCGCCGCGCCGATTTTGCGCGCGGGCAGGTTCATCGGAAAATTCCACGGCGTGAACAGGGCCGCGGGCCCGACCGGAACTTGCGACACCACCTGCGCCAACACCGCGCGGCTGCGCGCGGGCACCACGCGGCCATAGTTGCGTTTGCCCTCCTCGGCCAGGAAGTCAATGATGTCGGCGCTGAGCAAGACCTCGCGGCGACTCTCGGACAGCGGTTTGCCTTGCTCCAGCGTCATGATCTGGGCGATGCGCTCGGCGCGCTCGCGCAGCAGGCGCGTGGCCCGCGTGAGGGTTTCGTGGCGCTCGCTGGCGGTGGTCGATTTCCAGAGCGCGAAACCACGCTGCGCGGCCGCTACCGCCTGCTCCAGTTCCGCAGCGCCCGCCAAGGGCAACAGCGCCAGCACCGACTCGTCGGTGGGGTTGACGACCGCTCGACTGCCGCCGCTGGCGCTGGTCAGCCATTTGCCGTCGATGTACAGGGCCAGGGTCGGGTAGTCGCTCACGTTGGTCTCAATCATGATGCTTGCACAAGCGCTTGGCGCCGCGTTACCTGGCGCATCAAGTTGCAGATGCAACGATAAGCGGCGGTGCGGTGGCGAAGTTACAAGGGGCCGATGATAGTGCCGCGATGAAGCCTGTCAAGACCAAGGAGACGTTGTGATCGAGAGGGTTTTCCCTATCGAAAAATATTCGGTTGAAATTGCCGATTTGGGATATTGGTTGCAACTGCAACCAATGTATTCTGGCGTCCTCGGACTGCATGGCGCGGCTTTGGCGCGGTGGCAGACACACCTCAAGAACGGGACCCATGGCCTACAGCATCGAACAGCTCAAGCGTGCCAACGCCAAACATTTGTGGCATCCGATGGCCCACCCCCAGGCCATGCTGGATACCCCGCCCGACATCATCGCGCGCGGCGAGGGCGTGTGGGTTTGGGACATCGACGGGCACCGCATGATCGACGGCGTTGGCGGCTTGTGGAGCGCCAACCTGGGGCACAGCAACCAGCGCTTGCGCGACGCCATCGTGGCCCAACTCGATGAGCTGCCGTTCTACAACACCTTTCGCGGCACCACCCATCCACGGGCCATCGAGTTGTCGCAGGAACTCACCCAACTGATGGCGCCCGAGGGCGTTGGCGCGGTGATGTTTGGCAGCGGCGGCTCGGACGCGGTGGAGGCGGCGCTCAAATTGGCGCGCCAGTACTGGAAGGTGCGCGGCCAGGCCGACCGCAGCAAGTTCATCAGCCTGCGCCAGGGCTACCACGGCGTGCACTTTGGCGGTATGTCGGTCAATGGCAACACCAACTTCCGGCGTGCGTATGAGCCGCTGCTACCGGGTTGTTTTCACGTCGATACGCCCTGGCTGTACCGCAACCCCTACACCGACGACCCGCTGGAACTGGGCCGCATCTGCGCCGAGCTGCTGGATCGCGAAATCATGTTCCAGGGCCCCGACACGGTGGCGGCTTTTATTGCCGAACCGGTGCAAGGAGCCGGCGGCGTGATTGTGCCGCCCGAGAACTACTGGCCGGCCGTGCGCGAGGTGTGCGACCGCCATGGCGTGCTGCTGATTGCCGACGAAGTGGTGACCGGCTTTGGCCGCACCGGGCACCTGTTTGGCACCCGCATGTGGGGCGTGAATGCCGACATCTGGTGCCTGGCCAAGGGCCTCTCCAGCGGCTACATTCCGCTTGGCGCCACTGCTATCGGCCAGGGCATCGTGGACACCTTTCTGAAGGCGCCGGCTGGCATCGGGGCCATCACCCATGGCTACACCTACAGCGCGCACCCGGTGGCCGCCGCAGCGGCGCTGGAAAGCCTCAGGCTGGTGCAGGAGCTTGATCTGCCCGGCAACGCCGCGCGGGTGGGCAGCCATATGCAGGCGCGCCTGGCGTCGTTCGTCAGCCGCTACCCCCATGTGGGCAACGTGCGCGGCGTTGGCTTGATGGCCTGCATCGAGATGGTCGAATCCAAAGTCGGCAAAACGCCGCTGGCGCGCGGCAGCGCGCTACTGGCGCGCGTGGCGCGTGCCACCTACCAGCGTGGTGCCATGGTGCGGGTGTCTGGCCCCAACATCATTCTGTCGCCGCCGCTGATCATCACCCGCGAAGAGGTGGATGTACTGGTTGATGCGCTCGATGGGGCTTTGGCCGAGGTCGAGGCCTCGCTGTAGTGTGATGGCGTCGCTCGCAACACCGCGCATCCTGCTGATTGGTACTGCCGACACCAAGGCCGACGAGCTGCTGTTCATGCGCCGCTGCATCGAGGAAGGCGGTGGCCTGGCGCTGGTGATGGACGTGGGTGTGCTGGGCCAGCCGCCGTTTGTGCCCGACATCACCAATACCGAAGTGGCCGCTGCCGCCGACGCCAGCTTGGCGCAACTGGCCGCGCTGGAGGACGAGAACCAGGCCATGCAGCGCATGGCCCAGGGCGCGGCGGTGCTGGTGGCGGACCTGTACCGCCAGGGCCGCATCGATGGCCTGTTGGCGCTGGGCGGCACCATGGGCACCGACCTGGCGCTGGACGCCGCCGCGGCGCTGCCCTTGGGCGTGCCCAAGCTGGTGGTGTCGACCATTGCCTATTCGCACCTGGTGCCAGCGCCACGGATTCCTGCCGATCTCATGATGGTGCTGTGGTCGGGTGGCCTGTATGGCCTGAACAGTCTGTGCCGGTCCTCACTTGCGCAGGCGGCCGGGGCCATTCTGGGCGCCTGCCGATTGGCCCGGCCACCGAAGTTCGAACGGCCATTGGTGGGCATCACCTCACTGGGCTGTAGCGTGTTGTCGTACATGAAACGACTCAAACCGGCGCTGGAGGCACGCGGCTACGAGGTGGCGGTGTTCCACACCACCGGCATGGGTGGGCGCGCGTTTGAGGAGCTGGCCGAGCAAGGGCGTTTTGCCGCAGTGTTTGACTTCAGCCTGCAGGAGCTGGCGAACCAGCTCGGCGGCTCCTGTGTCACGGCGGGCGCCTCGCGCCTCACCGGCGCAGCTCGCGCTGGCGTGCCGCAGATTGTGGCGCCTGGTGCCACCGACATGGTGGACTACCCGGCCTGGTCGGCGCCACCGGCGCGCTTTGCCGCACGCCCGAGTCATGCCCACAACCGCTTGATCGCCTCGTCCATGGCCGACGTCGCCTTTCGCCAGCAAGTGGCGCAGGAGATCGCCACGCGGATGCGTAGCGCAAAGGGGGCGAGCTGCCTGCTGCTGCCGAGCCAGGGCGTTGAAGAGTGGGACCGCGCCGGGCAGCCGCTGCATGACCCGGTCGGCTTGCTCGCCTTCATGGAGGTGGCTCGCGCGCAGGTGCAAGCACCCACCGAATTGCTGGAGCTTGACGCCCACATCAACGACCCGGCTTTCAGCGACGCGGCGCTGGCGGTGTTCGACCGTTGGGTGGGGGCGGGCATCGTGGTGGCGGGCGCAAAGGTGCCCACGGCATGATGCAAGCGCTGGTGCTCGATTTTGGTGGTGTGGTCACGCGCACCCTGTTTGAAACCCACGCCGCGACCGAGGCCGCGCTGGGCCTGCCAGCGGGAAGTCTGGCCTGGCGTGGACCGTTTGACGCGGCCAGTGACCCCCTTTGGCAATCGATGCAGGCCGGTGACATCACCGAGCGCGACTACTGGCTGGCGCGCACCCGTGAGGTCGGGCTGCTGGTGGGTGAAAGCTGGGACCGCATGGAGACCTTTGTGACGCGTGCGCGCGGCGCCGATCCCGCCGCGATGATCCGCCCCCAGGCCATCGCCGCCGCGCTTGCAGCCAAGGCCGCTGGCTGCAAGCTGGCGATTCTGTCCAACGAGCTCGACCTCTTCTACGGCCGCGAGCTGCGCCAGCGGGTGCCGGTGCTGCGCCAGTTCGACTGCATTGTGGACGCCACCTACACCGGCATCCTCAAGCCTGACCCCCGCGCCTATGCGCTGTGCCTGGCGCAACTGAACTTGCCCGCCGCCGCTTGCGTCTTTGTTGACGACCAGTCGCGCAATGTCGAGGGCGCGCTGCAGGTTGGTATGCGCGCGCTGACCTTCGATGTGCTGCAACCGAGCGAGTCGTACCGGCAAGCGTTGCACGCTTTGGGTGTACCGATTCCAGCGGCGCTTCAAGCCTAGAACGGAGCGACTCAGCTACACCAGCCGCGCCGGATGTGCCGACTGGCGCAGGGTCTCCGACGGCAATTCGCCGAACATGCGGCGGTAGTCGTTGGCGAAATGGCTCAGGTGCCAGAAGCCCCAGCGCGCGGCGACGTCCTGCACCGATTGGCGCTGCGCCGCGCTGGACTTGAGGGCGCGACGCACACCGTTGAGCCGCATCGCCCGCAGGTAACTCACCGGGTTGAGTTGCAGGATTTCCTGAAAGCTGTACTGCAGCGTGCGCCGGCTCACCTGCAGGGCACGGCACAGGTCTTCCACCGTCAGCGGTTCTTCCACGTGCTCGCGCATGTAGTCCTGCGCGCGCGCCACCAGCGTGTGCCGGTTGGTGGGTGTGCTGGTGCAGCGCGACGCCGGGTCGCTGCCACCCACTGCCTTGAGCACGCTCGATAGCAAGGCTTGCTCCAGCCCCTTTTGCATCGCTGCGAACTTCAGCATCGCCGGGGTGCGCGATACCGACTCCAGTGCGGTCAGCAAGAAGCCGCGAAACTCGTTGACGTGCTCGGTGCTGGCGTGGATCACCGGGCGATTGCGCAACTCGTGCTCGATGTCGCGCTGCTCGATGTCCCGTGCATAACGCGCCAGTTCCTCGGCTGGAATCGACACCGCGATCACGTCGAAATGTTCAGGCGCGGTGAAGGCCAGCGCCTCGCCACCACGCATGGTCATGATCGCATCGGCCGTGATCGGCCGGCCACAGAAGTAGCCCTGCCCCTGCATGGCTACCGGCACACCCAGCACCCGGTCGCCCGCGCGCATCAGACCCTCTTCATGCACCGACTGGTTGGTGACTTCGCGAAACAACTGGATGCCGCGAAAGCAGATCTCCATGAAGCGGCCTTCAAACTGCCCCGGCGAGAGCTGTTCGTAGACCTGATCCCAATCGCGCAGGCACGCGGCCTGCTCGTCGGCGTCGTGGGTCTCTCGGCGCACCATCGAATACAGCGGGCTGTCGCCAACCGGTTCGAATGATGCAAGGGCGGTGGGGTTCATGTCTGTCTCAAACAATGCGGGGTCTGGGCAATAGCGCAGTAAAGCAGAACCGCACGCCGATTGCAAGGCGGCTTGGGCAAGTGACACGCGACTAGCGCAAGTCCGTGTATCAACGTTTTCCCTAGGTTTGCCAATTTGGGATAACGCGATCAGTTACCCCGTTTCTAGAATCCGCCCACACCACACGCCGTGGCAGCTCGTCCGAGCAAACAGGCGTGGGGCGCAACAAGGAGATGCGGGTGAACTGGTCGCGTTGGATGGTCGTTGGGGCTCTGGTGTCGGGTGCGTGCACTGGCGCCCCGGTGCTGGCCGAGCAGGCGTTCGAGACCCTGTCGGTGGCAAAGCTGCCGGCGCCCACGCCGCACCGCATCTACGTCTCCGATGTGGCCATCAACCACATCGTGGACGGTCGCCTGCACGTGATCGACGGTGATGCGCTCAAGTACCTCGGGGTGGTCTCCACCGGCTACGCGGGCAACGCCACGCTGTCGGTGGATCGCCAGGAGTTGTATGTGGCCACCACCTACTACTCGCGCTTGTCGCGCGGCGAACGTGCCGAGGTGGTCGACATCCATGATCCGCTGACCCTGGAACATAAAGGCGAGATCGCGATTCCGCCGCGCCATGCCCAGGCGCTGCCCTACAGGGGTCTGATCCGGCCCTCGTCAGACGGTCGCTGGCTGTTCGTGCAGAACGCCACGCCGGCCGCGTCGGTGACGGTGGTCGATCTCAAAGCCAAGAAGTTCGCCTTCGAGATTCCCAACCCAGGCTGCTGGATCATCATTGCCTCGCCAACTGTGGGCAACAAGTTCTCGACCCTGTGTGGCGACGGCACCCTGCAGACGGTTGTGCTCAACGACAACGGCAGTCTCAAGTCGCGCAGCCGCAGCGAGCGCTTCTTTGATCCGGACGAAGACCCGGTGTTTGTGCAAGGCGACCACATTGGCGAGCGGCACTTCTTTGTCTCGTACCAGGGGCGCCTGCATACGGCGGACCTTTCGGGCGACACGCCACGCCTGGAGGCACCCTGGTCACTTGTGGCGGGCAACGACCGGCGCAAAGCCTGGCGCCCCAGCGGCTACCAGTTGCTGGCGATTCACCGCAAGAGCGGCCGTCTGTTTGTGGGCATGCATGCCGGTGGCAAGGAAGGCAGCCACAAAGACCCGGCCAAAGAGATCTGGGTGTTTGACCTCGGCCAGAAGAAGCGCATCGCCCGCATGCCCGGCCAGAACGCGATTGCCATGACCGTCAGCCAGACCGATGCACCCAAGTTGTTTGCGATTGACGGCGTGAAGATGGGTTTGGCGGTGTTCGATGTTGCAGCCAAACCGCGTTTGCTCGGCCGCATGGAGCAGATTGGCGAGTCGGCGACCATGCTGGAGCTGCACTGACATGGCGCCCGCTTTCGCGCTCGATCCCACCCTGGCGCACCTGTGCGCGGCGGTGCTGGCCATCATCTTCCTGATTGGTGCCGGGCAAAAGCTGCAGGACATGGCGATGTTTGCCGCCGCCATCGAGCAGTACCGCTTGCTGCCCCAGTCGTTGTCGGCCGCAGCGGCCTGGAGTCTGGTGGCGGCCGAGCTGGCCGCCGCGGTGTTGCTGCTGCCACTGAGCACCCGACCCGGTGGCGCCTTGCTGGCCGCTTTGGTGCTTGGCGTGGTGACCCTGGCGGTGGTGGTGAACCTGCTGCGCGGTCGTCGCGCCATTGATTGCGGTTGCGGCGGCCCCGAGGGCAGCCAGCACTTGTCGTGGGGTCTGGTGTGGCGCAACACAGGCCTGGGGCTGCTGGCCGTGGTGGCGGGCGCCGCTGCCACGCCGCGTGCACTGGTGTGGCTCGACCAAGTCACCGTGCTGGCCGGTGCGCTGGCGCTGTACGGGCTGTATGCGGCGGCCAACCAGTTGCTGGCCAACCAGCCACGTCTGCAGAAACTGAAAGGCTCAATCCAATGACCGATGCTCTCGTTGTTTCCAATCTCTTGTTGTGGGCGGTGGTGCTGGCGCTGCTGGTGGCAGTGTTCGCGCTGGCGCGCCAAATCGGCATTCTGTACGAGCGGGTGGCGCCGATGGGGGCCTTGATGATCGACACCGGGCCCAAGGTTGGCGAGGCGGCGCCACGGCTGGACGTGCCCTCGCTGCACGGCGGCTCCGTGTCGATTGGCGCGGGGGCGCAGCACAGCCAGTTGTTGTTTTTTCTATCGCCGACTTGTCCCGTCTGCAAGAAGCTGCTGCCGATTCTCAAATCGATTGCCGGCGCCGAGTCGAGTTGGCTGCGTCTGGTCTTTGCCAGCGATGGCGACGCCCCCGAGCACCAGGCTTTTGCCAAGCGCGTGGGGCTTGAGGCCTATCCCTACCTGCTGTCAACCGAGCTTGGCATGGCGTTTCGAATTGGCAAACTGCCCTACGCGGTGTTGCTTGATGAGAGCGGCCGGGTGCGCGCCAAAGGCCTGGTCAACTCGCGCGAGCAGCTTGAGAGCCTGTTCACCGCCAAGGAGCTTAACGTCGCATCGGTGCAAGCGTTTCTGGACGGCCAAGCCAGTCAGGGCGTGCAGCCATGAAGTGGTTTGACGCCTTCTTTGAACGCACCAGCCGCCGCGCGGCGCAACAGGTGTCGCGGCGCAGCTCGCTGGTGGGCATTGGTCGCTTGCTGGTCGGTGCCGCCCTGACCCTGCCGGTGTTGCCGTTTGACCGCGTGGCGCGTGCCGCCGATGCGCCGCCCGGCAAGAAGAAAGAGGCGGATGACGGCCAATGCGAGTACTGGCGCTACTGCGCACTCGACGGTTTCCTGTGTTCCTGCTGTGGCGGCTCGGTCTCATCCTGTCCCCCCGGTACCGAGGCGTCCAAAGTGGCCTGGATTGGAACCTGCCGCAACCCCAAGGACGGCAAGGACTACCTTATCAGCTACAACGATTGTTGTGGCAAGAATGCCTGTGGCCGCTGCCTGTGCAACTTCAACCTCGGTGAGCGCCCCGCCTACCGCATGGGGCTGCATAACGACATCAACTGGTGCATGGCCAATACCAGCACCATGTTCCATTGCACCACCGCCGTGCTGGTGGGCGAGGCGGAGAAGGCGTCATGAAGCGTGTGCTGTGCGCCATTGTGTGGCTGCTGGCGTCGGTGGCGGCCACGGCGCAGGAACGTGGCGCCACGGTATTCAACCAGAACTGCGCCGTCTGCCATCAGCCCAAAGGCGAGGGCGCACCCGGCTTCGCGCCCAAGCTGGCCGGCACGCTGGGTGAGCGCGCCAAGACCGAGACTGGTCGGCGCTACCTGGCCCAATTGGTGGTGAGCGGAATGATGGGGCCGATCACCTCCGGCGGCGAGAAATTCAACGACGCCATGCCTGGTTTTACCGCGCTGGCCGACGAGGAGATCGTGGCCGTGCTGGCCTACGTCATGGGTGAACTCAACGGCGCATCGGCTGAGCTGCTGGTCAAACCCGACGATGTGTTGGCGGCGCGCCGCCAGCCGATGTCCCCGGCGGCGGTGCGCCGCTTGCGCGAGCGTTAGCGCTGGCAGCCCCCTATCAGCGATTGCCGCAACTGTTGATCGTTTTCACATGAAAAGGAATCCCGGATGAACCCGCAAACAAGAACTGCCCTTGCTTCCTGTCTTCTCGGCGTCAGCGCGATGGCGTGGGCCGGCGCAAGCGATCAGGAGATTGCCCGGCTCGGCAAGGAATTGACACCGGTCGGCGCCGAGCGCGCCGCCAACAAGGACGGCTCTATCCCTGAGTGGAGCGGCGGCATAACCACCGCGCCGTCAGGCTGGAAGCCCGGGCAGAAACGCATCGACCCGTTCAAGGACGACAAGCCGCTGTACGCCATTGACGCCTCCAACGTTGACAAGTACAAGGACAAGCTGTCCGAAGGTCAGATGGCGCTGGTCAAGACGCTCAAGGGCTACCGCATGGACGTGTACCCGAGTCGGCGCAGCTGCGGCTTCCCGGATTTTGTCTATGAGCGCTCCAAAGTCAATGCCAAGGACGCCAAACTCGCCGCCAATGGCTGGGGTCTTGAGAAGGCGATTGGCGCGGCGGTGGTGTTCCCGATCCCCAAGAGCGGCGCCGAGGCGATGTGGAACCACAAGCTGCGCTACACCGGCGAGGGCCGCATTGAGTACTACTCCACCTTGTTCTCCAGCAAGAGCGGGGAGTTCACACCGCTGATGCAGGACCAGTGGGTCACGATTCCCTTTCACAACCGCAACAACAAGGGCGTGGACGAAGTCGGTGGCGTCGAGATGAAGCTGCTCAACGGGGTGGTGGCGCCCGCGGCGCGCACTGGCGAGCTGATCCTGGCACATTGGTCCATGAATGCCGCCAGCAACGCCTGGTTGTATTTTCCGGGGCAGCGCCGGGTGCGCCGCGCGCCCACCTTTGCCTACGACAACCCGGTACCCGGCTATGAGAACCTGGAGACGGTGGACCAGTACCCGATGTATGCCGGTGCCATGGACCGCTACAACTGGAAGCTGGTCGGCAAGCAGGAACTGATCATTCCCTACAACAGCTGGAAGTGGGTCGACAAGAGCCGCAAGTACAACGAAGTCTATGGCCCCGACTATGTCAAGCGCGACCTGGTGCGCTATGAGGTGCACCGGGTCTGGAAGGTCGAGGCGACCTTGCAAGAAGGCATGCGTCACATCTTTCCGAAACGCGTGTTCTATTTAGATGAAGACAGTTGGGGCATCATGGTGGCGGACAACTACGACGCGCAAGGCAAGGTCTGGCGGGTGCAAGAGTCCAGCATCATCGTGGCGCCCGAAATTCCGGCCTGTGTCAGCCAGGAGTTCATGGGTTACGACCTCAATGTAGGCCGCTACATCGCCGAGAACGCCACCCAGGAGCGGCCCGAGACCGACTGGCTGGCCGGACGCGATGGCCGCATCGACAAGAACAAATTCAACCCCGACGAGTTGCGCCGCGTCGGCGAGCGCTAGGCCACGTCGCACCGACTCCAGGAGCAAGCACATGACATCACGCAAAACCAAGTTCAATCGTCAGCGTCGCCTGGCCGGTGCCTTCGCACTGGGGGGCATCGGTTTGCTGGCGGCGCCCTCGGCCATGGCGATCAAGTTCGAGAGCGACACGCTCAGTGGCAGTTTCGACTCCACGATTTCGGTCGGCTTTCAAAAGCGCCTGAGCGCGACCGACTGCCGCATCATCGGCAACGACAACGGCGGTTGTGTCCCGGTCACCGGCACGCTGGGTGGCCTGACCACCGGCGGTGACCCCAACAACGCCAACCCGGACTTCAACTACCTGCAGTCCGACGACGGCAACCTCAACTTCAAGAAGGGCGACATTGCGTCGCTGGCGCTCAAGGGCACGCACGAGCTGTACCTGAAGGCGCCAGGCGGCTTCTCGGGCCTGGTGCGCGGCACCTGGTCGCGCGACTTCAAGGCCGACGACACGCGGCGCACGCCGCTGTCGGACGAGGCCAAGGACCTGGCAGTCCAAAACTTCACCTGGCTCGATGCCTGGGTTGCCAAGGAGTTCAAAATTGGCGACCGCCCGGCCAAGGTCAAGATCGGCAACCAGGTGATCAGTTGGGGCGAGGACATCTTCATCTATGGTGGTGTCAACGTCACCAACGCCATCGACCTGCGCAAGTTCCACACGCCCGGCACGCAGTTGAAGGAAGTATTCCGCCCGGCCCCGATGGCTTCGTTCAACGTCGGTGTGTCCGACAACGTCAGTCTGGAGGGCTACTACCAGTGGAAGTGGAACGGCTTTCAGTTTGACCCGGTGGGCACCTACTTTTCTGGCGCCGACGTGATCGGCAAGGGCTCTCGCGGCGCCTACGTTCCGACCTCGATTGCCAACTACTTCCTCGGCGCCGGTCTGCCCTTTGGCACGGTCGGTGATCCGGGTGGCGCCCATGGCTTTAACGAGGCGCAATTGGCCGACGGCACACTCAACCCGGCCTTTGGCATGGCCGGCGCGGGCTCGGTGGCCTACCGCGCCGAGACCCGCAAGCCCAAAGACTCCGGGCAATTCGGTTTGGCCGCGCGCTACAAATCCGACGCCCTGCAAAGCGAGTTTGGCCTCTACTACCTTCGCTACCACGACAAGGTGCCCTTCGTCGGCTTCATCAATGCTGGCAGCCCGTCGAACCTGCTGGGGGTGCAGTACTTCGAGGACTATGGCGACAAGCGCAGCGTGTTCGGGGTGTCGATGAACACCAACGTCGGCCCCGTGGCGGTGGGTGCCGAGCTCTCCTACCGGCCCAAGGACAGCGTGGGCATTGACCCCACCGTGCCCGTGCCGCCAAACCCGCACTCGGTGTTCGAGTCGCCCGGCAAGGTATCACGTGGCTTTGTTGAAGAGAAAAAGTGGCAGGCGCACCTGACCGGGTTTTACCTGCTGGCGCCATCGAGCCCCTTGGGCCGCCTGATGACGGGCCTGGGCGCGGCCGAGGGCTTCATGCTGGGCGAACTCGCGGTGACCCACTACCCCAACCTCGACAAAACCGGCTACATCCCCTACCTGCTGCCGAACTACGAGTTGCCAACGCGCCTGTCGTGGGGCTACGTGATCTCGGCCGGGCTGACCTACGCCAACGTCTGGGCCAGCGGCTGGAACATGACGCCGCAGCTCGACTTTGCGCACGACGTGAAGGGCACCACCCCGAACGCGCTGCCGTTCGTGGAAGGCCGCAAGGCGGCCACGCTGTCACTCAACTTCGACCGCGACAGCCTGTGGAAGGCCAACCTCGGCGTTACCAAGTTCTGGGGTGGTGGTAGTAACAACCTGCTGCGCGACCGCGACCTGTTCTTTGGCAGCCTGTCACGTTCATTCTGATCCAAGCACGCTTGCTGCTGGCCTGGCTGCCGCGCGTTGACGGCAGCTCTCTTTCGCCCTGTTTATGACCTTGATCGTCAAGTTTGTCGAGCGCCTGGAGCGCCTGTTCTTTGGCCACCGTGCCACCATTTTGGCCCTGCTTGCGGTGTTGACCGTGGTGATGGCATTCTTCGCCTCGCAGCTCAAGATGGATGCCGGCTTTGACAAGCAATTGCCGCAAGACCATGAGTATGTTCAGACCTTCTTCAAGTTTCGCGAGGAAGTGTTCGGCGCCAATCGCATCATCGTGGTGGTGCACCCGCGCCAGGGCGAGGTCTGGACCGCACCGGCGCTGAAGAAGCTCTACGACGTGACCCAGGCGGTGATGTTCCTGCCGGGCATCGACCGGCGTACCGTCTCGTCATTGTGGACTCCGACCACGCGCGTGCTGGAGGTAACCGAGGAAGGCTTTCGCGCCGAAGACGTGATTGGGGGCGACATCACGCCCGATCAGTTGACACCCGAGAAGGTGGAACGGATTCGCCGCAATGCGGTGGCCGGTGGCTACATCGGCAGCCTGGTGGCCAACGACAACAGCGGCGCCATGATCATGGCTGATTTGCTGGAGTTCGACCCCAAGACCAAGGCCCGGCTGGACTACCTCGACTTCGCCCAACGGCTGGAGCAGGAATTGCGCGCCAAGCACGAGGACGCGCAGTTCGAGGTCCAGATTGTCGGCTTCGCCAAGCAGATCGGGGACATCGCCGAGGGTGCCAAGAGCGTGGTGCAGTTCTTTCTGCTGGCCTTTGTGCTCACGGCAGCGGCCGTCTACGCCTACTCGCGTTCCTGGAAGCTCACCTTCCTGCCGATGCTGTGCTCGCTGGTGTCGGTGGTGTGGCAGTTTGGCACGCTGCGCCTGCTGGGTTATGGGCTGGACCCACTGGGCGTGCTGGTGCCGTTTCTGGTGTTCGCCATTGGCGTGTCGCACGGCGTGCAGCAGATCAACTTCATTGCCAAGGAGGTCTGCGCCGGGGCCGACGCCCAAACCGCGGCGCGGCGCAGCTTCAGTGGCTTGCTGATACCGGGCTCGATGGCGCTGGTGACTGCCTTTGTCGGCTTTGCCACCTTGACCCTGATCCCGATTCCGATGATTCGCGAGCTTGGCATCACGGCCTCCATCGGCGTGGCCTACAAGATCGTCACCAACCTCATCATGCTGCCGGTGATGGCGTCGTACCTCCGCTTTGACGACCGCTACATAGCGCGCGCCAACCGCCTGCGCGGCCTGCGGGTTCGTCTCATGGGGTTTTTGGGGCGCATCGCCGAGACCCGCAACGCCGCCATCGGCACGCTGCTGTGTCTGGCGCTGTTTGCGGTGGCCGTGGTGCAGAGCCAGGGCCGCCACATCGGACACCTCAAACCCGGTGCGCCGGAGTTACATGCCGACTCGCGCTACAACCGCGACGCCGCGGCAATAGTCAGCCGCTTTGACCTCGGCCTGGACGTGCTCACGGTGGTGTTTGAGGCGCCCAAGGACGGTTGTTACCGCTACGACGTGATGGCCTACATGGACCAGTTTGCCTGGCAAATGTCCAACATTCCGGGCGTGCTGTCGGTCGCGTCGGTCGCCCAGTTGGCCAAGCAGGCCTATGCCGGCACCAACGAGGGCCACCCCAAGTGGACCGCGCTGGCGCGCGACGAACGCTCGCTGGCCAATTCGGTCGGCTTGGTGCCCGAGGGCACCGGCCTGTTCAATACCGGTTGCACGGTGCTGCCGGTCAACGTCTTTCTGGCCGACCACAAGGCCAGCACCATCAAGACCGTGGTGGCGGCGGTGCGCGCGTTTCGCGAGCGCGAGACACTGCCCGGCGTGCAGGTGCGCTTGGCCAGCGGCAACGTCGGCGTGCAGGCGGCCACCAATGAAGTGCTGGAGACCACCGAGCTGCCGATGATGCTCTACGTGTACGCCACCATCGTGGCGCTGGTGCTGCTGACTTACCGCGACTGGCGCGCCATGGTGGCCTGTTGCCTGCCGCTGACGCTGGCCACCTTCTTGGGCTATTGGTTCATGAAGGAACTCGACATTGGCCTGACCGTGGCCACCTTGCCGGTGATGGTGCTGGCGGTGGGCATCGGGGTGGACTATGCGTTCTACATCTACAACCGCTTGCAGCTCTATCTGGCGCAAGGGGTGGACATTGCCACGGCCTTCAAGCAGGCGCTGCTGGAGACCGGCAACGCCACCATCTTTACCGCCATCACCCTGTCCATCGGCGTGGCCACCTGGTCGTTTTCGGCGCTCAAGTTCCAGGCCGACATGGGCTTGCTGCTGACCTTCATGTTCATGGTCAACATGGTGATGGCGATCACCATGCTGCCGGCCCTGGCAGTCATGATCGATGTGTTGATTCCGCGTCGTTCTCCGGTGCGTGCGCCGATGCTGGTTCATTGAGGACAACCATGCCGATTCAATCCCTGCTTGAGCGCTTGCGCCACCCGCCATCGGCCGCGCCCACCTCGCAACCCTTTGCCCGGCGCGAACTGGCGGTGGCGGCTTTGTTGATCGAGGCCGCCCAGGTCGATCGCCGCATCAGCCAACCAGAGCGCGTGCTGGTGGCCAAGCTGGTGCGCGAGCGTTTCGCCTTGCCAGCGGACGATGTGGCACGCCTGCTGGCCCTGGCCAGTGGCGAATTTGCCGCCGCGCTGGACGACTGGGTCTTCACCGAGGCAGTGCGCGACGGCTTTCCCGAGGACGAGCGCGAAGAGATTTTCGGCATGATCTGGGAAGTGGTGTACGCCGATGGTCAGTTGGCGCGTTTTGAAGAGACTTTCATGCAGCGGCTGGCGCAGTCCCTCAACGTGAGCGAAGCCGCAGCCGAGCGCGCTCGCGGCTTCGCTTTCGCCCGCACCCCCCCCACCAAGCGCTGGGGAGGTGAGGCATGAGACGTATCGGCAGCGTGTTGCTCTTGACAGTGGCGGCGGCGGCAACGGCCTTGGCCGCGCCCGCACCGGCGCCCGTGGCGCCCGCAGCACCCATGCAGCTTGCGGTGGCGTTCCAGGCGCCGCAGGCCAGCCGCGCGCCGATGCTGGCGGCGGCGCGCGCGGGCAAGCGGCTGGTGAGCGTGGGTGACTACGGCACGGTCTTGCTGTCGGACGACAACGGCCAGAGCTGGCGCCAGGCGAGCCGCGTGGCCACGCGCGAGACGCTCACCGCCGTATGTTTTGTGGACAACAAACTGGGCTGGGCGGTCGGGCACGGCGGGGTGGTGCTGGCCAGCACCGATGGCGGTGAGAGCTGGGAGCCACGCTACCGGGCGGGGCCGGAGGTGGTGCTGTTCTCGGTGTACTTTGCCAACGCCAATGAGGGCCTGGCGGTGGGTGCTTTTGGCCATGCCATGCAAACCCGCGACGGCGGTCGCAATTGGCACAAGTTGACGCTGGTCCAGGGCGAACAGGCGGATCGCCACCTGTACCAGATCTTTGTCGGCCCCAACGCCGCGCTGTGGGTCACGGCCGAGGCCGGCGGGCTGTTTCGTTCCGACGATGGGGGCAACACCTTCACGGCCGTCAAGCTGCCCTACAAAGGCTCGATCTGGGGCGGCCTGGCGCTGAAAGACGGCGCGCTGATGGTATGGGGCATGCGCGGCCACGTGTTGATCAGCCCCGATCAGGGACGAAGTTGGCGCGACGTTCAAAGTGGCACCGACCAGGCTTTCACGGCAGGCCTGCAGCGGCCCGATGGCGAGCTGGTGCTGGTCGGGCTGGGGGGCGTGGTGGCGCGCAGCCGCGATGGCGGCCAAACCTTCAGCACGCAGGTCCGGCCCGAGCGGCAGTCGCACACCGCCTTGATCGCCACCGACGGTGGTCTGCCGCAGTCCTTTACCTTGACTGGCATCGGCGGCCCACTCAAGTGATCCCCCAACTTCCTTCACCGATTCACACACGTACTCTTTCAACCTGGAGCCATTTATGAACAACTATCGCAACACCGTCAATGGCCAGCCGGTCGCCTCCGAGCAGGTCCTGGCGTCGATCAATCCGGCCACCGGCGAAACGCTGGGCATGGTGCCGGTGTGCACGCCCGAGCAAGTCAAGCAAGCGATTGCCGCCGCGCGTGCGGCCCAGCCAGCCTGGGCGGCGCGGCCCGATACCGAGCGCAAAGCGCTGATGATGCAAGTGGCCGAGGTGATCAAGGCCAACGCGCCGTACCTGGCCGAGTGGGTGACCAAAGAGCAGGGCAAACCGCTGGGTGGCGTCGGCCCTGACCAGGTGCCGGGCGCGCGTTTCGAGCTGTGGGGCTGCGAGGTCTGGACCCAGGTTCCCGCCAGCCTGGACCTGCCGGTGGAAGTGGTGTTTGAGGACGACACCCGCCGCGATGAAGTGCACCGCAAGCCCTTTGGCGTGGTGGCGGCGGTGGCGCCCTGGAACTGGCCCTTGCTGATTGCCATCTGGCAGATCATTCCCGCCATCCGCTCGGGCAGCACGGTGGTGATCAAGCCGTCGGAGTACACCACCATTGGCACGCTGGAGCTGGTGCGCCTCATTAGCGCGGTGTTGCCCCCGGGCGTGGTCAATACCGTCAGCGGTTCGGGCGAAGTGGGCTCCTGGCTGGTGAGCGACCCCGGCATCGACAAGATCATGTTCACCGGCTCGGGGCGCACTGGCGCGCGCATTGCCGAGGCGGCGGCGCGCAACATGGTGCCCACCACGATGGAACTCGGTGGCAACGACGCGGCCATCATGTTGCCCGATGCCGACCCCAAAGCCATGGCGATGGGCTTGTTCTGGGGTGCCTTCATCAACATGGGGCAAACCTGTGCCTGCGCCAAGCGCCTGTACGTGCACGAGAGTATTTATGACGCCACCGTGCAAGCGCTCAAGGAACTGGCGCAGGCCATGCCAATGGGCAATGGCCTGGACGAGGGCATGGTGATGGGACCGATCCAGAACAAGATGCAGTACGACAAGGTGGTGGACCTGGTGGAGAGCGCCAAAAAGGCTGGCGGCACCATCGTGTGCGGCGGCGAGCCCAAGGGCGGGGCCGGCTACTTCTACCCGCTGACGCTGGTCACCGGCCTGCACGACGGCGACCGCCTGGTCGATGAAGAGCAATTTGGCCCGGTGTTGCCCATCATCAAGTACCAGGACGTGGATCAGGCCGTGGCCAGCGCCAACCGGCTCAGCGCGGGCCTGGGTGCCTCGGTCTGGTCGGCCAACGTCGAGCGTGCCAAAGAGGTGGCCGGCCGCATTCAGGCCGGCACGGTGTGGATCAACCAGCACGGCATGATTCACCCGATGGTGCCGTTTGGCGGCATCAAGGGTTCGGGCTACGGCGTCGAGTTTGGCGTCGACGGCTTGAAGGCGGTCACGCGAGCCCAGGTGATCAGCATCAAAAAGTAGCCGCAGCGCGTGGACCGCATGCTGCCTTGTTGACGAGAGCCTTGTGCGGCGCGCCTTCCCACACCTTTTCATGCTGGCGGCCGCATCCATGCTGGGTCCGGTGCTGGCGCTGGCGGGCCAGTCGGCCAACACGCTGTACGCGCTCAACTGCCTGGGTTGCCACCTGCCGCCGGTCGAGGCGGTGCGCGTCACGCTGCCACTGGGTGCGCACTTCATGCAAGGGGTGGCGGGCCGCAGCTTCTTCATCAACACGGCGCCGAACGAGCGGCGCTTGCTCACCGCGCAGGAGAACGAACGCCTGAGCGACGACATCATGATCTGGAAACGCAGTTGCCATGTGATCTTGCAGCAAGCGCCGCTGGTTTACTACCGCGGCGAGAGGTCGGTCAAATGAACTGGCGTAGGCGCGCGTTGCTGGGGCACTGCTGGCGTGCCGGTGTGGCGGCGGGCCTGGCTTTGGGCGCTGTATCCACGCTCGCTGCCGAGCCGAAGCTGGAGCCGCTGCCCGCACCGGCCAAGGTCAACGCGGCGCTGGCCGAGCTGGGGCGGCACCTGTTTTTTGAGCCACGTTTGTCGGGTGATGGCAGCCGCAGTTGTGCCAGTTGCCATGCGCCCAAGCGCGGCTTTGCCGACGGCCTGGCCCTGTCCAACGGGTACAACGGCACCGCGTACTTTCGCAATGCGCCGGGCCTGCAGTCGGTGCGCCTCAAACGCCGCCTGATGTGGGACGGCCGTCTCGACGGCAGCGACCTGCCCACGGCCGTGCGGGACATGGTGACCGAGGCGCACTTCATGAACGCCGATGTGCGGCTGGTGCAAGAGCGCATTCAACAAACCCCCGCCTTGACCAGCTTGTGGCGCCAGGCCTTTGGCGTCGGCAGCGAACCCTACGGTCCGCAGGTCTTTGTGGCCATTGCGGAGTACCTCAAAACGCTGGACGCCCCGGCCACGCAGGTGGACCGGGCGCTGGGCGCTCAAGCGGTCACATTGCCCGCGCCGGTGCGGCTCGGGCTGGCGCTGTTCCACGGCAAGGCGCGTTGCGCGCAGTGTCACAACGGGCCACTGGGCAGCGACGGCCGGGCCTACCGCCTGGGCGCGCCCGAGTCGGCCTTGATCGCGGCCGAGCCGACCCGCATGGTGACGCTGCTGCGCCATCACGCCACCATGGGCGTGCCCAACTACATGGCCCAGCGCAGCGATGTCGGCGCCTATGCCGTGAGCAAGGCCGACGCTGATCGCGGGCGTTTTGTCACGCCCGCCCTGCGAGGCCTTTCGCACACCGGGCCGTACCTGCACAACGGTTCGCTGGCCACTTTGGAGCAGGTGGTGGCGTTTCATGATCAGGGTGGCGGGCCCGGCAGTGAACTGCCGCCGCTGGGCTTGAACGCCCACGAGCGCGCCGCCCTGGTGGCACTGCTGCGCGCGCTGTCGGCGCCGCTGTCGGTGGCGCCCGAGCCGCCAGCATTTGACTACAACGTTGCCGCCCCCAGCGCGCCGCCGCCTGCGTCAGCCACGCCAACCGCCAGACCCCAGACGCCGGCCGCAAGTGAGGTCGCTACTGTCGCGCCACAAGCACTGGGTCCGCTGCCAGCGCTTGTGGCGCCGACCGATAACCCGATGAGTGCGCCGAAGGTGGAGCTCGGGCGCCTGTTGTTTTGGGACACCCGTTTGTCGGGCAATGGCTCCACGGCGTGTGTCTCGTGCCATGCGCCCAGCGCCGGTTGGGGAGAGAGTGACGCGGTCTCGCGCGGCTATCCGGGCACGCGGCACTGGCGCAATTCGCAAACCATTCTGAACGCCGCGCACTACCAGCGGCTGTTCTGGGACGGCGCCGCCGCCAGCCTGGAGCGCCAGGCGCAGTCGGCTGCCACCGGCGCGGTGGCAGGCAATGGCGACGAAGCCATGATGGAGATGCGCCTGCGCCTGGTGCCCGAGTACGTGCGCCGCTTTCGCGAGGTGTTTGGCAGCGCTTGGCCGCGCATCGAGCAGGCCTGGCAGGCGATTGCCGCGTTTCAGCGCACGCTGGTGTCGGACCCGCAGCGCGTGCCCTTTGACCGCTGGCAGGCGGGCCAGCGCGACGCCCTGTCGGCCTCGGCGCAGCGCGGTCATGGCCTGTTCGTCGGCAAGGCGCGCTGCATCCAGTGCCACCATGGCGCGCTGCTGTCTGATCAGCGTTTCCACGCGCTCGATGTGCCACGCCTGCCGCTGATGGACAGCCACCCCTTGCTGCAAGTGACCGCGCGCTGGCAGAACCTGCAACGCGGGGCAAGCCACGCCGACTACCGCGCCAGCAGTGATGACCTGGGGCTGTTCTACCAAAGCGGCCTGGCTGGCGACCGTGGGCGCTTTCGCACGCCCTCGCTGCGCGAGCTGCGCTACACCGCGCCCTACATGCACAACGGCGCCTTGGCAACGCTGCGCGAGGTGGTGGACTTCTTTGACCGCGGCGGCGGCGCGTCGCCCCACAAGTCGCCGCTACTGCAGCCGCTGGGCCTGAGCGAGCAGGACAAGACCGATCTGGTGGCGTTCCTGGAGTCGCTCAGCATGGACCAGCCGCTCGACATGGCGCCACCGGCACTGCCCCCCTCGCAAGCTCTGGAAACGGCGGCCTCTCATGGACGATAAACACACGCCGCACTGCCTGTCGCGCCGCACGCTGCTGCTGGCGGGCGCGCGCCTGACCCTGTTGTCGGCGGTACCCGGCATGGCCGCTCCGGTGTGGGCCGAACAGGCCGCGCACCCGCCGCTACCGCTGGCGCGCCTGTCGGCGCTGAGCACCGGAGTGCCGCTCTGGTTTGACTATCCGCGAGCGGGGTTTGCCAATGTGCTGGTCAAGCTGGGTGAACCGGCCGCCGGGGGTATTGGCCCGCAGCGCGACGTGGTCGCCTTTAGCGCGCGTTGCAGCCACATGGGGGGTGACCTGCGCGGCACGCTGCAGGCCCGCCACGCGGTGTTGGGGCCGTGCCCGCGCCACCTGACCACCTTCGACCTGACCCGCCACGGCATCGTCATCACCGGCCACGCGACGCAGAGCCTGCCGCAGGTGCTGCTGCGCCAGGACGGCGACGACATCGTGGCGGTCGGCATGCAGGGCCTGGTGTTTGGTGTGTTGCCTCATGAGTGACTCAGCCGCACCCCCGCGCCCACCGTTGGGCGCCGAACAGTTCACCACCGCTTGCGACTACTGTGTGGTGGGGTGCAGCTACCGGGTCTGGCGCTGGCCTACCGATGCGCGCGGCGCGCCCGACCCAAGCGTGCCGTTTGCCAACCCGGCGCAGCACAACGTGGTGCAGTGGCAGGGCCGAGCCCACCACGTGCTGGTGCTGCCCGATGCGCAGGTGAGCACCGTCAACCCGGCGGGCAACCACTCGATGCGCGGGGGGACCCTGGCGCAGAAGTGCCACAACAGCGCCAACCGCACCCGCGAACGCCTGAGCACGCCTTTGCTGCGTGTCAACGGCAGCCTGCAACCCGTGTCGTGGGACACCGCCATGCAGGTGATGGCGACGGTCTCCAAGCACGTGCTGGCCCAGCACGGCGAACATGCGTGGGGCATCAAGGCCTATTCGTACCAGTATTTCGAGAACACCTACGCCATCACCAAACTGGCGTTCGACGGCGTCGGCACACCGGCCTTTGCGCCACACGACAAGTGCGCCAACACCAACGACGCCACCGGGCTGGACGACGCCGGCCTGGAAGCGTTTGCGCCCAGCTACGAAGACTGGGGCGCCTGCGAGGTGTTGTACCTGTCCGGCACCGACCCGTTCGAGACCAAAAGCACGCTGTTCACCAGTTGGATCATGGGCGGCGCGCAGCGGGACAAGCGCCTGATCTTTGCCACGCCGCACCGCACCATGGGCGTGGCCTGGGCCGAGCAACGCGGCGGCCTGTGGTTGCCGGTGATTCCCGGCACCGACACCTTGCTGCACAACGCCATCGCCCGCGTGATCGTGGAGCGCGGCTGGCAGGACCAGGCCTTCATTGACGAGTGGGTGGCCCAGCGCTGGGAGGTGGACCAGGGCATTGGCCGTGGCACCCGCAACACCGGCTGGCAGTGGCGCACCACCTGGGGCACCTGGCAGAGCGACTGGGCCGACTACTGCAAGTTCTTGCTGTCGCGCGATGAACACCGGCTGGCCGATGCGGCCCGTGTCACGGGTGTTGCCGCGGCGCTGATCGAGCGTGCCGCCGAACTGCTGGCCCGGCCCCGCGCCGACGGCACCAGGCCCAAGAGTTCGTTCATGCTGGAGAAGGGCAACTACTGGTCCAACAACTACATGAACAGCGCGTCCTTTGCCGCCATGGGCTTGATCTGCGGTGCGGGCAACCGCGCCGGGCGCGTCATTGGCCGGGGCGGCGGGCACCAGCGTGGCATGGTGTCGGCACCCGGCTACCCCGACTGGCTGTCACCCGAAAAGTACCCCGGCCGACGCAAGAAGCCGCTCAACCTGGACCACTGGCTGATGAGTGGCCAACTGCGCTTTGCCTGGGTCTTTGGCACCACCTGGATTGGCGCCATGGCGGCGTCTGGCGAGCTCGAGCGCAACATCGCGCGCCTGACCACCGAGCAGGCGCATCAGCCCCAGCGCGCCGACGCAGCCAGTGCGGCGGCCGCGTTGATCGCGCGCTCGGATGCGGGCGGCATGGTGTTGGTCAACTCCGACATCTACCCAGTGGAGCCGCTCGGTACCCGTTATGCCGACATCGTGCTGCCCGCAGCCACCTGGGGCGAAGAAGACTTCACCCGTTGCAACGGCGAGCGCCGCCTGCGCTTGTACAGCCGCTTTGCCGACGCCCCCGGACAGGCCAAGCCCGACTGGTGGGCGGTCCAGGCGTTTGCGCAGCGCATGGGCTGGGGCGAACGCTTTGCCTGGCGCGACAGCAACGACGTGTTCGAAGAGGCGGCTCGGCACAGCAAAGGCACGCCTTACGATTACTTTGAGCTGGTGCGCCGTGCGCGCGAGCAGGGCCAGCGCGCTCACGAGCTGCTGCGCACGCTGGGTGGTGACGGCATTCAGACGCCGGTGCAGCGCTTTGGCAACGCGCTGGTCGGCACCCAGCGTTTGCACGATGCCAGCCTGGCCGCCAGCACCGCCGGTGTCTGGCGCAACCGGCAGGAGCGCTGCTTCAACAGCCACAGCGGCAAGGCGGTGCTGATCAAGACGCCGTGGGAGTTTCCGGGATGGCTGCAGTTTTACGACGCGGCCAAACCGCGCGCTGACAAACACGAGCTGTGGGTCACCAACGGCCGCATCAACGAGGTCTGGCAAAGTGGTTTCGATGACCGCCGCAAGCCCTACACGGCGGCGCGCGGCGTGGCGCAACTGCTGTTCATGAACGAGCAGGACGCCAAGGCCCGTGGCATTGCAAACGGCGACACGGTGCGCATCACCAACGATACGGTCTACGTGCAGCAAGGCATGTTCTTTGGCGTGGCCGCAGACGACCTGGACTTCAACAGCCTGCTGGCCAAGGGGCACATCAAGGTGGTGCAGGGCAGCTTCGACGCAGTGGCCGTGCTCGACCCCGGCATGCGCGCCGGCGTGACCAAGGCCGGCTTCAACCAGAGCGGCCATCAAGCCAACGTGGTGTGCCATGCGGTGCCCGACCCGATGACCAACAACTACCGCTACAAGCTTGGCCGTGGGCGCGTGGAGCGGGTGGGCAGGGCGGACCCGGTTGGTGAGGCCGCGCACGGGCCAAGCCTTAAGCCGCGAGGGCTGGCTTAGCCCGACGCGCAATGTCCGCAGTGGGTCGAGGCCAACGGCGGCGGCGCCGGTTACCACCGTTCGGTCTATGCGCCGGGCCAGTTGGCGGCCCTACTAAGCCGTCCTGACATCGACGTGTGCGAGTTGCTGGCCAATCTGAACGATGCCCAGGCGCTGACTGAATCGGGAGACCTGCCGGTGGCCGCGGCCCTGTCGCTGGCCTTGCAGTTCGCCGCCCACCCGCGTCGCGAAGTGGTCGCGGCAGCGCTCGATCTGATCGCTTCGGTCGAGCCAGTGCTGGCGCCGGAGCAGCGCCACGCCTATGCGGCAATCTGGCAGCGCGTCTACGGGCCGCAAGCGCGGCGCCTGGGCTTGCCCGAGGTCACCGGAGAGACCGAGGATGACCGTCTCAACCGTGGCCGCTGGGTCGCGCGGGTGGCCGATTGGGGCCAGGAGCCGACTTTGCGCGCCCAAGCGCGCGAACTGACTCAAGCCTGGCTCAGGGACCGTTCAAGCCTGGATGCGGCCAGCCGTGGCCTGGTGCTGCGGGTGGCCGCCCTGCGCGGAGACCGGGCCTTGTTTGACGCTCTGGTGCGGGCCGCGCTGGGCAGTCCGGAGCGACGCGAGCGTGCCGACATCTATGCCGCCCCGGGCAACTTTCGGGAGCCCGAGTTGAGCCAACGCGCACGCGCCTTGTGGCTCGCACCAGCGCACGATATCCGCGAAGTGATGGCGCCACAGTGCGCCGTCGCGATGGTGCCGCGCAGGAGGGCCTTCTGGGCTTCGTCACGGCCAATTTCAAGACCCTGGCCAAGCGCCTTCCCAAAGACACGCCGGGGGAGTTTCCCAGTCTGTTTGGTGGCCTGTGCAGCGCCGATGCGGCTAGTCAGGTGAAACGCTTTTTCAGTCCCATCATCAGGCGTTATGACGGTGGCGAGAGCACTCTGCAGCGCAGCTTGGAGAACATTCGCCTGTGTGCGGTTTACCGCTAGACGCAACACGTTAGCTTGAGCGAGTACTTGCGCCAGTTCTAGGGCCAAGTGCCATGTGCTGGATCAAACTGGTGGCGCGGAAAGTGGCTTTTGTGAAGTGGCGATTGGCTGTTGGCAATGGATGCTGTGGGGCGCGTGCGGTTGGTCACGAATACCCGCTTCCAGGAAGTCCAATAGTCAGCATCGAGAGCTGTGCGCCTGCAGACATTGCAAAATTCGCCTTTATCCATCGGCGTCTGGCGTTACGCCACCCAACCACGGCAACTCACACCATGCCGCATCAGGCTGCCAGCTAGTCACCCAGGCCGGCATCTGCTCGGGTGGCATGGGCCGTGCTATGCCGTAGCCTTGCGCCAGCTCGCAGCCCAGTTGCAGCAGCGCAGTGCCGTGGGCTACCGTCTCCACGCCTTCGGCTATCACCTCGCGCTTGAAAGCTGCTGCCAGACCGATGATGCCTCGCAAAATAGCCAGGTCATCGGGGTCGTCCAGCATGTCGCGCACAAAACTCTGGTCGATCTTGAGCATCGCCACGCGCAGGCTTTTCAGGTAGGTGAGAGACGAGTAGCCGGTGCCAAAGTCATCCAGTGCAAACCGCACGCCCATCCTGGCACAGTCTTCAATCACCTGCGAGACCTGCGCCATGTCGGCCAGCGCGCTGGTCTCCAGCACCTCAAGCTCCAGACCGGCCGGGTTGACTTGGGCGTGCCGCGCCAGAATGGCCTGCAAGCGGGCTACAAAGTTGCCTTGCTGTAACTGGCATGCATCAATGTTGACGCTGACTGGCAAATCCAGCCCGGCGGCGTGCCAGACCTCGATTTGAGTCAGCGCCGCATCGATCACCCACTCACCAACATCCACCGCCAGCGGGTGGTCTTCGATGACCGGCAGGAACGTGGCCGGGGCCAGCAGGCCCTTCTCGGGGTGTTGCCAGCGGATCAGCGCCTCGGCCCCAACCACCTGGCCGGTGTGCATCTTGACCTTGGGCTGGTAGTGCAGCACAAATTCGTGGTTTTCCAGCGCCCGGCGGATACGCTCCAGGCTTTCGTGGTGGTCGCGGATGCTGCTGTCATGTGCGGCATCAAACACACAGTAGCGGTTCTTGCCTGCCACTTTGGCTTGGTACATCGCCTGGTCGGCCTGGCGCAGGAGCTGGTCGGCATCGATGTCTTGCGTCTGCGGGTAAAAGGTAACACCCAGGCTGGCCGATACCTGCAGACTCAGCTCGCCGACCTGCACCGGCTCGGCCGCAGCTGCCAATAGGCGCCCCAGCAGGGGCACGCTGGCCTGTGTGTCTTGCAGGTCAATCAGCACCGCTACGAACTCGTCGCCGCCCATACGGCACATGGTGTCGCCCTCGCGCAGCGCCTCTTTCATGCGTTGGGCCAGGGTGATGAGGACCTGGTCGCCGGTCTGGTGCCCGTGGCGGTCGTTGATGGGCTTGAAGCCGTCCAGATCGAGATAGACCACCGCCAGCTGCTGCCTGCGCTGCGCATGCGCCATGGCTTGTTGCAGGCGGTCAGCCAGCAGCACGCGGTTGGGCAGGTTGGTCAACGCATCAAAGTGGGCAATGTGTTCGAGCTGGCTTTGGTGGGCCTTGATGGCGGTGATGTCGGAGAACAGCGCCACATACTGCAGGGTCTGGCCCTGCGCATCGCGCACGGCGCTGACGGCCAGAAGCTCGGCAAATACTTCGCCGTTCTTGCGTCGGTTCCACACCTCCCCACTCCATTGACCCTGCTCCTTCAAAGCGTCCCACATGGCCGCATAAAACGCCTTGTTCTGCCGGCCGGACTGGAGCATTCGCGGATTCTGGCCAAGAACCACTTCACGGCTGTAGCCGGTGATGCGGGTAAAGGCATCGTTCACATCGATGATGGTCGCCTGGGCGTCGGTGACCATGATGCCTTCCCGGGCATGGCCAAAGACTCGAGCTGAAAGCTGCAGTTTCTCTTGTGCGGCCTTGCGCTCGGTGATGTCACGCAGCGTGGCCAGCACGGCGGCCTGGCCTGCCAGAACAATCGGTTTGCCCTGCACCTCCGCATCAAAGCTGGTACCGTCGATCCGGACATAGCGCTCCTCAACCCTGCCAGCGACCTCGCCATGTTCGACCCCCCTTTTGACCCGCGCCAGCACGTTTTGGTGCGAGTCCGGGTGGATCAATTCCAGAATGGGGTCTGCAATGAGATCCTGCTCGGTTTTAGAGCCCAAACATGGCAACGCCGGCAGGGTTGATATGCAGCAGTTTTCCGCCGCTATGCACAACGATGGCGTCGGGCATCAACTCCACCACGCTGCGAAAGCGTGCTTCGCTCTCACGCAGGCTCGACTGCGCCAGCCGTTGTGCGTCAACGGATTTTTCAATAGTGTGAATTTCTCTAATATTCGAATAGACCGTCGCCTCTGACTCTGTGTCTAGGTCAATGCGGTCGATTGCACATTGAATTCGCTGCAGTGGGTCGATGAAGGTACGTCGAATTAGAAAGAGAGCGGCCAGCATGGACAAAACCAGCAGCCCAAGTGCCGACAGCAGCTTCTGCTGGTTCAGCGAAACAAGCGCTTGCATTTGCTTGAGGTCAGCCGTCCCAAGGTTGAGGCCCTCATGCGAGATTTCACCCGCAAGCAGTGACAAGCGTTGCGCAAGGTTCAGCCACTCCTGTGCGGACGCCCCCGTCGAAATGCTGGTTCGCGTTGCTGGCGTTTAAAAGCGCTCGGTATCGCTGGCGACGGCCGAAATCCTGGGATCGCTGACAAACGCCGGTCTGTTGACAACAACTTGAACAACGAGAAGTGCTTGCCGACGCTCATCCTGGGTGCTCGCAAAAAGCACACGCTCGCCATGCAGTCGCAGTTCGTCCAGGTTTCTGGCCATTCTTTGACGCGCAATGGCGTTCGACAGTGTCTCGGTCTGAAGTTGGTGCAAATCGTCCAGCAGCACCGTGTGGTCACGCACGAGCCATATTGCAAGCAGCGAAACGAGCAAAGTCAGTCCGGCGGCCAACTGAAGAAACTTCGCATTGGCAGAGCGAATTTTGGGGTTGTGGCGGATGGACTTCACGTGGTGGTCAAGGTGTGCCGCCGGGTTCACAACAGGCTGAATGGAACAAACCGGGTATTGATGCGGTCAAAACGACCGTCGCGCTTGATCTGGTCAATGGCCGCATTGATGCGGTCGACCAGCTCCGGTTGCTGGGCTGATGACCATGTGCAAAGTACCCGTGATGGGGGCCGCTCAGCACCGTGAACCTCAGTCCCAAGGGCAGAAGCGAGGCTTCCTGCGCTGGCGACAATGCGCCCAACATCGGCAACACGGCGGCGTCTGCAGCACCGGACGCCAGCATGGATGTGATCTCTGTTTGTCGCACCTTGTATCGTTTTCCAACCCATGGCCTGTGCGTGACTGGCCTGTGCCGGAAGCCCTTGATGACGCGACGCTGCTGCGCGATTCAGCCGCAACCGGGGTTTTGCCATCCAGACGCTGATCGACTGGAAATACGCTTTGGAGAACAAAACCCGCTTCTGCCGCTCGGGTGTTGCAATAAATCCCACCACCGCGAAGTCAACCTGGTCTGCGGCGGCCATATCTACTATTTTGTCAATCGGTAAGGGTTGCTGCACGCAGCGGATCTTCATCGCGGCGCAAAGTTCTATGGCCATTTCAACGTTGAACCCGGTGAACTTGCCGGTCTGGTCGATGTAGGGACGGGGTGAATGCGCGATAAGGGCCACGCGGTAGGTCTTTTCTTGCGCCGCGACTGAAAACCCGCCCGACAGCAGGATCGTTGTCAAGAGACAAAGAAACAGCGTTCGACCATTCAACCTATTTTCCTCAGTTAGCCCCTCGTCAACGGCCACAAACGTAGACTGCATGCGGGTTGCAACGTAATTTTGAGGGGGCACCAAATGGGTGAAGAAAGTTTTGCACAAAGCCAGACCAGCCAAGCCTGCCAGCAGACCATCCAAGAGTACGAACGAATGGCCAATGAGGCACTTCGTGTGCAAACGCCGGGTGGAGTGTTTGAGGTTCAGTGGAGCAGTGATGGCAAGGCCACCGCCATGGGCCAACTCGCTTTCTTCGCTGAGTTCTTGCAAGCCAGTGGCCTGTTTGAGAACTGGCTGCAAAGCTGCCCGCTACGCTACACCAGCCCCAACGCACCCGAGGTGCGAGATGTCTTGGGCACCTGGATGCTGGGCATTCTGGATGGACAGTATCGCTACGCCCATATAGGCGCACTGCGAGGTGATGGCGTAGCCCCTGAAGTGCTGGGCATGAACAAAATCATCGGTGACGACAGTCTTCGTCGAGCCCTGGCGGCAATAGCACCCGCGCCCAAGACCAAGCACACTGCACAAGAGCGTGCCGCCCAACAAGCCCAGGCCCTCAAAGCCGAGCAATGGATGCAGGCGCAATTGCGCCACTCAATTGCGCAAGCCACCAAGACCGGCTGGATACTGGACTGCGACACCACCGTCAAAGTGCTCTACGGCCACCAAGACGGCGCGGTGGTGAGCTACAACCCGCAAAAGCCGGGACGCCCCAGCCATATCATCCATACCTACTGGATAGGCAACCTGCGTCTGGTGCTTGATGCACAGTTGCAAGCGGGCAATCGCCATAGCCCATCGTACGGGCGAACTGGTTTGAAGGCTTTGCTTGAGAGTCTGCCTGCGGGTGAGCGTCCAAAGCTTGTCAGGGGAGACTGTGCCTATGGCAGCGAGGGCGAGATGCTCCAACTCGAAGAACTCCAGCAGCCCTACCTGTTCAAGCTGCGCCAGACGGCCGGTGTCAAACAATTCATCAAACGCCAATGGGCGCGTCAAAACTGGAGCGATATGGGTCAGGGCTGGACGGGCTGCGAGGATGAACTGCGCCTGTCTGGCTGGAGCACCAAGCGCCGTGTCATCGTCATGCGCCGCCAGCGCAAAACGGACCTGGTGCTGGAGAAAAAGAGCAAAAACCCAAAGGAACAAATCGAGTTGCTCTTCATTGACGAAAACGAACCCGTCAAGAGTTGGGAGTATGCGGTGTTGGTGAGCAATTGCGAGTATGAGTTGGCACAAATCGGGCAGCTCTACCGTGACCGTGCAGACTGTGAGAACGGCTTTGACGAGATCAAAAACCAGTGGGGTTGGGGTGGCTACAGCACGCACGATATTGAGCGTTGTGCGCTCAGTGCCAGGGCAGTGGCCTTGGTCTACAACTGGTGGAGTTGGTACGTGCGCCTGGCCAACCCGAAATCCAGACTGGAGGCCAAGACCAGCAGGCCCAAGCTGCTCAGTGCGGTGGGCAAACTCACCAGCCACGCCAGGGTCAACAAAATAGTGCTCGCACTGACCCACGAAGCCGCCACCCAGATCAAGGCCATGATTGCCAATATCCGCGCGGGTGTCGAGCATATTCGGCGTGCCGCGCCGCAGTTGACGGGGCATCAACGCTGGCATGCGCTGGCGCGCTACATCGCCGAAAAAATCCTGGCCTTCGTGCCCAATACGCCCACTCCCACAGCCGACGCTACGGGGTAACTGAGGAAAATAGGTTCAATTCCACGGGGATCCCCCAACTTCAAGACTGCTTTGAAACCAAAGGTGTGCTGGCCAGTTTGTGGCTCTGTTTTGTGTTCATTGTGACGGAGGTGCAATCCGACAGCGTGATCGAAGAGTCGTTGTTGAATTCAGGACAATCTCCACGCCGTCGCCAACAGTGGCGGGTTTGGCGCGATCAATTCACCAAGTCCTGCACCAACTGCACGCAGCACGTAAGCGGGGCCATTCAAGACATACCACCACTCAAATCGCCAGCGCGCTCTATGCGCTTGCGCGGTGCTGCTTCAGAGGCTCAGCCAAACTGCGAGACTGCGTGTCCGCACTTCAAACATGCTGCCACGAGGTACCCGTACGACCACAAACACGTGCATGTAATGGATGAGGGTGTGTTGTATGAGTGCGATGCAGCCTACCAGTTGGTTTTGTGACTACTTGAGTTGAGGTTGAAGACGGCTCAAGTGGGAAGCTGTTCAGCTAGGCCCGCAACGTGAACTCATCCTGCGAAAACTCCACGTTCAGGGGCTCAATGATGACCCGCTTCGGGCCCGCTTCCACGGCGCCAGCCTGGTAGGCCGCGATGCCCAACTGGCGCGCGACTTCCACTGCCTGCTCCGCTTGCTCGGGGCCAGGAACAGCGCAAAACCGGCTCCCATGTTCAGGCTGCCATAGGCCTCGCGGTAGTCGATGTGCGCTTGCGCCTGCATGAAGCGCAGCACTGGTGGCACCGGTGGCACGCTGGCAAAGCGGTAGGTCAGCGCGTCGGGGTGGCGCATGATCTTGCGCCAGCCGTGGCCAGTGACGTTGGCGCAGTAGTGCGGAATGATGCCGTGCTGGAACAGGGCCTCGGTGACCGGTGAATACAGCACCGTCGGGTCGAGCAGGGCGTCGCCAAAAAGCCGCCCGTCGTCCAGCGGCGTGGCATAACCCTGCGGCAAGCGTTCGGCCAGCTTGCGCGCCAGCGACACACCGTTGGCGTGGATGCCGCTGGAGGCCAGCAGCACGATGGCGTCGCCGGGTCGAAGCTTGGCGCCCAGTGTCAGGCACTCTTTGGGGCGCACCAGCCCGACGCACGATGCGGCCAAGTCAATGCGCCTGGTACCACCGCCGCTCAAGCTTGGGGTTTCGCCGCCGCTACTGACGCCGCGGCGTCGCGCGGCCTTCCAGCCGCTCACCAGGTCGGCTGCGCGCTTGGTCGGCAAACCACTCGTCGCCCCCGGCGGCCCAGTAGGCGTGCGCCGAGACCGGTGTGGCGCCGACGGTGATGATGTCGTTGATGGCCATCGCCAGGGTGTCCTGCGCGATGGCGGCATGAGATAGGTTTGCCGTTGACGGCGCGCATGGCGTCGGCCACCAGCGCCCTTGGTGCCCAGGCACTCGGTGATGGAGGCGAGGTAAAAATCGCCGACATCAAGCACATAGGCCGATTCGCCGCGAGAGGCTTGTACCTCCGTCAAGCCATGCTGGGCCAGATTGACCGCCGTGCTGCTGGCGGCTTGCTGCGCCAGCACCTTGAGTGGATCGATCTTGGCGCAGTCAACGCCGGCGCTTTTGTAGTTCAAGGGTGTTTGTTGCATGTTGGGGCTTTCAGGGTGTTCGGTTCCGGGTGTTGAGGAGCGTTCCGAAACTCAGGCAGAACCCCGTCATTGCCGCGCTGCGCTTTCCATGAACCGGTCGTCATTCGAACGCAGTGAAGCAATCCAGGATTGCTGAAGTCATGGATTGCCGCGCTGGCTCGAATGACGATTTGGGTGCGATGCTGCACGGCGTTTGAAAAGGCGGGGTGGGATGTCTGCATCAGGGCGTGCTCAATAGCCCTCCAGCGAGTTGGAGCAGGGCCGCCTGGATGTCGGCGCTTGCCACATCACTGGGTGCCGGCCAGTTGCTGTGTGCGGTCGACCACGCCAACACCCAGGTCTCGCAATCTCGCCATGCTGGCTGCGGCATCTTTGGGATTAGCGAAGCCCGGGCTTTGCAGCAGCAGCCGAGCGCCACTGTCGACCAGCTTGAAGTAGAACTGCCCATCGCTCTCGCGGTACTGCTTGGAAGGTGGGCAGGGCGGCCTTGGCGGCCTTGGCTGTCTCTGCGGTTTTGGCGCTGGCCTTGTTCGCCGAGCGGACGCAGGCCAACCGCGTGGCGCAGCCGGGTCATGAAGGGCTGGGACATGGCGCGTGCCTTGGCGGCACCGGCCAACAGGATGGCCTCGACCTTGGTGGGGTTGTTGATGTAGCCGAGGTAGGCTTCGCGCATGGGTGCGATCTCGCGGTCAGACGCGTTCGAACAGGATTTGCTTGGCATCGCCCCAGGCAATGCCATCGGCGTAGGCCTGGCGCAGGGTCAGCGTTTCAGCCTCGCTGGCAAACGCCTGGTAGATCTGAAACAGGGCCGAGCCTTCGGTCTCTTTGGGAACACCTGGCGCGCGCGAGTCGGTGACGATGCCGGCGATCGACTTCTGGAGTTGTTCGCGCGGCGCAAACATCGGGATGTGGTTGTCGTAGCTCTTGCTCATCTTGCCGCCATCGACGCCCGGCAGCAGCGCCACGGCGTCGTCGATCACCGCTTCGGGCAACAAAGTGCTGGCCATAGCGATGGTTGAAGCTGTTGCCCATGTCGCGCGCCATCTGATGTGCTGCACCTGGTCGCGCCCAACCGGTACCTTGTGGGCGTTGAACATCAAAAATGTCGGCGCCCATCAGCACCGGGTACATGAACAGACCGGCCGTCACGTCCGAGTCCGAGTCCTGGCCGGCCGCCGGGTTTTTGTCGACCGAGGCCTTGTAGGCGTGCGCGGGTTGAGTACGCCTTTGCCGGTGACACAGGTCAGCAGCCAGGTGAGTTCCGGGATTTCGGGGATATCGGATTGGCGGTAGAAGGTGACGCGATCCGGTTGAGCCCGCGGCCAGCCAGCTCGCGGCAATCTCCAGCGTGGAGCACTGCACCCGCGCCAGCTCGTCGGTCTTGATCAGCGCGTGGTAGTCGGCCAGAAAGTAGAAGCTCTCCACGTCGGCGCGCAGGCTGGCCTGTACCGAGGGGCGAATCGACCCCACGTAGTTGCCAAGATGCGGCGTGCCGGAAGTGGTGATGCCGGTGAGAAAACGAAGCGAAGTCATAGAACAGTTGCGAGAAATTGGAAAGGGTTAACGAAGGTCAAACCACAAGGTGCCGACACTTCCCGTCATTGCGAGCGCAGCCGTGCCCGTCATTGCAGAGCGCAGCGCGGCAATCCATGGTCGAGCGCCGCATGGATTGCCGCGCTGCGCTCGCAATGACGGGGAAGCAGGTTCTGCAATTGCCGGCTCCCTAACTCAGCAGCAGCGCCAAAGGCGTCAGCAGCAGCTCGATCAGGCCATAGGTGAGCGTCATCAAGGGCCGCATCCACAAGGCGCTGACCACGCCAAAAATCACCAGCGCCATGACGATGAAGAAGCCCCCAGGGTTCGATGCGCGAGACCATTTCGGCCTGCCGGTGGGGCAGCAGCCCGACCAGAATGCGGCCGCCATCGAGCGGCGGCAGCGGGAACAGGTTGAAGACAAACATCACCACGTTGACCAGCACGCCACCTTGGCACATCTTCAGGAAGAAGGGCTCGGTTACGCCCGAGCCGCTTAGAACCAGGAGCAGCGTGCCCCAGATCAGCGCTTGCGCCGGGTTGGCGCCAGGTCCGGCCAGCGCTACCCACACCATGTCGCGCTTGGGGTTGCGCAGGTTGCCAAAGCGCACCGGCACTGGCTTGCGTAGCCAAACAGAAAGGCCCCGAGGTGGCGAAGTACAGCATCAGGCGGCATCAGAATGGTGCCTACCGGGTCGATGTGCTTCATGGGTTGAGCGTGATGCGCCCCAGCATATAGGCGGTGTTGTCGCCATAGTGCCGCGCGGCATAGCCGTGCGCAGCTTCGTGCACGGTGATGGCAAACAACACCGGCAAGGCGTAAATGGCAACAGTTTGAATCAGGTTGGCGATATCCATGGGGGAATTGTCTCAGGTGTGCTGCGCCACGGCGGGGCAGGCCTGCTGGCCCCTGCCAGCGTTCATGGGGGCGCTACAAACCTGGTGCCGCCGGGTCGCCGCGCCCTGGCGGATCAGCTCGGGTTCGCCCCCGGTCAGGTCCACCACGGTGGTCGGCTCCAAGACGCAAGCGCCCGCGTCGATCACGGCTGCGAGCTGGTGCTCAAAGCGCTCGCGGATTTCCTGCGCATCATTCAGCGGCTCGGTTTCGCCCGGCGGGATCAGCGTGGTGGCCAGCAACGGCCCGCTGTGCAAAGCCAACAGGTCCTGCAGCACCTGGTGATCGGGCACGCGCAGCCCGATGGTGCGGCGCGAAGGGTGGCTCAGGCGGCGCGGCACCTCCTTGGTCGCCTCGAGGATGAAGGTGTAGGGCCCTGGCGTGGCGGACTTGAGCAGCCGGAACTGCCGGTTATCCACGCGTGCATAGTTGGCCAATTCGCTCAGGTCGCGGCACAACAAGGTCAGGTGATGTTTGTCGTCCACGCCCCGGATGCGGCGCAGCGTGTCGGCGGCTGACTTGTCGTCGATGTGGCAGACCAGTGCGTAGCTGGAGTCGGTGGGCACCGCCACGATGCCGCCTTTTTCAAGCAAGGCAACCGCCTGCTTGAGCAGGCGTGCTTGCGGGTTGTCGGGGTGGACGTGCAGGTACTGGGCCATCTGGAATCAGTGCTTCAGCCCTGGATGCGCTCAGCCAGCAGTTCCCACACCGGCGTCAGGTTGCCAGGCAGATAGGGCAGGGTGCCCAGCTCGGTGTGGCTCTCATTGGGGCTATGGAAGTCGCTGCCACGCGAGGCGGCCAGTTCGAACTCGCGCGCCATGTTGGCGTAGGTCTGGTATTCGGCGGGGGTGTGGCTGCCGGTCACCACCTCCACGCCCTGACCGCCGTGAAGCTTGAACTCCGAGAACAGCGCGAACTCTTCATTGGCGCTGAAACCATAGCGCGCCGGGTGGGCAATCACGGCCACGCCACCGGCTTGCCGGATCCAGGTCACCGCGTCCTTCAAGCTGGCCCAGCGGTGCGCCACATAGCCGGGCTTGCCCTCGGTCAGGTATTTGCGAAAGACCTCATTGGTGTCCTTGCAGGCGCCCACTTCGACCAGAAAACGTGCGAAGTGGGTGCGTGAGATCAGTTCATGGTTGCCGGCGTACTTCAGGGCGCCCTCGTAGGCGCCGTGGATGCCGATTCTCTCCAGACTTGCCGCCATTTCCTGGGCGCGCTGGCCGCGGCCACCGCGGGTCTGGACCAGCCCCTGGCGCAGGGCGGCATCGTTGGCGTCAAATCCGAGGCCCACGATGTGCACGGTCTTGCCGATGAAGGTGACCGAGATTTCGGTGCCGGTGAGGTACTTCATGCCCAGCGCCCGTGCCGCCGCTGCGGCGCGTTGTTGGCCGCCTAGTTCGTCGTGGTCCGTGAGTGACCACAATTCGACGCCCTTGCCGTGGGCGCGCAGGGCTAGTTCTTCGGGAGTCAAGGTGCCGTCGGAGACAACGGAGTGGCAATGCAGGTCGGCGTTAAGGATGGAGCTCACACCTCAATTTTAGGCGCTGCAGCCCTGAGCGCGTGGCCGCCCCGCGTCAGGCCGCCCCGCGTCATCTCGATTGAGGCGCCGCGCAGGCCCTGGCCTGACATCAAAGTTTCACACAGCGGCGCTACCGTGGCGAAGGACCAACTCACGAGAACCCGAATGAACCTTTCCTGCCTGTTTCCTCCGTCCCCCGCGCCCTGGCGCTGGGCCTGCTTGGGCTGAGCGCCGCCACCCTGGTGGCCTGCGGCGGCAGTGACGCCGCGCCGTTCCTGACCCTCGATGGCAAGCAACCCCTGGTGATTGGGCATCGCGGCTCGCCCGGCTACCTGCCCGACCACACGCTGGAAGGCTACAAGCTGGCGATCCAGAACGGTGCCGACTTCGTCGAGCCCGATCTGGTGGCCACCAAGGATGGCGAATTGATCGCCCGTCACGAGCCCAATATCACGGGCACCACCAACGTGGCCGATCTGCCCGAGTTCGCCGCCCGCAAGACCACCCGCATGGTGGACGGCGTGGCCGAGACTGGCTGGTTTGCCACCGACTTCACGCTGGCCGAGATCAAGACGCTGCGCGCCAAGCAGCCGCTCAGTGACCGGGATGCCTCGTTCAACGGCAAGTACCTGATTCCGACTTTCCGCGAAGTGCTGGACCTGGCCAAGACCGAGGGCACCAAAGTGGGCCGCGTCATTGGCGTGTACCCGGAAACCAAGCACCCCACCTACCACGTGGATGCCAACCTCAAGCTGGAAGACCGCTTGGTCGCCATCCTGAACGAGTATGGCTACACCAAGAAGGACTCACCGGTGATCATCCAGTCGTTTGAGGTGTCCAACCTGCAGTACCTGCGTGGCAAGACGCAGGCGCGCCTGGTGCAGTTGGTCGATGGTGATGACTATGACTTCAAGACCGGCAAGATCACTTTTGCCGCGCCGTTTGACCGTCCCTATGACTGGACCAAGGCCGGCAAGACCGCCAATTTCGATTCGATGCTGACACCGACCGGACTGGCCGAAATCGCCAAATACGCCGATGGCGTGGGACCCTGGAAGCCTTACATCGTGCCAGTCAAGGGCTCGTTTGACGCCGCCGGCAAGATGCTCGATGTGAACGGCGACGGCGCGGTTAACTACATGGACACCACTTCACAGCCTGCCACCACGCTGATTGCCGATGCCCACAAAGCCGGTTTGATGATTCATACCTGGACCTTTCGCAACGAGCCCAAGCGGCTGGCCTTTGACTACAAGGGTGACCCCAAGAACGAGTACCTGCAGTTCTACCGTCTGGGCATCGATGGCCTGTTCTCGGACTTCACCGATACGGCAGTCGCCGCGCGCACGGTTTACGTCAAGGAGCTGGGCCGAGATTGAGACTCATCGAACTCCCGACTGAGACCTTGCGGGACAGACCGCAGCCGCGTAACGGCCAGCTCTGTCCTCAACCGATTGTCGGATCTCCGTCATTGCGAGCGAAGCGCGGCAATCCACGACCCCCTGAACCCATGGACTGCCGCGCTCGCCGCGCCCAGGTCGGTGTGCGGCATCGCCCGGATTCGGGGCTCGCAATGACGGAGCATTGATGGGCCAGGGCCGCGCGGCTACTTGATCAGCTTGCCCTGCGCGTTGATCAGGGTGAGCTCGACGAACTTGGAGCCGCTGGCCGCGCCATGGCCGAACGAGACCTCCATGCCGCCCAGGTTGTAATTGCGCATGGCGTCCATGGCGCTGACCAGGCTGGCACGGGTGGGCGTGCGGCCGGCGCGGCGCAGGCCTTCGGTGGCGACCTTGGCGTCGATGTAGCCCTCCAGGCTGAGGTGCGAAAAGTCGGTGTGGCCCGCAGCGGTCATGGCCTGCTGGTACTCACGCACGATCGGCAGCGTTGAATTGATCGGGAATGGCACCACCTGGCTGATCGCCACACCGGTGCCGTCAGACCCCAGGGCGCGCAGGTTGGAGGGCGTGGCCAGCACCGACAGGGCATACATCTGCGTGCCCTTGCGGCGTTGGTTGGTGGCTTTGATGAACTCAATGGTCGGTTTGCCGGCGATGCCCAGCAACAAGGCCTCGGGGTCGGTTGCCAGCAGTTTTTCGGAGGCCGTGGCGGCATCGCTGGCGTTGTTCTCGACCGATACCGCCAGCACGGGCTTGAGCTTGCGCCTGGTCATGGCGTCGGTGGCGGCGGCCAGCACTTCCTTGCCGAAGGCGTTGTTCTGGTAGGCGATACCGATCTTCTTGATGCCCAGCGTGGTCAGGTGTTTGACCAGTTCTTCCATTTCGTCCGCGTAACTGGCGCGCAGATTGAACACGCCCTTGCTGTCCTTGCTGCGAATCGACGGCGCACCGGTGTAGGGCGTCAAAACCGGCAGGCCGGCCTTTTGAGCGACCGGAATCAGCGCCTCATTGTTGGGCGTGCCGAAGGTTCCAAACAGGGCAAACGTGGCGTCGGCGGCGATGAAGGCGTTGACGTTCTCAAGTGTCTTCTTGGCGTCGTAGGCGTCGTCCTTGGTCACCAGATTGATGCGGCGGCCGTTGACGCCGCCCTTGGCGTTCAGGGCATCGAAGTAGACCTTGGCGCCTTTCAGAACTTCCTGCCCCAGGTCACCCAGAGGGCCGCTCAGCGTGGTGCTTTGGCCCAGTGTGATGCTGTCACTCGACACGCCAGGTTCGGCCTGGGCGGGCCATGCTTGCAGCAAGGCGCTGGCGACAACAAAGGGGGCTGCCCAACGGGGCAAGGCCAAGCGGCGACGAGGTGCGTGCATGATGGTTTTCCAACGTTGTTATTTGACGAGAGTGATTTTCGAAGCTCGCGCTGACCCGGCTGCTCGGGACTAACCCGTGCTTTGTCAACGGGGCGATATTTCGGGCGTACATATTTGCTGCAGTAACACCGTTTGCGCAAGCTTGCGGCGGTTCAGAGCAAGGCTGACAGCGAGTCCGCGCGGGTCTCCGCGGTTGGCATCAGGCACTCGGCGATGAAGCGCCGCTCCGGCACCGGGTGGCCCAGCAGGTAGCCCTGAGCCAGGTCACAGCCGACGCGGCGCAGGTGCTGCAGTTGCTCCGGGGTTTCGACGCCTTCGGCGATGGTCTGCATCTGGTAACTGGCCGCCATTTCCACCACCGAGGCGATGATCTGTTGGCAGCCCGCGTCGTCGGTGGCGCCGGATACAAAGCAGCGGTCAATCTTGATGTAGTGGCATTCCAGTTGCTTGAGATAGGCCAGCGACGAGTGGCCGGTGCCGAAGTCGTCGATCGCCAGTTCGACCCCCAGGGCGCGAATGGCGCGAAAGCGGTCGATCACCGCCTCGGGGTCCTTCATGGCTACCGACTCGGTCACCTCCAGGCACAGGCAGCGCGGGTCCATGGCGGTGTCGCCCAGCACGCGCTCCAGGTTTTCGACAAAGTCGCTTTGTGAAAGCTGGACGGCGGACACGTTGACGCTGAGCTTCAGAGCCCGTTGGTCCAGCGACTGCCACCGCACCCAGGCACGGCAACTCTCCGCCAGCACGAAGTGGCCCAGTGGGATGATCAGGCCGCTGCGCTCGGCCATGGGAATGAATTCAGACGGCGCCACCATGCTGCCGTCGCGCTGCGGCCAGCGCAGCAGGGCCTCGCAACCGACCAGCGTACCCGTGGCGAGCTCGAACTGGGGTTGGTACATCACGGAGAACTCAAGCTGGCTGATGGCGCGGCGCAGCGCCGCCAGGCGGTCGAAGTTGCCGCGGATATCCTCGCTGAGCTGGTTCGAGAAGAACTTGTAGCCACCGGGACCGGTCTGGCGCGAGGCAGACCAGGCCAGCGCTGCATGGGTTTGCAGCGCCTCGGCTTCGCGCGAGTCGTTGGGAAACAGGGCGATGCCGATGTTGCAGTGGACGGTGATGTCGTGGCCGCCGATGGCGACACTGCCCGCCAGGCACTCCAGCGCGGCGCTGGCCAGTTTGACTGCGCCGTCGGCCGAGTTGGCCTCTGGCGAGACGATGGCGAAATGGTCATCGCCGGTACGCGCCAGCATGTCGCCGGGCGGCAGGGTCTGCAACAGGCGGTCGCGTAGGGCGCGGATCAAGGCGTCGGTCAAGCTTTGACCCAGCGAGCCCCGGATTGTCTTGATCTGTCCTATCCCTAGGTGGAGGACCGAAAACAAGTCCTGGCTAGCCCGGCTGATGCTGATCTGACGTTCGACGATCTGGCGCAAGCCGCGACTGTTGGGCAGGCCGGTGACCGGGTCCTCCGAGCGGGCCCGCTCGGCGGCGGCCGAGGCAAGCTGCAGCGACAGGTTGAGATCTCGCGCGCGCTGCTCCAGCGTTCCGATCAGGCGGTGGGTGCTGAAGATGCCCACAAACAGCGCCAGCATCGCCACCACGCTTGGCCAGTCAGCGAGCAGTGCTGCCTGCACCGTGGACAAGTCATTCTGCCTGGGTTGGGTGGCGGTGATGATGGCTACCGCTCCGGCACCGATCAGCAAACTGACCAGCACGCTGGGTGCAACCGCCACGCGCCGATTGGCCTGATCGGTCGCGGCCAGGATGCGGCGCAAGTTGGGTATAGCCAACAGGCCGGCGCCAACCAGCACCACCACGCCGACCAGAACCAGCGCGGGCTCAGGCGGTTGACCTTGCGCCAGCGAATCGAGGCCACCCGCCATCAACCAAATGGCAAAGCCGACCACCAGCAAGGCCCCGCTGGCGATGGCTTCGGACGCCACGCTGCGCAAACCATTGCGCGCCAGCCCCAACATCGAGCGGGTGATGACCGCGCCGATCAACAGCAGCGCCAGCGACAGCTCGGCGGCCGACACTACGGTCTGCTTTGGAGGCAGCAGGATTTGGCAAGTGAGCCAGATCGCCAGCCATACCGCCACCGACAGGGGCGGTGCCAGCGTGACGATCAGTACACGGTGCAGGGATGGGTTGGCGCGACCGATGCGCCAGACACAAGCGCCAGTTGCCCAATAAATCAGCGCACTTGCCAGGGTGCCATAAGCGAGGGCAATCCAGACGGAAGCGGGCCAGAGCAGCGGCATCGTGGATGGGGGCGGATGGGTGCAGGTTGAAGGACGACGGGTTCATTATCAACCGGAATTCGGGGCGTTCTCAGCCTTGCGCCGCCTCGATCAAAAACCGTACGCGCCGCTGGCCCTGCCATTCGTCAGCATCCAGCCGAAACGCCAGCACCACCTTGGCCGACAGGGGCTCGGTGTGGCCAAACCAGATCGCGTCGACCGGCTGGCCCTGGTGTTTGAGCTTGAGCGACAGGTGCTTCTCGCCGACCAGGCGCTGGGAGATTACGTCCACTTCTTCGCTGAAGGTGGGCGCCGGAAAGCCCTGGCCCCAGACCTCCTTGTGCAGCGCGTCGACCAGCTCGACGCGGCGGTACTCGGGCTTGAGCGGGCCATCGGTTTCCAGGCGGCGCGTCAGCGTGGCGGCATCCAGCCATTCCTTGGCCACCTGGCTCAGGCCTGCCTCGAAGGTGTCGAAGTGTTCTTCGGCAATGGTGCAGCCGGCCGCCATGGCGTGCCCGCCAAAACGCAACAGCACACCAGGATGACGCTTGGCCACCAGGTCCAGCGCATCACGCAGGTGAAAGCCCGGGATCGAGCGGCCCGAACCCTTGAGCTCGTGCTCCTTGCCGGGCGCTTTGCTTGCGGCAAACACGAAGCTGGGACGGTGCAGTTTGTCCTTGATGCGCGAGGCCACGATGCCCACCACGCCTTCATGAAAGTCGGGGTCGAACACGCAGATGGCGGGCGGCGCATCCTGCCCTGCTTCGAACAGCGACTCGGCGATGTCCAGCGCCTGCTCGCGCATGTCGCTTTCGATCACCCGGCGTTCGCGGTTGATGGCGTCCAGCGTCCGGGCCAACTCGTCGGCGCGCGCCGCGTCTTCGGTCAGCAGGCACTCAATGCCTAGCGTCATGTCGGCCAGGCGCCCGGCGGCGTTGATGCGTGGCCCCAGCGCAAAGCCGAAGTCAAAGGTGGTGGCAATACTGGCGTTGCGCCCGGCTGCTACAAAAAGTCTAGCAACACCAATAGGTAGGACGCCGCTCCGGATGCGTTTTAGCCCTTGTGCGACGAGGCGGCGGTTATTCGCGTCAAGTTTCACCACATCGGCTACCGTGCCCAGCGCCACCAGCGGCAGCAGGGCATCGAGCTTGGGTTGGCTGGAACTGGTCGAAGTGCCCGCGCGCGCGCAGCTCAGCACGCAAGGCCAGCAATACGTAGAACATCACCCCGACACCGGCGATCGACTTGCTCGCGAAGGTGCAGTCCGGTTGATTGGGGTTGACGATGACGTCGGCCTGCGGCAGCACCACTTCGCCATTCACGCTGGCGGGCAGGTGGTGGTCGGTCACCAGCACCTGTAGGCCCAGTGCGCGGGCGCGCGCCACACCGTCCATGCTGGCAATGCCGTTGTCGACGGTGATCAGCACGTCGGCGCCGCTGTCCTTGACGCGCTGGGCAATCGGCGCAGTCAGGCCATAGCCGTCCACCACCCTGTCCGGCACGATGTAGCTGACCTGTGTGGCGCCCAGCAGGCGCAGGCCGCGCAGGGCCACGGCGCAGGCGGTGGCGCCGTCGCAGTCGTAGTCGGCCACGACGCACAGGCGCTTGCTCGCCGCCATGGCGTCGGCCAGCAACACGGCCGCCTCGGCCGCGCCCTTCATGGAGGACGGGTGCAGCAGCTTGGCCAGGCTGTCGTCCAACTCGTCTTGGCTGCTCACGCCACGCGCCGCAAACAACTGCGCCAATAGCGGGTGCACGCCACCTTGTTCCAATGCCCAGGCGGCGCGCGGCGAGGCTTGGCGGGGGATGATGTTCATAGTTTGTCCAGCGGTGTGAGGTCGGGGGCGGCGCCGAACAGCGCTTTGAAGCGGCGGGTCAGGGTAGGGTTTTGTGCCACCCAACTGCGGGCCTGGCGCTGGCCGCACAGGGTCAGCCGGACCGTGTCCCCGCGCAGGGCCTGGGCCAGCAGGTCGGCACACACCGTGGCATCGAGTTCTTGCCAAGCGCAGCCCCAGGCGGGCCAGTCTTGCGCCAAGGCTTTGGCGCGCAACTGTTCCGCGACGATCAAAGTCGAATCGGCCTTGATGGCTTGGCTGGATTGCGCTGGCAGGCTGCCGGTGCCATGCAGCCAGACCGAGTTGATGATCGGTGCGCCGCGTGCCGCACGCTCGTCATTCGCCGGGTGGGCGTAGAGCAGCATCTGCAGCTCACTTTGCAGCCGCCGCCATGCCGCCGAGCCGCTGTCTGGTGCGGTCCACGGGGCCAGGTCCTGGCCCAGTACCCGGTCCAGTGAGGCGCTGGGTAGCTCGCGCAGCAGTTCGCCGTGGACTCGCCAGCGGTCAGGTCGGTCGAAGTGCAGGGCGATGCCGTCTTGCTGCATGAATTCAGCCAGCGTGCCCATCAGTGCGCGTGACTCGGCTTCATTCAGTTCGGGCAGATCGGGTCCCTGCATGGTCAGGCGGTCCATGCCAGCCTGCCAGTGGCACGGGGACAGAAAGCCCCAAGCGTCGTGCGACGCCAGTGGTGCCAACTGCTGCGGTGGCGTTTGCAGGGTCTGCCAGGCGGCCCAGGGAATCAGGCCGTCGCCGCTGGGCAGGCCCAGGGCTCGTGCCTGGACTCGCTCGTGTGGCGGGGACAAGGTCCACTCGTCGCCTCCATCGGTGTCCGCTGCGGGATCAGCTTGCAGGCGCGTCAGCAACTGGCGCAGCTTGGGCAGGGTCAGGCGGTGAAAGGCCTGGCGACACGCTTCCTGGTGACAATAGGCGTAGGGAATCAGCAGGTGCATGGGCCAATTGTCCAGCTTCCCAAACTAATCCCTACTGTCCGGTCAAAGCCCTGTCGAACGAGAATCGAACAAATCGAGCAATTCCTGGGCGCAAGTGCCGAAGTCGCATTGACGGCCCACGGCCACGACGTGGAGCGTTGACAAGGGTCACAGCGTGCACGCAGCCCAACTTCGGTGCCTGAACACTTACCGGCGGCCATTCCACTGGCGGTCGGGCGCGGCATCGCCATAGCTCCACACGCCGGTAAAACCCGAGAAATCGGCATTGAAGCGGAAAATCAAACGACCTTTGCCGTTGGACTGAGTCCAGCGTCCGGTCAGGGTGTTGCCGCTCAACGTTCCCTCCAAGCGGCCCTCTTTGTGCGTATACGTGCCCGACACGCGGTCGCCGCTTCGCCGCATGGTGAGTGTGCCGAAATCGGTCTTGTATGGTCCAAGTGATTCAGGTGCTGCGACCGTCTTGGGCTCCTCAGGCGGGGGCACGGGACGTGAAACCTGCGGTGGCGGTGGTGCAATCACCGTATCAGAACTGCCACTTGAGTCGCCAAGATCCATACAAACGGCGGCACAAAATTGTGTTTCGCCCCCGTCTCGGTCAACCGCCACCAGATGCCAGGACTTGGGAGAGCCGCCAACGGAGCAGGAGCTATCGAAACCACCGCTGTGTACCGATGAAAGTGCACAAAAACTGTGGCTCCCCATTTCAACGCGCTTCTCACCACACCCTTGGCACGAAGCCTGATAGGAGGTGATTCGTGGCGCGGCTCCGACAACACCCACCCAGCATGCCAAAGCCACCATAGACAGCAAACGCAACATAAGAATCCATTCGTGAAATGTGACGCAGTTTACCCCTGCAGCGGATCACTACTGTCCGGTCAAAACCCGAAAAGAATCAATTGCTTAGAGACGGGGGTCTCTGTTGCCTTGACAGACCATGAGAAGAAATGCCTTGTGTCGGAATCGTTCCGGCGTCAACGACACCCCAGGCAAAATGCCTTTTAACCCAATGGGTTGTGAAATGACACAATGCGCCTTGCTTTCGCCCATTGGACCTCATGCAACTTCCCTTCGAGCTCATTCTTGGCTGGCGCTATACGCGCGCCGGCCGCGCGACACGGCGCAACGGCTTCATCTCTTTCATCTCGGGGGTGTCCATGCTGGGCATCTCCCTGGGGGTGGCCGCGCTCATCATCGTGCTCAGCGTGATGAACGGCTTTCAGAAGGAGGTGCGCGACCGCATGCTCAGCGTCGTCTCGCATATTGAAGTCTTTGCGCCGAGCGGGGCGGCCTTGCCGGATCTGGCGCGCACCCTGGCCGAAGTGCGTGCCAACCCCGAGGTGGTGGGCGCAGCGCCCTTCATCGCTTCCCAGGCCTTGCTGGCCCGGGGCGAAGACATGAAAGGCGCCTTGGTGCGCGGTATCGACCCGTCGGCCGAGCCGCAGGTGAGTGAACTAGCGGATTCTTCCAAGCAGAGCAGCCTGTCGCGCCTGGTGGGCGGCGAGTTTGGCGTGGTGCTGGGGGTGGAACTGGCGCGTGCCCTGGGCGTGCGCGATGGCGACAAGGTCACGCTGATGGCGCCCAGTGGACAGGTTACCCCCGCCGGTGTGGTGCCCCGGCTCAAGCAGATGACGGTGGTGGGTACCTTTGATTCCGGCCACTATGAATATGACTCGACCCTGGTGCTGTTGCACATGGACGATGCAGCGCGCCTGTTCCGGCTGGAAGGCCCGACGGGCGTGCGCGTGAAGCTCAAGGACCTGCACCGCGCCCGCGCCGTGGCCTCCGAATTGGTCACCACCCTGTCGGGCGACCTGCTGGTGCGCGACTGGACGCGCCAGAACCGCACCTGGTTTGCCGCCGTGCAACTGGAAAAACGCATGATGTTCATCATCCTCACGCTGATCGTGGCGGTGGCGGCCTTCAACCTGGTCAGCACGCTGGTGATGACGGTGACCGACAAGCAGTCCGACATTGCGATCCTGCGCACGCTCGGCGCCAGCCCGGGCAGCATCATGGGCATCTTCGTGGTGCAGGGCGCCATGGTGGGTGTGATCGGCACGCTGGTCGGCCTGTTGCTGGGCCTGGGTGTGGCCTTCAACATCGACGTGATCGTGCCGGCGCTGGAGCGTCTGCTTGGCGCGAGCTTTTTGCCGCGCGACATCTACCTGATCAGCCGCATGCCCAGCGAGCCGCAGCAGGCCGACATATTGCCGATTGCCGTGATCTCGCTGGTGCTGGCCTTCCTGGCCACCCTGTACCCGAGCTGGCGCGCCAGCCGCGTCAACCCGGCGGAGGCGCTGCGTTATGAATAAGGAACACGGTCCGGCGCCAAACCCATCGCAGGTAGAGGGGAACTCGGTCAACGTCATCGCGAGGCCAACGGCCGCGGCGATCCATGCCGGAGTGGCCAATCAAAATGGATTGCCACGCTACGCTCGCAATGACGTGCAGCCGTTGATCGATTCACATGGGTCAATGGTTCTCAACGTACGTGGCCTGACCAAGCGCTTCACCGAGGGGCCCTTGGACGTGACGGTGCTGCAGGGTGTCGACCTGCAGGTGCATCGGGGCGAGACGCTCGCGATTGTGGGGGCGTCGGGTTCCGGCAAGAGCACGCTGCTGCATCTGATGGGTGGACTGGATGCGCCCACCAGTGGTTCGGTGGAGCTGTTGGGCCTCGATCTGGCGCGCCAGAGTGCCGCCGAGCAGGGCCGCCTGCGCAACCAGCACCTCGGGTTCGTCTACCAGTTTCACCATCTTCTGCCGGAGTTCAGTGCTCTCGACAATGTCGCCATGCCGCTGTGGATCAGACGCTTGCCGCGTGCCGACTGTGCGCGGATTGCGACCGAGATGCTGGCCAAGGTGGGACTGGCCGAGCGCCTGTTGCACCGCCCCGCCGAGCTGTCCGGGGGCGAGCGCCAGCGCGTCGCGATCGCGCGTGCGCTGGTCACGCAGCCAGCCTGCGTGCTGGCCGACGAGCCCACCGGCAACCTCGATCGCACCAGCGCCGAGGGTGTGTTCGACCTGATGCTGCAACTGGCAAAGACCCACGGCACGGCCTTCGTGATGGTGACCCATGACGCAAGCCTGGCGGCGCGCTGCGGTCGGCAATTACGGCTGGATCAGGGGCGCTTGGGAGCGACCTAGCAAGGGGTCACCCCTTCACAACTGCGCTGCCGTTGTCCTCGACCACCGGCGCCATGGCGCAGCGCGACCGATTCGTTCACTTTAAACCCAGAGTGGGTTCAGTCCACTGCCATTCGACCGGCAGGCGAATCTCAACTTCGTCCTTTTTCCCAAAAGCGATCAACGCGTCCATCGATTTGTCAAAACCCGGAGCGGGTACCAAATCGACGTCCAGCGGCAGGTAGAAGTTGTCCCAATGAATCGGTACCACGCGTTTGGCGCTGACGGTTTTGACGATGGCGTCCCAGTAGCGGCTCTGGTAACTTGCGGCGGTGGCGCCCAGGCCACCGGTACCCAAAAACACGACGTCGGCCTTGCGACCTGTCAACTCGCTGCCCGAGAAGCCCGCACTGCCTTGGATCAGGTAGCTGCGGCCTTCGTTTTCCACCAGGATGGAGAAGGCCTCGCCGAGTTTCATGGCTTCACCATGGACCGGGAACTGCAGCGGCTCGGTGATCTGCCCCAGACCAAACTTGCTGGGCAAGTGAGCGGACGTCAAGAACGTGATCTTGAATTTGCCGTACAACAGGCTGTCACCGTTCTTCACCACTTTGATTTGCGATTCCGCCAGACCCTGGCCGCGCCCAATGTTGGCGGTTGATTCCGAACCCAGCAACATGGCACCAGTGAACTGGGCCACCCGGGGCGAGTCCAGCGCATGGTCAAAGTGCGAATGCACAGCAGCCACTGCGGCGAGCTTGCCCACGCCCGCGCGCGCCAGGTGCTTCTTGAGGACCGCATCATCGGGTGCCATCACCTTGAACTTGGCGAAAGGCACCCGGGTGAGGTAGCCATCAATCATGATGGCAGTCTCGCCGTCATCGAACAAAAGCGTGGCAACGCCCAAGAACATAACGGTGACACGGTTTGTGCCGGCTGCGGCACGGGTGGCTTCTGGAAGTCGCAGCGATTTGTAATCGTCCAAACCAGCCGCCCCAAGAGAACCGGCTGCAAAAACAAGCAGACCCAACAGGATGTAACGCAATGGTTTCACGGCAATCCTCCTCAAAAGATTCTCACGTGGCGGGTTCGATCTTATGCCAATCATTCGGCAAATGGAATCGCAGTTGCAGTGCGGGCAAGGGGGGCGCGCCTCCCCTTGCTGGTCTTGTTGATGGGACTGGCATCATTCGTTCATGAGTTCTTGGATCGATACCCACTGCCACTTGGATGCGCCCGAGTTCGCACACGATGCGGCGCAGGTGCGCGCACGCGCCGCGGCATTGGGGGTTGGCCACTGTGTGTTGCCAGCGGTGGAGTTGGCCAACTTTGAGAAGGTTCGGGCCTTGGCCCACGCCGGTGGCGACAGCTATGCCCTGGGCATTCACCCACTGTATGTGAGCCGCGCGCAGGATGCCGATCTGGCGGCGCTGGATGCGGCCTTGCTGCGCCATCGCGATGACCCGCGCCTGGTGGCCGTGGGCGAGATTGGTCTGGATTACTTCGTGCCCGAGCTGTGCCAGAGCCCCTTGCGCGAGCGTCAGGAGTTCTTCTACATCGCGCAGCTCAAGCTGGCGCGCAAGCATGGCTTGCCGGTGATTCTGCATGTGCGTCGCTCGGCGGACCAGTTGCTCAAGGGCTTGCGCGCGGTGGCCGCGCAAGGGCCGGGTGGACAGTCGGGGCAGGCGCCCTGGCGGGGCATTGCCCATGCGTTCAACGGCAGCACGCAGCAGGCCAGCATGTTCACGCAGCTCGGCCTCAAGCTGGGCTTCGGTGGCGCGCTTACTTACGAGCGCGCGCAGCAGTTGCGCCGCCTGGCCGCTGAGCTGCCTCTGGAGACGATCGTGCTGGAAACCGACGCGCCCGACATCCCGCCGCACTGGCTTTACCGCACGGCAGAGCAACGCGCGGCGGGCGAGCCACAGGGCCGCAACGAGCCGGGCGAGTTGCCGCGCATTGGGGCCGAGCTGGCGGCTTTGCGGGCGATTTCCGTGGCGGAATTGGCGCAGGCCACAACGCGTAACGCTGTCGAGGCTTTGCCGCGGTTGGGTGCGTTGATTGGCGGGAAAGTGGCTGTAGACTGAACGCAAAGCATCGTCGAGCGGCGATGCCAACAAAGGGAGGCTGAGCGTGAAGTTCTGGTTCAACTTGCGTGGGTATTGGGCGTGAGGTCGTGGCGCTCTGGGTCTAGTCTGCGGGCCGGCCGGAAACACGAGCCAACCCCATTTTCGGCGACAAGACCACCCGGCCCTGCTGCCGACAGGCAGGCGATCCGGTGCGTTAACCTGAGGCCCAGGTGCGCGGCGCGTGGAAGCTTGGCCCGGCAGGGACATCTGTTTCGGGCTTTGCAGTGTTGGGAAGGCCGGGATTCTGCGGTCAAACCCCAAGCCGTTGGCCTGTCCCGTTGGTACCTTTTTGCAAGGGGGGGGTGCGGGTGTCTGCTGGGCGCCGGCAAGTTCTTATTTTGATTGTTGGTGAGCCTGTTCCGCGCTGCCTGAAAACGCGGCCGCCCCCCCCGCCCCAGCCAGTGGGGCCCCTGCAACAAGATTCCGGAGGGGCGTCCCGTGGCTCTGGCTGGGCAGTTGAGGCTGATTCGGCAACTGGTGGATGCTGGCGACCAGGCACGGGCGGGCTTGGAGTATCATACATTGCGGCCCCCCCACCCCCCACGCCCCTGGCCCGCAACAGCACACAAGGCGGCAAGATTGCGGAATCCTTGTCAAACGTGAAAGGGCTCGCCCAGACTCAGCAAGCGGCCAGATGCCGTCGGGATGGTTGGCGGCAGCTCAGGAGCTTGAATAGCCCTCGGCGTGCGAGCAAATCCACGGCCTCCAGCCCGCAAAGTAAGTGTAAATGGGCAGGGCGTACTTGGATGGTACCAAAAAAGCCGCTGGACCGCGGGGGGCAGCCGCGCGCTGCGCCAACCAATCAGCGGCGACTGCGTGGGGTGGTGGCGATGGGCCCGACCAGGGTGGGCCGGCGGGAAGCCGGGTAAGAGCTTTGTCGGGCTTTGCCCACCAAACCGAGCTAGCCGGCGCCTCGTTGGATAATGCCTCATCTTGAAAAAACACAAGCCCACCCTCCCCGAAGTCAACTTCTCCGACGAAGGCCCGATTCGCCACCTGCATCTGGGAACCGAGTGGATTCAGGGCTCCATGTTGATGGATGCGCCCACGGCGCTGTTCCACGAGTACATCCAGCGCATGATGGCCTGGTTGCTGTTTGTCGAGGCGGAGTCTGTGCCCAAGCGCCAGGCCATGCAGCTTGGTCTGGGGGCGGGCTCGCTGACCAAGTTCTGCCACAAAGAGTTACGCATGAAGACCACCGCCATCGAGCTCAATCCGCAAGTGCTGGTGGCGTGCCGGGGCTGGTTCAAGCTGCCGGCCGACAACAGCCGCATGCAAGTGGTGCTGGCCGATGCCGCGCAGGAGATTCAAAAACCCATGTGGTTCGGCGCGGTGGATGCGCTCAACGTTGATCTGTACGACCATGAGGCGGCCGCGCCGGTGCTCGACAGCTTTCCCTTTTATTCGAATTGCCGGCGCCTGCTCACGGCAGATGGTTGCATGACAGTCAATCTGTTTGGCCGTGCTTCGAGTTATGCCCGCAGCGTGCAAAAGATCTCGGCCGCTTTCGGTGCCGATGCAGTGTGGGCCTTCAAGCCCACGCGCGAGGGCAACACGGTGGTGCTGGCGCAGCGAACGCCCACTCGTCCCAAGCGCGATGTGTTGGCGCAACGCGCCGAAGTGATCGAGGCCCAGTGGGGCTTGCCGGCGCAGAAATGGGTGCGCGTGTTCAAACCCGTTGTTGCATGATGGCTGGCATGAAGACCAAAGCCCATTCCAAAACCCACCATACCGGGCCGGTTCACTGGCGCCATCTGCTGGAATGGCTACACGCGGACGGCGTCATCAGCGCCGAGGAAACCCAGCGCACCAGCGCACGCTGCGCCCAGGCCGAGAGTGCGCAGCACCCGCTGGTGCGTCTGGCCAGCGTTTCCATGCACCGCGCGGACGACGGCAGCGTATTGGACGTCGAAGCATTGACGCAATGGCTTGCCGGCCATGCGGGCCTGGAGTACTTCCGGATCGACCCGCTCAAGGTCGACGTGGGCAAGGTGGCCGACATCATGAGCCCGAGTTATGCCGAGCGCCACAACATCCTGCCGGTGCAGGTCACGGCCTCCGAAGTGGTGGTGGCCACGGCCGAGCCCTTTGTAACCGGCTGGGTCGCCGAGGTGGAGCGCCAGTCGCGGCGCAGCGTGCGCCGCGTGGTGTCCATGCCGCAGGAGATCCGTCGCTTCGCGGGTGAGTTTTACGCGCTGGCCAAGTCGGTGCGCTCCGCGCTCAAGGCTGGTGGCAACGCGGGCGGTGCCAGTTTCGAGCAACTGGTGGAGCTGGGCAAGAAGAACAAGGAGCTCGATGCCAATGACCAGGGCGTGGTGCAGGTGGTGGACTGGTTGTGGCAGTACGCCTTTGATCAGCGCGCCAGCGACATCCATCTGGAGCCCCGCCGCGAGCAGGGGGTGATCCGCTTTCGTATCGATGGCGTGTTGCATCCGGTGTACCAGTTGCCGCTGGCGGTACTTAATGCCATGACCGCGCGCGTCAAGCTGCTCGGGCGCATCGACGTGGTGGAGAAGCGCCGCCCGCAGGACGGGCGCATCAAGGTGCGCAACCCGCGTGGTGACGAGGTGGAGATGCGCCTGTCCACCTTGCCGACCGCCTTTGGCGAGAAGATGGTGATGCGCATCTTCGACCCCAGCACCACGCTCAAGGATCTCGACGGTCTGGGTTTTTCTGGCGCCGACGCGCGGCGTTGGGAGACCTTGATTGGCCAGGCGCACGGCATCATCCTGGTGACCGGCCCAACCGGCTCGGGCAAAACCACCACGCTGTATTCCACGCTCAAACGCGTGGCCACCGAAGAGGTCAACGTCAGCACGGTGGAAGACCCGATCGAAATGATCGAGGCCTCCTTCAACCAGACTCAGGTTCAGCCCCATCTCGACTTCGGTTTCCCTGAAGGACTGCGCGCCTTGATGCGCCAGGACCCCGACATCATCATGGTGGGTGAGATTCGCGACCGGGAAACCGCCGAGATGGCGGTGCAGGCCGCGCTCACCGGGCACCTGGTGTTTTCCACCCTGCACACCAATGACGCGGTGTCGGCCGTCACGCGGCTGATGGAGCTGGGCATTCCGCCCTACCTGATCAACGCCACCTTGCTTGGCGTGCTGGCACAGCGCCTGGTGCGTACGCTGTGCAAGCAGTGCAAAGTGGCGGACGACCAAGCGGGGTTGGAGACCCTGCGCGAAGTGGTCAAACCCTGGCAGATGAGCGGCGCCTATACGCCGTACAAGCCGGTGGGTTGCGTGGACTGCCGCATGACCGGCTTCCTGGGTCGCACCGGCTTGTACGAGCTGCTGGTGGTGAGCGAGGCGTTCAAAGACAAAGTCAACCGCGAGCCCAGCATGGACGCGCTGCGCCGCCAGGCGGTGGCCGATGGCATGCGCCCCTTGCGTCTGGCTGGGGCCTTGCGTGTTGCCGAGGGCCTGACGGTGGTGCCAGAAGTGCTTAGCGCCACGCCCTCCTTGACCTGACTCCCGGCCGTTGCCGGGGCGACATAGGTGTAAGCCACATGGCCGACCGAGCCGCGGCCGTGCAGAATCAGCGGCAACAGAACCTTCCGAGGAGTTTGCCTGTGAATATCAAGAGTCAGAAAGACTTTTTCTCCGGCCTTATGTTCATGAGTGTCGGGGTAGCCTTTGCGTGGGGCGCCAGCAATTACACGCTGGGCGACGGCGCGCGCATGGGGCCGGGCTACTTTCCGCTAATGCTGGGGGTGCTGCTCGCGATCCTGGGCGGCGTCATCACCTTCCAAGCGCTGGTGGTCGAAACGGTCGATGGCGACAAGGTGGGCTCGTTTGCCTGGAAGCCCCTGATCCTCATCATCCTGGCCAACGTCTTGTTTGGCGTCTTGTTGGCGGGCCTGCCCGCCATCAAGTTGCCGGCCATGGGGTTGATCGTCGCCATCTACGCGCTGACGTTTGTCGCCAGTGCCGCGGGGGACGACTTCAAGGTCAAAACCTGTTTGATTCTGGCCACTGTGCTGGCCATTGGCAGCTACCTGGCGTTCATTGTGTTACTCAAGCTGCAGTTTCCCGTGTGGCCTGCTTTCATCACTGGCTGAGGGCCTTTCCATGGATTTGTTTGCAAACTTGGCGCTCGGTTTTGGCGTGGCCTTCACGCCCATCAATCTGATGTATGCCTTTGGCGGCTGCCTGTTGGGCACGCTCATTGGTGTGTTGCCTGGCATCGGTCCGGTCGCGACCATCGCCATGCTGTTGCCGGCCACCTACGCGTTGCCACCAGTGTCGGCGCTGATCATGCTGGCGGGCATCTACTACGGGGCACAGTATGGCGGGTCGACCACCGCCATTCTGGTCAATCTGCCCGGTGAATCGTCGTCGGTGGTGACGGTGATTGACGGCTACCAGATGGCCCGAAAGGGGCGAGCCGGGCCGGCCCTGGCGGCAGCGGGTCTGGGCTCGTTCTTTGCCGGTTGTGTCGGGACCCTGATTCTGGCGGCCTTCGCCGCGCCGCTGACCGAAGTGGCGTTCAAGTTCGGCCCGGCTGAATACTTCTCGTTGATGATTCTTGGCCTGATCGGCGCGGTGGTGCTGGCGTCGGGTTCGCTGCTCAAGGCCGTGGCCATGATTTTGTTGGGCTTGCTGTTGGGTCTGGTCGGCACCGACGTCAACTCTGGGGCGGCGCGGTTCACGTTTGACATTCCGGAGCTGACAGACGGCATCGGCTTCATTGTCATTGCGATGGGCGTCTTTGGCTACGGCGAGATCATCAGCAACCTGGGCAAACACGAAAGCGAGCGCGAGGTCTTTACCGCCAAGGTGACCGGCCTGATGCCCACCAAGGAAGATTTCAAGAACATGGTGCCGGCCATTCTGCGCGGCACCGCCCTGGGTTCGGCGCTTGGAATACTGCCCGGCGGTGGTGCAGTCATGGCGGCCTTTGCCGCCTACACGCTGGAGAAGAAGACCAAGCTCAAACCCGGTGAAGTGCCGTTCGGCAAAGGCAATATCCGTGGCGTGGCCGCGCCGGAGTCAGCCAACAACGCGGGCTCGCAGACCTCCTTCATTCCCTTGCTGACCTTGGGCATTCCTCCCAACGCCGTGATGGCGCTGATGGTGGGGGCCATGACCATCCACAACATCCAGCCTGGCCCACAGGTGATGACCAGCAACCCCGAGCTGTTCTGGGGTTTGATTGCCTCGATGTGGATTGGCAACGCAATGCTGATCATCCTGAACCTGCCGCTGATCGGCATCTGGATCAAGCTGCTGAGCGTGCCCTACAAGTACCTGTTTCCGGCGATCGTGTTGTTCTGCTCGATCGGTGTCTATTCCACCAACAACAATGTCTTTGACATCTGGATGGTGGCGATTTTCGGGGTGGTGGGTTACCTGTTTATCAAGCTGGGTGCCGAGCCTGCGCCCTTGCTGCTGGGCTTCATTCTGGGGCCTATGATGGAGGAACATTTGCGCCGCGCCTTGCTGCTGTCGCGGGGTGACTGGAGCGTGTTTGTGACGCGCCCCTTGTCCGCCAGTTTGCTGGCCGTGGCGGCCTTGCTGCTGGTGATTGTGCTGCTGCCGGCCGTCAAGTCCAAGCGCGAGGAGGCGTTTGCGGAAGAAGACTGATCTCGGCCGAGTTGCCGCCTCAATCGATTGACAGTCCCGCGGGAATGGTCAGCGCCGAGCTGCCATCAGAATAGGTAGCATCAAAGCAGCGGGTGCAGGTCTTGCACACCAGGTGCGAGCGGATCACGTGCCCGTGGCGCAGCACCAGTTGCAAGGGGAGGCCACCGCAGTAAGGGCAGGTCTCCCGCATTTCGCCCACGGCGGCGACATCGTTGGCCTTGAATCCGCTTGCCACGACCACGCCATCGACCACCTGCCTGGGGTCAAGCTCAACCAGTGACAGCCGTTGCGACTGGGTGACCCGCTTGCCGGGGTCGGCGCGTGGTCGTGAGCGAGGTGACGAAGTGGAGGTGCGGGCAGTGGTGGTCATGGTAACTGGCATCGTAAGTCGGTCGTCCGGCGTGGTCAACAGCAAGCCTTGTCTGCAAGCGTTGCGGGCCATGAGGGTTTGATCAATGTCAAAGTAGCAGCGAAGGGTGCGCAGCGGCGTTGACCGGGGCGCCATCGAAGCCCATACTGGGCTGCTGCGCGAGCGCCGCAGTGCTGGTGGAATCGACGATGTTGGCGGTGCCCGAATGTGTAAGCCGGTTGGTACCGACAAGAGCAAGTCAACGAAAGGACACTCCCATGAAGATACGCCAGTTTGTCTCCTGCACCGCAGGCACCCTGTTGGTGATTGGCTCGTCAGCCGCCTTTGCAGCGCCCGACTGGAGTACGGTCGCCAAGCGCGAGATTCAAGTCTTTCATCCGGGCGTGGTGTCGCATGAGTGGGTCATGAAGAAGTCCCTTCACAGTGGACGTACCGGGCTCACCAAGGGCGAGAGCTGCGTCAGTTGTCATGAAGGCAAGAACGGCCTGGACATCGATTTCAAAAAGCTCGCGGGCAAGGAGCTGGAGCCCGTGGGTGCGCCAAAGACCATGGTGTTTCCGGTGTCGGTTCAGGCGGTATTTGACGATGCCAACCTGTACCTGCGTCTGACCTTCAAGGCGCCGGCCGATGCAGCCGCCGATGTGCCAAGGGAAGACGCCTCGCCCAAGCACGAAGTCAAGGCGGCCATCATGTTCGGTAGCCCGCTGGTCGAGCACTCGGCGCAACATGGCTGCTGGCTGGCCTGCCATGACAGTGTCCGCTCGATGCCGGGTGCTGATCCGAAGAAGAAAAAATATGTCGAGCACGGCGACCTCGCCAAAGGCGTGTTCTACGACTACATCCAGTGGAAGAGTGGCGAAGCCGGCAAGGGTGCCACGCAGGTTGACGGCTACGTCGCCACAGAGCGGGTCAACAAGGGCGGCAAAGCCTTGGTCAAGGCAGAAGGCGAGCTCAAGGACGGCGTCTATACGGTTACGTTCACGCGCAAGCTCAGCGGCGGCGAGGGAGATCTCGCGCTTGAGCCGGGCCAGACGGTTCCGTTTGGCGTGGCGATTCACACTGACAAGACGGTGTGGCGATTCCATCACGTTTCATTGGGATACACGCTCGGGCTGCGGGCGCCAGGTGATATCAAGGCGACGAAGCAGTAATCCGAAGCTGAATTGGTCAGGGGTGGTGCCTGCGTCACGGCGCAATCAGGCCGTCCATGCGCACGACCTCGAAATCGGCACCCTTGACGCTGCCCAGTTCGCTCAGCAGACGTTCGTTGTTCCAGCGTTCATCCGGCGCGCCACTGACGAACCAGTTGGAGCCGTTGTCAGCCACGAACATGCCGTAGGTCTTCATGCTTTGCAAAATGGCTTTGGACTCGGTGCTGAAACTGGCCGGGATCACAAAGCCTGCCTTCAATCGCACCCGCATGCCCATTGGGGGCACGTTGGGGCTGGTGTTGCTCGACGCCCAGTGCGTGGCCGGTGGCACGTAGGCGCGCCGGGTGGTGCTGACGGTAAAACGCAGCGCGTGGCGGATCACACCGCTGGCCGCTTCGTCATAACGCACCAGGCCTGGGAAGATCGGCAGACCGGCCGCATCGGCGCTGGTCCAGCCCGGCTGGCCGCCGGGACGCACCGTGTTGGAGTCCAGGTGGAACACCGCACCACCGCTGGCTTGCCAACTGCCATTGCCCTGCGGGTAGGCGTTGCCGATCTCGTACAGGCGGTTGGCGTCGCGGTCGATCACCAGCACATGGCGGTCGCCCCCGAAGGCGCTGCCGTTGGCTTGCTGTCCTTCGATGGGTGCGTTGGCGGGCACTGGGTAAGGGCCGGGATCGCTCTCGTCGCCGTAGTCGGTGAAGGTGATGGCCACCTTGGGCTGCGTGCTGGCCACCACGACATACGGAATGCCGATGGGCGCGCCCTCGTACAGACCGGCGCCGAAGTCCGGATGCAGGCCGCGCGTGAGGCCAATGCTGGCGATCAAGGCGTTGGAGTTGGGGTCTACCGGTGAGCCCGAGATGTCGGTGTTCCAGGCATTGCTGGCGGGGAAGGGCAGGGCGCCATTGAGGCTGGCACCGGCGCCCAGGCTGGCGCCGCGCAGGTTGCCGTACACCGCGCCGGAATCGAGTGGTGGTGCGGGCGTGGGCGTGGGCTGGGGCGATGGTGTGGCGGGGGTGCTTGGGGTGGCATCCGAGGCGCCACCGCCGCAGGCGCTCAGGGCGGCCAGACACACTGCTGCAGCGAGTTGGGTACGCCAGCGCCATGCTGGCGCGGGCGCTTCGGCGTGGGGATCGTTTGAGTACTGGTTCACGGGCGTGCTCCTCAAGATCGGCCATCTTGCCAGCCGCACCGCTTGCGCGCACGGGGATTTACCTCGTGTTACCAAAGACCGGCCCCCCGCGCGCGGCGCCCGGGCCGGCCCGCCGGCCGCCCCCGCCCCCCCCCCCCCCCCTCGGCCCGCCCCCCCCCCCCCCCCCCCGCCCGCGCGCCGCCCGGGCGCGCGCGGGGCGCGCCGCCCGGCGGCCCCCGCGGCCCCCCCGCGGCCCCCCGGCGGCGTCGCGCCCCGCGGCGCCCCGCGCGCGCCCCGCGGGCCGCCCCCGCCGGCCGGCGGCCCTCCCCGCTCCCCGCGCGGCGGGCGGGGCCCCCCCGCCCCCCGCGCGGCTGCGCGCCCCCTCCCCGGGGCCCGCCCCCCGCCGGGCGCCCCTCCCGCGCGGCGGCGCCGGGGCGGGCCCGGCGGGGGCCGGGCGGCCCCCCCCGGCGGCGCCCCCGGCGGCGCCCTGGGCGCGCGCGGCGGCCGGCCGGGTTGCGGCGCGCGCGCCGGGCCCGCCCCCCCCGGGCCGGGCCCGGGCACCCGCCCCCCCTGCGTCCGCGACACACCGGGCGCTGCGGGGGGCCCGCGCGGAAGTTTCTTATTTTTTTCCGTGCGCCTTTCAAACCAATCTCCTTCTAACTTTTTTTTTCCGTTTTCTCCTGGAATGCCCTCCCGCCTGCCCAACCGGCTGCGCTGGCCTTTCGCGGTGCCGTTGCTGCTGGCGAGCCGCCATTAACATACAACAACCCGCCGGGCGCTGACAAACGCGCGCCCCGCCGGCCCTACCCGCCCCGGGAGCTGCCGCTGTCGCCCCCCATACAGCGCGGTAAAACAACGCCTGCGGTGGGGTGTTTCTCTTTCGCCTTGGGGGCGGTGGGCGCCCCTGGGTGCTGCCCAACGCCCCCCCGATCTGGCCCTGGCCCCCCCCCCCGGGGAAAACATCGTGGTGGTCAACACACCGGGCGAAGAAGAAGGCCAGGCCGACGAATTTGTTTGCGCGCTTTTTTTGCCAGCGGCGGCGGCGAAACCATTGTGACACCAACCAGAACAACCATATCGTCGCTATCAACCCTGCGTCGGTGACCAGAGCATGGTCATCGGCGCGAGGCCGGCCCGGCGTTGCCGGGGCGGGCCCGCCCCCCCGCCCCGCCCCCGGGGGGCCGGGCGCGGGCGCCGGCCCCGCGGGCCCCCGGGCCCGGGGGCGGCCCCCCCCGGGCCGGCCTCCCCGCGGGCCCGGGGGGGGGGGCCGGGGCCGTCCTGAGGGCGGCAGCCCGTGGCGGGTTACTGGCGGGGGTGGGGGGTTGGGGCCGCCGGGGCGGGCCGCGGGGGCGGGGGGCGGCGGCGGGGGGGGGGGGCGGGGGGGGGGGGGGGGGCGCGCGCGGGCCCCGGCGCGCGGGGCCGCGCGGCGCGCCGCCCCCCCGCCCGGCGGGGGTGCGGTGCCGGGTGGAGCCGTGATTGGCAGTGAGATCGCCCGCGGGCGATGACTCAGTTGTGGAGTCGGGGGCACCATGCGGCTCCGCAGCCACTCGTCAATCAGTGCCGGTTCGACGACGGTGCGCAGGCCTCGAAAGGCAGTCTCCGCCTGTGGGTAGCGCCGACGCAACAAGTTGAGCCACTGTTTCAGACGCCCGGCCTGCTGGCGCCGCTCCAGTCGCGCGCGTACCAATTGCCAGAAGTCGGCGATCAGCGCCAGCATGGCAGGCCAACTGACATCGCCCTGCGCGCTCGCCTGCGCGCCGACTGAGGCCGTGGCGCAGCGGATGGCCAACGCCAAACCAGGGTCAGCCACCATGCCGCGACCGAGCATCAGTGCATCGCAGCCGGACACTTCGCGGCAGCGCAGCGCGTCGGCCACGGTCCAGATTTCGCCGTTGGCCACCACCGGAATGCGCACCGCGGCGCGGACATCGGCGATGCGCTCCCAGTAGGCCGGTGGCCGGTAGCCATGCGCCTTGGTGCGGGCGTGCACCACCAGTTCACAGGCACCTGCATCGGCAATCGCCTGGGCACACTCCTCGGCGCGGGCATCGTCGTTGAAGCCCAATCGCATCTTGGCCGAAACCGGCATGTGCGCCGGCACCGCGCGGCGCACGGCGGCGACGATGCGGTGCAGCAGCTCGGGCTCATCGAGCAAGGCCGCACCTCCGCCATGTCGGTTTACCACCTTGGCCGGGCAGCCAAAGTTGAGGTCAATGCCGTGTGGCCCCAGTGCCGCCAGCCGCGCGGCGTTCTCGGCCAGGCATACCGGGTCGGAGCCCAGCAACTGGGGGCGCACCGGCACGCCGGAGAAGGTGCATCCGCCATTGAGCAACTCAGGCACGTGGCGCACAAATACGCGGTCTGGCAGCAGGGTGTGCGTGATGCGGATGAACTCGGACACGCAGCGGTCCACCCCGCCCACGCGGGTCAGCACGTCGCGCAGCACGAAGTCCAGCAGGCCCTCCATCGGAGCCAGAAGAATGGTCATGACGAAAAAAAGTGCGAGATCAGTTGCGGGGGCGCGCCACAGCCCGGCAGGCGGTGCGGCGCATCGCCCATTGTCGGTGGTTTGCGGTCCAGGTCGGCGCCGCAGCGGGTGGGCGACGGCGCTGGGTCCGGCTCGGCCCGAAAGCTGCGTCACAATGTACAGACCGAGGACGCCATGCACGACGCACACCACCCCCGCCAACACCCCCAGCGCGTCGCGCTGCACAACGAGATTCATGCCCGCCCACCCGAGGCCATGGGCGCTCCGCTGGCGATTTCACACCTGGTGATGGTGTGCGACGCCGCCGAGCGTGAGGCCAGCCGCGAGCATGTGGCTGCGCTGTTGCGCGACCACCATTTGCCCTCGCCCGAACAAGGTTGTACCCATTTGCGCATGGATGTGGGCCCGTTCCGAATCCGCTGGGAGTTGCACACCGAGTTTGTTACCTGGACTTTTTCACGCGCCTTGCAGACCGAGGCGTTTACCGAACGCGCGCCCGAGCCCGCCACCCGCGTGGTGCCACAAGACTGGTTGGTGGCGTTGCCGGGCCAGTGCCTGGCCAGCATGCATTTATGGGTGCTGCCGATTGACAGTTTTGACGGAGCGTCCTTGGTCAAGCATGTGCTGCAGGAAGACACTTTGGTGGCCTCCACCGTGGCCGATGGCTATGGCGAGGTGTACACCGATTTCGCCCTGCACGCCGACGGCTGCTCGCGCATGGTGTTGCTGGCCGGCGGCATGACGCCACGCCGCCTGGGCCGCCTGGTGCAACGCTTGCTGGAGATTGAAACCTACCGCATGGCCGCCCTGTTGGGCCTGCCTGCCGCGCGCGAAGCCTCCACCGTTCTGGCTTTTGCCGAGCGTGAACTGGCGGAGCTGGCGCAAGCCATTCGCAGCGCCACGCGCGAGGACGAGCCGGCCTTGCTGGACCGCCTGACCCGGCTGGCTGGTCAGGTGGAGAGCCAGCATGCCGCAACCCATTCGCGCTTTTCGGCCAGCGCCGCCTACTTCGAGCTGGTGGACACGCGTATTGAAGATATCGCCGAGTCTCGCCTGTCCGGCATGCAAACGATTCGCGAGTTCATGGACCGGCGCCTGTCGCCCGCGCGCAGCACCTGTGAGTGGGCGGCGCGCCGGCAGGACGCACTGTCGCAACGCGTCTCCCGCATCAGCAATCTGCTGCGCACGCGGGTCGAGATCGAACAGCAGCAAAGCAGTCAGGCCTTGCTGGCCACCATGAACCAGCGCCAGGACCTGCAGCTCAAGCTGCAGTCCACGGTGGAGGGTCTGTCGGTGGCGGCCATCACCTACTACATTGTCGGGCTGATCAGCTACCTGGCCAAGGGCGCCCACGGCCTGGGCTGGCCGCTAAGCCCCGAGACCACGGCGGCGGTGGCGATTCCGCTTGTGGCGCTGGGCGTGTGGTGGTCACTGCGTCGCCTGCACCAGCGCTTGACGCACACCTGAGCGAGCCTTGACCGGTCAAAGCACCATGGGCAGAGTCGGCCGATCTTTGATCTATTGACGTTTCCCAAATGCATGACCGCAGAGCCGTCATTGCGAGCGAAGCATCCGCATCAAGGCCCGTCATTGCGCCCCCGCCCCGCCCCGGCGCACTGCGAGGCAGCGCGCAGTCCATGCGGGTCTGGATTCCCCCTTCGTCCCCCCCTCGCACCGCCCCCGGCGGGCGCGGCCCGCCCCGCGACCCAAAATACATGGATCGCCACGGCCTGCGGCCTCGCGATGACGATGCTGGTTCAAGGTCCGTGTGCGGTATCGGGCTGGATTCGGGGGGGCTCGCAATGACGACGCGTTGTCATGAATTCCGGAAGTCTCCATAATCGGTCCCTCTTGCCAGACATCGCGTTGAACTTGCTTCACAAGGGCAGTGCCGTGAGAACCCGGCATGCTCTCCCACCACAATTCCTGGAGTGTTGAATGAGACAGTTGATTTTCGGCGCGGCCGTTGCGCTCACCCTGGCTGGCGCCTGCGCGCAAGAGCTCGTGGCCCCCAACGCCAACTTGTTGGCCGACGGCATTCCGGCCATTTCCAAGAGCCTTGCCGACAAGGTGTCCCTGTACACCGAGTTCCGTGGCCACGGCTTCGTCGATTGGCACCCCACAGAGCGTTCGATGCTGGTGCGCCACCGCGAAGCAGGTGCCAACATTGCACAGATCTACTGGCTCAAGTCACCCGGCGGCAAGCTGGAGAAAATCACTGACTTTCCCGACCCGGTATCGACGGCATCTTTTGCCCCCAAGCACGGCAAATACATGGTTTATAGCCGCGACGCCGGCGGCAATGAAGCGACGCAGGTGTTCCGCATGGACCTGGACACGCGCCAGTCCACCCTGTTGTCTGCGCCGGACGAACGCAGTGCCTACACCTGGACGCGCGGCGGTGACCGCGTGCTGATCGAAGCCGTGCCGCTGGACAAGACCGCCCAGGGCGGTACCCGTGCGCAGGTCACCACCCGCTTGACCTTCGTGAACCCCCTCAAGCCCGAGGCCAGGACCCTCTTGGCGGAGTTGCCTGGCGGTGGCTGGGGGAGCTTTCGTTTTACGCATGACGACGCCACCATCGTGGCCCAGCAGTACCGCACGCCCAACGACTCGGATGTGTTCCTGATCGATGCCAAGACCGGTGTGCGCGACAAGATCCTGCCCAAGCCCGGCGCGCCCAGTGCGGGCTACACCGGCTTTGAGTGGAGTCTGGATAACCAGCGCCTGTTCCTGGTCACCAACCAGGGCGGCGAGTTTTCAGAACTGGCGGTGTACGACCGGCGCGACAAGTCCCTGACCGTGTTGTCGCGGCACATTCCCTGGGACATCGAGAACTTCTCTTTGTCGACCGATGGCAAGCAGTTGATGGCGGTGGTCAACAACAATGGCCGCGACGAGGTGCGCCTGTTTGACGCGGCCACCGGCACCGAGCTGGCGCGCCCTGCCATTGCGGCCGGTTCGATTGGGGGCGGGCAGTGGCACGAGGCGCAGCACAGCCAGCTTGCGTTTTCGCTGAACTCGCCGCAGAGCCCAGGAGACGTCTACAGCTTTGACGCGGCCACTGGCAAGACGCAGCGCTGGACCGTGGCTGCCTCGGCACCAGGCGTCAGCCCGGATGCCTTTGTCAGTCCCGAGCTGGTGCAAATCAAGAGCTTCGATGGCCTGGCCGTCAGTGGCTGGCTGTTCTTGCCCGATGCGTCCAAATTTCCTGGTAAAAGGCCGGTGCTGGTCAGCTTTCATGGCGGCCCCGAGGGGCAGTCCACGGTGCGTTTCATGGGGCGCTACAACTACTATCTCAATGAAATGGGCATCGCCATCCTGATGCCCAATGTGCGGGGCTCCAGCGGCTACGGCAAGACTTTCCTGGACCTGGACAATGGTTATCTGCGCAAGGATTCGGTCAAGGACGGCGGCGCCTTCCTCCAATGGGTGGGTACGCACCCACGACTGGATGCCAAGCGCATCGCGATCACTGGCGGAAGCTACGGCGGCTACATGTCGCTGGCCACCGCGGTGGATTACAGCCCCTTGATCCGCGGTGCAATCGACGTAGTGGGCATCAGCAGTTTTGTCACCTTCCTCAACAACACCGAGAGCTACCGGCGTGACCTGCGCCGGGTCGAGTACGGCGACGAGCGCGACCCCAAGATGCGCGCTTTTCACGAGCAGATCGCACCACTGAACAACGCCGCCGCCATCAAGGTGCCGCTATTCGTTGTGCAGGGCAAAAACGACCCTCGGGTGCCCTACACCGAGGCGCAGCAAATCGTGGCCGCAGTGCGCAAGAACAATGTGCCAGTATGGTATTTGCTGGCCGACAACGAAGGGCATGGCTTTCGGCGCAAAGCCAACGCCGACTTTGAGTTCTATGCCACGGTGAAATTCCTGGAGAAAACACTGATCGATTGATGTGCGCCCCGCCGTGCACGCAAGGTGGCGCACGTTGGGGTCTGGCGCGCCACCGGGGGCGGTGCAGCGCCGATAATCTGGCGATGAGCTTCAACTACGCCAACCCCTACCCGTCACACCGCACGCCGCTGTTTGCGCGCAACGTGGTGTCCACCTCGCATCCGCTGGCGGCGCAGATGGGGCTGCGCATGTTGCAGCAGGGCGGCAACGCGGTCGATGCGGCCGTGGCCACGGCGGCGGTCATGACGCTGGTGGAACCCGTCAGCAACGGCCTGGGCAGCGATGCCTTTTGCATTCTGTGGGACGGTCAGCAACTGCATGGCCTCAACGCCAGCGGGCGCGCGCCGCAAGGCTGGACCCCCGACTACTTTCGCACCAAATATGGCCCCGACGGCACGGCACCACCCAAGCGCGGCATCGACTCGGTCACGGTGCCCGGCGCCGTCAGCGCCTGGGTGGCGTTGAGCCAGCGCTTTGGCAAGCTGCCGTTTGCCGATCTGATGGCACCGGCCATCGAGATTGCCGAGCGCGGCTACCTGGTGTCGCCCTGGGTGGCGCAGAAGTGGGCTGCGCCGGTGGATGAACTGCAGGGCCTGCCTGGCTTTGCCCAGACCTTTTTGCCGCGCGGTCGCGCCCCGGCGGTGGGGGAACTGTTTCAATTTGCGGCGGCAGCGCGGGCTTTGCGCCTGATTGCGCAAACCAGCGGCGAGGCCTTCTACCGGGGTGAGATCGCGCAAACCATCGCGCAGTTTTCCAAGCAGCACGGTGGCCTGTTGAGCCAGGCCGATCTGGCCGCGCACCAATGCGAGTGGGTGCGACCCATTGAGCGCCAGTACCGGGGCCACACTCTGCATGAAATTCCGCCCAATGGCCAAGGCATTGCGGCGCTGATGGCGCTGGGCGTGCTGGAGCAATTTGACTTGAAGAGCATGGCGGTGGATGGTGTCGATTCGCAGCACCTGCAGATAGAGGCCATGAAGCTGGCCTTTGCCGATGTCTACCGCCACGTGGCCGAACCCGGCAGCATGAAGGTGACCCCCGAACAACTGTTGAGCGACGACTACCTGGCGTCGCGCGCTCGGCTTATCGACAGGGACCGCGCCCAGGACTTCCAGGCCGGCAACCCGGTCAAGGGCGGCACCATTTACCTCACCGCAGCCGATGAATCCGGCATGATGGTCAGCTTCATCCAGAGCAACTACATGGGCTTTGGTTCGGGCTGTGTGGAGCCCGCGTTTGGCATCAGCCTGCAGAACCGTGGCCACTGCTTCAGCCTGGACACCGCCAGCCCCAACGTGGTGGCGCCAGGCAAGCGGCCGTTTCACACCATCATCCCGGCCTTCCTCACCAAGGACGGCCAGCCGGTGATGAGCTTTGGCGTGATGGGCGGCAACATGCAGCCGCAGGGCCACCTGCAGACCCTGGTGCGCATGCTCGACTACGGCCAGAACCCGCAGGCCGCCTGCGACGCACCGCGCTGGCGCTTCAACAGCGGCCTCGCCATCAACGCGGAACTGGCCATGCCCAGCGCCACCGTTCAGGGCTTGCTGGCACGCGGGCACCAGATCGAGCAGATCGCCGACAGCTACCAGGACTTCGGCGCCGGCCAATTCATCTGGCGCATGGGCGAGCCCGGCACGCACGGTTACCTGGCCGCCAGTGACCCGCGCAGGGATGGGCAGGCGGCGGGGTATTGAGGGACTTGCTTGCGGCACGCATCGTTTTCGCCGCAATGCCTAGACCTGTTGACACACCGCGAAGTCGTGTTTATACTTGTTTAAACTGATTCAGCAGAGGACTCTATGGCAGCAACAGCGACGATCATCGCCGAGCAGACGATTCAGGAGTGGGGGAATGGGCTTGGTGTGCGTATTACTGCGCCCATTGCTAAGGCCGCGCGTTTTGCCCGTGGTCTGCCGGTCAAGGTTGAAGTGGTTGAGGGTGGCGTCTTCATTCGGTCTGCAGGCAGCCCCAACTCACGCTTGCACAAAAGCTCAAGGCCTTCGATCCCTCGGTCCACGGTGGCGAGGTGATGGCAACTGGGCGTGTCGGCGCCGAAGTGTTCTGATGGCTGCGCCCAACAAGCTTTGGGTGCCGGATCGGTGCGACATGATCTGGATTGATTTCACCCCAGTGGCGGCGAAGAGGATGGCATCAATGCTGGTGCTGTCTCCCAAGGCGCCAGGCACGGGCGCACCAATCTCGTCTGGACTGCCCGCGACTCAGCCGCCGTCCAACGGAACCATCCATTCGCCATCGGTCCAGTCGCCCAAGGGCGAGGTCTGCTATGTGCTGGCGCACCAGCCCAAGTCATTTGCGTGGCGGGACCGGGGCGGCCGCCCGCACTCGTGGAGCGGCCCCCTTCGGCTCGGGCTGCGCGTGACTGACGGCATCTTCGCGAGTCGATCAGAAGAGCCCCACCCCGCGGTTCGTGCCGCCCACAGCGTTGCTGAGGTCAATTACCGTCGGCCGCAACCGACGCCACCGGCTCCGCGGTGCGTTCAAAGTGATGTGTTGTAGGGTTCGCGCACTGCGACCCCAGGGCCCCGCCATGGGGACCAGCACCGTCAGCGACGGAAATCCTGCGTGGCTGCGCGCGCACCCCCCCATCGAAACCGCTCGCCTCCTGCTGGCGCTGGCGCCGGCACGAGCGGGAGTTCGGCGCGCGGGACGCCGCTGCTGCCGTACGCGGCCGCGCGCATTACGCCGGGCCCCGGCGGCCGCCCGGACGCCGGGCCGCACCCGGCTGCGCTGGCCACCACCTTTGGCGAAATAAGCGTACAAGAACCGCCGTCCCGCAGCAACACCCCCGAATACGCCCCTTGCCCAAAGCGCGGGCGCGCCGGGCGCCCGGCGCTGCAGCGCACCCACCGTGGGCGCGCCCACCCGAGGCGGGCACTGGGCTCGCCGCCCGCACGCCGACGCCACCCGCGCCACGCCCACCCGCGCGCCCCCACCGGACGCCCCGGCGCACCGGCCCACCGAACGCACCAGTCCCCGTGCGCACGACTCCCAGCACAGCGCGCAAAGCGTGCGGGCGGGGCCAAGGCGCCCCGCCCCGCCAGGCAGGGCGACCACGCCGCCATTGCCGGAGATGTGACATGGCGGGCAACAACTGCGCGCGTGCGCCAAGCGAGCGGTTTTGGAAAAGGCCACCGTATCCACGGTGTGGGCGACGCGCGCCCGGATCGCCAAGCCGCGAACGCGGCAGCCAAGGCGGCTATCTGCTGGACTTCTACCCTGCGCGACCCAGCGCAGCGGCCAGCGCCTGAAGTCCGCCCGCGGCGCCAGACCAACGGGCGACCAAGCCCAAGGCCGGGCCGCCGCAAACGAGCGCGCCCCGGCCGCCACAAACCCCGGAAGACGCCCCCGCGCGCCGGCACCGCACCGGGCAGCGCAAGACCCCGGCCCCGGACCGGGGCCCGCGGAGACCCCGCTATTCCAGCAGCGGCTCGCTGCCCGGGGCTTGTGCCTGTCTGCCAATCGGAGAATATGCTGGCCGAGCGCGAAACGGGCCAACGGCGAGTGGCAGGTACTGGGATACCGACTATCGCTACGCAGCTTGATGCGGGACACATCACTTTGAATCGCACCCGAGCTCCGACGAAAGCTGAAATCATGGGTAAAATGTGCCTCTAGCCAGCAAGAATACTGGGCAGTCTGCTACCAAACACATAGCAACTGGACTTTTACTCGCGGTGCTCGGCTCGATTGCCTTCAGCGGCAAGGCGATCATCGTCAAGCTGGCTTACCGCCATGGCGTGGACGCCGTCACGCTGATCATGTACCGCATGTTGTTCGCGCTGCCGATCTTCGCCGCCATGGCTTGGTGGGCCAGCCGCAGCAAACCCGCCCTGACACGGCAGGACTGGTTCGGCGTGCTGGGCTTAGGCATCACCGGGTACTACCTGGCCAGCTTTCTGGACTTTGCCGGCTTGGCCTATATCAGCGCCTCGTTGGAGCGCTTGATCCTTTACCTCAACCCCACGCTGGTGTTGCTGCTGGGCTGGGTGCTGTACAAGCGGCCGGTCGGGCGCCTGCAGGCCGTGGGCATGGGCATCAGCTACCTGGGGGTGGTGCTGGTGTTTGGCCACGAGGTCAAGCTCGAAGGCGGCGACGTAGCGCTGGGTGCGCTGCTGGTGTTCCTCAGCGCGGTCAGCTACGCGATTTACCTGAGCTACAGCGGCGAACTGGTGCAGCGGCTGGGCTCGCTGCGGCTGGTGGGCTTGGCTACCACGGTGGCCTGTGGTTTGTGCATCGCGCAGTTCCTGTTGCTGCGCCCGATGACGGCGGCGCTGGTGGCGCCGCAGGTGATCTGGCTGTCCATCCTCAACGCCACCCTGTGCACGGCCGTGCCGGTGCTGATGGTGATGATGGCGATTGAGCGCATCGGCGCCGGCCTGGCGGCGCAGACCGGCATGGTCGGCCCGATGTCGACCATCCTGATGGGGGTGCTGATTCTGGGCGAACCATTCACCGCCTGGGTGGCGGCGGGCACCGTGCTGGTGATTGCGGGCGTCTTTGTGGTCAGCCGCGCCGGCCGAGTCTGATCAGCCGCCGATCACGCCGCAGACCACACGACCGCCACCACCGCCGAGTGGCGCCGGATGGTCCGCATGGTTGTCGCCGCCGGCGTGGATCATCAGGGAACGGTTCTTCACGTCGGCCAGTTTCAGCCGTGGCGCCAACACCGGGTTGCTGGCGCTGCCGTCTTCGGCGACGTATAGCGCGGGCAAGTCGCCCAGGTGCCCGTCGCCCCAGGGTTCGCCGTGTTTCTTGCTGCCCTGCGGGTCCAGATGACCACCGGCGCCCAGTGCCGGGACTTTGGCCCCGTCCTTTTCGACAGCTGCGCAAGAGGGGTTCTCGTGCACATGAAAACCATGCAGGCCGGGTTTCAAACCTTTGAGCATGGGGTACAGCGCCAGGCCATGGGGCGTCTCGACGATGCGCACGCTGCCGACCGAGGCGCCTGAGCCGGCGGCATCGGCCAGGGTCATGGGCACGGTCAGCTCCGCCGCCAGCGTTGATGCCGAGAGTGTCGTGCAGACTGCCAGCAAAGCGAGGTGTTTCATGCGATTCCCGTTCATATCAAGTTGAAGGAGCCCTGCGACGGATGCCACAGTTCGCGCAGTGTAGCGACGAAGGTTCGTTTGCGCTGGCTGTTCGAGCTGATGACCCTGATCGTGGCTTGCGGTCGCGCGGGCGATGGCGTTGCCAGCCCGGAATTTTGTCACCTCGCCATTTTTCGTCGCCAAGCGATAATCGGGCACCGTTCACTCATGATGAGGCGTCTCTCATGGCCGCGCTGCCAGATCCCAATGCCCCGACCCAACTGTCGCCCGCGCCGCCCTTGCGGCAGATGGCGGTGTTGTTCGCCGACGTTGCGGGCAGCACCAAGCTGTACGACGCCTTGGGCGACGTGCAGGCCAAGACACTGGTGGATGAATGCCTGGCGGTGATGTTCGGGGTGGTCAAGCAGTATGGCGGGCGTGTCATCAAGACCATTGGCGACGAGGTGATGTGCGTGTTGGCCACGGCCGACAATGGTTGTCTGGCGGCGATGGACATGCAACTGCGCATCGATGCCCTGCCTGCGGCGGGCCCGGTCAAGCGGGCCATCCGGGTGGGCTTTCATTTCGGGCCGGTGATCGAAGAGAACAACGATGTGTTTGGCGACACCGTCAATCTGGCCGCGCGCATGGCCGGCCTGGCCAAGGGCGGGCAGATCGTCACCACCGCCGCCACGGCCGACCGGCTCCCGCCGAGTCTGCGCAGTTCAACGCGTCGTATCGCCGCCCTGGCGGTCAAGGGCAAGGGCGATGATGTCGAAGTGTGCGACGTGATCTGGCAGGCCGGTGAGGATGTAACCATGATGACGCCCTCGCTGTCGGCGGCGGCGCGGTCCATCGAGCTCGACTTGCAGCAGGGCGCCAACCGGCTGACCCTGACGCCGGCGCACACCGGCATCGTGTTGGGGCGTGATCTGGCGTGCGAACTGGTCGTTGGCGGTCACATGGCGTCACGGCAACATGCCCGCATCGAGCGCAGGCGCGACAAGTTCTTCCTGATTGACCAGAGCACCAACGGTACCTTCGTGGCGTTTGCGGGCGAGCCCGAAATCATCCTGCGCCGCGAGGAAGTGATGCTGCGCGCCCAGGGACGCATCGCCCTGGGTCACAGTGTGGACGAACTGACGGACGAAGTCATCACCTTCGGACTGCGCGGGTAAGCGCCTCTCGGCGCTCCCCGTCTGGTCTATTGCTCAGGTGGTCTTGACCGCGCCGGATTTCAGCAGCGGCATGCCGCGTGATGCCGGGGCGCTGAGCAGGCCGGCCGGGGGCACGGTCTCGAGCTTGCCGCGCACGGCCATCTCGGTGCAGGCAGTGGCGAAGCTGACGTTGATGTCGGATTCGCTCGATCCAGCCAGCGCAAAGCAGTTCTGTCCCAGTTTGGTATTGAGCGGCTTGAGGATGGCGGCCTGGACCACATCCGAGCTGCTGCCCTCGGCCAACTGCAGTTGATAGCGCCCGGTGTCGGCCAGCATCTTCACGTCCAGCACCTGGCGGATGCCGCGCAGCTCGCGCAGCAGCAGGCGGGCGGTCTGCGCATCGGGCAGGCCCTGGATGTTCAGGTTGGTCTTGCGAACGCCGAATTCAAAGTGTTGCAGGAAGAAGTTTTTGGAGAACTCATCGCCCATGAGCTTGCCGATGTCGCTCAGCGCCAGGTCCTCGGTACCCCAGCTCTGCCCCTGCGGCACGACCGTGTTGAGGTAGATTTCCTCGCCGCTGGCCTTGTCGATGGCCTTGACGGTCCAGGAGGTCAGCACGGTCTTGGTGATGGTCAGCCCCGAGGCCGCCAGCTTGGCGGAGAGCTGCTTGAACTTGGCCTCGCCGCGAATGTGGAAGTCCGCGCTCCTGGCGTTCGGGCTGGCCTTGACCTCACCATCGTTGGACCAGACTCTGAAGCCAAAGGACTTGATGCGTTCCTTGAGCACGTTTTCCGCCAATTGTGAGCGCGCCGGTGGCAACATCTGCGATGTATCGGCGTTGGCAATCAGCATTTCTATCGACACCTTGGGGTCGCCATTGTTGCGGATGAACTCGATGCGCTCGTCCTTGGACAACTGGTTGAGCGACTTCTGCACGTCGCGCACCTTCAGCACGGCGCGGGTTTCGGTTTCGAGCAGCCCATCTTTGCCCATTTCCGGCGCGCCTTCGTTGATGACGGTCTTGATGAAGCTGCCGTAGTTGGAAAGCAGCTTCTGTTCAATCACTGGGTAGTTCTTGTCGATGGAGCTGTTCTCGACATACAGCGACAGCACTTTCTCGACCAACTGGCGTTTGGCGTCGGCGCGCGCCTCGGCCTGTGCGGCGTTGGCATCGCCATTGAACTTGGGGTCTTTCGGGTTGACCAGGCCGAGTGCGCTGACGATGATGGTGCCGGAGTCCGGCTGGGGATCTGCTCGCGACCGGCGCCACCGCACTGGGCGCGGGACCGGCCGGGGTCGTGGCGGCAGTGGTTGCGGTGGTGCTGCTGGTTGTGCCGGGCATGCTGGCCAACCCAGGGGCGGTTGCGGTTTTGCCGGTATAGAAGTAAGCGCCGCCGCCCAGCAGCAGCAGGCCGGCCACACCGGCCATCACCAGCGCACCGGTGTAGGACGTCTTGGCGGGTGGGGTGGACGCAGCGGCAGCGGCTGGCGCGGCTGCGGGGGTGGCCTGGCCTGCGCGGCTGGCTGGCGTGCCGGCATGGGCTGCGGTCAGGCCGGTGGTCCGGGTACTGCCGGTATTGAGCGCGGTGGCGTCGCCGCCCAGCGTGCTGCCAAGGTTGATGACGGTCTGGTCCGCGTTGTGGCTGGCCACGGCCACTTTGACCGCTTCGAAGAATTCCTCGGCGGTCTGGTAGCGCTGCACTGGTGACTTGGCCATGGCTTTCTTCACCACCGCGTCAAAGGCCGGCGGCAGGGCGACGTTGAGCATGGACGGTGCCAGCGGTTCCTCGTTCAACACCTTGTACATGATGGTGGTGGTGTTGCCGGTGAACGGCTTCTCGCCAGTCAGGAACTGGTACAGAATCACGCCGCAGGAAAAGATGTCGGTGCGGCTGTCCACGGTCTGGCCCATGAACTGCTCGGGCGACATGTAGGAGGGCGTGCCCATCACCGTGCCGACCTGGGTCAGCTCGGACTTCTCGATGCGCGCGATGCCAAAATCGGCAACCTTGACCTTGCCGTCCGCCAGCACGATCAGGTTGGCTGGCTTCATGTCGCGGTGCACCACGCCGTGGCTGTGCGCGTGCCCCAGCGCGGACAGGATTTCGCCCATCAGTCGCTCAACGTCTTTGAGCGCGAAGCGTTCGTTGGCCTCAAAGAAGTCACGCAACTCGCGGCCTTTGACGAACTCCATCGCAATGAAGGCCACCTTTTGCCCGCCACCATCGATGGTCTGCGGATTGGCCACCATGGTGTGGTCGTCGCTGATGGTCTCTTCGCCATAGTCGTACACCGCCACGATGCCGGGGTGGTTGAGCCGCCCGGCGGCCTGGGCTTCACGCTTGAAGCGCGCCAGGATATCGGCTGCCTCGGTGCCTTTGAGTTGCGCGGGCAGGATCGTCTTGATCGCCACCGTGCGCTGAATCACCGGATCAAAGCCCTCGTAGACCACGCCCATGGCGCCCTTGCCCAGTTCGCGCTTGATTTCGTATTTGCCGAGTTTGCTCATCATGGCCATGGTGATTTCCCCTGAAATGCCTGTGCTTGAAAAACCGCTGTCGGGTCGGTGCTGACCGTCTACTTGTGCTTCGAATCAATGTCCCAGACGGCGGTCTGGATCAGGCGTTGCACCATTGTGTCCAGGCCGACGCCACCCTTGGCGCTCTCGGAAATGCCCATCACGCTGGTGGCGGTCGCGCCCACTTCCATTTTGAGTTCCTTGTAGCCCTGCGCCACTTGCTCGGTGGTGTTGGCATCCATGATTTTGTAGCGCATGCCGATCAGCCAGACGCCGGTGGCTTCGCCACTTCGGACCGAACCCACCACATTGCCCGCTGCATAGGAGCCACGACTGCCCCCCAGCGCGCCGATCAGACCGCCGATGGCGCCGCCATCAAAGCCCTTTTTGTTTTCCGCGATCTGCTCGGCCTTGAGGATGTCGAACTTCACAATCCACTTGGTGGTCTTGAGTTTGCCTATCTGCATGGTCTTGCGCGCCGCATCGGCGTCACCCAGGTTGTAGGCCAGTGAGACTTCCTGCAGCAGGTTGCCCAGGTTGGCGCGCTCCAGTACCTTGAAGTTGGCGTTGGACAATTCCAGTTCGCCAAAATCGGCAATGTTGTTGGGGCCAAACTTCTGCATGAAAGTGGCGTTGTTGCTCTTGACCTCGCCCGGAATCACGACCAGCGCCGGGCCCTGGCGGGCCTTGTTGACGTAGTCCACTTCCCGGTACGCGGCGGCGTCGGCCGCGGCGTTGGCCTTCTCGGATGTGGACGAGCCCGCGGTGGGCGAGGGGTTGCCGAAGGTCGGTTGGGCCAGCGCGGGGTGGCCGAGGGTGGCCAAGGCCAATACCGTCAGCAAGGCTGCGTGTTTCAGGGTGTTTAGTGTCTGCTTCATGGTGGAGTCTCTGCAAGAACGGGGTAGTTGGAACGGTTCGGACCAGGTGGCCGACCTACTGGGTGCCGGCGCGCCGGCAATAGTCGCTGTACAAAGTTGCGACGACCTCGTCAGCGCTTTCGTTGATCAGGGTCAGCGCCATGCCGGAGGTATCGGCGCCTGCGTAACTGGCATTGCTGGCACTGGTCTGCGAAATCAGCTTGCCGTTGGCGCCGGTCAGGGTGAAGGCCATGTTGATGTTGACCTGATTGACGTTGACCATCAGGTTGCGCGTGGCCTGGGTCTCGATCACGCCGCGCAGGATGTAGTTGGCGGCCAATTTTTTGGAGGCGTTGAGCGCAGCGTCGGCGTCGTTCTTGAAGTAGGCATCGATCTCGGCTTGCGCCACTTGCTGGCGAATCTGCTCTTGCGTGTAGGTCCGCAGACCCATCGCCTTGAGACGGCTGTTGATCGCGTTGATGTGCGAGTTGTAGGTTGATTGCCGGGCGTTGATCAGGCCGTTGCGGCTCTCTCCGATCAGCACCATGATCTTCTGGTTCTTGATCTTGGCGCGGCACGGTGTTGACAGCAAGGAGTTGATCTTGGCGATCTTCTCAGCTTCTTCGGCCTTGTCGGTGGCGTCTTCGTCCGAGAACTTGAAGCCTTGCGCGTGCGCCGGGATGGCGAGGGACAGGCCAACAAGCAGGGAAAGCAAAAGTGTTCGCGGTGTCATAGCTAGTGTCCTGAAAAATGAAGGAAGACCGAATGCTCACTCGGCTAAGTGTTCAGAATGCGCGAATCATGACAGACGCTGGCGCCTTGTCCACCCTGTGTCCACAGCCAAAGCGTGAAATAAGTGGTGGTTTACCACGCTTTGCGGAGACACCCAGAGCCCACCACCCAACGATCCTGCATGGATGCGCCGGGCGGGGCATCGCGTACAGTGACGCACGGTCATAAAGGTGAATTGTTATGGATTTGGGCATTTCGGGCAAATGGGCGCTGGTCTGCGGCGCCAGTCGCGGGCTGGGTTTTGGCTGCGCGCACGCCCTGGTGAAAGAGGGCGTCAATGTGCTGATCGTGGCGCGCGGGGCCCAAGCCCTGGCCGAGGCCGCGACCCAGCTGCGCAGCGACCCGGTGTATCCGGGCGGCGTCGAGGTGCTGGCCGTGAGCGCCGACATCACCCAGGCGCAGGGACGCGAGGCGGTGTTCGAGCAGCGCCGCGACTTTGACATCGTGGTGACCAATGCCGCCGGACCGGCGCCCGGAGACTTCCGCAACTGGTCGCAGGAGGACTGGCAGCGCGCCCTGCAAGCCAACATGCTCACGCCGATCGAGTTGATCAAGGCGACCGTGGACGGCATGGCGTCTCGTGGCTTTGGCCGCATTGTGAATATCACCTCCAGCGCGGTGAAGGCGCCGATTGACATTCTGGGCTTGTCCAATGGCGCCCGCAGTGGCCTGACCGGTTTCGTGGCGGGTGTGGCGCGCAGCCCGCTGGCGGCTCAGGGCGTCACGATCAACAACTTGCTGCCCGGCGCCTTCGACACGGACCGACTCAGGGGCACGATGCAGGGCGTGGCCGACAAGACCGGTCAATCACTCGATGCTGTGCTGCAGGCCCGGCGCGGTGCGATTCCGGCCAGGCGCTTTGGAACCCCGCAAGAGTTCGGCGCCATTTGCGCTTTCCTGTGCAGCCAGCAGGCCGGCTACATCACTGGTCAGAACGTGCTGGCCGATGGTGGGGCGTACCCCGGCACTTATTGAGTGCCGGGAGCCGCTTCTTGATAGAGTCGAAGCTTCAGCGACGGTGCAGGCAAGGAAGACGTCCATGTTTCATGTGATTCGCAAAACGGTAGCACTAAAGTGGCTCGTGGCCGCCTTCAGCATTCTGTGTGTCGGGGTCGGCCCGGCGGCCTCCCAGTCGGGGCCCCAAAAGCTTCGCATCGTCGGTGGTCTGGCTGGGCTGAACCAGTATGTTCGCCATGAAGAGCCGTTTTGGAGCAAAGAGCTGCTGCACCTTAGTGGTGGCAAGTTTGATGCGGAAATCGTTCCCTTTGACCGGGCCGGGGTTCCCGGCGGCGACATGCTGCGACTGATTCAACTCGGTGTGGTGCCGTTCGGAACGGCTCTGGTTAGCGCGCTGGCGCAGCAATACACCGAGTTTGGGGCGCTGGACTTGGCTGGCCTCAATCCTGACATGGCAAGCCTGAAGCGCTCGGTCGCCGCCTTTCGCCCCTATCTGGAAAAGACCCTGCGTGAACGCCATGCCATGGAGCCTCTGGCGCTGTACGTCTATCCGGCTCAGGTGGTGTTTTGCCGGGCCGCCATGACCAGTCTGTCCGACCTCAAGGGGCGGCGCATTCGGGTGTCTTCGGCCACCCAGTCCGACTTTGTTTCAGCCTTGGGAGCCACGCCGGTGGTGACCGGCTTTGCGCAAATCATGGCCAACGTGGCGTCCGGCAACATCGATTGCGCCATCACCGGCACGATGTCTGGCAATACCTTGGGGTTGCACCAGGTGACGTCTCATATCCACGCCCTGCCAATCACCTGGGGCGTCGCCGTTTTTGGCGCCAACCAGTCGGCCTGGACGGCTTTGCCGCCGGATTTGAGGGCCTTGTTGAGCCGCGAACTGCCCAAGCTGGAGGCCGCCATTTGGCTGGAAAGCGAGCGCGAGACGGCTGAAGGCTTGGCCTGCAACACCGGCGCTGCCGCATGCCGTACTGGTCGGGCGGGGCAGATGCAGGGGGTACCCATCTCGGCACAGGACGAGCGGCGCCGGCAGGAGATTCTTGCCAGCACTGTCTTGCCGCGCTGGCTGCAACGCTGCAGCCAGCCTTGCGCGGGCATCTGGAACCAGACCATCGGCCCTGTGCGGGGGATGATGGCTTCGCCTGATCGATGATGAGCAGACGCTTCGACACGGTTACCCGGTACAGCCTAGCCCTGGTTGGGATGTTCCTGGTCGCTGTGTGGGCCACTGCGGCGAGCTGGATCTGGACCATCCGCCAGGACGCCCTGGCAGACAGCGAAGCGCAGGCGGTGCGTTTCGTCAGCGGTGCCGAGACGGCGCTCAATCGCAGCCTGCTTGGAGTGGATGTGCTGCTGGCCGGCATGGATGAAGTGTTGGGACTGTCCGGACTTGCGGCCGATTGGGTCGACTCCAGGGCGGCGAGTCGCTCCATGTCCAGCGTCGCGCAACAGAATCTGATGGTGCGCCATGTCACGCTGCTGGACGCCAGGGGCAAGGTACTGGCGTCGTCCGACCCCAGTGGCGCCGAACTCAAGCCCAGCCTGCCAGCGGGCTTTGTCGACGAGGTGCTGGGACAGTCGGTGTCCACCATGCTGGTGAGCGCGCCAGTAGTCAGCTTTGCCAGCTCCGAGCGTGTGGTGTACCTGGCGCGGTCGATCAAGCTGGCGGATACCTCCAAGGTGGTGGTTGCCGCCGAAGTCCAGGTGCCCTTGTTGGTTGCAATCATGGTTCAGGGTGTTGACATCAGCGGCCTGGAAGTGACCCTGGAGCGCAGCAGCGGGCAGTTGTTGGCCAGCATGCCCGCGCTGGAGCAGCGACTTGGCACACAGTTGGCACCGCCGCTGGCGCAGTACCGTCAAGGCAGTGGTGCCTTGCGCGCCCCGGCGCGCCTCGGCGGTGCCCCGGCCCTGGTGGTGATGCGGCCGATTCTGTACCGCGATGTGCTGATTGCGGCCAGCATTCCGATTGATTCCGTCCTGACGCACTGGCGCACCCAGCGCGACCTGGGCCTGGTCGTGTCCTTGCTGTTTTCGGTGATGATTTTGGCTGCGGGCGGATTTGTCGCCTGGTACATGGGACGGTTGGCGCAGGCCCGCATGGCTATCTCGCGGTCCAAGGCCACGCTGGACCAGGCGCTCGAATCCATGGTGAGCGGTTTTGTGTTGCTCGATGCCGCGCAGCAGTTGGTGAGCTGGAACCAGCGCTTTGTCGAAATGTACCCCTGGCTCGCTGATGTGATGCGGCCCGGCTTGCCCTTTCGCGCGGTGCTTGAACTGACCGTCGTGCGGCATCTGCCACAGGCCAGCGACGACGAGCGACGGGCCTGGTTGAAGCAACGCCTGGCCTTGCTGGCCAACGCCCAGGGCTCGCACGAGCAGCACCCGCCAGGCGGCCACGTGATTCAGGTGACGGAGCGGCGCACGCCGGATGGCGGCTTGGTGATCGTCTACCAGGACGTGACCGAACTGCGCCGCGCCTCGGCCGAGATCGAGCAACTGGCGTTCTACGATCCATTGACCCGGTTGCCCAACCGGCGCCTGTTGCTCGACCGGCTGCAGCACGCGGTGGTGTCGACTGCGCGCAGTGGCAGGCGCGGCGCGCTGCTGTTTATTGACCTTGACCATTTCAAGTCACTCAATGACACGCTCGGTCATGATGTGGGGGACCTGCTGCTGCAACAAGTGGCCACGCGCCTGAAGTCCTGTGTGCGCGAGGGTGACACGGTGGCGCGCCTCGGGGGTGACGAGTTTGTGGTGATGCTGGAGGGGCTCAGTGGCCAGACCTTCGAGGCGGCGGCCCAAACCCGACTGGTTGGGGAGAAGGTGGTGGCCAGCCTGAACCAGCCCTTCCAGTTGGCGCAACACGTTCACGCCAGCACCCCCAGCGTCGGTGCAACCCTGTTTGGTGAGGGGCAGCAAACGCCTGCCGATCTGCTCAAGCAGGCTGACATCGCCATGTACCAGGTCAAGAACAGCGGGCGCAACGCGCTGTGCTTCTTCGACCCGGCGATGCAGGCGGCCATTGCCCACCGCGCCGAGCTTGAGCAAGACCTGCGCCTGGCCCTGGCAGCGGGGCAGTTTCAGTTGTACTACCAGATGCAGGTCTTACTGGACGGCTCGCCAGTGGGCGCCGAGGTGTTGATTCGCTGGTTGCATCCTCGGCGTGGCTTGGTTTCGCCGCTGGACTTCATACCCCTGGCCGAGGAAACCGGCCTGATTCTGCCGATTGGTCAGTGGGTGCTCAGGACTGCTTGCGCGCAACTCAAGGCCTGGGAACAGGTGCCGGGGCGGCGCGAGTTGCAATTGGCGGTGAACGTCAGTGCGCGGCAGTTTCGTCAGCCCGACTTTGTGGATCAGGTTCGCGCGGTACTCGCCGAGACCGGCGCCAACGCGACGCTCATCAAGCTGGAACTGACCGAATCAATGGTGCTGGACAACGTGCAGGACACGATCGAGAAGATGAACGCGCTCAAGGCGGTGGGCGTTCGCTTTTCGATGGATGACTTTGGCACCGGCCAGTCTTCCTTGTCGTACCTGACGCGCCTGCCGCTGGACCAACTCAAGATTGACCAGTCCTTCGTGCGCAACATTGGCATCGCCGCGACCGATGCGGTGATCATCCAGACCATCATTGGCATGGCCAGGAACCTCGGCCTGGAAGTCATCGCCGAGGGCGTGGAGACCGCCGCGCAGCGGGCTTTCCTGACGCTGCACGGGTGTGAGTTGTGTCAGGGTTTTCTGTTCGCCCGGCCGCTTCCACTGGCTGAGTTCGAAACTCTGCTGGGTTCGGCCGACTCCGGCCCCGCGCAATGACCTCGGGGTGAATGCAGTCGTGTGCGCCAGCGTGCCGGCTCGGCGCGTTTCGTGGCAGGATGTGGGGATTCCATTCACAGGATTACCTTGCCATGACTGCGCACAACTCCCAAGCCATTCAGATCGACCAGCCCGGCGGTCCAGAACAACTCAAACTGGTTCAGGTCGCGGTCGGTGAACCGGGTCCCGGCGAGATCCGTATCCGGCACCAGGCGGTCGGCCTGAACTTCATCGATGTCTACCACCGCACCGGCCTGTACCCGATGCCCATGCCGCTGCAGTTGGGCATGGAAGCCGCGGGCGTGGTGGAGGCGGTGGGGCAGGGCGTCACGCATCTCAAGGCGGGGGACCGGGCTGCCTACGCGTCCTTGCCGCCCGGCAGTTACTGCCAGTTGCGCGTGATGCCCGCCAAGTGCGTGTGCAAGCTGCCCGATGCGATCAGCTTCGAGACCGGTGCGGCCATGATGCTCAAGGGTCTGACCGCGCAGTACCTGCTCAAGCGCACGCAACCCCAGGGTGGTTTGCAGGCGGGGGACTTCGTGCTGTTTCACGCAGCCGCCGGCGGTGTCGGGCTGATTGCCTGCCAATGGGCGCGCGCGCTGGGCCTGCGGCTCATCGCCACGGCGGGCTCGGACGCCAAGTGCGCGTTGGCCCTGCAGCACGGCGCCGAGCATGCGATCAACTACCGGACCGAGGATTTTCTGGCCCGCGTCAAGGACATCACAGCCGGCAAGGGCGTCAAGGTGGTGTACGACTCGGTCGGCAAGGACACCTGGGACAAGTCGCTCGATTGCCTGCAGCCCTTTGGTCTGATGGCCAGTTTCGGCAATGCCTCTGGCCCCGTGGCGCCGTTCGCGCCGGGCATGCTGGGCGCCAAGGGTTCGCTTTATGTGACGCGCCAGACCTTGTTCACGCATATCGCCACGCGCGAGACCACGCAGGCCATGGCGGACGAGCTGTTTGCCGTGGTCGGCAGCGGCCAGGTAAAGATCCGTATCGACCAGCGTTACCCACTAGCGGAGGTGCAACGGGCCCACCGCGACCTGGAGGCGCGCCAGACCACCGGCTGCAGCATTCTGACGCTGTGAGAGCGGCACGCCGGGGCCAAAATCAATTCAATCAAACCAGGAGATCGTGATGCGTGTATTTCAGATTGAGGGCGACTGGGGCATGGCCAACCTGAAGCTGTCGAAGCGGCCGCAACCCACGCCCGCCGCCGGCCAGGTGCTGCTGCGCATGAAGGCTTCGTCTTTGAATTTCCGGGATCTGGTGGTGCCGGACCGGGGTTACGGCAGCTACACCGGCACCTTGCCGCTGGTTCCGATCTCGGACGGCGTGGGCGAGGTGGTGGCGGTGGGCGCGGGCGTCACCCGCGTGGCCGTGGGCGACCGGGTCTGCCCCACCTTCTTCCAGAACTGGATCGCCGGCGAGCCCGATCTTGAGCGCCTGACGCAGTCGCTGGGCGGCCCGATTGACGGCACCATGGCCGGGTACATGTGCCTGTCGGAGCAGGGTGTGGTCAAGGTGCCGGCCTACCTCAGCGACCTGGAGGCGGCCACGCTGCCCTGCGCGGCACTGACCGCCTGGAGCGCGCTCAACACTTGCGCCGCCGTCAAGCCCGGCGACCGAGTACTGGTGCAGGGCACTGGCGGAGTGGCGCTGTTTGCGCTGATGTTTGCCAAGCTGGCGGGTGCCCATGTCACCGTGATCTCGTCGAGCGATGACAAGATTGCGCGCGTCAAGCAAATGGGAGCCGATGCCTGCATCAATTACCGCAACGAACCCGAGTGGGCCAAGGCCAGTCGCGGCATCACCGGTGGCACAGGCTACGACCTGATTCTGGAACTGGGTGGCGAGAAGACGCTGCCGCAGTCGCTGCGCTGCATCCGTCCTGGTGGCACTTTGTCCATGATCGGCATCCTGTCGGGCAGCACCATGGCCACTTCGCTGGGTCTGATCGTGACGCGCCAGGTGCGCCTGCAAGGCGTCACGGTGGGCCACCGCGACGGCTTCGAGGCCATGCTGCGCGCCATGGCCCAGCATCAGATCAAGCCGGTGGTGGACCGCGTCTTTGCCTTCGACGAACTGAAGGAGGGCATGGCTTACCTCAAGAGCGGCAGCCAGTTTGGCAAGGTCTGCGTGTCGCACGGCTAGGCCAAACGACCTGGGCTTGTGCCCACCCCACACTACGAAAGGGTACCGTCATTGCGAGCCTCCCGAATCCGGGCCGAAGCCGCACACGGACCTTGAACCAGTATCGTCATCGCGAGGCCGCAGGCCGTGTCGATCCATGTATTTTGGGGACATGGATTGCCGCGCTGCGCTCGCAATGACGACCGGTTCATGGAAAGATGGCCGGCTACCTGAAGGACGGGCGCATGAAGAGCAAGGAAGACGTGGTGCAGGGGCTGGACGCCTTCCTCGACGCGCTGGGCAAGCTGTTCAGCGGCCAGAACTTCGGCAAGCTGGTGCTGCAGGTCGCGGCGGCCTGAGGCAGGGCTCGATCCGGGCGAGTGTCAATCGATCAGTGCCGCATAGACCAGGTTGGCAAAAAGCATGCGGTAGTGCTCGCGCTGGTTCGGCGCTTGCACCATCAGGATGGCAAACAGGTCTTGCACGGGATCGACGAAGAAGGTGGTGCCGCCCAGGCCGCCCCAGTAGTAGGTTCCGGCAGAGCCCGGCGCGGGTGCGATTCCGACAGACTGGCGCACGGCAAAGCCCAGTCCAAAGCCATACCCCATCGGCAGCAGGTCGCGCGCTCCGCCACCATTGATCGGAATCTGGCCCAGGTGGTCCGCTGTCATGTAGGCCACCGTGCGGGGGCCCAGCAAGCGCGTGCCGTCAAGCTCGCCCTGGTTGAGCATGAACTGCAGGAAGCGGGCGTAATCAGCGGTGGTGCAAAGCAGCCCGCCGCCGCCTGATTCGAGGCTGCACGGCTCGTCCAGGTTGTAGACACGCATCTGCATGCCGCCATCGGGATCGCGTGCAAACGGCTCGGCCACGCGATGGCGCTGCTCGGGGGGCACATTGAACCAGGTCTCGTGCATGCCCAGCGGCTCGAACACCTGGCTTTGCAGGAATTGCCCCAGCGTCTGGCCGCTGATGACCTCGATGATGCGGCCCAGCACGTCGGTGGCGCGGCTGTACTCCCACACCGTGCCGGGTTCGGCCACCAGCGGCAGGCCTGCCAGCGCCGCTGACAACTCGGCGTTGTTGCGCTCGCGCGAGCCGATCCGGGTCTGGGCGTACTGGCGCTGTACTGGCGCACTGCCGAGGAACTCGTAGGTCAGGCCGGCGGTGTGGCGCAACAGGTCCTGCACCGTGGCGCCGCGGCGCACCGGCTGCAGCTTGACGTGGCCTTCTACCCGGTGGCAGACCTGCTGCGCGGCAAACTCCGGCAGGTATTTGGAGACGGGATCGTTCAACAGCAGGCGCCCCTGCTCGGCCAGCATCATGGCCGCCACCGAGACGATCGGCTTGGTCATGGAATAGATCCGAAAGATCGATCCCGGCTGCATGGGTGTGCCCGCCGCGGGGTCTTGCTGTCCCAGGCTCTCGAACATGACGGTCTGACCATGTCGTGCGATCAGGGCAACCGCGCCAGGCAGACGCTGACGGTCCACCTCCGCCTGCAGCACCGCTGATAGCCTTTGCAGCCGCATCGGGCAAAAGCCAGACCCGTTGGCTGGCGCGGTTGAAAGCGGTGGTGAGAGCGGCAGCGGCGGCTTGAAGTGGGTCATGGCGAGTCCGGGGATGGATACAGCGAGGGTAGCGTCCCGCTATTGTCGCAAGGCGCATGCAAGCTGGGTGCGAAGGCCTTGGCGAACGGTACTCGGATTAACTTATGAGAAATTTGCATGACGATAGGGCGTAAACCCCGATGCTGGAGCGGGCCGGTCAAGTTAAATTCCTAGCTGTGATTGCTGTACTGAGCAAGCGCCTCGTTTTGTTGAGAATTAACCAATGGAGTTTGAAATGAAGAAGCATTTGTTAGCCCTGGCTATTTTGGCCGCGGTGTCCTCCGGTGCCCAGTCCCAGGCCACCGACACAATTGGCAAGGTCAAGGCCTCCGGCACCGTCACCATGGGCGTGCGCGACTCGTCCGGTGCCCTGTCGTACACCCTGGGTGACGGCCAGTACACCGGCTTTCATGTCGAGGTGTGCGGCCGCATCATTGCCGACCTGGAAAAGGCAGCCGGCAAGAAGCTCACCGTGAAGTACCAGCCCGTCACCTCGCAAAACCGCATTCCGTTGGTGCAAAACGGCACCGTGGATATCGAGTGTGGCTCCACCACCAACAACGCCACCCGTCAAAAGGACGTGTCCTTTGTTGTGACCACCTTTGTGGAGGAAGTTCGCATGGCGGTCAAGGCCGATTCCGGCATTACCGGCATTGCCCAGCTCAATGGCAAGAATGTCGCCACCACCACCGGCACCACATCGGTGCAGACGCTGCGCAAGAATGAACGTGCCACTGGCGTAGATTTCAAGGAGGTGTATGGCAAAGATCACTCCGACAGCTTCTTGCTGCTCGAGTCCGGCCGTGCCGATGCCTTCGTGATGGACGGCGCCATTTTGGCTGGCAACATCGCCACCTCCAAGAATCCGGCGGGTTTCAAGATTGTTGGCGAGACACTCAGTGTCGAGCCCATCGCGATCATGATCCGCAAGGATGACCCGGCTTTCAAGAAGTTGGCCGATGACACCGTCAAGGCCATGATGAAGTCGGGCGAAATCGCCAAGCTGTGGGACAAGTGGTTCATGCAGCCGATCCCACCCAAGAACACCAAGGTTGGCTATGCCGCCAGCGAGAGCACCAAGGCGGCATGGGCCAACCCGAATGACAAGCCCATGGAAGACTACGCCAAGAAGTAAGCGTAACCAGCGGGCTTGAGGGCCGGATCCCGTCTGTCTGCTGTGCAGGTGGGCGGGGTTTTTTTTGACTGGATGGTTTTGTTTGCCGAAGGTGATTGATATGACGTGGGACTGGCAAGTTTTCCTGAATGACGACGGCAGCGGCCGCACCTACCTGCAGTGGATGATCGATGCCTGGGGCTGGACACTGGCGGTAGCCGGCAGCTCCTGGGTGGTGGCGGTGCTGGTGGGTTTCTTCATGGGGACCTTGCGCACGTTGCCCAATAGCCCGCTGCTGGTGCGGCTGGCGGGCGGCTGGGTGGAGCTGTTTCGAAACATCCCCTTGCTGGTGCAGATCTTTCTGTGGTACTTCGTGGTGCCTAAAGTGTTCCCGGTGATGCAACAGGTGCCGGGCTTCGTGCTGGTGGTGTTTGCCCTTGGCTTCTTTACCTCGGCCCGATTGGCCGAGCAGGTGCGAGCGGGTATTCAGGCCTTGCCCAAGGGCCAGCGGTATGCGGGCATGGCGATGGGTTTCACCACCGCGCAGACCTACCGCTACGTGATCCTGCCCATGGCGTTTCGCATCATCCTGCCGCCGCTGACCAGCGAGAGCATGAATTTGCTCAAAAACTCATCGGTCGCGTTTGCCGTGTCCATTGCCGAGCTCACCATGTTTGCCATGCAGGCCCAGGAAGAAACGTCTCGCGGTGTCGAGATCTACCTGGCGGTGACCCTGATGTACGCGGTATCGGCCTTTGCCGTGAACCGGTTGATGGCGCTGGTGGAGCGGCGGGTTCAAATTCCGGGCTTCATCGTGGCTGGCGGCACGGGTGGAGGACACTGAGATGTTTGGACTCGACCTGACTTTTTTGAACTGGGACGTCCTGAGCAAGTTCGTCATCAACGGTTTCTGGTTCAGTGTTCAGTTGACCATCGTGTCGACCATTGGCGGCGTGATGCTGGGCACCGTGCTGGCCTTAATGCGCCTGTCTGGCAGACCGCTGCTGGCCGTGCCGGCGACCTTCTATGTCAACGGCATGCGTTCAGTGCCGTTGGTGATGGTGATCCTTTGGTTCTTTCTGTTGGTTCCGGGCTGGCTCTACAGCTACCTGCCCGATGGGGAGAACCATCGCGCCGAGTATTCGGCCTTCCTGACCTTTATCGCGTTCGAAGCGGCCTACTTCAGCGAGATCATGCGCGCGGGCATTCAATCGATTGCACGCGGTCAGGTGCATGCCGGTCAGGCGCTGGGCATGACTTACGGCCAGAACATGCGACTGGTCGTGTTGCCGCAAGCTTTTCGCAACATGTTGCCGGTGTTGTTGACGCAGACCATCATCCTGTTTCAAGACACCTCGTTGGTCTACGCGATTGGTGCGTACGACCTGCTCAAGGGCTTCACGACCGCGGGAAAAATCTACGGGCGCCCCGAAGAGGCCTACCTGCTGGCCGCCGTGGTGTATTTCGTGCTTTGCTACAGCCTGTCCTATGCGGTCAAGCGGCTGCACAAACGCATCGCCATCGTTCGATGACATCCGATGATCGGGTGCGGGTTTTAAGTATTGGAGTATCTAATGATCGAACTCAAAAATGTTTCCAAGTGGTACGGCCCGGTGCAGGTGCTGACCGATTGCTCGACCAAAATCCAAAAGGGCGAAGTGGTCGTGGTGTGCGGCCCTTCGGGCTCGGGCAAGTCCACCTTGATCAAGACCATCAACGCGCTGGAGCCTTTCCAGAAAGGCGAGATCACGGTCGACGGTGTGGCGGTGCACGACCCCAAGACCGACTTGCCCAAACTGCGCAGCCGCGTTGGCATGGTGTTTCAGCACTTCGAGTTGTTTCCTCACCTGAGTGTGACCGAGAACCTGACGATCGCGCAGATCAAAGTGTTGGGCCGCAGCACCGATGACGCCAAGACGCGTGGCCTCAAAATGCTCGAGCGCGTCGGCCTGATGGCGCACAAGGACAAGTTCCCCGGCCAGCTTTCGGGTGGGCAACAACAGCGCGTGGCGATTGCCCGCGCGCTGAGCATGGACCCGATCGTGATGCTGTTTGACGAACCCACCTCGGCGCTGGATCCCGAAATGGTGGGCGAGGTGCTTGACGTGATGGTCGGCTTGGCCAATGAAGGCATGACCATGATGTGCGTCACCCACGAGATGGGTTTTGCGCGCAAGGTCTCCAGCCGCGTGATCTTCATGGATGTGGGTGGCAAGATTCTGGAAGACTGCTCCAAGAGTGACTTCTTCAACAAGCCAGAGGACCGGCAGGCACGCACCAAGGACTTTCTCAACAAGATCCTGCAGCACTGAGGGTGTCGCGTCGGTGCATGGGCTGCCCGCCCCCCAGGCGTCATGGCGGTTTCCGGACCGAGGCCTTGAACCGATCAACCGCGCGCATTTGGCCAGGATTGCGATACCGGTCGCGCGCAGTACAGGACCCTGACAGGCTCCGCAGCCAGCGGGTTGGATGGACGATGCGCTCCCCCTGGACTGGCTCGTACCCAATTAACAACGAGGAGACCGGCTTGCTGTTTCAGACACTGCGATCATTGTCCCTGGCCAAGCGGCTCACTGCCGGGTTTGCCACCGTGCTGTTGCTGTTGGTGGCGGTGGCCGCCACAGGCGCCTACTCCATGCGGGTGCTGGGCCAGAAGGTCCAGACCATTGTTCAGGTTAACAACGCCAAGACCGAGGTCGCCAACGACCTGTTGACCAGCATCGACTCGCTGGCGATCCAGACCAGATCAGTGGCCCTTTTTGCCAATCTTGAGACCGATCTGGATGGCAAGCAGGCGGCTGCGGAAGCGAATTTGGCCAAGGTCGCCGAAGAGAAGTACCTGGCCACCGAGAAGAAGCTCTCCGCGCTGCTGGCGCTGCCTCAGTCGAGCGACGCCGAGCGGGCTTTGCTGGCCGATGTTGCCGCCGCGGCCAAGGTGGCCTTGCCGGAGGTTCGCGAAGCGGTGCAGCAGGGGTCGGACCGTGACACGGTGGCCGCCGTGCTGACCTTGACCAACCGTGTTCGGCCGCAGGAGACCAAGATGCGCCAGAAGGTGCTGGAATTGGTCCTGCTGCAGCGCAAATTGACCGACGAGGCCAATGCCGAAGTGGCGCGTCTGGAGCGCCAGACCCAGATCGTTTCGGCGGTATTGGTCGTGTTTGCCTTGGCCCTCGGTGGCGCCATCGGCTGGGGCATTACCAACAGCGTCACGCAGCCCATCGGGCGTGCGGTGGTGGTGGCTGAACGCATTGCCGATGGCGACCTGTCATCCGAGATTGAGGTGCGCATACATGATGAGACCGGGCGACTGCTCGAAGCCATTCGGGCCATGCAGGAGCGCTTGCGTACGCTCGTTGGTGGTATTCGCCAGGCGGCCGATTCGATTGAGGTTGCCAGCAGCGAGGTCGCCATGGGCAACCAGGACCTGAGCCAGCGCACCGAGCAGGCGGCGTCCAACCTGCAGCAAACCGCGCAATCGATGGACCACCTGACCAGCATCGTGATGCGTAGCGCTGAGTCCGCCAAACAGGCCAACCAAATGGCATCGACCGCCGCCAGTGTGGCGGCGCGTGGCGGCACCGTGGTGGCCGAGGTGGTGACCACGATGGACGAGATCAACGCCAGCTCCAAGAAAATCTCCGACATCATTGGCGTGATTGACGGCATCGCATTTCAGACCAATATTTTGGCGCTCAATGCCGCGGTCGAGGCGGCGCGGGCGGGTGAGCAGGGCCGTGGCTTTGCCGTGGTGGCCTCCGAGGTGCGCAGTCTGGCCGGTCGTTCCGCCGAGGCCGCGCGTGAAATCAAGAGCCTGATCGGGGCGAGCGTGGAGCGGGTTGAGCGCGGGGCCAAGCTGGTGGCTGATGCGGGCAGCACCATGACCGACATCGTCGGTTCGGTCAAGCGTGTCAACGACACCCTGGGCGAGATCACGGCAGCGGCATCGAGCCAGAGCGCGGGCATCAGCGAGATCAACTCGTCCATCGCCGCACTCGATCAGATGACACAGCAGAACTCGGCTCTGGTGGAACAAAGCGCTGCAGCCGCCCAAAGCCTGAAGGAACAGGCAGCCCGGTTGACGCAGGTGGTCAGCAACTTCAAGCTCGATCGCCGCGATGGTCCATCGATTGACCGCCAGCCGCAGCGCTTGGGTGCACAGCATGTGCGGCGCTTGCCTCGGTAAGGGCGGCTGGCGCAGATCGGCGGCTGTGGCGCAACGGGAGTGATCATGAAACGTCTCAAACTGGCGGCGCTCTCGGCCGGTCTGTTGGGTTGCCTGGCGGCGCTGCCGGCCTATGCGGGCAAGACGCTCGATGGCATCAGGGCACGGGGCCAGGTGGTCTGCGGTGTGCATACCGGCTTGGCCGGTTTCTCGGCGACTGATTCCAACGGAAGGTGGAGTGGTCTGGATTCGGATGTTTGCCGTGCCATCGCTGCAGCGACACTCGGCGATGGGGACAAGGTCAAATTCGTGCCCTTGCCGTCGCAAGCACGCTTCACCGCCTTGCAGTCGGGCGAGATCGACGTGTTGTCGCGCAACACCACTTTCACGTTGACCCGAGACGCCTCTCTGGGTGTGCACCAGACCGTTGTCACCTACTACGATGGCCAGGGGTTCATGGTGCCGGTCAAGAGCAAGATCAAGAGCGCCAAGCAGCTCAAGGGTCAAACGGTTTGCGTACAGGCTGCCACGACCACCGAGAAGAACCTGGCTGACTATTCCCTGGCCCATGGCCTGAACGTCAAGCCGGTGGTGTTCGAGAAGCTCGAAGCGGTGGAAGGCGCGTATTTCTCGGGTCGCTGCATGGCCTACACCACCGATGCGTCGGGGCTGGCTTCGGTGCGCAACAAGTCGGCCAAGAACCCGGCTGACCATGTCATCCTGCCCGAGATCATTTCCAAGGAACCGCTGGGGCCGATGGTGCGCCGTGGCGACGACGAGTGGTTTGCCATCGTCAAGTGGGTGGTCCACGGCCTGCTGGCAGCCGAAGAGTACGGTGTCACCCAGGCTAACGTGGATTCCATGAAAGGCAGCACCGACCCCGTGATCGGCAGCATTGTGGGCACCACCGAAGACACCGGCAAGCCCTTGGGTCTGGACCGGCAGTGGCTGGCCCGCGCCATCAAGACCACCGGCAACTACGGCGAGATCTTCGAGCGCAATGTCGGGCCCAAGTCGGCCTTGCGACTGCCGCGTGGACTCAACAATTTGTGGACCAAAGGTGGTCTGATGTACGCCTACCCGGTGCGTTGATTTAGACTGGGATGCAGATGGCGCACAACAAACCGTTCTCCATGATCCGCGAGTTTCACCTCGCTGACTGGTTCACCCTGGCCAACGCATTTTGTGGTGTGGGTGCGCTGTTCTCGGTCATGACTTACCTGCAGACCCTCGACGACGTGCACCTGTACTTCGCCTGCGGCCTGATACCGGTGGCGTTGTTCTTTGACGTACTGGACGGACGCATTGCACGCTGGCGTCAGCAAAGCTCGGCTTTGGGCCGGGAGCTCGATTCACTGTCCGACATCATCTCGTTTGGCGTGGCGCCCGCCATCATCGCCTATGGCTGCGGCATGCAGGGCTTGTATGACCGCGTGGTGCTGGTGTTCTTCGTGGCCTGCGGGGTGTCGCGGCTGGCACGCTACAACGTCACCGCCGAACAATTGTCCGAGGGGACTGGCAAGGTGAAGTACTTCGAGGGCACGCCCATCCCCACTTCCGTGTTGCTGGTGGCGGTGCTGGCCTGGGCCACCTGGGCTCAGGCGATCGGGGACGACTTGTGGTTTGGCGTGGTCAAGATTGCGGGCTTTCAGTTGCACCCGCTGGTGCTGATGTTTGCGGTGTCCGGCTCGCTGATGATCAGTCGCATCCGTATCCCCAAATTCTGAGCCCGCACCGTGCGGCGCCGCTTACTGGGCGGGCGGCGTCTTCTGCGCGTCGTGTTTTTGTTTGCGGATGGCCACGCTGTTGCGGTCAGCCTGGCGTTGCAGACGGCGACGCTCGGCGCGGGTGACGACGCCATCGGCCTTGGCGGCTTGTTCGCTGGTGGCCAGATTGGCTTCACGCTTTTGCAGGCGGGCGGCCTCTTTGGGCGTGAGCTGGCCGGAGGCCACGCCCTGGTCAATGCGGGCCTGTTGTTTGGCTTCGCGTTTGTCCAGGTTGGGGGTGGCGGTCTGAGCAAATGCGCCGCTGCCGATGGCCAGTGTCAGGGATACGATCAGTGCTTTGACTTTCATGGTGAACTCCGGTTGAGTAACAAGGCATGGAAAAACTCCATGCGCCTACAACGCCCGCTGGCCAGGCCAGGGCTGACATACCGATGGCAAAGACTTGTAAGGAAATGTCAACATAGTCGTTTGCCGTGAATTTTTGCACAAGCGAATCGTGCCGTGCAGCCGCCTTCTCCTGTCCGGCCTGATGCGCGGCGGGGGCTGGGCCGGTTCAAACCGTTCGCTTTGACACCACGGTTCGCTCCACCAGCCGGTCATCACCGAGAACGATCAAGGCAAACAGCAGCTCGTCGAGGCTGTTGGCACGGGCGGTCCGGCGTGCCAGCAGCGGCGTGGCCTTGGGGTTGAGCACGACAAAGTCCGCTTCACACCCAGGCTGCAGGTTGCCGATGGAGGCATGGCCGCTACGACCATCGAGCCCCAGCGCAGCGGCGGCGCCCGCCGTGTGCTGCCACCACAGGTGCTGGGGCTTGAGCGACAGACCGGGCTTGGTCTGCCCCTCGCGGCCCACCACATAGGCCGCCAGCATGGTGTGAAATGGGCAAAACGAGGTGCCGCCCCCTACGTCACTGGCCAGCCCGTAACGCATGCCGACGCGGTCGGCCCCGGCGTAGTCAAAAAAGCCGCTGCCCAGGAACAGGTTGCTGGTTGGGCTGACGGCGGCGGCCGCGCCGGTGCCCTTCATCAGCGCGCGGTCTTCGTCGTCGAAGTGAATGCAGTGGGCGTAGATGGCGCGTTCGCGCATCAGCCCAAAATCAGCATAGGTGGCCAGGTAGCTGCGCGACTGGGGAAAGAGCTCCCGCGCCCAGCGAATCTCGTCCTTGTTTTCGGCCACATGCGACTGGATCCACACTTGCGGGTACCGGTCGGCCAGCTCGCCGGCACCGCGCAGTTGCGCATGGCTGCAACTGGGGGCAAAGCGCGGCGTGATGGCGTAGCCCAGGCGATCCACGCCATGCCACTGCTGGATCAGCGCCTCGGTGTCGAGCAGGCTTTGTTCGGTGTCGTTGCGCACGCCGTCCGGGGCATGGCGGTCCATCAGACACAAACCGGTGATCAGGCGCACTTGCTGCTGGCGCGCTGCCTCAAACAGGGCGTGCACCGAGGCGGTGTGGGCACTGGCAAAGCTGAGCGAGGTGGTGACCCCGTTGCGCAGCAGTTCTGCTATGAAAAAAGTAGCTGCTTGAGCACAATAGTCGGGGTTGGAGAAGCGTTCTTCTTCCGGAAACGTGTAGTTCTCCAGCCACGGCAGCAAACCTTCGGCGGGCGAGGCGATCACGTCGGTTTGCGGGTAATGGTTGTGCAGGTCGATAAAGCCAGGCGCGATCAGGCGCCCGCGCAGGTCTTCACACGGCACCTGCGCAAACTGCGGCGCCAATTGTGCGTAAGGGCCAACCGCCTGCACCACCTGCTGGCCGCGCGCGTCCGGTCCGACCAGCAGCAGGCCGTCTTCTTCATAGACGGCACTGTGTGCCGGCGCCCGGTCAGCGGCAAAGCGCAGCAGGGCGGCGCGGTAGGCTTGCATGGCTGGCGGCCTGCGCAAGTCGAGTGATCGGCCAGCGTACTACTTGCTGGCTGCCTTCGCGGGACGCGCCGCGCCGGATGCGCCGCCAGCAGGGGCCAGGGGCAGGCCCAGTCGCTTGGCGACTGATTGTTCCAGGGCTTTCATTTTGGGCTCGATGGCCGCCTTGGTTTCTGCCACCAGCTTCTCCACCAACACTTTATGCATCTCACCACCCATCTCGGTGAACTTGCGGTTGACGGGGGATTCCATGAGGGCAACGAGTTGCTTCAACTCGTCCTCCGTGAACCGCTCCTCCAGCATGGCGCCGATGGTCGCAGGCGCCAGCTTGACCGCTCGTTCACGCACCAGCGGTACCGCCTCCTCAACGTACTTCTTGGCGTCAGCCTGGATCTCCTTTGCCATCGCCTCGCGCTTGTCGGCCGCCACGCGAGTCTGCAGCGCCTGGCCCGCCTGTTGCAGCACCAGCAGGGCTGGGCGTTCGGCCAGCGGCACGGGCGGCCTGCTCGATCGCAGGTTGCTGCAACAGCAGGACCTTGGCCACCAGTTCCTTCTTGGCGGCGCTGGTCTGTGCCTGCGCCGAACCCACCAGCGCCAGCAGCGCGAACAGCCATACTTTTTTCATTTCATGCACTCCCAAGCAACGCTCGCCGTCGGACCATCCATGGCGAAGGGTGCATTATCGTTTGCCGCCCAAGGTGGCGGGCGCAGGACGACTGAACGCGGTGCGGCAAATCCACACGAATGTCACCGCGCGTTCAGCGTGCCCTGCACGCCTTCGACCAGCCAGTTCATCTTCAGAATCTGCTCGTCGCTCAGGCTTTTGCCCGCGGCGATCACCTCATGGCCCAGGTTGTCCTTCACCGCCACCTTGGCCGCGAAGGGCTGCAGCGTGCCGGCCGCCAGTTCCTTTTGCCGGGCCAGCACTTCCTGTTGCACCGCCTTGGGCACCTTGCTGCCAAAGCCGTCGACGCGGATCATGCCCTGTTTGACGCCGCCCCACAGGCTGCTGCTGTGCCAGCTGCCGTCCAGCGCGGCGCGGGCGCGCTGGGTGTAGTAGTCGCCCCATTCATGGGTGACGGCGACGATCTGCGCATCGGGCGCGATTTTGCGCATGTCCGAGTGGTAGGCCACGGCCAGCTTGCCGCGCTCTTGCGCGGCGGCCATCACGGCGGTGGAGCCGGTGTGAAAGGCGATCACGTCCACGTCCTGGTTGAACAGCGTCATGGCCGCGTCGCGCTCGCGCGTCGGGTCGAACCAGGCGTTGAGCCACACCACCTTGACCTGCGCCTTGGGGTTGACCGAACGCATGCCCAGCGTGAAGGCGTTGATGCCCTGCAGCACTTCGGGAATCGGAAAGCCCGCCACATAGCCCGCCACGTTGCTCTGCGTCATGCGCCCGGCGGCAATGCCGGCCAGGTAGCGGCCCTCGTAGTAGCGGGCGTTGGCCACCGCCACGTTGGGGGCGGTCTTGTAGCCGGTGATGGATTCGAACTTGACGTCCGGGAACTCCCTGGCCACCTTGAGCGTGGGCTCCATGTAGCCAAAGCTGGGCGTGAAGATCAGCTTGTGGCCGGTGGCCGCCAGATCGCGGATCACGCGCTCGGCGTCCGGCCCTTCGGCCACGTTCTCGACATAGCTGGTCTTGACCTGCTCACCCAGCGCGGCCGCGACGGCCTTGCGGCCCGCTTCGTGCTGGCGCACCCAACCGGCATCGCCGATCGGGGCCACGTAGACGAAGCCGACTTTCAGCGGCTCCTTGGTGGTGGCGGGTGCGGTGGCAGCCGGCTTGGGCAGTCTGGAGAGACTGGGAGTGGGCGGGAAAGAAACAACAGGCGGCCGCAAGCGCGGCTACGAGGTTTTTGTACATGGTGGTCCTCTACATGGCTCCGGCTTGACAAAAAAGCACAAGCCCGCCGGAGCAGCGGGCTTGTGGGGGTATTTTAACGGAGCCGCCGCCTGTGGCGGTTTACCTCACCACGATTCACAACACCAGCATGGCGCGAAGGTCGTTGACCTTGGTGTGCGTCGGCCCGGTCAACACCAGATCACCCAGCGCCTTGAAGAAGCCAAAGGCGTCGTTGCGGTCCAGGTGTTCGTCGATCTTTATGCCCAGGCCCATCGCGCGCGCCACGGTGTCGGGCGGCACCAGGGCGTCCTCGGTCAAGCCCTGGGTTAGCCCTAGCATGCACCCCTTGGGCGGCTCCGGCAGGTAGGCAGCCACCTGGTGCAGCGGCAAGGCCTGCTGCACCGCGACGTGGAGCAGGTGCTGCAGGAACTGGCGTGGCTGTGTGGCGGGGTCGGGGCTGCTCATGCTGTGCTCACTGGGTGGCGGCGCCAGTCTCGAACCAGCGGCGGATCAGCGCGCGCTCGGCCTCGGTGATGGCCGTGGCGTTGTTCAGCGGCATCACCTTGGTCACCACTGCTTGTTGGTACACCGCTTGCGCATGCTGGCGCAGGGCCTCGGGCGAGTCGAGCCGGACGTTCTTCATCTGCACCTGCGCGCCGTGGCACATGTAGCAGCGCTGTGCCAGCAGCGGCTGCAGGTCCTGGTAGCTCACCGTGGCGGGTACGGCCGCGTTGGCGGTGGCGGCCGGCAGATCGGGCTTGAGCCAGACGATCACGCCCAGCAGCAGCGCCACGCCAACGCCGGCGTAGCCCAGCGGGTTGCGGTTGCGCCCGAGCTTGTAGCCGTGGCGCAGCACGAAGAACTGGCGGATGGCGGCGCCGGCCAACATCATCAGGATCAGCACCAGCCAGTTCTGCGGGTGGCTGTAGGTGAAGCTGTAGTGGTTGCTGAGCATGGCAAACAGCACCGGCAGCGTGAAGTAGGTGTTGTGCACGCTGCGCTGCTTGCCGCGCTGGCCGTGGATCGGGTCCACCGGCTGGCCAGCCTTGATGGCGGCGACCACCTTCTTCTGGCCGGGGATGATCCAGAAGAACACGTTGGCGCTCATGCTGGTGGCCAGCATCGCGCCCACCAGCAGAAAGGCCGCGCGACCGGCAAACCAGTGGCAGGCCAGCCAGGACGCGGCGCACACCAGCAGCAGCGTCAGCGCACCGACGATGGCGTCGCCGTTTTGGCGTTGCCCGACCAGGCGGCAGATGCCGTCGTAGAGCAGCCAGAACACCACCAAAAAAGCCAGCGCGGCGGCCACCGCCATGTTGGGTGACCAATCCATCAGCGACTTGTCGATCAGGTAGCTGCCGGCGCTCCACAAGTAGGACACCGTGAACAGCGCAAAGCCGCTCAGCCAGGTGCTGTAACTCTCCCAATAAAACCAGTGCAGGTGCGCTGGCAACTGCGGTGGCGACACAGCAAACTTGACCGGGTGGTAGAAGCCCCCGCCATGCACCGCCCACAGCTCGCCGCTGACGCCCTGCTTCTTCAGGTCTTCGTCAACCGGCGGCGTCAGGCTGGAGTCGAGAAAGACAAAGTAGAACGACGAGCCGACCCAGGCAATCGCCGTGATGACATGCACCCAGCGCAGCAGCAGTTCGGCCCAGGTGAGAAGGTAACTTTCCATAGTGAGGCATTGTGGGTCAGACCACTTTGCGAAGCAAATGTGCTCTGACCCCAACTGATTAGGTTTAGGTTGGCAAAGAGGCTTCGAGCTGCAGCAATTGTGCGGCCACGCCGACAGCGATCACTTCGGGTTCCTTGCGGTGGATGCCGGGCAAGCCAATCGGGCAGGTGACGCGCGCCAGCTCGGCGGCGCTGTAACCCCGTTCCTGCAGCCGGTGTCGAAAGGTGGCCCACTTGGTGGCGCTGCCAATCAGTCCGATGTAGGGCAGGTCGTCGTGCTGGCGCAGGCGTGCCAGGCAGGCGGCCACCACGTCCAGGTCTTCGGCGTGGCTGAAGCTCATCACCAGCACGCGCGAGCCCGGTGCCAGGTCCTTCACGGCGCTTTGCACCGGATCGCTGTGCTCGCATCGCACGTTGGCGGGCACGTCGGGCGGAAAGATCTCGTCGCGGCTGTCGATCCAGGTGACGGCAAACGGCAGCAAGCCCAATACCTTGACCATCGCCTTGCCAACATGACCGCCGCCAAACAGCGCCACCGGGGTCAGCCGCGTCATCAGCCGCGCCTGCAGCAGCGGGATGTCGGCGGCGCCCACGCGCTCAAAGCGCAAGTGCACGGCGCCGCCACAACACTGGCCCAGGCTGGGGCCCAGCGTGTAGCGCAGCGAGTTGTCACCTGGCAATCCAGCCAGGCGTTGGCGCGCCGCGTCGATGGCCTGAAACTCCACATGGCCGCCACCAATGGTGCCCAGCACGCCGTCGGCAAACACCGCCATCCACGCGCCGGCGTCACGTGGCACCGAGCCCTGGGTGGACGCGATGCTCACCAGCACCGCGTCCTGCGCGGCTAGGCGGGTGCAGAGTTCGTTCAACATGCTTCAGCACGGCCAGGCAAGACCACAACGACAGGGATGATTTGGGGGCGCAATCAGGAGCCGCGGTAGGTGGAGTAGCTCCAGGGACTGACCAACAGCGGCACATGGTAGTGCTGCTCGGGCTGTGCCACGCCGAAGTCGATGCTCACGTGGTTCAGAAAGTTCGGCTCGGGCAAGGCCACCTGGCGCGCCTTGAAGTAGCCCGCCACATCGAACACCAGGCGGTAGCTGCCGCGCTGGAGGCTGGCGTTGTCCAACAACGGCCCGTCCGGGCTGCGCCCGTCCTGGTTCAGGATGAACTGCTTGACCAGCACGGCGGCATCGCCATCGGTGGTGTACAGCGCCACCACCATGCCGGCCGCCGGCACGCCATGCATGGTATCCAGGACGTGTGTGCTCAAGCCCATAACATCTCCCTCATTATTGAGAATTCCTTCGGGGATAAGCGACACAAGCCAAGAACCTCGGTCTTGACCCGTGGCAGCCCAGGGCGCCGGGATGGATGGCTCCGCGAATGTCCCCCGGCCTGCGGCCTCCTCCTTGATTTGGCAAAACCCCAAGTCCACGCTGCGCCACCCAACCCAGCGTCCTCGGCGCGTAGATGGTGGGCGTGCCCTGATGGACTACCCACTCCGCCCGCCAGATCGGGACGATGGGGTGCTGCGTGTGGCGGCATCAGGAGGCGAGGCCGGGGACTGCCGTCGGCCTGATCTCGCCGACCGCGTCGAAGCCATTGCAGTCCGGTCATCATCTTTGAAAGAGGCAGTAGTCGATTGAGGTTGAGGTCAGCGCTGAAGCTCTGTCCTCAGTGTCTCAGACCGACTGGTGGACAGAAGTGTATACACTCATTTCACCACGATTCCTTAGCTGTCGCAGCCCCGTCATGACCTACGACTCCACCGCTCCCTATCCGCGTGACCTGATTGGTTATGGCCGCACGCCGCCGCACGCCCAGTGGCCCGGCCAGGCGCGCATTGCAGTGCAGTTTGTGCTGAACTACGAGGAAGGTGGCGAGAATGCGGTGTTACATGGCGACCCCGGCTCCGAACAATTCTTGTCGGAGATGGCCAACCCGCCCAGCTTTGCGGACCGCCACCTCAGCATGGAGAGCATCTACGAATACGGCTCGCGCGTTGGCGTGTGGCGCATCCTGCGCGAGTTCGAGCAGCGCGGCCTGCCGCTGACCGTGTTTGGCGTCGGCATGGCCCTGCAGCGCCACCCTGAACTGACGGCGGCCTTCAGCGAACTGGGCCACGAGATCGCCTGCCATGGCTGGCGCTGGATCAGCTACCAGAACGTGGATGAAGCCACCGAGCGCGAACACATGCGCTTAGGGGTGGATGCCATCACTCGCCTCACCGGCAGCCGCCCGCTGGGCTGGTACACCGGGCGCGACAGCCCCAACACCCGCCGCCTGGTGGCCGACTACGGCGGCTTTGAATACGACAGCGACTACTACGGCGACGACCTGCCGTTCTGGATGAAGGTGCGCAAGACCGACGGCGAAGTGGTGCCGCAACTGATCGTGCCCTACACGCTGGACTGCAACGACATGCGTTTTGCGCTGCCGCAGGGCTACTCGCATGCCGACCCGTTCTACCAGTACCTGAAGGACAGCTTCGATGCCCTGTACGCCGAAGGCGACGAGATGCCACGCATGATGAGCATCGGCATGCACTGCCGGCTGCTGGGCCGGCCTGGGCGCATCGGCGCGCTGCAGCGTTTCCTGGACCATATCGGGCAGCACGACCGAGTCTGGGTCTGCCGCCGCCTCGACATCGCCCGGCACTGGAAAGCCGTGCACCCGTTTGCTGGCTGAGGGATCAGGGCAATGAAGACCTACCCGTTCACGTCGTCGCGAGGCCGCAGGCCGTGGCGATCCATGCTGATGGCGCACGGCGGTGGATTGCCGCGCTGCGCTCGCAATGACGAAGTCTTTGTGTTTCTGCTTGTTTGTTCCACAGTAGGAGGAGCAACATGGCCCCTGACGCTTGCAGAACTCAACAGCGCCAGCGCCACCGAGGCCGCGCACATGCTCGATGGCCTGTACGAGCACTCGCCCTGGATTGCCCAGGCCGCTCTCGGCCAGCGGCCGTTTGTGTCGCTGGCGCAGCTCAAGCGCCATGGCCCGCGTGTTGGCCGGCGCGGGCCGCGACGCGCAACTGGCGCTGATCCGTGCCCACCCGGAGCTGGCCGGCAAAGCCATGGTGGACCAGACGCTGACGGCCGAGTCCACCGGTGAGCAAAACCGCGCCGGGCTGACGCACTGCACGCCCGAGGAGTTCGCGCGGTTGCAGGACCTCAACGCGCAGTACCAGGCCAAGTTTGGCTTTCCCTTCATCCTGGCGGTGCGCGGGCCGCGCGGTACGGGCCTGTCGCGCCAGCAGATCATCGACACCTTCGAGCGGCGCCTGCACGGCCACCCGGCGTTCGAGCTGCAGGAGTGTTTGCGCAACATCCACCGCATTGTCGAGCTGCGCCTGAACGACAAGTTCGGCGTCGAGCCCGTCACCGGCAACCTGGTGTGGGACTGGCATGAGGAGCTGGCCCAGTTCAGCGATGCCGGTTACCTGGAGCACGGGCAGCTCACCGTCACCTACCTCACCGAGGCGCACCGCGCCTGCGCGGCCTACCTGCAAGCGCAAATGCAGGCCTGCGGCTTCGACCACGTGGCGGTTGACGCGGTGGGCAATGTGGTCGGCCGCTACTACGCCGACAAGCCGGACGCCAAGACGCTGCTGACCGGCTCGCATTTCGACACCGTGCGCAACGCCGGCAAGTACGACGGCCGTCTGGGCATCTTCGTGCCCCTGGCTTGCGTGCGGGCCTTGCACGCACAGGGCCGGCGCCTGCCGTTTCACCTGGAGCTGGTGGCCTTTGCCGAGGAAGAAGGCCAGCGCTTCAAGGCCACGTTTCTGGGCTCGGGCGCGCTGGTGGGGCAGTTCGATCCGCGCTGGCTCGATCAGCTTGACGCCGATGGCATCACCATGCGCCAGGCCATGGCGCATGCCGGGCTGAACCCGGCCGACATCGACGGGCTGCAGCGTGACCCGGCCGACTACCTGGGCTTTGTCGAGGTGCACATCGAGCAGGGCCCGGTGCTTAACGAGCTGGACCTGCCGCTGGGCGTGGTGACCTCCATCAACGGCGGCGTGCGTTACCAGGCCGAGATGATCGGCACCGCCTGCCACGCCGGCACCACGCCGATGGACCGGCGCAGCGACGCCGCGGCCGCCGTGGCCGAGCTGATCCTGGCCGCCGAACGCCGCGCCGCGCAAGATGGTGACTCGGTGGCCACCGTGGGCCAACTGATGGTGCCCAGCGGCTCGACCAACGTGGTGCCCGGGCGCTGCCAGTTCACGCTGGACCTGCGTGCCCCCACGGATACGCAGCGCGACGCCATGGTGGCCGATGTGCTGGCCGCGCTGGCCCAGATTGCCGAGCGGCGCCAGGCCCGCTACACGCTGGAAGAGACCATGCGCGCCGCCGCCGCGCCCAGCGCCCCAGCCTGGCAGCAGCGCTGGGAGCGCGCCGTCACGGCGCTGGGCGTGCCGCTGCATCACATGCCCAGTGGCGCCGGCCACGACGCCATGAAGCTACACGAGGTGATGCCGCAAGCCATGCTGTTCGTGCGCGGGCAAAACGCCGGCATCAGCCACAACCCCCTTGAATCGACCACCAGCGACGACATGCAACTGGCGGTGGACGCCTTCGCGCGGCTGCTCGACCAGCTCACCACGGACGCCTGACTTTCTCAATCGGATTCGCCATGAACACCTACCAACAACTCGACGCCTGGATTGACAGCCACTTTGACGAGCAGGTGCGCTTTCTGCAGGCCCTGATCCAGGTGCCCACCGACACGCCGCCCGGCAACAACGCACCCCACGCCGAGCGCGCGGCCGAGTTGCTGCAGGCCATGGGCCTGCCGGCCGAGAAGCACCCCGTGCCCGAGGCCGAGGTACGCGCCGCCGGACTGCAAAGCATCACCAACCTGCTGGTGCGCCGTCCCTATGGGCCGGGGCGCACCGTGCTGCTCAACGCGCATGGCGATGTGGTGCCGCCCGGCGAGGGCTGGACCAAGAACCCCTACGGCGGCGAGATCGAGAACGGCAGGATCTACGGCCGCGCGGCGGCGGTGAGCAAGTGCGACTTCTCCACCTACGCCTTTGCCGTGCGCGCGCTGGAGGCGGTGGCTAGGCCCAAGGTCGGCTGCGTGGAGTTGCTGTTCAGCTACGACGAAGAGTTTGGCGGCGAGCTCGGACCCGGCTGGCTGCTCAAACACAAGGTGATTCACCCGGACCTGATGATCGCCGCCGGCTTCAGCTACCAGGTCATCACCGCGCACAACGGCTGCCTGCAAATGCAAGTCACCGTGCACGGCAAAATGGCCCACGCCGCCATTCCCGACTCGGGCGTGGACGCGCTGCAGGCGGCGGTGCACATCCTCAATGCGCTCTACGCGCAGAACACGCTGTACAAGCAGGTGCGCTCCCAGGTGGCAGGCATCACGCACCCTTACCTGAACGTCGGCCTGATCGAGGGCGGCACCAACACCAATGTGGTTCCGGGGCGGGTGACCTTCAAGCTCGACCGGCGCATGATCCCCGAGGAGAACCCGGCCGAGGTCGAAGCCGGATTGCGCCAGCTCATTGCCGAGACCGCTGCGCAAAAAGCCGGCGTCACGGTCGATGTGCATCGCATGCTGCTGGCCAAGTCCATGCGGCCGCTACCTGGCAACCAGCCGCTGGTAGATGCGATCCAGCAGCACGGGCAAGCGGTGTTTGGCGAGCCGATTCCCGCGCTGGGCACGCCCCTGTACACCGATGTGCGGCTGTTCTGCGAGGCCGGCATTCCCGGCGTGATCTACGGCGCCGGGCCACGCACCGTGCTCGAATCGCACGCCAAACGCGCTGATGAGCGGCTGGAGCTGGAAGACCTGCGCCGTGCCACCAAGGTGATCGCGCGCGCGCTGCACGACTTGCTGATGTAGCGCCAACACGCCCGGATTCACCGCAAAAGACCTTGATGCTGTTCGTTGAACAGTCGATCAAGGCGCGCTCAGCAACTGCCCGCCTACTAAGCGATCGGGGTGTCGATCACGATGGCCCGAAAATCATTGACGTTGGTCAGCGTGGGGCCGGTCACCACCGAGTCGCCCAGGGCCCCAAAGAAACCATGGCCGTCGTTCTTGTCCAGCGCCTGGGCGGGGTTGATGCCTTGGGCAAATGCGCGTTGCAAAGTGTCGGGGCCGCACACCGCACCGGCAATTTCTTCTTGACCATCCACGCCATCGGTGTCGCCCGCGAGCGCGTGGATGTCGGGGTGGCCGCCCAGTGCCCGCGCCATGGACAACAGGCATTCCACATTGCGCCCGCCTTTGCCATTGCCGCGCAGGGTGACCGTGGTTTCGCCCCCCGAGAGCAGCACGCAGGGTGCGGCAAAGGGTTGCTTGCGCTTAGCCACTTGCAGCGCCATGCCAGCCAAGACCTTGCCGACATCGCGCGCTTCACCTTCAAGCGCATCGCCCAATATGTGCGCGGCATAGCCCGCTTGGCGAGCCACGGCAGCCGCCGCCTCCAAGGCCATCTGCGGCGTGGCAACCATGCGCACCTGACAGTCGGCCAGGCGGGCATCACCCGGCTTGAGCGATTCGCCCCGGCCCGATTCCAGCACGTCGCGTACTGCAGCAGGTAACTCAATACCATATCGACAAACGATGTCCAACGCATCGGCGCACGTGGTGGGATCCGCCACGGTGGGGCCCGACGCAATGTCTATCGGCAAGTCGCCCGGCACATCGGAAATCAGCAGGGTCAGCACACGTGCCGGGTAACACGCTGCCGCCAACCTTCCCCCCTTGATGGCAGACAAATGGCGGCGCACACAGTTCATCTCGCTGATGGTGGCGCCAGATTTGAGCAGGGCGCGTCCGACCTCTTGTTTCATGGCCAATGTCAGGCCGGGCAGGGGCAGCGGCAACAGGGACGAGCCTCCGCCTGATATCAGGCACAGCACCAGATCCTCTGCGGTCAAACCAGAAACCAGGCCCAACATACGCTGCGCCGCCTGCAGGCCCGCACTGTCGGGGACCGGGTGGGCGGCCTCGGCAATTTCAATACGCTGGCATGCCACGCCATAACCATAACGTGTCACCACCAGCCCCGACAAGGGCCCGGCCCAGTGGTCTTCCACGGCACGAGCCATGGCAGCAGATGCCTTGCCAGCGCCGATGACGATGAGGCGCCCCTCGCCCAGCGACTGCGCCCGTGGCAAGTGCTTTGGCACACACACAGCGGGCTGCGCGCTGGCGATGGCCGCGTCGAACATGCGGCGCAGCAGCGCCTCTTGCGGGCTGGCCGACCGGGGCGATGCGGGCTTCATGGCGCGTTTTGTCCAATTTCAAAATTGGCCATACCCTCCAATGCGCGCACCATGGCAGAGTGGTCCCATGCCTTGCCACCACGCGCCGCGCAGGAATTGAAGAGCTCCTGGGCCGTGGCGGTATTGGGCAGGGACACACCCAAGGCGCGTGCACTGGCCAGCGCCAGGTTTAAGTCCTTCTGGTGCAGCTCAATGCGAAAGCCTGGCTCGAATGTGCGCTTGATCATGCGCTCGCCATGCACTTCCAAAATCTTGGACGACGCAAACCCGCCCATCAGTGCTTGGCGCACACGCGCTGGGTCCGCCCCGGCTTTGGCGGCAAACAACAGCGCCTCGGCCACCGCCTCAATGTTCAGCGCCACAATGATCTGGTTGGCCACCTTAGCTGTTTGACCATCACCATTGCCGCCCACCAAAGTGATGTTCTTGCCTATCAATTCAAACAAGGGCTTTACCTTGGCAAATACGGCCTCGGAACCCCCCACCATGATGGACAAAGTGGCGTTCTTCGCACCCACTTCTCCGCCTGAGACTGGGGCGTCCAGGTAGTCGCAGCCTAGGGCGTTTATCTTCGTTGCAAACACCTTGGTTTCGATCGGGGAAATGGAACTCATGTCCACCACCGTCTTGCCCGCGCTCAAGCCCGCACCCACACCGTTGGCGCTGAACAGTACATCGGCCACGTGGGGAGTGTCGGGCACCATGATGAATACGATGTCGGCCTGCTGCGCAACCGCTTGACCACTGGCACACGCCGTGGCCCCAGCCGCAATGAGGCCCTCGGGCACCGACGACCGCGAATGGACGAACAGTGTGTGGCCCGCTTTGAGCAGATGACCCGCCATGGGCGTGCCCATGATGCCCAAGCCGACGAAGCCGAGTTTGAGAGACTGGGTAGACATGTCGGGGCTCCTGTGCTTACTCGTGGTGTCAATCAATGGTTGGTTCGATTCGTCTGAGAAATCACGCCAGCCGTTCACGCCAACCCAATCCATCCGTTGTGGTGGTGGCGGGCTTGTACTCACAGCCTATCCAACCGGCGTACCCAATGCAATCCAGGTGCTTGAACAGCCAAGCGTAGTTGATCTCGCCCGTGCCTGGCTCATTGCGGCCAGGGTTGTCTGCCAACTGGATATGGCCGATGCGGTCCAGATGCTTTTGGAGGGTGGCGCCCAGTTCGCCTTCCATGCGCTGGGCGTGGTAAATGTCGTACTGCAAATAGGCGTTGTCGGCGTCTACCTCGTCCAGAATCTCCAGCGCCTGCTGCGTGCGGTTCAAGTAGAAGCCTGGAATGTCGTAGGTGTTGATGGGCTCAATTAGCAATCGCAAGCCCACCGCACCCAGCTCCGCCGCCGCGTAGCGCAGGTTGCTCACGAAGGTTTGGCGCAACATATCGCTGGCAACCCCGGCCGGCGCTTTGCCTGCCAGGCAATTGAGTTGGCCCACGCCTAAACCTTTGGCGTAGCGTATGGCGGTGGCAACGCCGTCTCGGAACTCCTGCACCCGGTCTGGCAAGCAGGCGATGCCGCGCTCACCGGCGTCCCAGTCGCCCGCGGGCAGGTTGTGTAACACCAGCTTGAGTCGGTTGGCGCCAAGTCTTTGTTGGATGTCTTCGACGGCAAAGGCGTATGGAAACAAAAATTCCACCGCCTTGAAGTCGGCTTTGGCGGCGGCGTCAAACCGCTCCAAAAACGGCAGCTCGGTAAACAGCATGGTCAAGTTGGCAGCGAAGTTGGGCATCGTTTTCTCTGTAGGTCTGTTGCGGTCAATGCAGAACGCTGGTTCTTCTGCATGACTGATAGTGGCAATTCAAGCCGTCTCGCTGCCGCGAGTCAATCGGGCTTTAGCGCTTGCTCTTTCACCACGCGTTGGTAGATTGCCAACTCGTCCTTTACCTGTGTTTGGTACTCCGTGGCGGAGTTGCCCACCACGATGGCGCCAGTGGCTTCAATGCGCTCTTTGACGCTGGCGTCCGCCAAGGCAGCCTTCACGGCCGCGTTCAACTTGTCGACCACTGCCTGAGGCGTGCCTTTTGGTGCCGACACACCCAAGAAGGACATGCGGTTGACATTGGGCAGGCCCACTTCAGCAAATGTCGGGACGTTTGGCAGTTGCGCGAGGCGTTTAGGGGCCGCCACGACGATAGGCGTCAAGCGCTTGTCGTTGATAAAGGGCAACGCAGTGGGAAGGTTGTCAACCACGATGGCCACCTGTCCCGCCACCGCGTCGTTCAAGGCCGGGCCTGAACCGCGATAGGGAATGTGGGTGACGTACACCTTGGCTGTGCTCTTGTAGATCTCGGCCAACAAGTGGCCAATGGATCCGGGTCCAGCAGACGCGAAGCTGTGCTTGCCGGGCTCCTTGCGTAGCAGATCGGCAAAGCTCTTGTAGTCTTTGGCCGCAAAGGACGGATTGACTGCAATGACCATGGGCGTTGCAGCAACGTTGATGATGTGCGCAAAGTCTGCGTTCGGGTCGTAAGGCGTCTTGGGGTTGATGGCCGGATTGGTAGCCATCGTCGAGACCGAAGACATGAGCAGCGTGTAGCCGTCAGGCGACGCCTTGGCAACCTCAGCCGCACCGATGGCGCCGCCAGCACCCCCTCTGTTGTCCACAACAACGGTTTGGCCGAGCGCAACGCCCATCTTTGTCGAAATGAACCGCGCTATGAGGTCGGTCGTGCCGCCGGGGGCGAAGGGCACCACCAGGCGCACCGGTTTGGTGGGGTAGGCCTGCGCTGCCGCCACGCCAGGTAGCAGGGCCGCGAAAATACTGAATGCAATCGCGTGGGGCCGAAGGTGCTTCACTATTCTTCTCCAGTTTGTGTTTAAGTCGGGATGGCTTCGATATCCGCCGCCTGAATGCCTGCTGTGCACCTGTGTGCTTTGCGTGTTTGGCAGATGATCATGTCTCAGCCTACTTGCTTGGTGGAAGTAGCGCGCCTGGAATTACGGTTATTCCTTTTTGGAATATTGCGATTACACGAGGCTCGTGGTCTACTTTGACCATGGACCGGTTTCAAGCTGCCAAACTCTTTGTTCGCGTCGTTGACTTGGGCTCTTTCAGCAAGGCGGCAGCCGACATTGGCATCGGACAACCAGCGGCCACGAAGTTGGTGGCGCAACTGGAAAAGCAACTCGGTTCGCGTTTGCTACACCGCAGCACGCATGGCGTGTCGCCCACGGAAATTGGCTCGCTGTACTACGAGAAATGCAAGCTGATTGCGCACCATGTGGAAGAAGCGCAGACTGTTGCCGCCTTGATGCAATCGCAAGTGCAAGGGGGCCTGCGCATCAGCACCACGATGGATTTTGGCCGACGCGTGCTGGCGCCACTGGTATTGCGTTTTCTTCAAGCCAACCCCAGGCTGCGTGTTGAACTGCTGTTTGATGACCACCTTGTGAACATGGTGGAGCAAGGCATTGACGTGGCCATTCGCATGGGGCGGCTGGCGGACTCCACCTTGGGCGCACGTTATTTGGGCCTGAACCCGTGGTCGCTAGTCGCCGCCCCCGACTATTTGACCCGCCGCGGCGAGCCCATGACCCTGCGTGAGCTGGCGTCGCACGAGGCTCTGATTTGCAGCTCGGTGCAAAGTGATTCGCGTTGGCACTTCATGGGTGCCAAGGGCGAGGCGCTGACGGTGCAGGTCAATGGGCCACTGCGTTCCAACAACAAGTCTGCGCTGATGGAGGCTGCATGCGCTGGCTTTGGCATTGCCGCACTGCCAACCTATGTGGTGCACGAGTCCATCCAGCGTGGTGCTCTGGTGACGCTGCTTAACGCCTGGACGCTGCCACCGCAGGAAATCCATGCCGTGTACCCGTCGCCACGCATGGTGCCTGCCAAAGTGACCGGGTTTATTGAATGGCTGCAAGGGCAAATGGGCGAGACCTGGTGGACCACGCATTACGAAGCCGCGCCCTTGCAGCCCCGGGTACCTACTCCATAAAATGCGCCAGCACCGTATCGAGCCGTTCGATGTGGCGGCGCTTCTCCGACGCGTCGATGAAGCTCGCCTCAAAGCTGTTGCGCGCCAGCGTGTAGGCGTGCTGCGAGTTGAGCCCCAGCGCGGTAAAGGTCTGCGTGAAGTTCTGGTTGATGTAGCCGCCAAAGTAGGCCGGATCGTCGGAGTTGACGGTGGCCACGATGCCGGCGTCCAGCATGGCGCCCAGGTTGTGTTCGGCCAGGGTGGGGAACACCCGTAACTTGAGGTTGGACAAGGGGCACACCGTCAACGGGATGCGGTCCTTGACCAGCCGCGCCACCAAGGCCGGGTCTTTCAGCGACTGCACGCCGTGGTCGATACGCTCGACCTTGAGCACGTCGAGCGCGCTCCAGATGTAGGCCGGCGGGCCCTCCTCGCCCGCGTGTGCCACCAGCCGAAAGCCCAACTCCTTGCAGCGCGCAAAGACCTTGGCAAACTTTTCCGGCGGGTGCCCCACCTCGCTGGAGGCCAGGCCGATGCCCACGATCTTGTCGCGCCAGGGCAGCGCCTGCTCCAGGCACTCAAAGGCCTCTTGTTCGCTGAGATGGCGCAGGAAACACAGGATCAGCGAGGCGCTGATGCCAAATTCTGCTTGGGCATCGACGCAGGCGCGGTGCAGGCCCTGGATCACCACCTCGGTTGGCAGGCCGTGCCCGGTGTGGGTCTGCGTGTCGAAAAATACCTCGGCGTGCACCACGTGGTCGGCCGCCGCACGCGCCAGGTAGGCGTGCGTCATGTCGTAGAAGTCCTGCTCGGTCTTGAGCACCAGCGTGCCCTCGTGGTAGATGTCCAGAAAGCTCTGCAGGTTGTCAAACACATAGGCACCGCGCAGCGCCTCCACGCTGGGGTAGCGCAGGCTCAGGCCATTGCGCTGGGCCAACTGAAACATCAGCTCGGGCTCCAGCGAGCCCTCGATGTGCATGTGCAACTCGGCTTTGGGCATGGCGCGCAGCAACTCGGGCAGGCGTTCGGGGGAAATGGTGTTGACAATCGACGGGGGGTTCATGGGCAACTCGTGGCAACGTGATTGCAGGACTGTAGCGCAGGCAAGTGCAGCAGGCGCAGCACGTCAATGAGCCGAGGTCGGCTCCTGGCGGAAGAAGCATTCCGGAAGTATGGCGCCGGAAATGTATTCGACGGAGCGCTCCTCTACTTTGTGCCGCGCGAACAACTCGCGCCAACCTTTAACCACCTCCACCATCTTGTCGATGACCTGCTGAGCTTCCTCACGATTGAGACCAAAGCTTGCGCAGTCTGATAGGAGGTTGTAGACGCTGGCCACGCGGCCATGGCGCCCGGCCTCAAGCGCCAGGTCGCGCCGCTCCAAGGAAATGAGGGGAACCGGCACGATGTCATAGGCCGGGGACAGGCGCCAGCCGCTGGGGGTGCGCAGCAGAGCGTGGTTGCGCGGGTGGTCATCGTTGTTGGTGACCATCGCGTTGAAGACCATTCGGCGAAACAGCTCCAGCCTGTCAGCATCGGGTTTGACCGACCAGCGGCGGATTTCGTCGGCGAGTAGCAAGTACGACCACCGGTCGCGGCCGCTGTAGCCATCCTCGGCGTCCAGGACGGTGAGCCCCGACACCAGACCATGCCGCGCATAGGCGTTGGCCTGCGGGTTCCATTCCCGGTCGAAGCGCAGCAGCAACAACGCCTCTGCCTTGCCAACCGTTTCCATCCGTGTGCCACACACATGCAAGCCGGCGGCGCGGGCGAGTTCAAGCGTCGCGTACTCGATGCGTTGCATGTTGTGCTTGTCCTGCTTTTCGGGAAGCTTTGCCAAATAGAGGCAGTGGCCATCCTCGACCGTGACCTTGGGGCGGGCGCCACCCATGCTGGTTCCAGGTTCCAGGCTTTCCAAAATCTCGTGAGGCAGCTTGCCTGTCTGCTCTAGCTGCTCAGCCGCTCGGGACAGGGCTTCGAGCTGGTGTGTGCGGTTGAATGGCTTGGCAGGGCCTGGGGGCTGAACTGACAAGCCGAAGCGCAAGTTGCCTGCCCCGTCATCAGGGCCGTTGAGCAGGTATTCCATTTCGGATATGTCCGCCTCTTCTCGTTCGAGGCGAGCTTGGATGACTCGGCGGCCCCATGCATCGGGACTGGCGTCGCGCAAGGCGCCCGGAATGCCCTTGAGCTTGGTGAACTGCAGCGGCTTGTCGGTCAGCTTGAGATGGTACGGGTCAAGCTCGACGACGTTTGCCCGCGCAAGGTAGCGCTTGCCGTAGGTGAAGGTACCTTGGAATGCGCCCGCACCCACCTCCTTGACCTTTAGCGAGGCGCAGGGCACCCATTCGAATGTGCCTGGCAGCTGGGTATAGACGTAGCAGAGATCTTCTTTGTCGGCCATGGGTCGTTTTAGAAGTCGTTGTCAGCGGTTGGCGCGCGCACGCGCTGCGGCCTGGAGGCTGCTTCGAGAATTTTTCCGTGGTCGTCGGTGTCTGGGTTGGCGACGCCTCGCATGCTGTCCAAGAGTGCGAGTTTCCAGAGCACGCTCAAAAACGTACCCAAAGCGATGCCGGGGTCGCCGTTCTCGATGCGGTACAGGGTGCGCCGACCAATGCCGCAGGCCCGCGCCAGGTCCACTGTGCTCAAGCGGCGGCGGACGCGCGCAATGCGCACACGCTGACCAAGCTCCTCAAGGTGCTTTAGTACTTCGCGTGGGAGTTGTTCGGTCGATTCTTGAGCCATATACGACCCATTAAATGGGGTAGTGGGCCATTTTAGACAAATTCCGAATGATTGCCAAGATGTTGGGCCATTTTTGACCCTTTATGTCAATTTGTGGGCCGTATAGGACTCGTTGGCCGCCGGCTCAAGGTGCTCGCTGATGCGCAAGATAACCTGGAGAGGAATTTTTCTCCAAAAAAATGCCCTCCAATCCCAGACTGGAGGGCATGCCAGGGTAATCAAGCCCGCGTTAGCAACGCTGATTCAGAACGGCTAGCCCGTTGGGGCGGCGCTCTTGCACGCGGGCAGGCGAGTTACTTCCCGCCCGGAATCTTGCCTTCCACGCCCTTGACGTAGAAGTTCAGGCCACTCAGGAACTTGTCGTCCGCGACGGCGTCTTTTTCGACCTGCACCTTGCCGGTGTTGTCGGTGATGGGGCCTTTCCAGATGGCAAAGCTACCGTCACTCAGGCCCTTCTTCACCTCTTCCACTTTAACCTTGGTGTCAGCCGGCACGTCTTCGGCAATCGATACGATGTTGATGGCGCCTTCCTTCACGCCCCACCAGGTGTTGCCGCCGCCGGTCCACTTGCCTTCCAGCGCTTCCTTGGTGGCCTTGATGTAGTAGGGGCCCCAGTTGATGACGGCGGACGCCAGGTGCGCCTTGGGGCCGTAGGCGGTCATGTCCGAATCCCAGCCGAAGGCGCGCTTGCCTTTGGCTTCCGCCGTCTTGAGCACGGCGGGGGAGTCGGTGTTCTGGAACAACACGTCGGCGCCGCCGTTGATGAGCGAGGTGGCGGCTTCGGTTTCCTTGGGTGGATCGAACCAGCCGTTGACCCAGACCACCTTGGTCTTGACCTTGGGGTTGCTGGACTGCGCGCCCAGGGTGAAGGCGTTGATGTTGCGGACCACCTCGGGGATTGGGATCGAGGCCACCACGCCCAGGGTGTTGCTCTTGGTCATCTTGCCGGCAATCACACCGGCCATGTAGGCGCCCTCGTAGGTGCGGCTGTCGTAGGTGCGCATGTTCTCGCCCTGCTTGTAGCCGGTGGCGTGCTCAAACTTGATGCCCTTGTTGTCGGCCGCCACCTTGAGCATGGGCTCCATGTAGCCAAAGGTCGTTCCAAAAATCAGCTTGTTGCCACTACTGGCCATCTCGCGTACCACGCGTTCGGCATCGGCCGACTCGGGCACGTTTTCGACGAAGCTGGTCACCACCTTGTCGCCGAATTCTTTCTCGATCGCCTTGCGGCCGTTGTCGTGTGCAAAGGTCCAGCCACCGTCGCCAACCGGGCCGACGTAGGCAAAGGCAATCTTCAGGGGTTCTGGCTTGGGTGCCGGGGCCGAGGCCGCCGGGGCGGGCTTGGGCGCGGGTGCCGGCTCTTCCTTCTTGCCGCAGCCCACCAACACGGCACTGGCCACGGCAGTGAGGGCTGCGAGCCTGAATAGGGAACGTCTTTGCAAATCGGTCATGTCATTTCCTTGCTATGAGAGGGGGTTGCGACGGGTGAAAACTCAGGAGGCACAGCCCATGCGGTCTACGGGCCAAAAGCGTGCCGAAAGGCGCTCATTATGGACTTTTCTCATTCACGATCCAGGGTAGAAGGGTTTCCCGATCGAGGCCGGCATGTTGGCCCGAATCCATTGCGGGTTACGCGAGATCAGCGCTAGCACCACGATGGTGGCCAGGTAGGGCATCATGCCCAGGAACTGACTGGGCACCTCCACGCCCACACCCTGCAGATGGAACTGCAACATGGTGACCCCGCCGAACAGGTAGGCACCCAACAGCACCCGCGCCGGTCGCCAGGTGGCAAAGGTGGTCAGCGCCAGTGCAATCCAGCCCTTGCCCGCCACCATACCCTCGACCCACAGCGGCGTGTACACCACCGAGAGGTAAGCGCCCGCCAGCCCACACAGGGCACCCCCGACCATCACGGCTGCCAAACGAATGTGCCGCACCGGGTAACCCAGGGCGTGGGCCGACTCCGGACTTTCGCCCACGCTGCGCAACACCAGGCCGGCGCGGCTGCGGCCAAGCCACCAGATCAGGGCGATGGCGAACACCACGGTGAGGTAGACCATCGGGTGATGGCGGAACAGGGCCGGGCCGAGCAGTGGGATATCACCCAACCAAGGGATCGCGAAATTGGGCCGCTCGGGGATCTTTTCTTGCACGTAGGCAATACCGGCAAAGGCCGAAAAGCCCGCGCCAAACAGGCTGACCGCCAGGCCGGTGGCGTATTGGTTGGCATTGAGCCAGATCACCAGCAGCCCAAACACCAGCGCAATCAGCGCGCCCGCACCCATGCCGGCGGCAAAGCCCAGCCAGTCGCTGCCGGTGTGCACCACGGTGGCGAAGCCGGCGATGGCCGCGCACAGCATGATGCCCTCGGCACCCAGGTTGACGATGCCGGCCTTCTCGTTGATCAGCAGGCCCAGCGACGCGATGGCCAGCACGGTGCCCGCGTTGAGCGTGGCGGCAATGAGCAGTGCGTAGGATTCCATCAGACGGCTTCCTTGGCGGCAGTGAGCTTGGGGGCCCTGAGTTGCAGCCGGTAGTTGACCAGCGTGTCGCAGGCCAGCAGCGTGAACAACAACAGGCCCTGGAACACGCCCGTCAGTGACTTGGGCAAGCCCAGCCGGGACTGGGCCAGTTCGCCGCCGATGTAGAACATGCTCATCAGGATTGCCGAGAACACCATGCCCACCGGGTGCAGGCGCCCGACAAAGGCGACGATGATGGCGGCAAAGCCGTAACCGGCCGGCACATAGGGCGTCAGTTGCCCGATGGGGCCAGCCACCTCCAGCGCACCAGCCAGGCCGGCCATGCCGCCCGATACCAGCAAGGCCACCCACAAGGCGCGCCGCGACGAAAACCCGGCGTAACGCGCCGCAGCCGGTGCCAGGCCACCGACCTGCTGGGCAAACCCGGCACGGGTGCGAAACAGGAACACCCAACTGACCAGCACCGCGCCCAGCGCCAGGAACACGCCGATGCTGATGCGCGAGCCCTCGAACAGGCGCGGGATGCGCGTGGCCAGCTCAAAAGTCTTGGACTGTGGGAAGTTGTAGCCCTGCGGGTCTTTCCAGGGCCCGGCCACCAGGTAGTTGAGGACCAGCACCGCCACGTAGACCAGCATCAGGCTGACCAGGATTTCATTGGCGTTGAAGCGGTCACGCAGCCAGGCGGTCAGGCCCGCCCAGACCATGCCACCCAACACGCCGGCCAGCAGGATCGGCACAACAATGGCGCCGCTGCTGTCCTTGTTGGCCAGCAGCGCCACACCACCGGCGAAGATGGCGCCCATCACGTATTGCCCCTCTGCGCCGATGTTCCACACATTCGAGCGAAAACACACCGCCAGGCCCAGGGCGATCAACAGCAGCGGCGTGGCCTTCACGGTGAGTTCGCCCAGGGCGTAACCACTTTTGATGGGCTCCCAGAAGAACACGCGCAGTCCGGCCAATGGGTCCTTGCCCAGCGCCACGAACAGCAGCGTCCCAATGATCACGGTCAACACCAGCGCCAGCAGCGGCGAGGCGTAGCCCCAGCCGCGCGAGGGTTGCGCGCGCGCTTCAAGCCGCAGCATGGCTTGCTTCCCTGGTTGTGGTCGAAGGGCCGGCGGCGTCCCACAAGCCGCTCATCCATTCCCCTATTCGTTCGACCGTGGCTTGCGCCGTTGGCAGTGCGGGCGACAGCCGCCCGCGCGCCATCACGTGCAGGCGGTCGCAGACCTCAAACAGTTCTTCCAGCTCCTCGCTCACCACCAGCACCGCGCAACCAGCGTCGCGCAATTCCAGGATCTCGGCACGGATTTGCGCCGCCGCACCAACGTCCACGCCCCAGGTGGGCTGCGAGACGATGAACAGCTTGGGGTTGGCGTCGATTTCGCGCCCAACGATGAACTTTTGCAGGTTGCCACCGGACAAGGAGCGCGCGGCCGCGTCCGGCCCACCGGCCTTGACGTTGAAGCGCCGGATGATGTCCTGCGCGTGCGTGCGCAACTGGCCGACCCGCACCCAGCCGCCCAAAAAGCGCGGGTGCGAGATGGATTCATTGCGGGTCAGCAGCATGTTGTGCGCCAGGCTGAGCGTCGGCACAGCTCCGCGGCCGAGCCGCTCCTCGGGCACGAAGTGCAGGCCCAGTTTGCGACGGCCACCGGGGTGCAGGCGCGAGGCGTCCACCGAGCCGATTTGAATGCTGCCCTGCGGCGCACGCACGTCCTCGCCAGAGAGGGCGTACAGCAGTTCGGTTTGGCCATTGCCCGAGACGCCCGCAATGCCCACCACTTCGCCGGCGCGCACCTTCAGCGAGACGCCTTGCAGGTCCACGCCGAACTGGTCCTGGCGTGGCAGCGTCAGTTGGCGGACATTGAGCACCTCGTCACCCAGCTTGGGCGGGCGTTGCGTCAACTGCGGCGGCTCCGCGCCAATCATCAGGCGTGACAGCGATGCATTGGTTTCCTGGTCGGGTTGGCACACGCCCGTGACTTTGCCGCCGCGCATCACGGTGCAGGTTTGGCACAGCGAACGGATCTCGTGCAGTTTGTGGCTGATGTACAGGATGCTGCAGCCCTGGGCCGCGAGCTTGCGCAGCACCACAAATAACTTGTCCACCGCCTGCGGCGTGAGCACCGAGGTGGGCTCGTCGAGGATCAGCAACTGCGGCTCGGTAAGTAACGCGCGAATGATTTCGACCCGCTGCATCTCGCCCACGCTCAGGGTGTGGACTGGTCGATCAGGCTCGATGTCCAGGCCATACTCGCTGGCCTTGGCCAGAATGCTTTGCGTCACTCCGACTAAATTCATGCTGGCAGGCAGGCCCAACCACACGTTCTCGGCCACCGTCAGGGTGTCGAACAGGCTGAAGTGCTGGAACACCATGCTGATGCCCAGTGCGCGGGCCTCTTGCGGGTTGCGGATATGGGTGAGCTGGCCGTTGAAGGTGACCGTGCCGGCATCGGGTTTGACCGAGCCGTAGATGATCTTCATCAGCGTGGACTTGCCGGCGCCGTTCTCGCCCAGCACGGCGTGGATCTCGCCGGGCATCACGCGCAGTGACACCTCGCTGTTGGCAATGACGCCGGGGTAGGCCTTGGTGATGCCGGCCAGTTGCAGTCGGGGCAGCGTCGTGGTCATGCGTGTCCTGGTTCGAAGTGTGGCGCTGGTGGACGTCTATGGAGGCTTTTCAAAAATCATGACAGAACTTCGTCATTGCGAGCGTAGCGCGGCAATCCATGATCGTGGCCTTCGTGCCATATGCTAGCCTGTATGCACGCAACGAGCCTCATGTTTTACCCTCTTGCCCATTGACGCCGACATGACTACCCCCCCGATTGAGTTCGTGCACCGAGGCCAAGTGGTCTCGCTGCGCAATGTACCACCCACCCGAACCCTGCTGGAGCTGCTGCGCGAGGACCTGCATTTGAGCGCCACCAAGGAAGGCTGTGGCGAGGGCGACTGTGGCGCCTGTACCGTGGTGCTGGGCGAGGCCCGCGACGGCGGCATCCAGTACCGCGCCATCAATGCCTGCATTCGTCTGGTGCATTCGATCCACGGTATGGCCTTGTGGACGGCCCAGGATCTGGTCGCGGACGACGGCACTCTGCACCCGGTGCAGGAGGCGATGGTGCAGTGTCACGCCAGCCAGTGCGGGTTCTGCACGCCAGGCTTTGTGATGAGCCTGTTTGGCGTGTACCAGAACCAGGTGTGCCAGGGCCAGACAGTGACGCGCGAGGCAGCGCAGCACGCCCTGTCGGGCAACCTGTGCCGCTGCACCGGTTACCGGCCGATACTGCAGGCCGCGCAAACCATGGCAAAGCTGCCGCCGGTGCGCATTGACGAGGCTAAGGTGCTACAGAAATTGGAGCGAATTAGTCATAACCAGCGTGGTCTGGAGACCGCTTCGACCTATCTTGCACCGCGCACGCTGACACAGTTGCTGAGCTTGCGTGCGCAACACCCCAAGGCGCAGATCGTGGCCGGTTGCACCGACGTCGGGCTGTGGATCACCAAGCAGCACCGGAACTTCGCGCAGTTGCTCGACATCACACGAGTGCAGGAACTGCAGCGTGTCGAGCGTTACCCGCACCACATTGCGATTGGCGCGGCCGTGACGCTGGCCGATGCCTTTGACGCGCTGGTGCAGGACCGGCCGCAACTTCGGACCTTTGCGTCGCGCTTTGCCGGGCTGCCGGTGCGCAACTCGGGTACCTTGGGGGGCAATGTGGCCAATGGCTCGCCGATTGGGGACTCGATGCCCTTGCTGATCGCCCTGGGCGCCAATGTGGTGCTGATGAGCCAGCACGGCCACCGCGAGATGGCGCTGGAGCAGCTCTATACCGGTTACCGGCAGAACGTGATGGCGCCAGACGAGGTGTTGGCCTGGATCAAGGTGCCGCGCCCCGTGGCTGGCGAGTTCAGCCGGGTTTACAAGATTTCCAAGCGCTTCGAGGATGACATTTCGGCGGTCTGCCTGGGGCTCAATCTGCACATCAAGGACGGCAAGGTGCGCCAGGCCTCCATCGGCGTGGGCGGCGTGGCTGCCACCCCGGTGCGTGCCTTGCGCACGCAAGCGGCTCTGCGCGGCCAGCCATGGAGCCAGGCCACCGTGCGGCGCGCCATGGCCACGCTGCGCAGCGAGTTCGCGCCGATCTCCGACATGCGTGCCTCGGCCGCCTACCGCATCGAGGTGCTGGGCAATCTGCTGCAACGCTTCTGGCTGGAGAGCCAGGGCGCCGTGGCGCTCAGCCTGGAGTCGCCCGACGTGGAGGCCCTGACTTCATGAGCGCAGATGACCGATTGACACCACCGCTGGCCGAGACGCCCGCGGTGGGGGCCTCGCATCCGCACGAGAGTGCCCGCGCGCACGTGGCCGGGGCTGCCCCCTACGTGGACGATATTCCCGAGGTGAAAGGCACCTTGCACGGGGCGCCGGTGCTGTCCAGCGTGGCGCACGGCCGAATCCTGGCGATCGACGTGGCCAACGCGCTGGCGATGCCGGGTGTGCGCGATGTCATCCTGGCGCGCGACATTCCGGGCGATCCGATGTTGGCTTCGTTTGCCGGCGACGAACCGATTCTGGCGCGCGACACCGTGCAGTTTGTCGGGCAGGTGCTGGGCATCGTGGTGGCCGACACCGTGATGCAGGCACGCCGCGCGGCCCGCAAGGTCAATGTGCGGATCGAAGCCCTGCCGGCGGTGCTGAGCATCCAGGACGCGCTTGACGCACATAGCTATGTGCTGCCACCCGTGTTCGTGGCACGTGGCGATGCCAGCGCGGCCTTGGAGACAGCGCCACACCGCCTGAGCGGGTCGCTGGAAGTGGGCGGCCAGGAACACTTCTACCTTGAAGGCCAGATCGCCTACGCCTTGCCGCAGGAGCAGTCGCAGTGGTTGGTGTACTCCAGCACCCAGCACCCGGGCGAGGTGCAGCACTGGGTGGCGCATGCGCTGGGGCTCGACCTGCATGCCGTGCGCGTTGAGTGTCGGCGTATGGGCGGTGGCTTTGGCGGTAAGGAGACCCAGGCCGGGCACCTGGCGGTGTGGGCGGCCGTGTGCGCGCACAAGCTCAGGCAGGCGGTCAAGCTGCGTCTGGACCGTGACGATGATTTTCTGGTCACCGGCAAGCGCCATCCGTTCTGGTACCAGTACACGGTTGGCTTTGACGACACCGGTCGCCTGTGTGGCCTCAAGTTGATGATGGCGGCCAACTGTGGTTTCAGCGCCGACCTGAGTGGCCCGGTGGCGGACCGCGCGGTGTTTCATTGCGATAACGCGTATTTTCTGCAGGACGTCGAAATCGCGTCCTACCGCTGCAAGCTCAATACCCAGAGCCACACGGCGTTTCGTGGCTTTGGTGGCCCGCAGGGCGTGATCCTGATCGAAACCATCCTGGGTGACATTGCCCGGCAATTGGGCTTGGACGCCCTGGACGTGCGCCGGCGCAACCTGTACTCGGATGAGTTGTTGGCCGGCCCGGCGCAACCCCTGGTCCGACGCGATACCACCCACTATGCGATGCGCGTGGAAGACAACATCCTGGCTCCACTGCTATTAAAACTAGAGCAATCAGCCGAGTATCGACAAAGAAAGCAGGCAATTTCCTCATGGAACGCGGGCAGTGCCGTGATCAAGCGCGGTCTGGCGCTCACGCCGGTCAAGTTCGGCATTTCCTTCACCGCCACCTTGTTCAACCAGGCCGGCGCGCTGGTGCATGTGTACCTGGATGGCAGCGTGCAGGTCAATCACGGCGGCACCGAAATGGGCCAGGGCCTGCACACCAAGGTGGCGCAGATCGTGGCGGACGAACTGGGCGTGCCGCTGCATCGGGTGTTGGCCACCGCCAGCGACACCAGCAAGATCCCCAACGCCTCGGCCACGGCGGCGTCCGCCGGCACCGACCTCAATGGCCGTGCCGCCCAGTTCGCGGCGCGCCACGTGCGTGACAACCTGGCCGCTTTCGTGGCGGGCCTGGACACCTGTGGCGCCGGCGCGGTCCGCTTTGCAGGCGGGCAGGTCCACTCACCCAAGACCACACGCAGCTTTGACGAGGTGGTGCGACTGGCCTACGCCAACCGCATCCAGTTGTGGAGCGACGGCTTTTACCGCACGCCCAAGATCCACTACGACAAGACCACGCTGAGTGGGCGCCCGTTCTACTATTTCGCCTATGGCGCGGCCTGTACCGAAGTGGCGATCGATACGCTGACGGGCGAGAACCGCGTGCTCAAGGTGGACATCCTGCATGACGTCGGCCGCTCTCTCAACCCGGCTCTGGACATCGGACAGATCGAGGGTGCCTTTGTGCAGGGCATGGGCTGGCTCACCACCGAGCAGTTGGTCTGGAACGAGCGGGGACGCCTGACCACGCATGCGCCGAGCACCTACAAGATTCCCACGGCGGGTGATGTGCCGGATCACTTCAAGATTGAGCTGTGGCCCGAGGCCAACCGGCAAGACAACGTGGGTGGCAGCAAGGCCGTCGGCGAGCCACCTTTCATGCTGGCGATCAGCGTGTATGAGGCGTTGCGCGATGCGATTGACCATGCTCGCGGCGATGCGGCCGCGCCCGGTGCGCGCCGTGAACCGGTCCACCTGATCGCACCGGCCACCGCCGAGAACGTTTTGAAGGCCCTGCATCCGTAAAGGAGAGTCAACCCAATCCAGAAGCGCGACACCACGCTCAAGCCACAATCGATTCAAGGCCTTTTTTGTCAATCAACTGAAGCAGCTTGGCTGCGGCACCGCTGGGATGCTTTCCAGAGCTGGGCGACTCCCACTTCTGAACCGCCGATACGCTGACATTCAGTATCGATGCCAGCACCGACTGGCTCACCCTGGCTTTGCCCACGCGTATGGCAGTCACGCGTTCCGGCGTGTACTCTGGAGGAGCCTCGCAAATCAGCTTCATTTTGGCCATGTCCTGTTTGGAAATCAGATCGTGCGGCTGTAGCGCTTGCGCCATCTCCATCATTTCCGCAAGAACACGGCTCTTGGCATTGCGACTATCACGTGACATTGCAAATCTCCTTCAAAACATCTGCGACGACCAGTTCATCAAGTTTGGTGGCGTCGGCCGCCTGCAGGCCTGCACCAATGATTTTGGCGGCATCCACTTCCTGATCCGAGAAATCAGATCCGGGTTTACTTTTCTCGCGACCCGCCAAAACGAAGATCGCGTCCTTGTGCTTCTTCGCGACCAATGTGCGCGACGATCCACTCTTGCCTTGACCAGGCACGGCGATACGCTTCTTGCACAGCCCGCCGCCCAAATCCGCCTCAAACAAGCCCTGTTCAATGTCGCGCGCTGCCTGGCACAGCGCGGAATCACTCAACACTTTGTTGGCCCAGCGGCTGAAAGTCTTGGTCTTGAAGACTCTTTTCACTCTTGGAATTCTATCAAACCATAGCACTTAGTGCAATAGTTAGCACCCAAAGCAAGTACCTATTGCACAGTATCGACGCGGGCGACAGGCCGCTTCTGCTTGGAACGCTACCAACCCCCATCATCAAACGCGGTGACGCTTTGCGAGATGCGATTGACCACGCTCGCGGCGAGGCGGCCGCGCGCTGGAGCGTCGATCAGCCTTGGCCTGATTGCTGCTCTGGGCGGAAGGTGACAACACGGCCCCGACCGGCGCGCTTGGCAGCGTAGCAAGCGGTATCTGCCGCGTGCAGCACTTCGGCCAGGTCGGCCATCTGCGGCGTGACCGCCACCACCCCAATGCTGGCACCGATTTGCAGCGGACCACCCGTATGCGAAAGACGCCAATTGTGAATGGCCGCCACCATTTGCTCTGCCAACTGCTGCGCCCGGGACAAAGAGCAGCCTGGCAACAAGGCTGCAAATTCGTCGCCGCCCAGCCGTGCTACGGTGTCGCTTTCGCGCAGTTGCGCTTCGAGAAGGTGCGCCACTTCGCGCAACGCATCGTCGCCCGCAGCGTGACCGGCGCTGTCGTTGACGGCCTTGAAGTGGTCCAGATCGATGAACATGGCACACAGGTGGCGTCCAGCGAACTGACTCATGGCGTGGCTCAGTCGGCTCTCAAATTCTCGCCGGTTGGGCAACAAGGTCAGGCTGTCGTGGGTGGCGGACCAAGACAATTGCTCGCGTGCCGCGCGGGCGTCGGAGATGTCCTCAACGATCCAGATGGTGCCACCGCTTGGGTCGCCCGCAACCACGCCGCGAGCCAGCAAGTGGGCCCAGAACTCGCTGCCATCCTTGCGTTTGAGAATGTGCTCGCCGTCAAAAACGCCGCTGTCTCGAAAGCCGCTTTGGACGCGATCACCGAAGTCGTTGGCAGCCGCGTCGGATTGCTGAATGATCCGGCTGGACCGACCCAGCAATTCATCCTCGCTGTAGCCCAGCATGCGGCAGGCGTGCTGGCCCAGAAGTTCGAAGCGCCCACTGCGCGTGATGATGATGCCGACCGAGGCGTTGCTCAGAATCGCCCGCAGTTGGTTGACCATTGCCATGGAATCCCGAAGACGCCGCTGCTGCGCCAAGGTGACGTCGCGCAGCGCCTCGATCAGTTCGCCCAGGCGGCCCCGCGCATCGGGCCAGCCTTGGTCGGCGGGCAGTGCATCGGATTTGAGTTGCTCCACCCGCGCGCGCAGGTGCTCCAGCGTGCGGTCATCGGCGCGTTGGAAACGGTTGGTTTCGATTGGCGTCGAGAACTTTGGCACCGCCGCTGCGGTGGTCGGCACCCGCTCGGGGGGCGGTGGGGTGTCCAAGGTGCCTAGCTTCCTGCCAGCGCGCGCAGAGCGCCCGCATTGACCAGATGCAGGATCCGGCCAGTTCCACTGATGAGGTTGCGCTCACGCAAATGGCGCAGCACCCGTGACAGGGTTTCCGGGGCAATGCCCAACTGCGCCGCGATCAGGCGCTTGCGCTGGGTCAGGGGCACGGCCATGGCGCCGCCTTCACCCGCCTCGGCGTGGCGCAGCAGCCATTCGGCGCAGCGTGCTTCCGCGTCCTTGGCCAGACGGCTTACCGCCATTTCGGTTTGCTGCCGATGAGCCTGGGCGACGTCATGCAGCACGGTCTGGGCCGACGAATTCAGCGAGCACAGCGATTGCCGGAATTCGGACAGCGGCACCCGACGCAGGCAAACCTCGGTCTGGGAGACGGCGTCCACCGCGCTGGGCAGGTTCAGCACGGCCGTGGAGGCCTCCAGCCAGACGGGGCCTTCCAGCACGCCCAATTGATGCTCCAGGACGTTGCCCGTGAGCACCCCCAAGCCGACTCGGCCGGATTCCAGATAAGTGACCCAGTGGGGTGTCTCGGCGCGCCTGAGCAGGGTCACCCCAGAGGCAACGGTTTGTCTTTCGGCAGTATTCGGAAAGTTGGACGCAGGCAGCATGCTGCCGACTGTGACGCGCTTGGTCCCGGAAAACCTTGAGCGATATCAAAGAATTATCACGAACCGATCGCAGGGCCTAGCACAAGCTGCAAGTCTATGTCGTGAGAAGGGGTGAGCGCCGCCGCTCATCCACCAGAGAATTAGAATTTGCCAATCAAAAGGAGACAGAACGCAGGGTCTGTCCCACAATGCCATCCATTCAACAGGAGACTCTCGTCATGTTCAAACACATTTTGGTTCCGGTCGACGGTTCACCCACGGCCGCGTTGGCGGTGGACAAGGCCATTGGCCTGGCCCGTGCCTTTGGCAGCCAGGTCACGGTGGTCTTTGTCATCGACCCCTATCCGTTTGCCGGCGTCGGGACGGACTTTTCCTATGGCCAGACCGAGTACCTGAGCGCCGCCACGGCCGAGGCCAACGCCGCCGTCAAATCGGCGCGGCAGGCCTTTGAGGCGGCGGGTGTAACGGTCGCCACCTCCATCGTCGAAGCGCATGCTGCCTGGCGTGGCGTGGTGGACGCGGCCACCGGCGCGCAGGCTGACCTGATCGTGATGGGCTCACACGGCCGCAGTGGTCTGGAAAAGCTGGTGCTGGGCAGCGTCGCCCAGCATGTGCTGTCGCACATTCACCTGCCGGTGCTGGTGGTGCGCGACTGAGTCGGCGCGCCGTGGCACCGGCGTTTAGCCCTGGCGTCGCGCGCGCATCTGCTGACTGATGTCGGCGATCTGGGCCGGACTCATCAAGGCGCGGGCCTGCGGGTAGACCAGGTCTTCTTCGGTGCGGATGTGGCTGCCGTAGCAGGCCACGAAGTCGGTGATCAGGCCTTGCGCGACTTCGCTGACCGGCGCATCGGCGCCCGGCAGGCTCCAGGGGGTGAGCACCTCGCGCACGCGCTGCCACAAGGCATGCATGGTCTGGTGGTCGCGCTGCAGCGATTCGACCGCGCTGATGGCCGTGGCGTTGCCGTGGGTCAGCACGATTGGAAAGATGTTGAGTTCCTCGTCGGCATGGTGCAGGGGTGCGGCCAGATCGAAGTAGCGCAGCACGTCGGCAGCGGCCGACCGGGATTGCTCGTCATGACCTTTGGTCTGAACGTAGGCCAGCAGCTTTTCCAGCAGTGCCAGGCTGCGCTGCACCCGGCTGTGGCAGGCTTCGAGCATCTCGAAGGGCTGCTCAAAGCCCACCGCCGGCGAATCAAACCCCGGCACGGTTTGCGGCTGGCTCACAGCTTCACCACCGACTGGCACCCGCGCCGCACAAGGTCAACCGCATTGACCCACGTAGCCGCAGGCGGTGCAGAAGTCGCAGCCGTCCTTGTGGATGACGGTGGGGTTGCCGCATTCGGGGCAGACCTTGCCGGCCATGGTGCTGGGTGCTGCCTGGTTCTTGGGTGCGTCCAGCACGCCCATGTCGCGCAGCGGAAAACCTTCCTCGTCGAGCACGCCCAGCATGGCGTAGCGATGGATGATCAGGCGTGCCAGATAGGCCACGGTTGATGGCCAGGTTTGCTGGCGGCGCTCGCCGTTCGGCAGTCCGGGCACAAAAGCCATGAAGTGGCCCAGCGGCTCGGCGTAGTTGAGCAGTTTGCGCAGCTTCATGCCGATCCAGGCTGGGTCGATCACGCGCATGTCCAGCGACAACAGGCGCGCCAGGCCATCGAGCGCCTTGGGGTAGTTGCCCGAGAAGCCGACCGCGCAGGGGCGGGTGACCGGATTGCCATCGTGGCCCGGCAGCGTGATTTCCTTGAGTGTGAGCGTGAACGCTTCGCCCGTGGCCGGGTTGTCGATGTCGACCGACCAGGCCAGCGTTCCGGACGGGCCGGTCTGCGGCTCACCCCGGCTGAACATGGCATCGATCACTGGCGTGGGGCTGAGCTTGTCGCCACCGGGCAGCGCCTTGAGCTGCTCGCAGCGCCAGCGCACCACGGCGGCGGTGGCCGCGACCACGCCGGGGAACAGGCGCCGTTCGCCATGCGGCGGAAAGGGCATCTCGAACGAATGTTCTTCGGCCACCGTGGCCAAGGCGTCGAGCTTGAGTTGCAGCCAAGCCGGATCGTTGGAGCGCAAGTCCATCGACAAGGTCTTGGCCAGTGCGCCCAGCCCGCGCGGTTGATCGGTGCCGTTGACCCAGACCTCGAACGGCTTGGGCGCTCCGCCGCCTTCGGGCGCCAACTCGCCGACAAACAGCGCGAAGCTGCCAAACGGGTGCTGCACCATGAAGGTCCAGGCCGGGTTGCCTGCGGGCAAATCGGGGCGGCCAGGCCAGCGCAGCGAAGACAGCACCGGCGCGGGCAGGCGCTCCAGCGCCAGGCGCCGGTTGGCGCCATCAATCTGAAGTGGCTGAATTGGCGCGGCCTTGGCGGGCGCCTGGTTGCTGCTGACGCTCAGAACCGAGCCCAACACTGAATTGGGGCGGTAAGTGGCCAGACCTTTCAGGCCCGACTGCCAGGCTTCCATGTACAGGTTCTGGAAGTCGGCATAGGGGTAGTCGGCCGGCACGTTGACGGTTTTGGAAATGGCGGTGTCGATGAACGGTGCCACCGTGGCCACCATCGCTTCATGAGCCTGGGCACTCATCTCCAGCGCGGTGACAAACGCCGGGGTCAGGGGCGCATCGGCGCCGCGCAGGTGGCGGTACAGGCGCCAGGCGTGGTCTTCCACCGGGTACTCCTTGAAGCTGCCGTCCACCATGCGCTTCTTGCGGGTGTAGGACCAGCTGAAGGCCGGCTCGATGCCGTTGCTGGCGTTGTCGGCAAAGGCCAGGCTGATGGTGCCGGTGGGGGCAATCGACAGCAGGTGCGAGTTGCGCAGGCCGTGCGCGCGCACGCGCTCCTTCAGCGGCGCGGGCAGGCGCGAGGCGAAGGTCTGGCCACTCAAATACAGGTCAGCATTGAACAGGGGGAAGGCGCCGCGTTCGCGCGCCAGTTCCACCGACGCGTCGTAGGCGGTGTCGCGCATCAGTTCCGAAATCTGGCGCGCCATGTCGCGGGCTGGCTGGGTGTCGTAGCGCAAATTGAGCATCACCAAGGCATCGCCAAGTCCGGTGAAGCCCAGACCCACGCGGCGCTTGCTGCGGGCTTCTTCCTGCTGCTGGGGCAAGGGCCAGACGGTGACGTCGAGCACGTTGTCAAGCATGCGGGTGGCGACCCTCGCCACGTCGGCAAAGGCGGCCCGGTCAAATTCGGCGTTGTCTTCGAACGGGTTCTTGATGAAGCGCGTCAGGTCGATCGAGCCCAGGCAGCAGCAGCCATAGGGGGGCAGTGGTTGCTCGGCGCAGTTGTGAACGTATAAGCCATTGGCGTCGAAGGCATGGACATCGGTGACGGTCACGTCGTACACATCCTCCACGCCGTCGGGCGTGAGCGATTCGACCGTAGCTGTGAAACGCTCGCGGTTGAGCTGGCGTTGGTAGCCGCTCAGCGCATCGGCCAAGCGCTGCGCTTTGGCCGTGTCTTCGAAGCCAATCAACTCGGCATAGCTGGCCAGGTTGTCACCGCTGATGACCAGTTCGTGGAGAGCTTGGGTCTCGTAGGCTTGGGTGCCGCCTTTGCCATTGGGCAGCGTGCGTGGTCCGCCAGGGCGGCGTACGCGGTAAATGGTGGAGGCGATGCCCAAACGCAGCAGCATGCGCTGCGTGGTTTCCAGCAGCGCCAGGTCAGCCTGGGTCAGTCGCACGCTGACCCCTTTTTCCTGGCTGCCTTGTACCGAACCGTCCGCGTCGAACAGACCGCGCAGCACACCGCTGTAGAAGGCGCTGGAACCCTCTTCGATGGCGGGCGTGAGTGTCTTGTGCCCTGGCGCCAATCCCAACTCCAGCGCCAGCTTGCGCAAGGCGCCACTGACCAGCCGGAATTCGCCGCGCTCATCGATGCAGCGCTGCCAGCCCTGGAAGTCAGCGCGGTGCGGCAGGGTCTGCGCCGCTGCCAAGGCGGCTTGCATGATGCCCGTTGCGCTGTGTTCCATGCTGGTTGTTGTGCCATTGGCAACCAGCTTCAATTCGGGCGCCCACACCGACAGTATGGCCTTGTCCTTTTTCAGTGTGCCGTCGCCTACCAACAGCCCGATCAGGTAGCCCTGCGCCTGGTTGTACGCGCCATCCCAGCCCAGCAGCGCACGGTGGTTGTGCAGCATGACTTCGTCGCCGGACGACAGTTCACCTGCTTTGGTCCATTCGGCCTCGATGGCGTAGCGGGTTTTGCTTCGCACCCGGCGCACCGGATGGTCGGCGGTCAGGCGCAAGGACTGCCCTTCGCGGCAGCGCAAATTCAATACCGGCTTGTGCCCGGTCGCGAAGAAGCCCTCGGACTCGGTGGCGAACGCCTGGCCATCCACGACGGCGGTAAAGCGCTTGCCGATCAGGCTGCGCACCTGGCGCGCGCCGTCGGTAGTCATGACCCAGGCGTCGGCCGTGACACACGGATTCGTGCTGGCAATGGTTTCGCAATACGACAGGTTGTTGTCGCGGTTGATGTGGTCCAGGAACAAAACGCCGGGTTCGGCATGGTCGTAGGTGGAGCGCATCACCTGGTCCCACAACTCACGCGCCTTGAGCTTGCGGTAGACCCAGTGGCTGCCATCCTGGGTTTGGTAGGCCCCGGCGGCCTTTTGGGATTGGCCCGGCTCGGCACGGTGCACCAGCTCAATCTCGCCGTCGGCCTGTACCGCAGCCATGAAAGCATCGGTGACACCGACCGAGATGTTGAAGTTCTTCAGGTCGCCATGATCCTTGGCGTGAATGAATTCTTCGATGTCCGGATGGTCGCAGCGCAGCACGCCCATCTGGGCGCCCCGGCGCGCGCCGGCCGACTCAACCGTCTCGCAGGAACGGTCGAACACCCGCATGTAGCTGACCGGCCCGGAGGCGCTGCTCTGGGTGCTGCCAACCCAGGCGCCACGCGGGCGAATGCGCGAGAAGTCGTAGCCGACACCGCCGCCGCGGCGCATGGTCTCGGCCGCTTCGGTCAGGGCCGTGTAGATGCCAGGGTGGCCGTCTTCGATATGGGCGATGGAGTCGCCCACCGGTTGCACAAAGCAGTTGATCAGTGTGGCCGACAGATCCGTGCCGGCGGCTGACTGAATGCGCCCTGCGGGAAGAAAACCATTTTGCAGAGCCTGCAGAAACTTGGCTTCCCACGCCTTTTGATGCTCGGGTGCTTCGTTGGCGGCCAAGGCGCGGGCCACACGCTGGTTGACGTCAAAAATCGTTTGTTCGTCACCCTTGCTGTATTTTTCGATCAGCACTTCCTGGCTGATGTCCTGGGCCAGCAAGGTGTTGGACTGTGGGCGGGTCGGGCGGTCAACGGTTTGGTCGGACATGTGACAGATTTCCAAAATTGAGGGGAGATTTGGTGAGGCGGCGCTGGACTATCGCGACGGCAATCCAATCAAGATTAGCAGTCCAGAGCGACCTGAGTATTGGGGCTTGTCAGCTTGACAGCGACCGTGTGATACCGGTGCGTCTGAAGCGGGTTTTAATTCTCCAACGGACGCTCCAATTTTACTTGCGCCCAGCCCATGGCGGACCGCAGGCAGGGGTGTCGTTGAAGTTATTTATGAGAGCCCAAATGTGCCGGCGTTCGCGTGAGAGCGCTCAGGCGGTGGGCTCGCAGGCCGGGCCAGCCCGACTTCGCAGTGTCTTCCCTCGGCAGGCGTGAAGCCGTTAGCCGCCGACCAAGCGCGTGGCTTGCGGAAGCCGCAATTTTGTCAGTGAGCGACCACTCGGGTCGCTGGCACCGGATTTAACCGCCGCAAGCGCCGTTGCCGCAGCAACTGCCGGTGGAGGCCACCGCAGCGGGGGCCGTCTTGCTGATTTCGACGCGCCACAGGTTCGGGCCGGACTCCAGGTACTGCCAGTTGAATTGGCCATTGGCCAGCGACTGGAACTGAAAGTACAGCGGACGCGGATCATGATCGTTGATCAATTGCATCGACTGGCCGACTTCCAGTGCGTTGAACATGCTGAAAATCTTGGGGTGACGTTGGCGCGGCTCGACTTCGCGGACGTCGATGGTGCTGGCAAATTCGGTGCTCATGACGGATCTCCTGAAAGTGTAGGGGACAGACTGCATCGGCTTGGCCGCCAGGCCTGCCTTCAACTGTGCGTCGGATCTTGGCTATCCGACGCGGGACTGCAATTGATGCATTATAAGTGCTTGTTCATGTGTCGTCACGTCGAACCGTGTCCGCCCCGCTTTGCCGACCAGCAGTCCGCGCTGCGCGTTGGTTTCCCGATCAAGGCTTGGCGCCAGTCGGCTGTCTGGCCTTCAGTTTGGCACGGGCGTCAGCAATCTCGCCCGCGACCAAGGTGGCATCTCGTGAGCCTGGTTCAAGCACTGTGAGGGCCTTCTCCCAGTGCGTGATGGCCAGCGCGTAGTCGGCACGTCGGAACGCCGCCGAGCCGGCCATCATCAAGGCCATCGGGTGCTTGGGGTTCAAGGCCAGCGCTTTGTCGAGCAGCGCCAGCGGTCGGCCTTCGAGTTGATTGCCAGCGCGCATGGCCAGCAGATCGGCGTACTGGGTCAGCAGGTCAGGGTCGCCATCAACCTGTTTGCCCGCCTTCACGTAGGCTTGTTCAGCTTCTTCCAGGCGACCCAGCACCTTGTAGGCGCGCGCCAACCTGGCCCACCCTGCCAGGTCGTCGGGTTGGGACTTGAGGCGTGTCGCCAGGCCCTCGACCATCTGGTTGATCTTTTCCTGCGTCATGGCACCTGCTGCAGCAGGCGCTGCAGGGGCTTGTTTGCTCGCCGTCGCGTCGCTCGGGCGGGCGGACTTTGGCGCGCCAGGCGCGCCAGCACGTTCGCGCGCCTCGGCGATGTTGGACGCAATCTGCCGGGCATCGTCAGAGTCAGGTGGAAGGACGGTGAGCAGATTCTCCCAATGGCTTATTGCGGCTTTGAAATCACCCTGGCGGTAAGCGGCCACGCCGACCATCATCAAACCCATCGGGTGCTTTGGATCGAGTGCCAGGGCCTGCTGGACCAGTTCCAGGGGACGGCCCGCGATGTTGTGGTCGGCGCGCACCGCCAGCAAGTCGGCGTAGGCCACCAGCAATTCGGGATCGTCGTTGATCGCGTCGCCGGCCTTTTGAAAGGCTTGCTCGGCCTCGTCCAGACGTCCCATTACCTTGAGGGAGCGCGCCAGCATGGCCCAGCCCTTTCGGTCGCCCGGATTGGCTTGCAGCCTTGCGGCCAGTCCTTCGACCATTTGTTCAACCTGCTGGTTGGCCGACGCCTGCGCCGCAGCGGGGTCCATGGCCGTCGGCTGGCCCAGCCACGCGTACATGCTGGCAGCCGCCACAGGGATCAGAACCGCAATGGCCAACGCGGAGCGGCGCCCGGCCCGCGGTGCCGGTGTTGCCCCGGCAGCGGCGGAGTCGCCCGCGTCGGTGTCGTCGAGCATGCGAAGCTGCAACTCGTCGCGGGTTGCGTCATAGTCGGCTGCGCTGATGGCGCCGCGCGCGAGGTCCCGCTCCAGCGCCTGCAACTGATCCCGGTAAATTGAAATGTTCAGGTTCTGACTCGATACGAGACTGCCAGCGGTGGGGCGCAGCAGCGCACGCATCAGCCAGCCCACCACCAGCAGCGTCAACAGCGCTGCGATTGCAAAAAAAACTGTCATGAGGGATCGGCTTCCTTGAGCAGGCGTTGCGCCTTTTCGCGCTGGGCCGCGTCGAGCGTCGGGGAGGAGCTGTCACGGGCACTGCCGCGTACCATGCGAACCAGCGCCACGACAGCGCCAATCAGCAACAGCAGTGGGCCAAACCACAACAGCCAGGTGATGGGATTGACCGGCGGGCGGTAGCGCACGAAGTCGCCATAGCGGCTGACCATGAACTCCATGATCTCCTGGTCCGACTTGTTGGCCTTGATCAAGCCCCGAATCTCGCGGCGCAGGTCCAGCGCCAGGTCGGCCCGCGAGCCGGCCAGGGATTCGTTTTGGCACACCAGGCAGCGCAGTTCCTCCGAGATCGCATTCAGACGTTTCTCCACCACCGGGTCTTCGGCCAACGGGGGTGCCTCGCCCGCCCAGGAGTTTGCCGAGAACAGCAGCGCGAAAAGGATCAATACCCAGGCCTTCACTTGTTCAACTCCCGAATCAGGGGCACGATCTTGTCTTTCAGCGCTTCGTCGGTGACCGGACCGATGTGCTTGTAGCGAATCACGCCCGCTTTGTCGATCAGAAAGGTCTCCGGCACGCCGTAGACGCCGTAGTCGATACCAATGCGGCCGTCGCGGTCGGTTACGGACAGCTCATAGGGATCGCCATGACGCGCCAGCCACTTCAATCCGTCGCTGGCTTGGTCCTTGTAGTCCAGGCCGATGATTGGCACGGTCTTGGTCTTCGCAAATTCCATCAGGATCGGGTGTTCCTGGCGGCAGGCCACGCACCATGAGGCCCAGACGTTGAGTAGCCATACCTTGCCCAGCATCTGCTGGGTTGAGAACTGCTGGTCTGGCGCATGCAGGCGCGGCGCGGAGAACTGGGGCGCAGCCTTGCCCACCAGTGGCGAGGGCACTTCGCGCGGGTCACGCGTCAAGCCAATTGCAAGGAAGATCACCAGCACCACGAACAGCGCCAGCGGGATAAGCGCCTTCTTCATGCGGTCAATCCCTTGCCGATCGACGCGTTCGCCGCCGAGGCCACCTTGCGGCGGTAACGCCGGTCCAGTGCCGCCATGGCGCCACCCAAGGCCATCAGCACGCAGCCACCCCAGATCCAGGTGATGAAGGGCTTGTGGTAGACCCGCATCGCCCATGCTGGATTGCCGCCGCCCTCAAGGCGTTCGCCGAGCGAGACATAGACGTCGCGGGTTAGCCCGGTGTCGATGGCGGCTTCGGTCATGGGCATGCTGGATGAAAAGTAGGTTCGCTTCTCGGGGTGCAGAATCTTAAGCACGCGACCGTCCCGAATCAGCTCCACATCACCCACGTCGGCGGCGTAATTGGGGCCGGAGACCTCGCGAATGCCGATCAGGCGAAAGGTGTAGCCACCCACGGCGACCGTGTCGCCCATCACCATCCGCACGTCTTTCTCGGTCTCATAACCCTTGACCATGGTGATGCCCACCACGCAGACGGCAATACCGATGTGGGCCACATGCATGCCCCAAAAAGACATCGGTGTGGACTTCCAGTTGGCGGTGTCGCGCACCTGGCGGAAGATCTGCAGTGCCGACCCCAAAATGATCCACAGGGCCAGGCTCAAGCCAAGGGCAACCAGCCACGACCAGGGTCCGGCCAACAGGGGCAGGCTGCAACCCGCCAGCACCGAGATGATTGCCACCGGGCGCAGCTTTTTGGCCAGTTCGGCCACGTTGTCGTTCTTCCATCGGGCGTAGGAGCCGATCACCATGAACAGCAGCACCGGCACCATGATGGGCGCAAACACGGCGTTGAAGTAGGGTGGCCCGACCGAGAGTTTGCCAAGGTTGAGGGCGTCGACGATCAACGGGTACAAGGTTCCCAGCAACACACTGGCGGCAGCCGTTGCCAGTAATACGTTGTTGAGCAGCAAAAAAGTCTCGCGCGAGACCAGCGCAAACGTTCCACCCGTGCGAACCTTGCTCGCCCGCATGGCAAACAGCACCAGCGAGCCGCCCACTACCACTGACAAAAACAGCAGGATGAAGACGCCGCGCTTGGGGTCGGTAGCGAAGGCATGCACGGATGTCAGCACGCCCGAGCGCACCAGGAACGTACCAAGCAGGCTCATCGAAAACGCTGTGATGGCCAGCACGATGGTCCAGTTCTTGAACAGGCCTCGTTTTTCCGTGACCGCCAGTGAGTGGATCAAGGCGGTGCCGATTAACCAGGGCAAGAACGAGGCGTTTTCGACCGGGTCCCAGAACCACCAGCCGCCCCAGCCCAGTTCGTAGTAGGCCCACCATGACCCCAGGGCGATGCCCAGCGTCAGAAACAGCCAGGCGGCCGTGGCCCAGGGTCGTGACCAGCGAGCCCAGGCTGCATCCAGGCGGCCATTGAGCAGGGCGGCGATGGCGAACGCAAAGGGCACTGCGAAACCAACATAACCCATGTAGAGCAGGGGCGGGTGAAACACCAAGCCGGGGTCCTGCAACAAAGGGTTGAGGTCTTTGCCGTCGGCGGGGATCTCGCTCAGGCGCTCAAAGGGGTTGGAGGTGATCAACATGAACAGCAGAAAACCCACCGCCACCAGGCCCAGGACGCCCAGCACGCGGGACACCATCGCATCGGGCAACTGGCGCGAGAAGACGGCCACCGCCAGCATCCAGGAGGTCAGCATGAAATGCCATAACAGCAGCGAGCCTTCATGCCCGCCCCACACACCGGCGATCCGGTACAACCCTGGCAGCTTGGAGTTGGAATGCTGCGCTACATACGAGACCGAGAAGTCGTTGGTGTAGAACGCATAGGTGAGGCAAGCAAACGACAGCGCAGTCAGTAGCCACAGCGCGTGCGCGCCCGGGCGGGCAATCGCGATCCAGTTGGCGCGGCCCAACTGGCCGCCGATGACGCTGAGCAATCCGGTAGCCAGCGCGACCATCAAGGCCAGGATCAGCGCAAAGTGACCTAGTTCGGGAATCATGGGGTGTCCTGGTTCTGTTTGAGGGCAGGTTGGGCGCGCTGGGTGCCCAGGCGACCTGTCCGGCAAGGCTTTACTTCAGAGTCTTGATGGTTTTCTGGGCCTGGTCCACGGCATGCTGGGCTTCTGGAGGCATGTAGTTTTCATCGTGCTTGGCCAGCACTTCGGATGCCGTGAAACGACCGTCAGGGCCCAACTTGCCTTGCGCGACGACGCCTTTGCCCTCGCGAAACAGGTCAGGCAGGATGCCCGTGTACGACACCGGCACCTCTTTGGACGTATCCGTGACGACAAAGGCCACGGTCAGGTTGTCGCGTTTGACGGAACCGTCCTTCACCATGCCGCCGACACGAAAGGTCCGGTTTTTGGGCGCCTCACCCGCGGCAATCTGTGTGGGCGTGAAAAAGAACACCAGGTTGCTCTCGAACGCGTTGAGCACAAAATAGGCGGCCAAACCCACGGCGGCCAGGCCGCCGGCAATGATCGAAGCGCGTTTGTGACGGGGTTTCATGAAGATGTACTCTCAGATGCGATTTCGTTGCGAAGGTTCCGCAACGCATGCTTGCGCCGTTGTCTGACCAGGAGCACTTCAATCACCATCACGCCAGCCGTGATGCCGAAGCTGCCCCAGACATATAGGCCGTAGCCTCCCATGGCGAAGAACTCGGATGCGCTATTCCACTGCATGTTTGACCCACTCCGTATGTCGTTCGCGCTCAAGGATGATGGCGCGCACCCGTACCAGCGCCACCGCGATGGCGTACATCCAGAACGCAACGACCATGATCAGCATGCCCCAAAGCATGGTGCTGGCCATCGAGGGCGCACGTGTCAGTGACACCGATGCACCCTGGTGCAGGGTGTTCCACCACTGGACAGAAAAATAGATGATGGGCACATTGACCACGCCCACCAGGGCCAGCACCGCGCCGGCCTTGTCGGCGCGTCGTGGGTCGTCAATCGACGACTGAAGCGCCAGGAAGCCCAGGTACAGGAAGAGCAGGATCAGAGTTGAGGTTAGCCGGGCATCCCAGACCCACCAGGCGCCCCACATGGGCTTGCCCCAGAGTGCCCCGGTCACCAACGACAGAAAGGCGAACAAGGCCCCTGTTGGCGCCAGTGCAGAGGCCATCATGCTGGAGAGCCGCGTGTTGAATGCCAAGCCCAGGCCGGCCCAGAATGCCATGATCAGGTAAATGAACATGGACATTTGCGACGCCGGAACGTGCACGAAGATGATGCGATAGCCCTGCCCCTGCTGCGCATCGACCGGCGCCACGAAGAACGCAATCCACAGGCCGATGGCCAGCAGAGCCGCCGCCGCGGCGGCAAACCAGGGCCACAACCGACCTGCCAGAGCGTAGAAGTTCTGCGGTGAGGCGTACTTGAACCAATGAATCACAGGTGTTGTCATTCCAGGGAAATCCTCAAGGCCGTGGCCGTTGCCAGGGGTGCAAAAAAGGCCGACAACACCAGCAGTGCGGCCAGCAGGGAGAGGTGGCCATTGGCACCCAAGCCGGTGGTGTGCGCTTCGACGGCGCCGGCACCAAATATCAGCACGGGAATATACAGTGGCAGGATCAACAGCGAAAGCAATACCCCTGCGCCGCGCACACCCAAGGTCAGCGCCGCACCAATGGCGCCAATCAGGCTCAGCGTCGGTGTGCCCAGCAGCAGCGATAGCATCAGGATGCCCAGTGCATCACCGTCCAGACCAAACTGCAGGCCCAGCACCGGGGCCATCAGCACCAGCGGCAGTCCAGAAAGCAAGAAGTGGGAGAAGGCCTTGGCCGCCACCAACAGACTTAACGGCGTCCCCGACAGCACCATTTGTTCCAGACTTCCATCGGTATAGTCGGTCGCAAACAGGCGTTGCAGCGACAGCATCGCCGCCAGCAACGCGCTGACCCACAGCACCCCCGGCGCCATGCGCTGCAGCAAGGCGGATTCCGGGCCGATTCCCAGCGGAAACAGGCTGGCGATGACGACGAAAAACACCAGCGGCGTCAGCACTTCGCCCTTTTGACGCACGGCCAATGCCACCTCCCGACGCAACACGGCCATCAGCACGCCGGCAAGGCCCAGTCTGGTCGCGCTCATGCGCCCAACTCCAGCATCTGGGCCGGGATCGCACCGATGTCAACTTGCTGATGGCTGGTCAACACCGCCAGTCCCCCTTGGCCCAGGTGCGACGCGATCAGGTCGGCCAACAGCCGTACCCCCGCCTCGTCCATCGCCACAAACGGCTCATCGAGCACCCATAAACGCGCCGGGCTCAGAGCCAGGCGCGATAACGCCACGCGGCGCTTGAGCCCCTGCGACAAATGCCGGACCAACTGGTTCTGGCGACCTTTCAACCCAAAACGGGCGAGCACCTCCGGCGCGACTGCATCGTCCAGCCCAAAGCCAGCCAACGCGCAGCGGAAGCGCAAATTCTCCATCACCGTCATGGATTCTTGCAGAGCGTTGGCGTGGCCAAGGTAGAACAGCTCCTCGTAGAAGGTATCCCTTTGGGCGTGGATGGGGATGTCATTCCACAGGATTCGGCCCGAGTCTACCGGCGCCAGGCCACAGACCATGCGCAGCAAGCTGGTCTTGCCTACACCATTTGCGCCGGTAACATACAGCCAGCGACCGCTCTCCAAGCGGCAGTTAACGCCCCGAAAGAGCTGGCGTTCACCGCGGGAGCACCCGAGTTCGGAGAAGGAAAGCGTGGACTCGTTTTTCAATTCTTGGTTTCTCAATCCCGGGGGAGCCAATCTTACGGCACCGGCCCTCTCCGACCAGCTCGGGCTAGTCAACGCGCACTGGGCAGACAGTTTGCCCGGCATTTAGTGAGAAAAATAGACGAGCAACGTCAAATTTCGTTAACCCGACACATAGTCTATTTGAGTCCATTCGTCCGCCATGGGTGCTCAGAAAAATCTTGACGGATGTTTGATCTAGGTTAAGGGTTAACCCTGGATGCGGGCAGACAATGAATTGCTCGAAACGAATAACTGCAGCCTTCGTCGAGCCGAGATGTCCACCTAGAAGGTGGGATGGCTGTGAAGTAAAAACGGAGAAAATTTATGAAGATTCAGCGTCTTTCCAGTGTGGCGGCAGTGATACTGACCGCGTTCTCGATTTCTGCCCTGGCGCAGGACAAGGGTCCCGAAGTGCCCGTGATGACGGCCGCAGAAAAAGAAGCCGCCAAGAAGATTTACTTCGAACGCTGTGCGGGCTGCCACGGTGTCTTGCGCAAAGGTGCCACGGGCAAGAACCTGGAGCCGCACTGGAGCAAGACCGACAAGGACGGCAAGAAGACCGAGGGTGGAACCCTGGCTCTGGGCCAATCCAGGCTTGAAAAGATTATCGGGTACGGTACCGACGGCGGCATGGTCAACTTTGACGACATTCTGACCAAGGAAGAACTGACCCTGATGGCCAAATACATCCAGAACACACCGGATGTGCCACCAGAGTACAGCTTCAAGGACACGATGGATTCCTGGAAGGTGCTTGTTCCCGTCAAGGACCGCCCGACCAAGCAGATGAACAAGTTCAACCTCAAGAACATGTTCTCGGTCACCTTGCGCGATACCGGCGAAGTGGCGCTGATCGATGGCGACACCAAGGATATCCGCAGCATCGTCAAGACTGGCTACGCCGTGCATATCTCGCGCTTGTCCAAGTCGGGTCGTTATGTGTATGTGATCGGTCGCGATGGGCGCCTGTCGCTGATTGACCTGTGGATGGAAAAGCCCGGCGTGGTGGCGGAAGTCAAGATTGGCTTTGATGCGCGCTCGGTGGACACCTCCAAGTTCAAGGGATTCGAAGACACCTACGCGATCGCCGGTTCCTACTGGCCGCCTCAGTACGTCATCATGGATGGCGACACGCTCAAGCCACGCAAGGTCGTGAGCACCCGCGGCATGACCGTTGATGGTGAATACCATCCCGAGCCGCGCGTAGCGTCGATCGTGTCCTCCGAGATCAAGCCGGAATGGGTGGTCAATATCAAGGAAACCGGCCAGATCCTGTTGGTGGATTACTCAGATATTGAAAACCTGAAGACCACCACCATCGGCTCCGCCAAGTTCCTGCACGACGGTGGTTTTGACGCCTCCAAGCGTTACTTCTTGGTCGCGGCCAACGCGTCCAACAAGATCGCAGCGGTGGACCTGAAGACAGGCAAGCTGGCTGCCCTGGTTGATACGGCCAAGATCCCCCACCCAGGCCGTGGCGCGAACTTCGTTCATCCGAAGTTTGGCCCCGTCTGGGCGACCGGCCACTTGGGCGCTGACGTGGTGACGCTGATCAGCACGCCGTCGGAGGACAAGAAGTACGCCAAGTTCAAGGAATTCAACTGGAAAGTGGTGCAGGAAGTCAAACACGTGCCGGGCAACCTGTTCGTGAAGACGCACCCCAAGTCGACTCACCTGTGGGCGGACTCGGCGCAGAACTCGGATAAGGAAACGGCTGAGTCGGTGTCGGTGTGGAAGATGGGCGATCTGTCCAAGCCATTCAAGACCATCAACGTGGCCAAAGACTCCGGTCTGCCGGTCACCAAGGCTACCCGTCGCGCGGTTCACCCCGAGTACAGTGCGGATGGCACCGAAGTGTGGATCTCCTTGTGGGGTGGCAAGACCGACCAGTCCGCCATCGTGGTCTACGATGACAAGACGCTGGCAGTGAAGAAGGTGATCACCGATCCGAAAATGATCACCCCAACCGGCAAGTTCAACGTCTACAACACGCAGCACGATATCTACTGATCTGCAGTCGAGAGCTGACGGCAAGGAAGAGGGGCACCAGCCCTTCTTCTTTTGCCGTAGCAAGAACTATCTAAAACGTTTGGAGAATGGTAATGGCTGGAAAGATTGCGGGCCTTTGGGCGGCACTGAGAAAACCAAGCACAAAGTACTCACTGTTGGGATTGCTCACGGTTGGTTTTTTTTCGGGTGTCTTCTTTTGGGGCGGTTTCAATACAGCCATGGAAGCGACCAATACGATGGAGTTCTGCATCTCTTGCCATGAGATGCGTGACAACGTGTACCAGGAGTACAAGAAAACCATTCACTACAGCAACCGCACTGGCGTGCGGGCCACCTGTTCAGATTGCCATGTGCCCAAGGAGTGGGGCCACAAGATGGTCCGCAAGATTCAGGCGAGTGCCGAGTTGTGGGGCAAGTTGATGGGCACCATCGACACCAAGGAAAAATTCGAGGCCAATCGCCTGCGTCTGGCAGAACACGAGTGGGCGCGCATGAAGGCGGTGGATTCGCGTGAGTGTCGCAACTGCCACAGTTTCGAGGGCATGGACACCGAAAAGCAGAAACTGCGTGGTGCCAAAATGCACAAGATCGCCCAGGACGAGAAGAAGACCTGTATCGATTGTCACAAAGGAATTTCTCACAACAAGCCCAAGGGCATGAAGGAAGACGACGAGTAGTCGGTGCTTGACAATTCATTGTCAGGGTACTGAAATCGATCATTTCTGGCCAACCAATAAGGACCTATCTAAATGAACAAGACGACTTTTTCCACGCTGGTGCTGGGCGCGCTGTTGAGCGTGGGCGCACCGTTTGCCCACGCCGCCCCGGACTGGAACAAGGTGCCCAAGCGTGACATCAACGTTTTCCATGCCGGTGTGACACCCATCGAATGGATCAACAAGAAGTCCGACCACAGTGGTACGGCGGGCATGAAGAAGGGCGAAACCTGCGTCGGCTGCCACGAGGAGAAGGGCACCTTGAACTTCAACTTCAAGCGCCTGGCCGACAAGGAACTGGAGCCTGTTGGCGCACCCAAGACCATGATTTATCCAGTGGCAGTGCAGGCAGCATACGACGCCGCCAATCTGTACATTCGCCTGACCTTCAAGGCGCCCGCCGGGGGTGCTGACAAGGGTGACAAGGACAATGAAGTGAAGGCTACCGTCATGTTCCCTGATGCCAAGGTGCCCCAGGCGGCGCAAGTTGGTTGCTGGGCGGCGTGTCACGCTGACGCGCGAACCATGCCCGGTGGCGCCGACAAGAAGACCAAGTACACCAAGGAAGGCTCCTACGAGCTGATGCAGTGGAAAAGCGCCAAGGGTGCCAAGGTCGCCGACGGTACCGTAACCAGCGAGCGCAAGATGGACGGTGGCACGCTGGGTGCCAAGGCTGAAGGCGCCAAGGCCGCCGACACTTACACCGTTATCTTCACCCGAAAGAACCCGGGTGAAGGCAAGACGATTCCGTTCGGATTGGCCGTGCACGGTGACAACGCCAGCGGCCGATTCCATCACGTGTCGCTGGGTTACACACTGGGTGTGGGCGCCGATGGCGACGTGAAGGCCGTCAAGCAGTAGTCGGCGGTGCGTGGGGCCGCAGATGACATGTGCGCTGGTGTCGTGAATCAGTCGGGCACGCTGGCAATTGCGGCGTTCGCGTTGCTCCTCGGTGCGCTGCCGGTGTCGGCGCATTGTCAACAAACGGTTGAAGTCGTGATCCAGAACTACCGGTTTGAGCCGAAACTGGTTCAGATCAAGGTGGGCGACACAGTCAAGTGGGTCAATCGGGAGAAGCGAACCAGCCATTCGGTGGTGTTTTCGGTTGAGCAGGGAGGGGAATCCGAGCGATTCTTTCCTGATGAGAGTTGGCAACGCCGCTTTGATGCGGCGGGGCGCTTTTCTTACCACTGTGGGCCGCATCCGGAGATGACGGGAGTGGTTGAAGTAGGTGGCCCTTAGAGACTGTTGCTCGGGTCTCACAGCCACAGGGTCGGCGCTCGCGCGTCGATCAGATTGATGCCCGGTTTTAGTTCGTCTTTTGATCTTGATCAACTAGCTACTGAGGGTTGAGCCTTAGTCTCGCAACCTGGTGGGAATCACCACGTTCGACGCATCCATCCTTATCACCGGAGTTCAAATGAGCAAGAGCAAGCACGGGGTCTGGCGCACAGCCGGGTCCATCATTGCGTTGGCCCTGGCGCTGCCCCTGGCAGCCACAAGTGCCATCGCCCAGGAAAAAAGCCAGGAGCAGAGAAGCCCGTCCGAAAAGAGCTACCAAGCCGGTGACGCGTCACCCGTGGGCCAGGCGGAGATGTACCACAACATCAACCCCAAAGCTCCGGCGATGTCCAAGGACGAGTTCGAGAAGGGCAAGAACATCTACTTTCAGCGTTGCGCGGGTTGCCACGGCGTGTTGCGCAAGGGTGCGACCGGCAAGGCCTTGACCACCGACAAAACGATCCCGAGCGGTACCGAGTACCTCAAGGTGTTCATCAAGTACGGCTCACCCGGCGGCATGCCAAACTGGGGCACATCCGGGGAACTGAACGACGCCGAAGTTGACCTGATGGCGCGCTACATTCAGCAGGAGCCACCAACACCGCCCGAGTGGGGAATGAAGGAAATGATGGCATCGCTGAAGGTCTCGGTGCAGCCGAAGGACCGTCCGACCAAGAAGATGAACAACCTGGACTTGGCGAACTTGTTCTCCGTGACCCTGCGTGATTCCGGTGAGATCGCGCTTATTGACGGCAAATCGAAGAAGATAGTAAAAATTATCAAGACTGGCTACGCTGTGCACATCTCGCGCATGTCGCAGTCTGGTCGCTACCTTTACGTCATTGGTCGCGATGCCCGTATCAACCTGATCGACCTGTGGATGGCAGACCCCAGCAACGTGGCCGAGATCAAGGTGGGGCTGGAAGCGCGCTCAGTGGAGACTTCCAAGTACAAAGGCTACGAAGACAAGTACGCCATTGCTGGTACCTACTGGCCACCCCAGTTTGTGATCATGGAGGGCGACTCACTCAAGCCACTGCGCATTGAGTCGACGCGCGGCATGACGGTGGGTACGCAGGAATACCATCCCGAGCCACGTGTTGCCGCCATCGTCGGATCGCACTACAACCCGGAATTCATCGTCAACGCCAAGGAGACCGGCAAGATCTTGGTGGTCAACTACAAGGATATGAACAACCTGAAGATCACCACCATCAACGCCGCGCAGTTCCTGCACGACGGTGGCATGGATTCGAGCGGGCGCTACTTCCTGGTTGCCGCCAACGCGTCCAACAAGATCGCCGTGGTGGATACCAAGGAAGACAAGCTGGCTGCCTTGATCGACGTGGGCAAAGTACCGCATCCGGGTCGCGGCGCCAATTTCGTGCATCCAAAGTTTGGTCCGGTGTGGGCCACCAGCCACCTTGGTGATGAGACCATCAGCATGATTGGTACCGACCCGAAGAAGCACAAAGACCAAGCCTGGCGCGTGGTGCAGACTGTCAAGGGTCAGGGTGGCGGCTCCTTGTTCATCAAGACGCATCCGAAGTCGCAAAACCTGTGGGTCGATACGCCTCTGAACCCCGATGCCAAGAACAGCCAATCGATTGCCGTGTTTGACATCAAGAACCTCGAAAAGGGCTACGAAGTGCTGCCAATCGGCGAATGGGCTGGCATCAAGGACGACGGCGCCAAGCGCATCGTCCAGCCCGAGTACAACAAGGACGGCGATGAAGTCTGGTTCTCGGTGTGGAGCGCCAAGGACAAGATCTCCGCGTTGGTGGTGGTGGACGACAAGACCCGCAAGCTCAAGGCCGTGATCAAGGACCCCAGGCTGGTCACGCCAACCGGCAAGTTCAACGTCCACAATACACAGCACGACGTGTATTGATTGTTCAACGTAGTTCTCTGCTGGGCAGAACGCAATACGCCCGCTTGTCTGTCCCGCCTTGGCGTGAGGCGGACGAGCGAGGTGGATCGCGGTTTTCGCTTGGCAGACTTACAGATCCGAAAGACATCTCATGAAAATCTCCCTCCTGTTGGCCAGTCTGATGCTGGCATTGGGCGCCCACGCTGCGACCCCCGACGAAGCCATGACCAAGGCCGGCTGCATGGCTTGCCATGCCAAGGACAAGAAGCTGGTTGGTCCCTCGTTCAAGGACATTGCGGCCAAATACAAGGGCCAGGACGTCACGGCCAAGCTGATCGAGAAGGTCCGCAAAGGCGGCTCAGGCGTGTACGGCCCGGTGCCGATGGCGCCTAACCCGGTTGAGAAGATCAGCGACGCTGATCTGAAGGCGGCTGTGGAGTCGATCCTCAAGTCCTGATCGTCTTCAGCTTTGGCACTGCGCATCCTGCGCCAGTGCCTGTGGGCCCGCAGTCAGCTTGGCATGCGGGCCTTTTCTTTGGCGCCTTCGCATGGCAGCCTATCCGTGGTTCTGTCCGGGCAGGCGGGTCAGAAGCCTATTGAACGACGGCGGCGTTGCGTTCGTCCAGAGTCAGGCTGACGTTTGCCGCATCCAGCGGCGCCTTGAGTTGCCAGACGGCAAAACCTTTGGGCGTGCGGGCCACGCCCAAGAGATAGTAAGCACCAACCTTGACGGGTGCGAAGCGGGCTTTCCCATCGAAGTCACTGATCACGGTTTGGAGGATGTGCGGTCTGAGCGTGGCCATCGCTTTGCCGTAAAAGTCACCGATTGGGAGCATGCGCAGGTTGTTGGCGCCAAAGCCGAACCAGATGGCGTAGTCGTCTTCGGTCTGGGCTAATTTATCCTTGCCGTCGCGGCCTTTGATGGTGACACCGGCGCTCTTCAAAATGTTGGACAGACTGTCGTCGACAAGGTAGAAGGTGGTCCGTGCCACGGCCTGCGGGTAGCCCGGTTTCAGCGATACCGTGGCACGGATGCTCAACACCGATTGCGCCACTGCGGCAGTCGCACCGGTTAGGTCTGAGCGCGGCGGTGTGGCAGCCGTCTGGCTGGCGCAGGTTAGCGGGACGACAAGCACAGTGATCCATGACGCCTGGATGAGGTGCTTGGCGGCAAGCCAAGCGACGCGGGGAAAGGTCATGATGGGGTCGTCCGGGGCCGCGCAACGCTCATCCACGCGGCTCCGAGCGCGCCAGCGCCCAAACCGGCCAGCACGACGTGCATGATGGTGATCAGTAACTGACCGTCCCAGATGGCACTGGCAACACCCAGGCCAAATGTTGCGGTGAGTACCCGTGACAGCCAGGACCAAGGCGAACCGGAGGCCACGCGGCGAACATAAACGACGCTGGCTGTGGCCAGCAGCAGGGCTGCGCCCAGGACGCGATGCAACCAATGCAAAGACTGACCGGCAGCGAGGTCGCCCGACAGGGCACTCCAGCGGCCGCTGAGCATGGGGTTAAGCAAAGTGAACGCGTCAGCCGACCAGGCGAGTTGTTGGCAATCCGACGCGCAGGCACTGGCCGCCAGGCGCGCGCTGATCATGGCGCCCACTGCGGCTTGCAGAGCCAAAAGCGCCAGCAAGGTCCACACCGCGCGGCGGACGAATTGTGTGTTTGGTTCAGGCTGGTCGCCAGCAAGTGGCGTGGACCGCATCAACAAAGCGGCGCTGAGCCCGATCAGCGCCAGGCCTCCCAACACGTTGACTACGGTCACTGCCGGCAGGGGTGAAGGTGTATGCAGGCCGACCCAGGCCAACAAGCCGGTCACGGCGATCAGGGTTAGGCCGACAAACTTGACCGGCCGGGTCCAGGTTCGCCAGCCGATAGCCACGACTACCAAGGCCAGGACGGCGAATATGCTTGCAGTGATGCGATGGGTCAGTCGAAGGGCTTTGACCAAGCTGGTGCCTTGCACCTGGTTGGCCGTCTCAGCCAGGCCGTAGCAGCTCGGCCATGGGCTGCACCCAATGCCATTGGCTGACAGGCGCAGTGTGGCGCTGCTGCCAAGAATCAACAACGCCAGAGCCAGGGCGGTCCACAACAGGGGTCGAAGTGCACGGGGCATCAAGCTCTGCCTCCGCGCAGCAGCCGAAACACAACGACGGCGAAGATCAGACCACCGATCACCGCCACAAGTCCACCCGCGCCCATCAGCGCCATGCCGGCGACTTCCGAGCTGGAGCGCAGCACTTGCTCGGTACCTGCCACCTTTCGTTGCACACCGTAACCACCCGACCAGACCAGACCGGTGATGTGCATCAGTTGACCTGCACCGTAGACCGCAGGCTGCCAGGCGGCCATGCGCGGCAGCGGTGCGTCAAAGCCGAGCCTGGGAAGCAGCGCGTAGGTCAAGCCCATCAGTGCCAGCGTGATGCCAACGATCGAACCGTGGTAGTGGGCAGGCACACGCACGTCCGACCCCTGAATCATGAAGCCGATGACGCCACCAGCACCAAACAGCAGCAGGGACGCCAACAGCGCGGTGTGGCAGGGATGCAAGGTGCGGCCGATCCGCTCTGCGCGAAACAGCCCCAGCAGCACCGCCAGGGCCACCGGAACGATGGCCAGGCCACCACCAAAGCGCATTTGCCAGGTGAACAGCTTCTGGTGCTCCACCGACGTCACATCAAACGCGAGGTAGATCGGCGCGGTGGTGAAAACCGTGGCCAGACCAATACCAAACAAGATGACCACAACACGCGGCGTCAGCGGCACTCGGGCGCCTGACAGACTGGCCAGCCACAACCAGGCAATCAGCATGATCAGACTCCAGCAGAACTGGATCACGTGCCCAGGCCCCCAGAACAACAATTCATAGTAGGTTCGCGTGTCCAGCGTCGTGGGCACCGTGTGCCACGACCATCCCAGGGCCAACAGCGCCATGGCAGCAGCAACCGCCGCTGCGTTCAGACCGAAGCGCAGCGCGCCGTCGGCGGCCAGATTCAAGCCCACGCGCTGCGGGACCACCAACGCAAGGTGAAGGCAGCAAACCACACCAGCACTGACATGTCCACGTGGACCACCAGCGCGACTCTAAAAAAATCAACGCCTGGCATCAGGCCTTGAATGAAGGGTGTGCGGGCGGCCACCAGCAGGATCGAGAATACGCCGCTGATCAGCAGTGCGGCAATCGCCAGCCACAGCCACGCCGTTGCAAGTTGCCCGCGCTCTCCCGTGGCAACCTGCAGCTCGAACCGGGAACCGGTCGGCGTCAGTCCCACCTGCGTCGCGCCTGACCCCGCACTCGGCGCGCCGGTGCTCATGCCACCGCCCATCATCGAATCACCACACCACCGAGCTCGGGCTGGAAGTCGATCAACACGATCTGTCCGGGTTTGACGTTCAGGGCCAACTCTCGATCGTGGGTATAACCCTTGACGTTTTTGTCGTCATTGATCCGCACGTGGAGCTGGTGCTGGCCAGCGGGGATAGGCATGCGGCGGTAGGCGGCCGACGCCCCATCCTTGGACAGCCCAGCCGGGGCGTAGGAATCGTCGATGATCGGCTTGCCGTCAAGCTCGATGCGCACCGCGACCGGCGAGCGCTCACGTGGGCAATCTGCGGAGGCGCGCATGTTGGGCGGCATCTTGGCGAGTTCTTCGGGACTGCGCTGACGGCATTCAACCAGCAACTTGCCGGGATGCTGCAAGGACAGACGCAACAGTCCCTCACTGTCGCCGAGCAAGCGGTAGTGCGGCGATGTGGAGAAGTAACCCACGACCAGGGCAAAGAGCCCATATAACACGGCTTGAACAGGGTAGCGAATGAATTTAGACATGATGGCTGTCCGTTGATGCGCCGATGCGCGGGGAGGTTTCGATTTCGACCAGTTGATTATGCAGTTGGGCTTCTTGCCCCTTCTGCGCGTGCAGCAATTGCACTTGGGGGCCGCGTTCGCGTTCGCGCAAGGCGGGCTCGCGCAAGCCCTGCAAGCGGTCGTGTGTCCACTGGCCGCCCAGGCGGTAGCTGCAGGCATGTTCACCACAGCTGGCGATGACCACGCGGGCTGCGCCGTGGCGCAACGCGAACTCGGTGAAGGAGGGCGGCAGCATGCCACTGCATGGCAGGGAGATGTTGATGCGGTCGGTGGATTGAAGCAGCGTGATGTCGGCCCCATGGTCGCATCCAAACACCAGCGTGGCGCCCGGCTGGCGCCGCAAGGCCGCCTGAACTTCATCACGTATCCCGCTGAGTGGCAGGTTGGGTAGATCGATGCCGGTGATCAACTGCTGAACCGAGCGAAAAGGTGTGGACGAAGGGCAAGCGCCAACGCAGATGCCGCAACTCGCGCAGAGGTCGTTCTGGACAACCGCCTGCACCATGTGGCGCCGTCCATCCAGCCGCGGGGCCATGACCACAGCACCGTAGGGGCAATCGTCAAAACAACGCCCGCAACCATTGCAGTTGGCCAGATCGACCACGGCGGGGGCGGGGCGCTTGGTCCGCTTGGTCCACGGCAAGACCAACAGCAACAGCGATCCCGCAATTGCCAACAGCCAGAGGGCAGCGGGCGAACTCGCATGCATCAGTGGGAAGATGCCGAGGTAGAACCAATCGATTGGCACCCATGGGGCAATACGTGAGAAGTCAGCCGGCGCCTGCGACACGGCTGGCACCAGCAGGCACAAGGTGATCAAGGTGATGGCGGCCCATACGGCGGTCGATCGCGCCGGCTGGGTGGCGGCGCGGACGATGCGTTGCAGGTGAATCCAAAGGCCCAGCAAGATGAACAGTGCGGTGCCGATATGCAAAAAGATCAGCAACGAGAACAACCTGTCCGAGACGGCGTCCGCAGTGATGAAGTTGCGCATGATCCCGGCACCGAAGCCGGGCACGGCGCCGACCCATTCGCCAATGCCCGTGGCGACAAACAGTGCCCGTGTGTCAGACACCAGCCAATAACCGATCAGTCCGGAAGCCAGCGCCAGCCACAACAGGGGCACACCACTGACCCACGAGAACCAGCGAAAGCCGCTGTACTTACCCAGTGCCCATTCGCGCAGCACATGCAAAGCGGTGAACAGGGCGAAAGCGTCGGAGCCATAGCGGTGCAGGCTTCGAATCAGACCGCCAGACCAGCGTTGACTGGTGCTGAGCGAATCGACGGAGGCGTACGCGCCGACGGCCGAGGTTTCGAACATGATGTACAGGTAGGCGCCAGTACCCAGGGCGACCCAGAGCATCAGGACCGCCAGAGCCCCAAGTTGGCGCACCGGATTGTGCGCGGCGCCAAAGACCCAATCGGTCCATCGATCCACCTCACGAACCACCCGTCCGGCGGGTGACTCAGGTGGCAGACGAAGGGAGACGGGAGGCATGTCGATCATTGCGAAGTTGGGGGGCACCCCAATTCGCATGTTAGGCGCTAAACGCCATGAGAATCTTGATGTCGATCAAGACGAAGTAGTTCAGCCCGAATGGCCCGGCGGTGCAGGAGCGGGGCGACGCGACCGCATGCCGCGCACCAGATACCAAACCAGGGCCCCCAGAAAAGTGAACCCGGCGAAGAGTTCGACGAACAGGGAGTAGTTGAACTTGTACTTCCCACTGCGCGGGTCGTAGACGGTGCAGTAGAGCTTCACCTTAAGCCAGATGTTCTCTACCGAAACGGCCTTCTCAGTCTGGCCTGACATGAGTTGCTTGAGAGGATCGATGAACATTGGCAGGTCGAAGGTGTCGCCATAGACCTGCCGGTAGATGACGCCGCTGCCGTCGACGATGGTGGCCTGCAACACGTGGTCAAAACCAGCGGTGGTTGCCTTGACGGAGAGACCGAACTCGGCCAGCATGGTCGTCACATCGGCCTGCCGGGGCGCCAGAAATCTCCAGCCCGGATGGTTGATTCCCTGCTTGGTCGCGAACTCAGCCAGTGCTTCGGGGGAGTCAAATGGCTGATTGAAGCCAATCGACACCACCTGAAAACTGTCCGATCCCAGTGAGTCCCGCGCTGACTGCGCGGCACGCTTGAGAAACTGTGTCGTCGTCGGGCAGACCTGGAAACACCCGGTGTACATGAAGCTGACGATCAACGGTTTGCCCCGAAACTCCGAAAGTCGGACTTCCCGACCCTGGGTGTCGGTGAAGTGCCAGTCACTCACGGTTCGGCCGATTGCGGCTTGACTGACTCGCACCGCTGCGACGGACTCGTCCTCGGTTGGTGTTGCCGCGAGCCCCGGCAGGTTGAACAACAAGGCTATCGCAAGCCCGATGCCGGTGCTGACGCGTGAGAAGACTTTCAGGAACATGGTTTACCAATGACAACGCGGCGGTCGAGCCGACTCTGAGTATGTCTCAAAGTCAACCCACCCGCCGCGGTGGTTAGAGCTTTAGCGCTCGATCTGGATCAGCTCAAGCCCCACACGGTCGAGAGGTACTTCCAGTTGACGAAGTAGTACAACACAAACGAGGCCAGGAAGATCAGTGCCAGCACGAACGTGCCAGGCACGGTGAAGCCGCCACCACCACCATGGCCACCGTGTGATGTCAGTGCCTCAACGGGCATCTTCAATACCGTCCGGTTCGCGGAGTAGCTGCCCACGTCGAGCTTCTTGCCCCACAGCAGCGAGCCGACCGTGATCAGGATGTAGGATGCGCCGCCCACGATGGCAACCAGACCCGCGACACCCGTGATGGCGATCATCAGGTACACCGTACCTGGGAACTCATAGGGCATCGATGCGCCAGCAAAAGTGATGTCCCAGTGACGACGTGGCACGCCCAAGGTACCTGCGCCCATCATGGCCAGACAGAACACCGCCATACCACCACCAAACAGGTAGGGCTGCAGCTTGGCCAGGCCCGGCATGATGATTTCGCGGTTGAACAGTGTCGGGATCAGGAAGTAGGTGATGGCCATGAAGGACAGGGTAGTACCCAGCACCACGGTGGCGTGGAAGTGGCCCGGCACATAGATCGTGTTGTGGATCAGCATGTTGAGCTGCTCGGTACCCATCATCACGCCGGTGATACCGCCCAGGAAACCAAAGCCAAGCACCGAGATGAACATGGCCGAGAACACCGGGTTACCCCAAGGCGCCTTGCGTAGCCACTCGAACAGACCCTTGTTGAAGCCCTTGGCACGTTGTGCCGTTTCAATCGCACCGGGAACGGTCAGGCCGTGCACCATGGAGGCCAGCACTGCGAGGTACATGGCGTAGCTGGTGTTGAAGACTTTCCACTCCACCGACAGACCAGGGTCAGACAGCAGGTGGTGGGCCGAGGCCAGTTGCAGGAAGGCGATGTACAACAAGAAAGCGGTGCGCGACACGCGCTCGCTCATGGGCTTGGCGCCAAACACAATCGCGGCAATGGCGTACCAGATCGAGATGTGCGCGGCGACGTTGATCTGCTGCGAGCTGTGCCCGAAAGCCCACCAGATGGTGCGGTACATCAAGGGGTCGACGTGGCTGATGTAGCCAATCGACAGCAACCAGGTCGGGATCAGGATGATGGCGCCTGAGGCGATGGTGAACACGGCGATGATCGCGGCGGTCATCGCGCCGAAAACCACCAGCGGAATCGAACCCTCGTAGGTCTTTTCAGCCTTGGCCACCACCAGTGTGCCAAAGAAGACGAAGCAGCCAATCAGCGCGCCCACGGCGAACAGGATCAAGCCAAGGTAGAACCAGTGGTTGGCCATCATCGGCACGTAGGAGGTCATCATCACACTGGACTCGCCGCTGAAGACCGACACGTTGTTCATCACCGCGCCAATCAGCATCAGTGCAAACGCGACCCATGCCCAACCTGGCGCCGCCAATCGGCATCGGAGCAGCGTGGACGAACAGAAGTACAGCACCGCGATCTCGAAAAAGATGATCCAGAAGATCAACATGTCAATGCCGTGGGCGGTCAGGATCATGTAAAAGTTGGAAGCGTCAAGCAGGTGGACGGCTTGCCAGCGTGTCAGCAGCACCAGCAAGGCGCCCAGGCCACCGATCAGCAGGAAGACGACGGCGACGACCGCGTTGATCTTGATCAGATTCTCGGCGGACTTGTGAAACTGCAGGCCGGAGCGCGGGCAGACTCGGTATTCGGGACTTGTTGTAGTCATTTTTTCTGGCTCCTATTTCACGTAGATGTTGGAGATCATCTTGTGGTGACCAATACCGCAGTACTCGTTGCACATGATCGAATACTTGCCGGACTTGGTGGGGGTGACCGTCACGACATGCTGATAGCCGGGAATGATCTGGATATTGATGTTCTCAGGTTGCAGGGAGAAACCGTGTTGGTAGTCCATGGACGTCAGGTTCAGGCGATAGGTCTTGCCTTTTTCAAGTTCCAGGATCGGCCAGAACGACCACAGACGGGCGATCAGGTAGACATCGGAGCCGGCGGGCGGGGCCACGACCGGGATCTTTTCCGCGGTCTCGGTACGCACGGTGTATTTCGCGACCATCTCTTCAGCGGCACGTTGGAACCATTCGGGCTTGACCTTGTAGGTCTCGTTGGAGAGATTCTGTTTGCCGTAGATGTGCCAGTAGGGCATCATGAAAAACATGATCAGGCACCACGTGAAGGCGATCACCACCCACAGGATTTCGTCCTTGTGAATGGGCTGGTTCCACCAGATTCGCTGTGCGGGGGGTTGAATAGCGCTCATGGTTGTTGCTACTTTCTATGGTTCGATCGTTGCATCGACTAGCGAGCCAGCGGGCTAAGCGGAATCCCGACGATTTCCATGATGCCCCACACGGTATAGATCACGGTTGGCACGGCCACGCCGATGAACAGCAACAGGAAAGGGTTCTCAAGCAAGGCTTGCATGGCGGGCATTTTTTCTTCGGCTTCGTTGGCGTTTGTTTTGTTTTCCACAGGGTGCTCCGGTAAAGGTCATGGGAAGGGAAAGGCGTCCGCACAGACCGCGCGGTGGTCGGATATTACGCCCCCTTGACCTCGCACTTTATTGATCTGGCTCAACAAATGGGGGAGCCGACCGGGGTGCAATCCGATTCGACTAATAAATGCAGCAAAAATGCATCAAATAGCCACTTCAACCTTGTGGTGTCGGCAGGGTTTTTACCGATGCGTTGGTATAGTCGGGTGATGCTCAAACTGATCCACGCCACCGGACGGCGCGCCTTTTTGGCGCTCGACCAGGTCTTCAACCGGGTTTTTGGTGATCTGCTCAATCCCCTGTACTACCTGGGGGCCATCAGTTACTTCATGTTCTGGGTGGTGGTTGCCAGCGGTTTCTACTGCTACGCGTTTTACGACACGGGCGTCGACAAGACCTACGCGTCCATGGAACGTTTGACCCATGTGCAGTGGTACGCCGGCGGCATCATGCGCAGTCTGCACCGCTATGCCTCCGACGCCATGGTGCTGTCGATGCTGCTGCATCTGGCCAGGCATTTCTTCTTTGACCATTACCGGGGCTTCCGGGCCTTTTCTTGGGTGACTGGCGTGGTCGTGCTGTGGTTGGTGTACGCGTCCGGGGTGAACGGCTTCATGCTGCCCTGGGATCGTCTGGCGCAGTATGTGGTGGTGACAACGGCCGAGTGGTTCGACGTGTTGCCGGTGTTTCGTGGCACCCTGGTACGCAATTTCACCCTGCCCGAGGCTGTCACCGACCGGTTGTTCTCGTTGTTATCGTTCCTGCACATCGGCATCCCCTTGGTGCTGCTGGGCGCGCTGTGGATTCATACCCAGCGTGTTCCTAATGCCCGGACCAGCCCGCCGCGGCCTTTGTGGCTTGGTCTGATGGGGATGTTGCTGGTACTGTCCCTGGTCAAGCCGGTGGTCAGCGACGGCGCCGCCGACTTCAACACCATGCCAGCGACGATGTCGTTTGACTGGTTTTATTTGATGGTCTATCCGTTTGTCACCCGTGGCGACGGCATGACGCTGTGGTTTGTCGTCGGTGGTCTCAGCGTGCTGCTGGCAGTGTTGCCCTGGTTGCCGCCTTTGCGGGCCAGCAAAGGGCGGCCGTGGCGCATGAAGGTGCACCCCGGCCACGCTACGGTGCCCGTACGACCGCACGAGACATTGCTGGATGCTGGCCTGCGCGCCAAGTTGGCCTTGCCGTTTGAGTGCCGCTCCGGTGGCTGCGGCGTTTGTCGCGCAACCGTGTTGGCGGGGGAGGTGGACCCCGGCCCATACCAGAAGTCAGCGCTGTCGGACGAGGCTCGCGCCCGGGGCGAAGTGCTGATGTGTTGCGCTTGCGCCTTGTCCGATGTGGAACTGGAGGTCTCTGCCGGTGCCGCGTTGCGTGATGCACCGCTGCCGGTGTTTGACGCCTTGGTGACGCGGCTGGAGCCTTTGGCACACGACGTGATGCTGCTGCAACTGGACCTGGAATCCGACGCGGTCATGGACTACGAGGCTGGTCAATACGTCAACATCCTGTTGCCTGATGGCGCGCGGCGCAGTTACTCCTTCACCGAACGGTCCGCGACCGCGCAGCGCATTGCACTGCAAATTCGCCTGATGCCGGGTGGACTTTTCACAACCAAGGTGTTCACTACCATGAAGGTCGGTGACAAGTTGAAACTGGAAGGACCGCTGGGAGAGTTTGTGCTGCGTGAGCCCAGCGAGAAGCCGCTGATCTTCGTGGCGGGCGCGACCGGCTTTGCGCCGGTTAAGAGTCTGCTCGAAGAGGCGTTCCACCTGGGCATCACGCGCCCGCTGCACTTCTACTGGGGCGTGCGCAAACGCCGAGACCTGTACCTGCTGGAACTGGTGCAGCAGTGGGTGTCGGCCCATTCGAACTTCCACTTCGTGCCGGTCTTGTCGGAAGCCACCGACGAGGACGCCTGGGATGGACGCACCGGCTTCGTGCATCAGGCCATCCTGGAGGACTTCCCCAACCTGGCGGGCTGTGCGGTGTATGCCTGCGGCTCGGTCAAGATGGTGGAGGTTGCCAAACCCGCCTTCATCGCGCAGGGCCTGTCCGAAGACTTTTGTTTCTCGGACGCCTTTACGCCGCAGACCACACCGCGCCAGCCAGCCTGAGCCTGGCTGCGCAGGGAGCGCAGGCAGGATCGGCGGCGGGCGCCGTTAGAACTCCGCCACCAGCGACGCGCTGAAGTGGCGCCCGGCCTGGGTGTAGGCGTCGACCACGGGCAGCAGGGGCGGGGTCGGGTTGGAGGCCAGTCCTTGCACGTCCGACCAGTTCCAGTACTTCTTGTCGGTCAGGTTGAGGGCGGCGATGTTCAGGCGCATGGTCTTGTTGAAGCGCCATTGGCCACGCAGGTCCAGCGTCGTGGCGGCCGGGATCAAGAACTGCAACTGCGTGGTGGACTTGGGGATGAAGCGGCTTTCGATGTCCGAGGCGTCCTTGCGCGTCTGGTGCGTGACATCAAGCCGCAAATCGAGCGACGCGGTCTCCATCTTCAGTCCGATGCCGAGCTTGGCGGGCTCGATGTAGGTAAGGGCCTGTCCGGTGACGTCATTGCGGCCCCGGGTCTGCCCATAGCCAAACGGTGTACTGAGCTTGGCGCCTGCAAACTGGCCCCAGGCAACTTGCCCCTTGAACTCGAAGCCGCTGATGCTGGCCTTGTCGACGTTGACGGTCTGAAACAGGGTCGGGTTGGTAACCGATGCGGCCAGGCCGTTGGCGGTGCCGAGGTCTTTCTTCTCGACGATCAAGTTGGTGTAGCGGCCGGTGAAGGCGGCAGCGTCGAAAGTCAGCTGGTCCATGCGAGCGCGCACGCCGATTTCGATGTGTCGGCTCTTTTCCGGCTTCAATTCGGGATTGGGCAGCAGCCTGGCCGTGGAGACTTCCAGCGTGCTGTTCACTTGCTGACCTTCCGGTGCGCGAAAACCGCTGGCGTAGTTGCCATAGACCGACCATTGGGGCGTGGCACGAAACAGCACGCCCAGCTTGGGGGAAACGGCCGAGCCGGACAGCGAGCGTCCAGGCGTTGCGGACAGGTTGGGTGAGTAGCCGGTCTGGCTCAACACCTTGAGCGCGAAGCGGTCATAGCGGATACCAGGTGTGATCCGCCAGTCTCCGGTTGCCAGCTCGCTTTGCACATAGATTGCATCGCTGCTGTCGCGCGTATCGGGGAAGTACTTGCGGGGCAGGAAGGCCGGCAGCGGCGCGGGGTCGCTGCCATCGGCCAGGTTGGACAGGTCGGTGCTGGTGTGGTCGATGCCGTAGGTTAGCGTCTGGCTCCATTGCGGTGACAGGCGCAGAGTCTTTTCCGCCTGCAGGGTAAGCTGCACCGCGCGCTCCTGGTAGGAGGTCTTGCGAATGCGCACGCCGCCGTCCTTGCGCACGGTCTGGCCGTCGTCCTGAGCGCTGGTCTCTTGCCAGCTCAGAACGGTCTGCAGGCTGTCGGCCAGGGTCGCGCCCAATTGGTAGCGCGCATCCCAGGTGAACCGGTTACGCGCCATGGACTTGACCGAAGTTTCATCGACGATGGCAGCTGCAACCTGGGCTGCCGAGCCGGTGTAGGGGGGCTTGGCGCGACTCGACAGGAGCTCAAAGCTGCCGTCCTTGTTGACGTGTTCGATGGTCAGGTAGTGGCGTTGGTCCTGATTCGGACGCAGCACCAGTTTGCCCAGCACGGACTGGTCGCGGTTGGTTTGTGGGTTGGGCGTGGTGCGGTCCACGTTGGCGCTGTCGTTGGTGCCCATGTTGTCCGTGGCGCCCGAGCGTGAGCTGGTGGCGGTCAGCAGCCACTCCACGGTATCGCTGGCGCGACCGGCAAGGGTGCCACCCAGGGTGGTGCCCTGGTCGTCGCCGCTGTAGCCCAGCCAGGCCTTGCCGCCCAGTGTCTTGGTGGTCTTGGAGGTGCTGGTCAGGAAGTCGGCTGGTTCGCTGGTGATGAAGTTCACCAGACCGGCCAGACCATCGGAGCCGTATAGCACGGACGTGGGGCCGCGCACGAATTCGATGCGCTTGAGCAGCCCCAGGGACACCGCGTCCCGGCCAAACGCGTTGCTGCCATTGATGTAGCTGCGTGGCAAACGAATGCCGTCAACCAGCATGGTGACCCGGTTGCCACCCTGGCCCCGGATGCTGAAACCCGCATTGCCGTCGGCGCCGACCGGGTTGCCGCGCCCGGTAACGCTGAAGCGTGCCGGCGCATGCTTGACTGAGACATTGGGCAGGCCTTTGGCGACATCGCGGATGTCGCCCATCTGTGCTTCTTCCATTTCGCGTGCGCCAAAGACGTCCATCGAAAGCGCCAGATCGTCAATATAGCGTTCGTTGCGCGAGCCACTGATCACCACACCGGGCAACATGGCGACCACCACGGCACCGGACGGGTTGCTTGCCTCCGGCAAAACCGATGCAGATTGTGCCTGCGCCAAGGCGCTGGATAAACAGGCCAGGCCAACGAGCAAGGGCAGTGTCTTGAGGCGACAGGGAGGGCGAGGCGACACGAAGTGCATGAAATACTTTCAGAAACAGAAAAAGAGGCGAGCGGGCCTGCAAATCGGGACCGCCATTGAGTTGCCGGAGGTGGCCTACAGACTGACGTCGACACTCAGCGGGCAGCGTCGCGCGTGCCGCGTGAAAACCAGGCGAATTTTACGGGTTCGCAAAAGGCCTCACCGCCAAGTCAGGTGAAGCAGCAGCACGGCAGGGCGCACCAAAAGTCGACCAATCAGACCGAGTCTGAAAGGCTGCGCTTGCCTGATTCGGCGTCGAGCGAGTCAGCCCATGCGCTCGAAAATCGCGGCGATGCCCTGCCCGCCGCCAATGCACATGGTCACCAGCGCGTAGCGACCCTGAACGCGTTCCAGTTCATAGAGCGCCTTGACGGTGATCAGCGCGCCAGTGGCGCCGATCGGGTGGCCCAACGAGATGCCGGAGCCGTTTGGATTGACCTTGGCCGGATCGAGTCCGAGGTCCTTCGTGACCGCGCAGGCCTGTGCGGCAAACGCCTCGTTGGCTTCGATCACGTCCAGATCGGCCACGCTCAGACCGGCCCTTTGCAGCGCCTTTTGTGTCGCGGGGACCGGGCCAATGCCCATGTACTTGGGGTCGACGCCGGCATGGGCGTAGGCCACCAGCCGGGCCATGGGCTTGAGCCCGCGCGCTTGCGCCGTGCCACGCTCCATCAACACCACGGCCGCTGCGGCGTCATTGATGCCTGAGGCGTTGCCGGCCGTGACCGTGCCGTTTTCCTTGAGAAAGGCGGGTTTGAGCTTGGCCATGTCGGCCATCGTGCAATTCGGGCGGAAGTGCTCGTCGGTGGCATAGGCGACGTCGCCCTTCTTGCTCTTGAGCAAGACCGGCATGATCTGGGTCTTGAAATAGCCCGCCTCGGTGGCGCGCTGGGCGCGGTTGTGGCTCTCCACCGCCAGCGCGTCCTGCACTTCACGCGTGATGCCCCACTTGGCGGCGATGTTTTCCGCAGTGACGCCCATGTGGATGGTGTGAAAGGGGTCGTGCAGCGCGCCAATCATCATGTCCACCATCTTGGTGTCACCCATGCGGGCACCCCAGCGCATGTTCAGGCTGGCAAAGGGCGCGCGGCTCATGTTCTCGGCACCGCCCCCAATGGCAATGTCGGTGTCGCCCAACAAGATACTCTGGCTTGCATTGATGATCGCCTGCAGGCCCGACCCGCACAGGCGGTTGACGTTGAGGGCCGGGGTGTCCTCGGCGCAGCCGCCGTTGATGGCGGCCACGCGCGACAGGTACATGTCCTTGGGCTCGGTGTTGACGACATGGCCAAACACGACATGGCCCACGTCCGCGCCGGCCACGTTGGCTCGGGCAAGCGACTCGCGCACGACCTGGGCCGCCAGTTCGGTGGGGGCGATGTCCTTGAGGCTGCCGCCAAAGGTTCCGATGGCGGTGCGTACCGCGCTGACAACGACGACTTCACGATTCATGGTGACTCCTTGCTTGGGTAGATGCAACACCCGCAAGCGGGCGTCTTGAGGCTGCCGCAGCAGCTTGTTCACATCTTAATGGCGAATTGAAAATGGCCTGGGTGCACCAGCTTGCCAGTCAGTCGCGGATGTCGGCCACCGGGCTGGCACCGAAGTCGGGCCGCTCCAGCCAGGCCAGCACGCGCTGGGCGGCTTGCTCGGGCGAGCTGAGTTGCCGGTTGGCGTTGAGTGCGGCAAACGCGGGTTGATCCGGAAAGTCGGTCGGCGCGCTGGCGCGCAGATGGGACTGCATGTCGGTGTCAATCACGCCGGGCGCCAGCGAGCAGACCTTGGCCCCGTTGGCCTGGCTGGCCTCTTCCAGGGCGACACAACGCGTGAAGTGATCCAGGCCGGCCTTTGCCGCGCAGTAGGCGGCCTGCGAGGCCATGGGCCGACGACCCAGACCGGACGAAATATTGAGTACTCGGCGTTTGGCGCGCCAGGTTCGGGTTGCGTGCAGGAAGGCACTGGTCAGCAGCAAGGGCGCTTCCAGTCCGACCTGGATTGATCGGGTCAAGTCTTCCGCCTTGATTGCATGCAGCGGAGCCACGCCCAGGATCACCCCGGCGTTGTTGATCAAAGTGGCGCTTTCGAAGGCCGTGTCGTCCTGCTGGCCCAGCCAGGCGGTCAACTGATCGGCGGCGTGCGCACCCTGCGCCAGGTCGAGCTTCCACTGGTTCAGGTGCGCCTTGAGTTGGCTGGCGCGCTCAGCCAAGGCCGGGTTGTCGTGGCGCGAGATGCACAACAGTTCGTGCGAGGGGGACAGCAGTTGCATGGCCATGGCCGCGCCCATGCCGCGCGAAGCACCAGTGAGGACAAAGAGTTGTTGCTTCATGTCTGGTCGCAGTGCGTGTTGGGAACTTGCAATTTTTGAGCCCGCCGCAGGGGGTTCGCAAGAGGGCAAGGGAGCAAGGCCATTATCGCCACCGGCATGGACGCTGCCCAGAACGTTGCCAGGCAGGGTGTCGATGATTTGGGCGGCTCCGAAGGTCAGAATTCAGGCGGACTATGCAGCTTGAGTGGCCGCCCGGACTGCGGGTGCAGCAGCTCCAGTGACAGGGCGTGCAGCGCCAGGCGAGCGCACTTGGACTGGACCTGCGGGCTGGCGTACAGCGTGTCGCCCAGAATCGGGTGACCCATGGCTTGCATGTGCACTCGCAATTGGTGTGAGCGACCCGTGAGCGGTTCCAATTCGACACGGGTCGCGACTTGGCTCGGCTCGTGCGAGAGCACGCGCAAGTTGGTCACGCTGGCCTTTCCGCTGGCGAAGTCAATCACCTGTCTGGGTCGATTGGGCCAGTCAACATTGATAGGCAGATCGATCGTGCGGGTGGTGCCAGCGTCCTGCAGCAACAGGCCGTCTACCAGGGCTACGTAGCGTTTGCGCACCTGGCGCTCGGCAAAGGCGATGCTCAAGCGCCGCTGGTTGTCGGGGCCGCGCGCCATGATGATCAAGCCAGAGGTCGCCATGTCCAGCCGGTGCACGATCAGGGCGTCCGGGTAGCGCGTCTGGGCGCGTTTGCTCAGGCAGTCCTGCTTGTCCTCGCCCCGGCCCGGAACCGACAGCAAACCTGCAGGTTTGTCCAGTACCAGCAGGGCGTTGTCGGCGTAGAGCACGGTCAGAAGCTCGTCGCCGGCAGGACCCGCGCTGACAGGGGTCATGGCTCAGGGGCGACCCGGCGCCGCTTCGTGATTTTGAATCAGGCCTTGCACGATTTCACACAGTTCGGCCACGTCGTTGGGCTTGTGGATGAGGGCGCTGGCGCCTTCGGCCAGTGCACTGGCCTCGATCTCGGCCGTGACGTAGCCCGACGCCAATGCAACCGGGAGATTTGGGCGCAAGAGCCGAACATCGCGCAGCAGTTCAACGCCGCTGTAGCCGGGCATGTTGAAGTCGGTCACCAGCAGGTCGCATAAAACTGCGGTGTCCCGCAACATGGCGATGGCTCGACGTGGGTCGGTGAAGCTGGAGACGACGAAGCCTTTGCGGGTCAGCGCGCGCTCGACCAGAAATACCAGCGCCTGATCGTCATCGACATACATCACGCGTTTGCCGCCGCCCTCTACCACGCTGGGCGCCGCAGGCTCGGCGGCCGTTGCCACGGCATCTGGATCGGCCGGTGGGAAGTACAAGGTGAAGACGCTGCCCTGCCCGACGGTGCTGCGCACCCCCACCGTGCCGAGGTGGGAACGCATGATGCCGTGCACCACGGCAAGGCCAAGCCCGGTGCCCTCGCCGACTTGCTTGGTCGTGAAGAAGGGCTCAAACACCCGTTCCATGGTCTCGGGTTCGATACCGCTGCCGGTGTCGCGCACCGACAGCGCGACATGGTGGCCGCGGGAACTGCGGCGTCGCTCGGTGTGAGACGGCAGTCGCGACGTGCTGCGCAGCTCAATGGTGATGACGCCGCGTTGCGCGCCAATCGCGTGGATCGCGTTGGTGCACAGGTTCAGTACGGCCTGCTCGACCTGGGTAGCATCGGCCATGACGGGTGGTACCACGGGATCGGTGTACACCACCAGTTCGATATGGGGCGGTAAGGCGACCTTGAGCAGGCGCACGGACTCGTGCACGGTGTCCGACAGATGGAGCAGGGTACGCTTGGGCGCTTCGTTGCGGCTGAAAGTGAGAATCTGGCGCACCAGGTCACGCGCGCGGCGCCCCGCCTTTTCGATCTCGGACAGGCTGACTTGCGCGGCCGAGTCTGGGGCGCTGTCCTGGCGGGCCAGATCAACGTTGCCAAGAATGGCGCCAATGATGTTGTTGAAATCGTGCGCGATGCCACCGGCCATGGTGCCAATGGCCTGCATCTTGTGCGATTCGCGCAGTTGGGACTCCAGCACGTTGCGCTGCGCCTCGATTCGCTTGCGTGCGGTCAGGTCGCGGGCAAACACGGTGGTGATGTCCCCATCCGGGCGACGTTCAAACGAGACGCTGATTTCGACCGCAAGTTGTTTGCCCCCTGCGGTGCGCCCCTCCAGTTCGCCAAGCTGCGCATGGGTTGAAACCTGGGTGTAGGTCAGGGTATTCATGGCGTCGGGCAGGAAGCGTTCCAACGGGCTGCCCAAGGCCTGATCCGACGGGCATTGGAACAGCGTGGCGGCGGCGGGATTGAAGACCGTGATGGTTTTGCTTGCGTCCACGCAGATGATCGCATCCAGCGAAGAATCAATGATGGCCGCCAGACGCTCCTCACTTTGCCGCAGGGCCTCGTTGCGTTGCCTGAGCGCTGATGCACTGCGTTGCAGGGCGCGTCGTTGCGTCAGCAGCGGACCCTGGTCGATGAAGGCGCAGATGAAGTGGGCCAGTTCGTCCTGCGGGTTCTCAATGCGTGCGATGTGCAGATCACCGGTGAAGGAGCCAGCACTGCCCCCGCTGAAGACGGCTTCAGAGGTCTCGCTGGTGCCACGCTGCTTGGCGTCGACAAAGGCCTGCGCGACGGCGTCGCTGTGGGCCGGGTCCACCAGCGGTAACAGAAAGTTCAGGGGCGGGTCGTGCTCAAGCGGGCGAAACAGCCGCAAGGCCATGGCATTGCTCTCCAGCACCAGCCCTTTTTCGTCGACCACCATCAGGGCCAACGGCACGTTGGAGAACAGCGTGAGAAAACGTTCCGAGGCGCCTTCCGCAACCCTTTGGCTGTAGCGCAGTGCCTTGTTTTGAACCTCCAGCTCAAGCTGGTACTTGCGCAGGTCTTCCACCATCTGCGGCAAGGAATACCCCTCGGTCAACACGCCTTGCTCCAGCGCAAGCGTGCGCATTGCCAGGGGGCGCTTGGGCGGCGGGGGGTTGCTCTTTTTTTTGCGGGGTGGAGTCTTCATCGGGCCGATGGCGTTGCCGTTGTTGGGTGAACCCGGCGCGGCTTGCGCTGCCGCGACGCTGACACCGTGGCGCTATTTCTTGAGCTTGCCGCGTACCGGCACCACCGTGGTGATGGTGGGCCGAACCGCATCGGGGGACGCTGGTTTGGGGGGCGAGGTGTCCTTCTTGGGTTTTTTCGCTTCCTTGTTTGTCTTCTGCTGACCTTTGGCCATGATCGTCTCCTTGGGTTAAATGGTACGCCCCGATTCAGGCAGGGGCAGCGTGATTATCGACCGAATACAGAGCGTATTTGCCCGGCGGGTGCGCCTGGGCGCCGCAGCGCCGTACTCAGCGCGATAAACCCTCCAGGGGTGGCGACGCCTGTACTATCATTCCTCCCAGAGACACCAGCCCAGCAACAAGCGGCTCGACCAATCCACTCAGGGGGTGACACTGTCGCCTGGTCGGGGGAGCCATTTTTTTTGTGGATGCATTTTGCCGACACCAAGCGTTGTAGCCTCCGGTACTGCCACGGGCGAGCCCACCGCCAACCAGTCTGTGCCTGGTAGTGGCGTGGACAACTTGGCGGCCGAGCTCAAGGCGCTGCGCCTGCAGGCCCAGAACACCGAGGCCGAACTGGCCAAGTTGCAGCAGCAGACACCCGCGTGGTCCGCGCCGCAAGCGCTGGGCACCAGCGAAGCGGCCATGGTGTTCGGTTCGGTCGCGCTCGCCTTTGGCCTGTGGGTGGTGTTCTGGCGAGCGAGGCGCCGTCGCGTCGTTCGGCGCGCGGCTGCGCCTGCGGCGACGGCGACGGCGGTCGAGAGCAGTTTTTTGCCGCAAACGCCTGCTGCAAAGTCTGTTGAACCCCTGCCAACTCGTGCCCAACAGCCTGACCCTGGCGCGTCGGCCGCGGTGAGCCGGTCGCCGACCGTCGCGGCGGTTGCGACTCCCTTCACGTCGCAACCAGTGGTTCATGATTCAGCATTTCGCCCTTCATCGCTGGACGTGAGCTTCGTCGACCAGGATAGCCTGGATTCGTCGATGATGCCGCTGTCGTCACCGCGCCGGGACAGTCCGTTTGGGCCACCCGAACTCGGTCTGGCGTTCGACCCCGAGGTGGCGGCTGGCGAAGTGGAGCGGGTTCGCAAATCGCTTGCGGCCAAGCGTTCCGAGCGGGTTCGAATGCCTTCTCTGGGTGCTGAGATTGCCTGGCGCGACGATGACCCCGCCGATGGGCCAATTTCCCTGTTGCAATCCGATCTGCTGTTTGCCAGCGGCCCAGCCGTTCCACCTGAGGCGGCGGGTGTTGATGTGCTGATCGATTTCCCGGAGCCAACGGCGCAATCAAGCCCGCAGGAGCTACCCGCCGATATGACTGCCGCCCAAACTCTGCGGGCCCGTGAACCTGATGGCGAGCTTGATGTCAGCGTCTCGCTGATTCAAGAGTTGCGCGGTTTGGGCCTGTGGTCCGAAGCGCGCGAGCTTGCCAAGGAAGTGGTCAGCACCGCGCAGGCGCCGCTGGACCCCGATATCGCCACATCCCTGCACAAGGTCCAGCATGGCGAGCCAGCCGGCGGCGCCGAGCGCCGCAGAAAAGAGCGCGGCTGACCGTGCTGCGGGCAGCGCCGCTCAGGCGTCAGCCCATACCACCGGTTTGGCCTGCGTTATCCATCGCTCGTAGCGGCTTGCGTACACATCTTCGATGCGCGCGCGCTTGACTTTGAGCGTGGGTGTGACAAAGCCGTTTTCGGGCGTCCACGGCGTGGTGACGATGGCCAGGCAATCAAGCTTCTCGTGCGGCTCCAGTTTGGCATTGACCACCTTCAAGTGGGCTTTGAGTGACTCCATCAGGGCGGCCTTGCCGTCGGGCGAGGCGCAGGCGGCGGTGGCGTCGGCCGAAAGCATGACCAGGGCCAGTGGCTGGGAAAAGTTTGCGCCGGTGACGGCACAGGCTTCGATGTCCGGATGGGTAACCAGCAGGTCTTCGATCGGTGCCGGAGCCACGTACTTGCCCTTGCTGGTCTTGAAGATGTCCTTGACTCGACCAGTGATGCGCAGGCAGCCGTCCGGTCCAACGTGCCCCTTGTCTCCGGTGCGCAGCCAGCCGTCATCGGTGAAGGCGGATGCGGTTTGGGCCGGGTCTTTGTAGTAGCCCAGCATGAGCGCCGGGCAACGCATTTGTATTTCGCCACTGTTGGGATCGATCCGGCTCTCGATGCCGTCGTAAGGCAGTCCGACCGTGCCGGGCCGGAACGTACCGGGCAAGGTGGCGTGTGACACGCCGCTGTTCTCGGTCATGCCGTAGACCTCAATCAGGTCCAGACCAAGGTCGCGGTACCAATGCAACACATCGGGCGGCATCGGGGCGGCACCGCCTGCTGCGATGCGGCATTGGTCCAACCCCAGCCCCTTGAGTACCTTGCGCCGAACCAGCCAACCAATCAGCGGCAAGCCCAGCAGGCGCTTGAGTTTGGCGGCGGGTAACTTCTTGTGCACGCCTTGCTGGAACTTCACCCACAGGCGCGGCACCGAGAAAAACACGGTTGGTCGGGCACGCTGCAGGTCCTGCACGAAGGTGTCCAGCGACTCTGCAAAAAAGACGCGGCTACCGTTGTGCAGCACCCCTTGCTCGATCACCATGCGTTCAGCCACGTGGGCCAACGGCAGGTAGGAGATATAGCGGTCGTCGCTGTTCATGGCAATACGCGCCGCAGCGGCCTTGAGGCCCCACGTCAAAGCACTGAACTTGTGCATGACGCCTTTCGGGTTGCCGGTGGTGCCAGACGTGTAAATGATGGTGCACAGGCCCTCGCCATCGCGCACTGGTTGGCCTGCCAGCGGTTGGCTGCTGGCAATCAATTGGTCCCAGGACGTGCCCTTGACCGCAGCGGGAGCCAAAGGCAGCGTGATCAGGGGCACCGAGGCGGGCACGCCGTCTTTGAGGCTGATCGTGTCGTCAAGCTTGCCGACAAAGCAGGCCTTGGCTTCGCTGTGCTCCAGGATGTAGCGCAAGGCCTCGGCATTGAAGGTTGGATAGATCGGCACCGATACATAGCCCGCCATCCAGATCGCCAGGTCCGCCAGAATCCAGTGCGCACTGTTCTTGCCCAATATGGCCACGGTGCTGCCTGCTGGCCAACCCTGCGCCTGCAGCCAGCTTGCCATCCGGCGCACTTCGTCGCCGGCCTCGCGCCAGGTGATGTCGCGCACGGCACCCCCGCCGATCGGTTGTGTCAGGAAGACCTTGTCGGCCCGCTCCTTCTCCCAGCGGTAGAAGCGTTGCAGGGGCAGGTCGTCTTTGCTGAGTTGGATTGGATTCGTCATCGGTCGGTCCGTGTAATAGACGCGCATGGTGCAGTGCCGACCTGGCGAAGACAACGGTATTGACCCTAGGTTGATGGTTCGACCCTAGGTGGAAACCCCTGCCAGCGGTGTGTCATCAAGGCCAGCCCCACTGCTGGTGACCCTCCCAAGCCATGCGAGCTGGTGCCACAGTGGCAACTGACTTCGTGTCGAGGGGCCGCCCGTGGGTGCGCTGTCGGGGGGGCCGCGTGGGCAGGCGCCCTGACAGAACGGTCAGGTTTTGGGCGACAATCCAGCTCCTGAGTTTTTTGACGCCACATTTGGAGTGGCTTGTTGCTTCATGACCAGTCTGACCACCTTCGAGGTTCGTCCCGCTACCCTGCGCGACGCCAAGGCCATTGCCGAGATTCATGCGGCCGCTGACCAAGCGGCCAACAAAGGCCTGCTGTCCCAGGAGTCCTTACCCCCCATCCCAATCGAGAAGCGCCAGGCCTATTGGCGCGAAGCCATTGAATTCAGCGAGCCGCAGGTTCAAGTGGCGCTCGATGAGGGCAGAATCGTCGGCTTCGTGGGTTTCGACCGCTCACGCGACAAGGGCACGCCCCCCACCACGGGGGAGATCTGGGCGATTTACGCCGCCGCCTCGCATTGGGGTCAGGGTGTCGGCCTTGCCCTGTGGGATGCAGCCCGCGATGGATTGCAGGAAGAAGGCTGTTCCAAGGTGACGCTGTGGGTGCCTTTGGGCAACGAGCGTGCGCTGCGCTTCCATGAGTTGGCAGGGTTCAAACGTGAGCCGTCAAGCGCCCGCACCGTCGCCATGGGCGCCTTGCGGATTGAGGAGATCCGGCTCAAGCGGGCGCTGGTTTAAGACAAAGAACATCGTCATTGCGGACGCAGTGAAGCGAGCCATGGCCCCAAAAATACCTGGATCGCCACGGCCTGCGGCCTCGCGATGACGATATTGCTTCTAAGTCTGTGTGCGGTTCAGACCCGGACCTGGAGGCTTGCAATGACGGTGCCCTTTTATGATGTGGCTTGGTTGCGAGCCCGTCTCGGCTAAAGGCGGCGCAACACCGCGCTGCCGATCGAGTAGCCAGCGCCAAACGAGCAGATCACCCCGATCTCGCCCACCCTTACATCGTCGTGATGGCGATGGAAGGCGATGATGGAGCCGGCTGAGGCAGTGTTGGCAAACTCATCCAGGATCACCGGTGCTTCCAGTGGCGCAGGGTCGCGGCCCAGCAGCTTGCGCGCAATCAACTGGTTCATGCCCAGATTGGCCTGGTGCAACCAAAAGCGGCGCACGCCCGTGGCCTCAATGCCGTGGCTGGCCAGGTGCGAGCTGATGTGCTCCGCGGCCATCGGGCAGACTTCCTTGAACACCTTGCGGCCCTCCTGGTAGAACTGCTGGTCGCGGTCCTGCGGATCGCGGTCCTCGCTGCGTGACATGAAGCCCGCGTTGTTGCGGATGTTGTTGGAAAACGAGGTCAACAGCCGCGTGCCGACAATCTCGAACGACGATGCTGGTGCCAGGTCGAGCCGCTCGATCAAGATCGCGGTGCACACGTCGCCGAAGATGAAGTGGCAGTCGCGGTCGGTCCAGCACTGGTGCGCGGAGGTCAGCTCCGGGTTCACCACCAGGATGGCGCGCGCCGAGCCGCAGCGCACCGCGTTGGCCGCCATTTCAATGGCGAAGGTGGCTGACGAGCACGCCACGTTCATGTCAAAACCATAGCCTTTGATACCCAGCGCGGCCTGAATTTCCACCGCCATGGCCGGATAGGCGCGCTGCATGTTGGCCGCCGCGCAGATCACCCCGTCGACGTCCTGCGCGGTCTTGCCCGCGCGTGTGAGCGCGTCGCGGGCGGCCGCCACGGCAATTTCGGCCATCAGTGACAGCTCGTGGTCAGCGCGTGCGGGCAGACGCGGGTACATGCGGTGCGGGTCCAGAATGCCGCTCTTCTCCATGACATAGCGCTGCTTGATGCCTGAGGCTTTCTCGATGAATTCAATGCTCGACAGCGGCACTTCGGTGCGCGAGCCCGCGGCGATCTCGGCGGCGTGGCGGGTGTTTTGCAAGTCTGCATAGCGATTGAATGCAAGCACCAACTCCTCATTGGTGATGACCTCGGGCGGGACGAACAGTCCGGTACTGCTGATGGCGACACGGTGCATGACACTGATTCCACAAAATATTGAAACTGGATTGGTCCAGCGAAAAGGCAATTATGGGCTCAGTCGCCAGATCGGTGGCAACGCCGGTCGGTCGTGGCGACCCCGACGCGGCGTTCTCCTGCATGCGCAGCGCCAATCCGCTCTGATCGCGCCAGGCGGTCGGCATTTGGGCCAAGCGGTGTTTGCACGCTATTCAATTCAGAGCAAGCGGGGTAAACTGTACCAAGGTTTTGGCCGCAACCCCGTTGGTGGTGACGGCGGCCGCACGAAGGACGGTTCGGGATGAAGATGCTGAGACTACCTCGTTCCAAGGTGCAACTGGGTGCACCGTTGCCCTGGAACGTCCGCGATGACCAGGGGCTGCTGCTGCTGAGCCGCGGGCACGTCGTCGAGTCCGAGCACCAACTTGACTTGCTGCTGGAGCGTGGAGCCTTTGTGGATGCCGAAGACGTCAAGGCCGTGGCGTCGCAGGTCACGGCGCAGGCTGCGACGCCCGTCGAGCGTCACCTCAATCTGTTCGGTCTGTGGGATCAGGCCGAACTTGACCTGCACAAGCTGCTGGTCGACGCAAGCCGCGGGGCCGATCTGGCCGAAAGCGTGGACGGGATTGCCGCTCAGGTGGTGAAGCTGGTCGATAGTGATGCGGACATTGCCATCTACCGTTGTGTGCGCCAGGAACAAGCCAAGACCTTTTACTATGGCTATGCTCATGCGCTGCACTGTGCCATGCTGTGCATCCTGCTGTCACGCTATCTGACGTGGCCCAAGGAGCGCACCAACAAGTTGGTCAAGGCCGCCTTGACCATGAATTTGTCGATCATGGACCTGCAGGGGCAAATGGCGGGGCAGGACTTCCCCATGCGCGACAAGCAGCGCTTGCTGATTAGCGAGCATCCGGTCCGTGCGCATGAGTTGCTCTTGGCGGGCGGCATTGCCGATCAGGACTGGCTGACCGCGGTGATGCAGCACCACGAGCGCCCTGACGGCAAGGGCTATCCGCTGGGCGTGACCGAGATCTCCGAAATGGCGACCATTCTGCGTCTGGCCGATGTCTTCATGGCCAAGATCAGCCCGCGCGCGTTGCGCCCAGCCCTGTCGGCGCAGGAAGCCGCCAGGCAACTGTTTCGGGAGGACAACGGCGGCACGCTCTCCACCGCGCTGATCAAGCAGTTCGGTATCTACCCGCCCGGCGACCTGGTCAAGCTTGTCTCGGGGGAGTTGGCGGTGGTGGTGAAACGCACCAACAATGCGCGCGCGCCGATTGTCGCCGTGATCACCGACAAGGCCGAGCACCTGATCGCCAAGACGGTTCGGCATGATTCGTCGCTGCCGGAGTTCGCCATCACGGGCATCGCGAGCAACAAAGCCATATTGGCGCGACTGCCGCCAGAACGCCTCTATGGCTTCTCGGAAATGGCAAACCGGGCATCGCCTTAAGCTGATTGACTGAGCGGCGCCGCGGCCCAGGCAAAGATCAAGCCGACACCTCGCCCCCGAAGCACTCGATCAGGTTGTGGATGTACTGCTCCACCAACTTCTCAAACTCGGACTCCACTGCGGGGGCGATCACCGCCTCCAGCAGACTGGGCAGCGGGATACTGAGCTCGCCGCTGATCTGCAGTTCGACGTGGGTGAACGTCTTCTTGTCGACAATCTTCCAGTCGCCCGACACCAAGGCGTTGCCCACCCCTTCGACCGGGGTCCAGACGATGGTCTTCCTGGCCTTGTTGGCCACGTACCGGGAGGCATAAATGGTCTGCAGGTTGATATGCGGCAGACCAATCTTCTTCATCTCCCAGCGGTAGGCGCCATCCCCCATGTCGACCAGTTGGTCGACATGGGGGAAATGGCTGGCCGAAACGGGTACATCGGCGAGCACGTCAAAGACCGCCTTGGCGGATGCCTTGACATCAAACGCGTAACCGAGATCGATTGAAACGGTGATCGACATGGCGTGACTCCTGATAGTTTGCGGGACAGATCTTTAGCTCTGTCCTCAACTGATTGTCGGATATTGGCTGTGCGTTGATCCATGGTGGCTGGCACCATGTGGGCAGTGTACAAACTCTGTGGTGCCGTGGCTTGGCCAAGGCAGCGCTCGGGCGCAGCGGGCGGTCGCTGCTGGGGTGGATCATGCTGTCTGTTGGCGCCGTGATCTTGAGATTGGTCAAAGATGAGTCGAGGCGCAGCGCCCATACTTTAAACATACCTTTAACCACCTAGGAGAGACTCTTGGCCAATCCGCTCTATATCGACTCTATCGACGCCGCCGTGGACCATGTTCTTGACAGCATTCCCGGCGACATTGTGTTGGGCATTCCTTTGGGTGTGGGCAAGCCCAATCCCTTTGTCAACGCCCTGTACCGACGCATCAAAGGCAACCCGGCGCGCAAGTTGCGAATCATCACCGCGTTATCGCTGGAAAAGCCGGTCGGCCACAGCGACCTGGAGCGCCATTTTCTGGAGCCCCTGGTGGAGCGCGTGTTCGGGAACTACCCCGACCTTGAGTACGTGAAAGACTCGCGCTCTGGCGGCCTGCCGCCCAACGTCGAGGTGCGAGAGTTCTTCATGAAGACCGGTGACTATCTGGGCAACAGCGCCGCACAGCTTGGCTACATCTCCACCAATTACACCTTTGTCGCGCGTGACATGGCGGTGCAAGGCATGAATGTGATTGCCCAGGCCGTGGCGGCGCGCGAAGGCCCTGATGGCCTGCGCCTAAGCCTGTCGAGCAACCCCGACGTGACCTTTGAAGTGGTCGACAAGATGCGCGCCGACGGGCAGCCGCTGATTGCCATCGGCGTGGTCAACCGCGAGATGCCGTTCATGCCCAACGGGGCCGAAATCGGGCCAGAGTTCTTTGACGTGGTGGTGACCGATCCCGCAGCGACGCACGCGGTGTTTGCGCCGCCCAACGCCAAGGTTACGACGGCCGACTACGCGATTGGTCTGCATGCTGCCAGCCTGGTGGCCGATGGGGGCACTCTTCAGATCGGAATTGGCTCCTTGGGTGATGCGATTGGTCAGGGGCTGATCGTGCGCGACCGACACGGCGAAGAGTTCCGTGCGATTCTCAACTCGCTGTGCCCCGATGGCTTGGAGGGTCGCGAGCTGGGCCGCTTTGATCAGGGCTTGTACGGTTGTTCTGAGATGTTCGTCAACGCCTTTCTCAAACTGATCGAGGCCGGCATCATTCGTCGCGAAGTTTATGCCGACGCGGTGTTGCAGCAGTTGCTCAACGATGGACGTATCAAAGACGAGGTGGTGACGCCCGACACCTTGCGCGCCCTTCTGGACGCCGGGCGAATCCGCTCGCCACTGGATGATGCAGACGTGGCGTTTCTCAAGCGTTTTGGGGTGTTTCGGGCGGGGGTTGAACTCAAGGATGGGCGGCTGTGGCTGGAAGACCGGGTTTGTGATGCGAACCTGGCTGATCGCGCCTGCTTTGACAGCGTTGCCTCGACCATGCTGGGTTCGCGCTTGGTAGGCGGCTTCTTCATGACCGGCGGCTTCTTCCTGGGGCCGCGCGACTTCTACGAGCGACTGCGTACCATGCCCGCGCAGGAGTTGGCCAAGATCGACATGACGCGGATTGATTTCATCAACCAGCTCTATGGCAGTGGCGAACTCAAACGCGCGCAGCGGCGCAAGGCACGGTTCATGAATACCACCATGAAAGTAACCCTGCTGGGGGCCGCGGCCAGTGACGCGCTGGAATCGGGCCAAGTTGTCAGCGGTGTTGGCGGCCAGTACAACTTCGTGGCGATGTCCCATGCCCTGCCGGACGCGCGCCTGCTCATGATGCTGCGCGCGACGCACGACAACAAGGATGGCCTGCGCAGCAGCATCGTCTGGAACTACGGCCACGTGACGATCCCGCGCCACCTGCGGGACCTGTTCGTGACCGAGTATGGCGTGGCCGACTTGCGAGGCCAGCCCGACGGCGAAGTGGTCAAGCGCTTGATCGCCATTGCCGACTCCCGTTTTCAGGACGAGTTGGTCAAACAGGCCAAGTCACATGGCAAGCTGGAGGCCGACTACAGCGTGCCCGATCGCTACCGGCAGAACCTGCCGGAAGTGCTGGAGGCGAAACTGCACCCGTGGGCGGAGGCCGGCCTGTTGCCGGATTTCCCGTTTGGCACCGACCTGACTGATGACGAATTGCACATGGTGCGCGCCATGAAACGCATCAAACACGCCAGCCAACACCCGTCGGAACTCCTGACCATGGCCGTCAAGGCACTGTGGGACGACAAAGAGGCGCCGCAGGCCTACCTGGAGCGCCTCGGCCTGGCCGACGCCCACAGCTTCAAGGACCTGCTGATCCGCCGCCTGTTCGCCGGAAACTTGTGAGACTTTGCGGGTCAGACCACTTTGCGCAGCAAACGTGCTCTGACCCCAACTGACCAGGGGCTTTGCGGGTCAGACCACTTTGCGTAGCAAATGTGCTCTGACCTTAACTGACCGTCGGGTGGTTGCGTCATTGCGAACACAGCGAAGCAATCCATGCCCCCAAAAAAGCCTGGATCGCCACGGCCTGCGGCCTCGCGACGACGATACGGGTTCAAGGTCCGTGTGCGGTATCGGCCCGGATTCGGGAGGCCTGCAACGACGTCCCGTGTGCGCGCAGCCGCTGCAGCGTCAGCTGCAGCAAGCGCGCGTCGGCGCTGGCGCGGTGGCGTTGCGGGCCGCGTTCCAGCGCCACTTGCTGCTTGACGGTGTGCCAGCGATCGGCCTCATCGTCCTGCAGCAGGGCGCGCAGGTTCTCCAGCTTGAAGCGCGGCGACAGTTCAGCCACGTCAAACAGCACGCCCAGCCAACTGTAGTCATTGGCCCAACCGTCGGAATACACCACCCGCCCATTGAGTTGCTGATTGAGCAACTGCGCCACTTCCAGGGCCGGACGGCCACGCTGCACGATCAGCGCGCGCGCAATGTGGTGCACCCGTTCGGCCGCGCTGTCCCAATGGGTCCATTCTGGTTCTGGCTGAATCAGCGTGCAAAAAGTGTGGCCATCGGGCAGCACAAACCCTATCTCGATGGGGTAGCTGTTGCGCCCAAAACCGGACGCTTCGACGTCGATCACGGTCGGCGTGTCGCGCAGGTCGTTGGCGGGGCCGTTGCGCATGAGAGGGCTGGATTGTGCTGAGGTCGCGACACAAGCATCGCGGCGTGACCGGGCGTGGCTTACGGGGAACGCTCCATGATGCGTTTGACCTGACCCTCTGCCTTGAGCTTGTCAAACGCACGCTGTGTGCGCTGAACCACCGCATCCGGTGTGGCGAGGCTGTAAGCCATGTACAAGCCGGTGGAGGCCTCATCCAGGGTCATGACACGCTCCAGGCCGGTGCAGTCGAAGCGGGTCTCCTTGCACAAGGACGACGCGTCATCCGTGGTCAGCGGGACCAGGTCAACCTGCCCGCTGAGCAGTTTGCGGAAATTGTCCACCGATTGCGCCGAGACCACCAGGCGTTCAAAACCCTTGGCGCGAAGGTATTGGTGGCGCACATCGTCGCGCATCACGCCAATGGTGAAGCGTTTGGCGGATTCGAGGTCGGTGATGGCCAAGGGTCGTTGCTTGAGTCGATACAGGTGGTACTGGATCTTCATGATTTCGCCAGCCCAGCGGAACTGGTTCTCGCGGGCGGCGGTTCTGGCGATCAGGTAGATCAGCACATTGGGGGTCTTCAGCGCCAGGTCGTAGGCATGGGCCCAGGGGTAGAGCGCAATCCGGTAATCCTTCAGTTCGGCCCGCTGCAGGCTCAGCTCCACGACCTCGGTGGCAGACCCGACCACCTTGCCGTCAGCCACGTAGGTGTAGGGTGTTTGTTCGGTCACCACGTGGATGGTCTGCGCCGCAACCGGCGACAGCAGGGCGCAGCCAAGTCCGATCAGAAAGAGACAATTTTTCATTCTGGTTCTCCATGTGCGACGTTCTGGCTGATCAGGATTGGTCCCGCCACCTGATTGCGCCCGTTGGCTTTGGCCCGGTACAGGGCCTGATCGGCACGCTGGAACAAGGCGTCGAAGTCCTGCGCATCGCCAGCGGCCAGCACCGCCAGCCCGATGCTGATGGTCACCACCTTGGCGACCTTGGAGCGTTCGTGTGCGATGCCGCAATCGATCACCGCCTGGCGCACGCGCTGGGCCAGCATGCGGGCGGTGACTTCATTGGTGGCCGGCAGCAACACCGCAAATTCTTCCCCGCCAATGCGCGCGATCATGTCACCCGCGCGAGCCAGGCTGGCACGCATGGTTTGGGCGACCGCACACAGGCAGTGGTCCCCCATCGCATGGCCATAGTGGTCGTTGTAGTCCTTGAAGTAGTCGATGTCGCAGATCAGCAGGGTCAGGTCCTGACCACTGCGCAGCGCACGGCGCAACTCGTCTTCCTTGACCTCGTCGAAGTGGCGGCGGTTGGCAAGGCCAGTCAGTTGGTCTGTGCGGGCCAGACTCTGCAGCCGGGTATTGGCGGCCTGAAGTTCGGCGGTGCGTTCGTCCACCAGTTGGGCCAGGCGGTCACGGTGCCCGGCGAGTTCGTGCTCGTATTGCTGCTGTTGGTCCAGGTAGGTCACCAGGCTGCCCTGAAGCTGGTTGACGCCCGACACCAGCAGGGTCAGCTCGTCCCGGTGCCTGGCCCCACGATGCAAGCTCAAGGCCAGGCCCAGGTTGCCGGGGCTCAGCCGCGCCAGGTGCGCGGCAATGCGCTGCACGTGCACCGTGACGAGCCGGTTGAACGCCAGCATGATCAGCGCCGCCAGCGCGAGCGCTTGCAGCAGTTGGGTGATCACGATGGCGGCGAGTTCACTTCGCAGGCGCTGCCACAGCACACGCTCATCGCCATGCAGCGTCAGTTCACCCACCAGTTCACGGGCGCCGACAAATGGCTCATAGGTCAGGGACAACTGACGCGTGGGCGCCAGCCCGAGGGTCGTCCAGCCGTCGCTGCTGCCCTCAAACAACTCGGGGGGCCGGTTGGCCAGCGTGACCTTGAGCACGATCTTGCCCACCGCCGGCACGCGCGCGGCGCTCAGCACATGGGTCTGCAAGGACTCCCGGTCCAGCTCCCAGATTGCCTTGGTGAGCGTGCCCTGGTAGACCTGCTCGATCTGTGCCAGCTCGGCGTTCATCTTGGTCAGTCCCGCGTTCCAAGCCAGCAGCGTCAGCACGCCGGCCGCGACCAGCGTCAACAGCAGGCAAAACACCAGCGTCGCCAGCACCAGACGCGTGCCCAGCGAGTGCTCGGGCCGCCCTAGGGGCTGCATGCAAGCCCCGGTTTGCCGGTTGACGCGAGTGCTGCTACAGCCATTTCTTCTTCAGGGCGTCGAAGGTCCCGTTCTTCTTGATGGCATCGAGCCCCTTCTTGAACTGCGCAACGGTGGCGTCGGGGGTCTGGCTGCCGAAAGCCATGTAGTAGCCTTCGCGGCTCAAATCGTTGATGCGGTAGACCTTGGCCAAGGTCTTGGCGGGATCGTCGCCGGCTAGGCGGGCCAAGTGGTTGGCGGTGAGCTCGGACATGATCCACAGGTCAATTCGCCCAAGTTTGAGCTTCTGATAGTTCAGCTCGTATTTGACGCTGGACTGAAGGTTTTGGCCTTTGACGAAGCCATGCGCCACCAGGAATTGCTCGCCCACGTCCTGGTTCACGGTGCCGACCTGGTATTGCTTGGCCATCTCCAGCGATTCGATCTTGAACGCCTTGCCAGGCAGGGCGTACAGGTAGTAGTCGGTTGGCGCAATCACACCGACCCACTTGAACAGCGCCTCCCGCTCGGGGGTTCGTCCAATGGAGTAAATCAGTACGCCCGAGGCATTTCTGGCGGTATCGTAGGCGCGCGCCCATGGCAAGGACTGGGTGTTGCCCTGCAGCTTGAGCTCTTTCAACACGGCCTCAACGACGTCCGTGCTCAAGCCGGTGATTCGGCCCTGGTCGGTGTAGTTGTAGGGCGGGAACTCTTCCGTGACGATTCGGACCGGCTCGCTCGCCTGTGCAGTCGAACCCACGCCCACTCCCACGACGATCGCTACAGGCAATAGCCATGAGACCAGTCGTCGCCATCCGCGAGGAGAGACCTCGGACCGTCGGTGTGCAGGGGAACAGGAAGCCATGGCGTCCGAGTATCCGATGCCGGGACCTGGTGGTCAATGCCTGCGGGCGCTAAACGGCTTCAGGCACCTGGGTTGCCCTTGTCCGCTTCGGAGGTAAAGGCGTCGGCGAAGAACTGGTCCTCGGGCAGGCCCGCCTGACCGATGTACGCTTCGCGAGCCGAGTCAACCACGATGGGCGCGCCGCAGGCATAGACCTGGTGGCCGGCCAGGTTGGGCAAGTCCTGCAACACGGCTTGGTGCACAAAGCCGGTCCGCCCGTTCCAGCCGTCCTCGGGCAAGGCGTCGGATACCACCGGCACGTAGCTTAGGTGCGGCATCTCGGCGACCCTGGCCTGAACCCATTCATGCATGTACAGGTCGCGTGGGCGGCGTCCACCCCAATAGAGTGTTGCGGGACGGTTGATGCCCTGTTGCTGCATCTGCTCGATCAGGGCCTTGATCGGCGCAAAGCCCGTGCCGGAGGCCAGCAGCACCATCGGTTTGGTGAAGTCCTGGCGCAGGAAGAAGCTGCCAAACGGGCCCTCGGCGCGCAGGATTTCCTTCTCCTGCATGGTGGTGAAAACGTGATCGGTAAAACGACCACCCGGCATGTGGCGAATGTGCAGTTCCAGCGTGGCACTGGTGCTGCCGACGGCGGCCGGCGCGTTGGCCATGGAGTAGCTGCGCCGCGTGCCATCGCGCAGGATGAACTCGATGTATTGGCCAGAGCGGTAGGCAAACGCCTCGGTGGCCGGCAATTGGAGCGTGAGCAACATCACGTCAGGCGACTTTCTTTCCAGGCGCATGACCCGTGTGGGCATGCGCTTGACTGGCAGGGCGCCCACCTCTGTCACCTGACGCGCTTCCAGAACCAGGTCGGTTTGTGGGACGCCGCAGCAGGTGAGGATCAGGCCGCTGGCTTCTTCGGCCTCGCTCAGCGCTTTGCTCTGGTGGGGTCCATGCACCACGCGGCCTTCGATCAGCCGGCACTTGCACGAGCCGCAGGCGCCATCCTTGCAGCCATAGGGCAAGCCGATGCCTTGACGGATGCCGGCCGGCAGGATGGCTTCGCCCGCCTGCGCCGCGAATACGCGGCCGCTGGGCTGAACGGTTATCTGGAAGCTGGGCGCGACGGCGTCGGAACTGGCCATGTTTTCGGTATCCTTGAAGCTTCTATCTGAACAGCGCTCGATTTTGCCTTCAAACCAGACCCCTCTTGGCGCCTTGCCGGCCCGCTTTCGCCGTGAACGCATATTGATCGTCGGTTGCGGTGACGTCGGTCTGCGCGTGGCCGCGGGTCTAAATGGACGGGCCAAGTTACTGGCCTTGACCTCGTCGTCGCAGCGTATTGCCTTGCTGCGCCAACGTGGCATGACGCCCTTGTGCGGCGACCTTGACTGGCCCGACACGCTGCGCCGCCTGGCCGGGCTGGCAACACGTGTGCTGCATCTGGCACCACCGCCAGGCGAGGGTTGGCAGGATGCGCGCACGCGTGCCTTGGTGCAGGTGCTGCGCCGGCGCTCGACGCCAAGGACGTTGGTGTACGGATCGACCAGCGGCGTCTACGGGGATTGTGCCGGGGCCATCGTGTCCGAAGCGCGGGCTACCCGCGCCGATACCCCTCGGGCAAGGCGGCGCGTCGATGCGGAGGCCAATGTGCGCTTCTACGGGCGCGCCAGCGGCGTGCGCAGCAGCATCCTGCGTATTCCGGGCATCTATGCGCCGGATCGCGAAGGTGGTACGCCAGCGGGGCGACTGCGAAAGGGTACACCGGTGCTGCGCGCCGAGGACGATGTCTATACCAACCACATCCACGCCGACGATCTGGCCCGCGCCTGTGTCATGGCCCTGTGGCGGGGCAAACCGCAACGGGTCTACAACGTCAACGACGACACCTGCCTGAAGATGGGGGACTACTTTGATCTGGCTGCCGATCTGTACGGTCTGCCGCGTCCGCCACGCGTGGCGCGCAGCGCGGCACAGAGCGAATTGCCCTTGATGCTGCTCAGTTTCATGAGTGAGTCGCGGCGCTTGGACAACACGCGCCTGAAGCGCGAGCTGCGTCTGCTGCTACGGTATCCGACCGTCGAAGACGGTCTGTCAATTGATGGTGCCCGGGGCCGGACTCGAACCGGCACGCCTTGCGGCGGGGGATTTTGAGTCCCCATAGCGAAATGGCTTAACCATGCGGGTTGCGGGCCGAAAATAGGCGCATCACTGTCCCAATTCGCGGCTGAAATTCGCCTCTGAGGATCGGTCGATGCGCCTACGGTTTTCTCTTAAGTTTTGCGATCAACGCGTACTCACGGAGGTCGGCTGGGGACACTCCGGATTCTGGCGCGGAGTGGGTTATTTCGGGGCCGACGGTGGTCGGCATTGGACGAATAGCCAATGATGAGGTCTATGCCTGAGTCCACAAGTGGCTGTAATTTAGTAAGCTGTGGAGCGACATTTCTTGAGATTCGGTAGTTCAGTCCCGACATTTCGACACCTTTTCTTGCCGCTTCCAAGTCAATGGTCGACATGAAACTCTCTTGAGGAATCAGGGAAGTCGATATTCATGTAAGCCTCAACGCGACATAAGTCATATAATAATAGCTGCAATACGACAACCCGACTCTATGGATTACTCTAAATTAGCCGGTAAGCGACAAGGCGACGACGTCTTCGTGATAGAAAGCCTTTCGTCTGCCGACGCCAGGAAGGTGCAACGCCAAGCTGCAGCAGGGGAGTTGCTGCGTATCGCCAAAGGTGTCTATGTTCGAAATGGCGATGCGTCTGAAGTCGAGTTGCTGGTGCGACAGCACTGGCAACGCATCGCCGGCGCCTTGGTCCCAGGTGGTGTGGTGTCCCATGTCAGCGCCATGCACGGCAAGCTCAATGCCGACCATTCCGTCGTAATTTCACATCCAACTCTGTTTGGGAAAAAAATAGTCTTGCCAGGCTTGACTCTGGTTCTCTTGCGTGGCCGTGGACCTTTGCCATCGGACTTGCCATTGGGCGCTAGCGGACTGCATTGGTCAGGCCGTACGCGGATGTTACTTGAGAATATTGGCAGACTGGCCCCAGCCGAGCGGGTGCTGCAGCGGTGGAAACTTTTTGGTGACCGTGCTGAACGCTTCGGGTGAAAAGGCACTTGAATGAGGATCCGAGATCAAGCTGCAGAACTCGGCCAACTTCTGGGCATGGAAAAAGAGGTGAACAAGATTCGTGCGCTGGTTGGAAGCCTGCTTGGCACGCATGCCCAAGGAACGCTCAAAACAAAAGATGGCAGGCTCGTGGCCCAGGGTACGCCCGTTGATCAGGAGCGCATGGGGCGATTTGAACGATTGGCAGCACATCTGCGGACAATCGCGCTGCCGTATATCACAGCGCGCTATCAGGAAGGGCAGGCACGACAGCACTGGGCTTTCGTGGAATCGTATTTCTCCAACTACGTGGAAGGTACCAAATTCGCTATCGAAGAAGCTCGCGATATCGTTATGCACAACACGTTGATGTCGAGCCGTCCAAAAGATTCGCACGACATATTGGGTGTTTTTAGACTGGCGATGAACACACCCTATCGGGATAGTCCGCCCACTGCGGGTTCTACCTTCATCGAAGGACTGGAGAGGTGGCATGTGGAAATGCTACGGATGCGACCGGAGGTCAATCCTGGCAAGATAAAGACGGTCGACAACTTTGCCGGTACTACTCAATTCGTTGGGCCTGCATTTGTGCGGGGAACACTGGCTGAAGGCTCACAACTGGCATTGACGGTACCAGAGGGCATGGCCAGGGCGATCTATTACGCGTTTCTTGTGTCAGAGATCCATCCGTTTGAAGATGGCAATGGACGGCTTTCTCGGCTGGTAATGAACTCCGAATTGACCCGTGTCGGCCTGAATCGCATCAACATTCCAACGCTATTTCATCCACAGTACGTGGATTGCGCGCGCGTACTGACCCGCAATAATGAGCCCGATGGCTTCGTCTGCAGCCTCGCAAAAATGGCCAAATGGAGTGTCCAATTTGATTACGGTGACCTGGATGGGCTCATTGCGGCGCTCAAGAAAGCCAATGCACTAGAGGAGTCGCCAGCCCAATACAAGTTGCTCAATCTGGATGGATCAAGTGCAACTTGATGCATGTCTCGGCGTTGTTGAATATGTCGAAAGTCGGCTAAACCCTGATGGCCACTGTTGACGTCGGCATCAACAGGCTATCGCCAAATTTGACTAGCAAAACCTTAGGCGTCACAATCTTGTTGAAATTTTCAACAAACAAGGAGGTGTCATGCCCACTGTCAATTTCAGCGTCCCCGAAGATATCAAAAATGCTTTCAACGCCACCTTTGAAGGCCAGAACAAGAGTGCTGTGATTGCGGACTTGATGCGTGAAGCCGTCGAGCGCGCCCACAGCCAACAGCGCAGCAAAGAGGCCTATCAGCGCATCCTGGAGCGCAGGCAACACGCACCCCGCATCACTGAAGGGCAATTTCGCGCTGCCCGTGAAGAAGGCCGCCCTTGATTGTCGTGGTGGATGCCAGTGTGGCGGTCAAATGGTTTTTGCACGGCAACCCCGATGAACAACACACGGACTTGGCACTGCGCTTGTTGGAGCAATTGGCGCTCGGTTTGCTGCCGATGGTGCAGCCGGGCCACTTTGTGGCCGAAGTGGCTGCCGTTTTAGCCCGACTCAAACCCGCCGACGCGCAGGAAGACTTGTTGGATCTTCTTGACATCCGATATCGCACCCTGGTCAACCCAGAGACCTATGCCACCGCGCTGGACTTGGCCATGCGCTATCAGCACCATCTGTTTGACACGCTCTACCACGCCGTGGCGCTGCACACCCCCGGCGCGGTGCTGATCACCGCCGATGAGCGCTACTACAACAAGGCTCGACCCGACGGGCAAATTGCCTTGCTGGCAGAGTTCAGCCTCCATGGACTGTTGACGCCGACTGGTCCCTGATCCAGGTGCCAACCATGAGTTGACCCAGCATCATCGTGCGCAACCTCGCAGGAAGCGGGTTTGGTTAACGCACAGCATTCAATCTCGTGGCTTTGGTTCGGTAGTGTGTTTCGGTTAGCTTGATACTGCTGTGTTGCAGTAGCTGGGAGGCCGAATGGACGTCGTCGGACAGGTCTGCTGCCCGCTTGCGCATGTCCCGGAGATACATGGCACGAATCGCCGCGGCAAGCTCAACATCGGAAGCCGCCAAAGCTGCCTTCTCGCGGGCATACTCCCACCTCTGGCGCAGCATAGATGCAGTCACTTGTCGCCCGGTGTCAGTTGTCAACAGCATGGTGCAGTCGACCTTCATGGCTAGCCGTCTCCCGACGAGATCTTTCAGAACGGGGGACTGCTCCACGCTGAACTCGGCCCACTTCTTGGTTTTGGCGGCCTTGAATCGCAGGAAGCCGTTGATGGGGAGTCGGGCAGTTCGAACGTCGGTGACCCGCATACCAGTGGCGGTTGCCACGTCCATCGCGTCCCTCAACACTCGGTCCCCCTGCGCGTAGACCGCCGCGAACAGCTCGTCCGTCACCTCAAATTCCCTCGGCTGCTCTTGGTTCTTCCAACTCTTGACGCCGGCCGCTGGCCAGGGGAGTTGTGTCATGCCCCACAGCCTCGCCTTTCCCCACACGATTGACATGACCGCCAACTCGCGATTGCCTTGACTTTGGCGCGCCGCGGCGGATCAAGGTATTGGCGGAGTACTGGGAGAGTGATGTCTGACCACGCAAGTTTCCCTGAACACCTCTCAACGGCGCAGGTGCTTGTGGTAGCTTGCCGGGTCTCGGCGTTGAGTACTTGCGGCCTTGCTCGCGCCACTGATCAAACGCCGTTGCAAGAGGCTGATCGTCAGTGGCAACTGCTTGTGTAGCTTTCCCAATGTTGAACGGCGGTGTGGTAGTCGCTGCCGAGCCGGATGTCCGGCGTGCCGTTGGGGCGCATGTCGTACAAGTAATAGGTCCATACTTGGCCGGAACGGCCGCGATACGTTTTGCTGCGCAACCGGGGATATTTGGATTTCTTCATCGGATTGCGGCCCAGTTTGGTCCACTTGACTTGACCGCCACGCGACCTTCCAGCCAGGCCTGCACGTGAAGGCGCGACACGATCACACGTTGACCGTCTAGGCGATGGGGTACGCCCTTCTCGCCAAGCCAGTTTGCTTGCCTGCCGGCTCGCATTGCCCCCGTCAATGTTGCTAGCTCCACACGTGAAAGGTACTCTGTGATCATGGGTCGGATCCTTCAAATCTGAGTCAGTTTTTTGTTGAAGTCGCGGGCGCTGGCGGGCCTTGCTAGGTCGCGTGCGTCTGCCTGGGGGAGCTAGTCACGGAGGTATGCCAGCGTATTCTTGATGGCAAAGTGGCCCAACCTATGACTCAATATTTGGATGGCTTCTGTTCAAGCAGAAACCGAGGCACAGTAACTCATCCCTTCGTCGTTGGGAAAAGCTGTGTCTAAGGTCGTGACCACCTTGGCTGAATCCCAGAACCCGCTGGGAGAGTCGGCCAAATTTGATGAAAACTTGCAGACCCAATTAAGTCGAAATGTGAGATCAGGTGCGCACCCCGATGATTTCTCACTGCGCGCGCGTTCAGCAAGTTTTAGCTTTCAGCGTCTCCTCTGGCTGACTCGCACTTCCCGAACGAGGCCACCCTTTCCGTGGACAACGAATGGCGCATCGTCCGCGCGGCCAGAGAATCGATCCTCGTGCCAGCGACGGTCGGAAGGCGTAAGGCGCGAAAATCGCGCCAACGTCAGTAGCTCCATTTCCCGTAGACCGGCGTCGCTGGCCAAGGAGATGGACACACGCATGCACGGGTCTGCCTCGGCGCACAGGAGTTGAATCTGCTCAGCGGTGTAGGCGCGGTTCCTTACGATGGTTGGCACTTGACTACAGATGTAAGGTATTGACGGTCTGGGCACGCGTGCAGATTGGATGGGCCTGCCGCGCAAGGTCGACCGTGCTCTGCCTTCGGTTTCGGCGAGGCTTTCTGAGTCACTGCAGGCATCGTTGGTCTTGGAGTTCTTGAGGTTTTTGCCCGTGACTAGCTTGAGTTGCTTGGCGTATCCGGTCAGTGCCGACACATGTGCCTTTTTCTGTGAGTATCGACGGACCATCGTCTTCGCGTGATCGGAGAAGAGTGACGAGAGAGTCCGTGCTGCGGATACGTTCGATTCGCACTGCGCGCTCGGCGGCGATTTTGGGACTGTAGTTTTCACTTTTCTCCTCCCGGGGCGCATCGCCTGATCCCCGGGTTTAGCGGCAGAAGCGTCTCTGCGGCCTTCAGGGGACATGCGCAAGAGCGGATTGGTAACGGAGAAAGTGCATGACGGTGCTCGGCGAAACGGACAGCTTCTGGTGGTACTTCAGGGTGACGGCAAATCCCGTCCAGGCTGCGTCCTTCTGGCAGGCAGTAGGCGAGGTCTTCCCAGGTAAGGGCAATTTGAAACCCGTTTTTTTCGATTGACTTTGCGCCGACGCGCGAGCACGGCTTCGCCCGCCGCGAGCGCGGCGGGGTTGGGAAGCGGAACGTGCTTCGTTCCCGTGGAAACCTTGCGCATAAACTGACTCCTCATTTGAAATTGAAAAATGAACCAGTGAGACCGGCACCTCAAAGAGGTGGCACCGCGCCTTGAAGCGGCGTTCGCGGACCTTGTAGGCAGGCCGATCGGCCGGGGCGCGCCAGCAATAGATGTGGTCACCATGGCGACAGCCATCACCATGACGAAATTTGACTTGGGATTTCCTGGGCACGACGCGATGACCGAATGTGTACGCATGGCGCCCTGAAGCTTGGTCATCGATGCCCGGTGTTTTGTTCACGCGTTCGCCCGGTTGGCGAAGCCTTGCCTGCCGATCCCTAGCTGGGATCTTGTTGAGTCGATCTATCTGCGCAACCAGCGTTGATGATGGCTCATCAACCGGCTCATACTTTGGGGTAATCTACGCATTGAGTCGTGCCGCAGCGACGCAGCAAAGCGCCGGTGCGGCAGATGCCACCTGGGGTGGAAAATACTCTACTGGTGGCCGAAGGGGCCGAATCTGCCGACTGTTTGCATTTCCGCATGCGTGGTTGGATTTGAAACTTGTGGAAATCGCAGGAGTAACCTGCGCCAGCGTCGTGATCATACCCTGCTGTACGACCCCGACGACATAAATCGTTGCGCGAAAACCATTCCGTTCAAGATCGTTGCGCGAGTTCGCAGCTTTTCTCCTATTCTTCAATCCCGACAGGGACTTACTGAATTTCTGTATTCGTTACATAGCGGAGGAATTTGATTGATACTGGTACGGCAAATTGGATCGGTTGCTTGTTGAGCGCATGGTCCGCTGGTGAGTCTCAAAGTCAGCGCTCACGCATCATCCACCGAACCGTCCACACTACAGCGTGCCAGATGAGCACCGCGGCCATGACCGGCACGACGAACGCCAACCCGATCAAGGCGCCGATCACCCAGGCCACCCCTTCCACAGCGTCGCGGTCGTCTGACCGGCGGTATTGGTTGACATCACGCTCTTCTTCCTGTTGCTGTTGATAGGCAAGGTTGGCGGCGGCGGCGTCGTCCCAGTCTTGCCGCAGTCTACGTTGCTGTTCCTGGTCTTCGCGGTCGCTCATCGGTGTCTCCGGTTGGTTCTGTGTCTAACCACGCTTGAGCCACTTGCCGACCGCGACCCGCGTCCGCACGCCGGCATCGAAAGCTGCCTTGACAGCGCGTGGGATGGATTGCCTGAACTCACACATGAGTGCGTGGAAGAGATTGCGCATGGATGGCCTTTCTTAGGTTGACCCTGGGCCTACGCGACATGCAAGGACCTCAGGTGTCCAATCAAAGTAGCAGTCAGGATGGCGTGCGCAAGTTCGGATTCGGGGCGGGCGCCAGCCGGGACAGCAGGCGATCGCAGACGTCGGTGTCGATGATGCACACGAGGTGGGCGGTGATAGTCTCCCGGCGTTCCAGCCGGGTGCCGCGCGGCAGGCTCCACGCGACGTTGACCAGAAACGTGTGGGTGTCGGTCTGAATCTGTGTGGTCATGCCAAAGCCACCAACGAAGCTGATGCTCTGCACCACACCAAGGTACTCGGTCTGGGGCGGCCCCTTCAGTCGGTCGATCAGCTTGGCGGTCCAGGGCCAGCAGAGGATGAAGGCAAACATCAGGATCAGGGCGCCGATCACATAAGGTGCCTCGTTGGGGTAGTCGTCGGAAGGGGGTGGTTTTGTGCTCATGGGGTAGGGACTCTTGGTTGATGGGTAACGATGGGTTGTGAGGAGTGGATGCGGGCGCGCAGGCCAGTGCCGACCGTGCGGCCTACTGCAGCCGCGCGCACCGGTGCGCGGGGTCACACAGGTAGCGGTCCTGGTTGCAGCGCAGTTGAACCGTGAGGGGCTTGCCCTTGTCCAGGCTCATGCCCTGGCTGACGGCGTAGAAGCCGGTCTCGGTCTGCGCCAGCGTGCGCGCTGGCCAGCCGCTACTCAGGTTCACCGTTATCACGGTGCCGGCTGACTCGACCTCTTTGACCACCGCGCTCAGGTGCCGGTCAACGAGGTACACCCCAGCCAGGGTGAAACCCAGCACAGCCGCACTGAGCAGCAAGCACAGCACCATCGTGAGGGCAACTCTTTGCTGCAGCCGTCCGAGCACGGGTTGAGTCGAACGTGGCGCAACCGGGCTTGCTTCAGTGCATGGCTCGGGCCGGGAATCGTGCGATGTGTTCATGAAGGTGCTCCGGGGTGTGGTGGATTGGTCAAGTCAGGTGCCAAGGCCAGTGGTCGGAACGCTGGTTTCGGGTGGAAGCCCATCGGGCTCTTGCCACCCGAGCGCAGTGCCAGCTCGGCCTTGCACGCAGTGGCCAGCGCCCGGGCACTGTCGAAGGGCGCGAAGCGGTGCCGACGTGACATAACCGCAAAGTCGCCAGGTGTCAGTTCGGAGAGCTGTACCAGCGCCTGTTCCGCCAAGCCATCGCGCTGCAGGCCGAGTTCGGCGCACAGGCGCACAAAGCCCGTCAAAGCCTGCTGTGGCGTCAGCGCCATAAACTCCACCTTGACGTCCAGACGTCGCAGCACCGCGCCATCAAGTGCCGCCAGCCGGTTGGTCGCCAGCACCACCACACCCTCGCACTCGCCGAGTTGCTCCAGCAGCTCGTTGACCTGGCTGACTTCCCACGAGCGCACGGCATGGTCTCGGCCCAACAGCAGGCTATCGGCTTCGTCGATGAACAACACCGCACCGTCCTGCAAAGCGGTCGAGAAGGCCTTGGCAATGCGTTGCTCGGTCTCACCGACCCAGGCGGCGAGCAAGTCGGACGCTCGCCGCTCCTGCAAGGGGCGGTCCAGCCGGCGTGCCAGTTCGTGCGCGTAGGCGGTCTTGCCCGTGCCCGGTGCGCCATGCAGCAGGATGCGGGCGCTACCACTGCGTGCAATGCCTTGCGCCAGGGCCAGCAGATCGTGGCTGGCATGGACCAGTTCTGGTGTCCAACTGGCCTGGCTGCGTTGGCCCGGTCTCAGGTAGCGGCTCGCCTCGATTGGCAGTCGGCGCCGCAGCCAGTGCTGACACAGCTCGGCGTCCAGGGCGGCTCCAGCGTCCTGGGAGCGCGTCTGCAGCACCGCCGAGCGGTCAATCAGGGCCGGGGTCAATGCTGCGATGTCGGCCCACTGGCCACACTGCGCCTCACTGCACACCCCGGACAGGCGCGACCGCAGCATGGACAGGCGCACGGATCGCGGCATGGCATCAAAATGCACCACCGCATCAAAGCGGCGCAACACCGCCGGGTCCAGCACGTCCGGGTGGTTCATCACCCAGATCACTGGCAAGCGGGACTCTTCCAGCAGCCGGTTCAGGCTGGCTCGGCGGTTGGCCATACTCACTGCATCGTCGTCACTGGCGCCGGCCCCGAGCTCGCTCTGGGCGCGAAACACGTCATCCGCTTCGTCAAACACCAGCACACCGCCCGGCGTGTGCTTGAGCAGGCTGAGCGCAAGCCGCAGATGACTCAGGCGGTCCTCACCCGAGAGGGCGCTGCCATCGTCGTGCAACACCACCAGCTCCAGCGCCTGAACCGCCGTCTGAGTTGGTTGGTCTACCGACTGGGGCAGGGATGTCGGCGTTGGCTGCAGCAGAGCTCGCACCCATTCGGTCTTGCCCAGACCCGGCGCACCACTGACCAGCAGATGCCCGGCGGGCTCACCCTGGCTGGCGCTTCGCAAAGTTCCGGCCAGCCAGCACTGGGCCAGCCGGTTGTCGAGCGGCATGTGCGCAAAGTCGGCCAGTGTGAGCTCGGTGGTACGCAGCGGCACCGCCAGATGCGACAGGATCAGCGCCGGCGCGTCTTCATGAAACGGCAGCCGTTGCGCCAGCTTGCGCGGCAAATAGAGCAACTCGCCCAAGGCGCTGTGCTGGTACACCATGAAGCGCAGCAAGCCGCTGCCGAGCAGCCGTCCGTGCGTCTGCAGCGCTTTGGCAACCCCTTCACTGGGTGCCTGCAGCACCAGCGCGAGGGCGCTGATGACATCACCGTAGCCAATGTCCCCCCAGATCGCCACGGCCGAACGCAGTGGGCTGAAAGTTTGCAGCGCCAGCGCAAATTCAAGAATGTCGCGCTCCAACGCGTCCAGGCCGGCTGCGTGCGCCAGCCAGTTCAAGGTGCGCAGCATGCCGCAGTCCAAGACAGTGGGGGGTGCAGGCGGGCCGTGCCGCGTCAGCCAGCCGTTGCAGCGCGGCCGAGACCGCCTGGCTTACTGCAAGTGGGCTGGCAGTGGGGTCTGCCAGCTCGGGCACACCCAGCAGCTCGGCGAAGGCGGCATGGCGTGGTGGGCTGGTGTCGGCACAAGTGGGCATGACCCCGGCGCTGCCGAGGATGCGCAGCAGCCAGCAAGCCAGTCGGTCGCGGTAGGCCAGCCGGGCCTGGTTGCCGGGTTGATCGCGCCAGTATTCTGCCGCTGGCGTTGAAGGGCGATCGTTGAGCTGGTCGACGAGTCTGTTTCTTTTCATGGCGATATCTCGGCGGGTCAGAACAGCCTGAGCTGGGTCGTCGGTTTGCTTGGGAGATGGCGGCGCAGCCGGTACGGTCGTCGCGCCGGGTGCGATGGCCAGTGGGGTGGTGGCGGGTTGGCGGGCGCGGGGTGGTTGAGCTGGCGCTCCGGTTGAGTGTTTGGATCGCGGTTGACGGGAGTGGGGGTCATGAGCTTCCTTGGTTTACAGGACCGACGTCGGTGGGAACGGGGTGTTCCGCTTGAGGACGATGTCGGCCTGAAACCAAGCTCTCACAAAAAGCTGGGAGCGCAAGTTTCTGTTGCGTCCGCCTTCGCAGGCTCATCGGGTGAGCTTGCACATGGGGCGCCTGGCGGGGAAGGCTGCTGCGGTGCCCAAGACAAGGCCCAAAGCACTGACTAATCGATCATGAAAACCTCCGCGCCGACGCTCATCCCATGAGCCTGCGCCTGGACTTCGAAAACTTTGCTGTTCTTCTTTGCAAGGACTGAGCGCGGCGGCGGCGCGCTTGCCGCGCTGACGTATGGTTTCGCTTGAATCGACAGGAATGGTGCAGTGGAGTGCATGGCACCTCTCGTGGCCGGATGCCTCCACTCTCAAGCCGCTATGTGCGCCAGCGCACGGACGGTCATTAGGCTGGAATTGCATGATCTGGCCACTATCGGAAGTCGGCGCGTTGGCCTGTCACGCCTGATTCTGGTCCTCTGTTACCCTGGAGAGCGCGAATCCGCTTTGGGTCCTTGCGCTCACGGAAAGTCGCCATGTCAAAACCAGTCAATCGCCCACCGTCTGCCACCCGCAGCAGTGTTGGCGCCCGAGACGTTGACCACGCGGCGCTGCGCGAGGAAGCCACGATGATTGCCGGGGCGCTGCAGAACGCGATTCTCAACAGCGCCAATTTCTCCAGCATCGCCACTGACGAAAAAGGCGTCATTCAGATCTTCAACGTCGGGGCCGAGCGCATGCTGGGTTACGCGGCGTTGGAGGTGATGAACAAGATCACCCCTGCCGAGATCTCCGATCCGCAGGAAGTCATTGCCCGGGCCAAGGCCTTGAGTGTTGAATTGGGCACCCAGATCGAACCCGGCTTCGAGGCGTTGGTGTTCAAGGCCTCACGCGGCATTGAGGACATTTACGAGCTGACCTATATCCGCAAGGACGGCAGCCGCTTCCCCGCCGTCGTGTCGGTCACGGCCCTGCGCGATGCGCAGAACGCGATCATCGGCTACCTCCTGATCGGCACGGACAACACCGCCCGCAAGGAAGCCGGAAGAGGCGCTGCTCAAGGCCGGCGCCTTGCAGAAGGCGATTTTCGATAGTGCTAATTTCTCCAGTATCGCCACTGACGCCAAAGGCGTGATCCAGATTTTCAACGTCGGCGCCGAGCGCATGCTGGGCTACGCCGCGTTGGAGGTGATGAACAAGATTACGCCGGCCGATATTTCCGATCCACAGGAAGTGATCGCGCGGGCGCAAGCCTTGAGCATCGAGCTGGGAACGCAGATTGAGCCAGGCTTCGATGCACTGGTGTTCAAGGCGCGGCGCGGCATCGAAGACATTTACGAGCTGAGCTACATCCGCAAGGACGGCAGCCGCTTCCCGGCGGTGGTGTCGGTCACGGCGCTGCGCGACGACGAGAATGCCATCATCGGTTACCTGCTGATCGGCACCGACAACACCGCGCGCAAGCAGGTCGAGGCGGAGCGCCAGCAATTGCTGGAGGTGCAGGACCAGACCAACCAGCAACTGAAGCGAACCAATCTGGTCTTGCGCGAGAGCGAGGAGAAACTCTCGGTCACGCTCAACTCCATTGGTGACGCCGTGATTGCGACGGATGCCCAGGCCCGGGTGACCTTGCTCAATCCACTGGCTGAAAAACTCACCGGCTGGACGCAGGCCGAAGCCGCGGGCCGGCCCGTCGATGACATTTTTTGCATCATCAACAAGGAGACGCGTCAGCCCGCAGCCATTCCGGTCATTGCGACGCTGGAGCATGGCACCATTCAGGGCCTGGCCAATCACACCGTGCTGATTGCACGCGATGGCAGCGAATGCGACATTGCCGACAGTTGCGCGCCGATTCGTGACCGCGACGCGCAGGTGATTGGTGCGGTGCTGGTGTTTCGCGATGTCACCGGGGAATACGCCGCGCAGCAGGCCATACGCGACAGCGCGGCCTTGATCCAGACTATTCTCAACACGGTGGTGGACGGCATCATCACGGTGCATGCGCATGGCGGCATCATCGAGACCGTCAACCCGGCCGCCGAGCGAATGTTTGGCTACGCGGCCACAGAGCTCGTTGGGCAAGCCTTCAGTCTGCTGATACCCGAGCTGGAGCGCGGGCAGCGCGAGGGTGATGTTTCGCTGGCCCACTACGGCGCCAACGCCGAGGCCCAGGCGGCCGGCCAGGGACGCGAAGTCCAGGGCCAGCGCAAGGACGGCAGTCTGTTCCCGATGGAGATGGCCGTCAGCGAAATGCTGCTGGGCGGGCAACGCTACTTCACCGGAATTCTGCGTGACATCACGACCCGCAAGCATGTCGATGATGAGCGCGACAAGCTCGACCAGCGCCTACGCGACCAGCAGTTCTACACCCGCTCGCTGATTGAATCCAATGTGGACGCACTGATGGCCACCGATCCGGCGGGCGTCATCACGGATGCTAACAAGCAGATGGAGGCGCTGACCGGTTGCACCCGTGACGAGTTGATCGGCGCGCCGTTCAAGAACTTCTTTACCGATCCGCAGCGCGCCGAGGCCGGCATCAAACGGGTGTTGAACGAAAAGAAGGTTTCCAACTACGAACTCACGGTGCAGGCCAGAGACGGGCACCAGACCGTGGTGTCTTACAACGCCACCACCATCTACGACCGTGACCGCAGGCTGCAGGGTGTCTTTGCGGCCGCGCGCGACGTGACCGAGCGCGATTTGCTCGATCAGGCGCTGCAGGAAACCAACGTCAAGCTCGACAGCGCCCGCCAGACGGCCGAGAAGGCCAACCTGGCCAAGTCGGACTTTCTGTCGAGCATGAGCCATGAGCTGCGCTCGCCCCTCAACGCCATCCTCGGTTTTGCGCAGTTGATGGAATCGAGCACCCCTGAGCCAAGCCCGGTGCAGCGCGGCAGCATTGACCAGATTCTGCGGGCCGGCTGGTACCTGCTGGAGTTGATCAATGAGATTCTCGACCTGGCGCTGATCGAGTCCGGCAAGTTGTCGCTGTCGCTGGAGCCGATGTCGTTGCCCGAGGTGCTGCTGGATGCGCAGGCGATGATCGCGCCGCAGGCCAAGAAGGGCGGCATTCGCATCAACTTCCCCGATTTCGACGGTCCGTGTTTTGTCGAGGCAGACCGGACCCGCCTGAAGCAGGTGCTGATCAACCTGCTGTCCAACGCGATCAAGTACAACCGCGAGGGCGGCACGGTGGAGGTGATCTGCCATGTGGCATCCCCCGAGCGCGTGCGTATCAGCGTGCACGATCATGGCGACGGCCTCTCGCCCGAGAAGCTGACGCAGTTGTTCCAGCCCTTCAACCGCCTCGGTCAAGAAGCCGGCACGGAGGAGGGCACCGGTATCGGCTTGGTCGTCAGCAAGCGGCTGGTGGACTTGATGGGTGGAGAAATAGGCGCTTTCAGCCGTGTTGGGGTGGGCAGCGAGTTTTGGTTTGAACTGAACCTGGTTGAGGCGCCCGGACTGGTCGGCGCCGTCGATTTGCCGTCCGCACGGGTGGCGGGGCAGACCGGGGGAACGGCGGCGCTGCGCACGCTGCTGTACGTGGAGGACAACCGGGCCAACAAGGAACTGATGGAGCAGCTCATTGGGCGCCGCCCTGACCTACGCTTGTTGGCTGCCAGTGATGGCCTGCAAGGTATTGCCCTGGCACGGTCGGAGCAGCCCGACGCCATTCTGATGGACATCAACCTGCCCGGTATCAGCGGACTGCAGGCGCTTAAGTTGCTGCGGGAAGACCCGCGCACGGCGCGCATCCCGGTGATGGCGCTGAGCGCCAACGCCATGCCGCACGACATCGAGAAAGGCCTGGCGGCGGGTTTCTTCCACTACCTTACCAAGCCAATCAAGGTCGTCGAATTCATGGCGGCGCTGGACGCCACACTCGCGCTGGCCCTCACGCGTTCGCCTGCCGCTGACAACAAGGAAAAAGCATGAAAGTGATTGAAGCCGAGATTCTCAACGCCCGCATCCTGATCGTGGACGATCAGGCGTCCAATGTCAGCCTGCTGGAGCAACTGCTCAGTGAGGCTGGCTACACCCATGTCGTCTCGACCATGCAGCCGCAGGAGGTGTGTGCTCTGCATCGCGCCAAGTCGTTTGACCTGATTCTGCTGGACCTTCAAATGCCGGTGATGGACGGGTTTCAGGTGATGGAAGGGCTCAAGACCAACAGCACCGACAGCTACCTGCCGGTGATTGTGCTCACGGCCCAACCGGGTCACAAGTTGCGGGCCCTGCAAGCTGGCGCCAAGGATTTCATCAGCAAGCCGTTTGATCTGGTGGAAGTCAAGACGCGTATTCACAACATGCTCGAAGTGCGCCTGCTCTACCGCAAGCTCGAAGACTTCAACAAGGTGCTGGAACAGGCCGTGGCGGAACGGACCGCCGAGCTGCGCGAGAGCGAGGCGCGTTTTCGCAGCCTCACCGAGCTGGCCTCCGACTGGTACTGGGAGCAAGACGAGAACGGCCATTTCACACGGGTCTCGGGGCCGGTGCTGGAGATGCTCGGCGTGGGTGTGGAGACGTTGTCGGGGACGTCCAGCAACGCCGCGCTGGGTGGATGGAATCAGGCCGAACACGACCTGTTGCAGGCAACGATTGCCGCGCGCCAGCCGTTTTTGGACTTTGCGCTCAGTCGCATCAATCCTGATGGAACGCGCCAGCAATTCAGGGTCAGTGGCGAGCCGATGTTCAGCCAGTCGGCGCGATTTATCGGCTACCGAGGTGTTGGCGTTGAGACCACCGCCCAGGGTCAGAACAGCGCCGTCCTGCGCGCCAGCGCCTAGCCATGCCATCACCACCCCCCAGCCCAGGCCAGAACCACCTGCTCGCCGCCTTGCCGACGGCGGACTTCGAGCCGCTGGCCGAGCACCTGGAGCTGGTGGCCATGCCGCTGGGCCAGATCGTCTACGAGCCGGGTGGGCAATTGCGCCACGCTTATTTTCCAACCACCTGCATCGTCTCGCTGCACTATGTCACCGAGTCTGGCGCTTCCGCTGAAACGGCCGGTGTTGGCAACGAGGGCATGGTTGGCGTTGCTCTGTTCATGGGTGGCGACACCACGCCCAGCTCGGCGGTGGTGCAGACCGGTGGCCACGCCTACCGGCTGGAGCGTCGCTGCTTGCAGCAGCAGTTCAATCGGGGTGGCCTGCTGCAGCGCCTGCTGCTGCGCTACACCCAGGCCCTGATGACGCAAATGGCCCAGGCGGCGGCCTGCAACCGCCACCATTCGGTGGAGCAGCAACTCTGCCGCTGGTTGTTGTTGACGCTGGACCGCATGCCCTCGCGTGAGCTGGTGATGACGCAGGAGCTGATCGCCAGCATGCTCGGTGTGCGACGCGAGAGCGTGACCGAGGTCGCAGGTCGCTTGCAGCAAGCGGGCTACATCCGCTACCGCCGCGGCCACATCGGTGTGCTCGACCGCGCCGGCCTGGAGGGCCGCGCCTGCGAATGCTATGCGGTGGTCAAGAAGGAAATGGGCCGCCTGCTGTCTATCAACTCGCCCGGTTGAACGCCCGGATGCGCCGCTTGAGTTCGGCGTCCTGTTGCTTGGCTGCGTCCTGCGACAGTCCATGGCGCTCCTGGATTCTGCCGCGCAGGCTGTCGCGCTGACCCGCCAGCACGCTCAGTCTGTCATGTGTCAGCCGGCCCCACTGTTGCAGGGCTGAGCCGCTCAATTGCTTCCAGTTACCTTCGATGCGATTCCAGTTCATGGTTTTCTCCTGTTGCTTTTGGAAATGTGGGACGTTGGGGAGACGGGCAGGCGGCGCTACTTCTTGACGCTCATGTCGTTGATGACCTGGCTCACGCCCGGGATCGCGCGTGCGATCTCGATTGACCGGGTCGCCTGGCCCTGGTTATCGACAAAACCGCTGAGCTGAACCTCGCCCTTGCGTGTCACCACCGCAATGTCGAGGCTCTTCACGCTGGCATCGGCCAGCAGGGCGGCCTTGACGCGGGTCGTCACCACGCTGTCGTCGACCTTGTTGCCAACCGTCGTCTCCACGCCCTTGAAGCTGACCTTGTTTTCGACGTCGGTGACGCCCGAGACCCCGCGCACCACCGTGATGGCCCGCTCGACCTGCGCCGCGTTGTCGACAAAACCGCTGAGTTGAACCACGCCCTTGTGGGTGTCGACCTTCAGGTCGAAGCTTTTGATGTCCGGGTCGGACAGCAGTGCGGTCTTGACGCTGGTGGTAATCACGCTGTCGTCAATCTCGGTACCCACCGACGTGCGGGGTGCCGGCGCGCCGGTCGATTCGGAAGGCTTGCTGCATCCGGCCAGCAGTGCCAGCGCGCTGGCTAGCGCTGTCACAAGGACGAGTTTGAGTGGGGTGTTCATGGGGTAGGTCTCTGTACAAGTGGTCGATGAATCAGTTCTGGACCTTCCTCCGATTCGCGCCGGAGTTCTGTGCGCTCGCGCACATACGCGACGGGGCATTTCGCCTATCTTCGGATTCACGATGCCAACGCCTGCCCCAGAGCGCGCCACCCTTGCGCAACCGACGCCTGAGCAACTTGTGCTCTCGGGCTGCTGGACCGCGCGCGGCGTGGGCGTTCTGCAGCCCTTGCTCGACACGGTGCAGGCGCCCGCACGCACGCAGATCAGCGCCGACGCCACGGGTCTGGAGGCGCTCGACTCGGCGGGTGTCTGGCTGTTGCATGCCTTGCTGCAACGCCTGCGCGACCAAGGCGCGGTGGTGAACCTGAGCGGCTTGCGGCCGGAATTTGCCAGGCTGCTGGCGGCCGTGTCGCAGGCCGTTGCACAGCAGGCTGGTCAGCCAGCTCCCGTGGCCGCGCCGGCACCTTCGATGCTGGCGCGCGTTGGCCAGAACACGGCCAGCGCGGGCGAGCAGGCGCTGGCGCTGCTGACCTTCATTGGTGAATGCGCGGTGGCCTTTGCGTTTTGTGTGGCGCGGCCGAGTCGTTGGCGCTGGCGTCCCATCCTCTACAACATCCGCAGCGCGGGCTTCGACGCGCTGCCTATCGTCGGGCTGTTGTCATTCATGCTAGGGGTGGTGGTGGCCTATCAGGGTGCGGACCAGCTCAGACGCTATGGCGCCAGCATCTTCGTGGCCGATCTGGTGGGCTTGTCGATGTTGCGGGAGTTTGCGCCCCTGATCACCGCCATCATTGTCGCCGGGCGTTCCGGTTCGGCCTATGCCGCGCAGATCGGCACCATGGCCGTCACCGAGGAGATTGACGCCATGCGCACCATTGGCATCGCGCCACTGGAGTTGCTGGTCCTGCCCAAGATCATCGCCCTGGTGATTGCGCTGCCGCTGCTGACGGTTTTCGCCGATGTGCTGGGCGTGCTCGGTGGCATGCTGATGGCGCAGGTGCAGCTCGGTGTGGGTTATGGCGAGTTCCTGGATCGATTCGTCAAGGCGGTCAGCGTCACCGCCTACCTGATCGGCATCTGCAAGGCGCCGGTGTTTGCCGCCATCATTGCCGTGGTCGGTTGCTTCCAGGGCTTTCGCACCAAGGGCGGCGCCGACAGCGTCGGCCGCCAGACCACGCGCAGTGTGGTGCAGTCGATCTTTCTGGTGATCGTGGCCGACGCCGCGTTCTCGGTCGCTTTCAGCGCGCTAGGGCTTTGACATGACAACCCAGACCCCCCCCGTCATCGAGCTCAAGCAGGTGACGACCCGCTTTGGTGATCACGTGGTGCACGCTGGCATCGATCTGGAGGTGCGGCGTGGCGAAATATTTGCCTTGATCGGCGGCAGCGGCTCGGGCAAGTCCACGCTGCTGCGCGAGATGATCCTGCCGCAGCAGCCCAACGAAGGCTCAATCCGGGTATTGGGTGCCGAGTTGTCGACCCTGAGCGACGAGCAGATACTGGCCCTGCGCCAGCGCTGGGGCGTCATGTTTCAGCATGGTGGCCTGTTTGGCGCGCTTACGGTACTGGAGAATGTTGGCCTGCCATTGCGCGAGCACACTGCGCTGGGCGATAGTCTGATCGACGACATCGCCGGCTGGAAACTGGCCATGACCGGGCTGCAACGGGCGGTCGGCGCGCAGTATCCGTCGGAACTCAGTGGTGGCATGTTGAAGCGGGCCTCGTTGGCACGCGCCTTGGCGTTGGACCCGGAAGTGCTGTTCCTCGACGAGCCCACCGCTGGGCTGGACCCGGACAGCGCAGGCGGTGTGGACGATTTGGTGCGCACGCTGCGCGACCTGTTTGGCCTGACCATCGTCATGATCACGCACGACCTCGACTTGTTGTGGCAGGTGGCCGACCGCGTCGCGGTGCTGGCCGATGGCAAGGTGCAGGGCGTCGGCTCGATGGCGGAGCTCGCGTGCATGGAGCAACCGTCCATACGCAAGTTCTTCGACGGCCCGCGCGCGCGCGCCGCGCAGCAGCAAGCCCAGCAATCGGGCGCAGCGGCTCCCCCGAAGACCGGAGAGCATCATCGAAACTAAAGTGAACTACACCCTGGTGGGCACCTTTGTGCTGGCCCTGGGCGCGCTGCTGATTGCCGGTGTGTTGTGGCTGGCCGCCGGTGGCGCCTGGCAGAAGAAATACGACTTGTATCTGGCGATTGAGGACGAGTCAGTGGCCGGTCTGAACCTGAACGCACCGGTCAAGTACAACGGCGTGGATGTCGGCAAGGTGCGCCAGATCCGACTCGACGCCAGCAACCCGCAGCGCGTCAACCTGCTGTTTGCGATCGAGCGCGGCACCCCGATCAAGGAAGACACCGTGGCCGTGCTCAAGACCCAGGGGCTGACCGGTATTGCCTATGTCGAGCTCAGCGGTGGTGCCCAAAGCTCGCCGCTGTTGCGGGCCAGTCAGGCCGATCGCTACCCTGTCATCAAGACCAAGCCGTCCCTGAGCGCGCGCCTGGAGAACGTCCTGACCACCGTGCTGGCCAAGCTTGACAGCACATCGACCCAAATCGATGCCATCCTGAGCAAAGAGAACCAGCTGGCCTTTAGCAGCGCGCTGGCCGACATTGCCACCGTGGCGCGGACCTTTGCCGCACGCAAAGACAACATTGACGCGGGCATCACCAATGCCGCACGGACCTTGGACAACACGGCCCGCATCAGCGCCCAGGCCGCTCCCATGATCGAGCGCATCGGCCGCAGCGCCGAGGCGATCGAAAAGATGGGCAACGAGGTGGCGCAGACCAGCGCTACGGCGGGCAAGACGGTCAACTCCGTCGGCGCCGACGTGAAACGCTTTGGCGCCGAAACCTTGCCGGAGCTGGCGCGGCTGCTGGGCGAACTCACGGTGTTATCGGCCTCGCTGCGCCGCCTGAGCGAACAGACCGAGCGCGACCCGCGCGGCCTGCTGTTCGGCCGCAAACCGGTCCCCGACGGACCGGGCGAAGGCACGCCACGACCATGAAATCCGGGAGCCTCATGATGTTTGTCCACACCTTGTTCTGGCGCTGCGGCGCTGCCGCGGCTCTGTTGGTGCTCGGGGCCTGCAGTGCCCTAAGCCCCTCGGTCACAGCGCCACCGTCGTTCTACGTGCTGGAGAGCCCAGCCAGCGTCGCGCCGGCGTCGATGCCGGCGGTGGCCCCCACGCTGATCATCAATCCGACGCACGCGGCCGCCGGTTTCGGCAGCGCGCGCATTATCTATGTGCGCGAGGCGCATCGGCTGGACTACTTTGCCCACAGTGAGTGGGTCGATCCGCCGGCGCGCATGCTCACGCCCTTGCTGGTTTCCGCCATCGAAGGTGCCGGCGCCTTTCGAGCCGTGGTCGCCACACCGAGTGCGGCAGCGGCTGACTTGAGACTCGATACCGAGATTGTCAGGCTGCAGCACGAGTTTCAGTCCCGGCCGAGCCGGGTGCGCTTCACCCTGCGCGTGGATCTGGTGGACGACAAAACCCGGCGCGTTGTGGCGCGGCGCGAGTTTGATGCCAGTGTTGCGGCCGCCAGCGATGACGCGTATGGTGGCGTCGTGGCAGCGAACCGCGCGGTGCAGACCACACTCAAGGAGCTTGCGGCCTTCGTGGCCGCGACAGTGCGCGGCGGGTCAGAGTCCAAATAAGCGGGCAAGGCTCGGGTCAAGCCATTTCTTTCACTGTTTTACAGGAGCGACATCACCATGAATCCCATCAAACTCATTGGCATCATTCTCATCGTGCTCGGTGGTCTGGGGCTGGCCTACGGCGGCTTCAGCTACACCAAGGAGACCACCGGCGTGAAGCTGGGGCCGATCGAACTCAAGGTTCAGGAGAAGGAACAGGTCAACATCCCGCTGATAGCCAGCGCGGGCGTGCTGGTGTTGGGGGTGTTCATGTTGCTGGCTGGCCGCAAGTGAGGGATTGAACCAGCTGATGGGGCGGGCGCTGCCCGCCCTTGGGGCAACCGTTGGTTGGGGCGCGTCAGGCCTGGCGAACCGGGTTACTGGTAGCCAATACCCATTACGTAGTTGCGCAGCAGCGCTTCCTCGAAGTTGCCCTGAGCGAGTAGGGCGCGCAGCCCATCGCGCGCATTCACCACGCCGATGGGTCGATTGTTGTCATCCACCACCGGCACGTGGATCAGCCCACGTTCGTGCATCTTGGCCAGGACGTCGGGCAGGAAATCGGTGGGCTGGCACACCGTGAACTCGCGCACCATCACGTCGCCCGCGCGCGTGGTGAAAACATCAGCCTTGCCATAACCGAGGTGTCTGACCAGTATCGTCTCCGTGATCACGCCGACGGCCACGCCGAGCCCATCGCAGACCACCACCAGGCTGATCTGCGTGCTCGACAGCAGCGCCGCCACTTCAGCCAGCAGTGCGTCGACGCCAACCGTGACCAGCCGTGAACGGGTCACCTCCTCAATGCTGCTGACCAGCGCGGGTGCCACGTTTGTGGCCTCGGTGGCAGTGGCGAGTTGCTGGTGGTCGAGCGTGCTGCCTGGCTCGGCGGACATCGGGTTTGGGTCAATCTCGACCAGGCGCTTGGGCTCGACGCCGGTGGACTCTTCAGTCATTTTGGAACCTCCGTCAAGACAATGCCCCGAACTCGTCAAGCGAGGCCGGGGCGAAGCAACCGGCCAGTCAAGCCGGTTTGCGGGTTCACCGTCTCAAGGACGAACGGTGATTTCGTTGCGTACCGAGCGCACGCCATTGACTTTGCGGGCAATGCTCTCGGCGGTCGCTTTTTCGTTGGCGTTCTTGGCGAAGCCTGAGATCAATACCGTGCCGTTGAGTGTTTCGACGTGAATGCTGGCGGCATCAACCATGGTGTTCTCAACCCAACGGCTCTTGATCTGGGTGGTGATGGTGGCGTCGTCAATGTAAGCGCCGACGGTTTCCTGGCCGCGGGTCACTGCGCAGCCAGTGGCTGTGAGCAGGGCAATGGCGGTCATCGTGGCGGCGAGGGTAGTGCGAAAGTTCATGGTGAGTCTCCTGTGAAAGTGAAGGGCGAAAAAAAGTGGTTTCCAGGTGGTGATGAGCCCCACCACACATGGGCGTATAGCGTGATCGGCCTTAGCTGGCCAGCCAGTCCTTGAGTTCGTCGGCGTGGCCTTGCTCATCGCTCAGGATGTCTTCCAGTAGGCGCCGGGTGGTGGTGTCCTTGTCGCCAATCAGCGCGATCATCTGGCTGTAGGCCTCAATCGCAACACGCTCGGCCACCAGATTGGCG
>JADKEH010000013.1 GCA_016718155.1 Candidatus Rhodoferax randersensis | reverse complement strand
GGCTTCCTCGGCCGTGAACTTGGACATCTGGCCGTGGCCCAATGCCGCCATGCGGTCCATCCAGTTCAGCACCGCCGGTGTCGCATCCAGGATGCTCGCCATCACGCTCACCCGCACGCGCGAGAACCACAGCGGATGGTAGGCCGCGAAGTCGGCCACACATGGCGCAGCGCCGAGCAAAAAGTCTTGCCCGTCGAGCATATTGGAGAGGCGGCGCAGGTAGCTTCGGTAGGCGGCAGTGGCGTCAGCCGGGCGCAGCCGGACCATGCCGGTGGTCATGGCAGCGCGGTCTGCGCCGAAGGCCTTGGCGACCTCGGGCGGCGCGCCCTGGAACATGGCCGCCGCGCCTTTGGGTTGCAGGTTGTAGGCCATGGCGGCCCAGAACAGGCTGGTATCGGCCCACTGCGCCACGATGCGCGCGACACCCCCATGGTGGGCAGGGTACAGCGTGGGCGTAGGTTGCAGGTGCTCCAGCACATCACAAATCAGGGCGCTGTCGCAGTAGACGTCCGAGCCGATCTGCAGGAACGGGGTCTTGCGGTAGCCACCGGTCAATGCCAACACATCGGGTTTTGGCATGACCGCCGGGATGAGCACCGAGCGCCAGGCCAACTGCTTGTAGCCCAAGACCAGCCGCACTTTCTCGGAAAAGGGCGAGGTCGGGTAGTGGTGCAGGATGATGTCGCTCATATCAGCTTCACCAGTTGCTTGCCAAAGTTCTTGCCCTTTAGCAGACCCAGAAAGGCCTCGGGCGCCGCCTCGATGCCCTGCGCGATCGATTCGCGGGCGCGCAGCTTGCCGGTGGCCACCAGGGTGCCCAACTCGGTCAAGGCTTCGGGCCAGACTTCCATGTGCTCACTGACGATGAAGCCCTGCACCTTGAGGCGGTTGACCAGAATCAGCGCCGGGTAACTCAGGGGCAGCGGCGCGCCGTCGTAGCCGGCAATCATGCCGCACACCGCGATGCGGCCAAAGGCGTTCATACGGGTCAGCACCGCGTCAAGCACCATGCCGCCGACGTTCTCAAAGTAGCCGTCAATCCCATTCGGGCAAGCGCCCTTGAGCGCTTTGGACAGGCTATTGGCGTCGGCGTGCACTTTGTAGTCGATGCAGGCGTCAAAACCCAGTTCGTCCACCGCGTACTTGCATTTGTCCGGCCCGCCGGCAATGCCCACCGTGCGACAGCCACGCGCCTTGGACAAGGCGGCAAAGGCACTGCCAACGGCACCGGTGGCGGCACTGACCACCATGGTCTGCCCGGCCTTCGGCTCGATGATCTTGACCAGCCCGTACCAGGCGGTCACCCCCGGCATGCCGACGGCGCCGAGGTAGGCACTCAGCGGCACGTGGGTGGTGTCGACCTTGCGCAGGGCACCAAGCTGCGAAGCGTCAACCACGCTGTACTGCTGCCAGCCACCCATGCCCACCACCTTGTCGCCGATAGCGAACTTGGGGTTGCGGGATTCGACCACCTCGCCCACCGTGCCGCCGCCCATGGTCTGACCCAGGGCTTGCGGCTGGGCGTAGCTCTTGGCGTCGTTCATGCGGCCGCGCATGTACGGGTCCAGGCTGAGGAAGTGGTGGCGCACCAGCACCTGGCCCTCTTGCAGTGGCGGCGTGTCGGATACCACCAGTTTGAAGTTGCTGGCAACGGCCTCGCCAGTGGGGCGGTTGTCGAGGTGGATTTGTTTGTTTTGGGGCATGTTTGTCTCCGGTGAAGGTTGAGTGGCTGTGGTCTGCGCTCGGTTGATCTGGCACCGTACCCGTCATCGCGAGGCCAAGGGCCGTGGCGATCCATGTTGACGCGCTTTGGTGGATGGCCGCGCTGCGCTCGCCATGACGATTGCTTGAAAGTGCATGGGCAAATCCGATGAAGTCGGTCAGTCGGTCAGTCAGTCCGTCGGGACGATGCTCGGGTCGATCTGCAACGCGTTGATGCGCCGCCCGCCCGTGGCCAAGGCCCGCACGTATTTGAAGGTGCCGGTGGCGTGAGCGCAGGGTTTGCCCGCTTCGTCAAATACCGTGGCTTCGGTAAACGCCATCGTGACGCTGCGGTGCATCAGTCGCCCTTTGGCGGTCAGCTTGCCTTGCGCCGGTTGCATGAAGCTGGTTTTCATCTCAATGGTGACCACGCCCATGTCTTTTTGCACGCTGCGCGCCGCCACCGCCATGGTCACGTCGAGCAGCGTCATCAGTGCGCCGCCGTGCGTAACGCCAAATGAGTTGAGGTGTACCGGCAAGGCCTCGTAGCTGATCTGCGAGGCACCCCCGTCAAACAACTCCAGGTCGAAACCCAGGTGGTTGACGAAGGGGATCTCAACGCCGAATTTCATGCTGTTCCACCGCCGGGCCGTCCCAAGGTGGAACGCGCCCCTTCGAGGGGCAGCGCAGCACCTGCGTCATCGGCTCCCGCCGATGCCGGGGCAGTGGCAAGCGTGGGGGCCACATCAGCCTCCAGTCACAACGCTCACGCCGCCGTCCACGGCCAGCCATTGGCCGGTGATGTGTTTGCCGGCGTCTGATGCAAACAGCACACACAGGCCTTTGAGGTCTTCGTCATCGCCGAGGCGTTTGAGCGGCGCGTGGGACGCCAGCTTTTCTTCGCCCAAGGCCTTGAGCGTGCCCATGGTCATCTTGCTGGGGAAGAAGCCTGGGCAGATGGCATTGACGGTGATGTTGTGCTTGCCCCATTCGGCGCCCAATGTGCGCGTGAAGTTGATCACCGCACCCTTGGAGGTGTTGTAGGCAATGGTATTCATGCCCTCGGGGTTGCCACCCAGCCCAGCGATGGAGGCCACGTTGATGATGCGCCCGCTGCGGCGCGGAATCATGCTTTGCTTGGCCAGCATCTGGCTCAGGATGAAGTAGCTGCGCACGTTGAGGTTCATCACCTTGTCCCAGGCCTCCACGGGATGGTCTTCGGCCGGTGCACCCCAGGCCGCACCCGCGTTGTTGAGCAAAATATCCACGTCGCCCATGCGCTGCAGCGTTTCGCTGACCAGGTGCGCGATGTCGGCCTCTTTGGTGCAGTCGGCTGCCACCCAGCGTGCATCAATGCCGGCCGCCTGCAGGTCGGCCGCCGATTGCTCCAGGTCTTCCGCCTTGCGCGAGCTCAGCATGATGCGCGCGCCCGCCTCGCCCAGCGCATAGGCCATTTGCAGGCCCAGGCCGCGCGAGCCACCCGTGACCAGAGCGGTCTTGCCGGTGAGGTCGAACAGTTGTTGAATCGTGCGCGCCATGGTCTGCTCCGGTCGGTTGATTGGACAAAGCGCCATTGTGCGACGTTCAGGCGCCGCACTGTGTCTCGGGGGTGATAAGCCCTCGCATTGGCGCGCCTTGCCTGTTGCGACCTTAACCGGGAGGTCTCGGGCCCCGGCACCAGTTGGCACAGGGCCGTTCGCGATTCAGCGGGTGTGCGTGGAGCGCGCGGCGTCGGGCGGCCCGGCGTTGATCATCTTGTCGTGAATCTGGTTGCGCAGGTCAAGGTCGGCCTTCATCAGCTTGATCAAAGTCTTCTCGGCAACCACGATGTAACGACGCCGGTTGTTGCGCTGCTGCATGGGATGCCAGCCGTTGGACGACAGCCACTGCCAGAAGTCATCATCAATCGGGTACTTCAGGCGAAGGCGCAGGTTGTCGCGCACGACGCTGGTCCCGACCGGCGGCTTGTCCACGCCGCTCGGAATTTGCCGCACCTTGCGCACGCCGGCCAAGGTCCGCATTTTGTCAATCAGCTTGCCAAACAACCGCATAACACCTTACTCAGATTCTGTCACGCCCACCCGCTGGTGATGCATTCGATACCGCGCTGCAGATATTCCCGCAGCATCAGCCCCTACGCCCGCCGCGCCTCTGCGCTTTTTTTGCTTTCGGACAGGGGTGTTATACCCGACGCCAAGCACGGGTCCGCGGTTCGGGCCCATTTTTTTTGGTTAGATCAAAACGCGTCCTCGGCCAGATCGGCGCAGGTGCGATCGCGACTTTCGACCGTCTGTAGCCAGGCCGCGATCTTGGGTAACTCGTAGTGGAAAAAATAACGGGCCGCCGCCAGTCGCCCCACAGTCGCCGCCGATGCCTGCTGCGGGTCGGCCAGCAGGGCCGCGCCCGCCACATCCAGCCAGATCCAGGCCAGCACGGTGTGGCCAAAGGCCTGCATATAGGGCACGGCGTTGGCCAGCGCATCGCTCGGTTGGCCGGTGGACCACGCGGCCTGCGTGGCGGTGGCCACCTGCTGCAGGGCGCGCCCCAGTTGCTGGGCATAGGGCAACAAGACCGGCGATGCCCCCGCACTGGCGATTGTGGTCTGCACGCGGTGCCCGAGCAGCGCCAGGCCCCGCCCGTCTTCCATCAACACCTTGCGCCCGAGCAGGTCCATGGCCTGGATGCCGTGGGTGCCTTCATGGATCATGTTGAGCCGGTTGTCACGCCAATACTGTTCAACCGGAAAGTCGCGGGTATAGCCGTAACCGCCGTGCACCTGGATCGCCAGGCTGTTGGCTTCCAGGCACCACTCGCTGGGCCAGCTCTTGGCGATCGGAGTCAGCACCTCAAGCAACAGGCGCGCGTCATCGGCTGCCTGGGGTTCAGCGGTATGCTGCTCGTCCACCAGCCGGGCGCAATACAGTTCCAGCGCCAGCGCGCCCTCGCAGTAGGCCTTTTGCGCCAGCAGCATGCGTTTGACGTCGGCGTGCTCGATGATGCGCACCTGTGGCTGCGAGGCGTCCTTGCCCCCTGCCCCCGCCGCGCCCGCGCGGCTGCCCCGAACCGGCCGACCCTGGGGCCGGTTCTTGGCATAGTCCAGCGCCGCGTGGTAACCCGCCATGCCCAGCATGGTGGCGGCGATGCCAACGCCAATACGCGCCTCGTTCATCATGTGGAACATGCAGCGCAGGCCTTCGTGCGGCTTGCCCACCAGATAGCCCACGGCGCCTGCGCCGTTGCCGAACGGGCCACCATCGACGCCCGCCACCGGGTACTTGCCTTCACCGAAGTTCAGCAGGGTGTTGGTGGTGCCGCGCCAGCCCAGTTTGTGGTTCAGGCCCGCCAAGGCCACGTCGTTGCGTTCACCGGTCAGTTCGCCCTGGGGGTTGACCAGCTTCTTGGGAACGATGAACAGCGAGATGCCACGCGTGCCGGCAATCAGCTTGCCGTCGGGCCCGGGTATCTTGGCCAGCACCAGATGAATGATGTTCTCGGTGAGTTCGTGTTCACCGGACGAAATCCACATCTTGTTGCCCTTGAGACGGTAACGCGGCCCCAGCGGGTCGCTCTCGGCGTGCGGCCCATCGGGCACGGCGCGCGTCACGACGTCGGACAGGCTGGAGCCGGCCTGCGGCTCCGACAGGCACATGGTGCCCGACCAGCGACCGGCGAACTCGTTCTTGGCAAACACCTCGCGTTGCAGCGGCGTGCCGTGCACCATCAACAGGTTGGCGTTGCCGGTGGTCAACATGCCCGACCCAATGCTGACCGAGGCCATGGCAAAGAAGGCGTTGGCCGAGGCCTCCACGCTATAGGGCAGTTGCATGCCGCCCATCTCGTAGTCCTGCGCGGCACTGAGCATGCCGGACTCGGCGTAGGCCTTGTGGGCGTCGTGCGTGGCCTGCGGCAGGATCACCTTCTCGCCGTCAAAGTGCGGCTCTTGCGTGTCCACCAGGCGGTTGAACGGCGCGTATTTGTCGCGCGCAATGCGCTCGCAGGTGTCCAGCACGGCGTCGAAAGTCTCGCGCGAATGCTCGGCAAAACGCGTGCGCTGGTTGAGACTCTCCACACCAAGCCATTGGTAGAGCAGGAAGTCGATGGTGGGACGAAGTGACATGCTCAGTGGTGGTGGCAGTTGGGGACGTCAGGGGCTGTCGTCATTGCGAGGAGCGCAGCGACGCCGTCATTGCGAGTCTCCCGAATCCGGGCGGATACCGCACACGGACCTTGAACCAGTATCGTCATCGCGAGGCCGCAGGCCGTGGCGATCCATGTACTTTGGGGCCATGGATTGCTTCACTTCGTTCGCAATGACGACCGGTTCATGGAAAGCGCAGCGCGGCAATGACGCGGGGATGTCTACAGCACTTCAAAAATACCCGCGGCACCCATGCCGCCACCGATACACATGGTGACGCAAACCCGTTTGGCACCACGGCGTTTGCCTTCGATCAGGGCGTGGCCGGTTAGGCGTTGGCCACTCACACCGTAGGGGTGGCCCACCGCGATGGCGCCGCCGTTGACGTTGAGCTTGTCGCCCGGAATGCCCAGTTTGTCGCGGCAATAAATCACCTGCACGGCAAAGGCTTCGTTGAGTTCCCACAGGTCGATGTCGCTGACCTTCAGGCCCAGGCGGGCCAGTACCTTGGGGATGGCAAACACCGGGCCGATGCCCATCTCGTCGGGCTCGCAACCGGCCACGGCGAAGCCCAGGAAGCGACCCAGTGGCTGGAGGCCCTTCTTCTGTGCAATGGCTTCGTGCATCACCACCACGGCGCCGCCGCCGTCGGAGAACTGGCTGGCGTTGCCCGCAGTGATCAAGCCACCCGGAACCGCCGAGCGCAGGCCGCTGATGCCGTCGACCGTGGTGCCGGCACGAATGCCTTCGTCGTTGGTTACCGTGACCTTCTTGGTCATCAGGCCCATCACCTTGTCGGCCACACCCATGGTGACCGTGATCGGGGCGATCTCGGCGGTGAACAGGCCGGCCTCTAACGCTGCGGTGGCACGCTGCTGGCTGGCCGCGCCATATTCGTCCATGGCTTCGCGGCTGATGTTGTAGCGCTTGGCCACGTTCTCGGCGGTCTGCAACATGTTCCAGTAGATCTCGGGTTTGTTCTTCACCAACCACGGGTCGGCCAGCATGTGCTGGTTCATCTCTTGCTGCACGCAGGAGATGGCCTCGACGCCCCCAGCCACATAGATGTCACCTTCATTCGCAATGATGCGCTGTGCCGCCGTGGCAATGGTCTGCAAACCCGACGAGCAGAAGCGGTTGATGGTCATGCCCGAGGTGGTCACCGGGCAGCCCGCGCGCAGGGCGATCTGGCGTGCGATGTTGGCGCCGGTGGCGCCTTCCGGCGTGGCACAGCCCATGATGACGTCGTCCACTTCGGCGGCTTCGATGCCAGCCCTGGAAATGGCGTGCTCGACGGCGTGGCCACCGAGTGTGGCGCCGTGTGTCATGTTGAAGGAACCCTTCCAACTCTTGGCCAGAGGGGTGCGGGCGGTGGATACGATTACTGCGCAGGTCATGGTGAGTCTTTCAAAAATGAGGAATCAGGGCGCGGTTGCCTTGGCACCCTCGCTTAACAGGCGGTGATAAAAGCGGATGGCGTCCGCGTAGTTGCTGGTGGACAGGCGCTCATTGGTTCCATGGAATCGCTTCAAGTCCTCGGCGTTGGCACGCACCGGGGAGAACTTGAAGATGTGGTCGCTGATCTCGCCATAGTGGATGGAGTCGGTACCCGCCACCATCAGGCCAGGCGCGACCAGCGTGTCCGGGAAGATCTCGCGAATGGTCTTGTTCAGCATGCGGTACTGGAGCGAGCCGGTGGGTGCCACTTTGGAAGCATTGACCGCCCCAGGCAGCGCAAACAACTCGAACTTGTCAGGCCCGACCGCCTGCGTCACTTGCGTGCGCATGTGGTCCAGGACTTGCTCCTTGGTGTCGCCCGGCAGGATGCGAAAGTTCACCGTGGCTTCGGCGCGGCCGGGCAGCACGTTCTCTTTGTTGCCGGCGTTGACAATGGTCAGCGCTGTGGTGGTGCGCAGCATGGCATTGGTGCTGGCAGCCGCTTCCAACTGCTTTTGCACCACCGGGCCAAACAGCCACAGGTTGGACAGCGCCACGCGCGAGAAGCCGCTCATCTCGGGCGCGATGGTGTCGAACATCTCGCCACCCACGCCGCGAATGCCACCCGGCAACTGCTCGTCATCGAGCCGCTTGAGGGCCGCACTCATCATGGCAATGGCGCTGGTGCCCTTTTTGGGTGGCATGGAGGAGTGACCCGGCGTTGCGGACATCTTCAGCACCACCGACAAATAGCCTTTTTCAGCCACGCCAATCAATGCGGCCGGCTTGGACAAGCCCGGCAGGATGCCATCGAGCACCAGCAGGCCCTCGTCGATGACGAAGTCCAGGCGTACCTTGCGCTCCTTCAGCAGGGCGGCGATCTTGGCCGCACCGCGCGTGCCGCCGACCTCTTCATCCGCGCCAAACGCCAGGTACACCGTGCGTTCGGGTTTGAAGCCGCTGGCCACCAGCATCTCCACCGCTTCGAGTTGCGACATCAGGTTGCCCTTGTCGTCCCACGAGCCGCGACCCCACACAAAGCCGTCTTTGACCACGCCCGAAAACGGCTCCTGCGCCCAGTCCTGTTCGGTGCCCGGTGCAATCGGCACCACATCCTGATGGGCCAGCAGCATGATCGGATTGGCTTTGGGGTTGCTGCCCTCCCAGGTGTACAGAAGGCTCAGCTCACCCACCACCTCACGCTTGAGCAGCGCGTGGGTCTTGGGAAACCGCGCTTGCAGCAAGGCATGAAACTGGGTGAACTGCTCGGTGTTGAGCCGGGCGTCATCGCGAGAGGAAATGGTGCGCAAGCGCACCGCCTCACCCAGGCGAGTCGCCGCGCCGGCCTGGTCCACAGGCAGCACCGCCAGCGCCGGTGTGTCCAACTGGCGTGACCCCTTGCGCAGGGTGTTGATGGCCACAGCCAGCACCAGCGCCACAATGAGCGCCAGCAGGCCGAACAGGGTTTTTTTGATCATGGGAAGACCCGGCGTTTAACGTGGGGAAAGCACACCGTCATTGCGAACGTAGTGAAGCAATCCATAGACCCCAAATACATGGATCGCCACGGCCTGCGGCCTCGCGATGACGGTGCGTTTTCATGGTGTGGGGCGGGCAAGGGTCTAGTCGGTTAGGTGAAGCTCTTGCCTTCGGCGGCCAGCTTCGCCAGCAAGGGTGCGGGCTGCCAGAACTTGGCGTCGTCCATCGGGTTCTGCGCGAAGCGGTTCATCGCCTGCACCACGTTGAACAGGCCGACGCGATCGGCATAGTGCATCGGGCCGCCGCGGTAGATCGGGAAGCCGTAGCCCATCAGGTACACCATGTCGATGTCGCTGGCCTTGGAGGCAATGCCGTCCTCCAGGATGCGCGCGCCTTCGTTGACCAGCGAGAACACCAGGCGCTGCACGATTTCTTCGTCGGAAATCTTGCGTGGCGTGATGCCCAATGCAGCTCGATGGTCCTCGATCATCTTGACCACCTCGGCATTGGGGATGGCGTCACGTTTGCCCGGCACATAGTCGTACCAACCGGCACCGGTCTTCTGGCCAAAGCGCCCTTTCTCGCACAACAGGTCGGCGGTCTTGCTGTACTTCATGTCGGGCTTCTCGGTGTAGCGGCGCTTGCGGATCGCCCAGCCGATGTCGTTGCCGGCCAGATCACCCATGCGAAATGGCCCCATTGCAAAGCCGAACTTCTCGATCGCCTTGTCCACCTGTTCCGGTGTGCAGCCTTCGTCCAGCAGAAAGCCGCCCTGGCGTCCGTATTGCTCGATCATGCGGTTGCCAATGAAGCCGTCGCACACGCCCGATACCACCGAGGTCTTCTTGATTTTCTTGCCCAGCGCCATCACGGTCGCCATCACGTCCTTGGCGGTTTTGGCGCCACGCACCACTTCGAGCAGCTTCATCACGTTGGCCGGGCTGAAGAAATGCAGCCCCACCACGTCTTGTGGCCGATTGGTGAAGGAGGCAATTTTGTCGACATCCAGCGTCGAGGTGTTACTGGCCAAAATGGCGCCGGGCTTCATGACGCGGTCAAGTTCCTTGAACACCGCCTCCTTGACGCCCATTTCCTCGAACACCGCCTCGATGACCAAGTCGGCGCCGGTCAGGTCGTCGTAACTGAGTGTGGTCGTCAGCAGGCTCATACGCTGCTCGTACTTGTCCTGTTTGAGCTTGCCCTTCTTGACCTGCGACTCGTAGTTCTTGCGAATGGTGGCGATACCCCGATCCAGCGCCTCCTGCTTCATCTCCAGAATCTTGACCGGGATGCCGGCGTTCAGGAAGTTCATCGAGATGCCGCCGCCCATGGTGCCGGCGCCAATCACCGCCACCGACTTGATCTCGCGCTGCGGCGTGTCGGCGGGAACATCGGGAATCTTGGAGGTGGCGCGGTCCGCCATGAAGATGTGGCGCAGCGCCGCGCTCTCGCTGGTCCACATCAGCGCGATGAAGATCTCACGCTCGATCAGCATCCCTTCGTCAAACCTCTTCCTGGTGGCGGCCTCGACCGCGTCCACGCACTTGGCCGGTGCCGGAAAGCCCTTGGCCATGCCCTTCACCATGTTGCGCGCGAACTGAAAATAGGCGTCGCCTTGCGGATGCTTGCACGGCAGGTTGCGCACCAGGGGCATCGGGCGCACATCGGCCACCGAACGTGCCAGCGCAAGTGCTTCTTCAGCCAGCGATTCTGGCGATGCCGCAATCTTGTCAAACAGCTTCTGGCCGGGCAGCATGGCGAGCATTTCGCTCTTGACCGGCTCACCGCTGACGATCATGTTCAAGGCCGGCTCAACACCCAGTGCACGCGGCAGGCGCTGCGTGCCGCCGGCGCCCGGGATCAGGCCCAGTTTGACCTCGGGCAGGGCCACGCTGCAGCCAGGCGCGGCAATGCGGTAATGGCAACCCAGCGCCAACTCCAGGCCACCACCCATGCAGACGCTGTGGATCGCTGCCACCACGGGCTTGGCGGAGTTCTCGACCGTGAGGATGACACTCAGCAGGTTGGGCTCCTGCATGGCTTTGGGCGACCCGAACTCTTTGATATCAGCGCCGCCCGAAAAGGCCTTGCCGGCACCGGTGATCACGATCGCCTTGACGGCGGCATCCGCATTGGCCTTAACCAAACCATCGGTGACAGCAAGGCGTGTGGCGTGACCCAGACCGTTGACCGGCGGATTGTTCAGGGTGATCACGGCAACGTCGCCATGTACGGTGTATTGGGCGGTCATATGCATCCTAATCAGTTGGGGTCAGAGCACATCGCTGCGCGAGTGGTCTGACCCACAAGGTTTCAGCAAAAAAATAGAACGAGCGTTCTTTTTGGATTGTAGGGGTATCGGTGGAGCACGTGCGCGTGGCTTGTCCCCTTCGCTACACCTCCAGCCACTCCTTGCGGATGTAGCTGTCGGCGCGCAATGCCTGGGGCGTGCCTTCAAACACGATGCTGCCGTGACCCATCACCAGGCAACGGTCGGAAATGTCCATTGCGATGGTGAGCTTCTGTTCAATCAAGAGCACCGACAGCCCGCGTCGCTTGAGTTCTTTCAGATACTGGGCGACGAGTTCCACGATCTTGGGCGCCAAGCCTTCGGTCGGCTCGTCAATGATGATCAGGTCGGGATCGCCCATCAGGGTGCGGCACAGCGTGAGCATCTGCTGCTCGCCACCCGACAAGACACCGGCCTCGGTATGCTGGCGCTCTTTCAGGCGGGGGAACAACTGATACATGTCGTCAAAGGACCAGCGTGCTGCCTTGCGTTGGCCCTTCTGACCCAGCATGAGGTTTTGCTCGACCGTGAGCGAGCCAAAGATGTCGCGGCTCTCGGGCACATAGCCCAGGCCCAGGTGCGCAATCTCGAAGGTCTTCTTGCCCAGGATTTCCTGCCCTTGCCAACGCAAGGAGCCTTGGCAGTCCACCAGCCCCATGATGGCCTTGGCCGTAGTGGAGCGCCCCGAACCGTTTCGCCCCAGCAAGGCAACGATTTCACCCTGGTGCACGTCAAAGTGAACGCCATGCAGCACATGGCTCTTGCCGTAGAAGGCGTGGAGGTCGTTGATTTTTAGCATCAGTGTCTCCCGGCCCCCCGGGCCGCCAGGCGCACCGCCGAGCCAAGGTAGGCCTCTTGCACGCGCTGATTGGCCCGCACGGCGTCGGGCGTGTCGAAGGCAATCACCTCGCCATAAACCACCACGGCAATCCTGTCGGCCAGGCCAAACACCACACCCATGTCGTGCTCCACCGTCAGCAAGGTCTTGCCCACGGTCACGTCCTTGATCAACTTGATGAAACGTGTCGTCTCCGAGCGGCTCATGCCTGCCGTGGGCTCGTCGAGCAGAATCACACTGGCACCGCCCGCAATGGTGATGCCGATCTCCAGCGCACGTTGCTCGGCGTAGGTCAGGTTCATGGCCAACACATCGTGCTTCTTGTCGAGTTTGATCATCGCCATGAGTTCATCAGCCCGCGCGTTGGCGTCGTCCAGGTCGGCCAGGAACTTCAAGAACGTGTAACGGTAGCCCAGGCTCCACAACACGCCGCAGCGCAGGTTCTCGAACACGCTGAGCTTGGGGAAGATGTTGGTGATCTGGAAGCTGCGCGACAGGCCCAGGCGGTTGATCTCGAACGGCCGCTTGCCGTTGATGCGCTGGCCGTTAAGCAGCACCTCCCCGCTGCTGGGCTCAAAGCGTCCGCTGATCAGGTTGAACAGCGTCGATTTGCCGGCGCCGTTGGGGCCGATGATGGCCACGCGCTCGCCCGCGGTCACAGCCAGGTTGGCACCCCGAATGATCTCGGTCTGGCCAAAGCTCTTGCGCACATCCTTGAGCTCCAAAGCTGGCGTCGCGCTCATAGCGCCTCCCGGCGTTTGACTTCCCGCTCGATCTCGCCCTGGATCTCGCCCCACTCGCGCGCATACTGGCGGCGGCACAGCTCAAACAGCCCTACCCCCGTGACCATCACGAATACGGCGCCAAACCAGCTATTGAGTCCCTTGGCGTCCAGCGCCATGCCCATGAAGTTCATCTGTGGCCCCAGCGCGGCGTTGAGCTGCAAGTGGTAGACCATTTCGATCATCACCGATGCGCCCGCCAACGCGACCAGGCCAGTCAGGGCCAGGCCCAGATAGCTGACCCACAACTTGCGCAGGAACCCGAACGCGGCCACCCGCAGGTTCATCATGATCAGGCTGGACACGCCGCCGGGGGCGAACATCACCATGAACAGAAAAATCAGACCCAGGTAAAGCAGCCAGGCCTTGGTCAGTTCCGACAACAACACAAAAGCCAGCACCATCAGAATGGCACCGATGATGGGGCCAAAGAAGAAGGTTGCCCCACCCAGAAAGGTGAACAGCAGGTAAGCGCCGGAACGGTAGGCGTTGACCACCTCGGAGGTCACGATCTCGAAGTTCAAGGCAGCCAGGCCGCCCGAGACGCCGGCAAAGAAAGCTGCCACCACAAACGAGATATAGCGGATTTTCTGCGTATCGAACCCGACAAACTCAACCCGCTCGGGGTTGTCGCGCACCGCGTTGAGCATGCGCCCCAAGGGTGTGCGGGTGAAGGCAAACATCAAGGCAGTACACACCAGGGTGTACGCGGCAATCAGGTAATACAACTGGATTTGCGGACCAAAGGTGATGCCCCAGGGCTTGGAGCCGGTGACGCGGTTGCCCGAGATACCGCCCTCCCCGCCAAAGAATTCCGGGAACATCAGCGACATGGCCCACACCAGCTCCCCAACGCCCAGGGTGATCATGGCAAACGGCGTCGCGGCCTTCTTGGTCGTGACCCAGCCCAGCAGCACGGCGAACAGCATGGCCGCCAGACCTCCCGCGATCGGCACCAGACTGACCGGCAGCGGCAAGTTGCCATTGCTGACCAGGTTCAGCGTATGGATCGCCAGGAACGAGCCCAGGCCCGAATAGACGGCGTGGCCAAAGCTCAGCATGCCGCCTTGGCCCAGCAGCATGTTGTAGCTCAGACACACGATGATGGCGATGCCCATCTGGCTGAGCATGGTGTGGCTCAGGCTGCTGGTAAAGACCAATGGCGCCAGCAACAAGACCAGCGTGAACAGGCCCCAGACCAGGTAGCGCCCGATGTTGAGCGGTTTGAATTGGTAGTAAGTCTTGGCCATGGTCTAGCCCTCGCGCAGCCCGAGCAGGCCCTTGGGCCGGAAGATCAGGATCAGCACCAGCAGCAGATACGGCAGCACCGGCGCCACCTGGCTGAGCTTGAGCTTTAACAACGCGTAGCCCCAGGTGTTGGCCGTGACCGCCACACCCAGGTGCTGCAACGCCGACATCAGCGAGGCGTCAATCGCCACGGCGAAGGTCTGCAACACGCCAATCAGCAGCGAGGCCAGGAATGCGCCCGCCAGAGAGCCCATGCCCCCCACCACAACCACCACGAAGATCACCGAACCCACGGTGGCTGCCATGCCCGGCTCGGTGACGAAGGCGTTGCCGCCAATGACTCCGGCCAAGCCCGCCAGCGCGGCCCCACCGCCAAACACCAGCATGAATACGCGTGGCACGTTGTGCCCCAAAGCCTCCACCGTTTGCGGATGGGTCAGCGCCGCCTGAATCACCAGGCCGATGCGCGTGCGTGTCAGCAGCAGCCAGACTGCCAGCAGCATCAGCACCGCCACCAGCATCATGAAGCCTCGGTACATTGGGAACTGGGTGCCGTAAATGGTGAACAAGGGGCCATCCAACGCCGCCGGCACCCGGTAGTCCATGGAACTGCGGCCCCACACCAGTTGCACCAGTTCGAGCAGGATGTAGCTCAGCCCGAAGGTGATCAGCAGTTCGGGCACGTGGCCGAACTTGTGCACCCGGCGCAGGCAATACTTCTCGAACGCCGCACCCAGCAAACCTACCAGCAGCGGCGCCACGATCAACGCGGGCCAGAAGCCCAGCAGTTCAGTAATGCTGTAGGCGAAGTAGGCGCCGAGCATGTAGAACGATGCATGGGCAAAATTGAGGACGCCCATCATGCTGAAGATCAGGGTCAAGCCCGAACTCAGCATGAACAGCAGCAGCCCGTAGCTGATGCCGTTAAGCAATGAAATGGTGTAGAACTCCATCGATCCCTTACTTTTTTGCCGTGATGCAGACTCGAACCCGCAACGCGGTGTCACCGCAGTCAGCAGACCCCTTACCGCGAAAGAGCCTCGTCATTGCGAACCTCCCACCGCCCGGAACTCCGCATCCGGCCGCAGGCCGTGGCGATCCATATTTGGGGGCCCCCCCCCCCCCCCGCGGGGGCCCCCCCCGGGCGGGCCCGGGCTGCGACCCCAAACTGGAAGCCCGCAATGACGGCGTCCTTTCATGCTCTGGGGTGGGCAAAAGCCCATGTCGCCTAGCCCGGACGCTTCATCTGGCAACTGGTGGGTGTGCTGGCGATGTAGGGCTCCAGGTACTTGACTGGCGCAAAGGTGTAGCCTGTGTTCTCCACGCTGTAGGGGTTCTTCTTGTCGACCTTCTGCCACTTGGAAATGAACAGGCCTTGTTGCAGTTGATGATCGGCTTTGCGCATTTGTGACTCGCCGTTAAAGCCCTTGAAACTCAAGCCCTCCATCGCGGCGGCCACTTTCATGGGGTCGGTGGACTTGGCCTTGGCCATGGCTTCGGCCATCATGACGATGCCGTTGTAGATCGAGAAAGTATAGAAATCGTCATTGAACTTCTTCTTGTAGTCGGCCATGAGGGCGCCGATCTCGCCGGTGTAGTTGGAATGGTTGTAGGCGATCTGGTAGACCTCGGTGGCGCCACCGGCGGCCAGCACCGTGGGCGTGCCGGTCACACCCGCGTAATAGGCATACATCGGCAGCTTCAGACCCGCGTCATTAAGCGCCTTGACGAACAGCGCCAGGTCGGCGCCCCAGTTGCCGGTGACGATGGTGTCGGCGCCGGACTGCTTGATCTTGGCCACATAGGGCGCGAAGTCCTTCACCTGGCCCAGTGGGTGCAGGTCGTCGCCAACGATTTGCACATCGGTGCGCTTGCGCGCGATGCCTTCCTTGAAGTAGCGCGAGACTTGCTGTCCGTGCGAGTAGTTCTGGTTCAGCAGAAAGACCTTTTTGACCGCTGGCTGGTCCTTCATGAAGCTGGTCAGCGCTTCCATCTTCATGGTGGTGTCGGCATCCAGACGGAAATGGGCGTAGGAGCACTTCTCGTTGGTCAGCGCCGGGTCCACTGCCGCGTAATTCAAGTAAATGATCTCCTTGCCGGGGTTGCGTTCGTTGTGTTTGGCCACGGCATCGGCCAGGGCCAAGGCAGCACCCGAGCCGTTGCCCTGGGTGATGTAGCGAAAGCCCTGATCCACTGCGGCTTTCAAGACGGTCAGTGCCTCCTGCGGTAGGCCTTTGCTGTCCATTCCGACGATCTCGAACTTGACGCCAGCGGCGTTCTTGGCGCCGTTGAGGCGCTCCGCGACGAACTGCCAGCTCTTGAGCTGGTTCTGCCCAACGTTGGCCATCGGCCCCGACAACCCCTCAATCAACGCGATGCGAACAGTCTCGCCCTTTTGGGCAAACGCACCACTGGCACAAGCCAGCAACGATGCAACGGCGACTAGTTTCAGGCTGGTTTTCATTGATGTCTCCAAGTAGGTCATAACAGGGCTAAACGAAGCTAAGCGGGGTCAGATTACAAGCCATTGTGCCGACCAAGGCAAGGGGGTTTCCCGCAACGGCTATCGCGCAGGCGACTTGATTGCCCCTGGCGCTTTTGATCGAAGGGTCAGGCAGCGGGCAGTTGGTAGTCCTTGAGCATTTCTCGCAGTTTGGTCTTTTGCATCTTGCCGGTGCCACCGAGCGGAATCGCTTCGACAAACACCACGTCATCGGGGATCTGCCACTTGGCGGTCTTGCCATCAAAGAACGCAATCAGCTCGTCGCGCGACACGTCGGCACCGGGCTTCTTGACCACTGCGATGATGGGACGCTCGTCCCACTTGGGATGCTTCATGCCGATGCATGCCGCCATCGCCACCGCCGGGTGTGCCATGGCGATGTTTTCAACGTCGATGGAGCTGATCCATTCGCCACCGGACTTGATCACATCCTTGCTGCGGTCGGTGATTTGCATGTAGCCATCGGGATCGATGGTCGCCACGTCGCCGGTCGGAAACCAGCCATCCACCAGCGGTGAGCCACCCTCGCCCTTGAAGTAATCGCTGATGATCCAGGGGCCCTTGACCAGCAGATCGCCATAGGCCTTGCCGTCCCAGGGCAGCTCTTTGCCCTCGCCATCGACGATCTTCATGTCCACGCCAAAGATGCCACGGCCCTGCTTGAGGCGCACCTTCATCTTCTCTGGCGATGAAAGACTCAGATGCTTGTTCTTCAAAGTGCAGACCGTGCCCAGCGGCGACATCTCGGTCATGCCCCAGGCGTGCAGTACCTCGACGCCATACTCATCGTTGAAGGCATTGATCATGGCCGGCGGGCAGGCCGAGCCGCCAATCACCGTGCGCTTGAGCGTCGAGAAGCGCAGCTTGCCCGCCGACATGTGGCCCAGCATCATCTGCCACACCGTGGGCACACCCGCCGCAAAGCTGACCTTCTCGCCTTCAATCAGCTCGTAGATCGACTTGCCGTCCATCGCCGGACCCGGAAACACCAGCTTGGCACCGGTCATGGCAGCCGAGTACGGCAGGCCCCAGGCATTGACATGGAACATCGGCACCACCGGCAGCACGCAATCGCGCGCGCTCATGCTCAGGGCATCCGGCAAGGCGCCAGCCAGCGCGTGCAGCATGGTGGAGCGGTGGCTGTATAGCGCAGCCTTTGGGTTGCCCGTGGTGCCGCTGGTGTAGCACATGCTGGACGCCGAGTTCTCGTCAAAGCTGGGCCACTGGTAGCTGGCTGACTGCGCGCCAATCCAGGCCTCGTAGCTCAACAGGCCGGGAATGCCGCTGTCCGCTGGCAATTTGTCGGCATCGCACAGGGCTACATAGTGTTTGATCGTGGGGCAGCGGCCGTGAATGGCCTTGATGATGGGCAGGAAGCTCATGTCAAAGCACAGCACCGAGTCTTCGGCGTGGTTGGCAATCCAGGTAATCTGGTCGGGGTGCAGACGCGGATTGAGCGTATGCAGTACCCGGCCCGAGCCGCTGACGCCGAAGTAGAGCTCCAGGTGGCGGTAGCCGTTCCAGGCCAGCGTGGCGACGCGGTCGCTGAAACCCAGCTTCATGCCATCCAGTGCATTGGCAACCCGACGCGAGCGTGCCGCAACGTCCTTGTAGGTATAGCGATGCAGATCACCCTCGACCCGGCGCGACACCACCTCGCCTTCGCCATGGTGGCGCTCGGCGAAATCAATCAGTGAAGAAATCAGCAGTTGCTGGCTTTGCATTAACCCGAGCATGGTTGGCCTCAATCAGTAGAAAATGGTCGATCAAAATCGCATGGTACTGCGCCATGGGCAGACCGTGTTGCGCGAGAGTTTGCGGCATTTGCACAGGCGTGGCAAACGCTGTCGTCGTGATGACATCGACTTCGCGTTTTCCCTAATAAGATAGGCGATCAAAATAGGCCTTCGCCCATGTTTCCCGCACCCGCCAACCCCGTAACCCGATTCTTGCTGGCGCAGCCGTGGTTTGCTGGGCTGCCGTTGAAGCAACAGCAGGCGCTGCAGGCCACGGTGTTCACGCTGCGCTCGCGCAAAGGCACGACGGTGCTGCCCGCCAATGAAACGGTGCAGGGCTGGTATGCAGTGTTGAACGGACTGGTCAAGATCGAGAGCAACGTCGGCGCGGGACGCTGCTCCACCTTCCTGGGCCTGGCCACCGGCGAATGGTTTGGCGAAGGCGCGGTGCTAAAGGACGAGCCGCGCCGCTACAACGTGGTTGCCCTGCGCGATACGGAACTGCTGTGCCTGCCCAGCGAGCAGTTTCGCGCGCTGTCAGCCGGCTGCATGGCCTTCAACCAGTTTCTGGTTGAGCGGTTGAACCACAAACTTGGCCAGGCCATGGCGATCATCGAAGCGGGCCGCACCCGCAATCCCGAGCAGCGGCTGGCCTTGTCGCTGAGCCGTTTATTCTGGAGTGGCACCCGCCAGCTTGATTTGACGCAGGACGAGTTGGCCAGCCTGGCCGGCATGTCCCGGCAAACGGCCAATCGCGCCCTGAACAACCTTCAGCAACGCGGCGTGATCAGCCTGTCGATGAACCGCATTACCGTGCTCGACGACGCTGCCTTGACCGATGTCATGCTGTCTCGCAGCGGCAACGAGACCGGCCCACCCAACCCATAACCCCATGGCCAACTGGCTTGCCGGGCCTGCCAGACAATCGGGGCATGCTCCCCATCTCGACCGAACGCGCGCAACTTGAACCCGGTTGGCATTGGGCCAACCGCTTTGCCACGCTGGGCCCGGATTTCTTCACCGAGTTGGCACCGCAGGCGGTGCCGCAGCCATATTGGGTCGCCACCAGCGGCGCCACCGCCAGCCTGCTCGGGCTGGGCGCGCAGGCGCTGGCATCCAACGCCTGGCTGCACGCCCTGGCCGGTCACGGCAATCTGGAGGGTGCGCGCCCGCTGGCCAGCGTGTACAGCGGGCACCAGTTTGGCGTCTGGGCCGGGCAGTTGGGTGACGGTCGCGCCCTGCTGCTGGGTGAACTGGCGCCGCCGCCCGGGCACAGCGCCAGCGGCCTGGAGATCCAGCTCAAGGGCTCGGGCCTGACGCCCTACTCCCGCATGGGCGATGGCCGGGCGGTGTTGCGCTCCAGCATTCGCGAGTTTTTGTGCAGCGAGGCCATGCACGCGCTGGGCGTGCCGACCACGCGCGCCTTGAGCGTCATTGGCTCGGACTTGCCGGTGTACCGCGAGGAGCCTGAAACCGCAGCGGTGGTGGCACGCGTGGCGCCCAGCTTCATCCGCTTTGGACACTTTGAGCATTTCTCCTTCAGCAACCAGCTTGATCTGCTGCGACAACTGGCCGACCACGTGATCGACCACCACTATGCCGAGTGCCGCGATTCGACCAGGTTTGCCAGCAACCCTTTTGCCGCGCTGCTGCACGCCGTGACGGTGCGCACGGCGCGTATGGTGGCGCAGTGGCAGGCGGTGGGTTTTTGCCACGGCGTCATGAACACCGACAACATGAGCATCCTGGGCCTGACCATCGACTACGGCCCGTTCCAGTTTCTCGACGCCTTCGACCCTGGCCACATCTGCAACCACAGCGACCACTCAGGTCGATACGCCTTCAACCGCCAGCCCCAGGTCGCCTACTGGAACCTGTTCTGTCTGGGTCAGGCCCTGCTGCCCTTGATCGGGGACCAAGACCTGGCCATGGCGGCGCTGGAGCCCTACAAGTCAAGTTATGCCGACGCCTTTGCTGGGCAAATGAGGGCCAAACTGGGCCTGGCCGACCTGACGCTGGAGTCCGACTCGGCCCTGATTGAGGATCTGCTGCAACTGCTGGCCCGCAACCGGGTGGACTACACCATCTTCTGGCGTCGCCTGAGCCATCTGGCGGGCGGTGGGGATCCCGCCACGGTGCGCGACCTGTTTGGGGATCGCCCTGGCTTCGACACCTGGTTGCTACGTTATTCAGAGCTGCTCAGGCTTATTCCACAGGGTATGGCGGCTGATTTGATGCTCAAAACAAACCCCAAGTTCGTACTCCGAAACCATTTGGCGGAGAACGCCATCGCCGCCGCCAAACAGAAGGATTTCAGCCTGGTGCGGACGCTGTTGACGCTGCTGGAGTCGCCTTTCGACGAGCACCCCGGCATGGACGCCTACGCCGACTTCCCGCCGGCTTGGGCGGCCGGCATCGCCATCAGTTGCTCATCTTGACGCCAACTCCCAACATCCGACAATCAGTTGAGGACAGAGCAAAGTCTGTCCCGCGGACCCCCAACATCCGACAAGTGGCGCCCCAAAGTATCAGGAAACCCCATGACCGACCCGATCGTGAAGACCGATGCCCAATAGAAGGCCGAACTGCTCGAAAAAGGCGCCGAACCGTTGGCCTTCGAGGTGACCCGCCACGCCGCCACCGAACGCGCCTTCACCGGGCGACACGAAACCAACCATGCACCAGGCGTTTACCAGTGCATTTGCTGCGGCAAGCCGCTGTTTGATTCCGCCGCCAAGTTCGATTCCGGCTGCGGCTGGCCCAGCTTCTTCGCCCCGCTGGACGAGCAGGCCCTGGCCAGTCAGGTTGACACCAGCCACTGGATGAAGCGCACCGAGGTCCACTGCCCGGACTGCGGCGCCCACGTCGGCCACCTGTTCGAGGATGGTCCAGCGCCAACCGGCTTGCGTTACTGCGCCAACTCGGCTTCGCTACACTTCGTACCTGAGACCTTGCGGGACAGACCGTAGTTACACAAAGTGAACAAGCTCTGTCCTCAACCATATGAAAATACTGATCGACTTTTTCCCCATCCTGCTGTTCTTTGCGGCCTACAAGGTCTATGACATCTATGCCGCCACCACCGTGCTGATGGCGGCCACTGCGGTGCAGATGGCGCTGATCTACACCATCGACAAGCGGCTGCAGATGCTGCACAAGGTCACGCTGGTGCTGGTGATGGGCTTCGGGGCCCTCACCCTGGCCCTGCATGACGACCGCTTTATCAAGTGGAAACCTACGGTGCTGTACGCCGCGATGGCGATCGGACTGGCCATTGCCGTCTGGGGACTGAAGAAGAACTTCCTGAAGATCCTGCTCGGTAGCCAGTTGGACCTGCCGGATTCCGTCTGGCGCAAACTCAACATCACCTGGGTGGCCTACTGTGTGTTCATGTCCCTCATCAACGGCTACGTGGCTGCCAATTTCAGCACCGAGGCCTGGGTCAATTTCAAGCTTTGGGGCTATGTGTTCCCGCTGGCTTTCCTGGTCGGCCAGGGCTTCTACATCGCGCCCCACCTCAAGAGCGACGAACCCAGCCAGTGAACCTTCTTATCAACTTACCCGCCATGTCCACCGCACCTACCGCCGCAGCCCTGGAGCAACGCCTGCGCCAGACCCTGCAACCAAGCTCGCTGGAAGTGATCGACGAGAGCTTCCAGCACAACGGCCATGCCGGCGCCAATGGCACCGGCTTTGGCACCCACTTTCGCGTGCGCATCCGTTCACCGCTGTTTGCAGGCAAGTCCCGGGTGGCTTGTCACCGGCTTGTGTATGATGCGCTGCAAGATTTCGTTGACGCAGGGCTGCACGCCCTGGCCATTGAAGCCGAACCGGCGCCCCAGCCCTGAAGCCCGGGGCGGTCAATCACACTGGCGCCTGGTCCCTTGCGATTCGCTTTTGAGCCGCAATTGGCCGTGACTAATTTGGATTTACTTAGGAAGATCGTATGAAGCAAAAGATTGTGTCCGCACTGGCCATAGCCGCGCTCCTGGGCACGCTGGCACCCGCGGCCATGGCGCAAAACATCGCCATCGTCAATGGCAAAGCCGTCCCCAAATCACGCATGGATGCCCTGAGCCAGCAAGTGGCCAAGTCCGGCCGCCCGGTTACCCCCGAGATGGAGGGCGAGCTCAAGAAGGAAGTTGTCGCCCGCGAAATCTTCATGCAGGAAGCCCAAAAGGCCGGCCTGGAAGCCACGGACGACTTCAAGGCCCAGATGGAACTGGCGCGCCAGACCTTGCTGATCCGCGAACTGTTCATGGATTTCCAGAAGAAGAACCCGGTGTCCGATGCTGACATTCAGGCCGAGTACGACCGTTTCGCCGCCGCCAACAGCGGCAAGGAATACAAGGCCCGCCACATCCTGGTCGAGACCGAGGACGAAGCCAAGGCCATCATCGGCCAGATCAAGAAGGGCAAAAAGTTTGAAGACATCGCCAAGAAGTCTTCCAAGGACCCCGGCTCAGGCGCCAATGGTGGGGACCTGGATTGGGCCAACCCCAACAACTACGCCAAGGAATTTGCCGACGCCCTCAAGGGCCTGACCAAAGGCAAGATGACCGACACGCCGGTTAAGACCGAGTTCGGCTACCACGTGATCCGCCTGGACGACCTGCGCGACGCGCAACTGCCCAAGCTGCAAGACGTCAAGCCCCAGGTGGCGCAGCAATTGCAGCAGCAAAAGCTCAAGGTCTACCAGGACCAACTGCGCGCCAAGGCCAAGGTCGAGTAAGCACTCGGACCGCACCGTCACCATAAAACGCGGCCTTCGGGCCGCGTTTTTGTTGGGTGGGTCACGTGCCTCTAAAGCGAATGGCACTTACTTAACGTGTTTACCCAAGAAATTCCAGTTTGGTGTAGTGGTGGGCTGGTGATAGATGGTGGGCGGGGGATCAGGCTGCCTTGTTGCCCCCCCTGTCCCCAAGTGGCGTGGTTTGCTGGCCATTTAATAAGTTGGGGTCAGAGCGTTTGCTGCCAGTGGTCGACCCGCAAGGTTCAGCAAAGCAGCCCTTCGCAGCAGGGGTGGGGGGTGCGCAGTGAGGTCAGGGGAGCCCCAGGGGGGGGGGGCCGCCGGCCCCCCCCTGCTGCAGCCAGCACAATAGCTCGGCACACAAGCCTCGACAGGCTCAGAGCGAACGGAGTTTTCCTTAAGTAAGTGTTATTCCCTCTAAAGCATGTCTTCCGGAATCACCACCCCCAACAGGGTCGAGGTCGCCCGCTGCCACCAGCTCGCCAGCGGGTCGCGCGTATAACGCACTGGTTTATCGTCCTCCTGACCATGCCATACGAGCGGCGATGCCGGGTTGCCAGGCTCGGCCAGCGCGAGCCTGAACGACCGATCAAGGCTTGTAGCCTCATCCAGCCACCTGCCCAGCTCCTTGCCAATCACCGCGCTATCGATCAGCACCGCAACTTCTGTGTTCGACAGTCTGGAGCGGGGGTCCAGGTTCATGGACCCGATGAGCAGGACCTTGCCGTCCAGCAGGATCGCCTTGGCGTGCAGGCTGACCCCGGAAGAAATGACTTGTCGCAGGCTGGCACGCTTCGTTTCGCTGGGGCGCAATTCATGCAAGTCCACGCCACAAGCCAGCAATTGTGGCCGGTAGCGTGCGTAGGCGGCGTGGACCGCCGCCACGTCGGTGGAGGCCAGCGAGTTGGTGAGAATACGTACCCGCACACCACGGCGAGTCAGCCCGCACAGCACGTCAACGCCACGTTCCTGCGGCACGAAATAGGGTGAAACCAGGGCCAGCTCCCGCTGCGTCGATGCGATGGCGTCACGCAGATTTGACATGACATGTGCCTGCGGTGCAGGCGCTGAACCCTGCAGTTTGCCGGGATGGTCGTAAAGCACCGTGGCATTCGCCGCAACCAGTGCCAGCCGACCACTGCGCACCAGCGAGCCAAGGTCGGACGCGCGCAGCGCCTGCGCATAAGCACTTTGGCGAAACTCGTCGGCGCGGGACGCAAACGCTTTCCGGAGTTGTTCAACCTGTTCCACGGAGGGCGTCTGAACGGCGTAGGCTTGGATCGGGACCGACCATTCGCTGTTCCAGTACTCGTCAAAACTCTGCGACGCCTGCGCCACGACCGGCCCAACGGACAACACATCCAAATCAGCGAAATTGCTGCGACCATCGGCATTGAAATAGGCGTCACCCAGATTGCGGCCGCCAATCAAGGCCGCGCTGTTGTCCGCTATCCACAGCTTGTTGTGCATGCGCCGGTTCAGGCGCGTCCCGTCACTGAGGTAATCGATGAATCTGGACAAGCTGCCAAAGCTGCGTCGCGCAAATGGGTTGAAGACGCGCACTTCGAAGTTGGGATGCGCGGCCAGCGTGGCGAGCTGGCTGTCACGGTCGCCCACATCCAGGTCGTCGATCAGCAAGCGCACGCGCACACCTCGTTGCGCGGCCCGCATGGCATGGTAGATCAGCAGCGTACCGGTCGCGTCAGGGGCGATGATGTGGTACTGGAGGTCGAGTGTGCGCTGCGCGGCGTCGGCCAGTGCCGCGCGCACCAGCAAGGCCTCTTGCCCGTCCGGCAACAGCCGAAACCCGGACAGGCCAGGTGCCACCCCGAGCTGGGCCGCGAACGCCTTGGCGAGTTCGGTTTCCTGGGGCCGTTCACTCGCGTAAGAGTTTGGCCGGGGAACCTCTTGCCGAGTCGTGGAACACCCCACCATCAGGGCCAGGATGATCAAGGCCAGCGCGCTGCAGACACAGCGACTACAGCTTGACAGCGGTTTGTTTCGTGGTTTCATCCAGCGTGCATTCAGTGATCGGGGCCGTGGTGCGTTTTGCGGTGGGACGGGCCGCCCGTTCGGGCGGCCCCACACACCGGTACCCAGTGTAGTGCCGCACTCTGTCTCGAACCTGAGCGGCCACTGGCGCAACAATTCTTGCGGAATGTCGCTAGCGCCGCAGTACCGAGCGCGCCATCGGGATGGTCAGCCACGCTGCCAGGCCTCCATCCGCGCGCGGGCTGATGTCGACTTGCCAGCCGTGAATGTCAGCCAGTTGTCGCACGATCGCCAGTCCCAATCCAATGCCACCGGTGCCTGGATTGCGTGAGGGCTCGACCCGATGAAAAGGCTGAAACACGGCGCTCAGTTGATCGGGCGCAATGCCCGGCCCTCTGTCAAGCACACCAATGCGAACCACTCCACCGGCCAACTCGCTGACCAATTCAACCGGCTGATCACCGCCATAACGCAGGGCGTTGTCCAGCAAGTTGCCCAGCACCCGGCGTAACGCGGACAACGGGGCCACAAATTTGACGCGCTGCGGCATTGCCAGCACCTGCACCCGCTGGGGCGGTGCACCGGCAGCCAACTCGTGGAGCAGCGTCGGCAAATCAATTTCGACGGCAGGTTCAGGGTCCGCGCCGCGTGCCAAATTGAGCACCTGCCCGATCAGGCGATCCATTTCCTCGATGTCATTCTCTAGCCGAGCAATCAACTTCGGTGTTGGTTTCTCGGCCAGCAACGCCAAGGCGAGGCGCATCCGCGCAAGCGGCGTTCGCAGGTCGTGCGAGACCCCGGCCAGCAATGTAGTTCGGCCAGCCAGTAGTTCACGCACTTGCAGTGCCATTTGGTTGAAACGTAGCGCCAGCGCTACCAGTTCCTTCGGGCCGGTGGTCGGCAGCAGCGCCATGACTTCGCCGCGCCCAACCTGGGCGGCTGCCTGCTCCAGGCGTGCCAGCGGCACCACCGTTCGCCGCGCCAGCCAGGCTGCGGTCAACAGCGCCAGGATCAAACCCATGACCGATGACGCGACAATGGCGGCAAAAGGCTGGGCCCCCACCCGCCGCAACGGGAAGCCCACCACAAGGGTGGTATCTCCCGATGGCAAACTTGCCCAATACCAAACCTCCCCGTCTGTGACTTCACTCAGCAGCGTTTGCGCGCGGCCGGTTTTCTCTGTCAGGGCAGATTCCAGAAAGTACAGGTAGGCGCCATGCCACTCGTCGCGACCGCGTTGGCGAGCTCCGTTTCGCAGGGTGAGCATGTAGGTCCGATCCAGTTCCCGCTCGAAATCCGGCCGGGTGGCCGGGGGCAGCTCACTCCAGGTCTGGGCCGACAGCACCATCAGGTTGGCAAGATCGTCGGTCGAGCGGCGCGCCATCGGCACCATCACGAAAGCGGCCACGGCCGCTGCCGCCAGCAACTCAAACACAATGAAGACCAGGCCGAGCAGCAACGCATTTTGCTGGGCCAGGCTGGTGGGCTTTGCGAGCATCGGGCGCTTCATGTCTGAGCGCCGCGCGGATTGAACAGATAACCTTCGCCGCGAATCGTCCGCACAAAGACCGGCGCCGCGGGGTCCGCCTCGATCTTGCGGCGCAGACGCGTCACGCGGATATCGACGCTGCGATCAAACGGGTCGCGCTCGTAGCCCTTTAGCTGACTGATCAGTTCATCCCGCGAGAGCACGCGGTTGGGGCGCTCGACAAATACGCGCAGCAGATCGAATTCAGCACTGGTCAGGCGTACCTCGGCGCCATCGCGCAGCAGCCGGTGGCCTGCCAGGTCAAGCTGGAAAGGCCCGAAGCCGGCAAACCGTGGCGGTGTCTCCGGCACGCCCGCCAGCGCCCGGTGACGCCGCAGCAGCGCCCGCAAGCGCGCCAACAACTCACGCGGACCAAACGGTTTGGCCAGGTAGTCGTCAGCGCCCACCTCAAGGCCGATCACGCGGTCGATCTCCTCCCCCCGTGCCGACAGCATCAGGATGGGCACATCCGAATAGGTGCGCAGCTCGCGTGCGAGGCTCAGCCCGTCTTCGCCGGGCAGCATCAGATCAAGGACGATCGCGCCCGGCATGCCGGCCAGAAGCGCCTGGCGCATGGCCGCCCCGTCTGGCACCGCCTCAACCACCATGCCATTGGCGGACAGGTACTCGTCCAGCAACTCGCGCAGCGCCGGATCGTCATCAACAACCAGAACGCGTTCGGGGGCGGGTGAAGTCATGCGTCCACTGTACTGCAACACGCCGCTGCACAGGCACAACTGAAACAGGCGGAAACGGTCTGAAACACATGGATGTCGAGGTGAAGTGACGCTGTTACCGCCGACGCCGATCATCCCTACACCGACGCAGCGAACACAGATGAGGCGGCGGCGACAGCAACACTCAAGCTCCAAGGAACCCATGATGAAGACCGCACCGTATCTCAAGCTCACCGTACTCGGAATCGCCCTGCTGGGGGTCGGCCAGGCCATAGCAGACGATTTGCCATTGCCCACCGACCCCGCGCAACAGCGCGAAAAGATGCGCGGCATGACCGCCGAAGAACGCAGCGCCCAGCGTGAGCAAATGCAGGAGCGCTATCGCAGCATGACGCCCGAGGAACAACAACTCATGCGTCAAACCAGTTCCGACGGGCGCGCCAACATGAAGCAGGGCCAAGGCAATGCGACCCAGCAGCGCAGCCGGGACGGCAGCGGCAAAGGTGGCGGTTATGGGCAGGGATACGAGTCCCGCCGTGGTTCCGGGGCCGGCTCCGGTCAGGGCGGCAAACATGGCCTGGGCGGCAGTCGCGGTGGCTGATCAAGCCGGTCCAGCAATATGTCAGAACCCACTAGATTGAGCGCTTACCCAATGCAAGCAAACCGTGTGAGGCGCGCCGTGGCAAGCCGAATTGCCCTTCTGATCTTGGCCACCGGTCCGGCCGTGGCACAGGACGACCTGCCAGCCACCCCAAGTGTGGGTCTGCACGGCAGCGTGGGTTTGAGTGCCGGCGTGAGGCCCGAGTATGACGGCGCAAGAGACAGCAAAACTGTCCTCATGCCCACCATCAACCTGTTCTATGGTGACAGCCTGTTCTTCACCCGCATGACTGCCGGCGCCAACCTCCTGCGCTACAAGACCGAGCAGGGCTTGAGCATCACCGCCGGGCCGCTGTTGGGATTGCGGCGCGGCCGTGACCAGGACGACCACGACGCGCTGCGAGGGCTCGGAGACATTGATCGGGCGCTCGATGCAGGTGCCTTTGTGCGCTTGCGCAAGCAGGGCTGGCAGGCGTCCGCGGAGGTGCGTCAGAACGTCAGCAACACTGATCAGGGTGCAACCGTGAATGTCTCGATCGGTCATGGCACGCCGGTCGGTCCGAAGCTGCGCCTGCGCACTACTTTCGACACCACTTGGGCATCGTCGGGCTATATGAAAACCTTCTACGGCATAGACGCCGCGCAGTCCGCGCAATCGGGCATGGCGCAGTATGAGGTGGGCTCCGGCTTCAAGCATGTCGGCGCCAGCCTGACGGCCGACTACGCAATCAACCGCGAGTGGACGGGCGTTGCCGCCCTGCGCTACAAACGGCTGCTCGGCGGCGCGGCCGACAGTCCGATCGTGTCGAGTCTCGGTGACCGAGATCAGGTCTCGACCAGCATCGGCATCCAATACCGTTTCTGACACCAAGCTCTGCAACAACCCATTTCGTCTGATCCAACTGAAAATCACCCATGAAATACCAGCACACTCTGAAAACAATGATCGCGGCAGGCATGATCGGCACGCTATTGGCAAGCGTCAGTTCCCTGTCTTGGGCCGATGACAGCACTGCGGCCGCGCCGCTGGCCCTGCGCAAAATCATGCGAGACCTGGGCCTGAACATGCAAGCCATCACCGACGGGATTTCGCGCGGAGACTGGGCACTGGTCGCGAAAGTGGCGCCACTGGTAGCGGATCATCCGCAGCCTCCGCTGGGCGAAAAAATGCGCATCATGAGCTTTGTCGGCACCAACACGCCCAGGTTCAAGGCTTACGATAATCAAACCCACGAGCAGGCGCAAGAGGTCGGCGATGCGGCAAAGGCCAAGGACGGCGCAGGCGTCATCTTGGCCTTCCAGAAACTCCAGACCAGTTGCTACAACTGCCACAACGAATTCCGCAAACCTTTTGTGGCGCATTTCTACGGCCGACCAGACGCCGTTCAGTGATCCATCGCCATGCAACACCCGTATTCACCATGACCACACTCACACCACAACGCGGCATCGGCATCTGGGCAATGTCTCTGGTCGCGGCCGGATTCGGTCTGCTGACCATCAAGGAAGGCGGCACGATCTTGTTCGGCGACCAGGCGGCACGCGATGCCGCCGGCAACTACATGCCCAGTGTCGTCTGGTTCAATTTTCTGGCTGGATTCGCCTACCTCGCCGCAGCCGTCGGACTGGTGCGCCAACGCGCCTGGGCAGCGCGCCTCGCGCTGGGCATCGCAGCCACCACCGGCATGATGTTTCTCTACTTCAGCCTGCTCGCTTTCTCAGGCATACCGTACGAACTGCGCACCGTCGCAGCCATGACGCTGCGCACAACACTGTGGGCGGGCATCGCCTGGGTCACCAGCCATCAAGCAGTCAGGGGAGAGCGCACCGGCTGAGCGAGCCGTTTCGCCAGCTCAGACCACTACTTGCCTGGGCTGGTAACTTCGTCGCGCACCCGGCGCAGGGTGTCGACGATGATCGGCACGTCATGGGATTCAAGTCTGCCGTGTGACGCCAGGTAGTCAACAACCTTGATTCCGCTTGCCGTGCCGACCAGAACCCCGTTCACAACGCCCAAGGACTGGCGCACGAAAGCGGCGGCAGTCCCGTGGCAACCGGCACACTTCTCGCCGAACAGCGGCTTGGTTGTCAGTTGCGCCATCAGCATGGCGCGCACGGGCGCGACCAGTTGCTCGGTCAGGTAGTGATTGCGCAAGAAAACATCCAGATCATCACGACGGTGAACGCCGCGCAGCCGCCCCTGGTCAACGCGCAAAAACCGACGCGCGAATTCGCTGGAATGCCCATGGCAATAGCTGCAGCGCTGGTCCCAGTAGTCGTGAAGATCGACCTCGGCGGGCGCCGCCGATGACAGGGATGCGGACACAAGCAGGACCATCAACACGCCAAGATTCTTCATTGGTGGCTTTCCAAATGAGTTCGATCGTCGCATGCTACGTCATTGGTTCACTGACGCCACACCGTACGGCGGAAAAGCCGCCCTTTCAGCCCGCTCTCCTCACCCGCTCTTGTCGCTGTTTCTAGAACTCAATACTCAGCGCAACCGAGCCATAGGCGTGGCGCGGGCCTTGCTCATCGAATTCCTTTGTACGCCAGACACGCATCACGGCCAGCTTGACGCCGTGCCCGGCCACCAGACCCTGGGCACTGACCCCGACTGCGGCCTGGGCAACCCAGGGTCGGCGCGTGACACGATGGCTGGATCGGAACAGGTTGCCATCGAGAGAAAAGTCGTGCAAGACCAGCTTTGATTCCAGCGTGCCAAAGAGGTGTACCCCAGATCGTGGCCGGACGATTGCGGCAGTGGCATCGCCTGAGTTGTCGTGGATGGATGCACTCGACGGGGGGCGGTTTTCGGCGCCGGGTCGGATTGGATAGGTGCCAAAATCGTTCGGTAGATTCCAACCGATGCGTCCCTCTATGCCCACGGAAGCCGAAGTCTCGATGTTGCCCAGTCGCAGCCCCAGTGAGCGAATCGAATCGACCGAGAAACCCGGCACAATCGCGCCCATTCCACGATAGTCTCTGAACTTTCGGTCGATGGCCAACTGCAGCGCAGGCTCGTTTTTCAACTGGTTTTGCCAGCCAAGAAATCGATCGACACCGATCAGATCGTGAATCAGGTTCTGTGCCTGCTCACCAAGCGCCCACGGACCCATGACGCCCAATGTGATCTCGCGCGTATCAAGCACCTCCGAGTTGCTTTGTGGTTCGTGTTTGCGGCGGTTCCACGACATCCCCACATACAGCAAGCCCGCGTAGGGCCGGTCGTCCAGAACCAGGTCGGTTCTGGCAAAGTCCTTCGGCGTGAACATGGATTGCCCCAACTTGACCACCACGTTCTGCGTGTGTGCGGGGTTTTCGGCATCGGTCCAGAAGCCTGGGTTGAGCATCATGATCAGCTCCGCCTGCAACCGTACTGGCGTGGGCAGGCACTCGGGTTTGAGTTTCCCTATGATGTCTTGCGAAACGGCTGTGAGGGCCACGCCACTTGAGTAGTTTTGATCGGTGTCGGCAAACAGGTCATTCTCCAGTCTGGCGGTGCCGCCCCGGAACTTGATGACCTCGCTTGCCTTGCAGGCACCGATGCCGGGCGCGTCTTCACTGACCACTTGTGCCATGGTTGGCGCCATGTACAAGAACAGCATGAGCGCCAACGACGCCTTGCCCAGAGACGAACTGATCGCGGGCATGATCCGCCAACCGCCAGAGTTCCAGTCTCGACCTGTGCGGCAGCGGGCTAGCGCTTGCCAAACCACATGCGTGACAGCAGCCGATCCTTGAGCCCAAACTGGTGAAATACCACGCCCGCCACGTGCAATCCGACGAGCGCCATCAGCGCCTTGGCTATCCAGCCGTGGACAAGCCGCGGCGTATAGGCGGTAAAGTCCTGCGGCAAGGTGCCGGCACTGCCGCCAAACACGATTTCAGGCAGTCCGGCTTGCACTGCAGTAGCCAAGCCGCTGGCGGCCATGACAAATACGAGCAGATAGAGGCCAGCATGCGCGCCCTGGCCCAATTGGTTGAGTAGCGTGCTGCCAGTGGATGCATCGGGTGGGCGCCGGGTGCGCAACCGGGTCACCAGCCGCACCAGCATCAGGGCAGCAATGACCATGCCCACAATCATGTGCCCCCGCAGCGAGCCGACTTTGTCTGGCGACGTATTGGGCATTTCTTTCAGCACGAAAGTGCCCATGGTCATTGCGAGCATGATCAAGGCCGCCAGCAGCCAATGCAGGCCAACCAGGACGGGGGCGTAACGAGTCGGTTGTGTGGTCATCGGGTGCTCCAGGTGATTGAATGGAAAGTGAGAGCGGCCATCAGTCGATGCCCCGCCCTTCGCCGGCCTCTTCATGGGTGATGCCGTCGCGGATGTGGTAAATCCGCTTGAAGGTGGGGATGATTTTTTCGTCGTGGGTGACCACGATGATCGCGGTGTGAAACTGTTTGGCCATCTGGTTGAGGATGCGGATCACCGCCAGCGCGCGCTCGCTGTCCAGCGGCGCGGTGGGTTCATCCGCCAGAATCACCGGTGGATGATTCACCAGCCCGCGTGCGATCGACACGCGCTGCTGTTCGCCGCCACTGAGTTGGGATGGCATGGCCCGCGCGCGGTGCTGCACATCCAGCGCCGTGAGCAGCTCGACAGCCCGCTTGCGTGCCTCGGCATTGGCCACGCCCGCCAGCATGGGCAGCAGGGCCACGTTGTCGGTGACGTCCAGAAACGGAATCAAATACGGCGCCTGGAACACAAAGCCGATCTTGTCGCGCCGCAGCGCCCGCAGGTCCGAGATCTTCCAGCCCTCGTCGTAGATCACGTCCTGCCCCAGGATCATGCGCCCGGCGGTGGGCTCGATCACCGCGCCCAGGCATTTGAGCAAGGTGCTCTTGCCCGAGCCAGAAGGCCCGACCAGGCCCACCACTTCGCCGGGGCCGACCACCATGTTGACGCCCTTGAGCGCATCCACGGCGGTGTCGCCATGGCCATAACGCTTCTTCAGGCCCTCGATGCGGATGCCGCGCCCGCCAAGGTCTGTTGCTACTTTATCCACCGATGGCCTCCGCTGGATCTACCTTCAGTGCGGCCCGAATCGCCAGCACACTGGCCAGCACGCAGATCACCACCACCGCCGCCAGGCCCCGCAACGCGTCACCGGACTCCAGCAACACGTATTTGGGGAAGATCGGCGCCCAGACGGTGGCCGAAATCTTGCCCACCACAAAGCCGATCAAGCCGAGTGCCACCGCCTGCTGCAGGATCATGGAGGCGATGGTGCGGTTCTTGGTGCCGATCAGCTTGAGCACCGCAATCTCGCGAATCTTGCCCAGCGTCAGGGTGTAGATGATGAAGGCCACGATGGCCGCGCTGACGATGGCCAGAATCACCAGAAACATGCCGATCTGCCGGGCCGAGGTGGCGATCAGCTTGGCAATCAGAATCTCTTGCATCTGGGCACGGGTGTAGACCGTCAGGCGCTGCCAGCGCCGGATCGGCTCCGCCACCGCCTCGGGGTCGGCACCCGGCTCAATTTGCACCAGCACGGCATTGACCGAGGTGTTGTTGCTCTGCGAGGCGATCACGGCCTCCAGCACACCGGGCACGCCGGGCGGATTGAGCGCCGGGCTTTGGGCGGTGCGGGCACGCTGGCGCACGATGGCGTCGTTGTCCTTGAGGAACTGCGCCTCCTGGGCATCCTTGATCGGGATGAAGATCATCGGGTCGCCGCCGGACGACACCATGCGCCGGGTGCGCCCGACCACGGTGTAGTCGTTGCGCCGAATCTGGATGCGCGCGCCCAGCGCAAAGCCGGTGGCAATGTCCACCACCGCCTCATAGTGGCTGCGCGTCACGTGGCGCCCTTCCACCAGGTAACCGGGATAGCCGGGGTTGCCAGGGCCGTCAGGCGTGATACCCACCACCATGGCCCGCACCTCGCGCGCTGAAGACTCCTCCGTCTGCCTCACCTGCATGGTCTGGTAGGTGATGTTGGCGGCGCGCGCCACGCCGGCCTTGCCCAGAATGGTGCGGTAGGTATCGTCGTACAGGCTGGACGACTCGGCATAGGGCCCCAGCGTGTCCTGCTGCACCACCCACAGGTCGGCGCCGCTGTTGTCCAGCAGCACGTTGGCATCATCGACCATGCCCCGGTAAACCCCGGCCATGGTCAGGGTCACGCCGATCAGCAGACCCAGGCCAATACCCGTGAAGACGAACTTGCCCCACGAATGCAAGATGTCACGGCCGGCCAGACTGATCATGACGCTTTGCCGACAATCTGGTCCACCACCTTGAACCGGCTGTTGGCGGACAGCGTCTTGTGGCTGTACGACACCACCCGTTCGCCGCCGCTCAGGCCTTGCAGCACCTGCGTGCGACCCTCCAGGTCGGCGACGCCGAGCGTGACTGGGGCAAAGCGCAGGCTGTTCCCGTCCACCACCCACACGCCCAGTTTTCCGTCGACCCGCTGCACGCTGGCATTGGGCACCACCGGCATGGCCTTGTGCGCCTGCAGGGCCACCGTCACCTCGGCCAGTTCACCCAGTGGCGGCAGGCTGGCGGGGGCTTGCTTGAACTCAATCTTGGCCAGGGTCTCTTCCGTCACCGCGTCGGCATAGGGCTCGACACGCGACACCAGCCCGGCGATGGGTTCGCCCGTTTGTGAGCGCAGCACGATGCGTGCCGCCAATCCGGCTTGCAAGCCGCGTGCGCGCTGTTGGTCAAAGCGCACATTGACCCAGACGCTGCCCGGCTCCACCACCTCAATCACCGACTGCCCCGCCACCACGGTGGTGCCAGGATCGGCGTTGCGCCGCGCCACCAGACCGTCCACCGGGGACAGCAAACGCAGGTTGCCGCGCTGACGCGCCAGACCGTCCCGGTCGGCCCGCAGCCGCGTCAGGTCCTGGCGGGACGCCTCCAGATTGGCGCGTGCCGCCGCCAGACTGGACAAGGTTACTTGCAGCTCCTGCCGTTTGGCATCAATGCCCTCTTGGCTAACGGCCCGTGCAGCCCACAGTTGCTCGTAACGTTTGGCCTGGGCCTGCGCGTACACATTGCGGGCGCTGACCTCCTGAATCTGCGCCTCCCCAGCCAATAGCGCGGCACTGGCCCGCTTGAGGCGGCGTCCTGGGCGCCAAGCTTGTCGTCCAGGTCGATCGGGTCCATTTCGCCCAGCAGTTGGCCAGCCTTGACGCTGTCGCCCGCCTGCACCTCCACCCGGCGCACCCGCCCGGCATAGGTCGGTCCGATCTTGTGGGTGCGCCGCGCCTCGACCGTGCCGATACCGAACAAGGCTGGCGTGATGGCCTGGCTCTCCACGGTCACCAGCATCACGGGAATCGGCGCCATCGGGCCAGTCCGCAAGGCCACATAGGCCAGCGCGCCGAGCAGCACGATCAGCACGGCAGCCAAGGCCAGCGAGCGAGCGTGGAGTTTCAGTAAATCTTTCATGCAACACCCCGCAATCCGCGCTGGTAAATGGCGTACACGCCCGGCGCATCGGTTTTGACGCGCTGGATATCTCCCAGCAACATCGACTGCATCACCAGCCCCTGGATGGTGCCCACAAACAGGGTTGCGGCGGCCTGCGTATCCACCTCGGGCGCAATCTCGCCCATGGCCTTGCCCTGCTCGATGCGCGCGCGCAGCCGCTCCGCGTAGCGGCCGATCAGCGTCTGCACCATGCGCTTGGCGGCAGTGGCCTCGGCGCGTTGCAACTCTCCGAAGATCATGCGCGGCACGCCGGGGTGTTCCGAGACAAAGTCGATGTGGCTCATGAACATCGCCCGCATCGCCGCCAACGGCGAGGCCACGCCCTCGGCGGCGCGGTCGATGCGTGCCAACAGGCGCTCGGCCACCCACTCCATCACCGCCTGCCAAATCGCGTCCTTGGTCGGGAAGTGCCGAAACAGCGCGCCCTGGGTCAGGTTCATGTGCTTGGCAATCGCCGTGGTGGTGATGTCGCTCGGGTTTTGTGTGCCGGCCAAAGCGACCACAGCCTCCACCGTCACCAATCGGCGCTCATCGGCTGGCAAATACTTGATAGATGGTTCCATGGCGCTCGTTTCGTCAAAGTAAGTAATCTATTACTATCTTATCCGATAAAAACAAACCGTGCACGCGGCACGGCTTGTTTGAGCGGTCGCTCGGCCTACTGCCGCTTCACCACTGCGCCGACCACCATCAGAATCCCCAACATCACCGGCTGGTGCAGCATGTAGTAGGACAGACTCCAGCGCCCGAGCCAGGCCAGGCCACGTCCCACCCGGCCCAGGGTCTTAGTCAAAACCGCTGGACGCGCCTGCAGCAAGGCCGTGCCCAGCGCCATACCCCACCACATCACGCCCAGCCACGGCAGCACCGGCACGTAGTCCTCGGTCACGGGTCGGCGGGTGATGAGCCCAAGCCAGTTCAGGCCCTTCTGATTGAACAGTTCGGCCAGGCCCAAGGTGTCCAGCGCCTGCAAGGCCACCCACGGTGCCGCCAAGGCCAGCGCACCCAGCGGCCAGAGCCATCGCCCCCACGAAGCCGACAGGCGAGCGATCAGCAGCATCAGCGCCATGCCGTGCAACACGCCAAAGTAAATGAAGCTGTTGGGGTACATCCAGTACGAGCCGGCACTGACCAGCACGGCGCACCCCGCAATCTGCACCCAGCGCCGCCAGAAGCGCGGCCAGCTTTGTTGCTGGGCTATTGCCACCGCCTGCCCCATGCCGGCGCACAGCAGAAAAAGGCTCACAATGGCGGTGCGTTGCCATGTCCAGAACGGGTCTTGGTAGAAGTTTTGCCTCAGATAGCCGAAGTGGTTGAGGTCAAAACAGAAGTGGAACACGGTCATCCACACCATGGCCGCGCCGCGCAGGGCGTCGAGGGTGTCAAACCGGGAAGTGGGTGCCGTCACAAGCGCTGCGTTCATCCGAACACGGTAGGCGACGGCGGTGCTGCCCGCGGAACCACTCAATTGCGCCAGGCGAAGCTGGCTCCTGGTTGGTCCGCCCACAAGGCGCGTACCGGCATTGCAAACAACCGAGGGCCAAAACGCACGCTGGCTTCACCGTCATACAGCACAACACCACAGGCAAACCGCTCACCCGCAAGCTCCGCGAGCTTACGCAGACCGCCGAGATCGTCCGCCGCGACCGAGGCGGACGCCGTGACTTCAATGCCGGCCAACAGTCCTCCCTGCTCCAGCACGATGCCCACCTCATGGCCATCACGATGGCGAAAGTGCGAGAAAACAATCGCATCCGCTTGCGCCGTCGCCTGGCGACGCAATGCCTGCAGCACAAACGTCTTCAGCAACTGGCCCAACCGTGCCCTGTTGGCGTGCAGGGCGGGCACATCCAGTGCAAGCAGCGCGGCGGCAAGCCCGGTGTCACCCAGATGAAGCTTCGGCGTCTTCACCAGACGGTGATTCGGTCCGGCGTGCCACGGCGGCAGTATGTCCACCAGAAACACCCGCTCCAGCAGGGTCAAGTACGCCCGCACTGCGGGGCGGGCAAGCCCAACGGCGTTGGCCAACTCGCTCACGCTCAGCAGACGCGCCGTGTGATCTGCCGCCGCCTCCAGCAGGCGTTGCATGACATCCAGCGCCGCGATGGGGCCCAGGTCCCGCACATCGCGCTGCAACAGGGCGTGCGCATAGGCCAGGTACCAATCCCGTCGCCGTGTGGACTGACGCGTCAGCGCCGCCGGAAAACCGCCCGCCACCACCAGCTCGGCCAGCGTCACGCCCATGCGCTCAAACGACGCCGGTTTGAACTCAGCACGAAACAGCAAGTCCAGAAAAAACGCATCCTGCTTGCGCAATTCAATCTGCGCCAAGGGGTGCAAGCGGATCACCTCAATCCGCCCGGCCAGTGAATCCGCCAGCTTGGGTAACAGCAACATGTCGGTGGCGCCGATCAGCAAGAACCGTCCCGGCTGACGATCCTGGTCCACGGCGAGTTTGAGGGCGGTAAAGATCTCGGGCACGCGTTGAATCTCGTCCAGCACCGCGCGGGGTGGCAGTTGGTTGACGTAACCCACCGGGTCGGCACGGGCCGCCTGCACCTGTTTGTCGTCGTCAAACGTGATGTAAGCGTAGCCAGCGCGCCCGGCCACGGTGCGCGCCAAGGTGGTTTTGCCGCACTGTCTCGGGCCTTGAATCAAAACCACCGGGGTATCGGCCAGGCTAGCCAGTAGCCGGGCCTGAGCCAGCCGGGGCAGCGCGGGAGCATCGGGTAAAAGTGGCAAGATGAACACGGGTGCATTTTAGGTTCTGGCCTGATCACCACCAACAGCCTGCGCTAAAGCTTCAACCTGCGGGTGCCGCCGCTCAACGACACCGGCGTGTTGACGCCGACGTCAAATTGATCCAGGGGGGGTGCGGACGAAAACTTGGACTGGTTTATGCCGTAAATCCAATGCTCTCCCGATATTCGAAGGGACTGAGTGAGCCAAGGGAGATTTTGATACGCTTTTTGTTATACCAGCGGATATAGGAATCAACTACCTGGATGAATTGCTCAATAGTTGAATCCTGCCAGTTCCGAGGGTAGAACAGCTCCGTTTTCAGCCGCCCGAAGAAGCCATCTCAAAGAGCCATGGATTATTGTCAGCGTGGATGACAAAGCCACTTTTCTAATATTTGGATACACTAGAGATAATGTTCAATCCTCAAAAGGCAAGTCAATGACCACCGAAACTATTGACCACGCAACACTCGAACACCTGGCAGGCGCAGGCGCTATCCGTGGGGCTAGTGTTATTGGGCAGCCTGGGGGTTGGGGTGTTGTGTTTCAGTACGGCACGACCGAGCGAGCCCTTGCGGTCAGGCGTGGTCAGGTGCGTATTTTTAAAAAGTTCGACACGCTCGCGATCTACCTCAAACAAATCGGCATCGAGACATTCAAGACTGACACTAGGCAATTCGACCCCAAAGTCATGCATGTCAAGCGTGCCGACACTTCCGAGCGAATGCGCAAAGCCCATGAAGCCGCAGCACACGATGCATGGTTTCGCGCCCAGGTCGAGCGCGGACTCCAAGAAGCCGACGATCCAAACACGCAATGGGTATCGAATGAGGCAGTAAAAGCCACTAGCGCCAAACGACGGGCGGCGTGGAGCAAAAAAGCACAGGCAGCTGCAGCTTGAAAAGCATCGAGTGGCTACCAGTGGCGAGCACCAATCGGTTTGAGCAACTGGACTATATCGCTCAGGACAACCCATTAGCCGCAATTAGCCAAGACGAGGAGATTGAGCATCAGGTCGACATGCTGATGCAACACCCTCAAATGGGACGGCCAGGGCGTTTGAGAGGCACCCGCGAGCTGGTGATCAGCCGCACGCCGTTTGTCGTGATCTACCGTGTCAAAGGCTCGCGTATCGAAGTTATCCGACTGCTGCACAGCTCGCAGCAGTGGCCGGTTTAGGCGTGCTGCCGCAGTTTGCCGCCATGAAGCCCGGCAGCGTGTTCATCAACGCCGCGCGCGGCACCTGTGTGGACATTGCTGCGCTGGCTGGCGCATTGGAAAGTAAACACATCGCTTTGCACCCCGTCATCCACCTGCACGTCACAACCCTCCCACAGCGGTGGCCCACATGCCGGGCTGATGTGCGGGGGATCAGACTCACCCCGATGTGGTTCAGTATCTTCTCGATTTGTGTGCCCTCGGTGACAAAGGCGATCAAACGCATCTGCCCCCCGCAGTTCGGACACAGCAGCGGGAATACCTCGTAGATGCGGGCGATCAGCACCGCCCACAGGTAGTGCGCTGGGCGCTTGGGCGGCACCGGCTCGGCAGGGTCGGCCTGGGTTGGAAGTGCGTCGCCTTGCTGCACAACCCCAAATGCGCCCACACCCACACCCACGCCCACACCCGTGCTGGCTGGCTCGGCTTGCGCCGTGACCGGTTGCGTCGGTGCGGCCTGGGCCAGCGCCGTTACCGCAGCCCTGAGTGGCGAGTTTGGTGCCAGCACGCCGAAGTAGCGATGCCGGTGGGTGCGTGGCGGCGGCACCAGCGCTGCGATGCGATCAATCAGCTCCAGCGGCGTGAGATGCAACTCGTCTGCCTTGGCGCAGCTCTGGTCACTGGTGGCACAGAAAGCACCCACTGGCGCACCGCAGGCGGGGGAAGACAGCGGTGCCTTGATCCCGGGGGGGCCCCCCCCGGCGGGGGGGCCCCCCCGGGCGCCCCCCCCCCCCCGGGCGCGCCCCGGCCGCCCCCCCCCCCCCCCCCCCCGACCCCCCCCCCCCCCGCCCCCCCCCCCCCGCCCGCCCCCCCCCCCCGCCCCCCCCGCCCCGCCCCGCCCCCCCCCCCCCCCCCACCCCCGCCGGCGGGCCCCGCCCCCCGCCCCGGCCCCCCCCCCCGGCGCGCCCCCCCCCCCCCCGCCCCCCCCCCCCCCCCCCCCGGGGGGGCGCGCGGCCCGCGGCGGCGCCCCCCGCGCCGGGGCCGCCCGCCACTGGATTTATGTCACCCACCGCACCACAATGCCTGTCATGTCTTCTCGCATTTGTACTTCCGCAATGCTCGCGTTCGCGCTGGCAGTTGGAGTGGTGAAAGCCGCCACAGCCGCCAGTCCCATGCTTTTGACTACCCATGATCTGCCACCCTACAGCTTCCTCAACACCCAAGGACAAGCCGACGGCTTGGCGGTGCGCGTGGTGCTGTGTGCCACCAAACGCATGGGGCACGCGGTGCAGGTAAATTTTTTCCCCTGGAAGCGCTCGCAGCTGCTGGTGGAGATGGGTGAGGCAGATGCATTTTTTGCAGCGTCTAAATCGAGCGCACGGGACACCTATGCCGTGCTCTCGGCCACCATCGCACCCCAGCAGTGGATGTGGTACCAACTCGACAACAACCGGTTTTTGCCCGGAACAGCCGAGTTCAAAGCCTCTGCAATGACTTCGTCGTTCCTAGGCGCCAACATGCAGGACTGGCTGGTGGAGCAGGGCTTTCAAACCACTGCGCCACCGCGTGTCAATGTCCAGCTGTTGCAACTGCTATCAAATGCCAGGGTGGATGCTGTGTTGGCCAACCGCCTGGTCATGGAGCAGCTGCTACGCGAGTACGACAAACCCGTCAAACTCCGAAGCACCTTGGCGCTAGACAAGCCGCTGGGCGTGTACGTCAGCAAACGCTACCTCGCGACCCAGCCGCCCGAATTCATGGCCCAATTCAACGCGGCCATTGGCAGATGCAACCCACTCTTGAAGGCGCATTAGGGGAGCACGCGCAGCGACCTCATTAACCCGCAGCAATACCGGCAAACGCTAGAGTAATGCGCTGACGGCGGGGTAGGTCTTTTTGCTACATATTGTGTAGCTGCTTGCGCAATAATCACGGGCGCTAGATGACCAAGAGATGTTGGCACAGATAAGCATTTCAACCACATGGGGCCAAGTATCGCACCACAAATGCGGCCTCAATCCACCTGGATCACGCCATTGCCGCCCCACCTGCCGGGGTCACCACCAGGGTTTGGTGTTTCAGAGCGTGATGTGCGGTGCGCGGCGTATGCCGTGCGCAGAGTCATCCCGCAGCGATTCAAACTCGCCGGTTTTGTTGGTCACCAATTGACGCACGGAGTCTGCAGGCTTTGCCCAATAACGCGCAGGAAGATGCGCAGCGCCATGTCGAGTGGCGCCCCGTCACGCTGCATCAAGTAGCGAAGACGTTTCGGCACTTGAGCAGCACCCACTGGCGCACCGGCAGGCGCGGGAAGACGCGGTCGCGGAGGTGCGCTGCCGTTTCCACAGCGCTGGCGTATCGCACGAGGGGCAGTCGCCCCGGCCTTTGCAGGAGAAGGCGACAAAGTAGTCGTGGCCACAGTCACAACAGCGGGCGCGGGCAAAGATCACGGCTATTTGAGCCGTACAGCCATAGGCCCTCAGTTGAATACACCAAGCGAAACTTCGAATCTCCGATCTCGCCAAGAGACGGTGCTTTTAGACCTGCGCGAGTTAGCGCAACGATCTCTGGCCCGCCAGTGGATGTCCCAAAGTGATTGATTTGCCTAAGGTCTGTCTTGTACTGCGTAAGGTCATTTTGATTTCATCGTGGTGGCTCGGTATTTGCGGGCTCAGATTGGTGACCTGGAGTGCTCCAGTTCCAGGACTGGCGGCTCGCAGCAATCAACTCGGTAACCCCGCTGAGTGCCTTCACCCGGGCTGCGGCCTGGGTGCTGCCAACCCAAATGCTGTTGGGAGCGCTGAGTTGGTCCAGCACCAGCCGCTGAACCTGTGCCCAGGAGGGGCGCGTTTGCCGGGCCAGAATCACGGTGTAATTGCGGGCTTGCGTGCCCATGCTCCACAGCGGCGACGGCTGTCCGGCCACGGGTGTGGCGCGCGTCACATGGAACAAATCGCCACGTGAATCCAGCACCACGCGCTCGACCAGATTCAGACTCGATGCGCCGGGGATTGAGATCAGCGATTGCTCGTCGTCGCGTACGTCCAGGCTTGCCTGGCCAATCAGCAGCATTGGATACGCCAGGGGTTGTGACACTCCGGCTTGTTCCGGGTTTTGCGTTCGGGGCTCGCAGCCCAACAGGCCAAGCAGTGAAAACAGCATGATTGCAATCCTCATTCCAGCTCCAATTCCAATTCCAATTCCAGTTGCAGTTCCAGCGTCAGCCCGCCGCAACAGCGGTCAGTCTTTCGGGCTGAACACCAGCTTCAGCACGGGGATCACACGGCCAGCGTTGGCGAGAGGCAGCTTTTCAGTCACGGATCAGTAGTGTCCGGTCAAAACCCGAACAAAATCAATTGCTTAGAGACGGGGGTCTCGGCGGTTTTGTAGCCATCGGTCTGCAAGGCGCATGAAATAAGAGTTTTCTCGAAAACCGACACCGACAAAATCTGTAGACAAGTGTAAAGCGAGGCATCGAGGTGAAGCTCCTTCTTGACGATGGCGATCAGCACGTAGGTGGCGATAGCGCACCACACCTGCGTCTTCACCGCGTTCTCGCTGTTGCCCAGGAATTTCTTGATCCGCAAATGCTGCTTGATCCACTTGAAGAACAATTCCACCTGCCAGCGGTTCTTGTAAAGCTGGGCGATCACCGGCGCGGGCAGCGTCGTGTTGTTGGTCAAGAACACCAGCGTCTTGCCGGTGTCAGGGTCTTTGAAACGCACCCGGCGCAAATGCTCGGGGTAGTCGCTCGCGCTCTTTTGTCCGTTGAGTGCGACCGACTGATCGCATGCCACGCCAGTGGCTTTGTCGACCTTGGCCGAGTACACACGCCGGGCATTGAAGTTGGACTTGGCTCGGGTGACGAAGAAGACGCCAGCCTGATGCATCGCACACAGCCGTGCAAAGTCCAGGTAACCCCGATCCTTGATGTAGAACGACCCCGCTTCGATGGGCAAGATGTCGAGCACGTTGACATCGCCCAGCTGTGGCCGTCGCTGATGTGAATGAAGCTGGGGATACAGCCGCGCAAATCGAGCAGCGTATGCAACTTGATGGCGGCCTTGGTCGTGCGAAACGGTGCCCAATCGAACAAGGACAGACACAGGTCGATGGTGCTGGAGTCCAGTGCATAGACTTTGCCTGCGATGTTTGGTGCCCAGCGTGGCCTCGATGTCGCGCAAGGACTCGCACCAGGTGAGTTGCGCGTTGGCCATGATCGGAAAGTGCTCCGTGCATGGCAGCACCGCGACACGCGCGTCGCCCGAGTAGCGCGCCACGATGCGGGCGAAGCTGCTCCACGGCACAAACTCCATCAATTTGGCAAACAGTGTCTTGCCAAGATTCATGAGCAATCCCCAAAAAAGTCAATCTGGGGAAACTACTCACAAAACCGGTGTCGAGGTTCAAATCGGCACCAAATAAAACCGGCTGCTAACCCGCGTGGTTATTGGCTTCTCTACGAAATCGGTCTATGTTGACCGGACACTACTGATTTCTGCCCCCAACCCAATGGGAAGATGCCAGCGGTGAAATGGTGGATTGGCTCACCAGCGTTGATTTTCAGGATGACCCGGACGAGTTGCCGGCGTGGGTGCGCAGCGCCATTGCGTTTGGCAAAATACCGGGCGACGCCAGTTACTGGATGCTGCCCCCGGAAGGCCCCTGGGCCGGGCATGTGCTGCTGTCCAACAACGACGTCAGTGCGCAGACCTCGCGCTACTCCAGCTTTGATCAGTTTGTGGCAACTTTGGGCGTGGCCCCGCAAGCCATTCTGGGCGGCGGTGGGCACGTGAGCTACCCCAGTGGCGATGGACAATTTCAGCTGAACCCGGTGGGCAACGGTCATGCATCTGTGGGCCTGGTTTGAGTGCAAAATATGCCCTTTGCGCGCGTCCGATGCCCACAAGCAGCTATCAATTCAGGAGCAACTTGGTGATGCGCTGGCTGCGTCGCAGGTGCGTTGGGCTGGATATAGGTCGCCCTGGCCGTCGAACTGTCCGCAACAAGCGAGCGCGTGCGAGCTCACGAAGTGCTCGGGAATGGTTGGGTACAGCAGCGTGCGCTCGGGGGTGGCGTGCTTTGTAGGGTTTGGACGTGGATTGGGGGTTGGCAGCCGCTGGCTGCCCTGCCTTGTGCCTACCCAGGTGCCCACCCGCGTGTGGATGCGTGTGCGTTTGCGCGGAACCGGCGGCGGCTGAAAGTGGGCCGTGCGTTGCAAACTGTAAGCCAAAATGGCGCGGCGGCTTGGGAACAGACAGCACACACCAGCGCACCGACCTCGGTACCCTGAGTGCCCGCCTCACGCGGCGACACCCAGCAGGGTGGCCGCCATCTGCGCGGCCACGCGGCCTTCATCGGTTGGCACCACCCAAACCTCGACCGAGCTGTCCGGTGCATCCAGACGGGCCGCCTGGTCGCCCGTGGCGTGGACGTTTCGGTCTGGGTCGAGGCGGACCCCCAGAAACGCCAAGCGCCCACAGACGGCGGCGCGCAAAACCGGATCGTGTTCACCGATGCCGCCGGTAAACGCCAGCAGGTCCAGGCCGCCAATGCAGGCCACCATGGCTCCGCACTCACGCGTCACACGGTAGGTGAACATGTCGATGGCCAGCCTGGCCTGCGGCTGGTCGCTGTCCCGCAGGCGGCGCATATCGGCCGACAACCCCGATACGCCCAGCAAACCGCTCTGACGGTACAGCAAGTCCTGCAACTGCGCGTGATCCCAGCCCTGAGCCTGCAGGTGCAGCAGCACCCCCGCGTCCAGAGAGCCGCTGCGCGTGCCCATCATCAAACCATCCAGCGCCGAGAAGCCCATGGTGGTGGCCTGGCTCTTGCCATCCAGCATGGCGCAAAGGCTGGCGCCATTGCCCAGATGGGCCATGACCACGCGAGCCTGCGCGCGATCAGACCGGCTGCCCAGGGTCCGGGCGACATACTGGTAGGAGAGCCCATGGAAGCCATAACGCCGTATCCCTTGCCGCGCCATGGCCTGGGGCAGCGCAAAGCGGTATTCGACCTCGGGCATGTCGACATGGAACGCCGTGTCGAAACAGGCCACTTGCGGCACGTGCGCAAAGGCCTGGCCAAAAGCGCGTAGCCCCAGAATATTGTGCGGCTGATGCAAAGGCGCCAATGCAGACAGGCTTGCGAGTTGCTGTAACACTGGCTCGGTCACCAGCACCGCTTCACGAAACAGGTCGCCACCATGCACCACGCGGTGCGCCACCGCCTGCACAGCCTGCATCGCGTTACCCGCAGACTCCCGCCGCAGCAAACCTTGCAGGGTGGCAATGGCCTGTTCAAACGGATCGGTAGCCCCACCTTCAAGCACCTCGTGATGAAACCGCTCGCCGATTCGGGCCGTCAAGCGAGCTGGCTCATCCGACTCCATGCCCTCGATGCTGCCCACCAGCGCAGCCGGCCGGGCAACCCCGAGCAAAACGGGGTGAACGGCAAACTTGAGGCTCGATGAACCGGCGTTGACCGCGAGGATATTCACTGGAGTACCTTCGTGCTGCGCACTGCGGCGCGAGCTTGCTTGGGGCGGCCCGGCACGTCGCTCATGAGCTGAGCATTGGGGCCGAGTCACCACCGCAGTCAGGCATCAAGGTTGAACCATGCGGTTGTGGTGGGCACTCAGTTTGACCAGCAGGGCCGACGCCACGCGCGTGGACACGCCGTCAGCGCGGCTGGTCAGGGCAATGGGCACGCGCGCACCCAAAACAATGCCCGACGCCGTGGCACCACCCAGATACTCCAACTGCTTGCCGAGCATGTTGCCCGATTCCAGATCCGGCACCACCAGGATGTCGGCGTCGCCCGCGACCTCGGAGTCGATCTGTTTGATACGCGCCGCGTGGGGCGAGATCGCGTTGTCAAAAGCCAGTGGACCATCCAGCACAGCGCCGGAGATTTGGCCGCGATGCGCCATCTTGCACAGCGCGGCGGCATCCAGCGTGGACGGAATGTTGGGGTTGACGGTTTCCACCGCCGACAGAATCGCCACCTTCGGCAGCGCGGTCCCCATCAGGCGGGCAAACCAGATGGCGTTCTGCACAATGTCGGCCTTCTCGGCCAAGGTCGGGCGGATGTTCAGGGCCGCGTCGGTCAACAGCAGTGGCTTGGCATAGGTCGGTACGTCAAACCGGAACACGTGCGACATTCTTCGACGCGTGCGCAAGTCCGGCGTGGACACCACGGCATGAATCAACTCATCGGTATGCAGGCTGCCTTTCATCAGCGCCTCGACCTGTTTGGCGGACGCCATTTCGGCAGCCCGACTGGCTGCGGCATGGCTATGGGGCACGTTCTCGATGACGACGCCGCGCAGGTCGATGCTTTCTTGCTCCGCCAGTTCACGCAATTTGGCTTCGGGGCCAATCAGAATCGGCTCGATCAGGCCCAGCCGCGCCGCCTCCAGCGCGCCCCGCAACGAGGGGGCGTCACAGGGATGCACGATGCCACAGCGCACCGGCGCCAGGCCGTCCCCACGTTTGAGCAGCTCCGCGAGCCGCGCAGTCGGATCGAACAATTGAATGTTGGGGGCGCTCGGGCGCAGGCGGCGCACCTTCTGGGTAGGTGCCAACACGCGCGCCATGCCATGCAGCACGCGGTCGCCCTTCTGGTTCAGCACCTGACAGTCGAGGTCCACCCGCCCTCGTTCGTCGTCTTTGGCAACCACGGTCACGGTCACCGTCAGCGTGTCGCCAATGCGAACCGGCTTGATGAAATGCAGATCCTGCTCCAGATAAATCGTGCCAGGCCCCGGAAACTCGGTGCCCAACAAGGCGGATATCAGCGCCCCACCCCACATGCCATGCGCGATCACGCCGTGAAACAAGGTGGCATTGGCATAAACCGGATCGAGGTGGGCCGGGTTGGTATCGCCCGACACCGCCGCGAACGCCTGAATGTCATGCAAGGACAGCGTGCGCACGGAGCGCGCGCTCTGGCCAAGCCTGATTTCATCAAAGGTGGTGTTTTCGATTTCGCCGGGAGTGGCAAGCTGGCTCATGGGGATGCTCCTGGAAGAGGGTCATGCGACGGCGTGGCAGCCATCTGCGGGGCTTCGGTCGCGGTGATCATGTACCGTGTTTCCGGTGTGTGGCGCCGTGCTGCGAGGCGCGAAGTTTGCGCAGACGCTCCAGCAGAGCTTCGTCGGGCACCCGCACCGACGCCAGCGCACCCGCGTAGACCGCGCCGTCGTTGCCGTCCAGCGTGATCAGGTCGCCCTCGCGCAGGGTCAGGTCGCCCAGGCCCACGGTGCGCGCGCTCAGGTCAATCTTCAGGCCATCGCAAGCGACCAGGCAGACCTTGCCCAACTGGCGCGCCACCACGGCGGCATGGGAGGTGCGCGCACCACGCTGGGTCAGCAAGCCAAGCGCCGATTCCAGCGCGCCAATGTCGCTGGTCTCGGCGTCCTGACGGACCAGGATCGTGGCGACACCCTCGGCGGCGCGCGCGCTCACGCGTTCGCCATCCAGCGCCAGTTCACCGGCCACCACACCCGAACAGGCCGAGATCGCTCGGGCCAGTGGTGCGACGGTGGATGCTTGATCCGCCTGTGCGGCGAGCCGGATTGTGCCCAACTCTTCTTCCTGCAAGGCACTGGTGCGCTTCAAGGCCGTGGCGGCGTCGATCAATTGCTCGTCCAGCAAGTCAAGCGCAATACGCGCGGCGGCCAAGGGGGTGCGTTTGCCCGAGCGGGTCTGCAACAGGTGCAGCACACCGTCCTGCACGGTGAACTCAAAGTCCTGCATGTCGAGGAACTCAAGCTCCAGCGCCTGGGTTGCCTCTTCGAGCTTGCGCCAGGCCTGTGGCGCCACCATCGCCAGGGCCTCATGCCCGTGCGCGTTGCGTCGACCGCTGACCACGTCCTCGCCCTGGGCGTTGGCCAGAAAGTCAACCCACAAGCGCTTTTCACCGGTGGTCGGGTCGCGCGTGAAGCCCACACCCGCGCCCGCGTGGGCACCGCTGTTTCCAAACACCATGGCCTGAATCGTCACCGCCGTACCGATGGACGGGTCAATCTGGTTGAGCCGCCGGTACGCCTGCGCCTTGGGCGAGTTCCAGGATGCAAACACAGCGCGAATGGCCAGCGACAACTGCAGGTTGCCATCCTGGGGAAAGGCATGCCCGGCATATTGTTGGTACAGGGCCAGGAAGCGCCGCGTCAGATCGCGCAGTTCATGAAAGTCCAGCAAGCGTTCATCTCGACCATCAGCCACGTGCGCAATCTGCTCGTCAAACAAGGATGCGGGCAAGCCCGCGACAACCTCGCCAAAGCAGGCGATCAGGCGCCGGTACGCATCCCAGACCAGGCGCGGGTTACCGGTTTGACGCAGCAGGCCGGGAACGGTCTGGTCACACAGGCCAACGTTGAGCAGGGTCTCCATCATCCCGGGCATGGACACCGGCGCGCCCGAACGCACCGAGACAATCAGGGGCCTGCGCTCGTCGCCAAACTTCAGGCCACTGGCTTGCTCCAGGGCTGGCAAGCCGACCGCAAACACGGGCAGCATGCACTCGTCCGGGCAGGCGACGTAGTGCGTGCCGATCACCAGCGCGGGCGGCACTGGCAAACCCACATCGGCCATGCGCAGCAGATTGAAGGCCTTCGAGCCCATGCTGTCGCGACTGGCTTTGTGACTGTGCACGCCGGCGTCCGCACCCGCGGCGACCAGGTAAAAATGCTTGGGCCAATGGTTGGTGGATTTCATGACGACACTCCGGTTTTGGTCAACACCATGCGCCGCAAGGCATGACCGGCCGCCAGCAGGCCATCGGACGCACTCTCGATGGTGCTTGCCAGATCACTGGCCAGCAGCAAGCCGGCGGGGGCGGCGTGCAGCGAATGGACGATGGTCACGCGTGCCTGGCGAGCCTGCTCGTCGCACAGTCGCTCGGCCCGCAACATGCGCCACAGGGTTTGCAGAAATTCCTCGGTGTCGGCCGGCTCGCCGCGATCCCCCACGTGGCGGGCGATCTCGATCGCCCGGACCTGGTCCTGGATGGCCGCCAGGGTGGTGTCGGCCAGGCGCCGCAAGGCGTCGTTGACGGGCATGGGCAGCCCGGCCAGCGGCTCCACCAGGGTCATGGAGTGGATAAAGCTGGCCTCCTCCAGCGCGTCGGCCACGTCATCCGACTTTTCGAGCAATTCAACCACCGGTATCCAGCGGCGCTGCCGCTCGGCACGCTGGCGGGCGTCCATCAACAAGTGGTCCGCTTGCCGCTCCCACGCCTTGGCGCGCTGCACCCCCTGGGCGCCGCGCTCGGCGTCCAGGGCGCTGCCGCTTTCGAGCGCATCACACAGGGCCGAGGCCAGCGCGTGGCAGTAGGCAACATGTTCGGCCAACAGATCAAACTCGAACGTGCGCTGGCGCAACACGCGCGCCAGCAACATGCGCGCCTCATCCGCCACCAGCGCCACCGGCTGCTGCTGGCGCAGCATCACGCTGGAGATGCGCAGCAACTCCAACAGGAACTCGGCGGCACTGGCCTCGCCCAACACGTCGTCAAGGCGGTCGCCAACACGAAAGGCCTCGTTGTCGACCGCCTGCATGGCCGCGAACACCAGTTGCTCGCCCCCCGCCAGCAGCCAGGCCATGTGCCCCCACTCCTGTTGCGCCGCGTGGCGCAACAGGGCCTGCGCGCGCGGCTTGCTGACGAAGTTCTGCAGGCGCTTGCGGGCACGGTTCCAGTCGATCACAAACACAATGCGCGAGGCCAGTGCCTCCAGGGCGACCAACAGGCGGTCAGCGGCCTCGGCATTAAAAACGGCTGTGCCCAACTGGTAAGGCTTGCCCGCATTGAGGCCCTCGGCGGTGACCGGCTCGAACACGGTCCACTCGAAGCCGATCTCCACCAGCATCTGGCGAAAGAAGTCGAATCGTGCGGGGTGCAGGTCTGAGTAGGTCAGGTGCACGCTGTGCTGCGCCACCTCGATCACCAGCACATGCACATCGTTGGTTCCGATGTCGTTCTGGATCAGCAGGCGCGCGCCATCACGTGTGACCGCCGTGTCCAGCCCTGGGTGGGAGAACTTCAATGGGGCGGTGCGGTGCAGCCCGCGCATGAACGCCTCGATCAGCGGTCGGTCGCTCTCGTCAATCTGCCAGACATGGGCGCCCGCGATGCTCTCGGTGGCCACTTCGCTGGCCATGGCGTTGAGCTGCTTGTGCAGGTCCATCACCAGCAGGTGCAAGCTGTCACCGTTTTTGCGGTTGCCATGGGTCAGCTCGGCCAAGGCCTGGGCACTCAGGCCCTCGTCGTCCTCCCAGGCATGCAACTGGTGTACCCATCGGTCGCGCTGGGCGATCAGGTCCGCCACGCCATCGCGATCCCCATCACAGACAGGTCGTGCCATGGTCAACAGGTCAGCCGACAGCGCGCCCAGCAGTTGCCCCAGTTGCGGCATGACCAGGATGTGGTCATCAAAGTAGGCGGAGCTGACCAGCTCGGCCAACCATGTCGCGTCGTGCAGGCCAAGCTGCGCCAGTTCACGGCCCCAATCGGTCAGGGGTGTTTCCGGTGCGCTGGCGTGTTGCGCCGCCGCCTGGAGCAAGGTGAGATAGAGCTTGAGTCGATCGTTGGCAGCCAGCGCGGCCTTGATCCAGGCGGGCTTCAGCAGCGACTGCTGGCCGAGCGCAGCGACCGCTTTTTCCTTGAGCATGAGGAGTTCCTAGTGGTTTCGCAATTCAAGACCGATTGTGGGAAGCGCTTGTGGCCAGTTGATGACAGCACCCAACCGGGGCGGAACTGGCAGCCACTTGGCTGGCCTGAATCAATGATCCGGCGCTCAAACGCGATGCGTCACAACACTGACATAGTTGCCGGTCACACTGGTTGGTTGGTCCCGAGCAGATACCCATGACACCCCCCTCCAACGTGAGCTACGGCACCGACTCCTCGGGCCTGATCTGCGGCTTTCGTTTTGGCACTGACGGCTGCGGTCAAGCTGTCAGCGCCGAGCAGGCGGTCGCCTGGCTGGACGGCGAGGCCGGCGGCGATGGCTTTGTCTGGCTGCACTTCAATCTGGCGCACGCCGCCACCGAGCGCTGGCTGCGCGAACACGTCAGCCTGTCCGAGGTGTTTCACGATGCCTTGCACGAGAAGTCGCGCTCGACCCGGGTGGAGCTGGACGACGACATGCTGGTGGCGATCGTCAACGACGTGCACTACAACTTCGCGTTCGAACCTTCGGACATCTCCACCCTGTGGTTGGCGGTCACCCCGCGACTGATGGTGAGCGCGCGCGTTCAGCCCTTGCGCTCGATTGACCGGCTGCGCGAGGCCGTCAAACAGGGCAGCGCCATGCGCTCCACGGTCGAACTGCTCGTGCACCTGATGCATGACCAGGGCGACGTGCTGGTGGACATCGTTCGCAGCGTCACGGCCCGGGTCGATGGTCTCGAAGATCACCTGTTGGCAGGTCGATTGGGCAAACAGCGCGCTGACCTGGGGGCTTTGCGGCGGCTGCTGGTGCGCTTGCAGCGCCTGCTTGCGCCCGAACCGTCGGCCTTGTTTCGCTTGCTGCAAAAGCCGCCAGGCTGGATTCGCGAGGAGGACTTGCAGGATCTGCGGCAATCCACCGAGGAGTTCAGCGTGGCCTTGCGCGACATGGCGGCGCTGGAGGAGCGCATCAAGCTGCTGCACGAGGAGATCGCCGGTCGCGTCGCGGAGGAAAACAACCGCAGTTTGTTTGTGTTGACGGTCGTGACCGTGCTGGCCCTGCCCATCAACATCGTGGCCGGCTTGATGGGCATGAATGTGGGCGGTGTGCCCCTGGCGAACAACCCACACGGCTTCTGGATGGTGGTGGGCATCATCGCGACTTTTGGTGTGGTGGCGCTGTGGCTGGCGTTTCGCGGGAAGCGCGACTGATAAGACTTCTGGAATTCATGGCGGAACTGCGTCATGGCGAGCCTCCCGAATCCGGGCCAATACCAGGCACGGACCTTGAACCAACATCGTCATCGCGAGGCCGCAGGCCGTGGCGATCCATGTATTTTGTCGTCCTGGATTGCCGCGCTGCGCTCGCAATGACGACCGGTCCATGGAAAGCACAGCGCCGCAATCCATCGCGGTGATTCACAGGCTTGTCACACAGCGACCGCAGACTGAGCCTCTCTCTTGGCACACCCTGCCTAGCCAAGCTCGCAACTATCGGACTCATTCATGACACTCTCACCGCTCCATCGAATCCTCGCCACACTGCTGCTTTGTGTCAGTGCGTGGCACGCCAACGCAACGCTGGTGCTGGCCGGCTCAGGCACCACTGTCAACTTTTACTATGACGACGCGTTCTGGAGTCCCGGCAGCGCCACGGTGGTGGGCGACCGCATCACGTTTGCCTTGCTGCCCGCCTTGAGCGGCAGTGCCACCGATGGCGCACCCGCTTATGCGGACCGTGCCTCGGCGCCCGATGCGGCGGCCGTGCTGGTGTTGGCCAAGAGCGGCTACAGCTTTGCCAGCGCACCTTTCACCGTCACGGCAAGCTTGGCCGGCGGCTATGCCCTGGCACCGGTTGGTGGCAGCGTGGCGGGTTTCCAGGCTGCCAGCGTGCACCACGGCAGCTTCGCGGGTGGACTGTTCACCTCGGATGGCATGCTGGGCAGCACCTTGGCGGACGCGGGCGCGGTATCCGATGGCGTCGCCACCAGCGCGGCCTTCGCACCCACCGAGCTGGCACTTAGCGCGGGCGCCCTGGCCGGTGCGCACGAGGCACTGGGTTTGCTCGATGTGTTCTTCTACGCCTTTGCCCAGCAAGACGGCAGTGGACTGAGTTCGGCGCAGCTCGATAGCCTGAGTTACGCCGTATCCGCCGCAGCCGTGTCCACTCTGCCCGAACCCGGCAGCCTGCCCCTGTTAGCCAGCGCCCTGGGGTTGGGCGCTTGCATCGGCCGCCAGCGTCGCGCCAAGCGGGCCGCCTGAGCGCGGTCGCAGCAGTTTCGCTCCCCTTTCACCGTTGCTACAAGGACTACCCCATGCCCGGCCCAACTTCGATTCGTGTCACCGTGCTTCGCTCCAGTGTTGCGGAGAACAGCCTCACCGCCGCCAGCACGCCCTATGCCCAACTGACCCTGCTCGGGCCGGTCGGCGCCAGCAACATCGTTACCCTGTCGGGTGCCGATGCCGCCCTATTTCAGGTAACAGCGCTATCCAGCCGCGTCTACAGCCTGTCGCTGAAGTCGGGCCTCAGCCTGGACTTCGAGACTAACCCTTGGCTGGACGTCACCATCTCGGCGCGTGATGCCCTGGCACCGCTTGCTGCAGCGGTGTCAGCCAATTTTTCGGTGCAAGTCACCGACGTGGCCGAATTGCCACCCGCCACCCCCATCCACGCCATTCAGGGTGCACTGGCGAGCTCGCCACTGTTGGGCCAGTCGGTGACCGTGCAGGCCCGAGTGACCGCCTGGTTGCCCGAGGCCAAGCTGTTCTTCGTGCAAGAGGAAACCGCCGACCACGACGGCAACGCCGCCACATCCGAGGGTGTGGCCGTCTACTACGGCGCCAACCTCTCCCCCGTCAGCGCCGCCAGCATTGGCGACGTGGTGCGTTTCACCAGCACCGTGACCGAGTTTTTTGGGCTGACAGAGCTGGCCAACGTAAGCGACTTCTCGGTCATCCAGGATGGCACGGCGGCCAATCTGGATACGCCGGTGCCGGTAACGCTGCCGATTGCCAGCAGCGCGACCCTTGAGCAGTTCGAAGGCATGTTGGTGCAAGTGTCCGCCGCGAGTGGTGGTGCGTTGCACGTGGGCGACAGCTACACCTATGCGCGTTACGGCGAGCTCACCTTCTACGTCGACGCGGTGCCAGAGCAGTACACCCAGCAGCATCTGCCCAATGTCGCTGGCAACGCCGCCTACCTGGACTTCCTGACGCGCAACCGCATCCAGCTCGAAGACGGCAACAGCGCGCAAAACCCAAGCCTGGCCGCATTGCAAACCGGCAGCATGATTGAGCGTGACGGCGCCGCATTTGGCCCGGACAACTTTGTGCGTGCGGGCGACAGCACCGCCGCCTTGACCGGTGTCTTGAGTTACGGCTTTGGCAGCTACGAATTGCAACCGGTCAGCACGGTGCACCTGACAGCAGCCGCACGGCCACCAGCGCCCGACGCAGCGCAGATCAATGCCAATGGCGTGGCCGAGATCAGGGTGGCCAGTTTCAATGTGTTGAACTACTTCACCGACTTTGCGGTCGCCGGTACCACTGCAGACAACTTCACCAACCCCTATGGCGTCAGCCACGAACCGCGTGGCGCCAACAATGGGACAGAGTTCGCCCGCCAGCAGGCCAAGATCGTCGAAGCTATTCTGGGCACCGGCGCCGACGTGCTGGCGCTCAATGAAATGCAGAACAATGGTTTCGCCAACGGCAGCAGCGCCTTGGACAGCCTGGTCGACGCGCTGAACGCCGCAGTGGGCACCGACCGTTACGCCTATGTCCACGCGCCTTACCTCGACGGCGACGGTCTCGACGAGCCGACTGCGGGCACCGACGCCATCATGGTCGCCTTAGTCTACAACCGGACCACCGTGCAGCCATTGGGCCAGGCGGCCACGCCCGACATCGACACCTACACCGCCTTTGCCGACAGCAGCCGCCCGCCGGTGGCGCAGACCTTTGCATATGTGGACGACCGCAGCAAGCAGTTCACCGTGGTGGCCAATCACCTCAAGTCCAAGGGCAGTGTGTCGAGCAACTTCCCAGGTGATGCCGACAGCGGTGACGGCCAAGGCAACAACAACCCAACCCGGCTGGAGGCGGCGGTGGACCTGGCACGCTGGATTGCCACCGACCCAACCGGCGCCAGTGATGGCGACTACCTGCTGCTGGGCGATTTCAACAGCTACGCGATGGAAGACCCGATCCGTTTCCTGTCCGACCTGGGTTTTGACGCCAGTCAGGTCTTTGGCGGCTACGACATCCCGTTAGCGGCTGAGGCACTACGCGGCTTGTACAGCTACCTGGGCAGCACCGCCGACTACAGCTATGTGTTCGGCGGGCAACGTGGCTCGCTGGACCATGCGCTGAGCAGCGCCGGCCTGACCGGCGAAGTGACCGGTGTCACCCACTGGCACATCAACGCGGATGAACAAATCGGCATGGACTACAACACCGAGTTCAATCCAGCGGGCCTGTATGCGGTCAACCCCTATCGTGCGTCGGACCACGATCCCGTCGTGATTGGACTGCGGCTCAACAGCGAAGCGGGTAGCCCTGGCGAGCCCCCGGCCGACACCACGCCACCCACCCTTGCCAGCAGCAACCCGGCGGACAACGCGCTGGGCGTGGCGCTGGGCGCCGACCTGGTGTTGAACTTCAACGAGGCAGTACAAAAGGGCTCAGGCCTGGTCACCTTCAAGGGTCTGGATGGGGCTGCCGATGTGACAGTCGACATCACCAGCACGGCGGTGACAATCAGTGGCGCCACGCTGACGGTCAACCCCAGCGCTGATCTGCAGGCAGGCAAACAGTACGCGGTGCAGATCGCGCCCGGCGCGGTCACCGACTTGGCTGGCAACAGCTTCGCGGGCATCGTCGGTGACGAGGCGCTGAATTTCGGCACCCTCGACACGCCACCAGAGCCTGCAGTATTGATCAGCGAAATCCACTACGACAACGCCAGCACCGACAGCAATGAACGCATCGCCCTAAGCGGCGCTGCCGGCACCGATCTGAGTGGCTGGTCATTGGTTTTGTACAACGGCAACGGTGGCGCGGTCTACAACACCAAGTCACTCTCCGGCACGGTCATTGACGACGAAGGTGGCGGGTTTGGCGAAGTTGTTTTCAGCTACCCGAGCAACGGCATTCAAAACGGGTCTCCAGACGGCATCGCCTTGATCAATAACCTGGGTGAAGTGCTCCAGTTCTTGAGCTACGAAGGCGTCTTCAGCGCCGTCGGCGGACCCGCCGATGGTATGGAAAGCACGGACATCGGTGCCACTGAATCGGGTAGCGGCACCGCGATGGGCTCGATTCAGTTGATCGGCACCGACTGGCAGACCGATGCCGGCGCCAACACCTTTGGGACCCTCAACGCTGGCATGTTCACTTGATTACCGCGCGGCGGGTCGCAGGAACTCAAGCACCTGCGCCGCCACCCACGGCGCATCATCCAGCGGCAAATCGTGCCCGGCGGTGGGGTGTTGTCGTATTTCGCACTGCCAATGCCGGGCCAGCGCGCGTGAACACTCGGCATTGACCAACTGATCGTTCGCACTGGCCAGCACCAGGGTAGGCACTGCTGGCAGGGCCATTGGTGCTGTAAACCGAGCGGCCGCCAGCAATTGACGCAGCGCGTTGATGCGGGACACCGGGTGGGCTTGCCGCAGGGCTAACCAGGGCGCCAGCACCTCGGGGTGGGCACGGTTGCTGGTGAGGCGCAGCACGGTGCGCTCCCACCCCTCGGGTGTAGCTCCGAGCAGCGCCAGCTTGAGCAATACCCCGTAGTTGGCCGGCCGCAGACGCTGGTAGAACCGGCTAAAGGGCCGCATGCTGGTGTTGATCAGCACCTGGGCGGCCACGTCCGGTGGGTAGGCATCGGCCCAAGCCACTGCCACCATGGCACCGAGTGACATCGCCAACAGGTGATAGGGTGCCACCATGCCTGCGCTGGCCAAGTGCGCACGGCAATGTTCCACCATGTCCGGCACCCGCGTCGGGCTGGGCTGCGCGAACAAGGCGCCATTGCCGCTCAGGTCCAGCGCCACCACGCAGGCGCCGGGCAACGCCGCTTGAAACTGTTCAACAAAGGCACCCCAATGGCCGCTCTCGCGCGTCAAGCCCCGCAGTAGCACCCAGATAGTCAAGACCGCGCTCCGTACCACGCTTGCAGCGCCTGCGCGTGGTGGCGCTCGCGCGCCTGCGCCTGGGGCAACCACAGCCGATGACCACAGGCGGCGCGCGCCAGGAAGTCCAGAAAGGACTGCTGGCGGCGCAGCACGCGCTGCAGGCGGTGTTCGATCAGGGGGTTGAAGATGCCATGGCGCGAGAACAGTTGGCGCGGGTTCTTCTTGACCCACAGCCAGGACCCCATCTCCAGCGTCAGCGGCAAGAACACCCCCGAGGCGCGTGCGCTGGCCTGCTGGTACAAGTGGTCCCACAGATCGCCATGCGCCAGGTACTGCACGCTTTGGGGTTCAAACACATAGCGGTGATGGGCATACGACTGCGTGAAGATGCTCTTGAGCGCGTGCATTTCGGCCAGGTGGGCAATCGGCGCGCGCGTGTGGGCATAGGGGAACCAGATGCGGTCGCTGGAACCAAAGCCGGAGTGGCAGTCCACACACAGGCTGAACTCGCGCGACAGCAGCTCGCTCGTCACCAACTCGCAGACCGCCTGGTTCTCCTGCTCCATCGCTGCACCCGCCCGACCCCGGTACCAGGGAAAACCGGCGCTGAAGCGCTGCCCGCCCACCAGGAAGGGCACCTTTTCAGTGGCCTGCACCGGCGCGTTGCGCATCAGATCGACCCCGTTGGGATTGGCACGGGTGCCCAGAACCATGCCGCCTGGGTTGACCATGGGCATGAAGACCATGCGCACCGACTCCAGTTGCCGGTGCAGCGCACTGTCCCACTGCAGGCGCATGACCAGGCTTTGCAGGTAAGCCAACACCACCGCGGCGCCAATGCGCTCCAGACCATGGACGCCCCCAAAGTAGCCCACCGCGGGCATGTCGCGCGCCGGGTTTCCCAAGGTGATGGCCTGGATCGGATAGCTTGCCCCGCCGGGTAACGATACCTGGCAGAGGGTTCGAACGTCCAGCCACCCGGCACCCAGATCGATGATGCGTGCCAGCGCCTCTTGCTCGGGCAGTTCAGGTGGGATCACAGGGGGCCGGTGGAAAGAATGGTGCTGAAGACATGGCGGCGCTGCGCAAGGGCGTGCTGTGGCCGGTCAACGGGGGTTCGAACGCAGGGTTTGCACCGCTGCATTGACATCGCTTTGTCACAAGCTCGGACTATGGTGCAAGGACCGCTGACCAACAAAGCTACCCATGACGCTGCGACACGCTACCTTCCGGATGATGGCCCTGCCCGCCTGCCTGCTGTGGGGCATCGTGGAGTTGATTGCGCTGCAACGCGCGCGTCTTCAGTTTCGCCGCACTTCGTCTTGACGTATCGAAGCCGGCGGAAAACTCGCGCTCTGCCATTGGTATCACAGTTGATCCGCGTGTTGCACGTTGCGGTGCAAGCAGTCTTGGACTGGCGCTGAACGCTCCAGCAAGCCCGCGCAAGCCAGCTTGGCATCATGCTTGGCCTGCGCGGCCAGATTGGCCACCTCCTCGGCGCTGGAGAACCGGCTGCCGTCGATGGTCACGGCGCCAATCGACAAGGTCGTGCATGCAAAGAAGCGCGACACGCCATGCCGATCCTCGGCCTGAATACCCCCGGCTGCTCGCGCATCTTCATCGAACAGGGCTCGCGCACGCGCATCGAATTCGGCCACGATGCGCTCACCCCGCTCACGCCAGTCCGGGCTTTGGAACAGCAAAAAGAAGTCGTCCCCGCCCACATGGCCGAGGAAGTCCCGCTGGGAATCGCAGTGTTCCATGGCAATCCGCGCCAGCAGCCGAATCATCTCGTCACCACGCCAATAGCCGTAGTAATCATTGAAGGGCTTGAAGTTGTTCAGGTCGGCATAACACGCCACAAACGTGGCCTGCTTCTTCAGCAGGCGTTCGATGTGCTGGCTGATCGGGATGTTGCCTGGCAGAAATGTCAGTGGATTGGCGTGGCGGGCTGCCTCGATGCGTGTCTCGGTAACGGATCGCACCAACTGGTCACCCGTGCCCAGACCAAGGTAGCGCCCGTTCTGGGTCACGATGAAACCATCGGTCAGGTAACGCTGGTCCTGCGACGTGAGGATGCCGATCAACTCGTCCACGCTGTGGTCACGCTCGATCAGCCGCGGCTCCCGGTTGGCATGCATGGCGCACGAGCGCCGACCCCAAACCTCGCGATAGTAGAGCTTGGTGTATTCGTTGAAGAACCGCGCCCGGTTGATGATGGCTACCGGCCGATCGTCCTCAAGCATGACCACGCCATGCAGCTCCGGCGCTGACATGAATATGGCCGCCAACTCGTTGTTGGTGGTGTCGGCGCTCACCGTCGGCGCCGGCACCAGGGAAAAGTCGCGCAGCTGCCCATTGCCGGTGCTGCGCGGCATGTCCGGAAACACCACAATCTGGCGCTCCGCCAGGACCGAGCTGGGCGTCTGGGCCAGCGCCTGCAGCGGGCTTGCATCGGGACGGCCAAGAAAATAGCCCTGACCATAGTCGAGCCCCAAGTCGCGCAGCACGCGCAAGTCCTGCGCGGTCTCGATGCCCTCGGCGATCAGCGCGGTACCGAATATCTCGGCGATCTGCTGCAAGGCCTGGATGGTCTTGAGCTTGTCACCATGCAGGCTGATGTCCTTGGTGAAGTACTTGTCAATCTTGACAAACTCCGGCTTGAGCTGGGACCACAGACGCAGACTCGAGCGCCCGTCGCCAAAGTCGTCCAGTGCCAGGGCCACCCCGGCGGCACGCACTTCACGCACCACCTCGGCCAAATGATCCATGTTGTCCACGCGCTCGTGCTCGGTGATCTCGACCACCAGCATGCGCGGCAGTACGCCAAACCCGTTGATCAGCTCCAGAATCGCTTCGCGGCCGCGCGAGGACAGCAAGTGGGTCAAGGCTGTGGCGCTGAGGTTGACAAACAGGCGCCCAGGCGAGTTGGCCTGCCCCCAGCACCGCATCGAGGTGACGACGCAGGCGGTCTCGAACTCGTCGCTCAGTTGCTCGGCTGCCGCAGCACGGAGCAGCGCATCGGGCGAATGTAACGCGGTGTCCCGCGGCCCGCGAATCAGGGCCTCATGCGCATAGATGACCTGGTCAGCCAAATGAACGATGGGCTGAAACACCGGATACAAACCAAACTGGCGCAAGACCCGCCGCAAGGGGCCTTCCAAAACCGTCGCGGGCGGCACCCGCGTTTCGAGTACTCGCCCGTCATGCCTTGGCGTGAAAGCGGTAGCGTTGCTGTACATCGGTTGATCCATGTAGGTATCCAAGCCCAAGTGTCAACCGCTGGGATGACATCCCCGTGACAAACCACCCTGATGCAGACGTGGAGATCAGACTGATGGCAGGCTCGGCAGACGCGTGCGGTCGTGCCACAAGACATGGTGGCGGATGCTCTGGTGGGATTGACTGGCCAGCGACTTGCGGGTCTGCCCGCCGGTATTAATGCGGGGCGCAAACTGCACCCGGCAAGACAGGGAATTGGTCGCCACCACTTTCTGGATCGACGACACCAGGGTGTCGTCGCCAGTAAAAGCGGCCGCATCATGGCGCACGCCGGTGTGGCTGTTCACGTAGCGCAGGGCCAACGGCTGCACGTCCACCCCCGCTTTGACCGCCGCGTCAAACAGGTTGGCGTGAAATGCCGCCACGTCGGCGCCGTCGCTGCTGGTGCCCTCCGGGAAACCCGCCACGCAGTAACCTTGGCGCAAGGCCTCGGCAGAGCGCTCCGCCATGCGCCGGGTTGACTTGAGTGACAGCCGATCCACGAAGATGGTGCCGCTGGCGCGTGCCAGTTTGCCGATCACCGGCCAGCTCTGAACCTCCGTCTTGGCGATGAACAGGCCCGGCATCAAGGACTGGATCACGAGCACATCGAGCCAGGAGATGTGATTGGAGACCACCAGACTCGCCACCGCGTCGGGCGGCTCGCCATCACACTGCACATCGATCCGCAAGATCAGCAGCATTCTTGTGGCCCAACTCTGAATATGACGCCGCCGGTCATCACGCTGCAGCCGGGGGAACAGCAACCACAGGATCAGGGCACCCCGGGTCAGTTCACACGCCAGGCGCAGCAGCGCCAGGAACTGCCCGCGCCGCGGTCGCAGCGCGATTTGAATGGGGTCTGTCGGGCATGGAAGGGTCTGGTCGAGCATGCCGACGGTGTAACCCACCGATGTGACAGCCGCATGACCGCCACGTGTCACCAAGTTTTCACACAAGCGTCGTGGCGTTGTCACGCACGCACGGAACACTAGTGCTCGGAGCCAGCCCACGCGAGTCACTGCGGGCTGATCCGGGGGCAACGGCGCGCTGTCTCCAGCCGAACAGGAATACCCATGAAAGAATTGCCAACACCAACCTTTCCGTTCTCCTTGCTCGACCTGCCCATGGGTGCAATACCCCGCTGGGCACCGCGCAACCATACCTTGGTGACGTCCATCCAGGCTTTCTGGGGTCAACTGACGCAGGCCACCACCGCCCGCAAGACCGCAGCACCCGTGCGCACGCCATCCTGATCGAAAGACCGGGCTGCCCGGCCTGATCCGGTGGTGCGTCAGGCCAGGTACCGCCCTACCCCTCGCGCCGCCCGCACACCCGTGGCAAAGCAGGCGGTCAGCAAGTAGCCGCCGGTGGGCGCTTCCCAGTCCAGCATTTCTCCGGCACAGAATAGCCCGGGCTGGGCCGTCACCATCAGCTCAGCGTTGAGGCCTTCGAAACGCACGCCACCGGCGCTGCTGATGGCCTCATCAATCAGTCGGGTGCTCACCAAGCGGATCGGCAAGGCCTTGATCGCGGCGGCCAAGGCTGTGGCTTGCGCGAGTTCCTCTTTACTCAAGATTTCAAACAGGATGGCGGCCTTGATGCCCTGCAGGTGCAGGCGACTCTTGAGGTGGCTGCTCAGCGAGCGCGCGCCGCGTGGATGGCTGACCTCGGCCAAGACCCGCTGCGGACTCATGTCGGGCAGCAGATCAAGCTCGAACACCGCTTGGCCATGGGCCAGGATCTGGTCGCGCAGCAGGCTGGACGCGGCGTAGATCAAACTACCCTCCACGCCGGTGGCAGTGGCCACAAATTCCCCCTTGCGATGCCAGGGTGGTCCGTTCGGGGTTTGGACCGAGATCGCCACCGACTTGAACGGCTCGCCGGCATGGCGACTGGTGAAGTGCTCGCTCCAGCCGATGGGCGCGGCCGAAATCGGTCCGCTGGCAGCCTGGCCCGCCGGTGCCGCCGCGCGCGGCGAGGCGACGTCGAAACCGCAATTGGCCGGTAGCAGCGGCGCCACCGCGATGCCGCGAGACTGCAGCCAGGGCACCCAGGCACCATCCGAGCCGAGTCGCGCCCAACTGCCACCCCCCAGCGCCAGCACGACAGCGTGCGAGCGCGCCTGAACCGCGCCGCGTGGCGTATCAAAACTCAGGCTGAAGACCCCGTCATCGCCGCGTTCGAGCGATCCATTCCAACGGTGGCGCATGTGAAAGCGCACGCCCGGCCCGCTCTTGGGATGGCGCAGGCGCGTCAGCCACGCACGCAACAGTGGCGCTGCCTTCATGTCGGTGGGAAAAACATGCCCGGATGTGCCCACAAAAGTGTCCACCCCCAACGATTTGGCCCATTCGCGTACCTGCTCCTGGCCAAAGTCCCGCACCAGGTCGGCCAGCAGCGCCTGCCGCGCACCGTAGCGCGTGACAAACCGGTCCGCCGGCTCGGCATGCGTCAAATTGAGCCCGCCCTTGCCCGCCAGCAGAAACTTGCGCCCGACGCTGGGCATGGCGTCGAACAGATCAACGGCTATTCCCGCCGTGCTGAGATGTTCGGCCGCCATCAGCCCGGCCGGGCCACCACCCACCACCATCACAGTCGGGCGGGCAATCGTGGATTCATTCACCGTGTGCATGGCTTCCTTCAAAGATTGATCTGTCTGCCGTCGGCCGTGAGGAACGCCGCGCTCACCGCCTGCCCGCCCTGGCTGCGCGAGACCGCCGCGCGATAACGTTGCAGTTGCGCCAGCAGTGCCGGGTCGGCCTCGGGTTTGACCGTGGACTTGTAATCCAGCACCCACCACTGGCCGCTGGCCTTGAGCTGCACCAGTCGATCAAGGCGCAGCAATTCGCCGCCGTCCATCACCGCCAGCTCGACACCCTGCCAGCTCAGCGCCGCGTCGTCCCAGGCCCAGGCGCCCTCCCCCCGCACAATGCGCAGCGCCATGTCCAGGGCCTGTTCGGCCGGCGCGGCCTCCAGCGCAAACTCGCGCGCCACCGCCTGAAGCTGGGCGGTCTGAAGCGCCGGCAACGCAGCGCCATGGCGCTCCAGCAGGCGGTGCATCGCCTGACCGATGCGTGAAGACAAGGAGTCCGCCGGTGGCACTGCGCTTGCTATTGTATTTGTAGCAATATCTTCAATACTGACGAGGTCCATCGGCAGTATCGGCAACACAAAATCGGTCGTCAGCGACGCTGGCGTCGCGGCTGGCCCGTCAAGCGGGGTACCGCCGCACTCGCCAGCAGCCTGCCCGGACGGCGGCAAGTCATCGCCTTGCAGCCGCGCCCACCAGCTGCTGGCTTGCGAGCGATGCGGCTGCAGCGCCGACACCACCAATTGGCTGCGCGCGCGCGTCATCGCCACGTACAGGGCATTGAGTTCCTCGCGCTGCTGCGCCTCTTTTTCGCTGACGAGGGCTTGCACCATGCAGGCCGGCGGCTGGTTCTGGCTCGCCAGAAACACAAAGCGCCGGGGTGCCGGGGCCTCGCCCGGCCAGTCCACCTGCACGCCCATGGTCTCGCTGCGTGGCGCCTCGCTGTCGGCATCAAGCAGCAACACCACCGGCGCTTCCAGCCCTTTGGCGCCATGGATGGTCAAGAGCCGCACCGCGTTGGCGTCGGCCCTGGCTGCGGCCTTGACGCCACCGGCCTTGAGCGCGCGAACAAAGGCGTAAGGCGTGACAAAGCGGCCCCCGTCGATCTGTAGGGCCGCTGACAACAAGGCACGCAAGTTGGCCAGCACGCCGTCGCGCAAAGCCTGCGGGGCCGCGGCACCAAAGCGCGCCAACACGTCGCCATCGTCATAAATCGCGTGTAACGCATCGTGTGGCGGCAAGGCCGCAACCCAGCCCTGCCAGCGCGTCAACACCACACCCGTCGCGCGCAAGGCCACCGGCAGGTCCGTGGCGAACTGCAACAGCGCAAGCCAGGCCGGCGCATCCACGCCGGCGCCGCGCCGCTGCCGCACCAGCAGTGCGAGCTGCACCAAGTCGTCGTCACCGATGCCAAACAGGGGCGACTTGAGTGCGCGCGCCAGCGACAGGTTGTGATCGGGTGACAGCAAGGCATCGAGCAAGGCAACGATGTCCTGCACCTCGGGGGCCTGCGCCAGGTCGGTCTTTTCGGGCTGCTGCGTCGGGATGTGCAAGGCACGCAAGGCCTCCTGCATCAGGCCCAGGCGCTCGCGTTTACGCGACAGAACCATGATGTGCTGCGGCTGCAGCGGCCTGTGCGCCGCGCCGGCGCCGCCCGGCACGAGCTGCCGCGCAATCCACAGCGCGGCCTGGCGGCACTCCAGCGTCTTGAGCGTCTCCTCGGGCAGCACGCGCGGCTGCGTCAGGCTGTCGCGCCAGGCGCCTTGCGGCGCGCCGCCGCTGGCACTGGGCTGGCCGGCATCACGGTCTATCCTGGGCAGGGCCAGCACCGCGCCCACTTCGTCCGATTCCGTCGTGTGCGGGCGAAAGCCGCCGTACTGGCCAGCCTGTTGGGCCTGGTCCATCACGCGGTTGACCAGCGCCACCACCGCCGTGGCATTGCGCCGGGTGTGGTCGCAACTGAGCAAGTCACCCCCCAGCCCCTGGACCACAAAATGCTGCGCGGCCCGAAACACCTGCGGCTCGGCCCGACGAAAGCGGTAGATGCTCTGCTTGGGGTCGCCCACCATGAAGACGCTGGGCGCCTGGCCGGCACCCGCGTAGCCACTGAGCCAGGCGCTCAGGGCCTGCCACTGCAAAGGGCTGGTGTCCTGAAACTCGTCAATAAGCAGGTGCGCCACGCGCGCGTCCAGCCGCTCCTGCACCCAGCCCGACAACACGCTGTCCGACAGCAAATACCGCGCGGCGCGTTCGACATCGTTCATGTCAATCCAGCCGCGCTCTCGCTTGAGCGCGGCAAACTCGGCAATCAGCCGACGCGTCAGCCGGGCCATGCGCTGCTGGTGCAACCACGCCTGGTGCTGCGCCTGTGCCGCCTGCGCCAGCAAGGCAAGCTCCTGGGCTTGTCGCACGCTGGCTATGCCCGCCAGCTTGTCGCTGAACTTGCGCGCGCCGCCGTCCTGCGTGAGCAGGGCCGCCATCACACCAGCAGCATGACCCTCGCTCAGCGCGCGTTCCAGCTCAAGCCCCTTGGCGCTGAACGAGGGCTGGCTGGCACTGCCCAGCGCGCGCGCCGCGTCCTGCAACACTTGACGCTCGGGCGCGCGCCACAACAGGGCCAGGGGCTCCGGCAGTCCGGCACAAGCGGGAAATTGCGCGTCAAAGCGCTGCACCGAGGCATCGACCACTTGGCTGGCGTCAGCCAGCTCGAACTCGACCCGCTTGGCCAGCGCGGCGTGCAGCGCCCGCGCAGCCTGAAAACGGCCGTGCTCGCGCACCAGGTCCCGATAGTCCTGCAAGGCCTGGGGGTCGGCCAGCACCGCCTGGTTGAAGCGTCGCCACACCTGCGCCACCGCCGCCGTGTCGTCTTCCAGCAGTTCATACGGACTGGGCAGGCCCAGTTCCTGCAACACCGACAGAGGCGCCGTGCGCAACAAGGCGGCGAACCAGCCATGAAAGGTGCGAATCTGCACTGGACGGCCCGTCTCAAGCCCGCTCTGATACAGTTTTTGTAGCGCCTGGCGCTGTGCTGGCGTGGGTTGCGGGCCGATTCCTCTCGCAATCAACTCGGCATCGAGTTGTTCGGGCGTGGCGTTGGCAAACGCCACCAGCCACTCATGCAGGCGCTGGCGCATCTCGCCGGCGGCTTTTTTGGTGAAGGTGATGGCCAGAATGTCCTGTGGCGCGCTGCCTTCGAGCAGCGCGCGCACGATACGCGACACCAGCATCCAGGTCTTGCCGGCACCCGCGCAGGCCTCCACCGCCACGCTGCGCCGGGGGTCGCAGGCGATGGCGTAAAAGCGCTCGCGCGAGACGCTCTGGCCGTTGATCTCGTAGGCGGGACGGGAATCAGGCATTGACCACCTCGGTCCAGGAGTCTTTGCGGCACAGGCCCCGTGCGGCGCAGTAGTCGCACGCTGGTGGCTCGCCCAAGGCTGGCAGGGTCGCACCCTGCGCGATCTGGGCGGTGTCGTGCAGGATGCCCTCGATCAGCGCATCGCGCACGGCCACGATCTCATCCTCGGACACCTTGGTCGTACCCGGCTTCTCGCCCACCGTGACATAGGCGCCGGCCAGTTCGTCGTCCGGCAGCAGGGCCGCATAGAAGGCCAGTTGCGTGTCCTCATAGGGGTTGGCCACGCGCTGTTTGGTCTTGCTCAGGTCCTCGCTCTTGTAGTCCAGCACCAGGGTCAGCCCGTTGGCCTGACGGTCGATCCGGTCAATCTTGCCGACCAGCTTGACCGCTCCGATCATCTGCTCGCGCCAGGCTTCGGCCCGCTCGAACTGCACGCCGTCCTGCTCGTGCGCCTGCAGCCAGAGCAGGTAGCCATCACGCACCGCCGGCCACGCGGCGGCGAAGGGCAGAAACTCCTCGGGGGGCAGACCAGTCGAGTCGCTGACGCCTTGCGCCGTGGCATCCAGCAAGGCAGCGCGCGCGTTCAGTGCAAGGTCCGGTTGGACTTGCAAGGCCTCCTGGAACCGCCGAAGCACCTCATGCAGCCAGTTGCCAAAGTCGCGCTTGTCTACTTCAGTATCGAGTTCATCCACCTCACGCAGTCCCAACTGGCGCAAGGCAAAAAACTTGTAAGGACAGCACCGCAAATCGTCATAGGCGCTGGCCGACAGCGTCGAGACGGGCAGACGATCGCCCTGTGGCTGGGGCGCGCGTTGTGGAGCGGACGCGACGCTGCGCAGGCGGCGCGGATCGCGCGCGGCAAGGGCGGCGGCAGGTTCAAGTTGCAGGGCCTGCACCAGGGTGCTGGGCAACAGGGTTTCTCCCGCCTCATCGCTTTGACGCCACAAGACATCGCACACCGGGGTTTGCAAGGCGTGCTGCCAGGCCGCACCGGCCCCCGCCTGTAAGGTCTGTCGCGACGGCAGGCTCAAGCCCAGTCTTTGCGCCGCAGTCCAGCGCCCAGGCGGCTCGGTTGCCGGATTCAGGCGCTGCTCATCGCATCCCGGCACCACCAGGGCCGCGAACTGGCGGCCCAGCAACTGGTTCATAGGCACGATCACCACCTGTTCATCCACCGGGTACAGCGGCGAACAACTGGCAGCCTCCAGCACCTGGCGCACCCAGGTGGTGAACTCGGCAAGACTCAAGCGCCGCGCGGTCCACAGAAACTGCGCGGCCGGCTGATCCCCCAGCAGTTCCGTGCCACTGTGCAGGTGCAGCGCGGCCAAGACGTCGGCCCCGGCGCGGTCAGCCTGCAGCGCCGCCCACTGGCCGGTGGCTTGCAGCAGTTCCTGCAATCCCAGCAGCCACAGCCCCAGCGGTCGCGACCGCTGCAGGCTCTGGCGCCAGGCGTTGACCTGATCGGTGAGCGCCAGCACCTGCACAGGCTCCTCACTGCCCCGCCAGGCGCTCCAGTCCCGCACCGCGCGCTGGCGCAAACCGTGCTCCAACTGGCGCAGGGCCTGCGCTTGGGCCGCCACACCGTTCTTGAGCCAGCCCAGCACGGCGTCGGTACTGGCGTTCCAGGCACAAGCGCGCAGCAAGGCCATCACCGCGGCACCGGCACGGGTGGTGGACAGCTTCCAGCCGTTTTCGTCGCGCAGGCGCAGGCCGCCGCCCTCCAGCATGGCGCGCACGCGGCGGGTCAGGGCCCGGTCCACAGCCACCAGCGCCACGGGCGAACGACCAGCCTGCAGGTGTTCCATGACACAGCTGGAGGCCTGCTGTGCTTCGTCCTCCATGTCGCAAGCTGCATGCAACACCACCTGCCCTCGTGCCGCCGCGACATGGATTGGCGTGGCCGCAAAGCGCCCGGCGAACAGCGTGGTCAACGCGCGCTCGATCGGCTCCGTCTCAAACCCCTGCAACAGCACCAGACAGTCGACGCCCTGTGTCGCCGCCGGCGTGAACAAGGCATCGGTGATGTAACTTGAACTGGCGACCCAAGCCAGCGCCACGCTGGTGAGCGCCGCTTCCTGGGCCAGCAGGGGGGAATCCAGCCCGGTCTGGAGAACCGGACGCAACCCTTGCGCCCAGGCCGCTCGCTGGTCCGGCGCCACCGCCGCCGCCAAGGCCGCCAGTTGATAGGCCGTTTCCAGCAGCGAGGCGCTCAAGTGCTCGCGCTGGGCGGCCAGGCCGGCCGCGTCCAGCAAGGCACGCGCGGTGAGCGTGTCCAAGGCCATGTCAAAGGTCAGGTCGGCAGCCCCCTGGCTGCAACCGCCCAGCGATTGGCTCCAGTTGCGAGTGGTCTCAAAGCGCGGCGCAAAGCCGTCGGGGTAGGCCTTTGCCCACATGCCATCGGCCACCGGCATCAGTTGCGCGAACGGCAGCAACACCACGGTTCGGGCCGGGTGAGCCTGACAACGCTCAATCTGCCCCGCAATGAAGGCGATCAACCCGAAATGCGGCTCCAGCCACCGAACAGTGCCGGGATGCTGCGCACTCCCCGTGATGCTCACGGTCTGATGACTTTTGGCTATTTCAGTCATAGCGGGCGCGGCGTGGCGTGGGGGGCTTGGTTTCTGTCACAATTTCCCCACTTTAACCGTACCGATTCACAAAAAAAGGATTCCGCCATGGCCAACGCCTTGATCAAACAAGTCACCGACGGTTCGTTCGAAGCCGACGTTCTGAAGTCCACCCAACCGGTTCTGGTGGACTACTGGGCCGAGTGGTGCGGGCCCTGCAAGATGATCGCCCCGATTCTGGACGAAGTCTCCACCACCTACGAGGGCAGGCTGCAAGTCGCCAAGATGAATGTGGACGAGAACCGCGAGATCCCCGCCAAGTTCGGCATTCGCGGCATCCCCACGCTGATGGTGTTCAAGGACGGCCAGCTCGCCGCCACCAAAGTCGGCGCCATGAGCAAAGCCCAACTGACCGCCTTCATCGATCAGCAACTGGCCTGACACCGAGGGTAATTGGGGTCAGATTCCAAGGGTCAATTGGGGTCAGATTCCAATTTCCTTCGCTCCTTTTGCGCCCTTCTTTTTTGCTCCGTTAGCATGGTTTGTGTCGGGTGGTGCGCCCGACAGCGCACTCACTTTTCTTTGCTTCGCCAAAGAAAAGTAAGCAAAAGAAAGGCGAGCCGGATTCGTCGTCCCTTCGCTGCGCTACGGGCACGCTGCGTTGCTCAGCCCAAGCGGGGTGCGCGCAAACTCGGCTTCGCCTCAAACACGCGCGCCCCTAATCCGCTTGGCCTTGCGCTGCTCGCCTCCTCATAACGGCGGGGAACCCGAAAACAGAAGACCAGAGACACGTAGCGCGAACGGTTGTTCTGGCTTCTGGCTTCTGGCTGTTGGTTGTTGGTCTTCATCCCCCGCCGTTGAGGCAGGGCTGAGCAGCGCAGGGGCGAGGGGATCAGCGGCGAAGATGTTTGAGCCCGCAGGGCGAGTTTCTGAGTCGCCCCCTCGACCCGAGCAGCGCAAGGTACCGCGCAGCGGCCCTGACGTCGGCTCGCCTTTTCTTTGCTTACTTTCTTTTGGCGAAGCAAAAGAAAGTGAGTGCGCTGTCGGGCGCACCACCCGACACAAACCCTCTCACCGGAGCCACAAGAAGCCCGCGCTGTCAGGCGCACCGCCCGACAAAACCACCCGAGCGTCCATTTTTTCCTGTCATAATCCAAACCAATCATCCGCCCCCATCCAGAGCGGGTTCGAATTCCCGGGTCAACGTATCGAGGCAGAGGCGACCGTCTTGCCTCCACCCACCCATCCCCTGTATTTCGGTCAACTCCCCTTCGGGGCAATTCCATGCACTTAAACGAACTCAAGGCACTGCACGTGTCGGAAGTCCTCAAGCAGGCTGAAGAGCTTGAGATTGAAAACACCGGCCGCATGCGCAAGCAGGAGCTGATGTTCGCCATCATCAAGAAGCGCGCCCGCGCAGGTGAGCAGATCATTGCCGATGGCGTGCTGGAAATTTTGCCCGATGGTTTTGGCTTCCTGCGTAGCCCCGATACCAGCTACACCGCCAGCACCGACGACATCTACATCAGCCCCAGCCAGGTGCGCCGCTTCAACCTGCACACCGGCGACATGATTGAGGGCGAGGTGCGCACGCCCAAGGACGGTGAGCGCTACTTTGCACTGAACAAGCTCGACAAGGTCAACGGCGGCCCGCCTGAGGGCAACAAGCACAAGGTGATGTTCGAGAACCTCACCCCGCTGTTCCCCAAGGTCCAGATGAAGCTGGAGCAGGACACCAAGGCCGAAGAAAACATCACCGGGCGCGTGATCGACATCATCGCGCCGATCGGCAAAGGCCAGCGCGCCCTGATCGTGGCGCAGCCCAAGAGCGGCAAGACAGTGATGATGCAGCACATTGCGCACGCGATTTCGGCCAACTACCCCGAGAGCTACCTGATGGTGCTCTTGATTGACGAGCGCCCCGAAGAAGTGACCGAAATGCAGCGCACCGTCAAGGGCGAGGTGATTGCCTCTACCTTCGATGAGCCCGCTGCGCGCCACGTGCACGTTGCCGAAATGGTGATCGAACGCGCCAAGCGCCTGGTTGAGCTGAAAAAAGATGTGGTCATTTTGCTGGACTCCATCACCCGCCTGGCGCGCGCCTACAACAACGTGGTGCCGTCTTCGGGCAAGGTGCTGACCGGCGGCGTGGACTCCAACGCGCTGCAACGTCCCAAGCGCTTCCTGGGTGCCGCCCGCAATGTGGAAGAAGGCGGCTCGCTGACCATCATCGCCACGGCACTGGTGGACACCGGCAGCCGCATGGATGAAGTGATTTTTGAAGAGTTCAAGGGCACCGGCAACAGCGAAATACACCTGGATCGCCGCCTGTACGAAAAGCGCGTGTTCCCCTCCATTCAGCTCAACCGCAGCGGTACGCGCCGCGAAGAGTTGTTGCTGCAGCCCGAGATTCTGCAAAAGACCCGCATCCTGCGCCAGTTTCTTTACAACATGGACGAGGTCGAAGCCATGGAGATGGTGCTCAAGCAAATGAAGGCCACCAAAACCAACAACGAGTTCTTCGACATGATGCGAAGAGGTGGCTAGAGGAAGCGCGCTATAATCCAAGGCTTTTCGCGGTAAGTACGCCAGACGGTCTGGCTCGGCTGCCGCAACTGAATCAAGGAAGAATCATGAAAGAAGGCATTCACCCCAATTACCGCGAAGTTTGTTTCCAGGACATGTCCAATGGATTCAAGTTCGTGACGCGTTCTTGCGCCAACGCCAAGGAAATGATTGAGATGGAAGACGGTCGCAAGCTGCCCCTTTTCAAGCTCGACACCACCAGCGAATCGCACCCGTTCTACACCGGCACGCAAAAGTCGGTCGACAACATGGGCGGCCGCGTGGAACGTTTCCGCAACCGCTTCGGCAAGACTGCTGCCAAGTAAACTGGTCAGCATCCGTTGCAAAGGGCAGCCCGGGCGACCGCGCTGCCTTTTTCTTTGCCTGGTTGGATTGACCGAAACCGCACCGCGCTGCCCCCAACTGATTGACTGACGTTGGCCATGCCTGCGATTAAGATTCTCCCTGGCCCGACATCGGGCCGAATCGAGCCGTGAACCACCCCATCCCCGCCATCGTCGCCCAAGGCGCAGTGCGGCGCCTGCCGCGCGCCGCGTTGCTGCTGCTCTGCGTGGCCTACGTGTTGACGGGCTTCATCGGCCGCAACCCCTGGAAAAGTGCCGACATCACAGCCCTTGGCTACATGCTGGCCTTGCTGCGCGACGGCGCCGACTGGATGAGCCCGCGCTTGCTTGGCCTGGCACCCGAAGTGGAGGCGCAACTGCCCTATTGGCTGGGCGCTTGGGCGATGAAGCTCGCCCCCGCCTTCGTGCCCCTCGATCTGGCCGCGCGGTTTCCCTTTGCAGTGCTGCTGGCTGTGACGCTGGCCGCCACCTGGTATGGCACCTATCTGCTGGCGCGTAGCCCACGGGCCCAACCGGTGGCGTTTGCCTTTGGCGGCGAGGCCCAACCGGCCGACTACGCACGCGCCATGGCCGATGGTGGCCTGCTGGCCCTGCTGGCGTGCCTGGGTCTGGCCCAGCTCTCGCACGAGACCACGCCTGGGGTGGCCCAGCTTTGCTTCACGGCATTGGCGTTCTACGCCAGCGCTCGATTGACTCAACCCGGCGGTGCACCGGCTCTGATCAGCTTCGTGGCCCTGCTTGGATTGGCCCTGTCCGGCGCGCCGCTGCTGGCCATGCTGTTTGGGCTGGGGGGCGTGCTGATGCTGCTGCTGGACCCCTCAAACGGTGATGAAGCAGCGCCACCCCCCCGGGGCACGGCGTTGCGCCTGGGTGCCGCGGTGCTGCTGGTCGGTGTTCTTGCCACGGCGCTTGATCTGTGGCGCTGGCGCGTCGAGCTGCCAGGCGTATCCTGGAACGAGTGGCGCAGCCTGGGCCGCTTGTTGCTGTGGTTCACCTGGCCCGCGTGGCCATTGGCGCTGTGGACGGTGTGGCGATGGCGCCACCAGATCCTGGGCGTCCAACGAAGCCGTCACCTGCTGCTGCCTTTGTGGTACGTGCTGGTCACGCTCGGCTGCACCTTGACGACGCGCAGCGCAGACCGCTCCTTGTTGTTGGCCCTGCCCGCGCTGGCCACTTTGGCTGCATTCGCGCTTCCGACGCTCAAACGCAGCGTCAGCGCCGTGATTGACTGGTTCACACTGCTGTTTTTTTCGGGCTGCGGCATCATCGTCTGGGTAATCTGGATTGCCATGCAAACAGGGATTCCCCGCCAGCCAGCCGCCAATGTGGCGCGGCTCGCCCCCGGTTTTGAGCACGACTTCTCGGCCTTGCCTTTTGCCCTGGCAGTGTTGGCCACGCTGGCCTGGGGTTGGTTGGTCAAATGGCGCGTGGGGCGCCATCGCGCAGCCATCTGGAAAAGCCTGGTCCTGCCCGCTGGTGGCGCCGTGCTGTGCTGGGTGCTGGTGTTGACCTTGTGGTTGCCTCTGCTGGACTATGCACGCAGCTACGCGCCCATGGTGCGGCAAATCACCCGCGCAGTGCAGTCCCCCCGAGTGTGTTGAAGTACAGGGTTTGAGCCGAGCCCAGATTGCCGCGCTGCAGTTTCACAGCCAGTTGACCTTGCGAGCGGCCACCCCCGATGCGGTGTGCCCGGTGTTGTTGGTCAATGGTGAGGCCACCACGAACCAGGGCCTCAGCGTCGATGCCACCCAGTGGGCAATTTTGAGCACCATCCGGCGTCCGACCGACCGCAACGAGAACATCAGAATCTACCGGCGCACCTCACGTGCCACGCCCTGATCACGAGGCTCAATCGCGACCGTGAGGGCGACCGCCAAGCTCAGGCCCGGCGCGCCTCGACCAACTGGTCTGCAAAACCATCGGCTTCGGCATCGGCTCGGATGCGGCTGACCGGAAACACAATGGCGAAGCGTGATCCCTCCCCCGGCACGCTGTGGATGCGCAACTCGGCACCATGGCGTTGCGCCACGTGCTTGACGATGGCCAGGCCCAGCCCGGTGCCGCCGGTATCGCGTGAGCGGCTACGGTCTACCCGGTAAAAACGCTCGGTCAAGCGCGGCAGGTGCTCCGGGGCAATGCCCGGCCCGGCATCCTGTACCGAAAGCTCGGCCTGCCCATCTGGCAGAGTCCGCCATGCCAATTCGATCAGCTCAGACGCTGGGGTGTACCGCACGGCGTTGCTGACCAGGTTGCCCACGGCGCTGAGCAACTCCGGGTAAGAACCCGCCAATTCCGCGGGACCCGTGTTGAGCACCCGCCACACATGACCCGGTGCCGCGACGGTGGCGGACAGCTCGCGGCCTTCTTGCTCACACTGCGACAACAGCCGCTGCACCGACACCCATTCGTCCGCACGCGGCGGCGGGCTACCCTCCAGTTTGGACAGGGTCAGCAAGTCACTCACCAGCGTCTGCATGCGCTGCGCCTGTTGCGACATCAGCGCCAGGTAGCGCTCGCGCTCGGCAGCGGTCAACGGCAGGTTCTGCAAGGTCTCGATGAAGCCGGCCAGCACGGTCAAAGGCGTTCGAATCTCGTGCGACACGTTGGCGACGAAGTCACGCCGCATCACCTCGGCCTGCTCCAGCGCGGTGACGTCGCGTGACAACAGCAATCGACGCCCCTCCCCGTAGTCATGCAAGTGCACCGCCAGGCGCACCGGCCGGCTGGGCGTACTGCGTGGCCCCGGCATCTGCACGTCATGGGTGAAGTCGCCCACGGCCTGGTAGGCCAGAAAGGCCGGCTCGCGCACCAGATTGCCAATGTGCTGTTGCAGGTCGCGTTTGGGATCGAAACCAAAGTGCTCTCCAGCCGTCATGTTGCACCACTCTATGCGTCCCAACGCGTCGAGCAGCACCACGCCGTTGGGGGAGGCCTGAATGGCCGAGAGAAACTCCTGCAAGCGCCGCTCGCTGTCCTGCGCCCTGGACTCCTGCTGACGCAACAGGCGCGATGCCCGTGTCGCCACCTCCGCCCACAGGCCATGCAGTCGCAAAGGTCGGGTCTGGTCTGCTTCCTTGAGCCACTTCAGTAGTTGGGCCACGCGGCGAAGGTCAATTGCCACCCACAGGGCACTGGCCGTCAGCAAGCCAATGATCAAGCCATGCAGAGGATTGGCCAGGCCGACAAGCCAGTATCCGATCAAACCACCACACAGTTGAAACAGGAAGAACCGGAATACCCGCCAGGCCATGGATCACACCTTGGCAGCGACCAGTGCAATGTGCGGGCGAGCCGTCAAGCGGTAGCCCGCGCCGCGCACGGTCTCCACCAGTGTCCCGGCAGCGCCCAGCGCCTCGCGCAGGCGCTTGACGTGCACGTCCACCGTGCGCTCCTCGATGAAGACGTGATCGCCCCAGACCTTGTCCAGCAACTGCGCACGGCTGTGCACGCGCTCAGCGTGGGTCATCAGGTAGTACAGCAGCTTGAATTCGGTTGGCCCGAGCTTGAGCTCCTGCTCCCGATATGACACGCGATGCGTCTGGGCGTCCAGCACCAGCCCCGCAATGCTCACACTGCCAAGCACCTGTTCGGGCGCGCGACGGCGCAACACGGCCCGAATGCGCGCCATCAGCTCCTGGGTAGAGAAAGGCTTGGTGATGTAGTCGTCAGCACCCGCGTCCAGACCGGCAATCTTGTCCGGCTCGTCGCTGCGCGCGGTCAGCATCAGGATCGGAATCATCTTGGTCCGGCTGTGGGCACGCCACTTGCGTGCCAAGACCACACCGCTCTCACAAGGCAGCATCCAGTCCAGCAGGATCACATCGGGCAGCACGGCGTCAAGCTCGCGCTGGGCGGCCTCGCCATCCGCCGCCCACACCGGTGCGAAGCCGTTGTGGCGCAGATTGACCACCACCAGCTCCGCAATGGCCGGTTCATCTTCGACCACCAGTACCCGAGGTAAACGCTTCATCGTGAAACCTGTCTTGGCTATCGGACAACCGACTCGATGGCGTCGATCGAGGTGTGCCGAACATCGGCGCCCTTGACAATGTAAATGATGAACTCGGCGATGTTCTTCGAATGATCGCCAATACGCTCAATCGCCTTGGCCAGAAACAGCAGGTCCAGGCTGGGCGAAATGGTGCGGGGGTCTTCCATCATGTAGGTGATCAACTTGCGCACGAAGCCGTCAAACTCAAGGTCAATGGCGTCGTCTTCCTTCAGGATCGAGACCGCCATGCTCACATCCAGCCGGGCGAAAGCGTCCAGCGCCTTGCGCAGCAAGCCGGAAGCCAGGTCACATGCCACGCGCAGCTCGGAGGCCGGCAGGGCCCGGGCCGAACCGCTGCTGATGATGGACTTGACCATGCGCGCAATCTTGTCGGCTTCGTCGCCAGCGCGCTCCAGGTTGGCAGTGGTCTTTGAGATGGCAATCAGCAAGCGCAGATCGCGTGCCGTGGGCTGGCGCCGCGCGATGATGGAGGACAACTCGCGGTCAATGTCCATTTCCATGGCGTTGACGCGTGTCTCCAGCTCGAACACCTGATCAGCCGATTCGACACTGAACTGGGCCAAGGCATAGACGGCGGTGCGAATCTGGGACTCGACCAGGCCACCCATTTCCATGACGCGCGAAGACACCGCGCTCAACTCGCTGTCAAACTGGCTAGACAGATGTTTGTCGTTCATGATTAACCGAACCTTCCTGTAATGTAATCTTCCGTCTCCTGGCGCTTGGGCTTCATGAAGATGTCGCTGGTGGCACCGTACTCGACCATCTCGCCGAGGTACATGTACGACACGAAATCCGACACGCGCGCGGCCTGCTGCATGTTGTGGGTCACGATCAGGATCGTGACCTTGTGCTTGAGCTCGCCAATCAGCTCTTCAATACTACCGGTCGCAATCGGATCAAGCGCCGAGGTTGGCTCGTCAAACAGGATGATCTCAGGGTCGGTCGCCAGGGACCGGGCGATGCACAGGCGCTGCTGCTGACCACCCGACAAGTTGGTGGCCGACTCCTGCATGCGATCCTTGACCTCGTTCCAGATCGCGGCGGATTTAAGCGCCACTTCCACCTTGTCTTCCAGGAAGGACTGCGACTTCTCGCCGCGCACACGCAGGCCGTAAGCGACATTCTCAAAGATCGACTTCGGAAAAGGGTTGGGCTTCTGGAACACCATGGAGATACGCATGCGCACCTCGATCGGGTCCACGGCGTGGTCCAGGATGTCCACATCATCGGGGTACAGCTCGATCTTGCCGTCATAGCGGTGGCCGGGATAGAGATCGTGCATGCGGTTGAAGCAACGCAGGTAGGTGGACTTGCCACAACCGCTGGGTCCGATCAGCGCCGTGACCTTGTTCTCGTAGATCGGCATGCTGACCGCTTTGAGCGCCTTGAAGCTACCGTAGTAAAAATCAAGGTTCTTGGACGCGGCCTTGAGGGCCGGCGCGTTATCGGGAATGGTGATGGTGGATGCCATAGGGAATAGATTTCTAAAGTGAAAAAAGCAGGGAGTTGGTCAATCGAGTTACCACTTGATGTTCTTGCGCAGCCGGTAGCGCAGCCAGATGGCCAAGCCGTTCATGCCCAGCGTCAGGACCACCAGCACCAGGCTGGCCGCCGCCGCGTTGGCCTGGAACGCCGGGTCGGGTCGCGAGGTCCAGTTGAAAATCTGGATTGGCATCACGGTAAACGGCGAAAACAGCCAGTCAAACATTCCAGCGGCAGGCTCGCCGGTAAAGGGCACCGGCGGCAGGAAGGCGATGAAGGTCAGGGCACCAATGGTGATGATGGGCGCGGTCTCGCCGATGGCGCGCGACAGGCCGATGATCACGCCAGTCAGGATGCCGGGCGTGCTGTAGGGCAGCAAATGGTCGCTCGTCACCTGCCATTTGGTGGCGCCACAGGCGTAGGCGCCCTCGCGCACCACTTGCGGAATGGAGCGCAGCGCTTCACGGGTGGTGACGATCACGATCGGCAGGATCAGCAGGGCCAGCGTCAGCCCGGCGGACAAAATGCTTTGCCCCAGACCAAAGGCATACACGAACAAGCCCAACGCCAACAAGCCATAAACGATGGAGGGCACGCCCGCCAGGTTACTGATGTTGATTTCGATCACATCGGTGAACCAGTTCTTGCGGGCGTATTCCTCCAGATAGATGGCGCTGGCAATTCCCACCGGAATTGCAAACAAGGCGGTCACGATCATCACAAAAAACGACCCGACCCAAGCCGACAGAATGCCCGCCTGGCCGGCCCGGCGTGACGGAAAGTTGGTGAAGAATTCGGCGCTAAGGCGCGGGTAACCCTCGATCACCATCTGCGTGAATAAGGCCACCAAGGTCAAGATGCCGACCGCCATGGCGGCCAGGCCCACCAAGCCAAACATGATGTCCCAGCGTTTGTGCGATTTGATAATTTTGCGCAACTCGACGGCGCGATCAGAGTGGGAAGACATCAATAGACCTCGCGGTATTTGCGCCGCAGCCAATAGCCCAGCATGTTGAACATCAGCGTCATCAGCATCAAGGTCAGGCCAGCCGCAAAGATGGTCTGGTAACCGACGCTACCGTGCGGCAGGTCGCCCAGGGCCACCTGCACGATGTAGGACGTGATGGTGGCAGCGGGCTCCAGCGGATTGAGGCTCAGGTTGGGCTGCATGCCAGCGGCCACCGCCAGAATCATGGTTTCACCGACCGCCCGCGATATGCCCAGAATGTAAGCCGAGGCAATGCCGGAGAACGCCGCTGGCACCACCACCCGGGTGGCGGTCTGGAACCGCGTGGCGCCCATGGCGTAGGAGCCCTCGCGCAGACTCATCGGCACGGCCCGCATGGCGTCCTCCGACAGCGAGGACACGTAGGGAATGATCATGATGCCCATGACAATGCCGGCCGACAGAATGCTGAACGTGGGCAAACCGGGATAGATTTTTTGCAGCAAGGGTGTGACCACCAGCAAGGCAAAGTAGCCATAGATGATGGTTGGAACGCCTGACAGCATCTCCAGCACCGGTTTGAGGAACTCTCGCGTCTTGTAACCAGCGAATTCCGACAGGTAGATGGCAATGATGGTGCCCAGCGGGATGGCAATCAGCAAGGCCACCAGCGAGCTTGACACGGTACCGGCCAGCAACACGGCAATGCCGAAGTGCGCGTCGTCAAACAGCGGCGTCCATTGGCTGTCGGTCAGAAAGTCCCACAGGGGAACCGAGTTAAAGAAAACAAGCGATTCTTTGAGCAGGATGTAGACGATGCCCAGTGTCGTGAACACCGAGACGCAAGCCGCGGACAAGAGCAGCAACTCGACAATGCGATCGGTGCGCTTGCGCTTGGCCTTGATGGCCGCCAATTCAGCCAGGCGCGCAGCACCGGTGAGTCGCTCAGTAGTCACAATACGGTCCGCAGTAGCTGAGGCGGTCATTGTAGGTTTTGCAGTGATAAGGTGGTTCACACGCCACGGCTGTTAACGGGAAAATAATCGTCATTGCGAACGCAGTGAAGCAATCCATGGCTCCCGGCTGCATGGATTGCCACGTCGCTTCGCGTCTCGCAATGACGGTGCTCATACATGATGTGGAGCACCGATCTGGATTCATGAAAGTCAGAACGTCGCTTCGCGCTTGACCAGCTCTTCGATGCGCACGCCTACTTCGTTCTTGCCGCCAAACATGGTGCCCTTCTTGCCTTTGGCCATGTGCTCCTGGTTGGCCTTGTAGATCGCCTCGGGCAGCTTGACGTACTTGACTTCGGTCGCCATCTTGGCGGCGTTGGCCATATAGAAGTCCACAAACTTCTTGACTTCGGGCTTTTGTAGCGACTTGACCTTGACGTAGATGAAGATCGGGCGTGCCAGAGGCTGGTAGCTGCCGTCCAGCACGGTTGTCTGATTGGGCAACACGGCCGGTTTGCCGTCTTTCTCGACAATCGCCAAAGCCTTGAGCTTGCCGGTGTTCTCGGCGTAGTAGGCGTAGCCAAAATAACCGATGGCGTTCACGTCGCCGGCAACGCCCTGCACCAGCACATTGTCGTCTTCAGAGGCGGTAAAGTCGCCACGGCTGGACTTGGATTTGCCGACGATCGCCTCGGTGAAGTAGTCAAAGGTGCCCGAATCAGCACCGGCACCGAACAGCTTGATCGGCTGATCCGGCCAGGTCGGGTTGATCTGGTTCCAACGCATGATCTTGCCTTGGGCAGCCGGTTCCCACATCTTCTTGAGTTCGGCCACGGTGGCCTGCTTCAGCCAGGTGTTCTTCGGGTTGATCACCACCGTCAGCGCATCAAAGGCCACCGGCAGTTCGTAGTACTCGACGCCAGCCGCCTTGCACAGGTCCATTTCGGACTTGAGGATGGGGCGCGATGCGTCCTGGATGTCGGTTTCATCGCGGCAGAACTTCTTGAAACCACCGCCGGTGCCGGAGACACCAACAGTCACTTTCAGGCCCTTGTTGGCCTTTTGGAATTCTTCGGCGACGCCTTCGGTGATGGGATACACCGTGCTGGAGCCGTCCACTTTGATCACTTGAGCTTGGGCGGACAGGCCAAACAGCGCGAGCGCCGTCGTGGCCAGCACGGACTTGGTAACGGATTGAATCATGGTGTTTCCTCGGGTAATGACTGGGGTTGTCACGATCGTATGACCTTTGTGTGACGGTTTGGTGACAACTATCAAACAGGCTTGCAATTACGCGCCATCGGCTTGCCGTGGTGCATCAGCTCCAGGGCACCACCACCGGCGGCAACCAGCTTGAAGCCTTCGCCCTCGTAGACGCCATCGCCCTTGCGGTCGAGCTCATAACCACCCTCATGGCGCACACGCACGGTGCTGCCATCGTCGGCCAGGCGGGCCTGCAGGCGTTTGCCGCCCTCACACTGGTAGCTGACAAAGGCGCCAGCCTTCATGCCGGCCGGAGCCATCGGCTTCGATCCACAGGCGGACAACACGGAAATCGCGGACAAGGCGGCAACAACGATCAATTTCATTGGAAATCTCCAAAAAAGGGGTTGGGGAAAGCAGTACTGTCACGCAGACGTGTGTCAGTGGTATGACAAATTCGCGGCGCTGGCGTGAATTCATACGGACGTCATGCGCACCACCAGATTGGCTTCATAACGCTCCCACATGAGCGGGATCACAAATGGCACCGCGCCGGGCGCCACGTCGGTCAGGTCGCCTGGTTTGGTGAGGATGCGCGGCGGCGATATGTCCATCGTTTGCCCGAAGTGACGTCGGGCGTAGCCCGACATCTGGTTGGCAATTTCGCCCACGATGTCTCGGTGGCTGGCGTCCGAATAGTCGCCCTCGCCGATCAACAAGAGCACGTGGGACAGCAACCCACGTGGCGCCGAGAACGCCACGCTGCCACGGTAGCGGCCACCCAGCTCGATCATGCCCTGGAAATCGCTCCAGACCACGGCGTCGCGCCGGTCCATCAGGTAAGCGGTCTTGACTGCGGCGCGTTTGTCGGTGGTGTGGCCAAAGAAGGCCATGGCGGCGTCCGAAAAGACTTTGATGTCGGCGGGCTTCAAGGCGGTGGTACTCATGACATCAGTTCCTGCAGGGACTCAATCAATTGCTGATCCGAAAACGGTTTGAGCAGAAAGCCGTGGGCGCCTTTGGTCAGGGCCTGCAGCGCCGTGGCGCGGTCACTCAGGGCCGAGACCACCAACACCCGCGCCTGGGGCAACACCTCGCGCAGCGCCTGCAGGCAGGCCGGGCCGTCCATCACCGGCATGGTCAGATCCATCGTGACCAGATCAGGCTTGACCAGGGCCGCGCGCTCCAGGGCCTGGGCGCCGTCGCCCGCCATGGCCACCACTGTGACCCCCTCCAGGCCCGGCTTTGCGCACAGGCGTGCAATGCGGTTGCGCATGATTGCGGAGTCGTCCACGATCATCAAGGTACACGCTGTCATGCCGCCACCGAGAAGTGCAGCACAAATCGGGTGTAGCGGTTGGCGCGCGTCAATACCCGCAGCTTCACGCCGGCAGCCTGTGCCAACTGCCGCACCAAGGCCAGACCGACGCCACGCCCGGCGTGCTCGGTGACTTCCGTGGCGGACGAATACTGCGGATCGAAGATCAGCCCCAACACCTGCGAATCGGTCATGCCCGCCGCTTCGGCGCGGAACTGGGCCGCGCGCTCCCGCACCTGCGGTGCGTCGATGCCGCGCCCATCGTCACTGACCGTGACACGGATGGTCTGCGGGTCAACGCGGTCAATATCCAGCTTCAACTCGCCCACGGGAGACTTGCCCAGCCTGACGCGCTCGTCCGGTGACTCGATGCCATGCACCACGGCATTGCGCACCAGTTGTGGCAGCGCCTCGCGCAGGAACTGACTCACGTCCGCTGGCAAGGTCTGCTCCAGCAAGGTGGTGTTCAGGCGCACCTGCTTGCTCTGTGACTGGGCCACCCGCTCCGACAGGTCGCGCAAGTTGTCAACCATGGCGGAGAGCTGTCTGGCGTCGTCAACCGGACTCAGCGCCACCACCTTGCCCACGCGGCCAAACACCCGCTGCAAGCGGTCCACCTGCTCTTGCAGGCGCGACAGCTCAAACACGACCGGAATCAGATCCTCGCCGACCAGATCGGTGCGCTTCTGCAGCGGCGCGAGCACATCTTCCATGCGGTGCGCCTGGCGCGTGACCGCCGACAGCGACAGCGCGGAGCCTTCCCCCTTGATGCCATGGACGACCAGCGCGGCCTGCTTGACCAGCGCCCGGTAGTCCCTCGGCAGGTGGCCCACCTCGCGCATGCCCTGATTGAGCTCGGCCAGCCGCCCGTGCGCGCCCAGCAGGAAGTCGTGCAACAGCGCGGGGTCACGTTCCAGCACGTTGATCAGGTCTTCCACATCGCTGCGAGCGGCCTCCTGCGTGGCGACCAGATCGCGCTGCAACTGCACTTTTTGGGTCACGTCAAACACCGTCACCAGCAGTTCCTTGATCAGGCCTGCGTCGCGTACCTGCGTAAACTGAAAGGTCAGAAAGTGCCCGGCCTGGGTCGAGCCCTGAGGCGGCAGAATCTGAACCTCCTTGAGTGGATCAAGCTGGCTGAGCAGGGCCGGCTTGACCTTCGAATCCAGCAGCAGGGACAGAAAGCTCCTGGCCTCTTCAGCGCGTTCGGCCGGCAGCATGGCACGCAACAGGTCCTGAAAACTCATGCCCGGCTTGACCTCCCGCATGAACAACCGGCCTACCGACGCAGACAGTTGACCACCTACCGTGCCGTCGGCGCGAACCAGCATCAGCCCCTCGGTCACGCTTTGCAGGATGTCGTCGGTCTCGCGCCGCGCGGCGTCGGCGATGGCATCGCTGGCATTGAGTTTGCGCAGAAACTTGAACACGATGTAGACAAAATTCAACAGCGCCAGCACGATGGCGCCGAGCTGGATGTCGCGCATGCGGCCGGTCTTGAAGTTGGCCGCTGCCTCCACGCCCTGCGCCAGGTCATCACACAGCGCCATCAGGCGAATATTGCGCGCCACCGCCTTGGTGACAGCCATGTCGGCGTCCTCAACCGTGGGCTCGGTGACGGCAATGACTGGCTCGATCACTGCCCCCAGCGGGGTCCATTCGCGCTCCAGCTTCTGCAGTACCAAGCGCAGGGCGTCGAGTTGCTCACCCGAGCCGGCAAAGGCCATGTCCTCGCCCAAGGACAGTTTCAGTGCCGACAGTGCGCGGACAAAGCCCGCGTGCCCCTGGTTCAGCTGGGCCATGCTGGTCTGGGTCGGCATCTGCGCCTTCTGCTCGGCCTGCAGCGTCAATAGGGACTTGGTGATCTGTTGCGTCAACATGCGCAACTCGCCGGCCGAATTGATTCGGCTGGCATCGCGCTCCAGCTCCATGGACGCAAAGAAATTGAAGGCAAGGATCCCCAGATCCAGCACCACGAACAGGAAGATTGCAAACAGCAGATCGCGGTATTTGCCCAGGCCAAACGACGTTTTCATGAACTGGTCATATAGTTTTAAAACAATATGATCGCTTTCATGTATGAATCCCTCGTGACAGTCGGTCCGGACCGGCACAAATCACACGCCGCAAGCCGCCCGTCGGCGTGCGCGCAGGGCACTGCTATGCTTGCCCTACCACCTCAAAGAATGACCATGCAGAACGGCACCCGACTAGCCGCTGTCGATCTCGGATCGAACAGCTTTCGCCTGGAGATTGGTCGCTACGACCACGGCCAGTTTGTGCGCTCCGAATACCTCAAGGAAACCGTCCGCCAGGGCGGCGGCCTGGATGCTGACCGCAACCTGACGCCCGAGGCCATGCAGCGTGGCTGGGACTGCCTGGCCCGATTTGGCGAGCGCATCGCCGGGTTTCAGATCGGGGAAGTCCGTGCAGTGGCCACCCAGACGCTGCGGGAGGCTCGCAACCGCGACGAATTTCTGGCGACGGCAACCGCTGTTCTGGGATTTCCCATCGACGTGATCTCGGGCCGCGAAGAGGCGCGATTGATCTACCAGGGCGTCGCCCATTCCTTGCCTCAGTCTGACGAGAAGCGGCTCGTCATCGACATTGGTGGGCGCTCGACCGAACTGATTCTTGGCCAGGGCTTCACGCCGCGCGTGATGGAGTCCTACCGGGTGGGCAGCATTGCCTGGTCAACCCGATACTTCCCCGAGGGCAAATTCACGGCGCGTGCCTTCGAGATGGCTGAAATCGCCGCTCAGGCGGTGCTGGACGAAGTACGCAGCGTCTATCCGCGCGACGCCTGGTCCACCGCCTACGGGTCTGCCGGTACCGTCGGTGCCGTGGTTGATGTGCTGATCGCTGCGGGCTGGCCCGCCGGGCGAATCACCCGCGAGGGTCTGGACTGGTTGATGGACCGACTCCTGAAGGCACAAAGTGCCGACAAACTTCGCATTGACGGCATGCGTGACGACCGTCGCGCCATCATCGGTGGCGGCCTGAGCATCTTGCGCGCCTTGTTCGATTTGTTTGAATTGAACGAGATGGAGCAGGCCACCGGCGGGCTGCGCCACGGCCTGATCAATGACCTGATGGAGCGCGCGCTGGACCAGACCGACTTGCGCTCGGCCTCGATCGACCGCCTGGCGATCAAGTTCGCCGTCGACACCCAGCAAGCCACTCGCGTCGGCGCCGTGGCGATTCAGTTGTTTACCCAACTCGCGGGGCGCGAGGGGGAGCAGGCCGAACGCGGCCAGCGCAAACTGGCGTGGGCCGCGCAGCTCCACGAGATCGGCTTGCGGATATCGCACAGCGAGTACCACAAACACGGCGCCTACATTCTGGAACATGCCGATGCGATGGGCTTCGCCCTGACCGAAATGCACCACTTGGGCCAACTGGTGCTGGGCCATCGCGGCAAACTCAGGAAACTCGATGTCCAACTGAACGACCTGGGTTTTGTCAGCCAACTGCTCGCATTGCGCGTGGCCGTTATTCTTTGCCACGCCCGGCGCGACCCCGACACCGCGGGCCTGAACTTGTCTGTGTGTCCCGATCAGGACGACTGTTTTGTGCTGTCCTGCCGGTCTGGCTGGCCCGAGTCGTTTCCGCAGTCAGCCCACCTGTTGCGCGAAGAGGTTGAGGCGTGGAGCAAGACTCCCTGGACCTTGCGGCTGAAAAACGTCTAGCCGCAGCGGCTCAGGTTGCGAGGTGCTGCCGATTGAGACGCAAGTGGTGGAAGTCCTCCGCCAGATCCATGCCGAGTTCCTCCATCGCGTCTGTGCGACTCACGAACCAACGCCAAAGAAAGACTTGATGCGCGCCAGCAGGTCTTCCGAGGGTGAACGCGGCAACGCTTGGGTCGCTTGCTTGACCCGGCTATCGAGCTCCTGACGGCGTTGCGTCAGAACGGCCGAAATCTCCTCGGCCATGCTTGGCCTGGCCAGCAACACTTTGGCAAATCCCACTTTGTCCAGGCGATAGCAGTCCACATCCGTACAGGCAACCACCGTCGCGCTGCGTGGCTCACCGGTCAGCATGCCCATCTCGCCAAAGAAGTCGCCATCGCGCAAAGTTGTGATGCGGGTCTTCGTGGCGCCATGGTCGACCAGCACTTCAGCCTCGCCCTGCACGATCAGGTACAACCAGTGCGCCACCGCACCCTGTCGGGTCAAGGTGTCGCCACGCACGAACGGTGCGTGCACCAGATGCTCAGCCAGCGTCATCTGCTCTTCGGGCGGCAGCTTGGCAAACAGCGAGGTGCGTTGCACCGCCTGCAGGCGGCGCTCCAGTTCACGCCGCTCGTTGGCCTGTCGCCAGTTGTCATTCTCCTTGACCATCAGTCGCTCTTCCTGCGGCACACCCAGGCTGATGCTCGCGCGCGTCAGAGCGGCCAGCGCGTGGATGCGCACCAGCGAGTCCGTTGGATCGTCAAACTGCGGATCCATGAGCCAATAGCGCAGCGCGTAACGAAAGTAGCCGGCCCCCGTGTCCACCAGGATGGCACTAGGGGGCGGCTCGCTGGCGACGTGTTCGATCTGCGCGTCAGTCACCCCTTGCTGCAAGGCGCGAATAACAGCAGTGGGCGCGGCGCTGGTTTCCACATTGAAAGCCAGTGTGCGCCGCCAAACCAGCGGCTCATCGAGGCGCCGACGCAGCACGCCAAAGCGGTTTTTCATCAGCCAACTGTTGGGCACCACGATGGTCTCGCGGTTGCGCGTCTCGATGGCGGTGTAGCGCCAGCGCACGTCCACCACGCGGCCGCTAAGCTCGTCAATACGAACCCATTCACCAACCTTGAGCGAGTTGTCCAGTTGCAGCGCCACGCCACCCAACACATTGCCCAGGGTATCTTGCATCGCAAAGGCCAGTACCGCAGTGATGATGGCGGAGGTGGTGAACAGTTGGGTCGGATCCACCCCCGACAAACTCAGCCAGACCAGGCCCCACGCAATCGACAGGCCGGTCACCGTCAGGTCCTGGGCGATGCGCGGTGCCGTCAGGCCCAAGATCGGCAACAACACGTGATAAACAATCAGCACGGCCAACTGGATCAGGGCCAACACGGCCATGACAATCGCGGCGCCGCCCATGATGGCGGCCAGCGAGGCGCTGCCCTGCCATTGGGCTGCCGCGACGCCCCCTTGCGCCACCAAGGTCAACAACAGCAATACCCAGGTAGGGCGTAATTCACGCCGCAGTGCGGGCTTTAACACACGCAGCAGCACCCCCAGGGTGGCTGCAAGCAAGGCCATCATGGCAAGGCGATGCCCAACAAGCATGCCCAACAGGGTCTCGGTCATAGCCGAGTCTCCATCGCGCGCTCCAGGCACTTGCAAACATGGGTCAGCGCCTCGACGCGGGCGAACAGCTTGTCGTCGCTGGCCACGACGTGCCAGGGGGCAACGTCGGTCGAGGTGCGGTCAATCATGTCCTGCACCGCGCGCTGGTACAACGGCCACTTTTCGCGATTGCGCCAGTCGTCGCCGGTGATCTTGAAATTTTTGTAATCCGTGTTCTGACGTTCCTCGAAGCGGCGCAGTTGCTCCTGTGGGGTGATCGCCAGCCAGAACTTCACCACGATCGCCCCGCCCTCGACCAGTTGCTCCTCAAAATCGTTGATCTCGTCGTAGGCGCGCATCCAGTCGGCTTGCGCGCAGTACCCCTCGACCCGCTCCACCAGCACCCGTCCATACCATGACCGGTCGAACATGACGGTTTTGCCATGCGCCGGGACATGACGCCAGAAGCGCCAGAGGTAGGGCTGAGCGCGCTCTTCCTCGCTTGGCGCGGCAATCGGCACCACGCGGTAGTGCCGGGCGTCCAGCGCATGGGTCATGCGCCGGATGGTGCTGCCTTTGCCAGCGGCGTCCATGCCCTCGAACACGATCACCAGCGAGCGGCTGGCCATGCGGGCATCACGCGTCAGCAAATTGAGGCGCCCCTGCAGCGCCTCCAGGCGTTTTTCATAGCTCTTGGGCATGAGCGATCGCGTGTAGTCGAACGAGTCCAGCAGTCCCTTGCCATCGAGCGGCGGATCGGCCACTGGTGCAGCGACGGGCACCTGCGGCGGCTGTCCGGCCAGGCGCGCCTGAATGACGTCGAGCAGGTACTGGCCCACGGTCAGCGAGCGGTAGGCCGCATCGCTGCCGTCAATCACCAGCCAGGGCGCCTCGCCAGTGCTGGTCTTGCGCAGGGCCTTCTCGCAGACCCTGACGAACTCGTCGTAATGCTTGAGGTGCGCCAAATCGTCTTTGGTCACCCGCCAGGCCGTCTTCGGGTTGGCGGCCAGCGCCTTGAAGCGGGTTCGACTGGCATCCTTGGACATGTGAAACCAGCACTTGACAACAACAGCGCCCTCGGCCACCAGCATGCGCTCGAATTGACGGATGCGCTCCAGGCGCTGCGCAAACTCGGCGCGCTTGTGGTGCCCCATCACGTGCGCGAGGATCGGGTCGGTGTACCAGGAACCAAACAGGATGCCGATATGGCCCTTGGCTGGCAACACCTGCCAGAAACGCCACATCTCCGGGCGCGAGCGCTCGGCCTCGCCCAGCGCACCAAACGCCTCGGTGCGAATGTGACGCGGGTCCATCCATTCGTTGAGCAGGTTGACGGTTTCGCCTTTGCCAGCGCCATCTACACCGTTGACCAGGATAACCACTGGCGTCTTGCCCTGCGCCAGCAGCGCGTACTGGGCCGCCAGCAGCGCGGAGCGCAGCACTGGCTCCTGGCGGCGGTACTCCTTGCGGCTGATGTGATGGCCAATCTCGGCAGACTCAAACATCGACAGACCCTCCTTCGTCGCAGACATTCTCCACCAACATCCGAGATCCGGCGTGGTCGAATCCGCGCCGTGGCCCGAATCGGACACTTGGGCAAACTCAAACCTGCGCTCACCACGGCTCCACTAAAACGGTATAAACTATATACACTGTTAATTCCTTTGGAAAAACCGCTATGTCCACTACACCCAAGAAGCCATCCGCCAAGCCCGCGACGGCACCAAACAAGCCGGCCGCCAGCAAGCCCTTGCTCGCCAAAACACCCGAACCAAAAGCCCCGCTACCGGCCCAAGCCGCTTTGTCAAAGCCCCTTGTCCCCGCCAAGCCAGGCACCAGCAAAGCGGCCCTGCCGCCAAAGCCGACCGCCGCCAAGCGGGCGTTGCCCAAAGCGGCCAAGCCGGTCAAGGTCAAAAAACCCAAGCTGGTGCGTGACAGCTTCACCATTCCCAAGGCCGAATACACCGTTTTGGCGGACCTCAAGGCGCGGTCAGCCAAACTTGCCAGCCCAGCCAAGAAGAGCGAGTTGTTGCGAGCCGGCGTCAAGGCGCTCGCGGCGATGTCGGATGTGGCGTTTGTCGCGGCGCTGAAGTCGGTGCCGACCATCAAGACTGGTCGTCCGGCGAAGTCCTAGCAGCCTGACGCGGCAGGCTAAGCGGCGTCGCCCGAGTCGGCCCTGCCGCCCTAGAGCATTTGCGGGGTCTGCACGGTCACGATGACCGTTGCCGCACCGGGACCACCTGGCTTGTGGCGCAGCCACCAAACCGCGCCCTTGCCGATGCTGCATTCCGCCTCGGGCAGGCCAAGCAATTGCGCGGCAACCTGACCCAGGGTGGGCTGGTGCCCGACCACCAGCACCGTGGCGCTGGCGCCAGGCCACTGCACGCGTTGCAGCAGTTGTGCCGCCGTGGCATCCGGGCTCAGGTCCGGATCGAGTTTGTATTTGCGACCCAGCGCGGCCACCGTTTGCTCGGCTCGGCGCGCCGGACTGCAAACGATGCGGGCGCCTTCCGGAAGTTGCCGATCGAGCCACTTGGCCATGCGGACGGCCTGCTTTTCGCCTTTGGATGTCAAGGGGCGCGCCAAGTCATCGCAACCGGGCTCCCAGTCCTGAGCTTGCGCATGCCGCCACAAAACCAGATCCATGGTCACCCGCTCCTTGGTATCGTTAAGCCTTGTTGCCTGGGTCGCTGTAGCGCGTCATCAGCGCAGCCTGCGCGCCATGGGCCGCGCGCCGCCCGTGCGGCCTAACCCGCGCGTAGGTGCCGTCGGGCATGAGATCCCAAGCGTCCACGTTGTCCTGCAGGCAGGCCACCAGACATTCGTCAATCACGCGTTGACGCTGCACGGCATCGGTGATGGGCCACGCCAGTTCGACCCTTCGCATCATGTTGCGGTTCATCCAGTCGGCGCTTGACAGGTACACCTCGTCCTTGTCGTCGTGGCGGAAATAGAACACCCGTGAGTGCTCCAGAAACCGCCCAATCACCGAGCGTACGCGGATGTTGTCGGTCACGCCAGGCACCTGCGCGGGCAGCGTGCAGGCGCCGCGCACGATCAGGTCAATTTTGGTCCCCTTGCGACCGGCGACGATCAGCGCCTGGATCAAGGCCTCGTCGGTCAGCGCATTCATCTTGGCGACAATGCGCGTGGAGCCGCCACTGGCTGAGGCATTGCCCAATGCCTCGATCTTTTCCAGAATTCGGCGATGCAGGTGAAATGGCGCCATCCACATCTGGTTCATCCGGGGCAGGCGATTCTGGCTGGCCAGGTGCACGAAAACATGCTCCATGTCCATCGTCAGTGCGGCGTCCGCGGTCAGGTGACTCAGATCGGTGTACAGGCGCGCCGTGCGGGGGTTGTAGTTGCCGGTTGACAAGTGGCCATAGCGCTTGAGCTGTTTGCCCTCGCGGCGGGTGACCAGCATCATCTTGGCGTGGGTCTTGAGCCCGACCACGCCATAGACCACCTGCGCGCCGATCGACTCCAGCATCTCGGCCCAATTGATGTTGGCTTCTTCATCAAAACGGGCCTTGAGTTCCACCACCACGGTCACTTCCTTGCCCCGGCGCACCGCCTCGCGCAGCAAATCCATCAGGGTCGAGTCCGAGCCGGTACGGTAAATGGTCTGCTTGATCGCCAGCACATCCGGATCGTGAACCGCCTCGCGCAGGAACGTCAGCACGCCATCAAAACTCTCGTACGGTTGGTGAATCAGAATGTCACCCCGTTTGAGCTGGTCGAAGATCGGCTCGCCGGGTGTCATCTGGACCGGAAAACGCGGCTTGTGTGCAGGAAAGCACAGCGACGGATCGTTGATCAGATCGATCAACTGGTTCAGGCGCACCATGTTCACCGGGCCATGCACCCGGTACAGCGCCAGCTCTGGCAACGCAAACTCCTTTAGCAGCACATCCGACAGGAATTGGGAACAACCGGCGGATACCTCGATCCGTACCGCCTGACCGTAGTGGCGATGCTGCAGGCCTTGGCGCAAAGCGGTGCGCAAGTTCTTGACGTCTTCTTCTTCCACCGCCAGGTCGGAGTGACGGGTCACCCTGAACTGCGAGAACTGCAACAGTTCCCGACCCGAAAACAGCTCCGAGAGGTGGGCCCGAATCACGCTGGAAAGCGACACGAAACAGGCTTTGCCCTGCGACAAATTGTCCGGCACCCGAATCATGCGTGGCAGCACGCGGGGCACTTTGACAATCGCGATATCGTTGTCCCGTCCAAACGCGTCGCGCCCGCCCAGGCGGACAATGAAATTGAGCGACTTGTTGGCAACCTGCGGGAAAGGGATGCGATGGGTCCAGGCTGACGGCGATCAGCAAAGGACGCACTTCACGCTGGAAGTACTGCCTGACCCAGCGCCGCTGCGCCTCGCCGCGTTCGGAATGGGCCAGGATACGAATGCCTGCCTGCTCAAACGCGGGCATCAGATCGTCGTTGTAAAGCGCGTATTGCCGCTCCACCAAAGTGTGCGCCGCGCCAGCCAGGCGCTCAAAACTGCCGACTGTATAGGGGCCCTCGGTCTCCTGGCCTTGCAAGGCCGTGAGGTGGGGCTCAGCGCGAACCTCGAAAAACTCGTCCAGATTTGACGAGACAATGCACAGGTAACGCAATCGCTCCAGCAGCGGAACCTCCTTGCGATGCGCCCAGTCCAACACCCGCTCGTTGAACGCGAGGATGCTGTGATCGCGGTCCAGCATCAGCACGCCGCTGGTCGTGGATTCTGGTGAGGTTTCAGGCTGGGTGGAACGCATGGATACCTAGGTTAAGCATGTCGGCTGTGCCTCGAATTATTGCCACGCCTGATGACAGTTTAGTGACAGTCACAAACCAAGCGCTTGAGATTTGTCACAACCCCATGGCTGAGCACCACACCCCGTGCGCAGCGCGGGCGCACCGGCGGGCATCGCCTTGGTAATCTTGTTAGACTGCCACCGCGATGCGTTCCGACCTATCCATACGAGTCTTTCAACCGTGGCTGTTGGTAGTCGGCGCTTTCCTGATCAGCGCCGGCTTGGCCACCGGCCTGATCTGGCGCTCCGAACTCAATGACCGCGCCGAGGCCCGTGCCCGTGCCGGCGACTTGGCCGCAGACCACGCCCAAGCCTTGCAGCGCGGCATTGAGCGCGCGCTCTCGGCCACCTATGCCATTGCCGCACTGGTACGCCAGGGACAGGGCACCTTGCACAACTTTGAGGCAGTGGCCACGGAGATGCTGCCGTTCTACCCGGGTATTGCCGCGCTCGGCCTGTCACCCGATGGCGTGATCCAGCAGGTGGTGCCCTTGGCTGGCAATGAAAAGAGCATTGGCTTCAATCAATTGCAGGATCTGGCGCAGAACAAGGAGGCGATTCGCGCCCGGGATACTGGCCAACTGACCCTGGCCGGCCCTCTCCAGCTGGCGCAGGGTGGGCTCGGCGTCGTCGGTCGGCTCCCCATCTTCCTCGATGACGCCAAGGGGGCGCGGACCTTCTGGGGCTTTACCTACGTGACCCTGCGCTTCCCGCAGGCGCTGCAGCCAGCGCAACTGGGCGAGCTGTCGCGACGCGGCTTTGCCTATGAGCTGTGGCGTGTCGTACCCACCACTGGTGAACGCCAACAGGTGGACGCGTCCGGCACGGCGGCGCTGGATTCGCCCGCGCAGCGCAACTTGACCTTGCCCAATGGATCCTGGACGCTGAGCATCGAACCGATCAAGGGCTGGACCGACTTGGGCCGCCTGCAAATCAAGATTGCGGTGGCCTTGCTGATCTGCCTGCTGCTGGCCTACCTGACCCATCTGCTGATCGCGCTCAAGGCACATGAGGAAGGCCTGGAAGCCGAGGTCCGTTCTCGCACCCTGGAAATCGACCAGGCCCGCCAGCACTTGATGGCCACCATTGCGGCGGTGCCGGATCTGCTGTTTGAACTCGGGCTGGACGGCCGCTACTACAGTGCTCATTCCGCGGACGCCACACTTCTGGCACAACCGGCCGCAGAGCTCACCGGCAAGACCGTCGCCGAAGTATTGCCCGCGGACGCCACCATGGTCGTGATGGACGCGCTGCGCGAGGCGCACCAAAACGGCTCGTCATCGGGCAAGCAGTACAAGTTGCCGCTGGCCAACGGCATGCATTGGTTCGAGCTGTCGATCGCGCGCAAGCAGATGCCCGCCGGTCAGGCGCCGCGCTTCGTCTTGCTGTCGCGCGACATCACGGCGCACAAGGAGGCGCAAGCCCGCATCGAGCTGCTGGCGCACTTCGACCCACTGACCGGCCTGCCCAACCGCGTGCTGCTCAGCGACCGCTGCAACCTGGCCTTGCGCACGGCGCACCGCCAACATGAGTCGCTGTCGCTGATGTTCATCGACCTGGACCACTTCAAGAACATCAACGATTCGCTGGGTCATCGCGTCGGGGATGCCCTGCTGGTGGCGCTGGCGCGTCGGCTCACCGCAACCCTGCGCGAACAGGACACGGTCTCCAGGCTGGGCGGCGACGAGTTCATTCTGGTGCTGCCCGACACCGACGCGCGCGGTGCGGCGCAGTTGGCCAAAAAACTGCTGACCGCGGCCATGCAGCCCTTTGTGATTGAGCAGCACGAATTGACGGTCACGCCATCGATCGGCATTGCGCTCTACCCGGAAGATGGGACCGACTTCGACACGCTCTCGCGCTGCGCCGATGCCGCCATGTACCGCGCCAAGCAGGGTGGCCGCAACAATTACCGGCTGTTTACCGCGCAGATGCAAGCCGAAACGGAGCGCACCCTGTTGATCGAGAACGCCCTGCGTCGTGCCCTGGAACGCCGGCAACTCAGCCTCGAATACCAGCCCCAGTTGTCGCTGCAACCGCCCTGCGTGATCGGCGCCGAGGCACTGCTGCGCTGGCACCACCCGGAGCTGGGCTGGGTCTCACCGGCGGAGTTCATCCCGGTGGCGGAGAGCAGCGGGCTGATTTTGCCGATCGGGGAGTGGGTGCTCGACACCGCCCTGCGGCAACTCAAAGCGTGGATGGAAGCGGGCATGCACCCCATCACGATGGCAGTCAACCTGTCCTCGGTTCAGTTCCGCCAGGCCAACCTGCCCGAGCTCATCTCGCGCGCACTGGATGACCTTGATCTGCCCGCCCATCTGCTGGAGGTCGAGCTGACTGAAGGCAGCGCCATGGTCGACCCGCTCGCGGCGATTGCGGTCATGAACGATTTGCACGAGCGCGGCATCAAGCTGTCGATCGACGATTTCGGCACCGGCTACTCGTCGCTGAGCTATCTGAAGAAATTCCGCGCCTCAAAACTGAAGATCGACCAATCGTTTGTGCGCGACATCACGATTGACGCTGAAGACCGCGCCATTGTCAGCGCCATCATCAGCATGGCCGACAGTCTGGGCATGTCGACCATCGCCGAGGGGGTCGAGACGGCCGGCCAACTGGACTTCCTGCGCGAGCGCGGTTGCGCCGAGGTGCAAGGCTACTACTTCAGCCGCCCGCTCAAGCCGGAGCTGTTTGCGGCGTTTGTCGACAAGCAGACCACCCTAGCCTCTGAACCGATGTTTTAGGACTATTCCATATTTCGAGTATTATCGAAGTATGGAACATTCTTCTCCTTCTTTGGCTGATCAAGAAGCCGCCGTCGTCAAGGCGCTGGCGGCATTGGCGCAACCCCAGCGCCTGCGGGCTTTTCGGGCCTTGGTGGTGGCCGGCCCGCAAGGACTGACGCCGGGTGCCATGGCCGAGCAACTGGGCATATCGCCGAGTACCCTGTCGTTTCACCTCAAGGAACTGCTGAACTCGTGCCTGATCAGCAGCGAAGCACGCGGACGCCACCTGATCTACCGCGCCAGCTTCCCCCACATGACGGCACTACTGGCCTACCTGACACAGCATTGCTGCCAGGGAGCGGTCGGCGCCACGCAGCGCGCAGCCAGCTGCGAGGCCTGCTAAATGAGCGAATCCACTGCAAATGCCCCTGCAACACCGGGGCTCACCGTGACGCTGGCCCAAGCGCTCAATGAAGGTTATGCCTGCCAGAGCCTGGACCCGGCGCAACTGCGCGGCGAGCTTGAGTTTCATCCCACGCTACGAGGACTGGGCGACGCGCTGGCACTGACTCACCCGCACCTGTTTTCCACCACCCAGGTCTTCGTGTCTGACGCGGCACACCGCACCATCGCGGCAACCGTGGCCGCAATCGAGCGCGTGGCCACGCTGCCGGGCTACCAGCAGCAGGCACTGGCCACGGCCGACCCCATCGCTCAACTGGCATGGGGACCGGTGGGGATGTTCATGGGCTACGACTTTCACATCGGCCCCGACGGTCCCAAACTGATCGAGATCAACACCAACGCTGGCGGCGCATTTCTGACTGCCGCCCTCGCCCGCGCGCAGCGTCGATGCTGTGAACCCATGGACGACGCACTGCCTACAACGACGGTACCAACCGACTTGAATCAGCGCTTTATCGACATGTTCTGGGCCGAATGGCAGCTCCAGCGCGGCCAGCAGGCACTGCAAGCGATCGCCATCGTTGACGACAACCCGACGGGCCAGTACCTGGCACCGGAGTTCGAGATATGCCGTCAGTTGCTGGCACAACGCGGCGTCACGGCCTTGGTGGCCGACCCCCGCGATCTGACTTGGCGCGACGGTCGCTTGTGGCACGGGGGAACCGTGGTCGACATGGTCTACAACCGGCTGACCGACTTCTACCTCGCCCAGCCTGGGCACGCCGCATTGCGTCAGGCCTATCTGAGCGGAGCGGTCGTCGTGTCACCCGCGCCGCGAGCGCATGCCCTGCTGGCCAACAAAGCCAATCTGGTGACACTGAGTCAGCCCGATCGGTTGCGCGACCTCGGCGCCACGGCGGCGGATCGGGCGCTGTTGTCCGCGGTTGTTCCGCACGCCTTGCGCGTGACGCCCGAGCGCGCCGAGGCGCTGTGGGCGACGCGCCGTCGGTACTTCTTCAAGCCGCTTGCCGGCTACGGATCGAAGGCAACCTATCGGGGCGACAAGCTCACGCGACGTGTCTGGAGCGACATTCTTGCGGGCGATTTCATTGCCCAGGCCTTGGTTGCTCCAGGTGAACGGCGGGTCATCATCGATGGCGCCCCGCAGAAGCTCAAGTTCGACCTTCGCGCGTACAGCTACGCCGGCCAGGTGCAACTGCTCGCCGCGCGGATCTATGCCGGTCAGACCACCAATTTCCGGACCCCCGGCGGAGGCTTTGCGCCGGTGGTGCTGATGCCGGACGAGGTATTACGCGAACCAGGGATCAAGACAGGCGGACTGCCGACGCGCGGCGCTCCCGAATCCCCTCGTCCCGGTAGCCTTGCACACAGGCGGTCAACACCTGCTTGATGGCTTCCACGTTCTCATCAATCGCTGCAAGCCTTATTTTTTCGAGCACTGTCGACAACTCCGGCCAGGTCATGAATTCCTCGTGTGCCTTCATGATGCGAGGATGCGTTGTCGCGGAGGGGTTGTTACCAATCAGCAACTCCTCATAAAGCTTCTCGCCGGCCCGCAGCCCGGTGATCACGATCTCGATGTCGCCCTCGGGATGGCGATCATCCTTCACTTTCAAGCCGGACAGCTCCACCATGCGGCGCGCCAAGTCCATGATCTTGACCGGTTCACCCATGTCGAGCACGAACACCTCGCCGCCACGGGCCAGGGCGGCCGCCTGCAACACGAGCTGGGCCGCTTCAGGAATGGTCATGAAGTAGCGCGTGACGTCCGGGTGCGTTACGGTCAGTGGACCACCGTGGGTCAACTGCTCGCGAAACAATGGCACCACGCTGCCGCTGGAGCCCAGGACATTGCCAAAGCGGACCATGCTGAAGCAGGTTCCTGCCCCTCCGAACCGCTCCTGCAGGGCCTGCAGCACCAGTTCGGCCATGCGCTTGCTGGCACCCATGACGTTGGTGGGCCGCACCGCCTTGTCGGTCGACACCAGCACAAAGCGTTTGACGCCCGCGTCCGCCGCCGCCTGCGCCAGGTTCAAGGTTCCGAACACGTTGTTAAGGACGCCCTCCGCCGGATTGCATTCGACCATGGGCACGTGCTTGTAGGCGGCAGCATGAAACACGACGTCAGGCCGGTACTGCGTGCAGACCGTGTCCAGCCGACCCCGATTGGCAACGCTGCCCAGCAAGGGGATCAGTTCGACCTGGCATTCCTTGACGCGACACAAGGCCACCAGTTCACTGTGAATGCTGTAGAGCCCAAACTCGTTGTGGTCGAGCAAGAGCAGTCGGCGCGGACGCTCCAGCACAATCTGACGGCACAACTCGCTGCCAATGCTCCCCCCCGCCCCGGTCACCAGCACGGCTTGATCCACCAACTTGCTGGCCAGCAACTCGGCCTGCGGTTTGACCGCCGCGCGCCCCAGCAGGTCTTCCAAGTCGAGCTCACGGAAATCCTGTACGCTGACGCGCCCGCTGGCCAGATCGGCCAGTCCTGGCAAGGTGCGGACATGCACCGGAACCTCTCGCAAGCTGGCAATGATGTCGTTGCGCCGTTCACGGCTGACGCTGGGCAGGGCCAGCAAAATGTCTGTCACGCCCAGGCGTTGTACCAGCGCCAAAACCTGAGTTGGCGAGAACACATTGATACCGTTGATGCTGCGGCCAACCTTGGCCGAGTCGTCGTCCAGAAATCCAACCGGCACAAAGCCGCGCGAAACCGCCAGACCAGCGGCTGTCTCGACACCCGCCATGCCGGCGCCATAGATCAGCAGCCTTCCTGCCGGCACGGACGCCCGCCCGGAAAGGCCGGCCAGCCAAAATCGCGCTGTGGCGCGGCTGATCGCAACCAATGGCAGGAAGGCCAGGGGCTGAAGCAAACCCAGGCTGCGAGGTGATGTGAACCAGGCACCCCACAACAACAACACCGCCGACAGCATCGCCGCATAGACGGCCACCGCCTGGGTCGTGGCCAGCAACGCGGCTTGACCGGAATAGCGAAAGATGGCGCGGTACAGGCCAAATCGAATGAACACGGGCACCGCCAACAGGGGCGCCAGGCCATACACCAGCCACTGCGCGCCCGAGGGCACGTGTGGCGTGTCCAGCCTTAGCGTGAAAGCGATCCACGTTGCCAGGACCGACAACAGCACATCCATGGCAATCACGACCAGGCGCTTGACTGCGCGAGGCAAGGCAATAAGCTGCTTATGAACCGCCTCAACCATATACAACACTCGCACTGAACTGCTCAGCCTGCGCGCGCCATCCCGCCAACGCCGCGTTGCTGGGATAGAACCGATAGTCGTCGCCCAACTGGAACTCCGCACCGGCCGCACTGGATTCGGAGCCTGCCGTGACCGCCAAACGCACGGCCATGCCGCGCACCAGCTCGCCCTGTTCGGTGGATTCCCGGCGCGCCGGGAACTCCTTGAGCATGCGCGCGATATCCGGCACGCGGCCGTTGGGAGCCAGTTGCACCGCCACGCGCAAGTACTTGCCAAAGCGGCAACGTGCCTGTTCCAGGTCCCACACCTGCGTGATGGAGAACTGCATGCCGCCCGAAAAGCGATCCAGCTTGGCCTGCCCCATCACGATCACCAGTTCGTCATCCTTGAGCAACTGGCGATGGGTATTGATGGTGGCCTCGTCGGCACGTGCTTCGATGACCCCGGACTTGTCATCGAGCTTGAACAACGCGAGTTTGCCGCGTTGACCGTTGATGACACGAAAGTCGGTGATGATGCCCGCCAACAACTGCGGCTCGCGGGTGTCAATCAGTTCCTCAATCGGCCGCTTGGCAAAACGCCGCACCTCCGTGGCGACCTCGTCAAACAGGTGGCCCGACAAGTAGAAACCAATCGCCGTCTTTTCCAGCGTCAAGCGCTCTTTCACGCCCCAGGGCGTGGCGTCCACCAGATCGGGCTCTTGTGTGCTGGAGCCATGGTCATCCTCGCCGCCCATGTCGAACAGGCCAACCTGGTTGGCGTTGGCCTGCGTGGCACTGGCAAAGTCAAAGGCGCGGTCAACCGATTCGATCAGCGCCGCGCGGTTGAGTTGCAGGCAATCAAAGGCACCCGCCTTGATCAGCGCCTCGACACAGCGTTTGTTCAGTCGGCTGCGATCGACCCGCACGCAAAAATCGAACAGGCTGGTGAACGGCCCCGCCTTGTCCGAGTTGCCCCGGCCCTCGCGCGCCGCGACAATCGCCTCGATGGCCTGCTGTCCGGTGCCCTTGACGGCACCCAGGCCATAACGAATCGAGGTGTTGCTGATCGGCTCGAAGCGGTACAAACCGCGATTGATGTTGGGTGGCTCAAAGCTCACGCCCATCTTCAGCGCGTCTTCATACAAGACCTTGAGCTTGTCGGTGTCGTCCATTTCCACCGTCATGTTGGCGCAGAAGAACTCGGCCGTGTAATGCACCTTGAGCCAGGCCGTGTGGTAGGCCAACAGCGAGTAGGCAGCGGCGTGCGACTTGTTGAAGCCATAGCCGGCGAACTTCTCCATCAGGTCGAACACCTCATCGGCCTTGTCATGAGCGATGGCGTTCTTGGCCGCGCCGTCGCGAAAGATCTGGCGGTGCTTGGCCATCTCATCGGCGTCTTTCTTGCCCATGGCCCGGCGCAGCATGTCGGCGCCACCCAGCGAGTAGCCGCCCAGGATCTGCGCGGTCTGCATCACCTGCTCCTGGTAGACCATGATCCCGTAGGTCTCGGACAGCATCTCGGCCACCAGCGGGTGCGGGTACTCCACCACCTCGCGACCGTGTTTGCGCGCCACAAAGCTGGGTATCAGGTCCATCGGGCCGGGCCGGTACAAGGCGTTCAGCGCAATCAGGTCTTCCAGGCGCGTTGGCTTGGCGTCTTTCAGCATGCCCTGCATGCCGCGACTTTCAAACTGGAACACCGCCTCGGTCTTGCCCTCGGAGAACAGCTTGTAGACCCTGGGGTCATCCAGCGGCAGATTTTCGAAGGCGAAGTTCTCCTGCCCCGGATGGCGGCGGGCGATGAACTCGCGTGCAATCTCCAGAATGGTCAGCGTGGCCAGGCCCAGAAAGTCGAACTTGACCAGGCCCACCGCTTCCACATCATTCTTGTCGTACTGGCTCACCGCCGAGTCGCTGCCAGGCTGCTGGTACAGCGGGCAAAAGTCGGTTAGCTTGCCCGGCGCGATCAACACGCCCCCAGCATGCATGCCCACATTGCGGGTCATGCCCTCGAGCTTGCGCGCGAGCTCCAGCAGCGTCTTGACGTCGTGCTCCTTGGCTTCGCGCTCAGCCAGTATCGGCTCGGCCTCGCTGGCATAAACCGTTTTGTCGTCCTTCTTGCGGTCAGGCGGCGGCAACTGCAGCGAGACCGCCACACCTGGCTTGTTGGGGATCAACTTGCTGATGCCGTCGCAGAAGGTGTAACTCATGTCCAGCACACGGCCCACGTCGCGCACCGCGGCGCGCGCCGCCATGGTGCCGAAGGTGACGATCTGGCTGACGGCGTCCTTGCCGTACTTGAGCTTGACGTAGTCGATCACCCGGTCGCGGTTGCTCTGGCAGAAGTCAATGTCGAAGTCGGGCATCGACACCCGCTCGGGGTTCAGGAAACGCTCAAACAGCAGGTTGTACTGCAGCGGGTCCAGGTCAGTGATCTTCAGCGCATAGGCCACCAGCGAACCAGCGCCAGAACCCCGCCCCGGCCCGACCGGGCAGCCATTGTTCTTGGCCCAGATGATGAAGTCGCCCACGATCAGGAAGTAGCCCGGAAAGCCCATCTTCACGATGGTGGCGATCTCAAACTCCAGCCGCTGCACATAACGCTCGCGCACGCTCTCACGCTGGGCTGCATCGGGGTACAGGTGCAACAGGCGCTCGTTCAAGCCCTCGTGCGAGACGTGGCGAAAATAGTCCTCGGGCGACATGCGCCGCCCGTTCACCTCGGGGATCGGAAAATCCGGCAGCTGCGGCTTGCCCAGCACCAGCGTCAGGTTGCAGCGCCGCGCGATCTCCACCGTGTTGGCCAGCGCCGAAGGGATATCGGCAAACAGTGCCTGCATCTGGGCGATGGACTTGAAATACTGCTCACGGGTGAACTTCCTGGCGCGACGCTGGTTGCCCAGGATCTCACCCTCGGCGATACACACGCGTGCCTCGTGCGCCTCAAAATCATCCGGCTCGGTGAACTGCACCGGGTGCGTGGCCACCACCGGCAGCTTCATGCGTGCAGCCAGTTGCACGGCAGCGGCCACGTGCAACTCATCATCGGGGCGCCCGACGCGCTGCAGCTCGATGTAGAAGCGATGAGCAAACAGACCGGACAACTGAAACGCCGCTTCATGGGCACGTTCTTCATCGCCCTGCACCAAGGCCTGGCCAACCGGGCCGGCCTGGGCGCCCGACAGTGCGATCAGGCCCTCATTAAGTTCCTGAAGCCACGCCAGCTTGACACTGGCCTGCGGTTTGTCGGCGTTTTGGGTCCAGGCGCGCGCCAGCAACTCGGACAGATTGAGGTAGCCCTGGGTGTTTTGCACCAGGACCACGATGCGCGACAGGGCGGCGCTGTCCTTGCCCAGCCCCTCCAGCCAGATCTCGGCGCCAATCAAAGGCTTGACGCCGCGCTTGCGCGCCTCCTTGTAGAACTTGACCGTGCCAAACAGGTTGCTAAGGTCGGTGATGGCCAGCGCCGGCTGCGCATCCTTGGCGGCGGCTTTGACGATCTCGTCGATTCGATTGGTGCCGTCAACGACGGAGAACTCGGTGTGCAAACGCAGGTGAACAAACATGGAGACTATTGTAGGTTTGCGCACTGATCCGTCGCGCCAAGATGGTCTGCAAATTGGGTCAATACGTGGGCATGATGGCCATTCAATGCCCGCGAGCCCAAAGCCCGATTGAACAAAGCGCCAAAATCAAGGACTTTGACAACCCTCAGTGGGCCAAGCCGCAATCCTCGGACAAAACTGAACGCAACCGTTGCCATCGTCGTGGCTGTAAGGAGGAATCTCATGAAATGCTTATGCGTCGCCCTGTTGGCCAGTCTTACGTGGACACCCGCCAGCGCGCAAGCCACCGTTGCCGGATCCCAAACCCAGCCCTTGGGCCCATTGAGCACAGTCGAGTCTTTGGACGTCCCGCGCTACATGGGCACGTGGTTTGAGATCGCCAAATACCCCAATCGGTTTCAGAAGAAATGTGTTGCCGACACCCAAGCGGACTACCGGTTACAGGCGGACGGTACCGTGCAGGTCGTCAACCGCTGCCGAAAGGAAACCGGTGAAATGGACGAGGCGGTGGGTGAAGCACGGCAAGTAGGGGTAACTACTTCACCCAAGCTGCAGGTCCGCTTTGCCCCGGCGTGGCTGTCCTGGCTGCCACTGGTCTGGGGCAACTACTGGGTCATTGACCTTGACCCGCACTACCAACTGGTCGCGGTGAGCGAGCCAACAAGGGACTACCTGTGGGTGCTGTCTCGCACCGCGACGGTGGAGCCCCAAGCCTACACGGCGCTCATGCTGCGGCTGCAGGCAAAAGGCTTTGAATTGGGGCGGCTCGAACGCACCCAACAGGCGTCTGCCAGCCGATCCGCGCCGGGCCGCTTCCCTAAACAAGCTCGCGCGCCCTGGGGGCACGCATGAACACCGCCCCCTTTGTGCCAGCCTCGCCTGGCTGCTTGTATGCCAATCCATTGGCGAAACCTTGTCCCGCCTGACCAAGTTGGGCCTGCCCGGCCCAGTATTGGGCATGTTGCTGTTGCTGATCTTGCTTCAATGGAACGTGGTTCGCGCACAGGTCAGTGGGGTGGCCAACGGCTTGCTGCAGCATCTTTCATTACTGTTCGTACCTGTTGGTGTGGGCGTCATGGCGCACGTGGCACTACTGTCTCAGTACGGATGGCAGTTGCTGATTGCGCTGGTGCTCTCGACTTGGATCGGGCTAGCCGTGACTGCTGTGGTTCTGCGGGCACTGTTGCGCCGTGCTGAAGGGGCATCGCCCGCCAATAGCCAAACATGACCGACTTTGTCCAACTCTGGGTCTATCTCTCGACCACTCCGCTGTTTGGCCTGACTGCCACCCTGGTGATCTATGCTGGCTCGCACGCGGTCTACCAGCGACTGGGTCAGTCCCCGCTGGCCAATCCGGTGTTGTGGAGCGTTGTGATCCTGGCTGGGCTGCTGTCCTTGAGCGAGACACCCTATCCCAGCTATTTTTCAGGTGCGCAATTCATTCATTTCCTGCTCGGTCCCGCAGTGGTGGCGCTGGCCTGGCCAATGTGGGAGCGAAGGAACGAACTGCGAAAGCGTGCCCTACCGCTCGTGCTGGCTGCCCTGGCCGGCGGCATTGCTGCCAGCGCCAGCGCGGTTGCAATGGCCTGGGCGCTTGATCTTCCGTCCGACTTGATACGCTCGCTGGCACCGAAGTCGGTGACAGCGCCCGTGGCAATGGGTATCGCGGAGCAGTTGCACGGCATTCCAGCAATGGCTGCCGTGTTCTCCGTACTGACCGGGCTTGTTGGAGCGATCAGCGCCCACTACCTGTTCAAGGGTCTTGGAAAGCTGTCCGATCAGGAGCGAGGATTTGCGATGGGCACCGCATCCCATGGCATCGGTGCCGCGCGCGCCCTGCAGGTCAATGCAGACAGCGGCGCATATGCCGGACTTGCATTGGGTATTCAGGTGATCCTGAGCGCTATCCTGATTCCGCTGGTTGCATACCTCCTGTGACAACCATTGCGATGGGGCGAGCCCGTTGACCAGGCCCAAAGCATTAAGGCCCTCACCGGGCAGCTTGCAGGCGCAGCCGTCGAGCCGCTTCGTCGGCACGACTGTCGTCAATCTCGCGCATGACGCCGCCCAGGTCCACTTCGGTCAGTTTGCGCTTGAACAGCCCGGTCAAGGCAATCTCAGGGTGCAGCAGGCCACGCTCGTACAGATCCCAGATTTCGGGCCCGAACTCGGTCTCCAAGAGCTCCGGGGCAAACCGACCGAAAAACGCACGCAAATTGGCCACATCCCGCAGCAGCATGCGCTGGGCATGGTTATTGCCCGCCGCATCCACCGCCTGCGGCAAATCGATGATCACCGGGCCGCTGTGCCCAAGCAGAATGTTGAATTCGGACAAGTCGCCATGCACCACCCCGGCGCTGAGCATTCGCACCACTTCCGCCACCAAAGTGGCATGGTGCATCCGTGCATTGGCCGGGCTCAGTTCGACATCGTTCAGCCTTGGCGCCGCGTCGCCGTGTTCATCAGTCACAAGCTCCATCAACAGCACGCCGTCGTGAAAGTTGTAGGGCTTGGGCACACACACGCCAGCGGCTGCCAGGCGATAGAGCGCATCGACCTCAGCGCTTTGCCAGGCTGCCTCCTGCGACGCGCGTCCGAAGCGCGTGCCCTTGGCCATGGCGCGGGCCTGCCGCGTGTTCTTGACTTTGCGGTTCTCGGTGTAATCCACTGCCTGGCGAAAGCTACGCTGGGTCGCCTCTTTGTAGACCTTGGCGCAGCGGGTGTCCTCACCACATCGCACCACATAGACCAGCGCCTCCTTGCCGCTCATCAACTGGCGCACCACCGAGTCAATCAGGCCCTCTTCAATCAATGACTGCAATCGCTTGGGTGGCTTCATAGTGGCCATTTTGCACTGCGTCTGACCCGCTCGCCTGGCCGGGGGCAAGCACCCACCGCGCGAGCGGAGCTCCAAGGCCAACGCACCGGGACATTCTCGGCAAGCACCTCGCAGGACAAACGCAACCCACTCTGCTACAGTGATTTGGGTGCGGCCATCGCTTTTCGAATGCCGGCGTTCAGAAAGGTTCACCATGTACCCGTCCTCGCCTCTCATGCCCCTGTTTGTCGCGCTGTGTCTCGGCTTGATCGGGTGCGCCGCCCCGGATTCCAGCACCAGCGCGCCACCGAGCGCCACCGTCACCACCGCGCAGCCTGCCGTGGCGCCAGCGACGCCGACCCCGCCCCCCCCACCAGTCGCCTTGCCGCACGATGAGGCGATCCTCGCAGCCGCACGCGATTTGTTTGGCAAGGCTCAGTTGCCCGCCGGTCAGAAGTACAACGTCATCATCGACCCACTGGTCGATGGTTCAACCGGCCTGCAATCGCTGGCCACCGTGGCCATCGAAAAAAAGCTGATCGGGCTGATGGGCAGTGATTTCGCACAGTTTCAGTGGAAGCCGTTGAACTCCGCCAACCTGTCGGCGTTGCCGCTGGTCTTCATCGGCACCTTCACCCCCATCAATCTGCAGGGCAAGGGCGACGGCGAACGCAATGCTTACCGGGTCTGTTTCGCGCTGGCCGATCTCAAGACCGGGAAGATTGTCAGCAAAGGGTTTGCCCGCGCGCAGACCGGCGGTGTTGACCCCAGCCCACTGCCCTACTTCCGCGATGCGCCGCTGTGGGTCAACGACCGCATCGTTGAGGGCTATATCAAGACCTGCCAGGGCACCAAGGCGGGCGACCCGATCCAGGCCGCCTACCTGGACAAGGTTGCTTCGATCGCCAGCATCGATGAGGCCACGCAGGCATACAACAACAAGAAGTACAAGGAGTCCCTGGCGCTGTTCACCGCCCTGTTGCGCAACCCGGCGGGCGACCAGCCTCGCGTGCACACCGGCATCTACCTGTCGAACCTTCGTCTGGGACGTCGTGAGCCCGCCATGCGAGCCTTTGCCAAGATCGCCGAGCAAGGCCTGGGCGCGAAACGACTGGCCGTCAAATTTGGCTTCAACAGTGGCGCCACCGGCTTCAGCAAAGACGACGCGCCTTACGACCGCTGGCTCAGGGAGTTGGCCATGCAATCGGCGCGTGTCGCAAAGGCCACCGGAGGCTGCCTGGAGATTGCCGGCCACACAGGACGAGCCGGATCGGAGGCGCTCAACGAGCGCGTCTCCTTGCAGCGTGCGGAGTACGTACGCCAACGCCTGATCGAGCAACGCAAGGACTTGGCCAAGCACCTCAGCGCGCGTGGTTACGGCTCGAAAGACGCGCTGGTGGCCACCGGTCGCGAGGACCCCTCCGACGCACTGGATCGGCGCATCGAGTTCAAGCCCGTCACCTGCTCCTGACCCGAGCGCCGTGCCCGGCTTCGGCATGAACACGACGCGCCGGTGTCGGCGGACCTGGTTCTTCAAAGCGCTTGGTGGCGCTCTGCGCCACCAACTCGCAAGGGTGCTTCTCGGCAACTGCCTGATGGCGGCGGGCCTGTTATGCCTGTCCGGTGCCCACGCACAATCACCCGCCAGCGCCGAACCACTGCTGCGCGTCGAAGTCGGCGCCCACGCCGCCCCGATTCGGGCACTGAGTGTGGACGCGGCGGGCCAGTTCGCGGTGACGGCGGCTGAGGACAAAACAGCGCGCGTGTGGAGTCTTGCCAACGGTGCCTTGCTGCAAACCCTGCGCCCACCGATTGGAGCTGGCAACGATGGCAAGCTGTTCGCCGCCTCCATCACGCGCGATGGCGCGGTGATTGCCGTGGGCGGATGGTCCGCGGACAACGATGTTTACCTGTTCGAACGCAGCAGCGGCCAGATGCTGCATCGCATCACCGGCTTGCCCAACACCATCACGCGGCTGGTCTTCGCGCCGGACGGTCGGGCCCTGGCGGTCGGCCTGTGGGGCAGTCATGGCGTACGGCTGTTCGGAAGTGATTCCGCGTGGCGAAGCAGCCGCGAGCTTGGCTTCGACCGACAGTACGAGGGCGATGTCAACGGGGCCGAGTTTTCACCCGATGGCAAACATCTGACGACTGCCAGCGCGGATGGTGCCGTCCGGCGCTACCAGGTGTCGGCGGGGACGCTCACCTTGGCCCTGAGCGTGCGCCCAGAAGGCGGGCGCCAACCGTTTGGGCTCGCTCATTCGCCTGATGGCAGCAGACTCGCGGTTGGCTTTTCTGACACACCAGTCGTCACCGTATTGCAGGCCGACTCACTGGCCAAAGCCTACACACCCGACGCCGGCGGCCTCGACCGTGGCAGCCTTAGCGCACTCGCCTGGTCGCGTGACGGCCAGCTGTTGTACGCTGCCGGAACCTGGCGCCGCGCGGACGGTCAACACGGTCTTCGTCAATGGGGTGACCAGGGCCGTGGCGCGGCGAGCGACCGCGCCCTGACGCGCAACAGCGTCACCGGACTGCATACCCTGGCCGACGGCCGCCTGGTGTATGCGGCAACCGATCCGGCCTGGGGATGGGTGGCGCAGTCGGGACCCTACCTGCAAACCAGTGGACTGGCAGATTTTCGCAACGCCCGCCAGGCCTTTCGCGTATCGCGCGATGGCAGCGGCGTTGCCTTTGGCGTCGACGCGATGGCCGGCTCCGGCAAAGTCATGGGCTTTGACCTGTCGCAGGCGCAATGGCAGACCCCCCAGCCTGCCTGGCTGGCCGCCTTGGCCAACAACAAGGGCGGCAGGGTCGACGATTGGCTGGACAGCGCTCGACCAAAGTTGAATGGCCGCGCCCTGCCCTTGGCCGACAACGAGCGCTCCATGAGTGCGGCGATGGCGCCCACCAGCGGCCATCTGGCGCTGGGCACCAGTTTCTACTTGCGTTACTACCGACCTGATGGCGCCGAACTCTGGCAGGTACCCACGCCTGGCCCGGTCTGGCAAGTCAATGTTTCGGGAGACGGTCGCTGGGTGGTGGCGGCGCTGGGCGACGGCACGGTGCGCTGGTTTCGCAGCCGCGACGGCGCTGAGCAGCTAAGCCTGTTGCCCCACACCGACGGCAGGCGCTGGGTGGTGTGGACACCCAGGGGCCACTATCTGGCCAGCCCCGGTGGCGAGGACCTGTTTGGCTGGCACGTGCCGCGTGGCGTATCGCGCGCGGCCGACTTCTTTCCCGGCTCGCGCCTGCGCGCCACCTTGCTGCGCCCCGACGTCATCCACCGCGTGTTGGCCACAGCCGACCTCGACACTGCCGTTCGCGAGGCCGATCTCGCCGCCAGTCGGCCAGGCCCCACGGCGGTGCCGCCAACCGACCCGACGCCGGCCAGCGCCGGTGCACCGGCGATCGAGCTCAAGGTGCCGCCGTTGGTCACCGTGTTGTCGCCCACCGATGGCGCCAGCTTCAGCGCGCGCGAGCTGACGCTTACCCTGACCATCCGGGCACCTCTGGACGCGCCCACAACGGGATTGCGCGCGCGCGTGAACGGCAACATTCTTGAGTTGCCACAGAGCAACGCCGGACCCTGGCTGCAGCCGAGCAAAGTCCCTACCCGCTCTGCCCGCAGTCCAATCGAATCGGAAGTCAGCTACAGCCAGCGCATCACACTCCCCGCACAGGACTTGGAACTGATGCTGTTTGCGCAGAACCGCAATGGCTACTCGTCGCCCGCCGTGCTGCGCCTCAAGTGGATCGAACCCAAGGGCAGCGTCAGCTCGCCCGCTCTGGCAAGCGCGCCAGCCACCGCGCAAGCCAGCACCGGCGCAGAGCTGCGGCCAGCGCTGTACGTGCTCGCTGTCGGGGTCAGCAAATACCGTGATCCCGCCTTACAACTGGACTACGCGGCCAAGGACGCCGACGACTTCGTCAAGGCCTTCAAAGAGCAGGAGAACCGGCTCTACCGCAAGGTGTCCGTCAAACTACTTCGCGACGACAAGGCCAAGCGCGATGACATCCTGGACGGCCTGGAGTGGATCCGGCGCGAGATGACGGCACGCGATGTCGGTGTGGTCTTTTTTGGAGGGCACGGCGTCAACGACAGCGATGGCGTGTACTACTACCTGCCGCAGGACGCAGACGTGGACAGGCTCAAACGCACGGGTGTGATCTTCACGGAAATCCGCAACACCTTGTCTGCGTTGCCGGGCAAGGCGCTGTTCTTCATCGACACCTGCCACTCTGGCAACGTATTGGGTACCGGACGACGCGGAGTCGCTAACGACATCACTGCGGTGGTCAACGAGCTCTCCAGCGCCGAAAATGGCGTGATTGTGTTTGCCGCCTCCACTGGCCGACAGTTTGCGCAGGAGTCCGCCAAGTGGGGCAATGGCGCCTTCACGCGCGCAGTGATCGAAGGCATGAGCGGCAAGGCCGACACCGCCGGATCGGGGCGCATCACGCACAAGATGCTCGACCTCTATGTCTCCGAACGCGTCAAGGCCATGACACGCGGCACCCAGTCCCCGGTGACCATCGTCCCGCAGGGCATTCCAGACTTTCCGGTAGCCGTCACGCGCTGATCGCTGCGTCCAGTACCGCGTGCAACAGTTGCGTCCAGCACCCGCCTGAGCGCGCTGATTCAGCTTTACTCAGTCTTTCAGAACGCGCAGCACGTCCGAGCGGAACTCCCGGCTGTACAGGATCAGAATCACCATCCCGGTGGCCAACATGAACGCCAACGGCGAGAAAAACCAGACCATCGCGGCAAACGAGAAATAGTAGCTGCGCAGGCCGTCATTGAACGTATCGGCCGCCAACCCAAGCAGGTCCGCCGTGCGCTCGGCAATCCGGTCGCGGTCGTGCGCGCCGCCCGCAAGTTGCTCAGGAGACGGCATCGCACCCACCAGCACCCCGGCAATCACATACTGGCGCATCGACCAGGTAAACCGAAAAAAGGCATACACGAAGATGCCCACCAGCACCAGTATCTTGAACTCGAACACCAGCATGGGCGTGGCTTGCGCGAACGGAAATTCCCTCACCAATTCCACCGCCTTGTCAGTGGTGCCCAGCAGGGCGAACAGCGCGCCAATCACGAAGATCGAGGTTGAGGCAAAGAAGGCCGGGCTGGTGGACAAGCTCTGGGTAATGATTCCGTCGAGCACACGCGGGTCGCGCGAGGTGCTTTGCAGCATCCACGCCCGCCGGTAGCGGGCGGTAGTCGCCATCAGCGAGGGGCGACGCCGACCCCAGAACTTGGCGAACCAGGCGTAGGCCGACCAAGCTCCAAAAAAAACGACCAGCGCAAGCCAGTCAGCCCAAGGCAACATGCCAATGATCTTCATGCGCCGATGGTAACGCCTGCCCGGCGCGTCGGCAGGCAGCAGGCGCGGCTCAGGGGCGGCTTAGGGGCAGAACTTCGCCGCCACTTGCGCCACCCGCTGGCCAAAGAGCTTGGCCGTATCAAGGTCTCCTTGCGCCATCTCGGCCGGTGAGGCATCCGACGGCGATTGCGCCATGGCGCCGCTGGACGAGCCCACGTAGTTGATGTCGTTGCGCTGCGCCGCCTTGCTGTTCGATGGCATCAAAGCGGTACCAACCCAAATGGCGCCATGCTGCATCGCGAGTGTGAACAGGTAGTGCAGGGTCGACAACTTGTCCCCGTTCATGGTGGCACTGTTGGTAAAGCCGGCAAAGATCTTGTCTTTCCAGGCCTGGGTGTACCAGGGCTTGCTTGATGCATCGGCAAACTTCTTGAACTGCCAACTGACGCTACCCATGTAGGTCGGTGAACCCATGATGATGGCGTCGGCCGCGGCCAGCGTGTCCCAACCGCCGTCAGGCAAGTTGCCGTCGGCATCGATGGGAACCAGTTGAGCATTGGCACCCTCCGCCACGGCCTGAGCCATGCGCAAGGTGTGGCCGTAGCCCGAATGAAAAACAACTGCTACTTTTGTCATTTGAAACTCCTAATAAATCGCCCAAAAAAAACTCCGCCTGCGCGCTCAGGCGCGCAGGTCGAACACCAAAACCTCCGCGTCCTTGCCTGCGCGCAGCGTCAGCATCAACTCGTCACTCATCAGCGCTGCGTCACCGGCCGACAAGGTTTGCTCGTTGACCACCAGTTCCCCGCGCACCAGGTGGACGTAGACTTTGCGATGCGGCGCGACCGCCAACTGGGCAGTCTGCACCCCATCCAGCAAACCGGCATACAGCCGCGCATCGGCGTGAATCGTGACCGACCCCTGCGCGCCGTCGCCAGACGCAATCAGGCGCAACTGGCCACGCTTCTCATCGTCCAGGAACCGCGCTTGCTCGTAACTCGGCGTCAGGCCGACAGCATTGGGCTCAATCCATATCTGCAACAGGTGCGTGGTGGCATCGTTGGCATGGTTGAACTCGCTGTGCTGAACGCCGGTCCCGGCGCTCATGCGCTGCACCTCACCGGCCGGTATCGACTCAACGTTGCCCATGCTGTCCTTGTGCGCCAAAGAACCCGCCAGCACGTAAGTGACGATCTCCATGTCGCGGTGACCATGCGTGCCGAAACCCATGCCCGGCGCGATCCAGTCCTCATTGATGACACGCAGGTTGCCCCAACCCATGTGTTGCGGGTCGTAGTAGCCAGCAAACGAAAAACTGTGAAACGACTTCAACCAACCGTGATCGGCGTAGCCGCGTTGTTGTGACTTGCGAATAGTCAGCATGTAATTGCTCCTTGGATGTGCTGAACTTTAGGCCAGCACCGACTCACGGGAATGCGCCCTGTTTGATGGCATCATTCAAATATTTGCAACCTGAGGCAAACCATCATGCAAACCGCACGCGATGTACTGACGCCGGACGCGCTCGCCATGCTGCAGACCATTGCCAAGGCAGGGAGCTTTGCGGCGGCAGCGCGGGTGCTTGGCCTGGTGCCCAGTGCCCTGACCTACCGCGTGCGTCAGATTGAGGACGCGCTGGATGTGCTGCTATATGACCGCAGTTCGCGCCAGGCACGCATGACCGAGGCCGGGGCGGAGTTACTCAGTGAAGGCAATCGCCTGCTCCTTGAAATCGACGCCGTGGCCAATCGCGTCAAACGCGTGGCCACTGGCTGGGAGCCACAGTTCACCATTGCTATCGACAGCATCATTGCGCCAGCCACCGTGATGGAGTTGTGCGCCAGTTTTCTTGCGCCAACTCCCCCAACCCGACTGCGCCTTCGCGACGAGGCCCTGTCCGGCACGCTGGAGGCCCTGACCTCGGGCCAGGCCGATCTGGCCATCGGTGTGGCCGACAGCACCACCCATACAGATGTACACACCAAGCCCTTGGGCGAAGTCCGATTTGTTTACGCGGTGGCGCCCCATCATCCCTTGGCACAAGCCAACCAGCCGATCAAGGACAGCGTCATCGGGCAACACCGTGGTGTTGCCGTGGCCGACACGGTGCAACGCGGAGGCGGTATGACCTTCGGCCTGCTGGGTGGCCAGGACGTGCTGACGGTGGCTACCATGCAGGCCAAGCTGGACGCACAACTGCGCGGCCTCGGTGGTGGCTTTTTACCGGAGTGTCTGGCCGGCCCCTACATCCAGACCGGGCGGCTCGTGGTGCGCCAGACCGAGCGGCCGGTGCGCCAGGTAAGGGTGAACTATGCCTGGCGCCAAAGCCCCAAGTCCGTGCTCGGACTGGCGCTGCAATGGTGGTTGAAACAACTCGAAAGCCCGACCACGCGGGCCGCGCTTTTGACACGACACCTGGGTCCATGAGCGCAAAGCGGCCGCTGGCGTGTAAAGTGTGAACCATATAACTACTGGAGACCCATCCCATGACCCACTCTCGACGCATCGCCATTGTGGGCGCTGGTATGGCCGGCGTGACCTGCGCCCGTACGTTGGCGCAGGCGGGTCACCACGTCACCCTGTTCGAAAAAAGCGCGGGTGTCAGCGGTCGCATGGCCACGCGCGAAAGCCCGTTTGGCACGTTTGACCACGGCGCCCAGTACTTCACCGTGCGCGACGCGCGTTTTGCCAGTGCTTTGGAAACCGTTCCCGGCCTGTGCAAGCCCTGGAGCGCCAACACCGTGCGCGTGCTTGACGAGCTTGGCCGCGTTGCGGCCGCGAGCCTGCCCTCCAAGGATCCGCATTGGGTGCCGCGACCAGCCATGAGCGCGCTGGTCAGCCGTTGGGCGCAGCCGCTGGGCGAACAGATCATCCTGCAGACACGCGTAACCGGCATCGAGCGCGATCCCATGAGTGTGACGCGCTGGCAGTTGCGCACCGAGGGCGCCAACGATGCGCGCCAGGTCTTCTGTGGTTTTGATGCCGTGTTGCTGGCCACTCCTGCGCCCCAGGCCCACGACCTGCTGGCGTCTTCCAAAATTGCCACCGGGCTTGGCCAACTGATGGAAACCGTCAAGATGGCGCCGTGCTGGACGCTGATGCTGGCCTTTCCCAACGCCATGCAACCCGGCATGTCCAGCCTGGGGCCGCAATGGAACGCCGCGCGCAGCACGCACCACCGCATGGCTTGGCTGGCCCGCGAATCCTCCAAGCCCGGGCGCAAGTCGATCGAGCGCTGGACCGTGCAAGCCAGCGCCGCCTGGTCACAAGAGCACCTGGAAGACGACAACGCGCGAGTCGAAGCCAAGCTGCTCAAGGCTTTTGCCGAGGTCACCGGCATTCGGGCACAACCCTCGTTCACCCAAACCCATCGCTGGCGTTACGCCAAGACCATGCAGCCTCTGAACAAGACGCATCTGTGGGACGCCAAGTCCGGCATCGGCGCCTGCGGCGACTGGTGCATCGGCCACCGGGTGGAGGACGCCTTCGTCTCCGGACTGGAGCTGGCGCTGCGAGTGGCGTGAGCTACATCGGCAGGTTCGCACCCTCACCGACCGGGGCGCTTCACGCGGGCTCGCTGGTGGCGGCGCTGGCGAGTTGGCTCGATGCACGGGCGCACCACGGCCAGTGGCTGGTGCGCATCGAGGACGTGGACAGCACGCGCTGCCTGCCCGGCATGGACCAGCTCATCCTGCGACAACTGGCCGACCTCGGCCTGGTCAGCGACCAGCCACCGGTCTACCAAACCCAGCGCACCGCGCTGTACCAGGCTGCGCTGGACCAACTGGTGGCGCGCAATCTGGCCTACCCCTGCGCCTGCTCGCGCAGGGACATTGAGGAAGCATGGGCTGCGCAAGGATCATCGCGACCACGGCACGGCGAGCTGATCTACCCCGGCACCTGCCGCGACGGGCTGCACGGGCGAGCAGCGCGCGCGTGGCGTTTTCGCACCTCACCTTCATTGTCAAAATGGTCTGAAAGTGGCTTGGGTGCTTACAGAGACGCTATCACAACCAGAGCGGTCGACGAAGCAGGCCGAATGATCCATTGGACCGACCGGCGCCTGGGCACGCAAGTCCAGGATGTCACCCGCGACGTTGGCGATTTTGTGCTGCGCCGCGCCGATGGCCTGTTTGCCTACCAGCTGGCGGTGGTCGTTGATGATGCCGACCAGCACATCACCGACGTGGTGCGTGGCGAAGACTTGGCCGACAACACCGCGCGCCAGATCGCCCTGCAGCGCGCCCTGAGTCTGCCCACCCCCCGTTACCTGCACACGCCTCTGGTACTGGGCCGCAACGGCGAGAAACTCTCCAAGCAAAACGGTGCCGCCGCGCTGGATACCAGCCAGCCCCTGGTCGCACTCAACGCCGCCGCGCAAACGCTGGGTTTGACGCCACAGACCGGGTCGCTGGCGCAGGCACTGTCGGCCTGGACCAGCCAGTGGGACGAGCGCTTCGGCATGACCCATCCAGCCCGCTAGGCCCGCCCAGCAACAGGCCGGCAGGCACCTGCCCGATAATGCAGGCCGGGCGACCCACGCCAGCGCCGCACACGTATCAGGAATCCAACATGGGACACGCCGCCCTCTCCCCTTCCCCCTCTCCCTCTACCGACCCCAAGCCCAGCGCCGACGACGAGGCCTTCGCCGCCGCGTTTGCCAACCACGCGCCGCAGGACATCCCGTTTCGCCGCACCATCAAGAGTTTTGTGCGCCGCGCCGGTCGTACCACCCTTGGCCAAGCCAAGGCCTTTGAAGAGCTGGGCCCGCAGTTCCTGCTGCCCTACCAGCCGACCGAGATTGACCTTGCGGCAGCCTTCTCCAGCAGCACACCGCGGCCGGTGGTGCTGGAGATTGGATTTGGCATGGGCGAGGCCACCGCGCACATTGCCGCGCTGTTGCCCGAGACCAACTTCCTGTGCTGCGAAGTCCACGAACCCGGCGTTGGCGCGCTGCTCAAGCGCATTGGCGAGCAGCAGCTGCAAAACATCCGCATCTGTGCGCACGACGCGGTCGAGGTCATCGACCATATGCTGCCCAAGCAAAGCCTGGACGGCATTCACATCTTCTTCCCCGACCCCTGGCACAAGACCAAGCACAACAAACGCCGACTGATCCAGCCGCCCCTGGTAGCCAAGCTGGCGGCGCGTCTCAAGATCGGCGGCTACCTGCACTGCGCCACCGATTGGAAGCCCTATGCCGAGCAGATACTTGAAGTGCTGAGCGCCGAGCCCTTGCTCAAAAACCGCGCAGCGACAAGCCAGCCCGAGCTGGAAGGCTACGCCCCCAAGCCACACTACCGGCCCCTGACCAAATTCGAGAACCGCGGCCTCAAGCTCGGGCACGGCGTCTGGGACCTGGTGTTTGAGCGCGTCCAGGAAACGTGAACTTGCATACCGTCGTTGCGAGCGCAGTCGTGCCCGTCATTGCGAGCGCAGCGCGGCAATCCATAATCGTGCGCCGCATAAGTGGATTGCCGCGCTACGCTCGCAATGACAAGCTACTTGGAACTCCCGCCTCGGCGTCCTTCGGCTCCATGGCGCAACGCGCAAAACCATGACCCAGCCAAGCGGGCACTTCATGCCGCCCACCCGCGATGGCGTGGGACCGAGCTGCGTCGGGCTGCCCAGTGGCTCCTGGCCGACCATGCTGGACTTTCTGAGTGAACGTTTCACGGCGATTCCACGCGAACGCTGGCAGGCTCGGATGGCAGCCGGGGAGGTATGGGATGAGCATGGCGCCGCCGTGACCGTGCAGCGCCCCTACCAGCACCACCTTCGGCTGTACTACTACCGCGATGTGCCGGTCGAGACACCCATTCCCTTCGAGGCCACCATCCTGTTTCAGGACGAGCACCTTCTGGTGGTGGACAAGCCGCACTTCTTGCCGGTGGCCCCTTCCGGGAACTACCTGCAGGAAACCGTGCTGGTGCGCCTCAAGCGTCAACTCGGCATTGACGCCTTGAGTCCGATTCACCGCATTGACCGCGACACTGCGGGGCTCGTTTTGTTCTCGCTGCAAAAGGCAACACGCGATGCCTACCAAGCCTTGTTTCGCCAGCGCCAGGTACACAAGCGTTATGAGGCCGTCGCGCCCGTGCGGGCCGACCTGCGGCTGCCGCTGACCCGGCACAGCCGGATCGAAGAGGCCGGGCACTTCATGCTGCAGCGCGAAGTGGACGGCGCGTCCAATGCCACCACCCACATCACCCTGCTGGAAACACGCAGACACGACGGCCAGCTGCTGGGCCACTACCGACTTGAACCCGTCACCGGCCAGCGCCACCAGTTGCGCGTGCACATGGCGGCGCTGGGCCTTCCGATCCTCGGCGACGGTCTGTATCCCACGCTGACCCCAGAAGGGCACATCGACTACGAGCGCCCACTGCAATTGCTTGCCAAGTCGATCGAATTCACCGACCCGCTCCGTGGCAGCGTCCGGCGTTTCGACAGTGCTCGGCAGCTCGCGCTCGCTCCATAGCCAGCGACCTGCTAGTCCGACCGTTTCGCATCAAGGCCTTCGTCGCGATCGACGCCGGCGCAAACAGCAGCCCGAATACCAGGTTCAGCGCCGCGTTCTGCCAGAAACCACTCCATAGCGAGCAAAGCGTCCCGGGCTGCCTTGCATCAGCAGGTCGCTACTTGAACGCACCATAGGTTGCCTTGTACTTGGCCGGCACCTCGACCGGCTGCAGTTTGCCTGCCAGCAGCAGCACAATCAGCAGCGCCACCACCGCCGCAACCGCCGTGGGAATCGCGATCACCAGCACACGCGTGAGACCAGGCCGATGCTGCACCTGCCAGTACGCCGCGCAACCCAGATGCGCGAACAGCGCCACTACCGCGAAAAAGTAGTACGGGACAAAAAAATACGGGTACGGCGGCACGTGGAACCCGGCCGCCGCAAAGTAGAAGTTGGTGTCCAGATTCAGCAGCACCCGTCCCGACAGGATCGCGCCGACGTGCACCAACAGAAAGAACGACAGGTAGGCCCCCGACAAGGCCTGCAGCCAGGGCACAAAACCCCGCCGCAGCCGCCAGCCCCGCAGCGCAAGGGTCAGGCCACTGCCGACCTGAAACGCTACGCACATCAGCAGCACGATCTCGACCACCAGGTTGCGGTACACCAAGCGCGCCGCGTCCATGAATGCAATGTGTGTGGCCACGCCGGCCATGCCAGCGAGGTGGTTGGCAATGTGCACAAAGGCGAACAGCGCGATCAGTATCGCCGAGCTGCGGTGAAGGGTGCGAAGTGTCATGGGTAAGGAGTCTCCAACACCGCCAACATCTCCACCCCCCACGCAATCGAGCCTTCCTCGTACAGGATGCCCTTCTTCAAGATCATGTGGTGGATGCGGGCAGCACGCGTGCTCAGTCGCTGCGGGGTGAAATCGCGCGCTTCGATGTCGCGGTATTGTTGCAGCCGCTCCATGTGCATGCCGATGCGTCGACGCAATTCGCCTTGCAGGCTCAAGCCACCCAGGGCCGCATCGGCGCGCAGCTTGACCATGAACTCGTCACGCAGGTCCATCGGGGCGGAGGCTTCACCAACCCAGCGCTTCAGTTCCTTGCGCCCAGCGGGCAACACCCGGTACTCGCGCTTGCGGGTCTTTCCGGCATCGGCCGGCACACTGGATTCGATCCAGCCGGCCGTCTCCATGCGCGCCAACTCACGGTAGATTTGCTGATGGGAGGCGTGCCAGAAGTAACCAATCGACTTGTCAAAACGTCGCGCCAGATCGTAGCCGGAGGACGATTTCTCGATCAGGGAGGTGAGGACGGCGTGGGCTAAGGACATGAGGATCAATACGGGTCGCTTTGGCCCCTCATTCGAACAGCTCAGCATGGGTGCCCGTGCGAACAAACACGACCAAACCGTGTTTCCCGTCGTCGTCGAGCCGGTACAGCAAAAGAAAGTCGCCGCCAACATGGCACTCCCGGTGTCCCACCCACTCGCCGCCCAGTGCATGATCAAGCCACTCTGCGCCGAGTGGGCCATCGTTGGAGACCAACGACAGCATCACCTCCTTGAGCCGGTACATGTCGTAGCGACCGGAGCGGGACAAGCGCTGCCAATCCTTCAAGAACGACCGGGCGTAGTCTGCCGCTCGGAGCAATGAGGCGCGCTTACTTTCGGCTGTTCTTTTCGAGGTCATCAAACAGCTCGGCAGCGGTACTGAAACGAGCGCGATGCGCGCGCACGATGTTATCGGCCTCGCCCATCGCGGCACGCGTTTCACTGTTGGGAACCTTGAGCGCAAAGGGAATTTGCTTCTCAGCGACCACGCGGGTCAGGAACACGCGAACCGCATCCGACACAGACAAACCCATTGCCGCCAAAGTCTCCGTGGCCTGTATCTTGATGCTTTCGTCCACGCGGACGTGAACCATGGATGATGTCGCCATAATCGCCTTTCGCGTAAGTAGTGAGATACATTGTATCTCGCCGAATGGTCCAACTCCCACCAATTTGTGCCAGTGTACAGCTCAACTATGCAACTGGTTGCATACAATTCCGACTTCCCCTAAACTGCTGCAACTGGTTGCATAGTTGCACCGTTGTGCCATTACTTCCCAGCAAAGGACACCCTCATGACCACCTACCCCCACATGTTCAAACCCCTGGACCTGGGCTTTACCACCCTGAAGAACCGCGTGTTGATGGGCTCCATGCACGTGGGGCTGGAAGAAGCCAAGGACGGCTTCAATCGCATGGCCGCGTTTTATGCCGAGCGTGCCAAGGGCGGCGTGGGCCTGATCGTGACCGGCGGCATTGCGCCCAACGACCGGGGCCGCCCGATGCCCGGCGGCGCGCGCATGACCACCGAAGAAGAAGCCGCCAAGCACAAGGTCGTGACGCAAGCCGTGCACGATGCCGGTGGCAAGATCGCCATGCAGATCCTGCACTTTGGCCGCTACGCCTACCACCCCGAGTTGGTGGCGCCAAGTGCCTTACAGGCACCGATCAACCCATTCCGCCCCAACCCGCTGTCCACCGAAGAGGTGGAGCTGACCATCGAAGACTACGTACGCTGCGCGGCGCTCGCGCAAAGCGCGGGTTACGACGGCGTCGAGATCATGGGCTCCGAGGGTTACCTGATCAACGAATTCATTGCCGCGCGCACCAACCAGCGCGACGACGCCTGGGGCGGCGCTTACGAGAACCGCATTCGTTTCCCGCTGGAGATCGTGCGCCGCACGCGTGCGCGTGTTGGGGCCAATTTCATCATCATCTTTCGCCTGTCGATGCTCGACCTGGTCGAAGGCGGCTCCACGCTGGAGGAGGTGGTGCAACTGGCCCAAGCGCTGGAAGCCGCTGGCGTGACGATTCTCAACACTGGCGTGGGCTGGCATGAGGCGCGCATCCCCACCATCGCCACCAAGGTGCCGCGCGCGGCGTGGGCCTGGGTGACCCAACGGCTCAAGGGCAAGGTCGGCATTCCGCTGGTGGCCACGAACCGCATCAACACCCCCGAGGTGGCCGAACAATTGTTGGCCGATGGTTTCTGCGACATGGTGTCGATGGCGCGGCCGTTCCTGGCCGACCCACTGTTCATGCAGAAGGCCGCGCAGGGCAAGGCCGATGAGATCAACACCTGCATCGGCTGCAACCAGGCCTGCCTGGACCACACCTTTGCCGGCAAGATCACCTCCTGCCTGGTCAACCCGCGTGCCTGCCACGAGACGCTGATGCCCATGGTGCCGGCCAAGAGTCGCAGCCGCGTGGCGGTGGTGGGCGCTGGCCCCGCAGGCCTGGCCTTTGCCACCACCGCTGCCCAGCGCGGCTTTGACGTGACGCTGTTCGACGCTGCGGCTGAAATCGGCGGGCAGTTCAACATCGCCAAGCAGATACCGGGTAAGGAAGAGTTTTACGAGACGCTGCGCTTCTTTGGCCGCCAGATTGAGCTGGCCGGCGTCAAGCTCAAACTCAATCAGCGCATCAGCGCCAAAGAACTGGCTGCGGATGGTTTTCAGCAAGTGGTGCTGGCCACCGGGGTGAGCCCGCGCACGCCCGACATTGAAGGCATCAACCATCCCAAGGTGGTGGGCTACCTGGACGTGTTGCGCGACAAGTGCGCGGTGGGCAAGACCGTGGCGCTGATCGGTGCCGGTGGCATTGGTTTTGACGTGGCCGAGTACCTGTTGCACGAGGGCACCAGCCCCAGCCTGGACCAAGCCAAGTTCTTCGCCGAGTGGGGCGTGGACACGGCCTACACCGAGCGGGGCGGCATCAAGACCGCGCACATCGAAAGCAGCCCGCGCAAAGTAGTGCTACTGCAGCGCAAGGCCAGCAAGGTGGGTGATGGACTGGGCAAGACCACTGGTTGGATTCACCGCACGTCGCTGAAAAACCGCAAAGTCGACATGTTGTCCGGCGTGACCTACCGCAAAGTGGACGACGCCGGCCTGCACATCACAGTGGGCGATCGTGAGATGACTATCCCCGCCGACACCGTGGTGCTGTGCGCTGGCCAGGAGCCGCAACGCGAACTGCAGGCAGAACTGGTGGCCGCTGGTTGCACCGTGCACCTGATTGGTGGCGCCGACAAGGCGGCCGAACTGGATGCCAAGCGCGCCATCAAGCAGGGCACCGAGTTGGCGCTGGCGCTTGACAGCGTAGGCAGCGAGGCGGCGCCAGCCGCCACGCCAGCCTCACCGACCGCAGCCCTGGAGCAGCGCCTGCCCTCAGCCGTGGCCGAGAGTCTGAAGAAGTGGCACGCCATGGTGGCCGCCGGTGACCTGAGCGAACTCGCCAGCCTGCTGCACCCCAAGGCAGTGTTCCGTTCGCCCATGGCGCACACGCCCTACCCCAGCGCGCAAGTGGTGCAACTGATCCTTGGCACAGTGTCCAAGGTGTTTGAGGACTTTACCTACCACCGCCAATTAGCCAGCGCCGACGGCCTGAGCGTGGTGCTGGAATTCAGCGCCAAGGTCCACGGCAAAGAACTCAAGGGCATCGACCTGGTCCAATTCAACGAACAAGGCCAGATCGTCGACTTTGAAGTCATGGTGCGCCCCTTAAGCGGTCTGCAAGCCCTGGGCGACGAAATGGGCAAACGGCTGGCGCCGTATCTGGCCGCGTACAAGGCGGCTCAGACCACCTGAGTACACCACCAAGGGCCAACCCCCCGGCCCCCGGTCATTGCGCGCTTCCCGTCATTGCGAGCGTAGCGCGGCAATCCACGGTGGCGCGACGCAGCGATGGATTGCCGCGCTACGCTCGCAATGACGAGCCCTTGATCACCACCGAATTCGAAAGACACCAAATGAACTACGAAACCCTCACCGTCACCCTGGAAGACCACATCGCCACCGTGCGCCTGAATCGCCCCGAGAAGGCCAACGCCATGAACGCCGCCATGTGGCAAGACCTGCGCAAGGCCTTCCGTTGGGTCGACGAAACGCCCGAGGCGCGCGTGGCCATCCTGCAGGGCGAAGGCCGGCTGTTCACCGCCGGCATCGACCTACAGATGATGATGGGCCTGGGGCCGCAGATCCAGAACGAGTGCGACGGCCGCACCCGCGAAGCGCTGCGCCGCCTGATCCTGGAACTGCAAGACGATCTCACCAGTCTGGAGCGCTGCCGCAAGCCGGTGCTGGCCGCCATTCACGGCGCCTGCGTGGGCGGTGGCATCGACCTGATCACCTGCGCCGACATGCGTTACTGCTCAAGCGACGCCAGCTTCACCATCAAGGAAATCGACATCGGCATGACCGCCGATGTGGGCACCCTGCAGCGCCTGCCCAGATTGATCGGCGAAGGCATGGCGCGCGAACTGGCCTACACCGGGCGCAAATTTGGTTCCGAGGAAGCACGCGAGATGCGCCTGGTGAACCGCGTGTTTGACTCCCGCGAGGCGCTGTACGCCGGCGTGCGTGAGATTGCCGCGAGCATCGCCGCCAAATCGCCCCTGTCGATTCGCGGCACCAAGGAAATGATCACCTACGCCCGCGACCACACGGTCGCCGACGGCCTGAACTACATCGCCACATGGAACGCGGCCATGCTGATGAGCAAGGACCTGGGTGAGGCGATGATGGCCAACATGAGCAAGCGGGCGGCGGTGTTCAAGGATTGAGGGCGCTACTTGCGCCCATAAGTGCTGTCATGATCAGGCGCAATCGCCAGCAAGCGAATGAAGCCACCATCCCGGTAAGCCGTTGCACGGCGTGATTGGGTAGTGCGCAGGCAGTAAATCGCATCCACCCCGACGGGCGGCTTGACGCTGCTGATCTTCGCCCACTTGAGACCGTCGTCACGGTACACCTGATTCCAATAGAGCTGGCGCAGCTTGTTGAGCGTATCAAGCGCAGCGTGGCGCTCTACCTTTTGTAGTTGCAACAGGTTTGACTGAAAGACCGGGTTGTTCAGGTCCAAGCGAACTACAAACTCGGGCTTAGCGTTTGCCACGTGCGAGGCGGCTCAACGTCTGGTCAAGCGCCGCATCGTTGGGCTGACTCCGGGAAGCCCAGTCCAAAGCCTTGGCCAGGTCGGTAGCTGCCGAAGGGGCATGTAGCCAGCGCTCGTTGTCGGGGGCCGCCGTAGCGGTGCGGATCAGCCAAACACCCTCGGCCTGCTTTTCCACCAGAACTTGTCGCCCCGCGAACTGCTTGCCCAGGGATATCTGACCGTTAGTACCCACAACTTTGACGCTTACCCGATGATTTGCCGCTGAAGCAGCCATAGTCGTTTTCCTAAATTGCGAATGCACAATTTTTGGCAAATTGTCGCGCGCCTAGCAAGCCTCAAGGAGTCAAAGTCGGCGCAGTGTGCACTGCATCCGTTGCGCAGCCGAACCCTCCCCTATTTGCGCTCGGCTGCCACTGCAATGGCAGCCAGGTGCATGCCAGTCATGTGGTAGGGATCGGGCTGCGCTTCGGGGCAGGCGCCTTGCTTGCACTGGGCGCGCGACTTGCTGTACCAGCCGCCATTTTGGGGGTCGACGAATTGTTCGCGCACCAAGCCCAGCGTCTGCTCGTAACGGCGCCACTGCTCGCTCTGGCCCGCCGATGGTGCGAACGCCATGAAGGCGCGCAGTGCCTCGGTTTGTTGCCACCAACCCTTGTCGCGGTCCACGCTGCCATCCGGGTAGACCTTGCTGAACACGCCCCCGTCGATCTCGTCGTAGCCCTGCTTCACGGCAAATCTGAGGATGCGCTCGGCACTGGGCGCGTAAATGCCGGACAAACCACGCCGCTCCGCCGCCAGCAGCAGGTGGCTCCATTCGAACTGATGCCCAATATCGGTGTAGCCGCCTTGCTCGCGGGTGGTCAGTGGCTTCCAGTCGCCGTCGTACCACTCGGCAATGTAGGCCCCGCCTTCGGGCGTGCCGGTCATCAGGCGGTAGATCACAAAGTCAGCCATGCGCTTGGCGCCTTGCAGCGCCACCGGGTCGTGGGTGGCATCGTGCAGCGCCAGCAAGGCCTCGAACAGATGCATCAGCGGGTTCTGCGACGCCACGGCGCCCACCCTCGCCTCCGGTGGCGAGAAGTTTCTCGGCAGTTCGCCGCGAAAACCTCCCTTGCCGTCGCGCAGCCCCATGTCGATCTCGCGCCACGCCTGCAGCGCCGCGGCGCGGTAACGCGCCTCACCGGTCACCCTGGCCATGTGGGACAAGGCCAGCAAGGCAAACGCGTGCCCATAGGTGTTCTTGGCCTCCGCGATCACTTGGCCATCGGCACCCACCCGCGCGAAGAAACCGCCGTGCACCGGATCACGAAAGCGTGTCAGCAAGAAGTCCGCGCCACGCTGAGCCGCCACCAGGAAGCGCTGCTCACGCGTCAGCTCAAACCCCACGATCAGCGTGTAGACCAAGCGGCTTTGCTCGGTCAGGTGGCCGCTTTGCTTGGCGTCGGGTTGCCACTGCCGGTTGATCGTGGTGCGCATGAAGCCCGAATCGGTGGGCGCCGCCACGACCCAGTGCGCCAGCAAGCCATCGAGCAGATCGCGCCGATGCCACTCAACGTCCGGGCGCGCCCGATCGCCGCAGCCCGCCAGCAGCAGGGCGCCGATGACCAGCACGCGAGCGCCCAGGCGCCACGCGATTGACCAGCAGGTACGGCTATGCATGGGTGCCAGTATAGAAACACGCGCCACGAAAACGGCGTGGAATGTAACATTCATCTACAATGCATCTTTCAACCCACTTTAAGGATTGCCATGAGTTCCTGCGCCACCGGCCACGTCACCCCTGAAGCCATTTACCCGTTCGACGCACGCGGCGTCGCCAAGCGTTTTCGGCATGCCGCCATCTTTGGCGCGCTCGACTCCCTGCAGCCAGGCGAAACCATGCGCTTTTGCAATGACCACGACCCGATCCCGCTGCTGCACCAGCTCAATGCCCGTTATGGCGACGCCGTCTCGATCCAGTACGTGCAAAAAGAGCCCGGCGCGATCGTGATCGACTTCGTCTGCCTCTGATCCCCACCATGAAGTTCCCAGCCTTCTTCGAGCAGGTCCCAAGCATCACCCTGCGCGACCCGCTGGCCGAGCTGCTGGGTTCGGTCGACGGCGGCCTGATGACTTACGGCTATGCCGACGCGGTGCGGCTGGCCGGGCACTCCTGCCCCACGGTCGCCAGCGCCTACTGGCTGGGCGTGCGCGCCATCCAGGCGCTGTACGGTGATGCCATGCCGCAACGCGGCGACATTGCCGTGGATCTGCGTGAGCCATATGAGGCCGGCACCACCGGCGTCGTCGCCGCTGTGCTGGGCCTGCTGAGCGGCGCCGCCGCTGAGGGCGGCTTCGCCGGCCTGGGCGGCCAGTTCGTACGCCGCGGGCTGCTGCAATTCAATGTGAACATCGAAGCCGAACTGCGCTTCACCCGCACCGACACCGGCCAGGCCGTGCTGGCGCAAGGCCACGCCCACAGCGTGCCGGGCGACCCGCAAACCATGCGGCTGATGCAGATGTGTCTGGTCGGCATGGCAAGTGACGAACAGCGCGCCGAGTTCGGCCGGCTCTGGCAAGCACGCGTGCAGCGTATCTTGCTGGACCACGCGCTCGATGACGCGGTGTTCGAGATCCGGGCCGCCTGAGCCTGTCGACTACCAGCCCCAACTGGGCGAGTGGGTCAGCGCCACGCCGACGATGTAGACCACGCTGACCAGCGCCGCAACAAAATAGGGCAAGCGCTGACCCTGCGGCGTGGACTTGCCCAGCGCGCGCATGCCCAGCAGGATGTAGGCGAGCAGCGCCAACACCTTGGCGGTCAGCCAGCCGTTGACAAACGGGTACTGGCCAATCTGCCAGGCCATCCACAGCGCCGTCCCGAGCAGCAAGGTGTCGATCACATGCGGCGCCACGCGCAGCACGCGCCAGTGCCGCCAGGGCCGACCCAGCAGCTCCAGTGAGCCGCGCAGCACAAACAGACTGATGCTGATCACCACGCAACTGACGTGCAGGTGTTTGAGCAGAAAATAGTTCAAATCATGGCTCCGTGGGGCTTGCCCTCAGCTTCGCGTGCAAGCCCAGTTCCAACAACCTGCCCGAGCGACTCGGGCAGCGGCCGATGGTACACAAACTCGCAGCGCCTGGGGCGACTGCGGCGAAAGTTCAAGTTTCCAGGGCTGGAAACGCCACTTCCACCCTCAAGCCCTTGCCACCCTTGCCCTCGCCCAGGCGCCAGGTGGCGCCATGCAGCTCCACGATGCGCTGGACGATCGACAACCCCAGGCCACTTCCCTCCCCGCTGACACCATCGATACGGTAAAAGCGCTCCAGCACGCGCTGGCGCTCGTGCTCCGCAATGCCTGGGCCCTGATCACTCACGCACAAGACGACCTCGCCCGGCGCTCGGGCCACGCTCAGCTCAACTTCGGTGCCGGCTGGCGCGTAACGGATCGCATTGTCCAGGAGATTGCGCAGCAGGACCGACAACAGGGCCGCGTCGCCACGCACCATCGCCGCATCGGGCGACTCTTGTGCGAGGTCGACATCCTTGTCCGCCGCCATGGGCGCCAGCTGCGCGATGCTGGCGGCAGCCAGTTGCGGCAACGACAAGGACTCGGCCGCGGGCAGGCTGGCCTGCGGGTCCAAGCGGGCCAGCATCAGCAGTTGCTCCAGGAGATGCGTTGCACGGTCGGCGCCGGCCACAATCTGGTTCAGCGCATGACGCAGCGCCTGTTGGGAAGTGGCAGCCTGCGCCACCTGCGCCTGCGTCTTGAGCGCGGCCAGCGGCGTGCGCAACTCGTGCGCGGCGTCGGCGGTGAAGCGGCGCTCCTGCTCGAAGGAGGTCCGCAGGCGCTCGAACAGCGCATTGAGAGCGTGTACCAGCGGCGCGACTTCGCGCGGCACCGCAGGCTCGGGCAATGGCGCCAGATTGTCAGGGGCGCGGCGCTGTACCTGCGAGGCTAGCGCACCGAGCGGCAGCAGCCCGGCGGTGACGCTCAGCCAGATCAGCAACCCCAGCACCGGCACGGCCACCGCCAACGGGTGCATCAGATGGTTGGCCACGCTCTGCGCGAGTTCGTCCCTCAGCGCACGGCGCTCAGCCACCTGCACCACGAAGCGGCCGTCGGGCGCGGCATGGCTGTAGACGCGCCAGCGCTGGCCGTCAATGTTGATCTCGGAGAAGCCCTGGTCCGCCGTGCTCAAGCGGGTCCGGGGCGAATTGGCCGAGCGCTGGCGCAACCGTGCCTGACCGTCCCACACCTGGTAGGCCATCCTGGCATCGGGGCCACCCTGCGGCGGCACGGACGTGGCACCGGCTGGCGCCATTTCGGGCCCGAACTGCTGCGCAATCAACTGTGCCGACAAGCGCAACTGACCATCGAGCATGGTGCCAATCTGCGCGCGCGCATCCGAGTAGGAGAACCAGGCCGTGGCAAGCCAGGCCGACAACACCGCCGACGACAGCAGCCACATCAATCGGCGACGCAGTGAAGTCCTCATGGCGCCGCCTTGGCCAGCATGTAGCCGACGCCGCGCACGGTGCGAATCAACTTGTGGTCGAGCTTGCGCCGCAGGTGGTGCACATAGACCTCGATCGCGTTGCTGTCGATCTCGTCGCCCCAGCCGTAAATCTTTTCCTCCAGGCTCGCCTTGGCCAACACGCGCCCGGGATGGCGCAGAAGTTCTTGCAGCACGGCGAACTCCCGCGCCGACAGCTCCACTGGCCGGCCCTCGAATTGGACGCTGTGGTCCAGCGGGTCCAGCCGCAGTGCACCATGCGTGATGACGGTCTCAACCTGCCCGCTTGCGCGCCGCACCAGCGCACGCAGGCGTGCCTGCAGCTCGCCCAGATCGAAAGGCTTCACCAAGTAATCGTCGGCGCCGGCATCCAGCCCGGCGATGCGATCGGGCACCATATCGCGCGCGGTCAGAATCAGAATCGGCACCGGGTTCTTGGCGGCGCGCGCGCGCCGCAACACATCAAGCCCAGGCAAGCGCGGCAAGCCCAGATCGAGGACCACCGCGTCGTAGGTCTGAGTTGACACCGCCAGCTCGGCTTCGCGTCCGTCCTTAGCCCAATCCACCGCAAAGCCGGTCTGTATCAGACCGGCTCGGATGCCGTCCCCCAGCAAGGCATCGTCTTCGACCAGGAGGACTCTCATGACCTCACCTTGCAGGGGTGCGCTCGGGCAGCGGCACGGTGCTTAGTGCTTAATGGCTTTCCAGTTTGGATCATCAAAGTAGGTTCCATAATGTTCCAGAGCTGTCAGTACCTTGACGGCACCGGCTTGGCGCTTGACCTTCTTCTGTTTGCCCTGCATGGCGTCCACGCCCTCCAGCATCTGCGCGATGACCACGTGCAGTTGCGCGTCGGCCTTGGGCTCCAGTTTGCAATCGGCCACGATGCTGCCAACCTGCGCCCCCACCTTGTCCGCCAGCACGTTGTAGCCAGCAGCGTCGAGCTTGCCTGCATGGATCTCATGCAGCGCCCCTTCCAGGTTGCCGCGGATCGCCGCCATGCCCTTGCGCAAGGGCTCATCGGTCGCCCACTTCTTGCCGTGGTCCAGCGTGAGCTTGACCACGTGCCCGCCGTGCTCGTGCGCCGCCGCGCCAGTGGCCGCCGACGCTACCCCCGACAAGCCCACGGCAAGCGCTGCTGCCGCAGCCAGTTTCCATATCTTCACAGTATTCAACATAACACCTCCAACAAATCGTTGTTTGCCGAAATTGGCCATAGAAGTATCTTTGATGTATCTTAAAAGAACCTTAATCGCCACGCGAAGTTTCCGACGCATACGATGCCCATCAAGGCAAAGCAGAAAAGACCCGAGATCGCTTGAAGTACCACGACTGGATGCGTCCATCCATGCCTCTTTTGGGACGCGAATTTCCCAACGTATCCGCCGACGCTAGAGGCGCAGCACCATCATCCAGACAGGGTCTGTGACAGTCGAGTTTTCGGGCTCTAATCGTAATCACACTGGCCTTGAACCAACTCGAATCCTTGCCACCATGAAAACCCTGCTGCTCGGCGCCATTGCCACTCCATGTCCTTGCCAGCCTGGCTGCAACACTTTTGGCGGTTCGCGGCCTGGCACGCTCGCACCTGCGCGGCGCTGGCTTTTCTGCCGGTCCATTGGCCGGAGCGGTTGGTGCCAATGGATATTCTTTGGCATGCCCCGAGGCATCGACCGTGTTTGTCGCGGTCTGGTACACCGCCGGAATCGGCCTGACGGCACTGGTTGGCACCGCCCTGGGGCCTAGGGTGTTACGCTGGTGAGGTGCGGTGATCCCGCATCACTGACCCATTGGAGATTAAGTTGAACCAACCTGCGTATTTGAAAATCAGTCAGAAGGCGCTGGCGCTCTTGGCTGTGCTGTTTGGAATGGTCACCATTTTCGCGGGCGGTCGCGTTCTTGCCGGGACAAACCCTGGATACGTCGTGTTTCTGCCATTGCTGATCTACAACACGCTGATGGCTTTTGGCTATGTAGGCGTTGGCATAGTGGCGTGGCGCAACCTCACTTTCGGAAGAAATGGTGCGTTCGCAATATTTGCGCTCAACCTCTTCGTCCTGGCAGCCATTGGCATTGCGTATGCTGCAGGAGAAGCGGTGGCAAAAGATAGCCTGGGTGCCATGACACTGCGTACGGTCGTCTGGTTGGTGATATTTTCCGGTTTGTGGTGGCTGGGCCGCAGGAATACCGCCCAGGCCTGAACAAGCGCCTGCCACCTGCTCCTGCAGGCAATGCGCGCCAGCGCACGGAATGGATCGCTGGAACACATTTCAATGTGGCATGCAAGCCTACCGAAAACTCTGGTTCATCCTGATCGCCATTTTGGCGGTGACGTTTTCGCTACTCGGCTACTACGGAACTGAAATCTACCGGCAGGCCCCGCCGATACCGGCCCAGGTGGTCAATGCCGACGGCAAGGCGCTGTTCACCCGGGACGATATCCTCGACGGGCAAACGGCGTGGCAATCGGTAGGCGGGATGCAACTGGGTTCAATCTGGGGCCATGGTGCCTACCAGGCCCCAGACTGGACGGCGGATTGGCTGCACCGCGAACTGACGGCCTGGCTTGCGCTGGCAGCACAAGAGACCCATGGCCAACCCTATGCGGCGCTGGGTGCCTCCGCACAAGCGGGGTTGCGGGAAGACCTGAAGCGCGAATACCGGGGCAATCGGGTGGACCCGGCCAGCGGCGTACTGCGCGTGTCAGAGCGGCGCGCGATGGCCATGGCGCAAACCGCCGTTTACTACGAACGCTTGTTCTCGGATGCGCCCGAGCTAAAGAAGAGCCGCGAGCACTTCGCCATGAAAGAAAACACGCTGCCCAGCGCCGAGCGGCGGGTCAAGCTGACCCAGTTTTTCTTCTGGACCGCCTGGGCCGCCGCCACCGAGCGCCCCGACACGGTGGTCACCTACACCAACAACTGGCCGCATGAACCCCTGATCGGCAACCAGCCCAGCGCAGAAAACATCGTCTGGTCGATCGCCAGCATTGTGGTGTTGCTGGCCGGTGTCGGCCTGCTGGTGTGGGCCTGGGCGTTTCTGCGCCGCCACGACGAGCCTCTGCCGGCCGCCGCTGCACAAGACCCGCTGCGCAGCTTCGCGCTGACACCGTCGCAGCACGCGCTGGGCAAGTACCTGTTTCTGATCGTGGCCCTGTTCGTGTTCCAGGTCATGGTGGGCGGCCTCACCGCGCACTACACGGTCGAGGGGCAGCAGTTTTACGGCATCGACCTCTCCCAGTGGTTCCCGTATGCCCTGACGCGCACCTGGCACATCCAGGCGGCGCTGTTCTGGATCGCCACGGGATTCCTCGCGGTAGGTCTGTTCCTCGCGCCGCTGATCCATGGGGGTAAGGATCCGAAGTTCCAGAAGCTTGGCGTGGACATCCTGTTCTGGGCCCTGGTCGTGGTGGTGGCCGGTTCCTTCATTGGCAACTTCCTCGCCATTGCGCAGATCATGCCGCCGCATCTCAATTTCTGGCTGGGCCACCAGGGTTATGAGTATGTCGATCTGGGCCGCCTCTGGCAGATCGGCAAGTTCGCTGGCATCGCCTTTTGGTTAGTGCTGATGTTGCGTGGCATCGCACCGGCCCTGAAGCGCCCGGGTGGCGACAAGAACCTGCTAGCCCTGCTCACCGCGTCTGTAGTGGCGATTGGCCTGTTCTATGGTGCTGGCCTGTTTTATGGCGAGCGTACCCACCTGACGGTGATGGAATATTGGCGCTGGTGGGTGGTGCATCTGTGGGTCGAAGGGTTCTTCGAAGTGTTTGCGACAACCGCGCTGGCCTTCATCTTTGTCACGATGGGGTTGGTGTCGCGAAGCATGGCAACGACCGCCAGCCTGGCGTCCGCCTCGCTGTTTCTGCTAGGTGGCATACCCGGCACCTTTCATCACCTGTATTTCTCGGGCACCACAACGCCGGTGATGGCGGTGGGAGCGAGCTTCAGCGCATTGGAAGTGGTGCCGCTGATCGTCTTGGGCCACGATGCCTGGGAGAACTGGCGCCTGAAGGCGCGGGCGCCGTGGATGGAGGAACTCAAATGGCCAATGATGTTTTTCGTCGCGGTGGCCTTCTGGAACATGCTGGGCGCGGGCGTGTTCGGCTTCATGATCAACCCGCCGCTGTCGCTGTATTACATCCAGGGGCTCAACACCACGCCGGTGCATGCGCACGCCGCGTTGTTCGGGGTCTATGGCTTTCTGGCTCTGGGCTTCACGCTGCTGGTGCTGCGCTACATCCGGCCGCATTGCCGCTTGCACCAGGGTCTGATGCGCACTGCGTTCTGGGGGCTCAACGCCGGCTTGGTGCTGATGATTTTCACCAGCCTGTTGCCGATTGGGATCATTCAGTTCCACGCCAGCGTGAGCGAGGGCCTGTGGTACGCCCGCAGCGAAGCCTTCATGCAACAGCCCCTGCTGCAAACCCTGCGCTGGGTGCGCACGTTCGGTGATATGGTGTTTATCGTCGGTGCGGTTGCTGTGGCTTTGCAGGTGGTGCTGGGATTGCTGGGCAAGACACCAGTGATCACCGGAAAGGTCTGGAGCCCTCCTACGCCATCAAGATGATTCGGCTGAAATATTGAAGATTGATATGCGTCGCCATACTGCAGCGGCCGAGCCGCTTATATGTACCATCGGCCATTCCAACCGGTTGCTCGACACGTTCGTCGACCTGTTGCGAAGCAACGGAGTTGAACGGGTGCTGGATGTGAGAACGGTACCCCGGTCGCACCACAATCCCCAATTCAATCAAGACGCGCTCCCCACCGCGTTGGATGCATTTCAAATTTCGTATACGCATCTTGCGGGCCTGGGCGGCTTGCGCCATGCGCGGGCCGATTCTCCAAACTCTGGCTGGCAGAATCTCTCGTTTCGAGGCTATGCGGACTACATGCAGTCCACGGAGTTCGCCGACAACGTTCAATGGGTCGCGGACCTGGCGCGCACTGAGCGTTGTGTCTTGATGTGCGCCGAAGCGGTTCCCTGGCGCTGCCACCGCTCGCTGATTGGTGACGCACTGCTGGTCCGGGGTGTCCACGTTGAGGACATTGATGGGCCGAAGGGACGCAGACCCCATGTCCTGACCGCGTTCGCCCACGTTGATGGGACGCAAGTCACCTATCCGCCGCCAAGCTTGGCGGGCGAGAGCAGCGCTATTGTGCAAAATGCGCGCCGGGTTCGCGGCGATATTGAAAAGACAGATGAGTAGCTGTTGTGCATTCGAGATGCATGAAGAAATATTGAACATGAATTTCTATCAGAGCGCCACCTCAAAACGCAAAGTGTATCGGCGGTGAATTTTTGGCTTTTGGCCTTTGGTCCCCGCAAATATTGCGTCAATAGCTATTTATTTGATAGCACTTTTGAACTACACCAGCAGTTAGATCACGCTGGTCGTGGTTCTGCTTCATCAAGCAGGACACTACACACCCAAATGAGGATGCCCATCCGACCAAAACGGTCAAACCGAACAATCACATCCCTGCAAACTTTAAAGATGCATAATACTTACATCTTTTAAAGAACGACCCGCCACGCTTGCGAACACCACACAAGGCAGCCGATGCGAACGACCGAACAAGCCCCCGCCCTGAACCAGGCACTGGACGGCCCTTACCGCCACGGATTTGTCACCGACATCGAGTCGGACGCCCTGCCCCCTGGTCTGGATGAGGACACAGTGCGCGCCATCTCGCTCAAGAAGCGTGAACCCGACTTCCTGCTGCAATGGCGCCTCAAAGCGTTTGCCCACTGGTTGACGTTGCCGCAACCCAACTGGACCCGGCTGCGCATGAACCCGATCGACTTCCAGGCCCTGTGTTACTACTCAGCGCCCAAGTCGCTCAAAGACGGCCCCAAGAGTCTGGCCGAGGTCGACCCCAAGCTGCTTGAGACCTACGAGAAGCTCAATGTGCCCCTGCACGAGCGTGCCCGCCTGGCCGGCGTAGCGGTGGACGCCGTGTTCGATTCGGTGTCGGTGGGTACCACTTTTCGGGAGCAGTTGGCCGAGGTGGGCGTGATCTTCAGCTCGTTCTCGCACGCCGTGGAACACCACCCCGAGCTGATCGAACGCTACCTGGGCAGCGTGGTGCCGATGGGCGACAACTTCTACGCCGCGCTTAATTCCGCCGTGTTCTCGGACGGCTCGTTTGTCTACATTCCCAAGGGTGTGCGCTGCCCAATGGAGCTGTCGTCCTACTTTCGCATCAACGCGCGCAACACCGGGCAGTTCGAGCGCACCTTGATCATCGCCGAAGAAGGCAGCCACGTGAGCTACCTGGAGGGTTGCACCGCGCCGCAGCGCGACGAGAACCAGTTGCACGCGGCCGTGGTGGAGCTGGTGGCGTTTGAGGACGCGCACATCAAGTATTCAACCGTGCAGAACTGGTACCCCGGCGACGAGCATGGTCGTGGCGGTGTCTACAACTTTGTCACCAAGCGCGGGCTGTGTGCGGGCAAACGCGCGCACATCGCCTGGACGCAAGTGGAAACCGGCTCGGCCATTACCTGGAAATACCCCAGCGTGGTGCTGCGCGGCGACGACTCCAGCGGCGAGTTCCATTCCATTGCCGTGGCCAACCACTTCCAGCAGGCCGACACCGGCACCAAGATGATCCACCTAGGGCGCAACACCAAGAGCCGCATTGTGTCCAAGGGCATCAGCGCCGGCCATGCGCACAACAGCTATCGCGGCCTGGTGCGCGTGGCCCCCACGGCGGTAAACGCCGGCAACCACACGCAGTGCGACTCGCTGCTGATCGGCCCCAACTGCGGCGCGCACACCTACCCCTACGTAGACGCGGCGCGCAGCGACGCCGTGGTGGAACACGAGGCCACCACCACCCGCATCTCGGAGGAACGCCTCTTCTACTGCCAGCAGCGTGGCCTGCACCCGCAGGAAGCAGCGGCGCTGATCGTGGGCGGCTTCTGCCAGGCCGTGCTCGAAGAACTGCCGATGGAGTTCGCCGTCGAGGCCAAGGCCCTGCTGGCAGTCTCGCTCGAAGGTGCGATCGGATGACCACCCCCATCAAAGGAAGAACCATGAACCAAACATCTGCCCTGCTGAGCGTGCGCGACCTGCGCGTTGAAGTGGGTGAGCGCACCGTGCTGGACGCCATCTCGTTGGACATCCAGCCCGGTGAGCTGGTGGTGCTGATGGGCGCCAACGGCAGTGGCAAGAGCACGCTGGGGCTGACCCTGGCCGGCCACCCGCGCTACCGCGTCAGCGCCGGCAGCGCCCGCTTCAATGGCCAGGACCTGCTGGCACAGAAGCCCGAGGAGCGCGCCCGCGCCGGCCTGTTCTTGTCGCTGCAATCACCACCGGACATTCCCGGCGTGAAGAACGCGCTGTTCCTGCGCAGCGCGCTCAATGCCATCCGCGAGTCGCGTGGCGAGTCACCGCTGGACGCCTATGACTTCCTGAAGGATGCCCGCGCCCTGGCCAGCGAGTTGGGGCTGGATGCCAAGCTGCTGAGCCGCCCGGTCAACGAGGGCTTCTCCGGTGGCGAGCGCAAGCGCAACGAGCTGCTGCAGCTCGCCCTGCTCAAACCCCGGCTGGCGCTGCTCGATGAGATCGATTCCGGCATGGATGTGGACGGCGTACGCGCCGTCGTCAAGCAGGTACAGGCCATGCGTGCGCAGGGCACCGCCTTTGTGGTGGTATCACACTACCCGCAACTGATCGAATCGCTGACACCCGATACGGTGCTGCGCCTGGACCAAGGACGCATCGCCGAAACCGGCTCGCTGACGCTGGCGCGGGACATTGCCCGCACCGGCTTTGTGCGCCAGCCTGAAGCTGCGGCGGTGTGAGATGCGCCACACGCCCTGCCCCGACCTGCTGGATGCGCAAGCACGCCTGGCCAGCCACGGCTGGATAAGACCGAAGGCCGAGAACTTCCGGCACCTGCCGCCACCGCCGGCCTGCACCTGGCTGCCACCCACCAGCGAGTCGAACGACCCAACCGAGGGCTGGCAGGTGCGTGCGCTCAATGCAACGCAGGCAGACCAGTTCATCACCCAGTGGCTCAACCCAGCCATACCGGCGCAACGCAGCTTGCTGTTTCGGGGCCTGCCCTGGCCCGACGAGAGCGACGCGGCCCACTTTGGCTGGATGCACCGCGCCACTTGCCAGCGCGGCCTGCGCCTGCACATTGCCGGCGACCCCGGGCAGCATGCCGCCGCGCCCTTGCAGCTGGTGCTGCAGATCGCACCACCGGCATTGTTTGACGCGCCACTGGTGGTGATCGACGTGGCCGCCGGTGCCAACTGCGTGCTGCTGGAGCAGCATGCGTTTGACCCCGATCGAACTGGTGGCGTGCAGAACCTGGACCTGCACATCCGGCTGGGCCGCGGCGCACGCCTGCGCCACCTGCGCACGGTGGCCCCCGCGCCCGGCGACCGGCTGGCACACCAGTTGCACGTCACGCTGGCGGAAGCTGCCCGTTACGACCAGGCGCTGCTGGCATCGGGCAGCGCCTACCATCTGCAGCGCACGCAGATCGACCTGAACCAGCCACGCAGCGCAGCCCGCATCGGCGCGGCGCTGATGGTCGCCGATGCCACGCTAGACCAGCAAGTTGCCGTTGCGCACAGCGCCGCCGACACCCACAGCGCGGTCGAGTCACTGCTGCTGGCAAGTGGCAAGTCGCACGCCGTGCTCAATGCCCACACCCTGCTTGCACCAGGCGCCGACGACGCGAACGTGGGCCAGCGCCTGAGCGCCATCCCCACCAGCGGCCAGCCGCGCGTGGTGTTGCGCCCACACATGGAGATCCACCACGACCAGGTGCAGGCCGCTCACGGCGCCACCTATGGCGCCTTGCCCGAAGAGGCGCTGTTCTACGCGCGCCAACGCGGCCTCGATGAGGCCAGCGCGCTGGCGCTGATCCTGCTGGGCCTGCAACGCGCGGTGCTGGAGCGTGCGCTGGACGATCACGAATGGCTGACCGGTATGAACCTGGACGCTGCGCTATCGCGCATGACGCAGCAGCACCTGGCACGGAGCGCAACATGAGCGCCGAGCCAGCGCTCGCGCACCGCGCGGCACTGCGCGCCCAGTTTCCCATCCTGGCGCAGCGCATCAACGGCCAGTCGCTGGTCTACCTGGACAACGCTGCCACCACCCAGATGCCACTGGCCGTGCTGGACGCCACGCGCCAGTTCGAAACCACAACGCGTGCCAACATCCATCGTGGCGTGCACACCCTGAGCCAGCGCGCCACCGACGCCTTCGAAGCGGCGCGCACCAGCGTGAAACGCTTTGTCGGCGCCGGCGAGGAGCACGAGCTGGTGTTTACCAGCGGCACCACCGAGGCGCTGAATCTGGTGGCCCAGGGCTTGTCGCACGGTCTGGATGGCCGCGCCGGCGCCATCGGCCCGGGCGACGAGATCATCGTCAGCGGCCTGGAGCACCATGCCAACCTGGTGCCCTGGCAGCAGGCCGCGCGGCGCAGCGGTGCCACCTTGCGCATCCTGCTGCCCGACGCACAGGGCCAGCTCCATGAAGACGCGCTGGCACGGCTGCTGTCGCCGCGCAGCCGGGTCTTTGCGCTCACCGCCTGCGCCAACGCCAGCGGCGAGCGCTCGCCCTACGAAGCCCTGCTGGCGCTGGCCCAAGAGGCCGGCGCGCTCACCGTGCTCGATGCGGCGCAGGCAGTCAGCCACAGCGCCATGCAGCTCGACACGCTGGCCTGCGACTTCATGGCCTTCTCCGCCCACAAGATGTACGGCCCGATGGGCATAGGCGCCCTGGTCGGCCGGCGCGCCGCGCTGGAGCGCCTGACGCCGGTGCGCTTTGGTGGCGACATGGTGCAGTCGGTCAGCTATCAAGGCGCAGTGTTTGCCGAGCTACCCGCGCGGCTGGAAGGCGGCACGCCCAACGTCACTGGCGCAGTCGGCATGGCCGCCGCGGCAAGCTTCATCGAATCCATCGGCCAGCACGCCCTCGAAACCCATTTGGCGGACCTGCGCCAGCGCGCGGTGCGGGGCTTGCAGCAAATCGACGGGATCACGGTGCTATCGGCGCAGACCCCGGTCAGCGCCATCGTCTCTTTTGTGGTGCAAGGCGTGCACCCGCACGACATCGGCACCTTGCTCGATGCACGCGGCATCGCCGTGCGCACCGGCCACCATTGCGCACAGCCGCTGCTGGACCATCTCGGCACCGGTCCGACCACACGGGCCTCGCTGGCCATCTACAACACCCTCGACGAGGTGGAGCGACTGCTCAGCGGCGTGAGCCACGCCATTGGAGTGTTGCGATGAGCATTGATCTGGATCTATACCAAGACATCGTGCTGGAGCACAAACGTGCGCCGCGCAACTTCGGGCCACTGCCGGGTGCCACGCACCGGGCCGAGGGCACCAATCCGCAGTGCGGCGACCAAATCAGTGTGGCGCTGAGAATCGAGCAGGACCGGATTGCCGATGTGCGTTTTCAGGGCCAGGGCTGCGCCATTTGTATGGCCTCCACCTCCATGATGACCGAGGCCGTCCAGGGCACGCCGACGGATGCCGCCAGGCAGTTGCAAGCCCGGTTTCGGGCCGTGCTGACCGGCACCGAGGAACCCGACGAGGCCTACCTGGGCAAACTGATCAGCCTGGCCGGCGTGGCGCGTTACCCCAGCCGCATCAAGTGTGCGCTGCTGGGCTGGCATGCGCTGGGGCACGCGCTGCAAACCCCGGCGCTTGTCTGCGCGGAAGCCCAAGCCGTGACGCCATGAGACGCCAGCGCGAAACCGTGGTGATTCGCCGCCCGGTACATGCCGAGTTGATTCCGCAAGGCGATGTCTATGAACTGCCTGCGGACACCGTCGGGGAAATCACGCAGGCGCTGGGCTCGTCCTTCACGCTTTATGTCGACGGGTTTCTGGTTCGCATCGCCGGCAAGGACGCCGATGCGATTGGCAAGGAACCCCCGGTGCCGCTGGAAGTTCCCGATGACATCCGCCCGGAGGACCTGCGCGGCGTGGTGTGGGACGTTCTCAAGACCTGCTACGACCCCGAGATCCCGGTGGACATCGTCTCCCTCGGTCTGGTCTACGTTTGCGACGTGCTGCCCATGGCCGACGAGCGCTTTCGTATTTCGATCAAGATGACCGTCACCGCCCCCGGTTGCGGCATGGGCGAAGGCATTGCGCAAGAATTGCAAGACAAACTTGAAGCCCTGCCACGCGTCGGCCATGTGGAGGTGGAGATCGTGTTCGACCCCCCGTGGGACCGGTCCATGATGAGCGACGAGGCCGCACTGGAACTGGGGCTTTGATCGCCCTCTTTTCGGATTCATCCCAGAAACCCCGAGACGCCCCATCCGGCTCTCCGTCAACGTAAGCGGCGTGCGCCACGTGAGCCGAGGAAAAGTCAATGCCGCACAGCTCCTTGGGCTGACATCGCCGCAACAAGGCGCTGGCCAGGCAGCCGGTACCGCAGCTTACGGCGCGTAACACGCTTCAGCGCCATCATGCCCAAGGCGATCTTGGAGACTCAGCTGGCTTTGCGCTACTCAGCGTAAACGTCAACCGGTAGCAACCGGTGAATCCGGGCGGCGCTGTGACCCGGTCAAATTGCGCGCCATGGATAGCTGCAATTTTTTCCACCACGCGGTGGCCGGAGCCCAGGCCCAGGGCGCGGGACGGCCCGGCCTCAATCGGCTTCTCAGGTGGCGCGGAGGTCGCTTGCGCGGCTGTGTCGCACACCTGCAGCCAACGCGCCTGCGGGTCAAGCTGAACTTCAATCTGAGTTCCTGGAGGCGTGTGGCTCAAGGCGTTTTCTACCAGGTTGCGCAACACCAGACCAAGCAACACGGCATGACCGGTCAGGACGAACGGCCCCGGGCTGACCAGTGCCAGTTCATGCCCGCTGTCAAGGGCCGCCTGGCCAAATTCGGCCACTTCGGCGCGTGCAATTTGATCCAGATCCACGGTTTGCTGCGCTTCCACCATTTCGGTGCGGCTGGCCCGCGCAAGCGCCAGCAAGTTGGTCAGCACTTGCCCCGCCCGTAGCGCATCGCGCTCCAGCTGCAGCAAAAACTGCTCGCGCTCCTCGGGCGAGGTGGCTTGGCGCAGGGCTCGCGCCTGCAACGCAAGCGAGGCCATGGGGGTGCGCAGTTCATGCGCCAGTTCGGTGGCCAGCTCCCGCTCGCGCGACACCGCCGCCTGGTAGCGTTCGGCCAGGGTGTTGATGGAGTCCACCACGGCGCGGAACTCGTGCTGCAGATACGGACCGTGCAATGGCAAAGGCTGGTGAATGTCGAGCGCGTCAACATCGCGTGACAGCGCGTAGAGCGGGCGCAAACCGCGATGGATCGCCAGCCCCAGCGCCAGCGCCACCACCGGCAGCAGCCAAAAGCCCGGTTCGGTGACCTGTTCGGCAATGTCTTTGGCCAGCTCGTCGCGCTCCACCGCATTCAAGAGCACCATTACGCGGCGAGTATGGGCCGGACCATCCCAGCGAGAAAACGCCCGCCAGGCAACGGCAGGCGTTCCCAGTTGCAGGGTTTCAAAGCCCTCGTTTGTACTAAAGGGCACCAACGGCGCCTCGCCCGTGCGCATCAGGATGTTGCCCGAAGCATCCCAGACCAGCACGCTCATCGAGCGCTGATAGTCATGGCTTTTCAGGTCGATGTGGCCCGGCAGGCCACCGACTTCAGGAAGGACTTTTGACGGGGCAATGTGCCCGGCCAGCTCCAGCAGCGCCACGCTGGCCAAATGGCCGTCGGTCAGCTCGTCGGCCTCGTGAATGCCGGTCTTGTAGCCCAGCACCACAAAGCAGCCCCAAACGATGAGCAAGGCGCCCAGCGCCCACGCCATCAGACTCGCAGTCAGGGATATTTGAGTCCTCATGCCACATCCTTCGGCACAAAATAGCCTACGCCACGCATGGTGCGAATCACGCCTTCGCCCAGCTTTTTGCGCAAATGGTGCACATGCACCTCGACTGCGTTGCTGTCCAGGGCACTGTCCCAGCTGTAAAGCGCGGCTTCAATCTGGGGACGCGACAGCACGCGCGGGCGCACTTCCACCAAGGCCAGCAAGATGCCGAATTCGCGGGTTGACAACGCCACCGGCTGGCCGCTCAGACGCACGGTGCGTGCGGCCGGGTCAATCTCCATCAAGCCGGTTTTGATCAGCGGCTGCGCCCGACCGACCGAGCGCCGACGCAGCGCCCGCATGCGGGCGGCCAGTTCGTCCGGGTGGAAGGGCTTGGTTACATAGTCATCGGCCCCCATGTCCAGGCATTCGATGCGGGCGGCGACCTGGTCGCGCGCGGTCATGATCAGCACGGGTAGGGACGCGTCCGGCAACTTGCCGGGGGGCGATTGACGCAGGCGGCGCAGCACCTCGGCGCCGTCGCCGTCGCGCAGGCCGAGGTCCAGCAGCACCAGGTCAAACGGCTCAACACACAAAGCCGTCCAGGCCGATTCAACGCCATCGGTCATGTCAACCGCCCAACTCAAATGCCGCAGGTGGGACTCCAGCCCGCGGGCAATACCTTCATCATCTTCAACGATCAGTACGCGCATGGGCGTATTGTCCTTCAGCGTGTCTTGTTGTTAAGGTGTTAAGAATGGCTTAAGACAGGCGGCCGATGCTGCGTGTCATGCAACATCTTTCAAACAGAATCATGGCGTTTTCAACGGCCTCACTCGCGCTGCTGCTCTTTCTCTGGGACCTGTCGGGGCTTGATCTGGCGATGGCACAGTGGTTTGGCGGCCCGGCGGGCTTTGCGCTGCAAGAGCACTGGCTGCTGACCGCCGTGCTGCATGACGGCGCCCGGCGTTTGGCCTGGGCACTGGCGCTGCTGCTGTGCGTGGGGGTCTGGTTTCCCGTGGGATGGCTTCAGCACCTGGTGTTTCGCCGCCGGCTGCAACTAGCGCTCACCACGTTGGTCGCCGTCACGGTCATCAGTTCTCTCAAGTCGATCAGCATGACCAGCTGCCCATGGAGCCTGGCCGATTTTGGCGGTGTGGCGCACTACATGCCGCACTGGTCGCATCTGTTTGAAACCGACGGTGGCAATGGCCGCTGCTTCCCGGCGGGCCATGCCTCGTCGGGGTTTGCATTTTTCAGCGGCTACTTCGCGTTGCGCCGCGATATGCCAGCGCGAGCCGCCAAATGGCTGGTCGTTGCCGTGGTGGCGGGCCTGGCCCTTGGCATGGCGCAGCAAATGCGCGGCGCCCACTTCATGAGCCACACACTGTGGACCGGCTGGATTTGCTGGGGCACGGCGTGGGCCATTGATGCCTTGATGAGTCGCTTCAATTTCGCCAGCATCACGGCCGACCTGGGGGAAGATGCATGACTGCGGCCCGGTTTCGCTATCGCGTCTGGTTCATTCTTGGCGCGAGCCGCTGGATAGACACTGCGGGCAATACGCTGCGGTGACGGGCGCTCGGACAGTTGGGCAACGGATTGCCGTTTTCGGGTTTTAATCGCAATCTTGTCGACCCGTCCATCAACCGAAATCCTTGCCACCATGAAAACCCTGCTGCTTGGCGCCATTGCCACTACCGTTCAATTGGTGTTCGCAACCGGCACACTGGCCGCCAGCGCGCCCAAACCGACCACGCAAGTCCGAGCCGAGATACCGGCTCAGTATCGTTGGGACTTCTCTCCCATCTATCCCAGTTGGGACGCATGGGAGGCCGCCATGAAAGACATCGAGGCCAAGATGGACGCCTTTGCCGCGCGCAAGGGCACGCTCAAGAACGGTCCGGCAGCGCTGCTCAGTGCCTACCAGGCCTACGACGAAATCGGCATGCTCGAATACAAGGTCTACCGCTACCCGCAGTTGCAGCGCGATGTGGAAACACGTAACCAGGAGGTGGCGGGCAAGTTTCAGCGCGTGGGTGCGGTGTTTGCCAAGTTTGGCACCGCCACGGCCTGGTTTACACCCGAGCTGTTGAAGATCCCGCAGGCCACCATGGAGCAATGGATTCGGGACTCCCCGGCACTGGCACCCTACAAGTTCACCATCCTGGACAACTACCGGCAACAGCAACACGTGCTCGACGAGCAGGGTGAGAAGCTGCTATCCCTGTCGGCGCGCTTCGCTCAGACGCCCACCGCCACCTTCCAGGAGTTGTCCACCTCGGACATCAAGTTTCCCAAAATAACGCTGTCCGACGGCAAACCGGTCACACTGACACCGGGCACCTACCAGTCGGTGCTGCAGACCAACCACAAGCAGGCCGACCGTGCCAAGGCGTTCGACGCCTTCATTGGCACCTACGCCGCCACGTCCAACACCTATGCCGCCATTTACAACGGCGTGATGCAAAAGGGCTGGTTCACCGCTCAGGCACGCAACTTCCCCACCACACTGGACGCGGCGCTGGATGGACACGCCATCCCCCCAACGGTGGTGAGCACCTTGGTGGACACCGTGCGCGCCGGCACCGCGCCGCTGCAGCGCTACGCCAAGTTGCGCAAGAAGCTGCTGGGCCTGGAGCAGTACCACCTGTACGACGGATCCATTCCGATCTACAAGACCAGCACCACCTACCCGTACGATGACGCCAAGCAGACCGTGCTGCAGTCGGTGGCGCCGCTGGGTGCGGATTACAGCGCCAAGTACAAGCAGTTTCTGGCAGGCAAGCAAATTGACGTGTACGAGAACGAGGGCAAGCGTTCGGGCGCCTATGTGGGGGGTGTCTACGGCGTGGGTCCCTACATGCTGCTCAACCACAACGACACGCAGAACGCGTTGTTCACGCTGGCCCACGAAGGTGGCCACGCCATGCATACCATTCTGTCTTACGAGAAGCAGCCATTTGTGACATCGAGCTACACGATCTTTGTGGCCGAGGTGGCCTCCACCACCAACGAGCGCTTCCTGCTGAACCAGTTGCTGCAAACCACCACCGATCCCAAGGAGCGCTTCCTGCTGCTGCAACATGCGGTGGATTCCATCGTGGGAACCTTCTACACCCAGGTGCTGTTCGCCGACTTCGAGATGCAGGCGCACAAGCTGGTGGAAGCCGGCAAACCGGTCACGGCGGCCGTGCTCAACGGCATCTACCTGCAATTGCTCAAGGACTACTACGGTGATGCGGTGACCGTGGACGAGGCCTACCAATACACTTGGTCGCGCATCCCGCACTTCTACAACTCACCGTACTATGTGTACCAATACGCAACCTGCTTCGCGTCGTCCGCCAAACTGTTCAAGGACATGACCACCGGTGAGCCCGCCAGCCGCGCGGCGGCGACCGAGCGCTACCTGGATCTGCTGCGCAGCGGTGGCAACGATCACCCGATCACGCAACTGCAAAAGGCCGGTGTCGACCTGTCCAAGCGCGAGACGGTGCAGGCCGTGGTGGACCAGATGCACGAGCTGGTGTCGCAGATGGAGGCCGAGGCCGCCAGGATTCGCTAGGGCGATTGACGCGCCAGACCTGCTCACGCCTGCCAAACGCCAAACCCGGCCGCTCGCAGCTCAATGCCCAGCTCCACTTCCATGCTGCGGGCGTCATCGTAAGACATCGGGTTGTAGGCCTCGTAGAGGTCGGGCAACAAGTGCAGACCAAATTTCTGAGCGTATTTGTTGGCCTGGATACCCGCTTTGTGTTTGTCAAAACGTATGTCCGGGTCCAGGCCGGTCATGCCGACATAGACGCAAGGCTTGCCCGTGACGTAGCCTGGATTGGCCCGCATGAACCGGGCCTCGCGGAGAACGTCCTTTGAGAGTTCCACCACGTACACGTGGTAATGGGCTCGTTTGCCCATGACTTGGCCGGTGGTTGAATCGCTCAACCGTCCTTGCCATCGAGCCGCGTGCTCATCAGCCACGGCGTATACAGCCACAGGTAGATGACAAAGGCCACGCTCCAGGCTGCAGCGGCCGCCACCAGGGCGTAGACATACAGCGATGGCGACAGCATCGGCACCAGCACACGCAGCACGGCAGCTCCCATCACCAGCACATAGGCCGCCACCTCGGCCGGGCCCACCGTAAGCTGGCGGCCGGTGTGGCCACGCGCGGTGCGAGTCATCATGCCAATGATCAGGCCGCCGGTCGTGCCCACGGCCAGCGCATGCACCCCGGCCGATGCCGTCACCACGCCCACCTGCGCGAGGGCCAGCAGGGCCAGGCCAATCGGCAACCACAGGTAGGCCAGATGCAGGATCCACAAAATCGGCCGGTCCCGCGTCACCAGCGGCTGCCAGCGCAACTGGCGGTACAGGTTAAGGGTGCTGGCCAGCGCCAGCGCCGCCATCGTCACGCCGCTTTGCCAGCCGCTGACCCACAAGGCCAGGCCCACGGCCGTGGCCGCCAGCGTGGCTCGCTCCAGCCAGGCCACCGGCTCAATCTTCAGGCCAGGTGTGGCGCTGGCGGTGAAGGCTGGCACCACACGCCCGGCCATCACACACTCGATCATCATGATCAGGGCCAGCCCGGCATACAGGCTCTGCATCGGTGCCAGGCTGATGACGCCGCTGGCTGACAGGTGGAACACCAGGTTGACCGCTGACAACAACAACAGGATGACGGCCAAGGGTACGTTGCGCATGTTGCGCGAGCGCAGCAGCAGGCGCAAAAAGATCAGTCCGACGATTGGCAGCAGCGCCAGGTCCAGCACCGCAAACACCGGGTAAGGCGCCACCAGCGCGGCCACCCGCGCCGCCAGCCACAGCAACACCAGCGCGCCCAGCGCCGGGCCGCGCGGCGTGGGCAGCCCGGTCCAGGCCTTGCCTGCCGTCATCAGGAAGCCGACGATGACCGCGATGGCAAAGCCAAACAGCATCTCGTGGGCGTGCCACAGCAGCGGCGGCGGCGTGGGCAGCCAGGTGACGCCACCCAGATAGATAGCCACCCACAGCGGCACGATCAGCGCGGCCACCACAGCCGCACCAATGTAGAAGGGGCGAAAACCCAGCCGCAATAGGGGCATGCCGTGCAGGGCCAGCAACACCGGCGAGCTGACTGGCTGAATGGGGGGCAACTTGGTACTCATGGTGGGCAATCAGTTTGATGCGAGGATTTTAAGGTGCATTTTACATGCATCTTCAATTCGTTGTACCATAAAAAAATATCTGACATACATGTTTGAAACATTGCGGGTCAGACCACTTTGCGCAGCAAACGTGCTCTGACCCCAACCTATTAGGAGAACCCATGCGCCTGACCGACTACACCGACTACACCCTGCGCGTGCTGATGTTCTGCGCGGTGCACCCCGAGCGGCCAATTACCATCGCCGAAATCGCCGAGAGCCATTCAGTCTCCAAAAACCATTTGATGAAGATCGTCAACGATCTGGCGCGCCAGGGCATCCTGCAGACCACGCGTGGACGCGGCGGCGGTTTGCGCCTGCTCAAGCCCGCCGCCGAGATTCGCATCGGCGACGTGGTGCGCAACACCGAGACCGATTTTCGCATGGTCGAGTGTTTTGACGCGAACCACAACTCCTGCACGCTGACCGCGCACTGCCAGCTCAAGAACGTCATCGGCAAGGCGACCGGCGCCTACCTGGCCGAGCTTGACAAAGTGACACTGGCCGACATCACGCAAAGCCTGGCGGGTTCGGTTCCACGTGGCCGTGTCAGCGCAGTGCCGGTAAGCCAAATCAAGCGGCAGTTATCGCTCAAGCTGCCGCTACCGGTGCTTGGTTCGGTGAGCGCCAAGACGGCCACGCACGTTCAGTCGAAAACGGTGCGCAAAGCGCCCAGCAGCCGCGCATAGGCCTTTTCCCGCGCGGCCGGGTTGGCTCCCGCGTGGACCCCCTGGCCCGGGTTGATGCCGTTGGGGACATTCTTGCGCAGCTTGACGCTGCCTTCGGGGTTGTCGAAGTCGTGATAACTGTCGGCGAATACATTGACCTCCGCGCCCACCGCCTTGCCCAAGGCGATGCACGGTGCGGGCGGTGTCCAATCGTCCTTGTCGCCCAGCATCAGAATCAGCTTGGTGTTGGGCTGGTAATTGGCCTTGGCGGCGGCACTGCAGCCGGGGTAAAAAGCCACCGCCAGCGCCGGCTTGACCGTTTGAGCCGCCACCTCGCGGTGCGCAGATTCGGTTGCCGCCAACACCGCACTGCCGCCGTGCGACCAGCCGAGCAATGCGATCTTGTTCGCTTGCGCCCAGGGCTGGGTGGCTACCCAATTAAGCGTGGCAAGCACATCGCGCCGGCGTTCGGTTTGAGTGATGGCGCGCTGGCCGATCTTCTGGGTGCACAACTCCTGCACCCCACGCGGGCGCAGGCTGTCGGGAAACACCACCGCATAACCCTGGTCCACCAACAGATTGGCCATGGCCTGGTGGCGCGCATTGAGCTGGCCCTGGCGCTTGCCGCGTGTGCGATACAGCCCACCGCAGCCGTGCATGGCGATCACAGTGCCGTTTGGGGGCGCTACGGGCTTGAACACCCAGACTTTCAGCGGCGTACCGTCCAAGCTGTTGAAGCTGGCCTCTTGAGGCTCGGCCGCGTCGGCCTGCGACACGCGCGAAAGGACAAAACCCAGCGCCAGAACAGCTTTCAAGACGCTGATGGAAGGCCTACGCCAAGACAATGGCAACCCCCATGACGGGGTTTCGTCATCGCGAGACCAAGCCCCGTCATTGCGAGCGCAGCGCGGCAATCCACCGTCGTGATACGCCAACATGGATCGCCACGCTACGCTCGCGATGACGGACTTGGTGGGCTGCACTCGTGATGACGGAATTGGCGCAAATCAAAGCTTGGCCGCCACCCAAGCGGCCACACTGGCCAGGGCCGCAGGCAGCTTGGCCGGCTCGGTGCCGCCGGCCATCGCCATATCGGGCTTGCCGCCGCCCTTGCCACCGACTTGTTGCGCCACAAAGTTGACCAGCTCACCGGCCTTGACTCGTGCCGTGTTGTCAGCAGTCACACCCGCAGCAAGCTGCACCTTGTCGCCCTCCACCACCGCCAGCAGAATCACCGCTGACTTAAGCTTGTCCTTGAGCTTGTCCATGGTCTCGCGCAAGGTCTTGGCATCAGCGCCATCCAGCTTGGCCACCAGCAGCTTGACGCCCTTGACGTCCACCGCCTGGCTGAGCATCTCATCGCCTTGTGCGGACGCCAGCTTGCCCTTGAGCGCGGCCACTTCTTTCTCCAGCGCCTTCACGTGCTCCAGCACCTGACCGATGCGCTCGTTCAACTCGACCACTGGCGCCTTGACCGCTGAGGCCGCGTGTTGCACCGTGTCTTCCAGCCCCTGCAGGTAGGCCAAGGCGTTCTGCCCGGTAACGGCTTCGATGCGGCGCACGCCCGAGGCCACGCCGCCCTCCGCCACCACCTTGAACAGGCCAATATCGCCGCTGCGTTGCACGTGTGTGCCGCCACACAGTTCGCGGCTGCTGCCGATGTCGAGCACGCGCACGCTCTCGCCATACTTCTCGCCAAACAACATCATGGCGCCGGTCTTCTGGGCCGATTCGATGTCCATCACACGTGCCTGCGTGGCGGCGTTCTGCAGGATCTCGGCGTTGACGCGCACCTCAATTTCCTTGATTTGTTCGTCCGTCACCGGCGCGTTGTGGGCGAAGTCAAAACGGGTGCGCTCCGGATTCACCAGGCTGCCCTTTTGCTGCACATGCTCACCCAACACCTCGCGCAAAGCTTTGTGCATCAAATGCGTGACCGAGTGGTTACGCATGGTGGCGCTGCGCGCTGCGGCGTTCACGTGCGCGGTGACGGCATCACCAATCTTGATGCTGCCGGTGGCCAGCGTGCCGTGGTGGCCGAACACATCGGCCTTGATCTTTTGGGTGTCGTCCACCTCGAACATGGCACTGTCGTTGAACACCGCACCAGCGTCGCCCACCTGGCCGCCGCTCTCGGCGTAGAACGGGGTCTCATCAAGCACCAGCACACCGTGCTGGCCGGCCTTGAGCTCGGTGGCGGCCACACCATCGACGTACAGCGCCACCACTTTGGTGGTCTGCGTCAGGCTGTCGTAACCGACAAAGTTGTTGCCCTCGCCGGTGTATTCGAGCGCGCGGTCTTGTCTGAACTTGCCGGCGGCGCGGGCCTGGGTCTTTTGCTTGTCCATAGCGGTGGCGAAACCGGCCTCATCCACGCTCAGACCACGCTCGCGGCATACGTCGGCCGAAAGGTCCAGCGGAAAACCGTAGGTGTCATGTAACTTGAAGGCAACCTCACCGGGCAACACTTTGGTGTCGCCGCCCAAGGCTGAGTCCAGAATCTCCATGCCCACTTCCAGCGTCTCAAAGAAGCGCTCCTCTTCGGCCTTCAGCACCTCGGTGATGCGCTTCTCCTGAGCGACCAGACTCGGATAGGCCTCGCCCATCAGCGCCACCAGGTCCGCCACCAGTTTGTGAAAGAACGGCGTCTTCTGGCCCAGCTTGTAGCCGTGGCGGATGGCGCGGCGGATGATGCGGCGCTGCACGTAGCCACGGCCTTCACTGCCGGGGATCACGCCATCACTCACCAGGAAAGCAGTGGCGCGGATGTGGTCGGCGATCACGCGCAAGCTTTTGTTGGCCAGGTCGGCGCAGCCGGTCTCGCGCGCGGCGGCCTTCACCAGCGCGTCGAACAAATCAATCTCGTAGTTGCTGTGCACGTGTTGCAGAATCGCAGCCAGGCGCTCCAGGCCCATGCCGGTGTCCACGCAGGGAGCGGGCAGCGGCTTGACGCTGCCGTCGGGCTGCATGTCGAACTGCATGAACACGTGGTTCCAGATTTCGATGTAGCGGTCGCCGTCCTGCTCCGGGCTGCCGGGCGGGCCGCCCGCGATGCCAGGGCCGTGGTCGTAGAAGATTTCCGAACAGGGTCCGCAAGGACCGGTGTCGGCCATCATCCAGAAGTTGTCCGACATGTACTTGCCGCCCTTGTTGTCGCCAATGCGCACCACGCGCTCGGGGGGCAGGCCGATCTCTTTGGTCCAGATGTCGTAAGCCTCGTCGTCGTCAATGTAGACGGTGGCCCACAGCTTGTCGGCGGGCAGCTTGTAGACCTGGGTCAGCAGTTCCCAGCCCCACTTGAGCGAATCGCGCTTGAAGTAGTCGCCAAAACTCCAGTTGCCCAGCATCTCAAAGAAGGTGTGGTGGCGCGCCGTGTAGCCCACGTTTTCAAGATCGTTGTGCTTGCCGCCAGCGCGCAGGCAGGCCTGCACCGAGGCGGCCCGCACGTAGGAGCGCTTGTCGGTGCCCAGGAACACGTCCTTGAACTGCACCATGCCCGAGTTGACGAACATCAGGGTCGGGTCGTTGCCGGGAACGAGCGGGCTGCTGGCCACCACCGTGTGGTCCTTGGAGGCAAAAAAGTCGAGGAAGATCTTGCGTATGTCGGCGACGCTGACGGGGCAGAAACAGTTGTCAGCGTTCAGTTGGCAAGCACAGGGGAGGTTGTTGGGGTCAACCTTGCATTGGCTCAATTGCCAGCGCAAATGCGCGTCGGTGGTGAGGTTACCAGCGGTGCGCCGCCAACAGCAGCCGAGCCAGAAACCCCGCGCGCGAAGGACGCGGCATGGGATTATTGAGCCATCACGCCTCCTGCCACAGGGCATTCACCGCCAGCGGTGACCCTTGCCCCGGCGCGCTGACAGACGCACAAAGCTTGCAGAACAACCCAGCCGCCCACCCACGTCGCAAAGGCTTTCCAACCAGGCGGGTGTGATGTCGGCTAGCGGTTCAAACCGCATAAAGCAGCACGTTCGATCGGGCAACCCCATGCGCACCACGCCTTCGATCTTCCAAGCCGGCCAGTTGGTTGCCTTGGTCAGGTGCCACTGGCCCCGCAAGGTTGAACAAAGTGGGGCACGCCACGCGCGAAAAGAAGACGCTTGTGGACGCGACCACTCCGCCGGCTTCGGCAGCGCCACATACTCGCTCAAATGCGTTTGGCTTCAAACAGTCCGACAGCCGGAGCTGGTGGCCAGATGCCACCGCGCAACGCTGTGCCGGTCAGAGCCCCCGTCATCGCGTCCGAGCCGCTGGCCGCCTATGGCATCCACCCCCGGCCCTCGCGCGGTGGGATCGTCAGCAACGAGTTGATTGATCGTCTGCGTGACGCAGAAGGCATCTGATGCGCGCGTTGCTGGACATCAATGTGCTGATTGCCCTGCACGACCGCGACCACGTGCACCACACCCACGCCACGAGTTGGCTGGCTGCCAACATCAGGCACGGCTGGGCGAGTTGTCCCCTGACGCAAAACGGCTGCCTTCGCATCATGAGCCAAAGCGGCTACAGCAATCCGCAACCGCTCTCGGTGTTGATGCCCATGCTGCAGCACTCCACCGCCGATGCGCACCACCAGTTCTGGAACGACGACATCAGCCTGCTCGATGCCGCGTGCTTCAACCAGGGGCTAATGCACAGTCCCCGGCAACTCACTGACCTCTACCTGCTTGGCCTGGCGGTCAGGCAAAGCGCCCGGCTGGTCACGTTTGACCAACGCATGCCGTTAAGCGCCGTGCAGGGCGCATCGACCCGGCATCTTGTGACACTGTGACACGGGCACGCAGGTTCCGCGCTTCACTGCACCCGACACTGCGCCTTCAGAAAATCCAATAGCCGCTCGTCGTCGCAATACGCCACGTTGAAGCGTATCCAGGGGCTGACCCGGAGTTCGGGGCCGAACAAATGCCCGGGTCCCAGCAGAATGTCCTGTTCGCTCGCTTTGTAGGCCAGCTCAGCGGCATCGTGCACTTGCGGGTGTCGGGCCCACAGGCACAGGCCCGCCTTGGGCTCGGCAAACAATTCAAACCCGATAGCCAACAAGCGCTGCGCCGCGCGCACATGGGCCCCCGCCAGCCGCTCGCGCAAACCTTTGATGTGCTTGCGCCAGCGCCCGTCGATCAGCGCACCATAAGCCAGGCGCTCGCTGAATTCCGATGAAGTCAGGCCCGAAATCATCTTGAGCTGGGCCAAATCCTCCAGCAGGTCCGGGCTGGCGGCCAGGTAGCCGACCCGGATGTTGGGCGAGATGGTCTTGGAAAAGCTGCTGATGTAAATGACCCGCTGCAACTGGTCCAGGCTGGCCAACGAGGGGCGCGGCTCGGGGTCCAGGTCGGCATAGATGTCGTTCTCCACCACCAGGAAGTTGTGCTTCTCAGCCAGTTGCACCACCCGGTGCAAATGCGCCAGCTGCGCCACCGAGCCGGTCGGGCTTTGCAGGCGCGGCTGCGTGAAGAACACCTTGGGTTGATGCTCCAAGACCAACCGCTCCAGCGCGACCAGGTCGTAACCCGCTGGCGTGCGCGGCACGCCAATCAGGCGCGCGCCCAGAAAGCGCAAGGAGAACAGCAGATTGGGGTAGCCCGGGTCATCCACCAGCACCGCGTCGCCAGGGCGCACCAGACGGCGCGCCACCAGGTCCATGGCCTGGCTGGAGCCATGCGTCAGCAAGACCTGCTCCGTCCCGGCGGCAATCTCCTGCTCGGCCAGCAGGTCACGCACCAGCTTACGAAGTGGCGCGTAGCCCTTGGGCTCGCCATAGCCACCCAGGTCCACCTCGTCGGCGGCCAGCGTGCGCAGGCTGCGCTTGACACCATCCTGAAACAGCCAGTCGCTGGGCAGCCAGCCGCAACCAGGCTTGCTCTTGAGTGAGCGGTTCTCGAAGATGCGGCGCAGGTACCACATCGAGTCGAAGCTGAAATTGGGCCCGTGCCCCGGCACCGCCACGTCCGCCACCTGGCGCTGGCGCACAAAGAAGCCGGAATGCGGGCGCGACGAGAACAGCCCCTGCGCCACCAGGCGGTCGTACGCGTCCACCACCGTGAACACGCTCACCCCGTGTGCATGGGCAAACTGCCGGATCGACGGCGCCTTGGCGACCCCGCGCGCATGGCGCCTTCGTCGATCAGACGGCGAAACCCCGCGTTCCCACAGATCTGCCGTCATCGAGCCAAAGGCGTGGCATCCTGTTGGCAGCCGGAGTCAAGGAAAAGCATGGTTTCAAACTTAGGGTTTCTCTGTAGAGGGCGTGCGCACTGCACAGTGCATCCCCAAATGGGCACGATCTGTATATGTTAGCCGCGCTGGCTTTTACCTACAGTACAGGACGCTGACAACTTCAACTGCAAGAGAGTGCCCGATATGCAACGCGAACCCAATCTGAACAACGCCGCCCTGATGGCGCGACGCCAAGCTGCTATTCCCCGTGGCGTGGGCCAAAGCCACGAAGTATTCATTGCCAAGGGCGAGAACGCCGAAATCTGGGATGTCGAAGGCAAGCGCTACATCGACTTTGCCGGTGGCATTGCCGTGCTCAACACCGGGCACCGGCACCCGGCCATCATCGAAGCCGTCAAGGCCCAGCTCGACCAGTACACCCACACCTGCTTTCAGGTGCTGGCCTATGAGCCCTATGTGGAACTGGCCGAACGCATCAACGCGCTGGCACCGGGCAACTTTGCCAAAAAAACCATGTTCCTGACTACCGGCGCCGAAGCGGTGGAAAACACCATCAAGATCGCCCGCGCCTACACCAAGCGCTCAGCGGTGATTGCCTTCACCAGCGGCTACCACGGCCGCACCATGCTGACGCTGGGCCTGACCGGCAAAGTGGCGCCATACAAGACCGGCTTCGGCCCATTCCCGGCCGAAATCTTCCACGCGCAGTTCCCCAATGCCCTGCACGGCATCAGCATCGACGATGCCATGGCCTCGCTGGAGTCGGTGTTCAAGAACGATGTCGAAGCCAGCCGCGTGGCCGCCATCATCGTTGAGCCGGTCCAAGGCGAAGGCGGCTTCAACGTGGCACCCACCGAATTTCTGCAGCGCCTGCGCGCCCTGTGTGACCAGCACGGCATTTTGCTGATTGCCGACGAAATCCAGACCGGCGCCGGCCGCACCGGTACCTGGTTTGCCATCGAGCAAAGTGGTGTGGCGCCCGACCTGATCACCATGGCCAAATCCATGGCCGGTGGCTTTCCGATTTCCGCCGTGGTGGGCCGCGCCGAGGTGATGGACGCCCCGGCGCCCGGCGGCCTGGGCGGCACGTACGCCGGCAGCCCGGTGGCCTGCGCGGCCGCGCTGGCGGTGCTCGACGTATTCGCCAAGGAAAACCTGCTGGAGCGCAGCCGCAAACTGGGCGAACACCTGCGCGAGCGCCTCCAGGCCGTGGCCGCCAAACAGCCCTGCATTGCCGAGGTACGTGGCCTGGGCGCCATGGTGGCGATCGAGCTGTGCAAAAACGGGGACGTGAACCAACCCGATGCCGATCTGACCAAGCGCATCGTGCAGCAAGCCACCCGGCGCGGCCTGGTGCTGCTTTCCTGCGGAACCTATGGCAACGTACTACGTATCCTGGTGCCGCTGACCGCCGCCGACGCGCTGGTCAACGAGGGGCTGGACATTCTCGAAGCCTCGCTGGTGGCCGCACTGGCCGCTTGATCGGTCGGTTGACCATGCATCCCGCAACCAATATCCTCCCCGCTCAAAAGGACCGGCACCGACCATGACCACTCAAGCGCTGGTGAAATTTGCCGGGGTTCAGAAGACCTACGACGGCACGGTTCTGGTAGTGCGCGAGCTCAACCTCGACATCCAGCGTGGCGAGTTCCTCTCCTTGCTCGGGCCGTCCGGTTCGGGCAAGACCACCACCCTGATGATGCTGGCTGGCTTTGAGTCGCCCACCTCGGGCGAGATCTTCCTCAATGGCATTCCGATCACCAAAACGCCACCGCACAAGCGCAACTTCGGCATGGTGTTCCAGAACTACGCGCTGTTTCCGCACATGAGCGTGGCCGACAACGTGGCCTACCCGCTGACCGTGCGCAAAGTGCCCAAGGCCGAACGCGAAGCCCGTGTGCTGCGTGCCATGGACATGGTGCAACTCGGCAGCATGGGTGAGCGTTATCCGTCGCAGCTTTCTGGCGGACAGCAGCAGCGTGTGGCACTGGCGCGCGCGCTGGTGTTCGACCCGCAACTGGTGCTGATGGACGAACCGCTGGGCGCGCTGGACAAGCAGCTGCGCGAGCACATGCAGCTTGAACTCAAGGCCTTACACCAGAAGCTGGGGCTGACCTTTGTCTACGTCACGCACGATCAATCCGAAGCGCTGACCATGTCCGACCGCGTGGCGGTGTTTAACGACGGCGGCATCCAGCAGATCGACAGCGTGGACCGCCTGTACGAGACGCCCAGCAACCGCTTTGTGGCCGGCTTTGTGGGTGACAACACGGCACTCGATGGCAAGGTGGTGGCCCTGCATGGCAACCAATGTGAAGTGGCCTTGGCCGATGGCACGCGGCTGCTCGGCAGCAACATCAACCAGGCGGCGCTGGGTGCCGCCGTGCAGGCCTGCATCCGCCCGGAACGGATTCAGGTGTTGCCTGCGGCGGAGTCCAAGGGCCCCAATTTCGTCAACGCCCTGGTGCAGGACGTGATCTATTTCGGCGACCACCTGCGCCTGCGCTGCAGCACGGCGGGCCAACCCGAGGCCACCGTCAAGATAGGCCTGACCGGCGCGACCACGCCGCAGGCCGGCTCGTCGGTCTGCCTGCACCTGCCCACCGAGCACCTGCGCGTGTACGCCTGAGCTGCTTTCCCCCGTTAGTTTTTTCAACCCCAAAGAAGGAGACCGTCGATGAAACTCAAACCCGTTCTTGCTGCGCTGGCCGTGGCCTCAGCCCTGCCCGTGCTGGCCCAAAGCCAGCTCACCGTGGTGAACTTTGGCGGTGCCAATGGCGCGGCGCAGAAGAAGGCTTACTTCGAACCCTACGAGAAGGCCAACGGCGCCAAGGTCATCGGCGTGGAATACAACGGCGAGCAGGCCAAGATCAAGGCCATGGTCGAGTCCAAGAAAGTCACCTGGGACGTGGTAGAAGTCGAATCCCCCGACATCGCCCGCGGCTGCGATGAAGGCCTGTTTGAAAAACTGGACTACAGCAAGGTCGGCGCCAAGGCCGACTTCACCCCCGCTGCGGTGCACGAATGCGGCATTGGCGCCTTTGTCTGGTCCACGGTGATGGCCTATAACGGCGACAAGCTCAAGAACGCACCGGTCACCTGGGCCGACTTCTGGGATGTGAAGAAGTTCCCTGGCAAACGTGGCCTGCGCAAGGGCGCCCGCTACAACCTGGAGTTCGCGCTGATGGCCGACGGCGTGGCCGTGGCCGACGTCTACAAGGTGCTGGCCACCAAGGACGGCGCCGAGCGCGCCTTCAAGAAGCTGACCGAACTCAAGCCCAGCATCCAGTGGTGGGAAGCCGGTGCCCAGCCACCGCAGTTTTTGGTGGCCGGTGACGTGGTCATGACCACCGCCTACAACGGCCGCATCGACGCCGCCCAGCGCGAAGGCAAAAACCTGAAGATCACCTGGACCGGTGGCATCTATGACCTGGACTATTGGGTCATGCCCAAGGGCACGCCCAACAAGGACGCAGCCCTGAAATACATCGCCCTGGCCAGCAGCCCGGATGCCCAGGCCGAATACGCCAAAAACATCTCCTACGGCCCGACCAACACCAAGGCGCTGACCAAGCTCGATGCCAAGGTGCTGGGCAACCTGCCCACTTCGGCTGCCAACGCCAAGACCGCGCTGCAGTTCAACGTGACGTTCTGGGCCGACCAGGGTGAGGCACTCGAGAAACGCTTCGCCGCCTGGGCCGCGCAGTAAAGACAGAAGTGACCGACTGGCGCTGGAGCCGACACCAGGCAACCAGCACCACCCGTCATTGCGAGCGCAGCGCGGCAATCCATGTTGGAGTCACACCATGATGGATTGCCACGGCCTGCGGCCTTTCCATGAACCGGTCGTCATTGCGAACGTAGTGCGGCAATCCATGGCCCCAAAATACATGGATCGCCACGGCCTGCGGCCTCGCGATGACGATGCAGGTTCAAGGTCCGTGTGCGGTTCAGGCCCGGAACTGGAGGCTTGCAATGACGGACCTCCCGCCGGGCAGGTCCTGACACGATAGACGAAAGAAAGCGGAAGAAAGACAGCGATGGCCACCACCACTTCTTTGCCGATGCCCGAATTGGCTGGCCAATTGCGGCGCGCGGAGCGGCGCCGCAAGGCCTTTGCCGTCTCGCTGACCTTGCCCTTGCTGGTGTTTTTGCTGGTGATCTTTCTGGTTCCCATCGGCGCGTTGTTGATCCGCGCCGTGGAGAACCCGGAAGTCGCCAACACCCTGGGGCGCACCGGCCAGGCCCTGCAGGGCTGGGACCGCACCAGTGCGCCGCCCGATGCCGCCTACGCCGCGCTGATGGCCGACCTGGGTGCCATCACCGAACAAGCCGATGCGGGCGCCCTGGCGCGTCGGCTCAACAGCGAGATTGGCGGCGCACGCTCGCTGATCATGAGCACCTACCGCGCCCTGCCGCTGGAGCCGGATCTGAGCCCGACCCAGGTGCGCGAGCGCATGCTGGCGATCGACCCGCGCTGGGCCGAGCCGCCGTTCTGGCAAGCGATTGCCAAGAACAGTTCCCGCTGGACGCCCGACTATTTGCTGGCGGCGGTCGATCTCAAGCGCGACGCACAAGGCGGCATTGTCAAGGTCGGTGCCGACGAGGCCGCCTTTGGCCGCATCCTGCTGCGCACCTTCAGCATCAGCGCAGTGGTCACGGTGTGGTGTCTGCTGCTGGGTTTTCCGCTGGCCTACTGGCTATCAACCCTGTCAGCGCGCAAGGCCAATATGCTGATGATTCTGGTGCTGGTGCCGTTCTGGACCTCGATCCTGGTGCGGGTGGCGGCCTGGATCGTGCTGCTGCAAAGCAATGGTCTGGTGAACCGCTCGCTAATGGGCCTGGGGATAGTCGACGAGCCGCTTGCCTTGCTGTTCAACCGCCTTGGCGTGATCATCGCCATGGTGCACATCCTGCTGCCCTTCATGATCCTGCCGCTGTACAGCGTGATGAAGTCGATTCCCGCCACCTACCTGCGCGCCGCTGTGTCGCTGGGCAGCTCGCCGCTGGCGGCGTTCTTTCGCGTCTATGTGCCGCAAACCTACCCTGGCATTGGCGCGGGTGGCCTGCTGGTGTTCATCCTGAGCATTGGTTACTACGTCACGCCGGCGCTGCTGGGTGGCGCCGATGACCAGATGCTGAGCTACTACATCGCCCAGTACACCAACGTCAACGTGAACTGGGGCATGGCCTGCGCGCTGGGTGGCGTGCTGCTGGCCGCCACGCTGGTGCTGTACGCGCTGTACCGGCGCGTCGTCAAAACTGAACTCAGCCTGGGGTAAGCACCATGGCCACATTGTTCAAAGGCTTCAACACCTTCCCGGCCTACGCCAGCGTACCCGACATCATCGGCTGGTACGCCTTGCGTGTGTTGTGCATCGGCGTGCTGGCGTTCTTGCTGTTGCCAATTCTGGTGATCATTCCGCTGTCCTTCAGTTCCAGCACCTTCCTGGCCTACCCCATGCCGGGCTGGTCGCTGCAGTGGTACGACAACCTGTTCACCTCCGACGACTGGGGCCGCGCCATGCGAAACAGCTTCATCGTGGCCCCTGCCGCCACGCTGGTGGCTACCGTGCTGGGCACCATGGCCGCCGTCGGGCTGGCGCGCGTGCAGTTCTTTGGCAAGGGCGCGCTGATGAGCCTGCTGATCGCGCCGATGGTGGTGCCGATCGTGGTAGTGGGTGTCAGCACCTACCTGTTTTTTGCCCGCATCGGCCTGACCGACACCTACCTGGGCCTGATCCTGGTGCACGCCGCGCTGGGCGCGCCCTTCGTGCTGACCACCGTGCTGGCCACGCTGCAGAGCTTTAACCACAACCTGGTGCGCGCGTCCTTAAGCCTGGGCGCCGGTCCGCTGGAGACCTTCTTTCGCATCACCCTGCCGGTGATTGCACCGGGGGTGATCTCCGGCGCGCTGTTTGCCTTTGCCACCTCGTTCGACGAGGTGGTGGTGACGCTGTTCATCGCCGGGCCGACACAGGTAACGCTGCCGCGACAGATGTTCACCGGCATCCGCGAGAACATCAGCCCCACCATCGCCGCGGTCGCCACGCTGTTGATCATCTTCACCACCACGCTGATGGTGGCATTGGAGTGGTTGCGCGGTCGGCGCCGCTAAACTGCATCAACTCAGGACTGCATCATGGACATGAAAACCTCTCCCCTCGCCCTGCTCAAAGACCCGACGCTGCTCAAGACCGATGCATTGATCAACGGCCAGTGGGTCGCTGGTTCCGCGCGCTTTGCGGTGGACGACCCCGCCACCGGCGCGCATCTGGCCGACGTGGCCAACCTTGGGCCAACTGAGGCGCAAGAGGCAATAGCCGCCGCCAATGCCGCCTGGCCAGCCTGGAAAGCCAAGACCGCCAAGGAGCGCAGCATCATCTTGCGCAAATGGTTTGATTTGCTCATGGCAAACCAGGACGACCTGGGCCGCATCATGACTGCCGAACAAGGCAAACCCTTGCCTGAGGCGAAGGGCGAAGTCGCCTACGGTGCCAGCTTTGTCGAGTGGTTTGCCGAAGAGGCCAAACGCATCAATGGCGAAACCTTGCCCCAGTTCGACAACACGCGCCGCCTGATGGTGCTCAAGCAACCGATTGGTGTGTGTGCCGCCATCACGCCCTGGAACTTCCCGCTGGCCATGATCACGCGCAAGGTGGCGCCGGCCCTGGCCGCCGGTTGCACCGTCATCATCAAACCCGCCGAGTTGACCCCGCTGACCGCGCTGGCGGCGGCCGAGCTGGCACTGCGTGCCGGTATTCCGGCCGGCGTGCTGAACATGATCACGGCGGATGCCAGCAACAGCATTGCCGTGGGCAAAGTGCTGTGCGCCAGCGATGTGGTGCGCCACATCAGCTTCACCGGCTCCACCGAAGTGGGCCGCATCCTGATGGCGCAAAGCGCGCCCACGGTCAAGAAGATGTCGCTCGAACTGGGTGGCAACGCACCCTTCATCGTGTTCAACGACGCCGACATTGACAGCGCCGTGGAAGGCGCCTTTGCCAGCAAGTACCGCAATGCCGGCCAGACCTGCGTCTGCTCGAATCGCCTGTACGTGCAGGAAGGTGTCTACGACGAATTCGTGCAGAAGTTTGCCGCCAAGGTCAGGACCGCCAAGGTCGGCAACGGCTTCGAGGAAGGCGTCAACCAGGGCCCGCTGATCGAGGAAGCGGCGCTGGTCAAGGTGCAGCGCCACGTGGACGACGCGGTGGCCAAGGGCGGCCGGGTGCTGGTGGGAGGCAAGCGCCTGAGCGGCCAATTCTTCGAGCCCACCGTGGTGGCCGACGCCACCGCCGACATGTTGTGCGCCAAGGAAGAGACCTTTGGCCCCTTTGCGCCGGTATTTAAATTCAAGACTGAGCAAGAAGCGGTGGACGCCGCCAACAACACCGAGTTTGGTTTGGCCAGCTACTTCTACAGCCGCGACGTCGGCCGCATCTTCCGCGTGGCCGAGGCGCTGGAGTACGGCATGGTCGGCATCAACGTGGGCATTCTGGCCACCGAGCACGTACCCTTTGGCGGCGTCAAGCAATCCGGCCTGGGCCGAGAAGGCTCGCACCATGGCATGGATGACTACGTCGAGATCAAGTACCTGTGTTTGGGTGACATCCTGAAGTAGCGGGCGCCGTGAGCGCCGTTGCCACGGCTCAAGTCATCAGTCGCGCGATGTGCGCAATCAACTCGTCTTCTGGGTAGGGCTTGTCCATCACCACGCTCACGCCGGCCTGGGCGGCCCGAGCGCCTATGGTCGCGCTGTTGGAGCTGATCATGATGATGGGAATGTGGCTTGTGCGCGGGTTGTCGCGCACATGGCGCGTCAGTTCGAACCCGTCGAGCCCCGGCATTTCCACGTCGGTGATCAGCAGGTCCGGCATGCTGGCTTCGATCTTCTTGACCGCATCGGCACCGTCATCGGCGGTTGCCACCTGGTAATGTTGGCTGGCGAGCAAACGACTCGTCTTGACCCGCACCACCTTGGAGTCGTCGGCGATCATCACAACCGTCTGCGCAGGCAGTTTCGGTTCTTTGGGCTGGACCGCGATGGCTGCCGCCTGGGCCGCCAACTGTTCGGCTATAAGGCGCGCCTCCCACTCAGCAGCTTCCAGTTCGGCTGCAGCGCGGGCCGCGGCTTCGGCTAACTCGATCTCGGCCGCAGCTGTGGCCGCGTCGGCCGCTTCACGTTCAGCCTTGATCCGTGCTGCCGCTACTTCGGCTTCTCGCTCGGCCGCGGCAAGCGCCTGCGCCGCAGCAGCCTCCCGTTCAGCCTCGACACGGGCAGCGGCTTCAGCAGCTTCACGTTGCGCTTCTGCGGCGGCGCGTGCGGCGACTTCGCGTGCAGCCTCGATCCGCGCCGCCGCTTCTTCGGCTTCTCGCTCGGCAAGCGCCGCCGCAGCCTCACGCTCGACTTCGACACGGACAGCGGCTTCGGCGGCTTCACGTTCTGCCTGTGCAGCGGCGCGTGCGACCGCTTCGCGTTCAACCTCGATCCGCGCCGCCACTTCTTCGGCTTCGCGCTCGACGGCCGCAAGCGCCGCCGCTATGGCAGCCTCCTGCTCAAGCTCGATCTGGGCCGCTGCTTCTTCGGCTTCTCGCCTAGCGGCGGCAAGGGCCGCGAGTTCAGCCGCAGCCCGCTGCGCCTCAACCCGTGAAGCTACTTCAGCCGCCTCACGCTCAGCAGCAATGTAGACAGCCAGCTCAGCGTCCAGGCGTTCAACGGCCTCCTCTGCTTTGAAGGCCCTGCGCTCTGCGGTGCGGGCGCGTTGTCGTTCTCGCCACACCAAGGGGACCAGAACAAGGGCCACCAGCAGGCCCGGGACGATCATCCAAAAAATATCCAGGTTCAATTTCGTAAGCTCCTGCTGGTTTCGACTCAATCACATCGCGCGGCGGGGTTCGGAGACGCGCAAGCATGATGCCGCTTGCGTAGCCACAATGCAACCGCTCCAGGCTGTGTTACCCAGTCCCGCTATGTGTGCTGCCGCACGGATAACACGCCATATCGGACCCATGATGCAACATTACCAGCGCGTATGCTCATTCGTGTTGGCTGGCGCAACAGCGCTTCTTCTGACGGTGGCTCTGCTTGGCCAGCCGTTCAGTCCATCACATTTTTTCGGAGAAACCCAATGTTGAAACTGTTTGTAATCGGATTGACTGCATGCGCCCTGAGCCCGGCGTTCGGACAAACCAATGTGGGGGTTTCCATCGGCATCAACCAGCCCGGGGTGTATGGGCGCATCGACATTGGCGACTTCCCGCAGCCGCGCTTCGTCAACCCGCAACCGGTGGTCATCGTGCAGTCACCGGTGGCGGTGCACCGGCAGCCGATCTACCTGTATGTGCCACCGGGGCATCAAAAGAAGTGGGCAAAGCACTGCAAACGCTATAACGCTTGCGGTCAGCCGGTCTACTTCGTGCAAGAGGATTGGGTACGCGAACGGTACGAGGCACGCCATCGCAATCAGGACCAAGACGACCGTGGCCCTGGCAAGGGCCATGGCAAGGGAAAGAAGGACAAAGGCGGGAAGAAGGACTGAGGCGTTCGATAACCGCCGCACCGGCCAACTCAGTGCGGGCCCGGTTTGATCTTCGAGCGCCTCCACAGGCGCAGCATGAGCAGCACCGTGGGGGTCACATGCATCAGCAGGTCGAAGATGTCCAGCGGGCGAGTCAGCGCGCCGACTGACAACATTCGAAGCTTTTCAAGCAGATGGGGTTCTGGCGACAGCGGTGCGATGGCCAGCCATACCGCAAGCAGCACCAGCAAAGGCAAGGGAAAGCGGTCCAGCCAAGTCATCGAATCAACACCTTTCGTTTTTATCAGCCACCTGGCATTAGATCAGGCGGTACGCGTGGCCAGCATTCTGAATCCGTAGTTTCCCTAAACGCTATACGGAATCGCGCAACATTGTGTCCCGTCAACACTCGGCGCATGGTCGCAAGAAAGGGGTTGCACAGTGCACTGCATTGCTGCTAGATTGCGCGTGGCAGTCCCCGTATCAACCCTTGTTGGAGAAACCCATGAAGTTATTGCGTTCGTTGCTTGCGCTCGCCCTGGTCGGTTTTGTGTCGGTCAACGCCCTGTCCCAGGAACGTGGCACCAAGGACGAGGCCAAGGCCATGGCCGAACAGGCCGTGGCACATGTCAAGAAAGTCGGTCCGGATCAGGCGTTCAAGGACTTCAGCACGGACAAGGCGACTTGGACCAAGAAGGACCTGTACGTGTTTGCCAATGACATCAACGGCAACACCAAGGCGCATGGCGCCAATGACAAACTGGTGGGTAAGAATATGGCGGAGCTGAAGGACCAGAACGGCAAACTTTTCATCAAGGAAATGAGCGAGTTGGCCAAGTCCAAGGGCTCTGGCTGGGTCGAATACGACTGGGCGCATCCCCAAACCAAGAAAGTTGACGGCAAGGCCACCTATGTGATCAAGCTCAGCAACTTTGACGGCTACGTTGGCGTCGGGGTGTACCGCTAAACGCCGCGCCAATGCGATGGGATCGGGGCTCACGCTGGGTGAACCCGATCAATGTGTGCCTCCGGCCAGACTCCCACGTGGGCTGGCCTTCTCTGGATCTCGCATGAATCAGCTCATCCTCAAACTGCCCGTCTCGGTCAAGATTGCCTTGGCACCGCTGCTGGTCATGTTGTGCCTGCTGGCCGTGGCCTTGCAGAGTTTTATTGGCAACAGCCAGACCAGCACGGCATTGGAAGCCATCAGCAAGACCAGTCTTCCCCGGATCGCCGCTGCCGGCAACCTCAAGGAACGGGCGGTGCAACTCAACGGCATGGTGATGCAAAGCCTGGCCTACGAAGGCGCCGGACTCAAAGCGGACGTCATCAAGGCCTTGGACAACAAGATCGGCGAAGAATTCAAGGCACTGGGTGCCATGCTGCAAGAGCAGAAGAAAACCGTGAGCGCCAAGCAACCTGAAGCCATGGCGCGGCTGGTGGCCACCGAGGAAGCGCTCAAGAAGTTCGAGCGTAGTGCGCTCGACACACTGGACATGAAAAGCGCCGGCCTGGGCACGGCCGCCTCGATGATGAGCACCGCCGAGAGCGCCTACGCTGAACTACGCAAACAGATGACGGCCGTGGTGGACACCGAGATGGCGCAAGGCTCGGCCGCGGCGACCGAAGTCGGCAAGACAGTTTCCCTGGTCAACACCGGCACGGTGATCCTGGCCACCCTGGCACTGCTGCTGTCGGCCGGCGTCACCTGGTATTGCAATCGATTGATTGTCGAGCCCCTGGGCCAGGCCGTCGACATTGCGCGGGAGGTGGCTGATGGGAACCTCCGACACCACGACATCCAGGCCGGCAGCGATGCCACTGGACAGGTGCTGCAGGCGCTGGGCGATGTGGCGCAGCGACTCAACAGCATGATCGACAGCATCCGCCGTGGTGCCGACCAGATCGACACCGCCGCCAGCGAAATCTCGATCGGCAACAACGACCTGGCGACCCGCACGGAGCAGACCGCTTCGGCCTTGCAGGCCACCTCGTCGTCGGTGAATGACCTGGCGCACACCATCAAGCTCAACGCCGATACGGCCGTGCAAGCCAACCGACTGGCTGGCGAGGCCTCCCGTGTCGCGCAACAGGGCGGCAACGATGTAGCCGAGGTGGTCAAGACCATGGACGGCATCAGCGCCCAAGCCCGGCGTATCAGCGACATCATCGGCACCATCGACGGCATTGCCTTCCAGACCAACATCCTGGCGCTCAACGCCGCCGTCGAAGCGGCCCGCGCTGGCGAGCAAGGGCGCGGTTTTGCGGTGGTGGCCAGCGAAGTGCGCAGCCTGGCGCAACGCAGTAGCGAGGCAGCCAAGGAAATCCGGGGCCTGATCAGCGCCTCGCTGGAGCACGTCGAAGCCGGTACCACCAAGGTCCAGGCCGCGGGCGAGACCATGCAACGCATCGTGAAGTCGATCGAACAGGTCAGCACCATGGTGGCGGAGATCTCGCGCGCCACCGCCGAGCAGGCCGACGATATTCAGGGCGTGAACCGCGCGGTATCCGACATGGACAAGAACACCCAGCAAAACGCCGCGCTGGTCGAAGAAAGCGCGGCCGCTGCCGAGTCGCTAAGGGTGCAGGCCGAGGGCCTGGTGCGCACGATTTCAGTGTTCCGAGTGGCTTGAGGCGGCGGCACGGGTCAACGACAAGGGTGACCTTGGCCGCTGGATTGACGTCCATCGCGCTCCCCGCTAGTATTACACTTGTTATAACGGCGTCTACCCATGCATATCCTCAAACTGACTCAGATCGGAAACTCCGTGGGCGTCATCCTGCCCAAAGAGGCGCTGTCACGGCTGAAGCTAAGCAAGGGCGAGACCGTGTTTCTAACCGAAACCCCAGAAGGCTATACGCTCACGCCCTATGACCCGGCGCTGGAAGAAGAGATCGAGGCAGGCCGCGCCTTCATGCGCGAGTACCGCGACACCTTTCATCAACTTGCCAAATGAGTTGGCGCTGGATTACCAAGTCAGCCCTGCTTCTGCTGCACGATGAGAGCCTTGCCATGCATGGCGGTGGCTCGGGCTTGCGCGACGAGGGCTTACTGGACTCAGCCCTTGCCAAACCCTTGAATGTGGTTGCCTATACCGACCCTGAGCACCCGCCCGACTTGGCCACATTGGCCGTCAGCTACTGTTTTGGATTGGCCAAGAACCACGCCTTTGTGGACGGCAACAAGCGCGCGGCCTTTCTTGCGGCCGGTTTATTTCTACACCTCAATGGTCACCGCCTCGTCACCACCCAGGCCGACGCCACGCAAACCATGCTCGGCGTCGCCGCCGGTGATATCAGCGAGGACGCGTTTGCCGCCTGGCTGCGTCAACGTGTCGTGCCGCGTGCGCCAGCGGCACCCTGAACGAGCGCGGCGAACCACCCCACTGCCACCATGTGCTCTGTGGGCAACCGACGCCCCGCTTTCTTCGCAGCGGAGGTTTGTTCCCGCGCCTCGCATGTAAACTACGGGTCTTGCGGGTGTAGTTCAATGGCAGCTCTACCGCCCCTCTGTGCACAGTACTATTTTTCAAAAACCTACGGCAAAACCTACGGCATCCAGCAGCCTCTATTTTGACTTGGCTCGACGCGAATTGACCTGTTTCTCTGTGCAAACGGCACCCGTGGCGCTTAGACGAATCCAGGTGTTGGCGCCGACCGAAATCTGACCTGGGTCAGAAACCACTCGGCGTCAACAGTCAGGTATTAGTTCAGCAAATACCTTCAAATGAGCCACGCCATGTGCCACGTGTGCGTGAATCATGGGCCATTCACATCCGCTCTCCCATCACGATACGATTGAATGCACATCATGGAATCTATTGAAGTCCCCCACCAACTCATTTCACGATTACTCAACGCCAACGCGGTCACCGTCATGACCGGTGCCCAGGGTCTGCGAAATCGTTGCCGGGTGCGAGATGGCGCTGCGTCATGGTGAGCCAGTCAAAGAGTCAGGACGTGGTTCAAAATAACATCGGCGCCTACGATCAGGCCGACCCCCTCACCGCATTCGCCACTTTGTCAATCAGCGTCACCAGCACCGCGCCCCAGGCGTTGCTGCTGACTGCGGGCAGCGCGGCTGCAAACCGATTGGCCGCCTGCAGCCTCACGCTCTCATCGACCCCACCCAGTTGAGACCGGATCAACCGCTGGGCATGTCGGCTCACGGTGCACTGGTCGCTCAGTTGAATCGCCAACCAATCGAGCAGCAAAGCCCAGGCGGTTGCGCGGCCACCCACCTGCTTGGTCACCACCTCCACAAGCTTGATGATGTCTTTACCGACTGGTCGACTCAACAGGTTTTGCAGCGCATCGTCAAAGTCCTTGGCCGTCAGCGCGACCTGGTTCAACCCGTCCAACAACTCGCCCGGCGACACGACTGGCGTCGAGCCCACGCCATCCTCCCGCTTGCGCAAGAACGCCGAGATTTCAAAGTGATCCGATGAACCGGCGGCCAGTGCGTCGAGCTTGGCCGCTGCCAGTGAACGCCGGTTAACCGTTCGCCAGACGGCTGGGGTAGCCATCCCCACATACGCCGGTGCTGGACTGGCCGCAGAGAGGTCGGTCGACGACAGGCATCTGCTGTAGAGCACCTGGCTATCTTGAACCGAACCCGCACCGCCCCAGCCGGCAGCTTGCATATGGGCTATTTGCGCCAGCACGGGAAGACCGCTTGCCTTGTCGCTTTGCTGGCGCACATGGACCAGTATCAGGTTGGTCAGATCGGTGACCAGTTGATAGCGCAGCGCCAGTTCCAGGCGCTGCGGCACTGACTCGCCCACCTTCGGATCTGGTCGACCAATACTCTCAAACTGCGCCGCCCCGGCAAGGCGCTGGATCGTGTCGCCCTGCCCGGCTTCGAGCGCGTTTGCGCCCGCCTGGCACAGGGTCTGACCGACCGACCACGACAAGGTGGGTGCCCGCTGTGGCGGATTCTTGAGCCGCGCATAGAGGTGCACCGTGTCGCCGCCAAAAAGACTGGCGGGCAGCGGTGACTGCCATGACACCTCCTGCCCCCAGTCGATCTTCGGCGCACCGCTGCGCGGCGCCCGCAGGCGGTGGGCCATGCGCACGATCACCGCGCCCACGTCCTGGTTGGGCGACACCAGTTCGCAGGCGCCGCCGGTCTTCTCGGCCATCTCGCGCAACAGGCTCTCGGCAGGTGCGCTGCCCACCCCAATGGCAAAGACGCGGTGACCGGAAGTTTGCGCTGAGCGTATGACTTCTTCCACATCCCAGATGTCACCATCGGTGATCAGCAGTACATCGGTGGATCGCTCGCGGTCTTCAGAGCGCGCGAAGCGCTTCTTCCAATCGCGGCCAGTGCCGTGCTTGAAGGTCGACAGCAGGGCGGCGTTCATTTGGGTGCCACCCAGGTCAGCCTCGGTCTTGGCGATCAGCCTTGCCACCGTCTCGATGGTGCGGGCATCACAGGCACACAGGGCAGGCAGGTCATGCTGCACCGCCGTGCCGAATCGGCTGTAGCTGACCCGGTCCTGGTGGTCGAGTTCTTTCAGCACCTCATGCAGCGCAGCGCGGGCCGCCACGATGCTGTCCCCAGCCATGGAGCCCGAGCAGTCCACCAGCACCTTCAGCCGCAGGGGTTCGCGGACCCGTTCAGTCAGGGCGGGGTAGAAGCTGGCCAACACGGCAAATTCATCGCCGTCGGGTACCACGGTGGCAAACGACTGTCCCTGCATGCCCTGCAGCAGCAGCACGAAGTCGCGGTCCAGCAAAGCGCCCTGCTGCAGCGTCACGGTCAATGCTGCGGCCTCGGACGCCAGCGACACCGCGTGACTGGGGCATTGCACGCTCGCCCGCGCCACCTCGCCGGCCAGCGTGATGTGAACCGTCAGGGGGTAGTCCACCAGAAGGCTGGCGTGCGCCGACTCGTGTGCGGCCAAGCCACCGGTGCCATGGGCATCGCCAAAGCGCGGCGCCACGGTAGTTGGAATGGTGATCCGGATCTGCCCTTGCTCAAAGCGCAGCAGTTGGGCGTATTCGATTTCGATGACGGCGTCCTCTCCCGGCTTGAGGTTGCCCAGGTTGGCGGTGTACAGGCCGCGCGCCGAGCGCTCGACCATGATCGGGGTGTCGCCCTCGTCGATGGCCTTCTCGTAGCGCTCGGTGGCCTGCTTTTTCTCCAGCACGGTGCCTTGCAACCGGTGGCCGCCGATCTCGGCATTCAATCCCAGCAGGGTGGCTCCCGACGGCAGCGGGAAGGTGTAGACCGTCTCCAGATTGGTCTTACCGGTGTTGCGGTAGTGCTGGCGGGCCTTCATGCCCAGCAGCAGGCCATCGAGCCGGCCTTCGATATGCACTGACTGCAGCGTGGCAGTCTGGCCGTCGGTGCTGACCAGTTGGGCGGTTTCAGCCCGGTGCTTGGTATTCATTGGGACTCCCCGTGTAGGTCTTGGTAGGTCTTGATGATGGCGCGCACCAGCGCGCGCACCTGCTCTGGGCTCAGGCCCGCTTCTTCTGGCGATATCTGCAGTTCCACCCCGTTGGCAATGAACAGATGGCTGCGCACCTCCACCGAGCCGGGCTTGCGTTGGCGCGGCGGCACCGGTGGCGCCTCGCCCGAGAGCACCTCGCGGATACGCTCCAGCGACACCCCGGCGTCACTGAGTTGGCGGATTTTGAGGAGCTGATCGAGGTGCTGCGGCAGGTAGTGCGCAGCCTTGGTTTCACCGATGGGACGGTCCACCAAGCCAATCTGCATGTAGTAACGCACCGTGCGCTTGGGGCAATCGCTCAAGGTGCAGAGTTCGTCGAGCGTGAAGGTGGAGCTGGAATTCATGGCGATGGATGGCGCAGTGACTTATTATGACATAACTACTGTCACATACAACTGTCTTATTAGGCTCGGCGACCAATCAGGTGCAGCCCTCCATCCGAACGATTCGCCGGGCCCGCACTGACGGGGTGCGATTCCCGAACACGGCATTTCTGCATGGCTTGCCCCCAAGGAAAGGTGGAGTCAGTCAATTGGCAAAATTTCGGTATGGCGAAATAAAAGCATATTCTGTATGAAAGCCATTTAAATTTCGGTTTAACGAAACTATTTGCGAAGATTTCAGAATTCACGCATAATTTCGTTAAACCGAAACTATGTCAAGAAAACTCCCATCCATTAACCTGTCGACGCCTCGAGAAATACGCAAGCTTGAGGACCTTGGGCAGATTGTGCGCAACCAACGCGCGCAGGGTAGATTGCGCATTGATGACGCCGCCGCTCTGTGCTTCGTGTCCAGCGACTTGCTGTCTCGACTCGAAAACGGAAGACCCATCACGATGGACAAACTGCTGAAGGTACTTGACGGGTTGGGCCTGCGAATGCTGGTGTTGCCTGCTTGCGATGCAGTTCTGCTGAAGTCCGAGTTGGAGGTTCTGCGCGCAGGTAGCAAGCCATCGCGTGCCCTCTCCAACACGAGCGAACGCGATGAATAGCGAAAACGAATACGCGCTGGACCTATTTGTTGGGCAGGTGTTTGTGGCAAGACTGGAGTTCCATCCGGAGCAAGATACCTTCAGCCTGGCCTACAGCCCAACTTGGGCGTCCGACCGCCGGGGTTACGCGCTGTCACCCCATCTGCCCTTGGACGGCAAGGCAACATCGTCGTCAATTCGCCGCTTTCTGGAAAATCTTTTGCCTGAAGGCCGGGCGCTGGACGTTGCCTCGGTGCACTCGAACATCCAAAAGAACAACATATTTGGGCTTGTCCGATATTTGGGCAAGGAGACCACGGGTGCGGTGACGTTCCTGTCGGCCAATCAGACCCCGCAAGCGCTGGTGCCACAGTTTCGTGAACTGCCGCATTCGGAGCTGCAAGAGCGCATCAAGCGCCGCAACGAGGTGCCCTTCACGGTCTGGGATGGCAGAGTCCGAATGTCTATCGCCGGCTTTCAGGACAAGTTGCTGGTAAATCGTGTGGGTGACCGGCTCTTTCTGGTCGACGGTTCTTTGTCGTCCACCCATATTCTTAAACCTGAGCCATTGAGCACTGCCCTGCCGTTCATGGTCGCCAATGAACATTTCTGCATGAAACTGGCGTCACGCATGAGCGTGCGCAGGTACGGACAGGACCATGTCGCCGAGGTCGATATCCTGCGTGTACCGGACCCGCTGCTGTCTATTCGACGGTTCGACCGCCGCCTGCGTGCCGGTCAGTTTGTGCACGGCCCTGACGGCGTGAAATTGCCAGTGGCCGAGCGACTGCACATCATCGACGCCTGCCAAGCAACGGACATATCCGTCGCGGCCAAGTACGAGCGCAACCTGGGCAATGGCAAGGATGTCGCGCATATCCGGGACGGCGCAAGTCTTGAGCGCCTGTTCACCACCCGACAGTACCTGGAACAGCCAGCCGTTGGTATTCGGCGCATGACCATGTGGGTAGTGACCACCTTGCTGACCGGCAATAGTGATGCACACGGCAAAAATCTGTCGTACTACGTTAGTCGCGCGGGACTGCGGGTGGCCGAGCTCTATGACTTGGTGAGCGTGATGCAGTACGACTCGCAAAAGCTGGAACATGACCTGGCCATGGCATTTGGCGATGAGTTCAAGCTGGAAGACGTGAAGTCGTTTGCCCTCGCTGACTTCTGTGAACGTGCCAAGGTAAGCAGGCCCTTTTTTGCCAGAGAACTCGTTGCCTTGTGCGAGATTGCCATCGTCGAGGCAATAGCACAGAGCGCCGACCCCGTCTACACAGGTGAGGAAGTCGCGTTGGTGAAAACTATTGCCGACTTTGTCGTCCAGCGGGCCAAGCTTTTGCTCAACCTTGCAAAGGAAATTCCTAAATTTAAGAAGGATCTGTTCTAAATTGAGTTCAAGAAGCTACCGACTGGGCCAAGGCGTCTATGCGCTTACCGGTGACACCTTGGGCGCGCATGGTGACCGAACGGCCTGGCCACTTGGAACTTGGGCTGGCGTGTTCGAGTGCGCCATCAAAGCAGATGCCGCTTGATTTCGCGCAGCAGTTCACGCTTACCCTTGGCGTTCAGCACGCGCCATGCCTTTCGAGCCTCCTCGATGAAGTAGGCCTCTGCGGTGTCCGCAATGTCGTGCGCCCGCTCGATGTCAAGCCAGCCGGTTTCCCTCTTGCACAGGGCTTCAATCTGTCGCGCCATCTGGTCCCCAATTGGCCGCGAGGACTTCACTTGGCTCCAAAGGCTGGGGGAGATCTGAATCTGCGCAGCGAACGTTTGCTCAAGGCCTTTTGGCGGTACTCCTGCTGCGATTTGCGCCTCGGCGAATTCTTTGAATAGCGCCAACGCGTTGTGGCGGCGGATGACCGATATAGGAGGCATGGATGACAAAAAAACGACAAAACAAAAAAGAGATTGTGCATGGTGTTGACAACGCGGTAAAGACTCTTTACAGTTCACGTCATCGCAACCCAAGGTTGCAACGTTAGTAGCAGGTTAATCAAAAGGACCCATCGTGATATCCAGAAGCACTATTTCAACCGCACGCAGGCTCATTTCGAGCCAGTGTGGTGGTGCGTGCTCGCTGGGTCGCTTCGGATCCACCAAAGCACCAAGCCATATGCAGCGGCCCACATCGTTGTGGCTTAACGCGTATGAGGATCAGATCAATCCGGGGGGAGTGCCAGCCTAGCAGCGCACTTCCAAACTGTTTCCAAACAGGCCCGGACTCCGATAAGGATCCGGGCCTGTTTTGTTTTTCAACCCCCGTTCCACGGGACTAACCATGCAGTGATCGCGCTGCTACCGCCAACCAGGCGGATGATCGTTAAAAATATGCCGCGAGGCCGCATCCACCACTGGACGGGTGCGCGTCTCGCAAAATTTGCGGATGTAGCTCAGTCGGTAGAGCGCTTGCCTTCCAAGCAAGCTGTCGTGAGTTCGAACCTCACCATCCGCTCCAATTCGGGTGTGCCTGTGCACTACCACTCATGCGCCATCGCGGGAACGATGGAGTGGGATGTGTCGGCATGCCGGTGCAGTGAGGGAACCCACGTCGGCGTCACGCCGCGTGCTCACGTGCAGACACAGCCGAATTGGAATCTCAACAGCCCGCGTAGCTCAGTTGGTAGAGCAATCGCCTTGTAAGCGATAGGCCGTCCGTTCAAGTCGCGACCGTGGGCACCAGTTTTGTCGGTATCGTCTAGTGGCTCAGGACACTGGGTTTTCATCCCAGTAGACAGGGGTTCGAATCCCCTTACCGACTCCAGACATTGCAGGGTAGGGGAGCGGCCGTCCCCGTTGGTCTCATACGCCAAAGATCGCGAGTTCAAATCTCGCCTCTGCAACCAGATCAACCGCATTTCCGGCGAAGTACAAATCGCTGGAGTTGCCGTGGCAGTGACATGCCGAGGCTGTGGGAAACCGGGTGCAAAGATTGGGCACCCCCGGAACTCGTAACCGGGAACTATTGGAAGATTGCCAGAGTGGAAATGGAGCACCCTGCTAAGGTGCGGTCGGCAACGGCTCGAAGGTTCGAATCCTTCATCTTCCGCCCCACTACTTCATAGGCCGTTCGCCAAGCTGGTAAGGCACCACACTTTGACTGTGGCATTCGGTGGTTCGAGTCCATCACGGTCTGCCAGGACGCAGTGGTTCCGTAGCTCAGTGGCAGTAGCCCTGGCCTCATAAGCCAGTCGTCGCTGGTTCGATCCCAGCCGGAACTACCAAACATGCGCGCATAGCTCAACTGAATAGAGCACCTGGCTACGAACCAGGAACGTGCACGTTCGAGTCGTGTGCGGGGCACCAGTTTTTGCGCATCGTTAACTCGGCGGCCAGAGTGTTCGCCTGTCTAGCGAAAGGTCGCCGGTTCGACTCCGGCACGATGCGCCAGCAGTTTGGCCAAGGTAGCTCAATTGGTAGAGCGCTGCGTTGAAGGCGCAGGCGTTGGGGGTTCGATTCCCTCCTTTGGCACCAGTTTTCGGAAGGTTGGCAGAGCGGCTCATAGCACCGGTCTTGAACACCGTGATGTCGTGTGAACCACGGCGCAGAGGTTCGAATCCTCTACCTTCCGCCATTTCTCTTGCGTCCATAGCTCATTTGGATAGAGCACCTGGCTTCGATCCAGGGGGTAGAGAGTTCGAATCTTTCTGGGCGCACCGGTGGCAATGGAAATTGGTACACCTATCGGCTTTAGAAGCCGAGCTTTTGCGGGTTCGAGTCCCGCCTGGGGGACCATCACAAACCTGCCAAAGCGCAGACAAACAGGATCCACATCTCGGTAGCTCAACTGGCAGAGCATCGGTCTCCAAAACCGAAGGTTGAAGGTTCGATTCCTTCTCGGGATGCCATCGTTTTCTCGCCCTCCTTAGCTCAGTTGGATAGAGCGCCCGGCTTCTACCCGGCCTGTCGGACGTTCGAGTCGTCCAGGAGGGGCCAAGTCTTTCAATTCACTTAACCACAGGAGCCGCGTCATGCGCAAGACATATTTCGTCCCAACTCACGCGGCCAGACCACGTGTCCCGATACTGCGAGTTGCCGCGCACCGGCTGGCAGCGCTTGTCGGCGCCCGGCGCCGCGTTCGACGCTTGCCCATACGCGATGAAGCCGAGTTCGACTTGGCGCAACGCGTCTGCATGTCCGGCGAGTGGTAGTCACTTTTGTCGCGTAGCTCAGTGGTAGAGCACTGTCTTGATAAGGCGGCTGTCGCTGGTTCGATCCCAGCCGTGACAACCAAATCAGCGGTGATTCTGGTGCAGTGGTAGCACGCCTGTCTGTGAAACAGGAGACGAGGGTTCGATTCCCCGACTCACCCCAAACATTCCTGCCAGATTGGCGAAACTGGCAGACGCAACGGGCTCAAACCTCGTGGCTTCGGCATACAGGTTCGAGCCATGTGTCGGGCACCATCAACCTGATACAGACGCCATTTGTGGCAGAAAGGAGACCACCATCATGCACCGCGTGCTTCAGCTCGACATCCAGGGCACCCCTCAGGCCTGGATCACCCTGGAGGACGCTGCGACACATTACGCAACCGGTGCCGTCGCTTGGGAGGACGGTGCGGGTCCCCTGGCGACGTTGCGCGGTGGCTGGAACGTACAGTCGGGCCGTCAATCACAAATCGTTGTGCACCCGATAGTCGCCTTGCGCGGCATGTCGCGGCGCAACCTGTTCGATGTCCCTGCGACTGTCACCAAAGCCAAGTTGCTGGTTCGGGATCGGTGCACCTGTGCTTACTGCGCCCAAATCTTCCTTGAGCGTGATTTGCAGGTCGAACACATCGTGCCGGACTCGCGGGGCGGGCCGTACGACTGGATGAACCTGGTAGCAGCGTGCTCGGTCTGTAATGCTCGCAAGGCAAATCGGACACCAGACGAGGCAAAAATGGCGCTGGTCTACCTGCCCTATGTGCCCAACCGTTACGAGGCCTTTCTGCTGGAGGGGCGCAATGTCAGGGCCGACGTGCACGAGTGGTTGGTGGCGCGTGTGGCCAAGGGATCCAGACTGAACTAAAAACGGCGACTCGAAAGGGTCGCCGTTCTTGTTGCGGAGAACGAGTTGCAGGATGGCGCTCCGTCATGGTGGGTCAGTCAAACGTCGACAGGTGAGTCAAGATCGTGTCGGCGCCTAAACATGCAGCTCGGTAGCGTGAGACATGCCCCGGTTGGATGAAGAAGCACCGGCCCCCTGCAAGGCCTATAAACTGGGCGACACGTCTTTCGCCCCAAACCCATACGGACTTCCCCATGCCCCACCTCTCCCCTATTCCCCTGGCCGACATCAAGGAAGACGACATCCGAGAGCGTTTCGAGCATTACAAGAAGACGCGCGGCTTTACGCCCAACAGCATCATGACCATGGTGCGACGGCCCAACATCGTGCGGGCCTTCATGGCGCTGAACCAGGCGGTGCTGTACGAAGGCACGGTGCCCGAGGAAACCAAGATGCTGGTCAGCCTGGCCAGCAGTTACGCGGCCGGCTGTCTTTACTGCCAGTCGCACATGACCAACCTGGCCAGCATCTACAAGGCGTCGGACGCAAAGATTGCTGCGCTGTGGGACTTCGAGAACAGCGCGCTGTTTACCCCCGCAGAGCGCGCCGCCATCGGCCTGGCCCTGAAGGCCGGCAAGGTGCCCAACGAGGCGACGCATGCAGACTTTGACGAGATGAAGAAGCACTACAACGACGAGCAGATCGTCGAGATCGTCGCGTCCATCGCCCTGTTCGGCTACCTGAACCGCTGGAACGACACGATGGCCACTACCCTCGAACCCCTGGCCGCCGAAGTGGCCGAGCGCGCGATCGGGGCCGTGGGGTGGGAGACGGGAAAACACGGCTGACAGGGTGAGGATGCGCCCTCATGGCTTGGCGCCGATGCGTTTTGGATCCACCTTTCGATCACAGACGCCTAGCTTGACGTCCAATGCGCAGGCGAGTGGCGTGACCAAAGGCGCTGAGATCGAGTTCTGAGCCGTTGCCATGTGAGGCCGGAAGCGGTTTAGCCCTTGCGAAACAACCGGTTGTACTCGAACGGCCGAACAATCGTCGCGGTGATTCGCCGGGCGAGTGGATGCAAGGGATTGATCAAAGCTGCACGCTCTTCTGGCACGATCACTGAGGGCACGAGCAGAATTGGTGATCGCTGTGACGTGAGCCAGGCCGCACCAATCTTGATGCTACCCTTGCCGGCAGGTATTGCAGACCAAGTTATCGGGAGTGTCGAGACATCCAGCTCCTCCCGGGCCCTCCAAACAGCAGCCGGTATGTCCATGCGGACCAAAAAACGATCAAGCGGAAGGCCTGCGTCGTCAACATGTGCGGCGGTCTCCAAAACGGCGATGGCAATCGTCGGCGCCGAATAGAGGACAGCCTGCTTTACCTCGTTCCAGCGACCTGGGTACATAGCGGCGCCGAGGCCGCTTAGGTCATCTGCGCTGTAGGTTCGGGTGTCGGCGGCAATCCGCCAAAGAATCACTGAAACGCTCCGCTTTCAATCGCTCCAAGTAATTTGGACACAACCTCAATTCCGGTCGGGGTATCGATCAGATCGGCCGGTTTACGACCACCCAAGGCGGGTTGCGGGCGTTCAAGCCAGTGTCCAAGCCATTTTGCTGAGTCGAAATTCTCTGCGCCGGCGGCAGTCGAGTTCGCAACGATCGCCTGCGCCGTACCCAGAAGCTTTGCAACACCGATGGCCGCCTGCCCCCCGCTGCCACTGACCACTTCGCCGGTGGCGGACTTCTTTTCTGCCGTGGCCTTGGGGACGCCAAGCATTGTGAAAACTCGCGCCGCTGGCATTTCCAAGCGTTTGGATAGATCCTTCAAGAAGTAGCCTGCAACACCCGTTCGCTCAGCCTCAACAAGTTCCATGGGCGTTGCGTTGAAAACCTGCCGCACGAAATCGTCGACACCTTTGCGTGGGTAGTAGCTCACGGCAGCACCGAACCCTGCGGCATGCCCAATTCGACTTGTCGCCAATTTGGCCGCCGCAACGGCTGCCCGGCGCGGTAGCGCGGTGGCGATTCCTGCCTTGGCCCGAATAGGGGCGCGTTGAGTTGTCTCACTTTGTGCGGTGGTGCTCATTATGCATCTCATGTCTAGTTTGAGGCTAATTGTAGTCTCGTTCTGGACTAGTGCCACATGCACGGTAAGCCGAGTATTCCGCGTAGGTCGGTCATCCCATGCGGGCACCGGCAGTGTCGGCGCCGACGTCAAGCTGACCCAGGCTGCCGATTCTGCGTGACCCTTCCAGGGGTCCCTGAAATCGTTTCTGGGTGCGGGATGGGGCTCCGTGATGGTGGGTCAAAATCGTGTCGGCGCCTACAAGCTGCTCCCTCAGAAACTCGTATCCGATGACGCGGCGGGTCAATTTTTCCTCCGATGAATAGAGGATCTTCTCCGTTTTCAACAAACTGACAAGAAAATTCTCCGCCACGCCGGTCTGCGACCCCACTCGCACCACGTGCACCGCTGCAACTAACGCGCCGCATTCTTCGCGGCGGAGTTTGTTCACTGACCAACAGCGACTGGCTCGGGCTCCACGAAGCCGTAGTTCTTGCCCTCGGGCTTGCTCTGTTGCGCCAGCAGCCGTCGTGGCGGGGCTTTGAGGTCGATCTCAGCGGTGACACACCTGACTTCCTGATGGCGGCGAGCCTGCCCGCCGTGGTGGCGCACGTCAAGCCGCTGGACTCGGATGCGCTGGTGCTCGATGAAATGCAAAAGGCGGCGTTCACTTTACCACCCAAGCAGACTGCGCCAATGGCGCAGGAAGTCAGGCGCTACACACGGTGCCCGTGTTGTGTACACCCCTGCGGACCACGACAAGGCGGCCAACCTGCACAAGTCGCGAGGGTTCGATCTGGTCGGGCCAAAGGAGAATTTCTTGCGTGGCAAAGCGCCTCGAGGTGGCTTCGAAAAATCAGGCGCGCAACGTGTCTCGGACGATCTGGTGACGGTAGTACCGATGGCGATGCCCGATCTCAGACTTCCACCCGGCAACATGCTGGCGTTGAGTTCGAGGGCCGCGCATGACCTGTCCTACGAGGACTTGCTGGTATGCGAGAACCTGGAGCCGCTGCTGCAACTGCACACCCACGAATGGTTGGCTGAGCTCACTCGTGGACGAGCGACTTTGGCGTTGTTTCGTGGTGCGCCGGGCTACTACGGTGTCTCTCTCTCGTTGCCTCGCATCATGGGGGGCGAGTCAATTGTCGCGGGTGATCAGCCTGCCAGTCGAAATGCCGATTTCATTCGCGCCTGTTCGCGCCCGGGGATACCCAGTTCGGCGGCGACTGCCGGCCAAGTTCTCACTATCGCCTGACTTGTCTGAATAATCTCGGCAGCAGCACTACGCGAGACTCGAAAGAACGGCGCTACGGATCGGGCTAAATCCAAGTCGATGGCGTTGTCGGCTTCACTGACATTGAGTTTTAGACCATGTGAACCCGGCTCTGAGTTCATGTCATAGGCGGCGGACAAACCCCAGCCCATGCCGGGGACTAAGAGGAAACCGTGGTTGCGCAGGTGATCGTCCGCGTTCGACACCAGCATGTTGAACACGATGCGTGACCACAACTCACGCAGATCAGTGTCGGTGTGGGCGCCATGATCCATGATCACGCGGGCGATTTCCAGATAGCTTGCGCCGGTTGACGCGTCGTCGCCATCCTGGTGACCGGTGAGTGTCATGGCCGAGGCAAAGTGCAATCGCTTGTCGGTTGAGGTGCGGTCGAAGCGTTGCACAAGAAAGGTGTGGTGTGGGTTGGCAAAACGGCGAGCCAGGCCACGCGGCACTGACAAGCCGCACTTTCGCGCCAGTGTATGCACGATCATCTCCCATGCACCGACGTTGTGTTCATCGCGAATACTGGGAAACTTAGCGATCCACAGGGTCCCGTCCGGGGCCATCACGCTGGCCTTCGGCCGCGCACCGCCCAGCGAGCCAGCGGGTGCGATCAACATTCGCAACCAATCATCGCCAGCCTCCGCGGTGTTCTGCTCGTCGCGCTCCAGCGCCAAGCTTGCCGCTTCCAGCTCGCGAAGCTGCACGAACGGTGGAGCGGCCACGTGATGCTGGTCGTCCAGGAAGTCCCCTGTGTCATTCAGTCGAAAGCGTAGGGCACCGACGCGAAAGGCATCATGCACTCCCAGCAGGTAGTCAGATTCGTGCAGGCTTGCGGCTTTATCGATCTGACCAGCGCGCTGTGCACGCTCCAGACGTCGACGCATCAGCATGCGCCCCCAACGATCCGGACTGGCATCAGTGAAAACGCCGAAAGTGGAGTGACCCTGTGGTGGATGTTGACGACCTTGGAAGTGGCCAATTCTGGGGTCAATTTGTACATTGGCCAGGGCCGGGAGAGCAAGGGCGGCCAAGTCGAATTCGAACGCAAGGACTTCGTTGGTTGCACCGCGCCTTATGTGCAACAGACCAAGACGAATGGGTCGGCCCAGCCCGTCCCAATCCGCGTAGACGCCAATGGTTCTGGCCATGTGTTACTGCCGCTTGATTGGGGGGCTCAACATGGCGTCAATCTTGCGGGTCAACTCGTCGGCGCTGACAAAGCCTCCCTGCTTGATCCAGTCCTGGGGGTTGGTCAGATTCGGAAGTAGCGTGTTCAGTTTTAGGACACGGGGCACCATCCGATCCACGTCCACGCGGATTGTTTCCGCTGACGGCAAGCTGCTCGATTGGTGTTTCATCAGGGCTTGTAACGTTTCTGCGCCTGCGCGGTGCAGTATTTCACCAGGTGCGGTTTGAACTACGGTTTGCGGATGCCGCAAGGGCGAATCGTCAACACCACTGTGGAGGATTGCAGCGATCCCGCTGCCTGGAGTACCGTCGTTGGCAGCTGTCTCGCCCCGCGCTGACGTCGCTCTGGGCTTCGACTGCCTTGATCTGCGCGGTGGCAAGTAAGCGTCCTGCAGCTCCCGACCCTGTGGGTCTGCTTTGCCGAGCAGATTGAGATCCTGTTCAATTCCAAGCGCCTGCATCACGGCCAAGTAGGCCCCAATCGTTACACCTGAGCTGCCGTGCTCAAGGCTGCGCAAGGTCATCGGTGACATGCCGGCGCGCTCTGCCACCTGTTTGGCAGGCAGGCGGCGGCGCAGCCGAGCCAATCGCAAGCGTTCACCGAAGCGGATCAGCAATTCATCCGTAGACGGAAGTAAGGGGGCAGTTTTCTTAGCCATACAGACAATATTTTATCTCAAAGCAATTTAAAATAACAAAATATTTACATTATGAGAAATCGTAATCACACTAAAGCCGCAATTCAATTGCTCAAAGTGAGACGTAAAGCCAGAATAATTGCACGTTAACGGTCAAGGTGGCCGCCCAGTCAAACCATCTGCCGTCGAGCGGACCTGGTGCAACACCCGATCTCAAGTCCGCACTCGCCGCGAGGGAACGGCCAAGGTCTTCAGCGAAGTACCAGACTGTCGGCGCCGACACCCAATCGAAGCGTCCCGAGCCTTTGATGCTTTTCTTGCTAGGTGGGTAGAAACACTGTGCAAATATTGGCTTTCGACATATTCGAAAGAGAAATACACTTCCCTCAAAGGAAATGTATTTCTCTTAAGAGAAGTGTATTTCCCTTGTTTGCGCTACAATGAACACATGCGTCCTTTGAAATCTCAAAGCTACCTGCGGTTTCCGCTTACCACTTATCTGGGCAACGAGGGTTCCGTAAGGCTGCTACGGGTGTTGTTTGCTCATGGAGGGGCGTTGAGCGTGGCGCAATTGGCGCGGGACAGCGGACTGACCACCAGGGGGGCCCGTCAAACTATTGAAAACTTGACGGGAAGTAAACTTTTGAAACGGTTTGGTCAGTCGCGAGCGCAAGTGTTTTCGATAGATTTCCAAAATCCACTTGCGAATGCGCTGAAAGCCCTATTTAACAGCGAGCAGACCCACGGGGAGAACGTAGTAAGGGAGATACGTGAAGTATTGACCGCCACCGCGCAAGTAGAGTCCGCTTGGTACTATGGCAGTGCGGCGCGAGGTGACGACACTCAAAATAGTGACTTTGACATAGTTGTCCTTTCAAAGGAGGGAGAAGCTGACTCTGCAACTGAAGCGGTTCGTGCCGCACTACAAGGGGTAGAGGACCGGTTCTGTGTCACCTGCTCTGTAGTCGGCTTGTCTAGGTCCGATGCTATTCGGCTATCTAAAGGTGACCCTTGGTGGGACAACGTCATTCGCGATGCCAAAGTATTAAAGGGCGCGAGCCCGGAGCAGTACGTTGCTGAACTAAAGAAGTCGGTGCCATGATGACTCGTATCGGTAGCAGAAAATCAGTAGACTCCGAATATTGGATAGGTCGACTTGCAGTTGCTCGCGCATACCGACGGGCCGCCGACGAAGCAATGGTTTTGGCGGAGCCAGGGACGGATGCCAACCCTATCATCAGCCAGATTGTGATAGGCGCCATTGCATACGCTGACTGTGTAACGGCGAAGCGAGCAAGCGTCATCAACCAACAAGACCATATGACTGCGTTGAAGCTTTTGCGCGAGGTAATGGGCGCTGCACTTCCTGCCGCTCAGGAAACCGGTTCAGGCGCATATTGGGAAACAAAGATGCTTGCAATATGGCGCACGAGCTGGTTCGACGTCCCAAGCACAGCGGCTATTGGGTGATTTGACCGAATTCGCGACTTGGGTTGAGGGACAACTCTGACGGCAGGCCTGACACTCTGGCCGCTCAATGTTGGCGCCAACATGGTGACAGCCTCCATCAAACAGTTCAGTGCCTGAATGCGACCCCTCCAGAAAGCGCCATTCCGAATTCGACGCCGTCGCGGACTTTGCGTATCCGCAGCACCTGCGCGATGCCATGAATGACTTGCCGGCCGCGCCGGGGGTCTACATCTTCACGGCGATTCAGAGATGCTGCCGCTGTACATCGGCAAGAGCGTCAACATTCGAAACCGGGTGCTGTCCCATCTCAGGAATGGAGAAGAGGCCCGCTTGCTGCGCCAGACCCGGCATATCAGCCACATCCGCACCGCAGGGGAAATCGGAGCGCTGCTGCTCGAAGCCAGCCTGATCAAACAAAGGCAGCCGTTGTACAACCAAAAACTGCGCCGCACCAAACAGTTGTGCTCGTGGCTTCTGACCGACAGCGGCGCCCAGATCGTCTACTCACGGGACCTGGAACTTTGCCACCGAGAAGGGCTTGTACGGACTGTTTTCCAGCAAACGCGCCGCACTGGAAGCGATGCGGGTGTTGGCGGACCAGCACCGGCTCTGCTATGGCGTGATAGGACTGGAAAAGCTCTCCCCCAACAAGCCGTGCTTTCGGTTCATGCTGCGCCAGTGCGCGGGGGCCTGTTGTGGCCAGGAAGAACGTGCCGCACACAATGCCCGACTCCAAACCAGCCTGCAGAGCATTCAAGTCCAATGCTGGCCATTTCCGGGCGCCATCGCACTGGTGGAGCGCTACAACGACGAAGTCCAGATGCATGTGATTGCCCAGTGGTGTTATCTGGGCAGCGTACTGGAACCCCGGGATGGCCAGGCACTGGCCAGGCAGGCAGCGGGGTTTGATGCAGATGGCTACAAGATCCTGTGCCGACCGATTCTGGGTGGACAGGCAGAAATCATCCCCTTGTGGTGAGCGACCATGTTTGCCTTGGTGGATGGGAACAACTTCTATGTAAGTTGCGAGCGGGTTTTCAGACCCAGCCTGAACAACCGACCGGTGGTGGTGCTGTCCAACAACGATGGCTGCGCCATTGCCAGGAGCAATGAAGCCAAGGCACTGGGTATAGCCATGGGCGCGCCGTGGGTCTCGATCAAGCATCTCGCAAAAGATGCCGATCTGGTGGCCCTGTCAGCAAACTTTGGACTCTACGGCTGTTGGCGCCGACGTCAAACTGAACCAGGGGGGCCGATTCTGCATGACCCGGCCAGGGAACCCTGAAGTCGTTTCTGGGTGCGGGATGGCGCTCCGTGATGGTGGGTCAGTCAAATGTCAGCAGGTGGGCCAAAATCGTGCCGGCGCCTACACGCTCGCTTCAGAAAGGGCCCTTCTGGCCCTTTGAAGCAAATCCAAAATCGGTCAGATTCTTAAGCTCGCGAGTCAGACAGACTGCTAGGGCATGGAGTCGGTCGCATTCAAAAGTCGCTTGCGAAGCGCACTGGGCGTGCATTGGTACCAGCGCCGGCAACTTCGGTACAGATTGGGTTGGTCCGAGTATCCCAACATCATGGCCATTTGCATCACGGGTGGATGCTGCGTGTTCTTCAGCAGATCTTCGAGCTGCTCCTTTCGAATCGCATCCACCATGTCTTCGAAGCAAAGGCCTTCCGCAGCCAGTCGACGCTGCAGGGTCCGTGTGTGGATGGACAGCGCACTGGCGATATCGCGCTGGTTGCCCATGCCGCTGCTTAAGAATCGGCGCACCATGTTGCGAATCCGGTCGCCAAAATGTTGCGCCGGGTCGCCGAAATGGTGGTCCAGGTATTGCTGGGCAAACGCGCGCAGCTGCGGGTTGTGCGCGGGCAGCGGCTGCGTCAGGGTGGCGGCGTCCATTCGCACCGCGGCACATGGGCCGTCAAACGCACAGTCGCAGCCCATGGTCTGCGTGTATTGCGCAGTGGGCCTTGGCGTTCGTGTGGAAACAACACCAAGCGCGGCTGCACGGCGCCTTGTCCCACGGCGCGTATGCCGTTAATGATCAGCCCCAGCGACAACTCCAGTATCTGCACCCGGCGCGGCAAATTGGGAATCGCCAGTGAGAAGACAATATCGACCAGACCCGAGTGGTTGACCACGGGCGCACCCCCAGCTGCACCGCCGGGCTATGCACAAAGATGTGGCGCGATGCCAGGGTCAGCGCCTCGCCAGCGTTGGAGGCGTGCTGAAACAGCACCGCCAATTGCCCCAGCACGCCAATCCCCTGGGCCTGCGCCAGGCGTAAGCCGAAGTCGGCGCAACCACTCTTGTTCGCGGTTTGCTCAAGCAAGTTGATGAACGCCACGTAGGGGATCAGGCTGTCCACGTCCTTGAGATTGAATTGGGACAGGCGCACGTTGTTGCATGGCGCGCAGCGAACCACGCCACAGGCGCGGGCCAGCTCGGCGTAGCCCCGCAGCGCGGCGGCGCGCACGAGTATGGTCATGAAATTGTGGCGATGTGGTGGTGTAGAGTGCGGGGAGCCGTCCAACTGCGCTTTCCCTATGTCGTCAAATGCTAATGACTTTTGGCTTGGTGTCAAAACGACACTGCGTGGCGGCTGCGGTGGAGTCGGCACAGGGCCAGCCGATTGCGAAGCTGCCAAGCAGTGAGGAAACGGATGCAAGAGTTTGATTACATCGTCGTTGGCGGCGGCCCGGCCGGTTGTGTGGTGGCCTCTCGCTTGTCCGGAGGACCGTGGCGTGCACGTGGCGCTGGTCGAAGCTGGCCCCGACCGGCGCGGCGTGCTGGCCAACTGCACCGCTGCGGGCATGGTCGCCGCGCTGGTGCCGCGCAAGAACGCCAGCAACTATGGCTTTGCAACCACAGCGCAGGCCGGGCTCAAGCAGCGCAGCGATTTTCACCCGCTGGGGCGCGGGCTGGGCGGCGGGGGCGCCATCAATTCACTGATGTACCTGCGCGGTCACCGCAGCGACTATGACGACTGGGCAGCCATGGGCAACCCCGGCTGGAGCTATGCCGACGTGCTGCCCTACTTCACGAAGGCCGAAAACAACCAGACCCACCACGACGCCTTCCACGGCGACGCCGGTCCGGTGTGGTGGAAGAGCTGCGCACTGACAACCCCTACCACGGCATCGTCAAACAGGCCTGCAAAGAGGCGGGCCTGCCCTTCAACCCTGGACTTCAACGGTGCCACGCAAGAAGGCTACAACAGCGTGCAGGTGATGATGAAAGGCGGCGAGCGCTTCCACACCGGCAAGGCCCACATCAACCCCCCATCTGGGCGTGCGCCAGAACCTGACGCTGATGACCGACACGCCCTGACTGCGCGTTCCTGTTCGAGGGGCAAGCGTGCGGTGGGCGTGAGGTGTCATGGGGGCCAGCGCCAGGCACCCAGTCCTGGCGGCGCGAGGTCATTGTGAGCGGTGGCGGCATTCTTTCCGCCAAGCTGCTGCCTGTCCGGTTTGGCGGGCCCGGGGCGGACTTGCAGCGCGTAGGCATTCCTGGTTGTGAAGATCCCGTGCCCGGTCGGGCAAACCTTGATGGACCACCTGGACGTCATGCTCAGGGCTCCCATCCCCGGCGACCCCACCCTGCTGGCTTAGTCGCCGGCCTGTGGTCAGGCGATGCCCGCCTTGTGCCAGTGGTGTCGCTAAGCGGCGTGGCCTGGCTTTTGACCAATTTTGCCGAGCTGACCGGCTTCATGCGCCTGACACCACAGTCCCCAGGCCGGAGATTCAGTACGAATTTTGACCGGCCTGGCCAGCAGCCACGGCGCGAGATCTATGCCCGGCATGGCATGTCGGCGCATTAATCTTTGGTTAGCGCTGCGTCCCAAAGCCGGGGGCTCGGTCAAGCTGGTCTCGCCCTGACTCCCGTGCGCAGGCGTCGCCGGCCATCGACATGGGCTACCTCAGCCACCCTGACGACTTCCGCTCCAGCATCCTGCGTGAAGGGGGGCCGGGCGCGTCAAGATATTTCTCCTGGAGACCCCAACCTTCAAGGCAGCGGGTCAAGGGCGACCTGCTCAACGGGCATTGCGTGACCGACGCCGCCGACTGGGAAGACGCCATACGCAGCCGCGCTGGCACCAACCACCACCCGGTGGGCACCTGTTACGGGGGCAGCGGCGCCGATGCCGTGGTTGACGCCCAATTGCGTGTGTGCACGGCCTGCAAGGTTTGAGCGCCGCGATCGATGCTCCATCATGCCCAGAATCACCGGCGGCAACACCATGGCGCCCAGTATCATGATCGGCGAAAAGG
>JADKEH010000012.1 GCA_016718155.1 Candidatus Rhodoferax randersensis | reverse complement strand
CATCAGTGCGCCCAGCCTGAGTGTTGTATCCAACGGGTCGGTGGCGCTCACCGCCAACAACAACGTCGGCACTTTGGCCGGCAGTGTGACCGGCCCGGGCTTTTCGTTTGCCAATGTCAACGACTTGACGGTCGGCACGGTCGGCATTTCGGGCTTGACCGTGGGCACCGGCGACATCTTCCTGACTGTCAGTGGCCCCAACAAGAAGTTGACCATCGCCAATCCTGTGATCGCGACCTCCGGCAGCGTCAGTTATACGGCTGACCATCAGGCGCATACCGCTACAACCACCACCGGCGGCGGGAGCAACTGGATCGAGGTCAAGCCCGATACCCCCGCCGCAGCCGTCGAGTTCTCGTCTTCGGTGGATGTGGCCGGGGTGTTGCGCTTGTCCAGCGGGGCCCTGCTGGGTTTTTCGACACCCTTGCTGAAGGTTGGCAACATATCGAACACGGCTGGCATTCAGGTCAAGGAGTCGGTTACGGCATCGTCGTTCAGTTCGATGAGCCTCATCACCGGCGGTGCAATTGGTCAGGACGCGGGCCGCACGCTCACGGTTTCCAACCTCAATGTCGATGGTGCAATGGGTGTCGCACTGCTGGAGTCGAACAGCGTCACCAACCTGGCCGGGTCACGCGGGTCCATCGGGGGCTGCTCGGACCTTTGCCTTCACCGATGTCAACGCCATCAACATCGGTTCGGTGGACATCATCAATGGCATTCAAAACGATGGGGGTGTAGGCAGTGCGATCTTGCTCACTGCAGGCGGTGCCGTAACACAGAGCGCGGGCGCACCGGTGGTGGCAAGCGCCGGGGGCCTTAGCGTGGCAGCGGTTGGGGGCATCAACCTGAGCTTGCCGGGCGTGAACACCCCCATTAGCGTCATCCTGAATAACACCGTCAGTGGCAACGTGGCCTATGTTGGGCAGACGCCTGCGCTGACGATTTCCGCCGCGTCCGCTCCAGGCTCGGTCAAGATTGAGGCATCGGGGAGCCTGGCCATTCCCATGTCGACGATCGTCAGCGCGGGAGCGTTTGGCGATGCTGTCATTCTCGGCGCTGCCGGGGGGACGTTCACGATGGACCCCGCCTCCGGTATCTCCACGCCCAATGGGCGCCATCTGTTGTATTTGGCGGATCCCGCAGGGGGGCACAGCTACGGCCCCTTGGTATTGGGGGCGGGCGATTTCAAACAATACGCGGCCCCATGGGCCACCGCTCCCGCCCAGGCAACCGGCAATGGACGCCTGTTTGCTGTGACACCGGTGCTGAGCTCGGTGCTGGCCGGTGTGGTCTCCAAGACCTACGACGGGAACACCGCCATCGGTCTGTCCGGTGCCACATTTGGTGCCCCAACCGGTCACATTGATGGCGACACGGGGGGTGTGATCTCGGCGACAGCGGGTACGCTGGCTAACCCCAACGTGGGGTCCGGTATCTTGGTCTCCGCCAACTCGCCATCCCTGGCGGGCGTACTGGGTGGCGGTGGCACCTATCCGGTTTATGGATATGGCGTCAGTGCCAGTGGTTCAATTGGCCAAGTCAATCCGCTGGCAGTGTTCACCACGGTTAACCTGACCGGCTCGCGGGTCTACGATGGCACCAACGTGGTCGACGCCGGCATCTTCAGCATTGGTGGCCTGGTTGGCGGCGAGACCTTGACTTTGTCCGGAGCCGGCAGCGTCCCAGACAAGAATGTTGGTGTCAACAAGCCGGTCACCTTGGGTAGTTTGACTTTGGGTGACGGCACCGGCTTGGCCAGCAATTACACCTTTACTGGCGGCTTGCACATTGCGTCCATCTCGCCGCTGCCACTCACTTCGCTAAATGGGGTGACGGCTAGCAGCAAGTTTTACGATGGCAATGCGAACGCGTCCCTGTTGATGGGGGCGGCTAGCTTGTCAGGATTGTTGGGGTCCGATGTCGTGACGGTGGCCGGCGCCACGGGCGCATTTGCCGACAAGAACGTGGGTGCGGCGAAGAAGGTCAGCATCACCGGCATGTCTCTGGCCGGTGCCGACGCGGGAAACTACACGCTGAGTCTGGATCGAATAGGCGGCTTGAGCGCTGACATCAGCCCGGCCGAGCTGACGGGCATCAGTGGCGTGACAGCCCAAAACAAGGTCTATGACGGCACCACGACGGCGATGCTCAAGGTTGATGCGGCGGTGTTCGCGGGCCAGGTGGCGGGCGACAAGCTGGTCGTCTCCGGCGCCAGCGGCCTGTTTGGCGACAAGAACGCTGGCCTTGCCAAGACGGTGCAGATTTCTGGCTTGGCGCTGGGGGGCGCGGACGCGGCCAACTACCGGTTTACCGGTGTTGGCACGGCGACCACGACTGCCGACATCACCCGCGCACCGATTACCGTGGCCGGTGGCATCACGGCTGACAACAAGGTCTACGATGGAATGGTGAGCGCCCAGGTCAATCTGATCGGTGGCACCCTGACCGGAAAAATTCCCGGTGATGAGCTCGCGCTTGCCGGGGCACAGGGTTCCTTCTCCGACAAGAACGTGGGGGTCGGCAAGACCGTCATTCTGTCCGAGCTTCGTTTTTCCGGTGCGGATGCCGGCAACTACTCCCTGGCCGATGGCCCGGCCCCGACCACCCGTGCCGACATCACCAGGGCCACCCTGTCTGCGGTGACCGCAATTTCTGCGGCGAACAAGGTCTACGACGGCACCACCGACGCCACGCTGGACTTGAGCAAGGCGGTGCTTACCGGGCAGGTGGCAGGCGACAACGTACAAGTGACGGCGGCCGCCGGCCGCTTTGACGACAAGAACGCTGGCGTGGCCAAGAACGTCGCGATTTCCGGGATTACGCTGGCCGGTTCCGACCTCGCCAACTACACGCTTGGCGACCTCGGCACGGCGCGCACGCAGGCCGACATTACACCCAGGCCGCTGACCAATGTTGCCGGTATCACCGCGACCAGCAAGGTCTATGACGGCTCGACCGACGCGCCATTGGTGCTTGGTGCAGCCACCTTTGATGGCAAGCTGGCGGCCGATCAGTTGTCAATTGTTGGTGCCACCGGTGCCTTCGCGGATCGCCATGTAGGTGCCGGCAAAAAAGTCGCCATCACCGGATTGACGCTGAGCGGGCTCGATGCACGGAACTACGCGTTTTCAGCCGCGAACGGAGGCGCATTCGCCGACATCACGGTGCGCCCAGTGTCGACCTGGACCGGCGCGGTAGATCGGCAATGGGCTAACCCTGGCAATTGGGACGCTCTGCCCGATGGGGTCAACGTGTTGGCGGTGTCCATACCGGTCGGTGCTGGATTGGGCGCGGTGTATGACGCGGCGGCGGGCGTGACGTCACTGCAGTCACTCAACAGCGCCTTGCCGTTCAGTTTGACTGGCGGAATACTCAAGGTGTCGGGCAGCGCCAGCCTGGGTAGTTTCGAACAGACTGGCGGTAACCTGGCCGGTGGCGGCCGTCTGCAGGTCAATGGTCGCTTTGTCCAGACCGGTGGGGCGATCACGATGGGTGCCATCGATGTGGTGCAGCCAAGCGGCGACCTGACCTTCGCGGCAATGTCTGCACCAGTCGTCTCACTCGACGTTCCTGGAGGGAGCATCCGACAAACCGGACCAATCACGACGGCGCAACTCAAGACCTCGTCCGCATCGGGTACGGAACTGACCGACGCTGGCAACCGCATCAACAGTTTTGAGGCCGGCAACAGTGGTTTGGGCGACATTGCCTTGGTCAATACTGGCGATCTGCGCCTGTTGGGCGTTGTCAATCAGGACAGCAACATTCGCGTGGACAACACCGGGCGGACAGTTACGGTCGGTGCCATCAATGCACCTCGCGGCACCGTGACACTGAGGGCTAACAGCCCGCTGACCATTGGACCTGGGGGCGTGACATCCAGCGGCAATATTGGCTTGTCTGCCAGCAATCGCACCAGCGCGGGAGACTTGACGCTGGAGGGCGACGTGGTATCGACGCGCGGCGCCATCGTCATCAACGCCGGGCACGACTTAGTCCAGAACAGCCGAGTCAGCGGTGCCTTGGGTGTGACGGCCACCGCTGGTGGCACCATCGTGTTCGGTCCATTCGCCACCACCAGCTATCCACCGGTCTCGTATACAGCGAATGGCCAAACCCTCACGCCGCCGCCCGAGCCCGAGACAAGCGGGCGACCGGCGGACTTTGTGGTGGCCTTTCTGGATCGGTTTGATCGAGCGGTCGAGTCGCAACACCGACGCAGCGCCGACGCAGATGGGGACCCAAGGCGGCGCCGCGAAGCAGACGCCAATGGGGTGGTAACCGAGGGTGAAACATGTCGGCCCTGACGGTGCACCCAGGTTGGCGCCGACGCCTTGACTGGCTGACGATTGGTGCTCTGATGGGCCTGTGTTGGGTGGGCACCGGCGCTCAAGCGCAAGCGGTTGGCGAAGTTGAGTTCGCGCGAGGTGTCGGTTTTGCGCAAACCGTCGGCCAAGCACCACGAACCCTGGGCGCGGGACTGCCACTTAACGAGGGCGACCGTCTGACCACTGCACAGGGGGCATCGGCAATCGTCAAGTTCAATGACGGTACCCGCATGACGCTTCGCGCCAACTCGGACCTAGTGATTCAGCAGTATCAATTCAAGAACAACGCATCCAACAACAGCATGGTGATGCAGCTGCTGCGAGGAGGCTTGCGCGCCATCACGGGGCTGATCGCAAAGAGTTCACCCAATGCTGCGCGCTTGCAGACCTCGACCGCTACGATCGGCATTCGTGGTACCGATTTTGACGCCCGCATTTGCACGTCTGACTGTCAGTCCGAGTCTGCCAAGGTTCCCGAGACGCCTCGGCCCAACGCGGTGCAGGCCAGCGCCAAGCTGCTTGCGGTGCTGGGCGACATCAACGCCGTGGACCCGCGTGGCCAGCGACGTCGTCTGGTCGATGGGGGCAGTGTCTACCCAGGAGAAACAGTGGAAACCGGCGTGGCGGCGCGAGGAATATTGGCGTTTCGCGACGAGAGTCGCCTGACGCTGGGGGCGTCGACCCGGTTTCGGGTCGACAGCTTTGTTTTTGACGACAAGAACCCGACCGATGGCCGCTTTTTGGTGTCCCTGTTGCGCGGGTCCATGCGGGCCTTGTCTGGCCTGATTGGCAAGGCGAACCACCGAAACGTGGGTTTCACGACTCCAACGGCCACCATCGGTATCCGCGGAACCGGGCTTGACTTGGATTGCGGCGGCGATGATGCGTGCAGCTTCTTTAGCTGGCTAGGCACGATTGAGGTCACGCCTGCTGGGCAAACCGCCGTGCAGGTTTTGTCCGCCGGGCAGGGCCTGTTGGTCGGCCCGAGCGGGATGCGTTCACTGACGGTTTCGCCACTCGATAACTTGCCGCGCCCTGATGACATCAAGGTGGATTTGCGGCAACTGTTTGGGGCCACCGCAGTGTCGGATGATGAACCCGGCCTGTTTGTCTTCGTGCGCGATGGCCACATTGAAGTGACGACCGCTCGCGAGACTCTGCATCTGGGTCGCGGCGAGACCGGCTTTGCCGCAGAAAATGGCGCCACGGCTCGACCGTTGCTGACCCCCCTGTTCCTCGAGTTTGACCGAACGCCTATGCCGGACAGTAAGAACCCGATGCTTCAGACGGTGCTTGGTGAAGCCGGAGTGCGAACCCGCAACCAGTGCCGCTAGCACGACACCACGATGTTTCAAGCTTTTTCGCTCAAGTCCGTTGAAATCCGTCGCCGCAAAGCGCGGGTGTTGTGCATCTTGGTCGCTCTGAGTGGCGGTGCCTTGGGCGCTATGGCGCAGGGCCCGCTTAACCAGGGCTTGCCCGCCAACCCGGCGTTTGTCATTCGCGGTTTCGATATCACTGGGGACAACCCGCTGCCGCAAGACGAGACGACCCGCATCCTGGCGCCGTTCCTTCGAACGAACGCCACCATTGACACCTTGCAGCAGGCCACTGCGGCGCTCGAGTCGGCACTCAAGGGGCGCGGCTATGGCCTGCATCGTGTCGCCTTGCCGCCGCAGGAGGTGGGCGCCAAAGTTACGCTGAACGTCGTCAAGTTCGTGATTGGCAAAGTCACCGTTGAGGGCTTGTCGCGACTTAGCGAGTCCAATGTTCGCGCCAGCGTGCCGGAGTTGGTCGAGGGCGCCGCGCCGAATCTGCAGACTCTGGCACTGCAAGCCGCTCTGGCCAACGAGAACGAAGGCAAGAAGATTCAGGTGTCCCTCAAGGAATCCGAAGAAGCCGACAAGATCGACGTCAAGATCGTTGTCAAGGAAGAACGGCCATGGAGCGTCTCGGCTAGTCTGAGCAACACCGGGTCGGACTCAACTGGTAAGCACCGCCTGACCCTCGTCGGCGGGCACTCCAACCTATTTGACAAAGATCATCAACTCACAGCCGCCTACACCACCTCACCCGAGCGGATGCGCGACGTCAGGCAGTGGGGGCTCAACTACCGGATTCCGCTCTATCGACAAGGGGCGGTCTTTGGCTTGAGTACGACTCGTTCGAATGTGATCGGCAATTTCGGCGCCTTCTCCAGTACCGGCGCGGGTCAGACCGTGGGCCTGAACTACAGTCACTACTTCGCTCCAGTCGGCGGGCGGCGCAGCTATCTGACAGCCAGTGTGGATGACAAGCGTTTCGACGCGGGCCAGATCAATGGCATTGAGGTGCCTGGTCAGTTGATGCGACGCAGCCGACCGATTTCAATGGGATACAGCACCCGAATTGAGTCCGACACCGCAGTGTGGGCTTACAACGTTGACCTGGCGGCCAACCTGCAGGGCGGGGCGGGCAACAATTTGTTGGTCTACCAAACTGAGGACGGCCGTGTCAGCACGGCTCGCTGGAAGGCAGTCAGGGGTGGGGGCAGCTATCTCGGCAGCTTGGGGTCGGGTTGGCTGTGGGGTGTTCGGGGCCAGTTTCAGTACAGCCCCGACGCCTTGATATCGGGCGAGCAGTTCGGTCTTGGTGGCGCTGCGTCGGTGCGCGGCACGGGTGAACGGCCGATCGCGGGTGACAGTGGGCTGCAGACGTCGGCTGAACTGTCATCGCCGGAACTACATATTGGTTTGAGGGTGTTGGGGTTTTTCGATGCGGGGTGGCTTGCCAATAACAACGACAATGGCAACCCGAAGCCGGGCAGTGACAGCCTGGCCAGTGTTGGTCTGGGGCTGCGTTATGTCGCTGGAGCGTATGGGGTTACTGCGGATTGGGCACGAATTGTGCGTGGCAGTGTGTTACCGTTCGCGGCCGGCTCGGGGCTTCCCCAGGCTGGGGATCAAAAAGTTCACTTCAATTTTTCTGCTCGCTTCTAGTTTTCCGGGGCGAGTTCTTTGAAAGTTGTCTCATGGCCGGATTACAGGCGGGTTCCCCCACTCCTCAGGCGTTGACGGTGCACAGCCAGTCGGCGGTGCTGGAAGTGGTGTTCTCTGACGGCGCGCAGTTCCGCATTCCGTTTGAGTTGATGCGTATCTACTCGCCGTCGGCCGAGGTGCAGGGCCACGGGCCGGGTCAGGAAGTGTTGCAGACAGGCAAGCGCGACGTGAAACTGGAGGCACTTGAGCCGGTGGGTAACTACGCGGTGCAACCGACATTTTCGGATGGGCACGACAGCGGCATCTTCACTTGGGACTATCTGTATTTTCTGGGCTCTGAGCAAGACAAACTGTGGGCTGACTACCAGGCCAGGCTTGCCAAGGCCGGTGTAAGCCGGGATGCTGCGATGCCCGAGAAGGCTGCGTCCGGCTGCTCCAGCCACTGACCGCGGTGGCGGGCCGGTGCGGCCCCCCCTTGCGGCGGCGCACGCCCATGGATTTGGGTTTCATCAAAATTGCGACAAATACCCGCAACGGGCTGTCGCGTGCGGCGCTGACAGCCGTTTCAAGCCTAGTATTGCACCTATGACGACGACACATTTCGGATTTCAATCGGTTGAGGAAGCCGAGAAGGCAAAGCGCGTTCGCGGCGTGTTCGACTCGGTCGCGCCCAAGTACGATTTGATGAACGACCTGATGTCCATGGGGCTGCACCGGGCCTGGAAGGCTTACACCGTGCTGGTGGCGGACATCAAGGAGGGCTATCAGGTGCTCGATATCGCGGGCGGAACGGGTGACCTTGCTCTGGCGTTTGCCAAGAAGGTGGGGCCCACCGGACGCGTGGTGCACACCGACATCAACGAGGCCATGCTCAGCACCGGACGCAATCGCCTGATTGACGCTGGCGTGGTGATGCCCACAGTGGTGTGCGACGCGGAGAGGCTGCCGTTTCCAGGCGCCTCGTTCGATCTTGTCAGCGTGGCCTTCGGCTTGCGCAACATGACCCACAAAGACCAGGCCCTGGCCGAGATGAACCGGGTGCTCAAACCCGGCGGCAAGTTGCTGGTGCTGGAGTTCTCGAAAGTGGCGCCGCCGCTGACCAAGGCGTATGACTGGTATTCATTCAAGATCCTTCCCAAGTTGGGCAAGCTCGTCGCCAACGACGACGCGAGTTATCGCTATCTGGCGGAGTCGATCCGGATGCACCCAGGTCAGGAAGAGTTGAAGACCATGATGCATAAAGGTGGATTTGGGCATGTGGATTACCATAACCTGACCGGCGGCTTGGTAGCGTTGCATGTTGGAATCAAGTGCTGATCTTGTGATTGCGTTGGCGGACCCAATATGGGGCGATATGGAGGACCTATGAAACTTTGGACTTTGATTTTGACGATTGCGCTGGCAATGACAGCCATGGACGCCGACGCCGCCAGGCGTCTGGGTGGTGGCAAATCCGTGGGCAAACAGTCCAGCAACGTGACGCAACGCGACGCGACGCCGAACGCGCCAACGGCGCCCGCTCAAGGTGCCGCCAACGCGGCGGCTAAGCCTGCGGCAGCGGCTGCTGCGACGCCAGCCAAGAAGCCTTGGGGTGCCATGTTGGGTGGCTTGGCCGCTGGCCTCGGGCTTGCCTGGTTGGCGAGTTCACTGGGCTTGGGCGAGGCCTTCGGTCAGTTTCTGATGTTTGGTCTTCTCGCGCTGGCGATCATGGTGGCCATTGGCTGGTTCATGCGCCGTCGTCAGGCAGCGCAGACGCCCGGCGCAGGGGTCGCACCGTTTGCATTCCAGGGCGCCGGGCAGGGCGCAGCTACGCCGACCCCCGCGAGCTATCGGCCGGAAAATGTGGGCAATGACGCCTCGGCTCGGCCGTGGGAGCGCAGCAGCATGGCGTTTGAGGCAGGCAAAGTGCCGGGCGCAGCCGGGTCCATGATTGGCTCAGGCTTGGCTGGTTCGCAGAATTGGGGTGTTCCCGAGGGTTTTGATACCGAGGGTTTCTTGCGCTCGGCGAAAGCCAACTTCGTGACTTTGCAGGCAGCCTGGGACCGGTCGGATATCGCGGCGCTTCGCGTCATGATGACCGACGAGATGCTCAAGGAGATCCAGGCACAACTGGCTGAGCGAGAGGCCACCACTGGCGCCCCCGGCAATCACACGGACGTGGTGATGCTCGAAGCCAAACTGCTGGGTGTCGAGGAGGCGGCGGCGGAGTACATGGTCAGCGTCGAATTCTCGGGAATGATTCGCGAGGACGCCTCGGCTGGCCCGGGTCCGTTCCGGGAAGTCTGGAACATGACCAAACCCAGAGATGGTCGTAGCGGCTGGCTGGTCGCGGGCGTGCAGGCATTGCAGTAGAACTTCAGCGCGAGGCTCGTGCCCAGGCGCACCGCTAAGGCGGGGGGCGTGCCTGATAATGGGAGACTATGGCAACACAGTCTCCTTTTTCTTTGCTGGACTCACTTCTTCAAAGTCTGATTCCGCCAAGCCTGCAACCACCTGACTGGATGGTGCAAGAAGTGCAGCGCAGGATGGTACTGCTGCTCAATCACGTGCTGATGCAGGAACCCGAGGCAACAGCTCGGCTTGCACGCCAGAAGGGCAGCGTGGTGCTGGTGCAGTGGCGCGGCTTCGCGCTCAGGTTGCTGGCCACACCAGCGGGCTTGCTGGATCTCGCTGACCTGCAAGCCAAGCCCGCCTTGACGCTTTCGGTCACCCAGGAGTCGCCTTTTGCGCTGCTCGAGTCGGCCTTGCGCGGTGATAAGCCCGAAGTCCGTATTGAGGGTGATGTGCAACTCGCCGCGGAGGTCAATTGGCTGGTAGACCACGTTCGCTGGGACCTTGAGGAAGATCTCTCGCGCCTCATCGGGGATGGTCCGGCCCATACCATCGGGCAGGCAGCCCGCAGCATGGTGCAGGCTCTGCGCCAGTTCGCTGGAACAGTGCTGGTGCCGGGAGCTGACAGGGCGCCACCATGACGCGGCTGTTCCGGGGAATCTTCATTGTCTGGGTGGTGCTCCGCTATGGGCTTGATGAGCTGGTTCTGACCAGTTTTCAGCGGCCTTGGCTGCGGGTGCTGGCACGGGTCGTGTCGGTCGGGCGTAATCTCAAGGCACCCAGGGGCCAGCGTATCCGCGAGGCCCTGGAGCGGCTGGGCCCGATTTTCGTCAAGTTTGGCCAGGTGTTGTCGACGCGGCGGGACTTGTTGCCGGTCGATATTGCCGATGAGTTGGCCCGTCTGCAGGACCGCGTTCCGCCGTTTTCGACCGACGTCGCGATTGCCACCATCGAGCGTTCGTTTCGCAAGCGTGTGCCTGAGATATTTCTGTCCTTTGAGCGTGAGCCGGTGGCCAGTGCGTCGATTGCCCAGGTGCACTTTGCGACCATCATGGATAGGCATGGCGTCGTGCGCGACGTCGCGGTCAAGGTGCTGCGCCCGGGTATGCTGTCGGCGATCGAAAAAGACCTGAGCCTGATGCGCATGATGGCCAACTGGGTCGAGGGGCTGTCAGCCGATGGCAAGCGTCTCAAGCCGCGCGAGGTGGTGGCCGAGTTTGACAAGTACCTGCATGATGAGCTTGACTTGGTGCGCGAGGCGTCCAGTGCCGCGCAGTTGCGGCGCAACATGGATGGACTTGATCTGGTGCTGATCCCGGAGATGTTCTGGGACTACTGCATGACCGATGTCATCGTGATGGAGCGCATGGTCGGCATTCCCATCAGCCAGGTGGACCGATTGCGCGAGGCTGGCATTGACATTCCGAAGCTGGCGCGTGACGGCGTGACGATCTTCTTCACTCAGGTGTTTCGGGACGGCTTCTTCCACGCCGATATGCATCCCGGCAATATCCAGGTAAGTGTCAATCCCGCCACCTTTGGGCGCTACATCTCGCTGGACTTCGGTATTGTCGGAACCTTGACCGAGTTCGACAAGGAGTACCTGGCACAAAACTTCACCGCCTTTTTCAGACGCGACTACAAGCGCGTGGCCGAGTTGCACATTGAATCAGGCTGGGTGCCTGCCGCAACGCGTGTGGACGAACTGGAGTCCGCGATTCGTTCGGTCTGTGAGCCTTACTTCGATCGGCCGCTCAAGGAGATCTCACTGGGCATGGTGTTGATGCGTTTGTTTCAGACTTCCAGGCGCTTCCATGTCGAAATCCAGCCTCAGCTGGTGTTGCTGCAGAAGACCCTCCTCAACATCGAAGGTCTGGGCCGAGAGCTCGATCCGGAACTCGATCTGTGGAACACCGCCAAGCCATTCCTGGAAAAGTGGATGGTTGATCAGTTGGGCCCCAAGAAGCTCATGGACGAGTTGCGCAATGAGGCGCCTCGATACGCCAAACTGTTGCCCGAATTGCCCCGGCTGTTGGTGAACTTCCTGCAAGGCAATCAATCTGAGCTGCAGCGCCACCAACGGGAGTTGCTGCAGGAGCAGAAGCGAACCAACCGACTGCTTCAAAGCCTTGTCTACGGGGGCGTGGGGTTCTTGTTGGGCCTTGTCGCGATGCAGTTCGTGGTGCGAGTCCGCATTTTTTAGGGGCGCGGTCGGCGTCACCTGAAAAGTGCAGCGCGGACGTCCGGGGCTTGGCTCCAGGCGCTTGATGTGTGGGCAAAGCCTATAATTGAAGGCTTTGCAGCCTGATTGCGGACCCCATCGATATGCCTATCTATGCCTACAAATGCGAGTCCTGCGGTTTTGCCAAGGACGTCTTGCAGAAGATTTCGGATGCACCCTTGACCGACTGCCCCGCATGCGGTGCGTCGGCCTTCAAGAAGCAGCTTACCGCTGCCGGCTTCCAGTTGAAAGGTTCCGGCTGGTACGCGACCGACTTCAAGGGCGGTGGCGCTCCGGCAGCGGGGACCGCGACCGCGCCGTCTGAGGCCAAGCCTGCCGAGAGCGCGCCGGCTGAGCCCGCTGCGAACGGCTGCGGCGGGTCGTGCAGTTGTCACTGAGCCGGCTCTGATTTTTCACTGTCCCTGTTCCGGAGTTCCGCGTGCACATCAAGAAATACCTGCTGACCGGCCTGTTGGTTTGGCTGCCCTTGGCGATCACGATCTGGGTGATGCTGTGGCTGGTCAACCTGCTTGATGCCGTGTTTGGCGGGTTTCTGTCGGGTCTGGCGGTGGTCACACCCGAGTCCGCAGCGCCGACACTCGACAAGCTGCGCCACGTGTCCGGGCTGGGCGGAATTCTGGTGGTGTCGGTGTTGCTGGCTACCGGGGCACTGGTCTCCAACGTGGCGGGGCGCTGGTGGGTCACACAGTGGGACAAGCTGTTTACCAACATTCCGATAGTCAAGTCGATCTACACCAGCGTGAAGAAGGTGTCTGACACCTTGTTCTCTAGCAATGGCAACGCGTTTCGGACCGCCATGCTGGTTCAGTATCCACGCCCCGGCGCGTGGACGATAGCGTTTCAGACCGGCACGCCCACCGGCGAGGTTGCCGACCATATTGGGTCCGACATGGTGAGCGTGTATGTGCCCACCACGCCCAATCCCACCAGCGGCTTCTTTCTGATGGTGCCGCGCGCGGATGTGATCGAGCTGAAGATGTCGGTCGATGAAGCCCTGACCTATGTGATTTCCATGGGATCGGTGGCGCCCCCGGTGGCGGTGAAGTCTCCCTCCATCAATTGATCTCCTTTTGGTAACCCTCGCGGCCTGGATTGGCCGCGTCTAGAAAGTCTTGTATGGCGATGCGTTCTCACTATTGCGGTCTTGTGACCGAAGCCCTGTTGGGCCAAACCGTCAGCCTGTGCGGCTGGGTCAATCGCCGTCGTGACCATGGTGGCGTGATCTTCGTCGATCTGCGCGACCGCGAGGGTTACGTGCAGGTGGTGTGTGACCCAGACCGGGCTGACATGTTCAGAGCAGCCGAAGGCCTGCGCAACGAGTTCTGTATCCAGGTCAAGGGCCTGGTGCGCGCCCGCCCGGATGGGACGATCAACGACAGCCTCAAGAGCGGCAAGGTAGAAGTACTGTGCCATGAGCTGACGGTGCTCAACCCCTCGGTCACACCGCCGTTTCAGCTCGACGACGAGAACCTGAGCGAGACCACCCGCTTGACGCACCGTGTGCTGGATCTGCGCCGCCCCTACATGCAGAACAACCTGATGTTGCGCTACAAGGTGGCGATGGAGGTGCGCAAGTTCCTGGATGCCAACGGCTTCATCGACATCGAGACGCCCATGCTCACCAAGAGCACGCCCGAAGGCGCGCGTGACTACCTGGTGCCCAGCCGCGTCCATGACGGCCACTTTTTCGCGTTGCCGCAAAGCCCGCAATTGTTCAAACAATTGCTGATGGTGGCCGGCTACGACCGCTACTACCAGATCACCAAGTGCTTCCGCGACGAAGACCTGCGCGCTGACCGCCAGCCCGAATTCACCCAGATCGATATCGAAACTTCGTTCCTGACCGAGGAAGAAATTCGTGACATGTTCCAGGGCATGATCGAAACGGTGTTCAAGAACACCATGAATGTGGATCTGGGCGAGTTCCCGGTCATGACCTATGCCGATGCGATGTACAAATACGGCTCCGACAAGCCTGATTTGCGCATCAAGCTCGAATTCACCGAACTGACCGATGTGATGGCCGACGTGGACTTCAAAGTGTTCTCGGGTGCTGCCAAGATGAAGGGTGGCCGGGTCGTGGCCCTGCGGGTGCCCCTGGGTTCACAGGAGACCGGTGGCATCACCCGTGGCGAGATCGATGCCTACACCGAGTTCGTCAAGATCTATGGCGCCAAAGGGTTGGCCTACATCCGTGTCAATGATGCCGCCAAGGGACCGGGCGACCAGGCCCTTCGGTGGCCGGGCTTGCAGTCCCCGATCGTCAAAAACATCCATGACAATGCCCTGGCCGAGGTGCTGTCCCGCACCGGTGCACAGGACGGCGACCTGATTTTCTTTGGTGCTGACAAAGCCAAGATCGTCAACGACGCCATCGGTGCGCTACGCCTGAAGATTGGCCTCTCCGAGTTCGGCAAAAAGACCGGCCTGTTTCAAGCCGGCTGGCGCCCGATGTGGGTGGTGGATTTCCCCATGTTCGAGTTCGACGAGGAAGGCCAGCGCTACACCGCAACGCACCATCCCTTTACGGCTCCCAAAGACGGCCACGAAGACTGGATGGTCACGGCCCCCGAGAAGTGCATCTCCAAGGGCTACGACATGGTCCTCAACGGCTGGGAAGTGGGCGGCGGCTCGGTGCGTATCCACCGCGCCGACGTGCAGCAAAAAGTGTTTGACGCGCTCAAGATCAGCCCTGAGGAGGCTCAACTCAAGTTCGGCTTCCTGCTCGACGCCCTGCAATATGGTGCACCACCGCATGGTGGTCTGGCCTTTGGCCTGGACCGCATCGTGACCCTCATGACCGGCGCCGAATCGATCCGCGACGTGATCGCCTTCCCCAAGACCCAACGTGCCCAGTGTCTGTTGACGCAGGCACCTTCTCCTGTGGACGAAAAGCAGTTGCGCGAACTGCATATCAAGTTGCGCAGCACCGATCTGGTGAAGGCGTGATCAAAGACGTTTGAGGCAGAATGAAAGGGCGCTGAATCAGCGCCCTTTTTCATGAGCACGCCCTTCAAAATCCCCGAGTCGGTGCTGGTGGTGATCCACACCCCGGCGCTTGATGTGCTGCTGATCAAGCGGGCTGACGCCGAGAATTTCTGGCAGTCGGTCACGGGCAGCAAAGACCGGGTGAGTGAGCCCTACCGTGAAACGGCTCAGCGCGAGGTACTGGAGGAAACCGGCATAGACTGTCGTCCCGGCTCCGTGCTGGCCGACTCCCTGACCGACTGGCAATTGGAGAACGTCTACGACATCTATCCGCGTTGGCGGCACCGCTATCCGCCCGGCGTGACGCGCAACACCGAACATCTGTTTGGCCTGACGGTGCCCGCTGGCATCGCGGTGACCCTCGATCCGCGTGAGCACACGGCCTACCAGTGGTTGCCGTACCGCGATGCCGCTGACCGATGCTTCTCATCATCCAATGCAGAGGCGATACTGATGCTGCCCCGATTTGTCGTGGCCAGGGAGAAATTGTGAACACCGTCAGAGTCGCCACCTACAACATTCACAAGGGCGTGCAAGGCATGGGTCCCCGGCGTCGCCTGGAAATTCACAACCTTGGCCATGCCGTGGAGCAGCTCGATGCGGACATTGTGTGCCTGCAGGAAGTCCGCAAGCACCACCGGGGTGAGGCGCTGCATTTCACCCGCTGGCCCGAGCTGCCGCAAGCCGATTTTCTGGCGCCCGAAGGCTATGAGGCCATTTACCGGACTAACGCCTACACGCGCGACGGCGAACACGGCAATGCGCTGTTGTCGCGCTGGCCTGTGCTGTCGCATCAGCACGAGGACATGTCGGATCATCGATTTGAGCAACGCGGCCTGCTGCATGCCGAGGTGATGCTGCACGGCTGCATGGTGCACGTGGTGGTGGTGCACCTCGGGCTGATCAAGGCCAGCCGGGCGCGACAGGTGGCCCAGCTTGGCAGTTTCATTCAGCGCGAGGTGCCGGCTGGCGCGCCCCTGCTGGTAGCGGGCGATTTCAACGACTGGGGCAATTCCGTGCGTCAGGCCATGGCCGACTTTGGCTTGCTGGCTTTTGATGGGCAGCGTCATCCAACGTTTCCGGCGCGCTTGCCTCTGGCACAGCTTGACTACGTGTTTGCCAGGGGCCTCACGCCGGTTGGCGTGCAGGTGCCACGTGGGCGCGCCTGGTGGCGCATGTCCGACCACTTGCCCTTGATTGCCGAGTTCGGCTTGCCAGGGGCGATTTGATGCGCGCAGGTGGTTCTCAGCTCAGGGCGGATCACCAAGTGCAACTGCTGGAGGGAGGGCAGGCCTATTTTCCGGCGCTGGTGCGCGCGATCGACCGGTCTCTGCACGAAGTGCGCATGGAGACTTACATCTTCAATTTCACGGCCTCTGGTGAAGGGGTGGCCGAGGCACTTGAGCGTGCAGCAAAACGTGGCGTCGCGGTCTATCTGGTGATGGATGGGGTCGGCACTCCGACTCTGCCGCCCCGGTGGATCGCCCGCTTTGACGCGGCCGGCGTTCAGTGGCGAATATTCTCTCCGCTAGGTCGCCTGGGCCTGTTGATACCCAGTCGTTGGCGACGCCTGCATCGAAAACTATGCGTCCTGGATGGCCAACTGGCGTTCTGTGGCGGAATCAACATTCTGGACGACTTTTTTGACCCCAACCATGGGCCACTGGTCGCGCCGCGCTTCGATTTCGCGGTGCAGGTCACCGGCCCACTGGTTCGGGCGGTACATGACGCCTGCGCCCAGTTTTGGTGGCGACAGCAAGCCGCGCGCACTGCGCGCAGTGCCCAGTTCGTGTCCGCTTGGCACGCGCTGCAGGAAGCGGTTGCGCAGGGGACGCGGGCAGCCATCCCCGAATCCGAGGCGAGCAGCGGTGTGGGCGCCAGTGAACCCCTGAGCGCAGGCACGCTGGCAGAGCTGGTGTTGCGTGACAACTTGCTCAACCGCAGCCGCATCGAGCGGGCCTACCGGCGCGCCATCGGCGAGGCGCGCCATGACATCATCATTGCCAATGCCTACTTCGTGCCCGGTGGCAAGTTGCGTAAGTCCTTGATCCACGCGGCCACGCGCGGGGTCCGCGTACGCCTGCTGCTGCAGGGGCGTTATGAGTACTTCATGCAATACCACGCCGCCCGGCCGGTTTACGGCGCCCTGCTGGCGGCTGGGGTGGAGATCCACGAGTATTCGGCCAGTTTCCTGCATGCCAAGGTCGCGGTGATCGACGGCCATTGGGCCACGGTTGGCTCCTCCAACCTGGACCCCTTGAGTCTGCTGCTGGCACGCGAGGCCAATGTGGTGGTGGACGACCGCCCATTTGCGCGGGCCCTGCAAGCGCGCCTGGAGCAAGCCATGGCCGAGGGCGGCAAGCGGGTGGACCCGCAAGCCTATGCCGATCGGCCTTGGCAGCAGCGCCTGCTCGACCGGCTGGCCTATGGGCTGATGCGGGGCCTCTTGTTTCTGAGTGGAAAGCGCTATTGATATGATAGCGTGAAGTGTCCGTTTAACATGGGATTGCGATGAATAACCTTACTGCAAAATGGCTGGTACCATTTGCCTGTGTTAATGAAAACTCAAACTGCCATGAACCCAGCTGAAGCCGACGAGGGCACGCCCGTGTCCGTCAAGATTCGCGAGCGGCTGGTGGCCGCACGCAAGCGTTACCACGCCAATGACAACATTGCCGATTTCATTCAACCTGGCGAGCTCGAAGCCTTGCTCGATGAAGTCGAGGTCAAGATGCAGGCGGTGCTCGACAGCATGGTGATCGACACCGAGCGTGACCACAATACCGACAAGACCGCCCGCCGCGTGGCCAAGATGTACCTCAAAGAGGTGTTCAATGGCCGTTATGTCAAGGCGCCCACCATCACCGAGTTCCCCAACGCCGAGCACCTCAACGAGTTGATGATTGTCGGGCCGATCACCGTGCGCAGCGCGTGTAGCCACCACTTGTGCCCGGTGATAGGGCAGGTATGGATCGGTGTGTTGCCCAACGAACATACCAACGTGATTGGCCTGTCCAAGTACGCGCGACTGGCAGAGTGGGTGATGGGGCGCCCGCAGATCCAGGAGGAGGCCGTGGTTCAGTTGGCTGACCTGATCCAGCAAAAGACACAACCTGACGGCTTGGCTATCGTGATGGAGGCCAGCCACTATTGCATGAGCTGGCGCGGTGTCAAGGACATGGACAGCAAGATGATCAATTCCGTGATGCGCGGCAGCTTTCTCAAGGATCCCAATTTGCGGCGCGAATTTCTGTCACTGATCCCCAAGCGAGGTTAGCCATGTTGGTACGTTTGCTCTACGCCAGTCGCGCCATTGATACCAGCGAGGCGGCGATTGAGGCGATTCTGACCCAGTCGCGCCAGCACAATCCCGAGTGCGGCATCACCGGCATCCTCTGCTACGGCGGCGGCGTCTTCCTGCAAGCGATTGAGGGCGGACGCCAGGCCGTCAGCGAGCTGTATAGCCACATTCAAAAGGACGTTCGCCACAACGAAGTGGTGCTGCTGCACTACGAAGAGATTGCGGAACGCCGTTTTGGCGGCTGGACCATGGGCCAGGTCAACATGTCCAAGATCAACGCCACCATCCTGCTCAAGTACCTGGAGAAACCGGTGCTCGACCCCTACTCGGTGTCGGGCAAGGTCTCATTGGCTTTGCTCGAAGAGCTGATGGCCACCGCCTGCATCATCGGCCGGGCTTGATGCGATCGCCCCTGGGCTTGTCTGACCCGCAAGGGTTCAGGTTTTGGGCAGTACCGTTTCCTGCAATTTGATCGCAAGCTGCGAAATCGCCAGGCCCGCCGGGCAGCCGGGCGTGCTTTGCATCAGCAACTGACGACGCATCACCGCCTGGCGAACCATCGGGTCGGCGGGGATGTCGCCGACGTGAATCAGGCGGATCGGTCGTCCCGGCTCGGTCGCTACAAAACGGTCCACGACCTGCTGCAACTGGGTTGTGATGGCGCGGCCGTCTCCGAGGCGGGCCGTTTGGTTGACGATCAGACGCAAGGTCTGACGTTTCTGCTGGCCGACCAGCACTTTGATGGTCGCATAGGCATCGGTCAGCGAGGTTGGCTCGGGCGTTGCCACCACCAGTACCTCGGAGGCCAGCGACACTGCGAACAAGACCACGTCCGAGATGCCGGCGCCAGTGTCGAGCAGCACCACGTCGTAGTGCGGCACCAGGCCGTTCATGATGCGGATGAAATCATCACGCACCTCCGGCGTCAGCCGTGAGTATTCCACCATGCCCGAGCCCGCCAGCAGCACCGAGAAGCCGCCCGGTGCCTTGATGATCGCGTCGGCCAGCTTGGCCTTGCCCGTGAACACATCGTGCAAGGTGATCTTGGGGTACAGGTTGAGTACCACGTCCAGGTTGGCAAGGCCGAGGTCGGCATCGAGCACCAGCACCTTGAGGCCATGCTTGGCCAGGGCGGCCGCCAGATTGGCCGAGACAAATGTCTTGCCAACGCCGCCCTTGCCGCTGGTGACAGCAATGACTTTTCCGAACGGCTTGAGCGGCACACTGGCAGCGGCCGCAGGCACTGCCGCGGGGCTTGGTAGATCACTCATCGATTGGCCTTTTTTAGTTCCAACATCAGTTCAGTCCAAGCTGGTCGCTACTGGAGCTTGCCGCTTGCCGCGCCGCTCTGCGCAGCGACGGAAATGTCACTCGGCAGGCTTTCGATCCACGCGGGGTCGCCCAAGGCGAGGTGCCCGAACAGCAAGTTCTTTTCCTCCGCGCTAACGGCGACCACCGGCTGCTGGTCAATAAACACCCGGTTGCGGCCTTCGGTCTTGGCGCGATAGAGCTGCACATCGGCCCGTTCCGTCCACAAATTACTGGTGGAGCGAACCCATTCGGGGGCGTATGCCCCGCCGATACTGATGGTGATCCTGACCGTGACCGATGGCGTCACGGCAATCACGAGCTGTTCCACAGCGAGTCGAATACGTTCGGCCACGGTTGCCCCGTACGAGACCTGGCAGTTGGGCATCACCACGGCAAATTCTTCGCCGCCGTAGCGAGCCACCGTGTCCATTGGGCGGACACAACCGGACAGGCATTTCGCCATCGCCTGCAATACCTGGTCACCCGCGAGGTGGCCATGGGTGTCGTTGATTCTCTTGAAGTGATCGATATCGAGCATCAGCAACAAAGCGGATTCACCGGACCGTGCCACGACATCGATGGCACGTTCCAAAACAGCCTTGAAGTGACGCCGGTTGGCCAACCCGGTTAGCGGGTCCTTCAGCGAGAGCTCGCACAGCGCGTCAATGACAGCTTGCAGATAAGCTGCGGCAGAGTCCCCCTGCTTGGGTAGCGTTGCGCTGTCACCGCCGTGCGCCAGCAGGGCGAGGGCATCCTCCAGCCGCAGTGAATGCGGGTCTACCAAAGAGCTTGCCGTCGCGGTCGCCATGGTGCAGAGTGGGTCGTGTGCGTTGAAAGTCTAACAGCATCAAATGGCAGGCATGCCGCGAAATCCGCCTGGTTTTGGCGGCAGTCCCGGCCTTTGCGGACCCGGCAAGGCTAATGCCGCACCGAGCACACCGGGCATTTGGGATCGCGCGGCAGGCGCATCTCGGTGAAGGCCATTTGCCGCCCATCGAGCATCAACAGCCGCCCCGCCAGGCTTTGGCCGGCGCCACTGAGTAGTTTGAGTGCCTCGGCTGCCTGCATGGAGCCAATGATCCCCACCAGTGGGGCGAAGACGCCCATGGTGGCGCAGAGGGTCTCCTCGAAGGATGTGTCGGGGGGGAAGACGCAGGCGTAGCAGGGCGCGCTCGCATCGCGCGGGTCGTAGACGCTGATCTGGCCATCGAAGCGGATTGCCGCGCCCGATACCAGGGGTTTACCGTGCGCCACACAGGCCGCGTTGATGGCATGCCGGGTGGAGAAGTTGTCACTGCAATCGAGGACCACGTCCGCACCGCTCACAAGCACGTCCAGATGCGTGGCGTCGGCCTTGGCGACCACGGGGGTGACCTGAACGTCGGGATTGATGGCATGAATCGCGCGCTGCGCCGACAAAACCTTGCTTTGGCCAACTTGCTCCATGGTGTGGACAACCTGACGCTGCAAGTTGGTCATGTCCACGGTGTCGTGGTCGACCAGCGTGATGTGTCCCACGCCAGCGGAACCCAGGTAAAGCGCCACGGGCGAACCCAGGCCACCCAAGCCGATGACCAGTGCGCGACCCTGCGTGATGCGTTCCTGGCCCTCGATTCCGATTTCGTTGAGCAGGATATGGCGCGAGTAGCGCAGCAGCTCGTCGTCCGTCATGGGACCGGCTTCAGTTCTCTTTCTTCTCTTCAGCGCGTTCAGTCATGACCTTGCTGACCATGACCGGGCGACCTCTCAGCTGGTTGATGGCCTGCGCCAGCTGGAAGTCCTTGTCCGAGCCGTACTCCGGCAGGCGCCGATCGGCAAGAGGCTTCTTGGCGTCTTCTTCGAGCCGCTTGCGGGCCTCCTCGCGTGCTTTCTCGCGCGCCTCGTCTTTCTTCTCTTCGCCCTGGCCATTGGTGAGGTGTTTTTCCAGATCGGCTTCGCGCGTGCGCAGGGCGGCAAACAGGTTGCCCTCCTCGCTCTCGTCAATCATCACGTCGGGCACGATGCCCTTGGCCTGAATCGACCGGCCACTGGGTGTGTAGTACCGGCTGGTGGTGAGCTTCAGGGCGGCGTTCGGGCAGTTGTCCATGCGGTAGGCGGAATCCAGGCACACCGCCGTTTGCACCGAGCCCTTGCCGAAAGTCTGGTTGCCCAGCACCGTGGCGCGTTTGTGATCCTGCAAGGCGCCGGCCACGATCTCGCTGGCCGAAGCCGATCCCTCGTTGACCAGGACCACCAGCGGCACTTTCTTGATCGCCGAGGGCAGTCGTTTGAGCGCATCGGGTCCGCCCCGGCGCTGGTAGAACTCGGGCGAGGCCTTGTAGGTGAACTTGCTTTCAGCCAATTGACCATTGGCCGACACCACGGTGACGTTCTCTGGCAAGAAAGCCGCCGAAATGGCCACCGCCGCATCCAGGTAGCCACCCGGGTCATTGCGCAGGTCAAGCACCAAACCCTTGAGTTGCGGCTCCTGCTTGTAAATTTCGTCGATCTTGCGCACGAAATCCTCCACCGTGCGCTCCTGAAACTGGCTCAGCCGGACCCAGGCGTAGCCCGGTTCAATTACTTTGCCACGCACGGATTGGGTGCGGATTTCTTCTCGGATGATGGTCACCGGGAAGGTGCGGTTGTCACCCTTGCGGAAGATCGTCAGCACCACCTTGGTGTTGGGCTCACCACGCATGCGTTTGACGCTTTCGTTGAGGGTCAGACCCTTGACGGCGGTGTCATCGATGCGGGTAATCAGGTCGTTGGGCTTCAAGCCGGCGCGGTAGGCGGGGGAGCCCTCGATCGGTGAGACCACCTTGATCAGGCCGTCTTCCTGGCTGATCTCGATGCCGACCCCCACGAATTTGCCGGTGGTGCCCTCGTTGAACTCCTTGAGCGATTTTTTATCCAGGTAAACAGAATGCGGGTCCAGGCTGGAAACCATGCCCGCAATGGCGTCGGTGATGAGCTTCTTGTCGTCAACCGGTTCGACGTAATTGCTCTTGATCATGCCGAACACGCTGGCGAGCTGTTGCAGCTCTTCCAGCGGCAGGGGTGCCAAGGTCCCACGGGCCACGGTTTGCAGCGAAACCGTAGTCAGCGCGCCAGCCAGCACGCCCAGCGACACCCATCCGACAATTTTCAAGTTCTGACCCATAAGCAATCCTGTTTCAAACCAATATACACCTTGGAGACGATGTCGGCGGGGTAGTTCCTTGAAAGTCTCAGGCCTTGCCCTGTGCCGCCACCGCAGCGGCGGCCTTGGCTGCCGCCTCGGCGTCACCGAGGTAGTAGTGCCGCAAGGGCTTGAGGTCGGCGTCGAGTTCGTACACCAGCGGAATTCCGTTGGGGATGTTCAGGCTGACGATGTCGTTGTCACTGATGTTGTCCAGGTATTTCACCAGGGCGCGAATAGAGTTGCCGTGCGCTGCCACCACCACCCGTTTGCCGGCCTTGATGGCAGGTGCCAGCGCTTCGTTCCAGAATGGCATGACGCGTTCTACTGTGTCCTTGAGGCACTCGGTCAGGGGCACCTGTTCGGGTTTGAGCTTGGCGTAGCGTGGGTCACCGCGCTCGCAGCGCGGGTCGCTGGCCTCCAGGGCGGGCGGCGGCGTGTCGTAGCTGCGGCGCCACACCAGTACCTGCTCGTCGCCATACTGTTTGGCCACTTCGGACTTGTTCAGGCCCTGCAGGGCGCCATAGTGGCGCTCATTGAGACGCCAACTGTTGACCACCGGCAGCCAGGTGCGGTCCATTTCGTCGAGCACATGCCACAGGGTGCGCGTGGCGCGCTTGAGGACGCTGGTGTAGCAGACATCAAACTCGTAGCCGTCGGCTTTCAGCAATTGGCCCGCGTTTTTGGCTTGTTCAATCCCGGTGGCGGTCAAGTCGACATCGGTCCAGCCGGTAAAACGGTTGTCAAGGTTCCAGGTGGACTCGCCGTGGCGGATCAGAACAAGCTTGTACATGGTGTTTCGATTTAGGGCATCAAAGGGGTGAGGTGGCGTTGCGCTTGCTGCGAGTCGGCCAAAAAAGGGACGATCTGGGCAGCGCGAACCCCACCATTCTAAAATGGACGGTTTTACCCGTGGCTCGTAACAAGGAACAAAGTGAAATTTATTTTGGACAACTGGATGCTGATCTCGGTCGCCCTGGCCTCCGGGGGCATGTTGCTGTGGCCACTGCTCCAAGGTGCCACGCAAGGGGGCTTGACCACTACCCTGGCGGTGCAATTGATCAATCGCGAGAAGGCGGTCGTGGTCGATGTGTGCGAGGACGAGGAGTTTGCCGCTGGCCACGTGGGTGGTGCCAAGCACATCGCGCTGAATCAGTTGGAGGAGCGCCTGCCACAGTTGGTCAAGAACAAGACCCTGCCGCTGATTCTGGTCTGCCAATCCGGCGCCCGCTCCGGGCGCGCCCTGGCCATCGCCAAGAAACTCGGTTACGAGAAGGCCCAATCACTGGCCGGCGGGCTGTCTGCCTGGAAACGCGCTAACCTACCCGTTGAAAAGGGTTGAGCGGCGGTGGCGATACCGGGCCGCCGACCCGACTTTGAAACCTGAAATCGAAAGTGTTCGCTCATGCAAACCGTCAAGATGTACACCACCGCAGTCTGCCCTTATTGTGTGCGGGCCAAGCAGATTCTCAAGTCCAAGGGTGTGGAGCAGATTGAGGAGATTCGTATCGATACCGATCTGCAGCAGCGCGACAACATGATGTCCCTCACCGGGCGGCGCACCGTGCCGCAAATCTTCATCGGACCCACCCACGTGGGTGGTTGCGATGATCTGGTGGCGCTCGACGGCAAGGGCGAACTGGTTCCTTTGCTCAACGCTGCCTAAGGTCGGGCGTGCCAACAGCGGGTTTCAACAACGGGTTCAGCCCGCCCGCGCGCACCTGAGATAATGCGCGATTCAATCCATCAAGTGCCCGCTTAGGACCAACCAGCAGCGGGCTTTATTTTGACCCGAAAGACCACCATGGCAGATCAAGAGACTCCCGTTTTCCAGATTCAACGCGTCTACCTCAAGGAAGCATCGCTGGAGCAGCCCAATTCGCCGGCCATTCTGCTGGAACAGGAAGCGCCCACTGTCGACATTCAGCTTGGCGTCAACGCCGCGCCGGTGGCCGAGGGCATTTTTGAAGTCAGCGTGCGCGCCACGGTCCAGACCAAGATCAAGGACAAGACCGTGTTTCTGGTCGAGGCCACGCAGGCCGGCATTTTCGAGATCCGCAACCTGCCTCAGGACCAGATGTCCCAGGTGATGGGCATTGCCTGCCCGCAAATCGTCTACCCCTACCTGCGCGGCAACGTGGCCGACCTGATTCAGCGCGGCGGCTTCCCACCCGTGCATCTGGCTGAAATCAATTTTCAGGCGATGTACGAGCAGCAGCAGGCGCAACTGGCCAGCCAGGCTGGCGCCGACGCTCCCGTTACGCAATAACGCGCTGGACAGCCTTAGGCGCCAAGCCGCGTGGCGGCTCCGATGAAGATTCTGGTGCTGGGAGCGGGAGCCTGGGGCACTGCCCTGGCCATCAGCGCGGCAAACCAGCCACACGGACGCCATGCCGTCACGCTGTGGACGCGCGACGGCGCGATGGCGGCGCGCATGCTCGCCCAGCGCGAGAACGCCCGCTACCTGCCGGACATCAACCTGCCCGCTGAACTGGCGATCAGCGCAGTGGCGCCGGATCAACTGGCCGGCCTGAGCGGCGCCATGGATGTGGTGGTGATTGCCACGCCCATGGCGGCGCTACGGCAGATGCTGGCCACGGTGGCCCACTGCCGTGTCCCGGTAGCCTGGCTGTGCAAGGGCTTTGAGCCCGCCAATGCCGGTGCGGTTGGGCTGCTAGCCCATGAGATACAAGCGCAAGTTGCTCCACAATTGATAGCAGGCGTGCTCAGCGGGCCGAGTTTCGCCCAAGAAGTGGCGCACGCCCAGCCCACCGCGCTGGTGGCCGCCAGCGGCCATGCGGCGGTGCGCGACGTGCTGGTGGCGGCCTTTCACAGTCCGAGCCTGCGCGTTTACGCCAACGAGGACATCGTGGGCGTCGAGGTCGGTGGTGCGGTCAAGAACGTGCTGGCCATTGCCACCGGCCTGTGTGATGGCTTGGGCCTGGGCTTGAATGCCCGTGCCGCTTTGATCACGCGTGGTCTGGCGGAAATGACCCGCCTGGGCGTGGCTCTGGGCGCCAAGGCGGACACCTTCATGGGCTTGAGCGGCTTGGGCGACCTGGTGCTGACCGCCACGGGCGATTTGTCGCGCAACCGCAAGGTGGGGCTGGCGCTGGCCGGCGGCCTGTCGTTGCAGCAGGCGCTGGATTCCCTGGGCCATGTGGCCGAGGGCGTCTACTGCGCGCGCACCGTGGTGCAGCGGGCCCGCGCTGTGGGGGTGGAGATGCCGATTGCCGAGGCGGTGGTGGCACTGCTGGATGGCCAGCTACGGCCGACCCAGGCGGTCGGGTTATTGATGGGGCGCGAGCCGACGGCGGAACTGCTCTAGCGGGCGACTGTGCGCCCGGACGTCGACGACATCGACCCTGCGCTCCATGCGATTTTCGATTCCCTTGGTGGGTTCAGGTGCAGCCAGTTGGCGCTATGCTTGGTGCCATCATGTCTGATTTCGACTTTTCTCCAGTTCAGCTTGCCGCGTTGGCCCAGTCTGACGCCCGGCGTGCCCTGGATGAGGACGTTGGCGGCGGCGACCTGACCGCCGCCCTGGTTGACCCGGCCCGCAGCGCGCACGCCCGTGTGTTGGCGCGTGAGGCCGCGGTGATCTGCGGCGCGCCTTGGGCGCAGGCGGCCGTGCTGGCGCTGGATCCGGCCGCCACCTTGCAATGGCACGTGGCCGAGGGCCAGCGCTGCGAGGCAGACCAGGTGGTGCTGGAGATTCAGGGCCAGGCACAGGCGCTGTTGACGGCTGAACGCACCTGCCTGAACTTTCTGCAATTGCTCAGCGCGGTGGCCACCAAGACCGCGACCTATGTGCAAGCCGTGCAGTCGGTGCCTGGCAACCAGGCGCGCATCGTGGATACCCGCAAGACCCTGCCGGGCCTGCGCCTGGCGCAGAAGTATGCGGTGCGCACTGGCGGTGGTACCAATCACCGCATTGGCCTGTTTGATGCGGTGCTGATCAAGGAGAACCACATTGCGGCGGCTGGCGGTGTCACGGCTGCGCTGCAGCGCGTTTCGGCGTTGGCCAAGAGTGCCAAGTTCATCGAAATCGAGGTCGAAACGCTGGTCCAACTGGACGAAGCGCTGGCCGCCGGGGCCCAGATGGTGTTGCTCGACAACATGAGCCTGGACCAGCTGCGCCAGGCGGTGCAGATCAACGCCGGTCGCGCCGTGCTGGAAGTCTCTGGCGGGGTCAGCATGGCCACGGTGCGCGACATTGCCGCGACCGGTGTGGACCGCATCTCCATTGGCGCCCTGACCAAGGACGTGCAGGCGGTCGATTTCTCGATGCGTTTTGACAACGTGTGAAATGCACGATCATGCATCGGATGCTGGGTACCAAGCCATGAACAAAGTGATCGACGTCGAATACGAGCAACCAACCTGCGCCACGCGCCATGCCTGGGCGCGCGTGCCGGTGGAGCCCTCGCCGAGCGAGCGCGCGGCCCTGAAGGAGCGCATCGCGCGCCTGCTCAAGGAAAAGAACGCGGTGATGGTGTCGCACTACTACGTGCACCCCGACCTGCAGGACCTGGCCGAGGCCACGGGTGGCCTGGTCAGCGATTCGCTGGAGATGGCGCGCTTCGGGCGCGACCATTCGGCCACCACGCTGGTGGTCTCGGGCGTGCGTTTCATGGGCGAGACCTCCAAGATCCTGTCACCCGAGAAGCGCGTGCTGATGCCCGACCTGGATGCCACCTGCTCGCTCGATCTGGGTTGCCCGATCGACGAATTTTCGGCCTTTTGCGACGCCCACCCGGACCGCACCGTGGTGGTCTACGCCAACACCAGCGCGGCCGTGAAGGCGCGCTCGGACTGGCTGGTCACCTCCAGCTGCGCGCTGGACATCGTGCGCGCGCTCAAGGACAAGGGCCACAAGATTCTGTGGGCCCCCGACAAGCATTTAGGCGGCTACATCCAGCGCGAGACCGGCGCCGACATGGTGTTTTGGGCGGGCTCATGCATGGTGCACGACGAGTTCAAGGCCGTTGAGTTGCAGGCCTTGATGAAGGAACACCCCAAGGCGCGTGTGCTGGTGCACCCGGAGTCCCCCGCGGACGTGGTGGCGCTGGCCCACGCGGTGGGCTCCACCTCAGCCATCCTCAGAGCAGCCAAGGAGATGGACGCCCCCGAGTTCATCGTGGCGACCGACAAAGGCATGATGCACAAGCTGCGCACGCTCAACCCCGGCAAGACTTTCCTTGAAGCCCCGACCGCCGGCAACAGCGCCACCTGCAAGAGCTGCGCCCACTGCCCCTGGATGGCCATGAACGGCTTGGCGGGCGTGGCGCACGTGCTGGAAACTGGTGCCAACGAAGTCCGGGTGGACCCGGCCCTGGGCCTGCGTGCCCGGCTGCCGATCGACCGCATGCTGGCGTTCACCGCCGCTCTCAGAAGTGGGCAGGCGCCCGGCAGCCTGGTGCCGCAGATTGGGGCGGCTTGAGCGGTTCTGACCGGCTTGGCCACCAACACTGCCTGGCCTGCATCCGGGCAATATGTCACAAGTGTTTCGTGTCGATGCGACCGACAATGCTGCCTGCCTGCCGCAATAGCCAGCGCGACCTTTGCGTGGCCCGCCATTTGGGAGAAGACCATGTTCGTTACCGATCAAGATCAACGCGACGCCCTGCAGCGGTGTTTTGAGAATTGGCGCGACGCGCAGCCGCCGGGTGAACCCGGATTGCGGCAGGAACTGGCCTACCGCGACGGGTTCGCCGATGCGCTGCAATGGTTGCGCACCAGTTCAGACGCGGCCCAGGCCAGCGATGATTGGCGGCACCCGCCGCCCGGCAGTCAGTTCATGTACCTGCAACTGGAAGCAGACTGAGGCGCTGCCCGGCTGCGCCGGATCACACTTCCAGGTTATCAATCAAGCGGGTTGCGCCCAGCTTGGCCGCGCCCAGCACCACCAGCGCGTCGCCCGGCGTGGGGGCTTGCAGATCGTGTTGGCGGCGCACCGTCAGGTAATCTGCTTTCCAGCCGCGTGCGCTCAGCGCGGTCATGGCGTCAGCTTCCAGTCTGGTCAGGTCGGTGGCACCGGCGCGCACCGCAGCAGCCATCGCTTGCAAGGCCTTGGACAGATGCACCGCCTCCCCACGCTGGTCGGCGCTTAGGTAGCCATTGCGCGACGACAGCGCCAGGCCGTCGTCGGCCCGGCAGGTTTCCCCCGCCACGATCTCGATCGGCAGGGCAAACTGCCGCACCATGCGCCGGATGACCATCAGTTGCTGGTAGTCCTTCTTGCCAAACACTGCTGCCCGGGGCTGGATGCAGGCAAACAGCTTCATCACCACGGTGCACACGCCAACAAAGAACCCGGGACGAAAGTGCCCCTCCAGAATGTCCGCCAAGTCGGCTGGTGGCTGCACCTTGAAGGTCTGCGGCTCGGGGTAGAAATCTTGTTCACTGGGAGCAAACACGATGTCGCAGCCCGCCGCTTCGAGCTTGGCGCAATCGCTGTCCCGGGTGCGCGGGTAGGTGTCGAAGTCTTCATGCGGCAGAAACTGCAGCCGGTTAACGAAGATGCTGGCCACCGTGACATCGGCCAAGGGTTTGGCCTGGCGCACCAGCGCCAGGTGGCCTTCGTGCAGATTGCCCATGGTGGGCACCAGGGCGTGGTCGTTAAAGCCTGCCAGGTGGTGGCGCAGCTCGGCAATGGAATGGGCGATGAGCATGATGCAATCGGGTTGAAGACAGAAATGAAGAACGCTTACCAGGCGTGCAGACTGTTGTCGGGGAATTCGCCGCTTTTGACGGCTTGCACATAGGCCTGCATGGCCTCGCGCACGCCGGCGGCGCCGCTCATGAAATTGCGCACAAAGCGCGGCATCTTGCCCAGGTTCACGCCCAGCATGTCGTGCATCACCAGCACCTGGCCGGCGGTGTCCTTGCCCGCGCCAATGCCGATGGTGGCGCAGTGGCTCAGTTCCTGGGTGACTTCAGCCGCCAGCGCGGCGGGCACCATCTCCAGCACCAGCAGCGCCGCGCCGGCGTCTTGCAGCGCCTGGGCTTGGGTCTTGAGCAGGGCGGCTGCTTCCACCGACTTGCCTTGCACACGGTAGCCGCCCAAGGCATGCACGGTCTGTGGCGTCAGGCCCAGGTGCGCGCAGACCGGGATGCCACGCTCAACCAGGAAGCGCACCGTCTCGGTGGTCCAGCCGCCGCCTTCGAGCTTGACCATGTGGGCACCGGCCTGCATCAGCGCGGCCGCACTGCGCAGCGCCTGTTCGCGCGACTCCAGGTAGCTGCCGTAGGGCATGTCGCCAATCAGCCAGGCGGTGGCTTGAGAGCGGCGCAGGCCGCGCTCGACACTTTGCACGTGGTAACACATGTCTTGCAGCGTCACACCGACGGTGCTGGACAAGCCTTGGCAAACCATGCCCAGCGAGTCGCCCACCAGGATGCAGTCCACGCCGGCGGCGTCGGCCACGGCGGCAAAGGTGGCGTCGTAGGCGGTCAACATGGTGATCTTTTCGCCTCGGGCGCGCATCTCCAGCAGGCGCGGCAGGCTGATGGGTTTGCGCAGTGCTGGCGTGCTGGTGGGGGGCAGGGTGCCGTAGGGGCTGGCGCTGGTGGTGTCAACGGGTGTGCTCATGGCGGCTCCTGAAACTTTGCGGGATAGGTGAAACAGCATCGTCATTGCGAACGCAGTGAAGCAATCCACGGCTCCCGGCTGCATAGATTGCCACGCCGCTTCGCGCCTCGCAATGACGGTGTCCTTTCAGGGTGTAGCGTGGGCATGAGCCCATGCCGGTTGGCGCTGTCCTCAACGGATTGTTGGATGTAGGCTGTTTGGGAACGGGTTGGCGGCCTGAAAAAAAACGATTACATCACGCCCGCCGCGACGCCCCGGTCTCGCCTCGCCGTATTTCGTAGAGCGCCTGCACCAGCGCGTCGATGTGGCCTCGCTGTGGGCGGCACAAAGCATGTTGACGCAGAGCATTCGCGCGCTCAATCGCTGGTGGTCATTGGTTCACGCCGGCATTTCAGCCTTGCAGCAACGCCGGGTCAGTCTTTGGCGAAGAACTTCACACCCGGCAGGTCCTGAAAATGAGCGTCCTGAGTCCACAGCTTCGCGCCATGTGCTTGGGCGGTGGCATAGATCAGACTGTCGGCCATCGGGAGAGGGTGACAAATGGCAATGCGGGATAGGGCGGTATCAACATCGACCACCTTGCCCCGGCACATCAACGCCTCGGCATAGGCCGCTACCTTGGGAGAGAGTTCGCGGCGCAGCTTCTTTGTGACCTCGTAGATCGTGATGATCGGCACAAGCAGACGCTCCGGATTTTCGGCTGCCGTGGCAAACAGATCAGCCCGAGGTGTGTCACGCAGGTATTCAATCCAGCAGGATGAGTCCAGAACGATCCATATTGGCTCCTTGCCCGCCTTCGTCGGGGCGGCCATTACAGCCGATCAGGTTCGCGTGGAATGTCGCTGTCTGTCAAGGCGCGTGCGATGCCCCGGTAGGCGCTTACCGGCTGGTGGGGTACCAAGTGAACCACGCCGTCAAACTCGATCCAGGTTAACTTGGCGCCGGGTTTGAGCTTCAAGTGTTCGCGTACCGAGCTCGGCACCACCACCTGGTACTTGCTCGACAGCGTCACCGTGTTGTTGGCTGATTTCATATCGATAAGTTTAACGCTTTACGATGCTATTGTCGATGGTGTTGAAGTGCGCAACATTGAAGTGTGAGTACCTCCCTGGGACTAGCCACCTGGAAATTTCTGCTGATTTGTGACAAGCATCCGCGGTCGCCCCTACGCCTGAAGAGAACATTGGCAAGGCACGCACGCGTCACTTCCAAGCCCCCAAAATTCCCCCCATCACCGTGTACGTCAGCACCTGGTAGCCACTGTTGATCAGCCACAGCTTGAAGGGCCGCTGCTCGAACAGGTAGATCACGCCCAGCGACATGGCCACCCAGCCCAGGCCGGTGGCCAGCCCGGCGAACAGGCCAAACTGCAGCGTGGCCTTGGCGCCCAGAAAGGCCGCCAGGTTGAAGGCCATCACCAGGTTGGCCAGCAGCGCCAGCCCAAACACCTTGGCCACATTCATCGCCTTGGCCTGCGCTTCGGTGATGCCGCAGGCCTTCATCCAGGCTTGTGAGAACAGGATTGGCGAGTACCACAGCCCGCCGATCACAAAGCTGATCAGGGCTGCGGCAAAAACGGCGGGATAATGAAATTGAAGGGGTTCCATGGTGGAGTCCTGTGGTGGGTTGATGGGCTGACTTGGTGTTGGCAATAGTGCCGCCAGTCACCCGCGCGGCGCAAGCAGCCACCCACCGAAGCCGGACATTTGCATGCCCAACGCCGACACTGCATGGTTGAAGCCGACCGCTGCTCACGCTGAGCCAGCGCCGGGCGGCCTGGTGCGCTTTGACGACCGTTGGATGATGGGCCTGGGCTCACTCGGCTTTGGGCTGGCCATTCCCCTGATGACCGGTCTCTACGGCCCCTACACACCGGCGCAAGGCGCGTTCTGGGTTGGTCAAGTGGGCTTTGTGGCGCTGGCGGCGGCCATCTGGGGTGGCAACCGCTGGTTGTTGCTCAAACAGCGCCAGCACTTCGATTGGTTCAGCCACCCGCTGCGCAAGTTGTTGATGCTGGTCACAGTCAATGTGCTGTACACGGCGCCCGTCACGGCGCTGGGCTTGTGGGCCTGGTTTGCCTGGGCCGGCCTGCCGGTGGACCGTGCCGCCCTGCAAGTGGTGGTGCTGGCCAACGTGATCTGTGTGTTATTTGTCACCCACGCTTACGAGACCATGTTTTTGATCCGCGAACGCGAGTCCGATCTGATGCGGGTGGAGCGGCTGGAGCGCGCACGCGTGCAGTCTGAGCTGGGCGCGCTCAAGGCGCAGATTGACCCGCACTTTTTGTTCAACAGCCTCAACACCCTGGGCCACTTGATCAGCAGCGATGCGCAGCGTGGGCGCGAGTTTTGTGATGCCTTGGCCGAGGTGTATCGCTACGTGTTGGCCAGCCGCGAGCAAGACCTGGTTGCCTTGGCTGATGAGCTGGCCTTTGTGCGCCGCTACCACCGGCTGCTGGCCTTGCGCTTTGGCCAGGCGATGCAGTTGGAAGTCAGCCCCGAGCTGGACGATGCAGCCCTGTCGGGCGAGCTGCGCGTGGTGCCGCTGGCGCTGCAAACACTGATCGAGAACGCCGTCAAACACAATCAGGTTGGGGCGGAAACGCCGCTGGTGGTCAGCCTGCACTGGACGGGTGACGCCATCAGTGTGCGCAATGTGCGTCGGCCGCGCCTGAGCAGCCTGCCCAGCAGCGGCCTGGGCCTGGCCAACCTGGACGAACGCTGCCGCTTGGTGACGGGCCGCGCCTTGCACATTCGCGCCGACGGCCCGCATTTTGAAGTGACAGTACCCGTGGTGCGGCCATGACACAGGCGCTGCAGATTTTCATCGCCGAAGACGAGCCGCCTGCGCGTGAGCGCCTGATCGAGGCCTTGGCACGTGTTGCGCCGCAGGCCCGTGTGGTGGCCTGTGCCGACAGCGTGCGCGGCACGGCTGAGTGGTTGGCGTCGCATACCGCGCCAGACATCCTGTTGCTGGACATCCAATTGGCAGACGGTTTGTCGCTGGAGCTGTTTCGTGCCGACCCACCGGTGGCCGTGCTGCAGGTGCCGGTGATCTTTACCACCGCCTACGACCGCTTTGCGCTCGATGCGTTTGCGGCGCTGACGGTGGACTATCTGCTCAAGCCGATTGCGGATGCGGCCTTGGCGCAGGCGCTGGCAAAGGCGCAGCGGCTGCAAGCCCGCTTCTCGCGCGACGTGGGCCCCTGGCTGGCGCGCGAAGCCACGGCGACTGCGGCCGGGCCGTGGCGCCAGCGCCTGGTGGGGCGCAAGGGCGCGGCGCAGTTCCACGCCGTGCCGGTGGCGCAGATTTCGCACCTGGTGTCACTGGACAAGTTGACCTACGCGGTGGCCATGGACGGGGTGCGCTACCTGGTCGAGCAGACCTTGAGTGAACTGGAAGGCGAGCTCGACCCTTCACGCTTCTTTCGTATCAATCGCCAACTGCTGGTGGCGGCCCAGGCGGTGCGCCACTACAGCCCGGCGGGTAAGGGTCGGCTCAAGGTCACCATCGAGCCCGGCGGCGCCGACGAGGTGTTCGTCAGCCAGGAGCGGGCGGGTGATTTCAAGACCTGGTTGCAGGCCGCGCCGATGGGTTGACGGTTGGGTTGTTGGTCGCCAGACCACAAATGGCCCAAAAAACCAAGAATCGGCTAGGATGCCGATAGCTTTGGAGCGCGGTCATGACCACTACGGAAATTCAATTGTCAAAAGTCGCTCAAACCAGAATCAGCCGACTGGCACTTGCAGCCGGACGCAGCCCGGCAGCCATGTTGCGCTTCGTGCTGCGCGACGGTTTTGACGCAGTCGAACTCAGCATCAAGGAAAACGCTCAGGCCGATGAACAGTTTGCGGCCGGTGCTGCGACGTCACACGCTGATGTCATGCGGGACGCACGGAATGCAGTAAATCAGGCAAAGCACGCCGCACAAGCTGCTGCATGACCCTGACCGTTGTCTGGTCAGTTCAAGCGCGAAGTCAATTCATCGGCACGCTGACGTACATCGCCAACGAAGACCCCCTGAGTGCGGAGAAGGTGCACAAACGGGTAGAAAAGTCGCTCGCCCTTTTATGTGACTCTCCTGAAATGGGTGTGTCGGCCCCAACAGCCGGCGTGCGAACCTACGCTGTACCCAAGACCGGCCACAGCTTTGACTATCGACTAGTGCGCGGTCAAATCCGGATTCAGCGCTGGTACAGGCAACGGCAGAAGCCTTCCTCTTTTGCCATCATTGCCCTTCAATATGAACCAGACATCCTCCCACGGTAGCTGCCTCTGCGGCGCTGTTCAATTCACTGCTACGCTGCCCTCGAAGTGGGTCGCCCATTGCCACTGCACGCGTTGCCAACGGGCGCATGGCGCACCGTTTGTCACCTGGGCGGGGTTCCAAGCGTCGGCGGTGGCGGTGCAGGATGCGCAGGCGGCACTGCGTTGGTTTGTGGCGCAAGAGGGCGGCTCGCGCGGGTTCTGCAGTGTCTGCGGCAGCCCGATGTTCTTCAAGGCCGAGCGCTGGGCGGGTGAGCTTCACATCGCGCGGGCCTTGTTTCTGGACGCTCTGGATCGGGAGCCCCAGGCGCATGTGTACTACGACACCCATGTGCCGTGGGTCGCCCTGCACGACGCGCTGCCCAAGAAGACAAGCGAGTCGTAAGCGCTGCCACGTCTACATCGGCATGGCGTGGTCGCGTAGGGCGATAATGGCGGCCCTTTGTTTCACCGTCCCGGAGCGCCGCCTTGCGCGCCTTTATCGACTTCCCCGACTCCGCACCACCCGATCACGCCAGCCCAAGTGTTACACGCTGGCAAGCCCGCTTTGAAGACCCCCTGCAAGTCCTGACGGCGTGGCAACTCGACGAGGTGCCCGCGCTGCTGCAGCAGGTGCAGGCGCAGGCGCGCGCCGGGCGCTGGTGTGTGGGGGAGATGCGTTATGAGGCGGCTGGCGCCTTTGATCCGGCACTCGTCACGCGCAAGCCGCACTCCGCTTGGTCCCTGGCACGGTTTGCCGTGTTTGAGCGCATGGATGCTGGGCCGCGGCCGCAGCAGCAGTCTCAGCCCGCGCCACTCACGCCCCTTGTCGCACGCCAAGATGCCCCGCGACCAACCATGGGTGAGTGGCAGCTTGGCAGGTCCTACGCGGACTATGCCGAAAGCGTGGAGCGCGCGCGCCAGGCCATGTTGGATGGGGAGTGTTACCAGGTCAACCTGACCGAAGCGCTGCGGGCAGACTGGCCGCTGGCCGAGGCGCGTGACATCGCCGCCTGGTTCGAGCGCCTGCGCGCGGCCCAGCCGGGTGGCTACCAGGCGTGGTTGGATTGGGGCGAGCAACAGGTGCTGAGCCTGTCGCCCGAATTGTTCTTTGACTGGCGCCCAGACGGCGCGCAGGGTCTGTTGACCTGCCAGCCGATGAAGGGCACCGCGTCGCGGCATGCCGATGCGCAGCGCGATGCCCAGGCCAGCGCCGACCTGCGCGGCAGCGCCAAGGAGCAAGCCGAGAACGTGATGATCGTGGACTTGCTGCGCAATGACATGGGCCGTGTGGCCGAGCCCGGCAGCGTGCAGGTGGCCAGCTTGTTTGAGGTGCAGGCGCTGCCCACGGTGTGGCAGATGACCTCCACCATCACCGCGCGCACCCGTGCCGGTGTGGGACTGCCCGAACTGTTTGCGGCGCTGTTTCCGTGTGGCTCGGTCACCGGCGCGCCCAAGGCGCGTGCCATGCACTGGATTCGTGAATTGGAGCAAGCACCGCGCGGCGTCTACTGTGGCACCGTGGGGCTGGTGCGCCCCGGCGGTGCGGCGACTTTCAATGTGCCGATTCGCACCATTGCCCTGGAGCGCACGGGCGGCACGCCCCACGCTTCAAGGTCGGCGTCGTGGCGGGCGCACTACGGCGTGGGCAGCGCCATCACCTTCTATGCCGAGCCGAGGGCCGAGTGGCAGGAACTGGCCGCCAAGACCCGGTTTCTGCATCGCGCGCGTGGCGATTTCGATCTGCTGGAAACACTGCGCCTGGAGCACGGCCACTACTGGCTGCTGGCACGGCACCTGTCACGCATGGCAGCCAGCGCCGCCTATTTTGGCTTTGACTGGCAAGCCGAAGCGGTGCAGGCCTGCTTGCAGGCGGTGGTGCGCGGTCGTGAGCAGGGCCTGTACCGGGTCCGGCTGACCTGTTCGGCTGCGGGGCTGCCAGTGGCGCAGGCCTTCGAGCTGGCGCCATCGCTTGAACCGGTGGGCTTCAACCTCAGCACGCAGGCGCTCGACAGCATCGGTCCGGAGCACGAGTTTGTGGTGCACAAGACCACCCGGCGCCAGCACTACGACGCGCGCCTTCGCCCCGCGCCGGGGGTGTTCGATACGCTGCTGGTCAACGAGCGTGGTGAACTGACCGAGTTCACCCGTGGCAACGTGGCGCTCAAGCTGGGCGGTCGCTGGCTCACTCCTGCGTCGCACTGCGGTCTGCTGCCGGGTACCTATCGGGCGGACTTGTTGGCGCGCGGCGAGATCACCGAGGCCGTGCTGAGCTTGCAGGACTTGCGTGCAGCCCAGGCGGTGGCGTTCTTCAACAGCCTGCGCGGCTGGCTGGCTGCGCAGTGGCAGCCCGACCCGCTTGATCAGGGCGTGAGAATGGTCGGATGCACCGAGTCTTCCAGCTGTGGGTAGTCGCGGCTGAAGTGCAGGCCACGGCTCTCGTGGCGCGCCTGGGCGCTCCTGACGATCAGGTCGGCCACCTGCACCAGGTTGCGCAGCTCCAGCAGGTCGCGCGTGACGTGAAAGTGGGCGTAGAACTCCTGAATCTCGCCTTGCAGCAGCGCGATGCGGTGCGCCGCGCGCTCCAGGCGCTTGTTGGTGCGCACGATGCCGACGTAGTCCCACATGAAGCGGCGCAGCTCGTCCCAGTTGTGCGAGATCACCACGCATTCATCCGAGTCGGTGACGCGGCTGTCGTCCCAATTTGGCAGCGGCACCGCGGGTGGGCGCGGTGACTCGGCAATGGCCTGGCTGGCGGCGCGCGCAAACACCATGCACTCCACCAGCGAGTTGCTGGCCAGCCGGTTGGCGCCGTGCAGGCCGCTGCAGGCGGTCTCGCCAATGGCGTACAGGCCCGCCACGTCGGTGTGGCCGGCCAGATCGGCCAGCACGCCGCCGCAGGTGTAGTGCGCGGCGGGCACTACCGGAATCGGCTGCTTGCTGATGTCAATGCCGAGCTCCAGGCAGCGCGCGTAGATGTTGGGAAAGTGCTCCTGCAGGAAGGCCAGCGGCTGGTGCGAGATGTCCAGGTAGACGCAATCGAGGCCGCCCTTTTTCATTTCGAAGTCGATGGCGCGCGCCACCACGTCGCGAGGCGCCAGCTCGGCGCGTGCATCGTGCTGCGGCATGAAGCGCGTGCCATCGGGCAGCAGCAGCCGTCCGCCCTCGCCGCGCACCGCCTCGCTGATCAAAAAGGATTTGGCGTGTGGGTGGTACAGGCAGGTCGGGTGGAACTGGATGAATTCCATGTTCTCGACCCGGCAACCGGCGCGCCAGGCGGCGGCAATGCCGTCGCCGGTGGCGGTGTCGGGATTGGTGGTGTACAGGTAGACCTTGCCCGCGCCGCCGGTGGCCAGAATGGTGTTGGGGGCTTGGAAGGTGAGCACCTCGTCGGTTGCCTCGTCCAGCGCATACAGGCCCAGGCAGCGGTTGGCGCCCACGGTGGCGCTGCCGGGCGCACTGTGCGCGGCCAGCTTGTCGCTGGTGATCAGGTCCACCAGGGTGTGGTTCTCGAACAGGGTGATGCTGGGCGTCTGGCGCACGCGCTCGATCAGGGTGCGCTGCACGGCGGCACCGGTGGCATCGGTCACGTGCACGATGCGCCGCGCGCTGTGGCCACCTTCGCGCGTCAGGTGCAGGTGGCCGTCTTCCTCGGAAAACGGCACCCCCATTTTTTGCAGCCAGGCAATCGCCTGCGGCGCCTGTTCCACCACGAAGCGGGTGGCGGCCAGGTCGCACAGGCCGGCACCGGCCACCAAGGTGTCATCCACATGGGCATCAAAGCTGTCGTCCTTGCTCCAGACGGCGGCAATGCCGCCCTGGGCCCAGCCGCTGGAGCCTTCGTGCACGGCGCGCTTGGTGATGACGGCCACGCGCTGGGTGGCGCTGAGCAGCAGGGCCGCACTCAGGCCCGCCAGACCGCTGCCGACAATCAGCACGTCAAATTGATGGGGCATCGCCGGTTCTTTCTAATCAGTTGGGGACAGAGCTAAGGTCTCCCGCAAGTCGCAGAACACCAAAGTCGTTCGCATGGCGCCGGCGGGGACAGAGCTTCGGTCTGTCCCGCAAGGTCTCAGGAAGGGGAATAGGCCAGACGGACATAGATCGGGGCATAGACCTCCGCCTGGGTGATTTCGATCAGGGTCTCTTTGGCCAGCTCCAGCAGGGCGATGAAGGTGACCACCAGCACGGGTGCACCGCTGGCCGGGTCAAACAGGTCCTCAAACTCGACAAAACGCCGGCCCTGCAGCTTCTTCAGCACCATGCTCATGTGCTCGCGCACCGACAGTTCTTCGCGGGTGATGTGGTGGTGCTGGATCAGCTTGGCGCGTTTCAGGATGTCGCGCCAGGCTTCCTGCAGATCGACGATGTTGACATCCGGAAAGCGCGGCTGCAGCGCCTGTTCGATGAAGACCTCGGCCTTGAGAAAATCGCGCCCCAGTTGCGGCACCGCGTTCAGGCGTGCCGCCGCCAGCTTGATTTGCTCGTACTCCAGCAGGCGGCGCACCAGCTCGGCGCGCGGGTCTTCCGGCTCCTGCCCTTGGGCCACCTTCTTGGGCGGCAGCAGCATGCGCGACTTGATCTCGATCAGCATCGCCGCCATCAGCAGGTATTCGGCCGCCAGTTCCAGGTTGCGGCCGCGAATCTCGTCGACGTAGACCAGGTACTGGCGCGTCACCGCCGCCATCGGGATGTCGAGGATGTTGAAGTTCTGCTTGCGGATCAGGTACAGCAGCAGGTCCAGCGGACCTTCGAAGGCCTCCAGAAAGACTTCCAGCGCATCGGGCGGGATGTACAGGTCCTGCGGCATGGCGAACAGCGGCTCGCCATAGAGCCGCGCCACGGCGACGTGGTCGATCACCTCGGGCATGCCGGCCAGATGCGCCACGGGCCGGTCGTCCAGGCTTGTGCTGTCAGCCGTTGTACTCATTGATTGCCACAAATAAAATAGCACACCGAGCGCATTCCTAATGGCCTGCGCCGCACTGAGCGCTCAGGTCGGCTCGGTCTGGTAGACGTAGGGCTGCTGTGGCACCTGGGCCTGCCGGTACTCGCTCCAGACCTGGCGGTCCAGCTTTTTGTCCCATAGCAGTTCGCGCCCCTGGCGCTGGCTGGCTTCCAGTTCGGGTTTACTGGTTTTGAGTTGCTCCAGAAACTGGGTAGCGTCGGACTGGTACTTGGGGCGGTAGAAGATGTTCATGGATGTGACCTTTTGCAGGCATTTTAGCGGCCACAACCTCCGAAAGGGGACCAGGGCTTGCTGGGTTGGTGCTCCCCGCGCGCCTGTTCGTTGCCACACGCCGTGCGCGCCCCGGATTGACGTGCTGCGGGGCCTGTAACATGATGTTGCCATGTCGTTGACTGTGCTGGTCGTTGTTGTGGGTGTAGGCGAATGAGCGCCTTGGTGATGCCGTCCGGCTGGGTGCATCTCGACTGGGTGTTGGTGGTGGTTGTGGCCTGGTTGCTGATCGGCGTGGCCGGCGTGATGGCTTTGCGGCGCCTGCGGCTGATCGCCACCGTGCTGTTCCCCCTGAGCGCGTTGTGCTCGCTGGTCCTGCTAGTGGTGGCGTTCAACGCGGCGCTGGGGACGCCCGAGGTTGCGGTGCTGCCCATCGGCCTGCCGCAGTTGCCTTTCCATCTGCGTCTGGATGGGCTGTCGGCCTTCTTCCTGCTGCTCATCGGCGGTGTATCGACGGGCGTGTCGGCGTTTGCGGCGGGCTACTTCCGCAAGGGTGAGGGCACGCCGCCCGGCCTGATTTGCCTGGAGTACCACGTGTTTCTGGCCAGCATCGCCATGGTGGTGATGGCCGACGACGCCTATGTGTTCATGGTGATCTGGGAGACCATGGCGCTGTCGTCGTTCTTTTTGGTGATGGCGAACCACCGCATTCCCGAAATCCGCAACGCGGCCTACCTGTACATGCTGGTGGCCCACATCGGCGCCTTGGGCATTTTGTTGTGTTTTGGCCTGCTGCAGGCCAACACGGGCGACTACACCTTTGCCAACATGCGTGCGCAGCACCTGTCGCCGTTCTGGGGTTCGGTGGCCTTTGTACTGGCGGTGTTTGGTTTTGGTGCCAAGGCGGGCCTTCTGCCCTTGCATGCCTGGTTGCCGGAGGCCCATCCAGCCGCACCGTCGCCCTTCTCGGCGTTGATGAGTGGCGTGATGCTGAAGATTGCCCTGTATGGCATCTTGCGGGTCTCGTTCGACCTGCTGCAGACGCGCATCTGGTGGTGGGGCGTGCTGTTGATGGGCTTGGGTCTGGCCACTGCGCTGTTCGGCGTGGTGTTCTCCACGGTGCAGGTCGAGATGAAACGTCTGCTGGCCTATTCGTCGATCGAGAACATCGGTCTGATGTGCGCGGGCTTCGGGCTGGCACTGTTGTTCTCGGCCTACGGCATGACCGGTCCGGCGGCCTTGGCGCTGACGGCGTCGCTCTACCATGCGCTCAGCCACGGTGTGTTCAAGAGTTTGCTGTTTTGCAGCACCGGTGCGGTGATGCATGCCACCGGCGAGCGCAGCCTGGGCAAGCTGGGGGGCCTGATTCGATACATGCCCTGGGTGGCTTGGCCCACCCTGGTGGGGGTGTTGGCCTGCGCTGGCTTGCCGCCCTTTGGTGGCTTTGTGGCCGAGTGGTTGTTGTTGCAAAGTTTTTTGTTTACCACCGGCCTGCCGAGTTCCTCTCTGGACATGTTGGTACCCGTCATGGCCGCCTTGATTGCGCTGATTGCCGCACTTTCTGGCTACACCATGGTGAAGTACTTTGGGGTGATTTTCCTGGGCCAGCCGCGCGAGGAGAAGCTGACCCGAGCACATGACGCCGGGTTCTGGGAACGCGTGGGCATGTTATGGCTGGCGGCCGGTTGCGTGGTGTTGGGGCTGTTGCCTAACCAGGTCATTGCCTTGATTCGACCGGTCACGCGCCTGCTGGTCTCCGACGCGCTGCCGCAATCCTTGACGACCGCCGACTGGTTGCTGGTGCCGGTGAATGCCGAGCGCGCCAGCTACGCGCCCGTCATCTTCCTGTTGGGTGTGCTGGCCAGCTTCGCACTGGCCTATTTCCTGGTGCGCCGGTTCTACCACGGGCGCACGCGGCGCGCGCCGCCCTGGGATTGCGGCTACCCTTGGCAGACCCCCGCATGCAGGACACCGCGGAGGGTTTTGGCCAACCGATTCGCCAGATATTCGAGCCGTTGTTTCGCATGACGCGGCATCTGCCCAGCCCTTTGATGCCGAACCCAGCTACAGGGTGACCGTGGAGGACCCGATGTGGCGGGCGCTGTACCTGCCGGTGGCGGCTTTTGTCGAGCGTCTGTCGCGCCTGGTTGGGCTGCTGCAGCGTGGTCGGATTGCAATTTATCTGATTTACAGTTTTGTGACCCTGATCGTGGTCTTGCTGGTGGTGAAGCGATGAGTTGGCTGGGCGTGTTTTCGCAGTTGTTGGCGATCTTGACGGCGCTGCTGCTGGCACCGCTGCTGACGGGCTGGGTCAACCAGTGGCGCGCCCGCTTGCAGAACAAGTCGGCGCCGGACCTGTTGCAGCCCTATCGGGTATTGCGCAAGCTGTTTCACAAGGAATCGGTGGTGGCCGAGCAGGCTTCGTCCTTGTTTCGGATGGTTCCCTACATCAGCTTTGGCTGCATGGTGCTGGCGTGCGCCATTGTGCCCACGCTGTCGACCGACCTGCCGCTGTCCCCAGCGGCGGACGCGATTGCCCTGGTGGGTCTGTTTGCGCTGGCACGGGTGTTTATTTCGCTGGCTGCCATGGATGTGGGTACCGCCTTTGGCAGCTTGGGCGCGCGGCGCGACATGCTGGTGGGTTTTCTGGCCGAGCCCGCCTTGCTGATGGTGCTGTTTTGCGCGTCCATGATTTCAAAGTCCACCTCGCTGACCACCATCGTCGAGACGCTGGCGCACAGGGAACTGGCGATTTACCCCAGCCTGCTGGTGGCGGGCGTGGCCTTCACCATGGTGTCGCTGGCGGAAAACGCCCGTGTCCCGGTGGACAACCCGGAAACGCACCTGGAACTCACGATGATTCACGAGGCGCTGATCCTCGAGTATTCCGGCCGCCACCTGGCCCTCATCGAATGGGCCGCCAGCCTCAAGCTGTTTGCCTATTCGTGCATCGGCCTGGCGCTGTTCTTCCCCTGGGGCGTGGCCGAGGCGGATGCGCCCTTGGCGCTGATCATGGCCTTGCCGGCGCTGGTAGGAAAGCTCGCTATTGGGGGCATGTTGCTGGCGCTGGTTGAAACCTTCAGCGCCAAGATGCGGATCTTCCGCGTGCCCGAGTTTCTGGCTACCGCGTTCCTGCTGGCGGTGATTGGCTTGCTGGTGAACGTGTTGTTGGGGGTGGGATGATGAAGTACACCTCAACTGATCAACCTGTTTGCCACGCTGATTTTGTTGCTGGCCTTCGCCATGATTTCGCAGCGCCGGATTGTGTCGCTTATTCATCTGTTCATGATGCAAGGCCTGGCCCTGGTGGTCACTTCGTTTTTGCTGGGCTATGCCACACACCAGCCTGACTTGTATGTGTCTGGCGGTTTGACGCTGGCGCTCAAAGTGATCTTTATTCCCTGGATGCTGCACCGGTTGATTCGGCGTTTGAACGTGCGCTGGGATGTGGAAACCTTGATCAACATTCCAACCACCATGCTGGTCGGTATTGGGATGGTGATCTTTGCGTTCAGCCTGGCGCTGCCGATCTCTCGCTTGTCCAGTTCGATGGCCGGTGGCTCGCTGGGCATCGCGTTGGCCTGCGTGCTGCTGTCCTTCCTGATGATGATCACCCGATCCAAGGCGGTGCCCCAGGTGATCGGCTTTTTGTCGATCGAGAACGGGCTGATCTTTGCGGCCACCACCGTCACCAATGGCATGCCGATGATTGTGGAGTTTGGCGTGGCGCTGGACGTGCTGGTGGGGGTGTTGATACTGGGCGTGTTCATGTTCCAGATTCGCGAGCAGTTCGACAGCTTGGACATTCGTCACCTCGAAGCGCTGAAGGAAGACTGAAGGTGCAGGCGCTGCTTTTCGTTCTTGGTATTCCGTTGCTGGGCGGTGCGTTGTGCTGGGCTTGCTGGGGCACCGGACTTTTGCGCGCGACATCAACGTGGCCTTCAGCCTGGGCACTTTTTTGGCGGCCTGCGCCTTGACGGCCATGGTCATTGCCGACGGCCCGATCTTCGCGTTCGACCGCCAGTTCTTCATTGACCCGCTGAACGTCTTCATGGTCACGTTGACAGCTTTTGTCGGCCTCACCACGGCCATTTTCTCGCGGCCCTACATGCGTGTTGAGCAAGACCACGGCAAGATGACACCGCCGCGCATGCGCCTGTACCACGGCATGTACCAGTTGTTCAGTTGCACCATGCTGCTGGGCCTGACCACCAACAACCTGGGCATCGTCTGGGTGGCCATGGAGGCGGCGACGCTGACCACGGTGCTGCTGGTCAGTGTCTACCGCACTTCGGCCAGCCTGGAGGCGGCCTGGAAGTACTTCATTTTGTGCGGGGTGGGCATTGCCCAGGCGCTGTTTGGCACCATCCTGATGTACATGGCCGCCGACAAAGTGCTGGGGCCTGAACATGCCACCTTGCTGTGGACCAATCTGGACCAGATCAAGGCCCAGCTCGATCCCACCATCATCACGCTGGCGTTTGTTTTCCTGTTGATTGGTTACGGCACCAAGGTCGGCATGGTGCCGCTGCACAGTTGGCTGCCCGACGCGCATGCAGAAGGCCCCACACCAGTGTCGGCGGTGCTGTCGGGTCTGCTGCTCAATGTGGCGATGTACGCGCTGCTGCGCTGCAAGGTGCTGACCGATGGCGCCTTGCAGCGGCCACTGGCGGGGCAATTGATGATGGGTTTTGGCCTGCTGTCGCTGGTGGTGGCGGCCTTCTTCCTGTCGCGCCAGAAGGACGTGAAGCGCATGTTCAGTTACTCATCGATCGAGCACATGGGCTTGATCACCTTTGCCTTTGGCATGGGTGGACCGGTGGCCAACTTTGCCGGTTTGCTGCACATGACGGTGCACTCACTGGTCAAGTCGGCGATCTTCTTCACCGTGGGGCATGCCACGCAAAAGGCCGGGACGCAAATGATGAGCGAGATTCGCGGCCTGATCAAGGTTAGCCCCACCATTGGCTGGGGCCTGATGCTGGGTGTGATGGCCATTTTGGGCATGCCACCGTTTGGTGTGTTTGCCAGCGAGTTTTTGATTTTGACCACCGCCATGCGCGAGCAGCCCTGGGCCACGCCCTTCCTGTTTTTGGCGCTGGGTCTGGCCTTTGCCTCGATGCTGGTGCGGGTGTTGCCGATGGTGTTTGGAGAAACCTCGCTCAAACCGCTGGCCCATCCACCGGCCTTGCTACCGGTGTTCGTTCATCTTGGTCTGGGGCTGGTGCTGGGCCTGTTCATTCCGCCTTACTTGAACCAGTGGTACGTCCAGGCCGCTGGCATGTTGGGGGGCGTCGGGCGATGATGGACCTGACCTGCCTGTGCGCGTCTGCCCGGCGCGGCGCCAATCTGGCGCGGCGTTGTCAGCGCCGACCAATGGCTGAGCACGGCGATGGCGGTGCGCCAGGGTGGCGGGCGATTGGTGGCGGTGTGGGGGTTGACCGTGCCCGATCGGGTTGCGGTATCGGTGGCCTATGCCGTGCTGGAAGGCTTGCTCTGGCTGGAGTTGGTGCTTAGCCCCCCCGAACGGAACTATCCCGACCTGGCCGGTATCTTTCCGGCCGCTAGCCGCATGCAGCGGGCCTTGGCGGACCTAAATGGGCTGCAGGCCGCGTCCAGCCTGGACAGTCGGCCTTGGCTCAACCATGGTTTGTGGCCTGGCGCGCGGCCGCCCTTGCTTGATGACGCGTGCAATTGGGCGGCTGGGCCGCCGCCCGGCGGCTATCCCTTTGTGCGGGTGCAAGGCGACGGCGTGCATGAAATCGCGGTGGGTCCGGTGCACGCGGGCATCATCGAGCCGGGGCATTTCCGCTTCTCGGTGGTGGGCGAGAAGGTGCTGCGGCTGGAGCAACACCTGGGCTACACCCACAAGGGGGTTGAGCGGCGCTTCACACAGCTCGACCCCTTGCAGGCCCACCGTTTGGCCGGCCGCGTGTCGGGCGACTCCACCGTGGCCTATGCCTGGGCCTATTGCATGGCGCTGGAATCCGCCTGCGGAGTCGAGGTGCCGGCCCGCGCGGCGGAGCTGCGCGCCCTGATGTTGGAGCGCGAACGCGTGGCAGCCCACTTGGCTGACCTCGGGGCGCTCGGCAACGATGCCGCATTCGCTTTTGGTCTGGCGCAGTTCTCGCGCCTGCGCGAAGACTGGCTGCGCCGGTCGGGCCAGGTGTTTGGGCACCGCCTGATGATGGACCGCATCGTTCCAGGTGGCGTGGCTAGCGATATTGATACGGCGCAGGTCGATCAACTGCGCCAGCATGGCGAAGCCCTCGCTCGCGAGGTGCAGGCGCTGAGGGTCATCTACGACGAGCACGCGGGCCTGCAGGACCGCTTTTTGACCACCGGGCGGGTCGCGCCGGGCCTGGCAGCGCAACTTGGTCTGACCGGCCTGGCCGGGCGCGCCAGTGGGCAAGCCTGGGACGTGCGCTGTGACCATGCCGTGCCACCCTATGACCGCTTGCAGGCGCGCATGGTGACGCACCGCGGCGGTGATGTGGCGGCCCGCGTCATCGTCAGGTTCGAGGAGTTGGCCGAGTCCATGCGTTTGATGCAGACGCTTCTGGAGAGTTTGACGCCCGGGCCGGTTCGCACTGCCGTGCCGCTGCCACCGCAAGCCGCGTTTGGTGCCGGTTGGGTCGAGGGCTGGCGCGGCGAAGTGTTGGTGGCGCTGGAGCTGGCCGATGCAGGGCAGCCACAACGAATCCGCCGCTGCCACTGCCATGACCCCTCGTGGCAAAACTGGCCGGTGCTGGAGCACGCGGTGATTGGCAACATCGTGCCGGACTTTCCGCTGATCAACAAGTCCTTCAACCTCAGCTACTCGGGGCACGACCTCTGATGTGGAAGATCATTCGCCAGATCGCCCGCAACGGAATTCGCACGGAGGCGCCGCCCGCATTCGACGAGAACGAGCGCGCGCAGGCGCAGGCGATCGGGCGCGAATTGCTGGAGATTCTGGGCCAGGCTCTGGCGATTCGCATGGTGGATGCCGGCTCCTGCAACGGCTGTGAACTGGAGATTCACGCGTTGACCAATCCCTACTACAACATCGAAGGGCTGGGCATCAAGTTCGTGGCCAGTCCGCGCCATGCCGATCTGCTGCTGGTGACCGGGCCGGTGTCGCGCCATATGGAAGAGGCGCTCAAGCGCACCTATGACGCCACGCCTTCTCCTAAGCTGGTGGTGGCGGTGGGCGACTGTGGTTGTGATGGTGGCATTTTTGGCGAGAGCTACGCCAGTTGCGGCGCGGTGGCCAATGTGATCCCGGTGGATGTGTCGGTGCCCGGTTGCCCGCCGCCACCGCTGGAGATTCTGCGCGGTATCCTGAGCGCGGTGCGCCGGCGGGCCTGAGTTACCCGTCGCGTCGCAAGACCCTTGGCGTCTTGATCCGATGTCTCGGCCCGAAGTCCGGGGCGGCGGGGTCTGCAGTCATGTGCCTCAACTTGCAATACCCAGCAGGTCGAGCACGCCGCAGACAAAGGTCAGTGGATGGGGTGGGCAGCCGGGCACATACAAGCTGGGTTTGACGCGCTCCAGGAAGCCGCGATCAACGGTGTCGTTGTGGGCAAACAGGCCGCCTGATATGGCGCAGGCACCCACCGCAATCACCAGCTTGGGCTCGGGCATCGCGTCCCAACAGATTTGCAGGGCTTCGGTCATGTTGCGCGTGATCGGGCCGGTCAGCACCAGGCCGTCGGCGTGGCGCGGGCTGGCCACGATGTCGATGCCGTAGCGGCCGATGTCGAAGTTGACGTTGGCCAGGGCATTCACCTCAAGTTCGCAGCCGTTGCAGCCACCGGCCGACACCGAGCGCAATTTGAGCGAGCGGCCAAAGCGCTGGCGCAGCGCCTGCGACACCTCGATAGGGTCCACGTTGCGTCGCGTCGCGGTCAGCATCAGGCCGACCCGCTCGGCGCTGGCCAGCCTGAAGTCATTGGAGAACGAGAACTTGGCGCTGGGGCAGACGCTCTCGCAATCCGTGCAAAGTGTGCAGCGACCCAGATCGATCTGAACCGGATCGAGTGTGATGGCACCGGCCGGACAGGCCGTCATGCAGGCCGTGCAGTGTGGCTCGCAGGCGGCGTCCGTGATGACGGGTTTGCCGCGAAACCCGACCGGATTTGCCTTGCGCGGGTCCGGGATGTATTGCGTGCCTTGTGACACCCGAACGGCGATGGATTTCAACATGGGATGGCCTACAGGTCGTTGCCGCAATAGGAGAGATCGAAGCTCTTGTTGCAGATGGGAAAGTCCGAAATGCCGTTGTCGCGTACCGCGAGCGCCAGGCCAAACCAGTTCTGCAGGGATGGGTCTTGCACCTTGTAGTGCCGCAGCGTGCCTTGCCCAGTGGTCTCCGCCACGTGCAACACAGGTCCGCGCGTGCCCTCGCGCAAGGACACGCACAAGGCGTCCGGGCGCAGCGCCGGGTTGATCCGCATCGGCTGGGCGCGCAGGTCCAACGTGTGGTCGCCAAGCACGTTCACAAGCCAGCTCAGGGACGTGTCGATCTCGCGCATGCGCAGTTGCATGCGCGCCCAGCAATCGCCCGTGCTTTCGGTCAGGCTGGAGATTGGCCAGTGCTGGTGCAGCAAGCCCGGCAGGCTGCTGCGCGTATCGAGTGCCACGCCGCTGGCGCGCGCCACCAGACCTACCAGGCCCAGGTCCCGCGCAGCCTGCGTGCTGACCTTGCCGATACCCTGAAAGCGCGCCTGCACGCTGCGCGCACCTAGCATCAACGCGTTGACCTCGGCAATGTCCCCGGCAAACGCGCCCAGCGTCTGGGTCAGATCCTGGCGCAGTGCATCAGTCAAGCCAAACCGGACTCCGCCCGGGCGCAACCAGCCACGCCCGAAGCGGCTGCCACACACCCGCATGCTGGCGTTGATGATGGCGGTGCGCAGGCGGCCATAACTGGCGCCGCCCTGCAGGAAGGCAATGTCGGTGGCCAGGCCGCCCAGGGCGGCCAAGTGCATGGCAATGCGTTCGAGTTCCAGTGCCACACCGCGTATCAGCTCAATCTCGGCCGGGATCGGGGTATCGCTGAGAGCTTCCATGGCTGCGCAATAGGCCCACGCGTAGGCGATGCAGGCGTCGCCGCAGATGGACTCCACCGTGCTGGCCAAGGTCAGGGGTGCGCGTCGCAGCAGCATCGGCTCAATGCCGCGATGCTGGTAGCCCAGCTGGACCTCAAGGTGGTAGACCCGCTCGCCCAGGCACATGAAGCGAAAGTGCCCCGGCTCGATCACGCTGGCGTGAATCGGGCCCACGCCCACCTCATGCACCTCCTGCCCACGCACCTTGAAGAACGGGTAATCCGCCATTTGCTGCTGGCGTGCGCCTTCGAAGCGCACCGGCTTGAGCCAGGGGTGACCAAGTGGCGTGATACCGGTTTGCTCCCACAACTCGCGTTCAAGGATCTGGGCCTGCGCAAAGCGTGGTGTCAGCGCCGGGTAGCTCGCGCCGCTCTGGAACTCGGCCCGCAGGGCAGTCAGTTCACCGTCCGGGCCTTGCAGGATGGCAGTGGCGACCCAACTCGCCTCGGCGTCGGGCCGACCAAACAGGGTCACCAGGCGTGCACCGGTTTGCAGTTGTTCGGCGCAGCGTTGCGCCAGCGCTGGCATATCCAGCACGGCAAGTTCGCCCAGGGGCAGCACCAGGACGGGCTCGCGTGTCTTCATCATCGCCCCCCAATCGACTCGGCCACCACTACCAGCAGGCGACTCACTCGTTCTGGCGTGTAGGCGCCCAGCATCACCAATACGCCAACAAATCCAAGCTTGGGCAGGATGGTCAGGATCGACTCCTGATGCGGCGCGCGGGGTTGCTCGCTGGCGCCCCACAGCATCGGGAACACGGTGCGACCGGTGGCCACGAAGATGATGGTCAGCATGCTGCACAACAGGGCAAAGGCCATCAGGTTGCCAGCCTGCACAATGCCCGAGAGGATCAGCATTTCGGCCAGAAAGCTGGCAAATGGCGGAAAGCCCAACAGGGCGAAGATACCCACCGCGAACAGCAATCCAGAGAAGGGCAGCACCTTGATCACACCGGTCAGCGCGGCGGTCTGGTTGGTGCCGTAGACCGAGCGCAGGCGGCCCGCCGACAGAAACAGCAGCGCCTTGACAAACGCGTTGCTGACCACATACAGCACCACGCCGTAGGCGGCGGCCTTGCCAACCGACAGGCCAATCGCGATCACCCCGGATGAACTGACGCAGGCGTAGGCGATCAGCCGTTTGTAATTGCGCGCCGCCATGACCTGAATGGCGGCCACGATCAGGGACAGGCAGCCCATCACCAGCAGTTCCTGCGACACAAAGCCGCCGTCCTGGCCCCGGAACACTTGCAGCACCCGAAACACTGCGACCACGCTGATGTTGAACTGCACCGCCGCCAACAAGGCGCTGGTGCTGGTGGGCGCGGTCTCGTAGGTCTCTGGCAGCCAGCCGTAAAGCGGCGCCAGTCCCAGCTTGCTGCCCAGCCCGAACAGCATCAGCGCCAAGCCCAGCCGCTGCCAGCGATCGGGCGAGGCCGACAGAGCCGAGCCCAATTGATCGACCTGGAAGCTGATCGCGACGCCACGCAGGTGGGCCGATTCGGTCAGACACAGAAAACCCAGGAAGGTAATGGCCAGCGACATCGCCGAGTACAGCATGTAGCGCCAGGCCACTTGTCGCGGGTTGGCGGCATCGCCGCGCGCCACCAGCGGCGCGGCGCACAGCGTGCTGGCCTCGATCAGGGCCCACAGCACCACCAGGTTGTTGGACAACACGCCCAGATTCATGATCAGCATGAACATCAGCGACAACAGGGCACGCGGCAGCATGTCCTGCGCCAGCAGGCGCGACGATCGTTCACGGGAATACAGATAGACCGCAATGCCCAGAAACACCGTGTTGATCAGCAACACAAACAGCAGCGAGGTGGCATCCAGCACGAAGTAGCGTTGCAGGAAGTAGCGCGGCAATTCGCTGAGCGGCGTCGTGATGAAAAGCGCCAGCGCCGCCAGCCAGACCAGCAGGGCCACCACCACCAGGGCCGGCGCCACCCATTTGCGCGGGTGCGCTGAATCGCTGGTCGCTGTCGGCGCAGCCAGCCTGGCGTCCGCCAGTCTTACCGTGGTCGCGGGGGTACCTTCGCCCTTACGGGCCGCGGTGCGAGCTTGCTTGGGGCGGCCCGGCGCGGCGCTCATGCGTTGTCCCTCGCTTCTTCGGCGACCACGGTCCCCAGCGACTTGTCGCTGGCCGTCAGCCAGTTGCCAACGGCAACCGTGAGCAGATAGACCGCGCTCAAGGCGCCGTGCACGGGCCATGGCCATGGCGTTGGCATGGTGGATTCGAACAGGGCCAGTGCGTTTTCCATAAACAGCAGGGCCAGCAACTGCGCGGGCGCGGCAGCGTTGGTGGCGAGGATGAGCAAGGCCACGCTGACACTGACGCTGACCGCGCCCAGCGTCAATGCGCCCGCATCGACGCTTGCGCCGATGCCGAATTCAAGGGCCAGAATGATGACCGTGACGGCCGCGCCCCAGGCAAACAGATTGGACGGCATAAGGTCAGTGCGCGCCAATGGGTGCGCTGCCAGCGTTCGCCATAGCAGAGCAGGCGCCAGCCAGCCACGCACGGCCACGATTTCCACAGCGGCGGTCAGCGAGTGCAGGGACAGTTCGCCATGCTGCGCCAGCGTGATCCAGGCCAGCGCCAGCGCCTGCACCGCCAGCCACAGCGGCACGGCGCGAATCCTGGCGAAGAAAACCGGCAGCACGCAAGCCGCCAGAAACAGACTCAGCGGGGGTGTCATGGCGAGAGTCATGGCATCAGCGTGCCGACCAGTAACCAACACATCAGGGCCGCCACCGACGCCACCAGCAGGTAAGGTGGCACCCAGCGCATCGGCAGGCGCGCCGTCAGGGACTCCACGCAGCCGACGGCGACGGCCACGCCGCTCATTAGCAGCAGCGTCATGGCCAGGCTGGCGAGCGGTGCCGCGAACGGGTCCAGCGGGTTGAGCAGGGTGCTAATCAGGCCCGCGTACAGGCTCATCTTCAGCGCTGCCGCGTACTGCATCGCTGCCAGCTCCGGCCCGCTGTGGTCGAGAATCATGACCTCGTGGATCATGGTGAGTTCAAGGTGGGTCATGGGGTCATCCACCGGCACGCGGGCGGCTTCGGCCTGCAGCAAGATGAGCAGTGCGACGACGGCGGGTGCCACCAACCAGCCGAAACCGGGGGCCGCGTGCAGACTGCCCAGCAGACTGGCGAAGCTGGTGTGGCCGGTAGCCACGCTGGCGGTACCGATCAGCAGAAACAGGGCGGGCTCGACAAATGCGGTGAAAGACGCTTCGCGCGCCGCGCCCATGCCCTCGAACGCGCTGCCAACGTCCATCGCCGACAGCATCAGCACGATGCGGCCCAGCCCCAGGGCGTAGGCCACGACGATGAAGTCATGCTCGAACTGCAGCGGCGCAAAGCCGCCCAGCATCGGCGCCATGCTCGCCGCCAGCAAGCCGGCCAGCAGGGTGATGTAGGCGCCCGCGCCAAACAAGCGCCCAGCAGTGTGGCTGTAGACAGGCCGCTTGCCCAGCAGCCGGCGCAGGTCATGGGCCGATTGCAGCAAGCGTGGACCCTTGCGGCCGGCCCACCACGATTTGGTGCGGTTGACGATGCCAACCAGCGCAATCGGCATGCACAGCACCAGCGCAACGTGGACCAGCGTCAACAGCGTTGGCATCACAGGGGGCCCCCTGCCAATCGCACCAGCGTGGCAATGACCAGCAAGGCGACCAGCGCGGCGGCGAAGGCAAAACGCGGGTCGTCCTCGTGCAGATTGTTCGAGATGCGGGTCGCCGACTCGTCACCATGGCCAATGACCGCATAGAGCCGTCGTTCGACGGCGTCCACGCAATCGGTAATGACGTAGCTGTCCTCGGGGAAATAGCCAAGCGGCGCCTTCTTGCGCTGCAACAACACCATCACCGAGCGAAAGCGACGCGAAAAGTCGTTGGAGAAACTGGCGCCGGTGTACTGCATGCGGGTGTTGATGTTGCCGTAACCGCAGCCCCAGGTGGGACCGCTTTGGGCAGGCCGTAGCGGGACCCGCGAGCGCCACCAGAGCACCAGCAGTACACCAGCCAGCAGCACGGCCGAGATGGCCCCGATGCGTGACAAGCTCGCGCTGATACGTTCAAGGGTGGCATTGGGCGTGCTGGGTGCCACGCCCAGCAGCAGCGCAACCGGCCCAGACACCAGCGCAAAGCCCGCTGCCGGGACCACGCCCAGCACCACGCTGCCCACGGCATGCAGGCCCATCGGCAGCAGCATCCAGCGATTGACTTCGTGGGCGCCGGGTAGCGTCGGGTCGCGCGGCGCGCCCATGAAGACGACGCCAAAGGCACGCGTGATGCTCAGCGCCGAGACCGCCCCCACAAAAGCCAGCGCAGCGGCCACGGCGCACAGACTGAGCTTGGCCCAGATGTCGAATGAGCCCTTGTCAAACAGGCTGGAATAGATCACGAACTCGCTGGCGAAGCCGTTGAGCGGCGGCAAGGCGGAGATCGCCACACCGCCGATGAGAAAAAACACGCCCGTCCAGGGCATCAGGCGCGACAGCCCGCCCAGGCGCTCCATGTCCACCGTGTGCGTGGCCTGGTAGACCGCACCCGCGGCATAGAAGAGCTGGCACTTGAAAAACGCATGGTTCAGGATGTGCAGCAGGCCGCCGGCAAAGCCGAGTGCGGCCAAAGTTGGCAGACCCCAGGTCAGCCCCAGGCAGCCGACCCCCAAGCCGATGCCGGCAATACCCACGTTTTCGGTGGACGAGTAGCCCAGCAGGCGTTTCAGGTCGCGCTGGCCCACCGTGTAGAGGCCGCCGATGAGGGCGGAACAGACCGAGAAGCCAATCAGGAACCAGCCCATCCATTCATCGGGCCGACCGATCAGCAATACGAAACGCACCAGCGCATACAAGCCCGCCTTGTGGATCACGCCCGACATGAGTGCGGAGACGTGTGCCGGTGCCGCTGCGTGGGCACGCGGCAACCACGAATGAAAGGGGAAGAAGGCGGACTTGAGGCCGAAACTGGTCACCAGCAGCAGAAAAATCGCATTGCGCAAGGGACCTGGGTTGGCGTGCAGCCAGACGCCAAAGTCGCCAAGGTACCAAGTGCCCGCATGGGTGTAGAGAATCATCACCGCCGCCACCAGAAAGATCAGACCGATGTGCGTGGAGACCAGGTAGTTGAAGCCCGCAAAGCGCACCTTCTGGTTGGTGTAGTCCCAGATCACCAACAGCCAGGCGGCCAGCGCCGCCACCTCCCAACCGAGCAGGAAAATCAGTGCGTGTTCGCCGGTGTAGACCAATACAAAAGAGATGGAAGTCAGGTTGAGCAGCGCGAAGTGCACGCCCAGGTGGCGTGGCCCATTGAAGTGGGGGCGCATGTAGCCCACGGCGTAGAGGCTGCCCAGCAAGGTCATCGGCAGGGACCAGACCAGGAAGAACGCGCCCAGCGCGTCCAGACGCATGCGAAACATGCCCACCGGGTACGCCCATGCCAGTTTGGCGCTCAATTCGGGCGCACCAAACAGCACTGGCAGCGCAGCTACCAGCACCAGCGCCGTGGCCATCACTTGGGAAGCGATGGCGACGCGGGCGCGCGCCGCATTGCGTGTCGGCAACAGGCAGAGCCCGGCGCCGATCAGCAGGATGCTCGACGCCAGTATCAGCAGGACCATGGCGCTACGCCCGCACTATGGCAGCAGGTCTGGATGCAACAGGATGGGGATGACTAGCAGGACAAGATTGATTCATGGGGGCTCCACCAACGAAATGAACGAGCAGGGTTCAAATCGTCTGGGGAGGCCCACAGTGGCGCATGCGTGTGATGAACAAGCGCTTCTTGGTCAACAGGGAGAGGACGGGTTGCGATGCAGGCATGCAGGTGCGTAGTTTACGCCTGACGGATACAAGCCCTTACAGTTCTTGGGTTTCGTGTCGGCGCATCCCACGCGACATCTACCGCACCCGCATGCCAGGTTGCGCGCCGGGGCTGGGCTCCAATACATAGATGCCGGGCTTGGCCTTCTCGTCGCCGTGGCTGGCTGCCAGCACCATGCCTTCGGACAGACCGAACTTCATCTTGCGCGGCGCCAGGTTGGCCACCAGCACGGTGTATTTGCCGATCAGGTCCTGTGGCTGGTAGCAAGATGCAATGCCGCTGAACACATTGCGGGTCTTGGGGCTGCCGTCGGCATGGTCTTCGCCGACGTCGAGCGTCAGGCGCAGCAGCTTGGTGGAGCCCGGCACGGCTTCGCAGTTGACGATGCGGGCGATGCGCAGGTCGATCTTGGCAAAGTCCTCGATGCCGATGGTGGGTGCGATGGCCTCGCCACCGGGTGCGCTACCGGGCGGCATGGCTCTGGTCGCTGCTATTTCAGGAGCATCTTGGGCAGGCTCTGAAAGGGCTGGTGGCTCAAACAAGGCTTCAAGCTGCTTGGCGTCGACGCGTTGCATCAGATGCTGGTAGTTGCCGATGACGTGACCCGCGCCCAGGCTCTGGTCGGCGTCGCTCCAGCGTAGCGGCTCGATTTTCAGGAAGCTTTCCACCTGCTGCGCCAGCGCCGGCAACACCGGCTTGAGGTAGATCGTGAGCAGCCGGAACGCCTCGATGCACACCGTGCAGACATCCTGCAGGTGCGCGTCCATGCCGGCCTGCTTGGCCAGTTCCCACGGTTTGTTCTGGTCCACGTACTCGTTGACGCGGTCGGCCAGCAGCATGGTCTCGCGCAGGGCGCGAGCGAACTCGCGCGCTTCGAACGCGTCGCGAATCGAGTCGCGCTGTTGACGCAGGATGTCGAGCACGCCGGCGCCGTGCGCGGAAGTGCCGCCCAGCTTGCCGTCAAAGCGTTTGGTAATGAAGCCCGCCGCGCGTGAGGCGATGTTGATGAACTTTCCCACCAGGTCCGAATTGACGCGGGCCATGAAGTCCTCCGGGCTGAACTCGACGTCTTCGTTGCGGGCGTTGAGCTTGGTCGCCAGGTAGTAGCGCAACCACTCGGGGTTCATGCCCAGGCTGAGGTACTTCAGGGGGTCCAGCCCGGTGCCGCGGCTCTTGCTCATCTTCTCGCCGCTGTTGATGGTCAAAAAGCCGTGCACATGCACCACGTTGGGCGTCTTGCGGCCGCTGAAATGCAGCATGGCCGGCCAGAACAGGGTGTGAAAGGTGATGATGTCCTTGCCAATAAAGTGCACCTGCTCGGTGGCCGGGTCGGCCAGGAACGTCTCGAAGGCTTGCGCGCCGGCGACCGCGCCGTGCTGCTTGATGAACAGGTTCTTCAGCGAGGCCAGGTAACCGATGGGCGCGTCCAGCCAGACGTAGAAGTACTTGCCCGGCGCGTCCGGGATCTCGATGCCAAAGTAGGGTGCATCGCGGCTGATGTCCCAGTCGCCCAGGTCGCGCTGGCCGTCTTCCTTCGGGATCAGCCACTCCTTGATCTTGTTGTAGACCTCGGTTTGCAGGTGGTTGCCGTCGGCGGTCCAGCCTTCCAGAAAGGCCACGCAGCGCGGGTCGGACAGCTTGAAAAAGTAGTGCTCCGATTTGCGCAGCTCAGGCGTGGCGCCAGACAATGCCGAATAGGGGTTCTTCAGGTCGGTCGGGCTGTACACCGCGCCGCAAGATTCGCAATTGTCGCCGTACTGGTCCTGGGTGCCGCACTTGGGGCATTCGCCCTTGATGAAGCGGTCCGGCAGGAACATCGCCTTCTGCGGGTCGTAAAACTGCTCGATGGTGCGGGTGCTGATCAGGTCATTGGCCTTGAGTGCGCGGTAGATGTCTTGCGCCAGTTCGTGGTTCTCGGGCGCATCGGTGGAATGCCAGTTGTCAAAGCTGATGTGAAAGCCGTCCAGGTAGGGTTTGCGCCCGGCCGCGATGTCGGCCACGAACTGCTGCGGTGTCTTGCCGGCCTTCTCGGCGGCAATCATGATCGGTGCGCCGTGCGCGTCGTCGGCGCAAACAAAGTGCACCGTGCTGCCCTGCATGCGCTGGTGCCGCACCCAGGTATCGGCCTGGATGTACTCCATGATGTGGCCGATATGGAAGTTGCCGTTGGCGTAGGGCAGGGCGGTGGTGACGAAGAGTTGGCGGGACATGAGTGCAGGCTTATCAAGAGGAACTTTTGATTTTAGTCCCCTCAACCGGTGGCACGCAGTTCAAAGAAACATGCCGCCCGATGCCTGGCCCCACCCCGCTGCGGGACTAGCCGACACCTGAGCGATGAAAACACACGGTATCGCGGCCGGCGTCTTTGGCTTCGTACATGGCCATGTCGGCCCATTTGAGGAGATCGTCTTGGCTGGCTTCCTGATTGACGAAGACAGTCACGCCGATGCTCACCGTGCAATGGTGCTCGACGAGCGTGTCGGCTTGCCCCTCGTGCTTGCGGGTCAGCCGATAGGGCAAGGCCAGGGCGAAGCGGATCTTTTCAGCAATCACCCTGGCCTGCTTGGTCGATGCCGGCCGGTCACTCGGCAAATCGCTCAACAGCACCACGAACTCGTCGCCGCCGAAGCGCGAGACGGTGTCCACTTCGCGAACGCAGTGCTTCAAGCGATTGGCTGCCTCAACCAGCAGCAAATCACCCACTTCGTGGCCATGCGTGTCATTGAGCGGCTTGAAATTGTCCAGGTCGAGGAACATCAGCGCGCAAAAGCCGCCGCTGCGCTTGCTGGTGGCCATCGCCTGGCTCAGCCGGTCGTTGAGCAGGCGGCGGTTTGGCAGCTTGGTGAGCGCGTCATGGAAGGCCAACTGGTGGATTTCCTCCTCGGCCTGCTTGCGCGCGGTGATGTCGAGGTAAGTGGTGACGAAACCGCCCCCAGGCATGGGCTCGCCGCGAATCTCCAGCACCGTGCCGTTGGGGCGAACGCGTTCGAATTTGTGCGGTTGAAAGCTGCGGGCGCGCTCGACCAGTGCGGCCGCTTGCTGCTCGGGGTCTCCGGGGCCGTAGTCGCCGCGCTGCGCGTTGAAGCGGACGATGTCACCGAAACCCACGTCGGGTTTCGCAAGCAGCCAGTCCGGCAAGTCGAGCAGGTGGACGAACTGCCGGTTGTAGGTCACCGCCCTCAGGTTAGCGTCCACCACCGAGATGGCGCCGGGAAAATTCTCGATGACGGCGGACAGCAGGTTGTTCTGCCGCAGCACCTGCTCCTCGACGCGCTTGCGCTCGGTGATGTCGCGCCAGACGCAGTGCATGAGCTGGCGGTCGCTCAGTTTGATGACCGACAGGGTGACTTCGGCCAGGAAGTCGGTTCCGTCGGCCTTGCGGTGCAGCCATTCAAAGCGGTGCAAGCCCTGTTGCAGGGCCAGGGCCAGCAGGCGCTCGGCCTTGGTGTACGAGTCTTGGCCGTCGGGCTGACGGGGGGGTGAGAGTTCCGAGGGGTGCACATTGAGCAGCGCGTCGCGGCTGGCGTAGCCCAGGGCGGTGATGGCGGCCTGGTTGCATTCGACAAAGCGGTTGTTGTCGATGATCCAGGTCGGGTCCGGCGACGACTCGAACAACTGCTTGAACCAGCGGGGGTCGGATTTGAAGTCGGGGTCAGACACGTGCTTACCTCAGTCGCAGCGGATCGCGGCGGCGGTCCACAAACAGCTTGCAGAACGCCCCGTCTTCTGTTTCGGTTGGCCCGCCGGGGTCGGTCCAGCCGAAGAAGGCGCAAATCTCGCCCTTCTTGTTCATGGCGTCGCCGTAGCCCAGCGCCATCAATTCGCGCGTGTAGCCTTCCTCGAACAGCAGGTAGCTGGCCAGCGCGGCGCCTTTCACGTCCGCCTTCTTGGCGGACACGCCCACGCCGCCGAGCATGGTGCGCACCGGGCCAGGCAGGTCGCCCACGTGTTTGGCGGCAATCCCGTCCAGGCGCTGGGTGGGTGAGATCACCAATAGTTCGACCGGCTTGAGGGCGCTGGCCGCGCGCATTTCGGCAGGCACCAGCGAAATGGTCTGGTTGATGCGTTTGACCCGTTCGATGTCCACCGCCAGCGCGTCCAGAAAGATGTTGGACAAGGCGTGGCCTGCAATCTGCGCCAGCGAGGGATAGGTGTTGGTGGTGTTCAGGTGCACCTCATCCTTGGGTTCGTGCATGCGCCCGGCGCCTACCACCAGAATGCGCTCCGCCCCGAGGTGAATGGCGGCCGCCACCGGGGCCGACTGGCGCATCGAGCCGTCGCCAAAATACTGGTCGTGGCCATCGATCGGCAAGGCTTTGGCCGGGAACACGAACGGAATCGCCGAGGACGCCAGCAGGTGCTGGTGCGTGATGCGGTCGCGTATCGCCAGGCGCTGCGTGCGCACCCACGGCAACACGCCGGGGGCGCCATCGAAAAAGGTGACGTGGTCACCCGAGCTGTAGCTGGACGCAGTGATGGCCAGTGCGTGGATGTGTCCGCCCTCAATCAGACCGGGGATGCGCTCCAGCGGCACCAGATCCTTCAGCAGGTCCAGCAGGGGCGCATTGTCCAGCAGCGAGCGCGGCTTGATGCGCCGCCACTTTGCCAGCAGCCAGCCGATCGACAGCAGGGTCATCCAGCTTGCACCCGAGCGCAGCATGCCGATGGAATCGGCCCGGTACACCTGGTGCGCGTGGAAATTGCGCCACACCCCCACCACCGTGCGCACCGTGGCATCGAAGTTGTCGGCCCCACAAGCCAGGGCGGCCGCATTGATGGCGCCCGCCGAGGTGCCGGTGATGATGGGGAAGGGGTTCGGCTCGTCGATGGCGCCGCATTCCTTGCGGACGTTGGCAATTGCCTCCATCACCCCCACCTGGTAGGCGGCGCGGGCGCCGCCGCCGGTGAGCAGCAGCCCGGTCTTGGTGGGTGTGGCGGGGGGTGGCGACATGCAATGATTATCTGCCCGGAACCCGCCTCAAACGCCGAAAAACTGTGCCAATGGGGCGCCAATTTCGCTGGCCTATGGGCGCCGTGCAACACATCGGCTCGTGGGCAAGGGATACACCTATTGAATCTGAGGGCAAAAGCGGGTTCGCTAGACTATCCCTGACGAACCCTATCACCGGAGCAATGAATGGCTATCACCGAACAAGCAGTCCTAGACGCGCTCAAGAGCGTTGTCGACCCCAACACCGGGCGCGATTTTGTGTCCTCCAAATCCATCAAGAACCTCTCGGTCAGTGATACCGATGTAGCGTTTGATGTCGAACTGGGCTACCCGGCCAAGAGCCAGATTGCCGGCTTTCGCAAGGCGTTGGTGGCCGCCGCCAAGGGCGTGGCGGGGGTGGAAAACGTCTCGGTCAACCTGAACGTGAAGATCGTGCCACATGCGGTGCAACGTGGCGTGCAACTGCTGCCGGGCGTGAAGAACATCGTGGCGGTGGCCTCCGGCAAGGGCGGCGTGGGCAAAAGCACCACCGCCGTCAATCTGGCGCTGGCGCTGGCGGCCGAGGGCGCCAGTGTCGGCCTGCTGGACGCCGACATCTACGGCCCCAGCATCCCGATGATGATGGGCGTGGATGGCAAACCCGAGAGCGAAGACGGCAAGACCATGGAGGCGCTGGAGAACTACGGCGTGCAACTGATGTCGATCGGCTTCCTGGTGGCACAGGACGAAGCGATGATCTGGCGCGGCCCGATGGCCACCCAGGCGCTGGAGCAGTTGCTGCGCCAGACCAATTGGCGTGAACTGGACTACTTGATCGTTGACATGCCGCCTGGCACCGGTGACATCCAGTTGACGCTGTCCCAGCGCGTGCCCATGACCGGCGCGGTGATCGTCACCACGCCGCAGGACATTGCCCTGCTGGACGCGCGCAAGGGCATCAAGATGTTCGAGAAGGTGGGCGTGCCGATTCTGGGCGTGGTGGAAAACATGGCGGTGCACGTGTGCAGCAACTGCGGCCACGTGGAGCACATTTTTGGTTCCGAGGGCGGCAAGAAGATGGCCGCCGAATACAAGATGGACTACCTGGGCGCGCTGCCGCTGGACATCCGGATCCGCGAGCAGGCCGATAGCGGCAAGCCCACCGTGGTGGCCGACCCCGACGGCGAGATCGCCGGCATCTACAAGGCGGTGGCGCGCCAGGTGGCGGTGTCGATCGCGGCCAAGAACAAGGACTTCTCGTCCAAGTTCCCGTCGATCAAGATTTCCAAGGACACCTGATTGCGCGCTGGTGCGCGTCCCTGATCAGTTGAGGACAGAGCGTCGCTACGCGCCGGTCTGTCCCGCAATGTTTCAGGATAACGCCTGGTCAACAAAATCCAGCCGGTCCTGGCCCCAGAACATCTGCTCACCCACGAAGAAGGTGGGGGCGCCAAACACGCCGCGCGCCACGGCTTCCTCGGTGTTGCGCTTCAACTGCTCCTTCACCGCCGGATCGCTGACCAGGCGCTGGAACTGCACGGGATCGAAGCCGCTCTCACTCAGCACCGCAGTCACTTCCTCGGCTTGACCCAGGTTGCGTGGCCGCTCGAACATCGCGCAGAAGATCGCGGCCAGGTAGCGTTGAAACTCCGCCTCGCTGCGCCCTTGCAGGGCCACGGCGCCGCGCATCAGCGTCAGGGTGTTGATCGGAAAATGCGGGTTCATCGTCATCGGCACACCGAAGTGCTTGGCCCAGCGCTGCAAATCGATCAGCGAGTAGCGCCCCTTGGCCGGTATCTCGATCGGGCTGTGGTTGCCGGTGGCCTGGAACACGCCACCGAGCAGCATCGGGCGCCAGACGATCGTGGCGTTTCGCTTGGTGGCAATCTTCGGCAACTGGTGGTAGGCCAGGTAGGTGTAGGGGCTACCGAAATCAAAGAAGAACTCAACTTGTTTGTTCATGGGGGTGTCTCCAGGAAGTAAATGATTTACCAGCGCTCCATCCACGGGCGCAAGTCCAGTTCATGGGTCCAGGCGTCGCGTGGTTGCGCGTGCAGATGCCAATAATTGTCGGCAATGTGATCGGGATTCAGGATGCCGTCCTGGTCCTTCATGGCGTAGCGTTCTGGGAAGTTGCTGCGGATGAACTCGGTGTCGATGGCGCCGTCCACCACCACGTGGGCCACGTGGATGTTTTTCGGACCGAGTTCGCGCGCCATGCTTTGCGCCAGCGCACGCAGAGCATGTTTGGCACCGGCAAAGGCCGCAAAGTTGGCCGAGCCGCGCAGGCCCGCCGTGGCGCCGGTAAAGATGATGGTGCCGCGCTGGCGCTGCACCATGCGTTTGGCTACTTCGCGCCCGACCAGAAAGCCGCTCAGCGTGGCCATCTCCCAGATCTTGAAGTACTTGCGCGCGGTCTCTTCCAGAATGCTGCAGGGCACGTTGGCACCGATGTTGAACACCATCACCTCGATCGGTGCAATGTCGCGCTCGATCTGCTCCACCAGGGCAATCACCTGTTCTTCCTTGCGCGCGTCGGAGGCAAAACCGTGCGCCTGGCCGCCGCTGGCTTCGATCTCTTTGATCAAGGGTTGCAGCTTGTCGGCGTCGCGCCGGGTGGCACAAGCAATCAGCCCTTCGCGGGCAAAACGCCGGGCGATGGCGCTGCCGGTGGCATCGCCCGCACCGACGATCAGCGCGGCCTGTTTGGTGGGCGGCAATGGGTTCATACGCATCTCCAGAAAATTGAATAACGGTCGTTATAATAACGTTCGTTATGTTATTGTCAAGCAAGGAGCGAGACCGAGCCATGCGTTACCCAGCGGAACACAAACAGCAAAAGCGGCAAGACCTGCTGCGGGCCAGCGGCGCCCTGATCAAGGAGGGCGGTTTTTCCGCCACGGGCATCGACGCCATCGCACAGGCGGCGGGTGTGACCAGCGGCGCCATGTACAGCCATTTCTCCTCGAAGTCAGACTTGTTCAAGGCGCTGCTGGAACGCGAGCTGCAGCACAGCACCGAGCTGTGGGCCGGCAAGCTGGAGCAGTCCCTTGAGCAATGGTTGGCCTATGTGATGGATCACTATTTGAGCCTGGACCACGTCAAGCACCCCGGCACCGGCTGCGTGCTGCCGGCTCTGGGTGCTGAAATTGGCCGGGCTGACCCCTCCGTCAAGGCGGTGTTCGCGCACGAGCTGCAAAAGGGCATCGACAGCTTGTCCGAGCGATTAGGCAGCCCGCAACTGGCCACGGCGGTGATCAGCCAAATGGTCGGCGCCCTGGTCCTGGCCAGGGCGATGCCGACACGCCAGGCGCAACTGGCCGTGCTGGACGCCAGCAAGGCAGTTTTGCCGACCCTGGTGGCGCGGCCCAAATAGGGCGGCTGCGCGTCCTTGTTGCTGACGGTTCCAAAAGAGGCCAGAAACCGTCTTGCGCGGTAGTAAGCTTGGGTGAACATTCAACGCGTCCGGCTTGCCATGAACCCTACTTTGAAGTCCATCCCCATCGTCCTGGTCCGGCCTGAGACGCCCGCGCAGCGTGCCGTGGCGCACCTCAAAGGGAGGCAGCCCGACGGCGATGCACTGCTGGAGGTCTACGCCCTGGTGGGCGCGAGGCCGCCCGAGGGCTATCGACGCGACCTGCTGATTGAGCAGTTTCATCTGCTCAACGACCATTTTGGCGCTTTGTTTGAGCGCCACCTGGTGGCACTGGCCAGCATGACCGGCTTGCCCATGGCCGAGGTGTTCGAGGTGGCCAGCTTCTACCATCACTTTGAAGTGTTGAAGGATGACCAGACTCCACCCGTCGTCACCCTGCGTGTGTGTCAGAGCCAAAGCTGCGCCATGGCCGGCGCGCAAGCCTTGAAAGCGCGTCTGCTGGCTGTGCTTGGCCCCAACGTGCGGGTGGTGGACGCGCCGTGCATCGGCCGCTGCGAGCAGGCGCCGGCCGCACTGCTGGGGCATCGAACCTTGGCCCACGCCACCGAAACCAGCGTGTTTGAAGCATTAAAAAGTGCTCCAGACCAAACGGATATTGATGAGTTAGCTCCTGATTTTATAGCATATGAGGTCTACCGCGAGGCCGGTGGTTACGGCACGGCGGCGGCCATCGTCAACAGCGAGGAAGACCCCGAAGACATCTTCCGGGCTCTGGAAGACTCGGGCCTGCGCGGCCTGGGCGGTGCCGGTTTTCCGGCGGCGCGCAAGTGGCGCATCGTGCGCGAGCAACCTGGCCCGCGCTACATGGCCGTCAACATCGACGAGGGCGAGCCCGGCACTTTCAAGGACCGCTACTACCTGGAGCGCGACCCGCACCGCTTTCTGGAAGGCATGCTGATCGCCGCGCAACTGGCGGGCACCGAGCGCTGCTACATCTACCTGCGCGATGAATACCACGCGTTGCGACGTATGCTGCAGCGCGAGCTCGATGCCCTGCAGGCCGACCCGCCTTGTCCCCTGCCGCAGATCGAGCTGCGCCGTGGCGCGGGCGCCTATGTGTGTGGCGAAGAGTCGGCCATGATCGAGAGCATCGAAGGAAAACGCGGCCAGCCCCGCCTGCGCCCGCCCTACATTGCGCAGGCCGGCCTGTTCGGCCGCCCGACGCTGGAGCACAACCTGGAGACCCTGCACTGGGTGCGCGATATCCTGGAAAAAGGCCCAAGCTGGTTCACCGGCTTTGGCCGCCATGGCCGCAAGGGGCTGCGCAGTTTCAGCGTCAGCGGGCGCGTCCGCCAGCCCGGCGTCAAGCTGGCGCCGGCCGGCATCACGCTGCAAGAGTTGATCGACGAATACTGCGGCGGCATGGCGGATGGCCACAGTCTCTATGCCTACCTGCCTGGTGGTGCCTCGGGTGGCATCCTGCCCGCGAGCCTGGCCAATGTTCCGCTGGACTTTGACACCTTGCAGCCCCACGGTTGCTTCATTGGCTCGGCCGCGGTGGTGGTGCTCAGCCAACACGACCGGGCCCGGGATGCCGCGCTGAACGCCATGCGCTTCTTTGCCGAAGAGAGCTGCGGCCAGTGCACGCCGTGTCGTGTCGGCACGGTCAAGGCGGCTGCGCTGATGGAGGCCCCGGTGTGGGACCTGCCGACCCTCAACGACCTGAGCGCGGTGATGGTGGACGCGTCCATTTGCGGCCTCGGTCAGGCCGCGCCCAACCCCTTGCGCTGCGTGCAGCAGTACTTTGCCCACGAGATCGGGGGCTGACATGGGTGCCATTGATTTCAAGCTGAACGGCACTGCCGTTCAGGCCGAACCGGGCGAGAGCATCCTGAAGGCGGCGCAGCGCCATGGCGTTGCCATACCGCACCTTTGCTACCAGGACGGCATGCGTGCCGAGGGCAACTGCCGCGCCTGTGTGGTGGAGGTGGCCGGCGAACGCACCCTGGCCCCCAGTTGCTGCCGCGCGGTCACACCTGGCATGGAGGTGCAGACCCACAGCGAGCGTGCACTCAAGAGCCAGAACATGGTGCTGGAGCTGCTGCTGTCCGACGTGTCACAGGGCCGCCGCAGTGGTGAATTGAGCGACTGGGCGGCTCAGGCGGATGTGCAGGTGCGAGCGGCACTGCGCGCACTCACCCGCACCCAGCCCGCAGCGGATTTGTCGCACCCGGCGATGGCCGTCAACCTGGACGCCTGCATCCAGTGCACCCGCTGCGTGCGGGCCTGCCGCGAACTACAGGTGAACGACGTGATTGGTTACGCCCGGCGTGGCGCGCACAGCCAGATCGTGTTCGACCTGGGCGACGCCATGGGTGCCAGCAGCTGCGTGGCCTGCGGCGAATGTGTGCAGGCCTGCCCCACCGGCGCACTGAGCGCCAAGGGTCGTCTCGGCAACCGCAATCCATCCCGCCTGCATTGATCGCCAGGCCTGCGGCGCGGCAATCCATGTCGTCGCGTGCCGTCGATTCCGTCTGCCCGTTCTGCGGCGTCGGTTGCCTGCTGAGCTATCAAATCAAGGACGACAAGATCGTCGGCGTCCTGGGCCGCGATGGCCCGGCCAACCAGGGCCGCTTGTGCGTCAAGGGGCGTTTTGGTTTTGACTACGTGCACCACGCGCACCGCCTGACGCAGCCGCTGATTCGGCGTGCCGATGTGCCCAAGGACGTCAACGTATCACGCTCGCCGGCTGACTGGGCCAGCGTGTTTCGCCCCGCTACGTGGGACGAGGCGCTGGACGTCGCGGCACGCGGTTTGGTCCAGTTGCGCGACGCCCATGGCCCCAAAGCCTTGGCCGGTTTTGGTTCCGCCAAAGGTAGCAACGAAGAAGCCTATCTGTTCCAGAAGCTGGTGCGCACCGGCTTTGGCAGCAACAATGTGGACCACTGCACCCGGCTGTGCCATGCCTCCAGCGTGGCGGCCCTGCTGGAAGGCCTGGGCAGCGGCGCCGTCAGCAACCAGGTCACCGATATCGAGCACGCCGATCTGGCGCTGGTGATCGGCTCCAACACGGCCGGCAACCACCCGGTGGCGGCCACCTGGATCAAGAACGCGGTGCAGCGCGGCCTCAAACTGGTGGTGGCCGACCCGCGCGGCACCGACCTGTCGCGCCACGCCTGGCGCAAGCTGCAGTTTCGCGCCGACGCCGACGTGGCGCTGGTCAACGCCATGATCTACACCGTGCTGGAAGAAGGCCTGGCGGACCAGGACTTCATCGCGCGGCGCGTCAGCAACTTCGAGGCTATCCAGGCCGGCGTGCAGGCCTTCAGCCCCGAGGCCATGGCGCCGGTTTGTGGCATCGCGGCCGAGACCATTCGCGAGGTGGCGCGCGCCTACGCCACTGCCAAGTCGGCCATGATCTTCTGGGGCATGGGTATCAGCCAACACGTGCACGGCACCGACAACGTGCGCGCTTTGATTGCCCTGTGCATGGTGTGCGGCCAGATCGGCAAGCCCGGCTCGGGCCTGCACCCCTTGCGCGGCCAGAACAACGTGCAAGGCGCCAGCGACGCGGGCCTGATCCCCATGATGTTCCCCAACTACCAGCGGGTCGACAACGCCGCTGCCCACCAGTGGTTCGAGCAGTTCTGGGGCACACCGCTGGACGCCAAACCCGGCTACACCGTGGTCGAGATCATGCACAAGGCGCTGGCCCCCGAGAGCGATCCGCACAAGGTGCGCGGCATGTACATCATGGGCGAGAACCCGGCCATGAGCGACCCCGATCTGCACCATGCCCGTGCCGCGCTGCAGGCGCTGCAACACCTGGTGGTGCAAGACATCTTCATGACCGAAACCGCCTGGTTGGCCGACGTGGTGCTGCCGGCGAGTGCCTGGCCCGAGAAGACCGGCAGCGTCAGCAACACCGACCGCATGGTGCAGCTCGGCCGCCAGGCGATTGAGCCGCCGGGTGATGCGCGGCCGGACTTGTGGATCATCCAGCAGATGGCGCAGCGCATCGGTGCCGCTTCGCCGCTCGACGACCATACGGGTAACGCTGGCGTGCGTGCGCTGGCGTTCGGCTACGAGGGCGAACACGAGGGCGTGGCCCAGGTGTTCGAGGAAATGCGCCAGGCCATGCACGCGGCCATTGGTGGCATTACCTGGGAGCGCCTGCAGCGCGAGGGCAGCGTGACCTACCCGTGCCTGGACGCAAGCGACCCCGGCCACCCCACCGTGTTCACCGATCACTTCCACACCAGCGACGGCCGCGCCAACCTGGTGCCCACCACGCTGATCACGGCCAACGAACTGCCCGACGCCGATTACCCGCTGGTGCTGATTACCGGGCGCCAACTCGAACACTGGCACACTGGCAGCATGACGCGCCGCTCGGTGGTGCTGGACGCGCTGGAGCCCGTGGCCACGGCTTCCATCAACGGCACGGAGCTGTCGCGGCTGGGCCTGCAGCCCGGCGACACCGTGCGCCTGCGCTCACGCCGCGGCGAAGTCAGCGTGCAACTGCGCCGCGACGACGGCACCCCCAACGGCACCGTTTTCATGCCCTTTGCCTACCAGGAAGCGGCAGCCAACTTGCTGACCAACGCGGCGCTGGACCCGTTTGGGAAGATTCCGGAGTTGAAGTATTGTGCGGTGGCGATTGGGGGGGAGGTGGCCGGTGGCAGACACTGATAGAAGTAGCAGTTGGCGCAAGCAGACTGCGATGCACACACCTTGGGGTCGCATGGATTCCATAACGGGGATTGCTTGGCGACCCGACGGATTGGACGGTCATAAGCGCAAGGACACCCCACGAACCAAAGTCGTTGAAGAACTGGTCCGCCCGAGACACGCGGTACTCTTATGCAGGTTCTAACAGATACAGATACGACCAGGAAGACGGTCAGGCTCAGACTTCCCGGTGTGGTCGTCGCTGCCCTATTCGTCCTGCTCACACTAGCCAGTGCCTACGTTTCCTTGATGATGTGGGGTCTCGGCGTTGGTGTGCAGCAGTCAACCCATTACACAGTCGGGATCGTGTTCGCCGCGATCCATGCGGCCTGCTTTGGCGGCGGTGTCTGGTCCTTGCTGGTGCAGCGGCGACTCCTGGCAGTCGGTTTTCCCATCGCCGCAACTCCACTCTGTGTCGGGGCACTTGCTGTCGCTATATATTTGCTTCGCGTGTAGCCCAGTCTGCGCGAGAAACGGGCAGGTCCGCAGTGCCCGCGAAGCCAAGCGTTCACCCTAACGGCAGGTACAGCGCCATCGGCGAATCGGCGCAGGCGCTGAAGCCGTAATGTTGATAGAAGCGCCTTGCCTCAACGCTCTTGGCATCCACAATCAGTGCAAAGGCCGCGACCTGCTTGCGTGCCTGCAGACAGCGCTCCACGGCGCAGCCGACCAGTATTTTGCCCAAGCCCCGCCCGCGCTGATCGACGTGGCAGGCCAGGCGGCCCATGCGAAAGCAGGGCACTGGGTAGCGCGGCAGCTTCTTCTGATCTCGCTCGTTCAACTGCGTCACATCAACCTGCGCCGCGCTGAGGCTGTAGTAGCCCAGGATCACGCGCGGAACTTTCGAGTCCACCAGAACATGCACCGTCGTGACGCCTTTGCGCGTGTGTTGCAGCGCGTAGCGGTGTAGGTAGTCGTCAAGCTCTGGCACGTCGCAGCAGAAGCCTGCGCGGTCATGCAACGAGGCGTTCAGCGCATGCTCTTCAAACACGTTTGACCTGCCTGGCCGCTGCCAGGGCGCCCTTGAGTGCGGGGTTGGGTGCAAATGCGCTATTGATGGCCGCGCAGAACGCAGCGAAGTCACGTTGAGAAAGGGTGACCCTTGACTGCTCGTCCAGCAGCGCCAAGGCCTTTTCCTTGGCCGCCGCACGAACAAATCCGGCCATTGACGTGCCCATCAGCGTTGCTGCGCGTAGGAAAATGTCTTTGTCGCTGGCGTCAAGCTTTAGATCAAATCGGGCGGTGGCGGTCATGGCAGTTCCTTTCACGGGTACGGTATTTTACCGTAGTGCGGTCATAGTGTGCTTTCCGTGATGGCGGTGCGGCGGCCTCAAGTCCTGTTTGACTGCGGTCAGCGCCGTCGCACTCATGGCGACCTCAGTCTGCGGCGCCGATGTCATGCCAGCAGCCTGGCCTGCGCGGCTCTGGAGTTGCCGCTATCAGGCGGTGTTGAGGCTTCCCCCGCACGACCGCTCACGCTGAATAGGCATTTCGTATTATTCGTTAATTTCGTTTTATACTGAACCTCAACCCCATTCAGACCCTGGAGGGCATCATGCCGACCGTCACCGCACCAAGCAAGACACCTGCGCGCCCGCGCGATCCACTGGCGCCACTGGCCGAGGCCATCGGGTCGACGCTCGGCGGGCGCGCGGCAAAGAAGAAAGTCGCCTCCAAGAATTTGTCCCTTCAAGTTGCCGACGCCCTGCATCAGGTCCTGGAGGCCACTACCGAGCAGGGCCGCAATACCCGTTTGCTTTTGATGCGCCACTTGCTTGACATTGAAAGCCAGGTGGCCGGAATTGAGGTCCCAACGACGATTGCCACTTCCGACGACCTCATCAGCACTGCGCAGGCGGCCCAATTGCTGGGCTACAGCCGCCCCTACGTTGCCATGTTGATCGACCAGAACAAGCTTAAGGGCGCCACTGTTTCTGCTGGTGGCCATCGGCGCGTTTCGCGCGCCGCCGTCTTGGCGTGGAAGGCCAATCACCAAATTTCGAGCCAGGCTGCGGACCTGCGTGCTGAGGGTCCAAAAATTGGGGCTTACAAAAGCACTGAGGCAGCAGTGGTGCGTCGGGTCAAAGCGCTGGCGGCAAATCGGTAGTGGTCCCGTGATGGACCGTCACCCACTCGCCCGCGTGCATGAAAACGACCGGCATCTGATCGCCGCTGCGTTGGTCCTGATCAATGGGCTCGATGACGAAGACGACCCAGCGTTGTGCAAAGTCATGATCGTTTCGGATAACACAAAGCACTTGGCGCTTGCTGACACCCGTAAGCTTGGCATCGAGGTTATCAAGGCCGGTGCCTTTCTGGACCGGTTGTTTGGTGTGGCGCCACGTCGAACCATTCAGGCGATTGCAAAAACGCTCCATGATCTGCAAAAGCCACCGTATTCCAGAGCGGAATTGGTGGCGGCACTGCGTCTGCATGGTGCGAGAGCCACGGCTGAAGGCTTGGTTGCGACCGCCGGATCGGCGTGATATTCATTGACGGTCTCCACGTTGGTCTGGTCTTGGCGAAAGTGCGTTCGTGATCGGGTGTCTGGCTGGTTTTCTCCAATTGGCCATCGGTACTATCATGATCCTGTTTGTCCCCCATCCCTCGCCACACCCATGCCCCCTGACCCAACCCCGCCGCTGCTTGAATTGAGGGACGTGACCTTTGGCTATGCCGAGCGTCCCGTTCTGGACAAGCTGTCGCTGCGCATTCCACGCGGCAAGGTCACCGCGCTGGTGGGTCCCATGGGGGGTGGCAAGACCACCACGCTGCGGGTGATGGGGGGGCAACTTCGGGTGTGGTCCGGTCAGGTGCTGTTTGATGGTCAGGACCTCGCGCCCATGGACCAACAGCAGCTCTACGCGGTGCGCCGGCGCATGGGCGCGCTGTTTCAAATGGCGGCGCTGTTTGCCGACATCAGCGTGTTTGAAAACGTGGCGTTTCCGCTGCGCGAACACACCACGCTGTCGGAGCCGCTGATCCGCGACATCGTGCTGATGAAGCTTAACGCGGTGGGGCTGCGCTGCGCGCGCGATCTGATGCCCAGCGAACTGTCAGGCGGGATGGCGCGACGCGTGGCCACGGCACGCGCGGTTGCGCTGGACCCGGAGCTGGTGATGTATGACGAGCCGTTCTCGGGCCTCGATCCGATATCGCTCAACACCGCGGCCCGACTCGTGCGTGACCTCAACGATGCGATGGGCTTGACCAGCATTCTGGTGTCGCACGAACTCACGCAAACGCTGGAGGTGGCCGACGAGGTGATCGTGCTGGACCAAGGCAAGGTTGCCTTCCAGGGCTCGGTCGATCAAGCGCGCACCAGCAGTGACCCCTTGGTGTACCAGTACATGCATGAGCGCCCCGATGGGCCGGTGCGGTTTCACTACCCAGCGGTCGACCTGAAGGAAGACTTCGGCGTCGCTTAGCCGCTTTGGCCGCGAGGCGCCTGGAGCGCGCCGCGCAAGGCACGCTGTCAGCGGACTCTGGGACTTGTCCTGCGGGACTACGGGAATGACTGCTGGGCTGGAAACTCGCTATCTGACTCCCAGAAACCTGGTTCTGAACGCACGTGTACTTGCCAACCGTGTCGCGTTGGACGATAGCGACGATATGAGATCACAAAGTGATCGCCGTGCGGCTCGCAACGAACCGACAACAGATGGTCCGCTCCATGGCGAGCCACTTTTTTCCAGGCCGCTTTGCCGGTGAGCGCCAGCTCGATAGGTTCACGACGCCCATGCCGCGTGCGGGCCTTGGCGCGCGTGAGCCGGTTCTTGTCGATCTGAATCGGCAGTGTGAGCGGTCCGTTGTAGGATCCGGCCGGTGCCGTCAGGTCCACCGTCACGAGTACGGTGGGTAGCTGTGTTCCAAGTAACGGCGTGGGGTCCAACTTTGCAAGTGGCGCGGCCAAGGTCAGTCGGTCGAGCAGTTCACCTTGGCAGCCATACAGTTCCAACACGGCAGGTGTATCTGCTGCAGATTCGCCGCTTGCCCATTGGCGCTCCAGTTCGCTGGGCGTGATGCGCGGGTCCAGCACCAGCGTGAGGCTGTTGCAGCCTAGCCCAACTTGGTCGCCTGCAAACGCCAGCGAACAGATGGCGAGGATGCCCGCCATCAGGCCCCAACGCTTCACGAGACTCTCAGCACGGCGATGCCGGCAATCAAACCTTCACTGACCGCCACGGCGGGCATCAGCACGTCAATCTGCGAGCGCACATCCTTGTCCAGATCGACCCCAGCGCCTTGAAGCTCGGCCAAGTAGCGCACTGTGTTGTTCTCACTGGGCGGCGTGAGCTTGGCGACGGCGTCGCGCACCGTCATGGCGCCGTATTTGTTGAGGTACAGCGCCCGCTGCGCCGCGCGACCGTCATCCAAGTTGGCGAATACCGCGAAGGTTCCGACCGCACCCGAAACGTGCCCTATTTTGCTGGAGGCATCACGCAAATTGCCCGGATTGTTGGCGCGCCAGGCCAATGAGCCCCCCACTTTGACTTGGGTTGCATAGGCGACGTAGCGACGCCATTGCGCGGGGGTTTTTGTGGCGGCCACATTCACCGCGACGATGGTGGCCTGGTTGAGTGGTCCGCCCGCGATGACGGTGCCGGGGATGGAGGGGACGAGTGTGGCCATGGCTTGTTTGTTGAAGGGAAAGTCTACTGCTTGGGTGTTGAGTTGAACGAGGGTAAGCCATGGCTGAGATAGTCTTGCGATTCGCCGTTGGCGCCTTCGGCCTTCATGAGCCTGTCGATGGCCATCGCCTGATCCCCCTTGAGCTATGCAGCACGAGATCCCAGGGGCGCCAAGGCACCTGGAGGCTCGCCAGAGTCGAGTCAGTTGTAACGATGTGTTAGCAGTGGGCGCCTGGCGTTGTGACGCGATGGTCAAGCTGGGTGAAGGCAGTCCAACTGCGCTCTACGCCGACCCAAAAAAGGGAATCAGCGTCGCGGCCGTTCAAACGGATGACTTCTCGGCATCGCTGCCAAGCCTCAACGCGCCACCACCCCGGTCTCCCCCTTCAAACGCGAGAAACCCGAGAGCACTTGTTGGGCCAGTCGGGTGCTGGATTGGATCAAGCTGAGCTGGTCAGCCAGGATGGCCGCGGCCTCAAGCTGGAACACATCTTTGGCCGCCTTGCTGGCTTTCTCCGCCGCCAATTCGGCGGCGAGCGTGCGCTCGTTGCCCTGCAGCCCGTCGTCCTGGGAATTCACTTTGGCAGCCTTGGTCCCGCCCGTTGTGCCGGCGTGGCGCCATGCTTCACGGTCCTTCAGCTTGGCCTCGCGTGCATCACGCTCCTTGCGACGCTCCACCTCGTTGAGCGAGGTGGTCTTTTTGCTCTTTTGCTGCAGGAATTCACCAATGTCTTCCTTCAAAAAGCGAAACTCCGGGTCCTTGGCAATGCGTTGCTCGTGTTTGAGTTGCAGCATCGGCAAGATGTCGGTCAAGTCACCCAAGGGTTGGTAGTTGGCGGACTTGATCTGTCCCCACGGCAGCGCGTTGTCAAAGCCTGCCTCGCCGCTTTTTGCATCCAGGAACGTCGGCAACTGGATGTCGGGCGTGACGCCGCGCAACTGCGTGGTGCCGCCATTGACCCGGTAGAACTGGGCGATGGTCATCTTCACTTCGCCAAACCTCGGCTTGTCACTGCGCGCCATGGCGTCCAGGTTGACGACGGTCTGCACCGTGCCCTTGCCAAAACTGGGCTCCCCAATGATGAGGGCGCGGCCGTAGTCCTGCATGGCCGCGGCAAAGATTTCCGATGCCGAGGCCGAGCCCCGGTTGATCAGCACGCCGAGTTGCCCGTCCCAGGCCACGGTGGCGTTGCTGTTGCCCTCGACGCGAATGGTTCCGCGCGCATCGCGTTGCTGCACCACCGGCCCGCTGCCAATGAACAGGTTGGACAGTTCCACCGCCTCGTTAAGCGAGCCCCCACCATTGTTTCGCAAGTCGATCAGCACGCTGTCGACCCGGTCCTTCTTCAGTTCTTCCAGCAGGCGAGCCACGTCACGGGTGGCGCTCTTGAACGCCTTGTCGCCTTTGGCTCGCGCTTCGAAGTCCTGGTAAAAGGTGGGCAGCGAGATGACGCCGATGCGCTGCGCGCGCTCGCCGTCCTTTACTTCAAGAATGGACTTCTTGGCGGCCTGTTGTTCGAGCGTGACTTTTCGGCGTACCAAGGTCACAACGCGTTGCGGTGCATCGGGGCTGGCATCGGCCGGCAGCACGTTGAGTTTGACCACCGAGTCCTCGGCCCCTCGGACGATCCGAACGACATCGTCCAGGCGCCAACCCAGAATGTCAGTGGGGGCAGCGTCTTGAGCCTGGGCCACGCCCACAATGCGATCGCCCACCTTGAGCTTGCCGGACTGCGCCGCCGGACCACCGGGCACCAGTTCGCGGATCACCGTCATGTCGTCGCGCTCCTGCAGCACCGCGCCAATGCCGACCAGCGACAGCTTCATGGAGATGCCAAAGTCCTCGGTGGCCTTCGGGCCAAGATAGTTGGTGTGCGGCTCGATCGACATGGCATAGGCATTCATGAAGAGCTGAAATACGTCTTCGCTCTTGAGCTTTTTGAGGTTGGCCATGGCATAGTCGTAGCGCTTTTCCAGCGTGGCCCGAATCGCCTTGTCGTCCTTGCCGGCCAGCTTCAAACGCAGCCAGTCATTCTTGACGCGCTGGCGCCACAAGTCCTGGATCTCGCCCTCGGTCTGCGCCCAGGTTGCCTGCTCGCGCTGGTACGCGTAGCTTTCGTGTTGACTGAAGTCGAAGTTCTGGCCAAGCAGCGCGCGCGCATGGACCAGTCGCTCGCGCAGGCGTTGCTGGTAGAGATTGAACATGGCAAAGGGTGTTGTCAAGTTCCGGCTCTTGATGGCGTCATCGAGCTTGTCGCGTGCATCGGCGAACCGATCAACGTCGGCCTGAGTGAACAGCACTTTCTCCGCATCCAGCGACTTCAGGTAGCGGTCGAAAATCTTTTGCGACATGCCATCGTCCAGTGCCTTCGGTGTGTAGTGAAAGCGCGTCAACAGGTCGGCGGTCATGCCGGCGGCCAGGATCTGCGGCTGCGCAGGCTCCAGTGCCAGCGGGGCCGATGCCTCGGGCGCGGCGGCAAAGGCGGCCGCACTGATTGCCAACGCCATCCACAACAGGGTTTTCTTCATGACAGGTGTCCAGTAGAGAGCAGACAGGCAGCGGGTTGGCTGCATAGGGTGAACTTCAGGGGAATTATCCCCTTGTGCGTGCAGTGGGCAAAACGACCCCGGCGGCGCTGCGCACCGATTTTGGACCCCCCCGAGGCAGCCAAGTTCCTTAAGATTCGTGAAATAGCATGCGCTTGAGGCGGCCCGGGACGCTCCGGGTTTGGCGCAAGACCGAGCCCGCCAGGGCGAGGGTTCTTTCGAAATTGGCCCAGGGTGAAAGGTTTGGTCAACTCGCTCGACCAAGCGTGTATCAGCCACCCACGGAGAAACCCACCATGACCCGACGTTACCTATTTGCCCTGCTGGGTGCTCTCGGTCTGGCGCGCCATGCCAGCGCCGCGCCGGCTGCCGCCAGCGGCGCCGCCAAGAGCATCGAACCGCTGCGCCTGTCTGACGCCGAATGGAACAAGCGCCTGACACCAGCACAGTACGAGGTGCTGCGCAAGGAGGGCACCGAACGTGCCGGCAGCAGCCCGCTCAACAGCGAGAAGCGCAAGGGCACGTACCACTGCGCGGGCTGCGATCTGCCGCTGTTCACCGCAGCCATGAAGTTCGACAGCGGCACCGGCTGGCCCAGCTTCTTCACCACCTTGCCCGGGGCGGTGTTGACCAAAACCGACTTCAAGCTGGTATTGCCCCGCACCGAGTACCACTGCGCGCGCTGCGAAGGGCACCAGGGCCATGTCTTCAATGACGGCCCGGCGCCGACTGGCAAGCGTTACTGCAACAACGGCGTGGCGCTCAAGTTTGTGGAGGCAGCATGAACGGCGCGCGCGAGCTCTCGCTGGATTGGCGTGGGCGGGGCTGGGCGGCTTTGGGGGCAATCGTCTTGACTGTGTCGACGATGCACGCCATGGCGCAGCCCAAGCCGGCTGGGCCGACCTCGGCGGCGCCCATGGTCGCCACCGCCAAGGCCACTTTTGCCGGTGGCTGCTTCTGGTGCGTGGAGTCAGACTTCGACAAGATCCCTGGCGTACTCTCCACCACCTCTGGGTACACCGGTGGCAAGACCGCCAACCCGACCTACGAGCAGGTATCGAGCCATTCCACCGGGCACGCCGAGGCGGTGGAGGTGGTGTTTGACCCGGCCAAGGTCAGTTACGAGCGGCTGGTGGAATACTTCTGGCACACGATCGACCCGACCGTCAAAGACCAGCAGTTCTGCGACCGCGGCTCGCCTTACCGCACCGCCATTTATGCCCACGACGGCCAGCAGTTGAAAATTGCGCAGGCCTCGCGCGCGGCGCTGGAAAAGAGCAAACCGTTCAAGGAGGCGGTGGTGACCGAGATCGTGCTGGCGACGGCCTTTTATCCTGCCGAGGACTACCACCAGGACTACTACAAGAAGAACCCGATCCGGTACAAGTACTACCGCACCAGTTGCGGCCGCGAGGCGCGCTTGCAACAATTGTGGGGCGACCAGGCGGGGCGTTGAACCCACCAAAGCGCAGGCGCCACGCCCTTGTAAGCAAGCGGACGATGCATTGCGGGTAAAGTGTCGCTCCACATGAGCACACCTCGCCCCGCCATTCAGGTTGCAGTTGTCATGCGCAAGGAGCGCGTGCAGGGCGCCGCTGCCCGCTGGCAGACCTGGCGCTGGGTGCTCGATGACGTCGTGGCGCAGCAGGACGGCTTCGGCAGCGAGCCGCGTCGCCTGCGTACCGGCGAGGACGGCGAGAGTTGGCTGTACCCCGGTTTCAGCGTGGAGCTGTTCACCGACGATGTGGACGGCTACCTGCTCAACGTCACCACCGACACGCCCGGCTGGTTTGTGCTGTGGCGCATGGAAGAAGAAGCCAGCCTGGCCGACGAGCCGATGGCGCGCCCGGTGGCGGTGAGCCTGAGCTACGTGGACGCCGGGCGCTGGCTGGATGCGCAGGAAACCGTTGAGCAGGTTCCCGCGCCGCCCGATGTGCTGGCTTGGTTGCGCGCCTTTGTGGACCAGCACCATGTGGCCGAAGTCAAGCGGCGCAAGCGTCCGGAGAGCTTTCGCTCGCTGAGCGACCGCTTTGGCAACCCGGCCTCGGTCAGCACCACCAAGGGCAAGCCGGGTGGCCAACATGGCTGAAGGCTTTCTGGGCCGTTGGTCCGAGCGCAAGCGCGCGGTCGCGGCTGGTCAGCCGGTGGCGGAGCCTGAAGTTCAGGTGGATCCTGCACCGCCAGCGGCGCCCGCCCGGCCGCTTGTCCGTCCTTTGCCGCAGGCGGCCACCGCCGCGCCGGCAGAACCCGCGCCAGCGCCGCTCACCCTCGCCGACACCCAGTCCCTCACGCCGCAGTCCGACTTCAAGCCCTTTGTCGCGCCGGACGTGTCGCCCGAGGTGAAGAACGCGGCCATGAAGAAACTGTTTGCCGATCCGCACTTCAATGTGATGGACGGCCTGGACATCTACATCGACGACTATTCCAAGCCCGACCCCCTGCCTGAATCGATGTTGCGCCAGATGGCCAGCGCCAAGTTTCTGGGCCTGTTTGACGAGCTGCCAGACGAGCAAAATATGCCACCAAAGCCCGTCAATACTGAGCGTACAGCTACTGAAATCATAGCAAACGAGCCAGCATCGATGCTGCCCGAGCAAGCTCCTCCCCAATCACCCAGCCCGCCGGACCCCGACCATGCCCACCCTGATCTGCGACTGCAACCAAACCATGCCGTTGGACCCCAAGAGCCTGGGGGCCGCGCTCAATGAAGACCTGACGCTGCACAGCACCCTGTGCCGCCGCGAGGCCGCCGCTTACCTGCAGGCGCTGCAGTCTGGCGACGAGGTGGTGGTGGCCTGCACCCAAGAAAAGCGGCTGTTCACCGAGCTGGCGGTCGAGGCCAAGGCCCAGACCTCGGTGCTGCGCTTTGTCAATATCCGCGAGATGGGCGGCTGGAGCAAGGACGCCAGGCAGGCCAGCCCCAAGATCGCCGCGCTGCTGGCGGCGGCCCATCTGAGCGAGAGCGAACCGGTGGCCACCGTGCGCTACCAGAGCGGCGGGCGGGTGCTGGTCATTGGTGCATTGGACGCCGCCGAGCGGGCCGCTACGCTGCTGGGCGATGAGCTGGACATCACCCTGCTGGCGCAGGGGCCGGGCGAGGGCGGGGGCATGCAGGAGCGCCGCTACCCGGTGCTCACCGGCAAGATTGAACAGCTCACCGGTTGGCTGGGCGCCTTTGCCTTGACACTGACCCGCAGCAACGCGATTGACCTGGACCTGTGCACCCGCTGCAACGCCTGCCTGGTGGCCTGCCCCGAAGGCGCCATCGGGCTTGACTACCAGATCGACATGGGCTTGTGCAAGTCGCACCGCGATTGCGTCAAGGCCTGCGCCAGCGCCGGGGCGATTGACTTCAAGCGCGCCAGCGTCACCGAGAGCGAGAGCTTCGACCTGGTGCTGGACCTGCGTGCCACGCCGGCCTTCTCGCAACACGCCAGTCCGCAGGGTTATCTGCGCTGGGATGGGCGTGATGTGGCGCCGCTGCTGCAACTGCGCGCGCTGGTGGGGGAATTCGAGAAGCCCCGCTTCGTGTCGTACCGGCAAAAGTTGTGCGCTCACAGTCGTAACGAGAAGGTCGGCTGCAATGCTTGCGTGGATGTGTGCTCGGCCTCGGCCATTGCCAGCGAGGTTGGCGTCGCGGGGGCCTTGTCTCAAAATCAAATCAAGGTTAACCCGCAACTGTGCATCGGCTGCGGCACCTGCAGCACGGTGTGCCCGACCGGCGCCCTGAGTTACGGCTACCCGCGCGCCAACGAGCAGGGCACCCGGCTCAAAACCCTGCTCGGCACCTATGCCCGTGCGGGTGGCAAAAACGCCGCGTTGCTGCTGCACAGCCAGCAGGCTGGCGCGCGACTGCTGGGCGACCTGGGCCGCGCCGCCCGGCTCGATGCCGATACGCAAGGCGTGCCGGCCCGTGTGTTGCCGCTGGCGCTGTGGCACACCTCGTCGATGGGGTTGGAGCTGTGGCTGTCGGCCATCGCTTACGGCGCGTCGCAGGTCTGGGTGCTGCTGACCGATGAGGAGGCGCCCCAGTATCGCGAGGCCCTGCAAGCGCAGATGGACGTGGCCCAAGCCATCCTGAGCGGGCTTGGCTACAGCGGACAGCACCTTCGCCTGTTGCACGCCCGGGACGCGCGCGATTTGGCCGAGCTCGACCGCACGCTACGCCTTGAGCCGGCGCAGACGGTTGCGCGCGCCGCCACCTTCGCGGTGCAGGCCGACAAGCGCGCCACGCTGGAGCTGGCCCTGGATCACCTGGTCGCGCATGCGCCCACCCGGCCCGAGCGGATCGCCTTGCCCGCACACGGCTCGCCGCTCGGTGGCCTGGCGATCAACAAGGACAGTTGCACGCTGTGCCTGGCCTGCGTCAGCGCCTGCCCGGCGGCGGCTCTGCAGGACAACCAGGACGCGCCGCAACTGCGCTTCATCGAGAAGAATTGCGTGCAGTGCGGCTTGTGCGTCAAGACCTGCCCCGAGAAGTCGCTGGCCCTGGTGCCGCAACTGCGCCTGGGCACCGAGCGCACGCAAGCGGTGGTGCTGAACGAAGCGCAACCCTATGCCTGCGTCCGCTGCGGCAAGCCCTTTGGCACGCTCAAGGGCATCGAAGTCATGCTGGGCAAACTGGCGGGCCACAGCATGTTCCAGGGCGCCGCGCTGGAGCGCCTGAAGATGTGCGGCGACTGCCGCGTCATCGACATCTATTCGGCCGACAATGAAAGCAGGATCACCGACCTATGAGCCTTGATATCCCCCCCGGCAGCGGCGCGCTGGACGAAGAAACCGCACGCGCCGAACTCTATGGCCTGCTGGCTGCGCTGTACTACGCCGCACCCACGCCCGAGCTGTTGGCGCAGTTGCGCGTGGCCACTACGCAAGCGCCGGCCGCCGGCGGCTTTCTGGAGGAGCCGTGGCGGGTGCTGGTGGGCGCCGCCCGCGAGCACGATGACGCGGCCCTGGCACGTGAGTACGACGCCCTGTTTGGCGGCGTCGGCAAGCCCGAGGTCTACCTGTACGGCTCGCACTACCTCAGCGGCTTCCTCAACGAAAAGCCGCTAGCCGCGCTGCGTACCGATTTGATGCGGCTGGGGCTGGCGCGTGATGATGCGATGAAGGAAACCGAAGACCACATCGCCTGCCTGTGCGAGGTGATGCGCTACCTGATCGCCGGGGACGACGCGGCGGTGGCGAATCTGACGCAACAGCGCGAGTTCTTTGCCAAGCATCTGCAGCCCTGGGTGATGACGCTGTGCGACACCCTGCAAGCCCATCCCAAGGCGCGCTTTTACGCCGTGCTGGCCGATTTCACGCGCGCCTTCATGAGCGTGGAGGCGCAGGGTTTTGACATGCTGGATTGAGATCCTGCTGGTTGAGCTTGCCTACCTGCGATCCCGCACGACGAAGGGTTCCACCAAGGCATCCTGAACGTTGCGACCGGCGTTGATGACACCTTGTCGAAGCTGGCGTTCCAGGCGTCGGCGCCGGACAGATCGGTGCCGATTACCCTTTCCCTGCAAAACGTGTGGGCGCATTCCTGGTCGCCGGGCCGCCGTCAGGGAGGGGGCGCAACATGGGAAACGATGTGGGCCCGCCAAGCCGCCTCGTCGAACCCGACCGCTACTTGGCCATCGGCCCATCGCACCACCGGTCGCTTGATCACGCTGGCGTGGCTCAGCATCAGGGCGCGGGCACTGGCGTCATCCACCACCGCCGCCCGGGCGGCGTCGCTGAGCTGGCGCCAGGTGGTGCCACGCGTGTTGAGCAGGCGCTCCCGGCCGATGGCCGCCAGCCAGGTGTCGAGTTGGTCTTCGGGCACGCCGAGTTTTTTGAAGTCGTGGAAGTCGTGTGCGATGCCCTGGGCCAGCAGCCAGGCACGGGCCTTCTTGACGGTGTCGCATGCGGCGATGCCATAAACGGTGATGTGGGGGCTTTTCTCATGCTCATTGAGTGTTTCACAAATCACGACATAACTTGCCGTCATTGCGAACCCACTCCGTCATTGCGAGCTGCCCGAATCCGGGCCGATACCGCACACGGACCTTGAACCAGCATCGTCATCGCGAGGCCGCAGGCCGCGGCGATCCATGTATTTTGGGGCCATGGATTGCCGCACTTCGTTCGCAATGACGCCATTAGGTTCAAGGTCCGTGTGCGGTTCAGACCCGGAACTGGAGGCTCGCAATGACGAAGTGAAGTCGCATTGGCTTGTGTCATCAATTGCGAAAAAATCAACAGGTTCTCCACGGCTCGTGCGTGATTAGCAGCCGGCCAGAGCTCAGCACAGCCCCGTGATGCGGCCATCATCGTCGATGTCCATGCGCATGGAGGCGGGCTCCTTGGGCAGACCGGGCATGGTCATGACATCGCCGCAAATCATCACCACGAACTCGGCCCCTGCGGCCAGGCGTACTTCGCGGATGTTAACCATGTGGCCGCTGGGCGCGCCACGCAAGCCAGGGTCGGTGGAGAAAGAGTATTGGGTCTTGGCCACGCACACCGGGTAGTGGCCGTGGCCGTCGGCTTGCAGTTGCGCGATCTTGGCGCGCACGGCCGTGTTGGCTGAAATGTCGGACGCGCCGTAAATCTGCTGCGCCACGGTTTGCATTTTGTCCCATAACGTTTGCTCGTCGGCGTACACAAAACGCATGTCGGCAGTGCCCGCTTCGACCAGTTGCACCACCGCGCGTGCCAGCTCTTCGGCACCGGCCGAGCCCGCCGCCCAATGCCGCGCCACCACCACCGGCACGCCGCGTCGGGCCATGTTGCGGCGCACCACTTGAAGCTCCTCTTCGGTGTCCGACTCATAGGCGTTGATGGCCACGACACACGGCAAGCCATAGTGGTTGCGTACGTTGTCCACGTGGCGCTCCAGATTGACGATGCCGCGTTCGACCGCCTGGGGCTGCGCGTGATCGAATTGCTGGGGTTCGGAGCCCCCATGGTGACGCAGTGCCCGCAAGGTTGCCACCACCACTGCCACGTCGGGGCGCAGGCCGGACTTGCGGCACTTGATGTCGATGAACTTCTCGGCGCCCAGGTCCGCGCCAAAACCGGCCTCGGTCACCACGTACTCGCCGAGTTTGAGCGCGGCGCGCGTGGCTATCACGGTGTTGCAGCCGTGCGCAATATTGGCAAACGGCCCGCCATGCACCAGGGCCAGGTTGTTCTCCAAGGTCTGAACCAGATTGGGCTTGAAAGCGTCTTTGAGCAGCGCCGCCATCGCGCCGTGCGCCTGCAGGTCGCTGGCACGCACTGCTTGCATGGTGCGGGTGTAGCCCACAATGATGCGGCTCAGGCGCTCTTTGAGGTCCCGGCGGGTGGTGGCCAGGCAAAAAATGGCCATGACTTCGGAGGCCGCAACAATGTCAAAAACCGTCTTCGCGCGGGAAGCCGTTGCCCAGGCGCCGCCCAGGCCAATGACGGTACTGCGCATGGCGCGATCATTCATGTCCATGACGCGGCGCCAGACAATTCGGCGCGGGTCCAGCCCCAAGGCATTGCCGTGGTGGATGTGGTTATCGATCAAGGCTGCCAGCAGGTTGTGCGCCAGCGCAATGGCATGGAAGTCACCGGTGAAGTGCAGGTTGATGTCCTCCATCGGCACCACCTGCGCCAAGCCGCCACCGGCGGCGCCGCCCTTCATGCCAAACACCGGCCCCAGTGAGGGTTCGCGCAGCGCCATGACGGTGCGTTTGCCGATGCGGTTGAGTGCATCGCCCAGGCCCACCGTGGTGGTGGTCTTGCCTTCGCCCGCCGGCGTGGGACTGATGGCTGTCACCAACACCAGTTTGCCGTTGGGCCGGTCGCTTAGGCTATCGAGCCACTTCAAGTCGATCTTGGCCTTGAAGCGGCCGTAGGGCTCCAGTGCCTCGGGGGGAATGCCGAGCCGCTCGCGTGCCAGGTCCAAGATGGGCCGCAGAGTGGCGGCTTGCGCGATGTCAATGTCAGTGCGTGCCACGGCTGCCTTTCGGTCTTAACGATGCATGCCCTGATTCTGTCGCAACTGGGCCAGGCGCAGCGTGCGGGTGTGTCGCCGCGGTTGGCAGTGGGTTTGGTGATATCCGCAGGAGACAGCGCGCGCCTACAATTTGACCCATCTATCGCATGTCAAGGGATCACCATGAAGAATTTGATGCTCGCGTTTGTCTTGTTGGCACTGGTCGTGCCGGCCTGGGCCAAGAAGTCTTGCGACGAACTCAAGACCAAAATCGCCGCCAAGATGGAGGCCAGGGGCGTCAGGGCGCGCAACTCGACATCGTGGCCAGGCGAAGAGGTGAAGGACCAGAAGGTAGTCGGCAGTTGCGAGGGCGGCACCAAGAAGATCACCTACAAGAAGGCGTGACCGCCTTGTCGCCGGTCAGCCGGGTTCTGCTTTGTTTGCTGGCCTGCGTAACCCAGGTGGCCAGCGCCATGGAACTGCCGGCGCAGCGCCTGGCGCCGGGCGGCGTGGCGCGTATTGCCTTGGGCGAATCGGCGACAGCGCCCAGGGCCAGCTTCAACGGCGTGCCGGTGCTGGTGCTGCGAGATGGCACGCAGTGGCTGGCGCTGGTCGGCCTGGGATTGAGCCAGGCACCGGGCACCGCAAGCCTGGTGGTGCGGCGCGAAGGCGCGGCCGAGACGCGCGTGCCGTTTGAGATCAAGCCCCATGCCTATGCCGAGCAGCGGCTCAAGGTCGCGCCCGGTCACGTCGATTTGTCCAAGGCCGACCTGGCACGCTATGAGCGTGAACGCGTGCATCTGGCGCAGGTGATGGCCACCTTCAGCCAGCCCGGTGCCGGCCAGCCTGCAACTGGCGCAACCGTCGCCGGGCGCACGCGTCCAGTTCTTTCGGCCTGCGCCGCGTCTTCAACGGCCAGTCGCGCAATCCCCACAGCGGCATGGACATCGCGGCCGCGCAAGGCACACCCGTGCTGGCCGCCGCCGCCGGGCGGGTGATCGACACCGGCAATTACTTTTTCAACGGCAACACGGTCTGGCTCGACCATGGTGCCGGCTTGTTGACCCTGTATTGCCATCTCTCGGCCATCACGGTCAAGCCCGGCGATCAGTTGGAGGCTGGCGCGACCCTTGGCAATGTGGGCGCCACCGGCCGCGCCACCGGTCCGCATCTGCATTGGTCGGTCAGCCTGAACCGCGCCATGGTGGACCCGGCGCTGTTCATGGCGCCCCTGGGGCCGCGCCGCGTGGCGCTGGCGCAGCCAGTCTGTCAGCGCGTCGGCGGGCATGGGGCGGGCGAAGTGGTAGCCCTGGGCTTCGTGGCAGTGGTACAGGCCCAGGGTGCGGGCAACGTCCTGGGTCTCGACACCCTCGGCAATCACCTTGAGCTTGAGGCTGCGCGCCATGCTGATGATGGCGCGCACGATGGCCGCGTCGTCGGGGTCGCTGACGATGTCGCGCACAAAGGACTGGTCGATCTTGAGCTTGTCCACCGCAAAGCGCTTGAGGTAGGCCAGGCTGGAGTAGCCGGTGCCGAAGTCGTCGATCGACAGGCAGACCCCCAGCGCTTTGAGACGCCGCACGGTTTCCAGCACCTGCTCGGCGTCGTCCAGCAACAGGGACTCGGTCAATTCCAGTTCCAGCCGCGCCGGCTCCAGGCCGGACTCGGCCAGCGCCTGGGTGACGCTTTGCAGCAGGTCGCCGCGGCGGAACTGCACCGCCGACAGGTTGACGGCCATGGTGATCTCGGGCAGCCCGGCGTTCTGCCAGCGCATGGCCTGGGCACAGGCTTCCCGCAGCACCCATTCGCCAATCGGCACAATCAGACCGCTTTCCTCGGCCGCCGGAATGAAGCGCGCTGGCGCCATCAACCCATCGCCTGCGCGCTGCCAACGCAGCAAGGCTTCGACGCCCACCACACTGCCGCTGGCCAGGTCGATCTGCGGCTGGTAGTGCAGCACAAATTCCTGGTTGGCCAGCGCATGGTGCAAGGCGGTACGCAGTTGCAGGTGCTCCAGCGCTTGCGCGTTCATCTCGGCGGTGTAGAAACGGTAGGTGTTGCGCCCGGCGGACTTGGCCCGGTACATGGCGGTATCGGCCCGCTGCAGCAGCACGTCAAAATCCTGGCCGTCGTCGGGCCAGACCGAGACGCCCATGGATAGGGTGGCCGTCAGCTCGTGGCCTTCGATCAGGAACGGCGCGCCCAGGGTGCCCAGGACCTTGGTGGCAACCTGGCTGACCGCGTCCAGGTCATCGACGTCGGTCAGGGCAATCAGAAACTCGTCGCCGCCCTGGCGGCTGATGGTGTCGGTGTCGCGCACGCATTCGCGCAGCCGCTGGGCCACCTGCTGCAACAACTGATCGCCCACCGGATGACCGAGCGTGTCGTTGATGGTCTTGAAATGGTCCAGGTCCACGAACAGCAACGCGACCTTGCTGTCGCTGCGCTCGGCCCAGGCGGTGCCAAGCATGAAGCGGTCGCGGAACAGCACGCGGTTGGGCAGGCCGGTCAGCGGGTCATGGTGCGCCAGAAATTCGATGCGGGCCTCGGCCTCCTTGCGCTCGGTGATGTCCTGCACATAGGTCAGGATGTGCTCCACGCCGTCGATGTCGATGATCTCGGAGAAAAAGGCTGCCTGGCGCACGCCGCCGGACTTGTCGCGCAAAGGCGTCTCGTAACCGACCACCGTGCCGGTCTTGCGCAGTTCGTTGACCCAGCCCAGGCGCGCTTCGGGTGTGGGCCAGAAGCCGAGTTCGATCGCACTGCGGCCAATCATTTCCTCGCTCTTCCAGCCAAAGTACTTTTCGTAAGCACCGTTGGCCTCGATGAACACGCCATCGGCCAAGCGGGCAATCGAGCCGGCCAGCGGACTGGCGCGAAACGCGACCTGAAAGCGCTGCTCGCTCTGGCGCAGCACGGTGATGTCCTGCATGGCGCCCGACATGCGTTGCGCCGAACCCGCGCCATCGCGCTCAAGATGACCGGTGGCGCGCCCAATACGTCGGCTGCCGTCGAGCCGATCAAACTGGAACTCCACCTTGTAATCCTGGCCTTGCTCCAGCGCCGTTTGCACGGCCGCTTGCACGTGCGCGCGGTCCTCTGGCACGATGTGCCCAACAAACAGCTCGAAGCTGGGCGTGACCTCGCCCGGCTGGTAGCCGAAGCAGCGATAGGTTTCGTCGCTCCAGATCAGTTGGCCGCTCGCCAGCATCCATTCCCAGTGCCCCACTTGCGCCAGCCGCGCCGCTTCTTCCATGCGCCGCCAGCCGTCCTTGCTGGCGGTGATGTCGTGAAAGATTTCGAGCTTGCTGACCGTGCCGTCCGAGTTGTGGAAGGGCATGTCGAACAGGTCGTAGCTTCGGCCCTTAGGCGAGGTCCACTCCCAGCGCACCGACTGACCGGCGAACACCTCGGGGTTTTTGCACCATGCACATTGCGCGCTGCCGCCGTGAAAATACGCATAACACTTGCGGCCGTTGACCGGACCGAACTCACGCTCCAGTACCGGATTGAGGTACTCGATTTCATGCTCGGCGTTGGTGATGTACACGCCATCGGGCAGCGCATCCAGGATGCCCAGCAGCCTGGCGCGGTCCGTGGCGAGTTGCTCGGCGTGCGTCTGGATGTGTTTGATCTTGCTGATGTCGGTCCAGGTCAGCACCACGCCGGAGCTTTCGTCATGCCCCTCCTTGAAAGGCAGCATGCGTTCGAACACCCAGCGCCCATCGGCCAGCATGGCTTCGCGTTCGATTCGGGTGCCATCCGAGGCGCAACGCTGCAAATCGCCGATGAAGGCCTCCTGCGGGCCCAGGAGATAGCGGATCTCGGCCACGGGCCGGCCGAGATCGTGCTCACGCAGACCCAGGAAATCCCCCACGTTGGGGCTGAAGCGGCGCAGGTTCAGGCGCGAATCGAGAAACACGGTCCCAATCTCGGTGCTGGCCAGCAGATGGTCGTAATCGCGGTTGAGGGCGGCCAGCTCGTCGTTCTTGCCGCCGAGCTCGCGGTTCAGCGTGCACAGGTCTTCGTTGACCGACTTGAGCTCTTCGTTGGTGCTTTGCAATTCTTCGTTGGCGGCGGTCAGTTCCTCGTTGGACAGGTCCACGCGCTCGTGGCTGGACTGCAGTTCGAGCACCATGTCCTGCAGGCGCTCGCGCGTGGCCACCAGTTCGGCCGCCAGCAGCTCGGGCGCCTGCCCCGTCACCGGCGGCAAGGCCAGCCCTGGTTGGGCCGGCACCGCCTGCGCGCCCAGCGTGGGGCCGTCCGGCAGTCGCGGCAAGCTGACCGACTGCTTGCGGAATAGCCTGCTGGAGCGGTCCACCACGGAGAAGGCCCGCGCTTCGAAATCGCCCACGGTTTCGCTGCTGCCCAGCAGCAGCAAGCCATGCGGCTGAAGGGCAGCATGCAACTGCGACAAGGCCTTGATCTGTGCGGCCGGTTGCAGATAGATCAGCAGGTTGCGGCATACCGCCAGGTCGATGCGGGTAAACGGCGGGTCGCCCAGCAGGTTGTGCTGCGCAAAGACCACGTGGCGGCGCAGCGAGGGATCGACCCGCGCGCCGCCACCGTTCTGGCGCTGGAAGTAGCGACGCAGCAAGGCCTCGGGCACGGCCGCCACGGACTTGGCGCTGTAGTCGCCGCGCGAGCCCTGGGCCAGGGCGTCGGCGGCCAGGTCGGTGGCAAAGACCTTGACGTTGCCGTGAAAGCCCAGGCGCCCCGCAGCCTCAAGCGCCAGCATGGCCAGTGAATAAGCCTCCTCGCCGGTGGCGCAGCCGGCCGACCAGATGCGCAGCTCCTGCGCGGCGTCGCGTCCGCGCAGCAAGTCGGGCAACACCTCGTCGGCCAATTGTGTGAAGACGGCCGGATCGCGGAAGAACTCGGTGACGTTGATCAGCAGGTCGCTGCACAGTGCGCTGCGCTCGGCTTCGTCGTCACCCAGGCGCTGCAGGTAGGCTTGCGGCGACGATGCCTCGCCACGGGCCATGCGCTGTCTGATGCGCCGCGACAGGGTCGGCACCTTGTAAAGCGAGAAATCGACCCCGCTGCGCCGACGCAACAGCTCGATGATGGCGGGCAGCTCGACCAGCTCTGGCGCCGCGCGCTCATCCTCGCTCCATTGGCTGAGGTCGTCCCGCGAGTCGATGGGGTGGTCCATGGGGACTCATTATGGCGCCCCGGTAGCCCCGCGACCGCAATCCGGGGTCAGGGTTTTCGTGGTGTCAGAATCGGTGCATGAATGAGACCAAGGTACCCGACCCCAGTCCGGCGCAACCGCGCAACCCGCTGCACGGTCTGACGCTGGAAGTGATCCTGACCCGGTTGGTCGAGCACTATGGTTGGGTCGGCTTGGGCGAACGCATCCCGGTGCGCTGTTTCACCAGCGAGCCCAGCATCGCGTCGAGCCTGAAGTTCCTGCGCAAGACGCCTTGGGCCCGTGACAAGGTGGAAGGTCTTTATCTGTTCATGCTGCGCGAGGCCCGTCGTGGCGGATGATCAGAGCCTGCAATGGTCGACAATTTCGTGGGCTGAGCAAACGATACCAATCAAAGGAAAGCCATGAGCACACCTGCCAAGACCACCAAGACGACCAAGACGACCAAGACCACCAAGGCGACGGCCAAGTCGCTGTCCAAAGCCCCTTCAAAAGTCGCGTCAAAGAGACCGACCAAGGTGCCGGCCAAGTCCGCTGCCAAGTCCGTTACCAAGTCCGCATCGGTCGGCGCGGCGGCATCCGAGCCTCGCTGCGCTTCTACCTTTCGAAGGCTTTGCGCCAGAAGACCAACACGGTGCTGGACGCACTGGAGGCGCAACCAGATCACCCCAAGCACGGCGATGCGATGGCGACTCTGGTGACCGAGCTGATCGACGCCGGCATGGATTACTACTTCCTGCGCGCCCTGAAACTTGCGGACGTCGGGTTTGTCACGGAGCAGTCGGCCCGGCTGGGGATGTCCGGTGCGGTCAAGGTCATCAGCTCGGTCAGCACCAAGATCATCTTGCGCATGGACAAGTCCCAACTGCTGGTTGTGGCCAGCCACATCCGCACCTTGACCTGAGCGGCAGCCATGGCCGCCCCGCGCGCACATTCTGTCCCTCGCCCGCTGGCGCTGGTCACGGGCGCCTCATCCGGCATTGGAGAGGCGCTGACGCACTGCTTCGCTCAGGCCGGGCACGACCTGGTACTGGTCGCCCGCAGCGTCGACAAGCTGCAGGCGCTGGCCGCGCAGTTGAAGGCGCAATACCAGGCTGCGGCCCTGGTGATGCCGGCTGATCTGGCCAGCCCCGAGGCCGCACAGCGCCTGGCACAGAGCCTCAAGCGCCGCAAAAAAGTACCGGACGTGCTGGTCAACTGCGCGGGCGTGCTGGAGCAGCGGCCATTTGTGCACATGCGTCCGGTGGATCACCAGGCCATGATTGACCTCAACATCTCGGCGCTGACGGCCATGCTGTCGCACTTCTTGCCGATGATGCTGGCGCGCGGCTCGGGGCGTGTGCTCAACGTGGCCTCGATTGCGGCATTTCAGCCGGTGCCTTCACTCGCCACCTATGCCGCCAGCAAAGCCTATGTGCTGTCACTGACCGAGTCGCTGTCGCAGGAGCTCAAGGACTCCGGGGTTAGCGTCACCGCGCTGTGCCCCGGCATCACCGCTACGCAGATGCTCAGCCACGCCACGCAGGCCAATCAGCAGTTGGGCAAGCTGCCCCACTTTTTGATTGGTGACGTGCGCGAGGTGGCGCGCCAGGGCTTTGAGGCTTGCATGGCCGGCGACGTGATCTGTGTCCCCGGCGTCATCAATCGCGCGGCCATGCTGGCTTCGCGCAGCACGCCCAAATGGCTGCTGCGCCGGGTCGGCGGGCTGCTGGCGCGGGCCACATCGTGAGTCGGACCGCTCACGCAGCCAAACGCCGCTACGCGGTGGTGTTGTATGGCGCCACCGGTTTTGTCGGGCGCCAGACCGTGGCTTACTTCGCGGCGCACGCCGAGCTGGGCGCCAGTGGTCTGCGCTGGGCGCTGGCCGGGCGCAATGCGGACAAGCTGGAACAGGTCAGGGCCGCCTGCGCGGCCGAGCAACAGGCCGACATCCTGATTGCCAGCGCCGACGACCATGCCGCGCTCGACGCCCTGGCGCGCAGCGCCGCCGTGGTGCTGAGCACCGCCGGACCATTTGACCTGTATGGCAGCGCGCTGGTGGCCGCGTGCGTCAAGCACGGCACCCACTACGTTGACATCACTGGCGAGACGCCTTGGGTGCAGGGGCTGATTACGCGTCACCATGCCACGGCAGCCAGCAGCGGCACCCGCATCGTGCCGTTTTGTGGCTTCGACTCGGTGCCCTCGGACTTGGGCGCCTGGTTGCTGATGCAGGCCATGCAGCAACGCCACGGCGTGTCCTGCGTGGACATCAAGGCGGCGTTCACGGTGCGCGGCGGCCTGAATGGCGGCACCATGGCCTCGGTGCTCAACATCCTGGGCAGCGCACAAGCTGCCGCCTTTGCCGATCCCTTCTTGCTGAGCCCGCCGACCCGGCGACCGACCGATGTCAGCCGCCATGCCGACCCGACGCGGCCGCGTCTGGACGCCGATTTCAAGGCCTGGCTGGCGCCGTTTTTCATGGGCCCGATCAACACCCGGGTGGTGCGCCGAAGTGCCGCCTTGCTGGGTTACGGCGATGCCTTTCACTACCAGGAGTACTTGCGCCTGGGGGCAGGGCCACTCGCGGCCGCGGCAGCGGCGTCTTTGAGTCTGAGCATGGGTGTGGGGCAACGTGCCATGGCCTGGTCTGGCGTGCGCGCGCTGGCGGCGACACTGGCGCCCAAGCCGGGTGAGGGCCCGTCCGAGGCCGCCATGGATGGCGGCTCATTTCGCTGCGAGTTGGTCGGCACCAGTGCCACCGGGCAGCAGCTACGCGGGCGCATTGCCGCCCGGGGCGACCCCGGCAACCGGGCCACCACCAAGATGGTGTGCGAGTCGGCGCTGTGTTTGGCGCTGGAGCCCTCAGCCCTGCCCGCGGGGCCGGGTTTCGGCGGCGTCCTGACCCCGGCCAGCGCCTTCGGTGTCGTACTGGTTGAGCGCCTGCGCCGGGCCGGTATGACCCTGGTGGTGGACGCGTAAAGGTGCGATGGCGTTTACGGCGACCCCCCCCCCCCCCCGGCGGCCCCCCCCGGCCCCCCCGGCCCCCCCCCCCCCCCCCCCCCCCCCCCCCCCCCCCCTGCCCCTTGACGCCTCCACGGCTTCACGCCAAGGTCAGTCCTGATTCATGAATGCCATGTACAGCGCGCGCGCTCGGGTGGCGATGGGGCCCACCGGCAAGTCTCGGTCCAGATAACGAATGCAGGGCGTGACCTTGCCATAGTTACCGGTGTTGAAGATCTCTTTGGCGTCGAGCAGCTCTTGCGGCTTGACCGTGCGTTCGACCACTTCGATGCCATCGCCGGCCAGCAGTTGAATCACGCGTGCTCGGGTAATGCCCGACAGGAAGGTGCCGTTGGGTACCGGCGTCACCAACTCGCCCGCGCGGGTGACCAGGAAGATGTTGGCGGTGGCGAACTCGGCGACGTTGCCATCAGGATCGCACATCACGGCGTTGTCAAAACCTTTGGCACTGGCTTCGCGTATGGCGCGCGAGCTGTTGGCATACAGGCAAGAGGCCTTGGCATCGGTCGGCGCAAAGCGCGCGTCGGGGCGGCGCAGCTCGGTGGTGCAGGCCGAGAAGCCGCTCATGCCAGGCAGCGCGGCGTCGAACAGGGTCAAGGCGAAGCCTGACTTTTCCGGTACCGGCACCAGCAAACCATCGGTGCCAAACACCAATGGGCGGATGTACAGCTCGGCGTCGGGCGGGAATTTCTGGATGCCTTCCAAAACCAGCGCGGCCATGTCGTCGACTGACAAGGGGCAGATCAGACCGAGGCTTTTGGCCGAGTTGACAACGCGCTGCAAGTGCAGGCCCAAGTCCGGCGTTTTGCCGCTGACGGCGCGCGCACCGTCAAATACCGAGGAGCCCAGCCAAACGCTGTGATCCATGGCGCCAAACAGGGGGGTGTTGCCTTCGGTCCAGGCGCCGTTGAAATAGGTCAAGTACATGGTGGATTTCAGAAATGGAGTGGGTATATCGGGAGCTGACCGATTATCGGGGCGAACAGGCAAGACTGGTGGGGCCAGCGGGCGCACACGTCACTGCGAGGCCAAAGGCCGCGGCAGCCTGATCGTGAAGGTGGTGATGCCCTCGGAGCAATCGGCGTCAATGCTGCCGCCGTGGGCGAGCACGATGGAGCGGGTGATGGCGAGGCCCAGGCCGGTGCCCTCGCTGCTGCGCTGGCGTGAGGGGTCAACCCGGAAGAAGCGGTCGAAGATGCGTTCCAGGTGTTCGGGCCGGATCACCTCGCCGGTGTTCTCGGTGGTGATGCAGACGGCGTCGGGGGTGGCATCGATGCGCACGCGCACGCTGCTGTGGGTGCGCGGCGTGGCGCACCGCATTGGACAGCAGGTTGCCCAGCGCGCGGCGCAGCATCAGGCGGTCGGCGCTGATATCGGCCTCGCCTTCGAGCACCAGTTGCAAACCCTTCTCGTCGGCCACCGCATCGTAGTAGTCAAACAGCGCCCGCACCTCGTTGGCCAGATGCACGGTCTCGCGGTGCGGCAGCACCAAGCCGTTGTCGGCCTTGGCCAGCAGCAGCATGTCCGAGATCATGCGCCCCAGGTGTTCCAACTCCTCGGCGTTGGACTCCAGGATGCCGCGGTAGTCGTCGGCGCTGCGCGCACGCGACAAGGCCACCTGGGTTTGCGTCATCAGGTTGCTGACTGGCGTGCGCAGCTCGTGCGCGATGTCCGAGGAGAAACTGGACAGCCGCGCAAAGGCCTCTTCCAGGCGGGCCAGCATGTCGTTGAGGCTGTGTGCCAGCTCGGCCAGTTCCGCCGGCACGGCGTGCACCGACAGGCGATGACTGAGGTGTTGCGCGGTAACCACCTGCGCCTGCTCACGCATGGCGCGCAGCGGTGCCAGACCGCGCCGCCGCCGCCACCCAGCCGAGCAGGCCGGTCAGTGCCGCCGCAGCCGCTACGAAGCCCCACAGCGTGCGCTGAAAGGCGCGCATAAAGGCCTGGTGGTGGGCAATATCGGTGGCCACCGCCACCGTCAGTGGCGACAGCGCGCCCACGCCGGTGGGCAGCTCGGCGGCGATGCCCCGGTAGGTCTGGGTGCCCAGCGTCCAGGTGCTTGGGCGGTTGGGCTGCTGCCGGGCGCTGTCGATCACCAGTTGCGGCGTGAAGTTGGCGCCTTGCGTGGCGTACAGCAGCTCGCGCTGGGGCGTGAGCACCAGCAACTCCAGCCCGTGGTGACCGACCAGGGCGTTGTCGAGCATCAGCGTCACGTGCGGCAGGTCGTCAACGGTGGTGAGCAGTTCGAGCGTGTGCCGGGTCAGCGTCATTTTGCCGGCCAGCACTTCCATGTCCTGCTCCTGAAAGTGCTGTTCCACGGCCGCAGCAATGACCATGCCCAGGCCGATCAGCACCGTGGACGCGGCGATGACAAACAGCAGCGTCAGGCGCCAGGTGAGCGACAGCGTGGCCTTCATGGGCTGGCCGGCTGCTCCAGCACGTAGCCCATGCCGCGCACGGTGCGAATCAGCTTGGGCTCGAAATTGTCGTCAATCTTGGCGCGCAGGCGCCGCATGGCGACTTCAATCACATTGGTGTCGGAATCAAAATTCATGTCCCAGACCTGCGAGGCAATCAAGGAGCGCGGCAACACCTCGCCCTGGCGGCGCAGCAGCAGCTCCAGCAAGGCAAATTCCTTGGCGGTCAGGTCGATGCGCCGGCCGGCACGGCTGACCCGCCGGCGCAGCAAGTCCAGCTCCATATCGGCCACGCGCAGGGTCTCGGTCGTGGCCACTTTGCTGCCACGGCGCAACAGGGTGCGCACCCGCGCCAGCAGTTCCGAAAAGGCAAAGGGCTTGACCAGGTAGTCGTCGGCGCCCAGTTCCAGACCCTTGACGCGGTCGTCCACCTGGTCACGCGCGGTCAGAAACAGCACTGGCAGGTCGTTGCCGCTACGACGGATGGCGGCCAACACGGACCAACCGTCCATGCCGGGCAGCATCACGTCCAGAATGGTCAGGTCGTAGCGCTGTGTCAAAGCCTGGTGCAGGCCATCGGTGCCGTCGCGCACCAGGTCCACCACAAAGCCTGCCTCGACCAGGCCCTGCTTCAGGTAGTCCCCGGTCTTGGGTTCATCCTCAACAATGAGGATTCTCATGCACTGCTCCTTGGGTCGGTCTGGCGGGCCGGACGGTGGTCACCCGGTGAGCGCCATTGTCCACCGCGGCGCCGCTGGCGGCGTCCAGATGACAGGAATGTAATCTGGCCGACAGCGTTTTGTCGGGCAGTGGCGCGCACACTTGGACCCCATTACATGTTTTGGTCCATGGCCCTGTCTGCACTACCTCCTGTCTGTCGCCCGCGTGCACCTATCCTGCTGTTGACGCTGGCACTGCTGTGGTCGGGTACTGGCGCGGCGCAGACGCTCGGTACAGCGCTGGAGCAGGCATGGGTTCGTCTTCCCATCGCGGCCGAGCTGACGGCGCGCGATGACGAAGCGCAGGCGCGCTCGGCCATGGCCCGGGCCTGGACACCTGGGCCGCCCAGTGTGTCCTTGTCCAGCCTGAATGACCGGCTGAACGCCAACACCGGCAAGCAGGAGTGGGAGGCCGAATTGGCGGTACCCCTGTGGCTGCCGGGACAACGCGCGGCACGCTCGCTGGAGGCCGAGGCGGCAGCGGCCGAGCTTGCTGCCCGCCGCGCCGCGCTGCGCCTGCAGTTGGCCGGCGAACTGCGCAGCGCGTGGTGGCAACTGGCTGCGGCGCGCCAGGCCGTGGCCGTGGCGCTGCGGCGCGAGGCGTCGGCCCAGGCTTTGCTGGTCGATGTGCAGCGTCGTTTCAAAGCCGGCGATCTGGCGCGGCTCGATGCCAATCTGGCGCACAACGAACGTCTGACGGCGCAAGGCGAGCGGCTGGAGGCCGCCGCCGCGCAGCGCCAGGCCGAGCAGACCTACCAGGCCCTGACCGGGGCCGCGCCACCTGAGGACCTGGCCCAGGAGACGATGCAGCCGGTGTCGGACCTGTCCACCGGCCACGCCCGACTGGTGGCAGCACGTGCCGTGGCCGCACTGGCCCAGGCACGGCTGGCGCTGGCCCAACAAACCCGCCGCGAGGCGCCGGAACTTGCCCTGCGGCTGATTCGTGAACGTGGTGACCTGCATGCCAGTTACGCCAACGCGGTGGGGGTCAAGCTGACGCTGCCGCTGTCTTCGGGACCACGGGTACGCCAGGACAGCGCTGCGGCTCAGGCGGAATCGCTGCAGGCCTCGGCCGAACTGGTCTTGACCGAGCAACGCCTTGCGCTGGCGGCCGACCGCGCGCGCCTGGACGTGGATCTGGCCAGACAACAGCAGGCGCTGGCCCAACAACGCCACGAACTCAGTGCCGACAACCTGCGTCTGGCCGAGAAGTCGTTCGCCCTGGGTGAATCCGATCTGGCCATGCTGCTGCGCGCGCGTGCCAGCGCCTTCGAGGCCGAAGCCTTGCTGGGCCGCCAAAGCACGGCGCTGGCCGCCAGCGTGTCGCGTTTGAACCAATCGCTGGGAGTACTGCCTTGAAACACCTCTTGTTACTGGCCCTGGCCGCGCTGCTGCCGCTTTTTTCATGGGCGCATGGGGACGAGGATCACAGCGCGCCGGCCGCGCTGCCGCCGACGGTTTCGGTGGGCCCGCGCTTTGCTACCGACACCGATCAGTTCGAGCTGGTCGGTGTGCTCGACGGGCAGGTTTTGACGCTTTACCTGGACCAATTTGGCAGCAACGAGCCGGTGGCCAAGGCGCAGATCGAGATCGAGCGCGGCACCTGGAAAGCGGTGGCCACTGAGGTGTCGCACGGGGTCTATGCGCTAGCGGCACCGGCGCTGGCCCAGCCCGGCAAACACGTATTGACGGTGACGGTTCAGGCCGGCGACAAGTCCGACCTGCTGAACGCTACCCTGGAAGTCGGCGCCGTCAACTTGGTCAGTGGCGGCGCCCCGCGCGCCGGGCTGCCGAAGCAAGCGCTGCTTGGGTGGGGTGTTGGCGCGTTGCTGCTGGCAGCAATGGGTCTGGTGACGATGCGCCTGGCACAACAACGCCGCTTGCGGCAAGCATCCGCGAGTGCGACCCATGAAATCCCTTAAGCCCTTCAAGCTGCTGGCCCTGGTGGGCGCCGCCGTTCTGGCGCTCGGCGTGACGCCCTTGCGCGCGCATGGCGACGAGGACCATAGCCACGACCAAAAGCCGGTGGCCGCCGCCGGGCTTGCCGCCACGGCCGCACCTGCCGGCACGACCGCTGCCGCGCAGCGCCTGCCCGATGGCAGCGTGTTTGTGCCCAAGGCGGTGCAGCGTCAGTTGGGCATCCGCACCGCGCTGGCCGAGACCCGGGCGCTGAGCGCCACGGTCGAACTCAACGGCCGTGTGATGGCCGACCCCAATGCCGGCGGACGCGTCCAGGCCAGCCAGGCTGGACGCATCGAGGCCGGTCCGACAGGACTGCCCACACTCGGTCAACGGGTGCTCAAAGGGCAGGTCTTGTTGTCCGTGCGGCCGGTGGTGGCTAGCCTGGACCGCGGCAACCAGCGCGCCGCCTTGGCCGAGTTGCAGGCCCAGTTGGCAATCGCCGAGCGCAAGGCGGCACGGTATGCACAACTGGAAGGCTCGGTGCCGCAGAAGGACATTGACGCGACCCGTCTTGAGCTGGACGCCTTGCGCCAGCGCCGCGCCGCGGTGGGCGCCAGCCTGGAGCAGGCCGAGGCCCTGTTGGCGCCGGTGTCGGGGGTCATCAGTGCCGCCCATGTGGTGACCGGCCAGGTGGTGGATGCCCGCGAGGTGTTGCTGGAGATTGTTGATCCGGCCCGGCTGGTCATCGAAGCACTGGCCTATGACCCGGCCTTGATCGACGGCATCACCCGCGCCAGCGTGCCTTTGCCCGGCGGCGCGCTGGAACTGCAGTTCATCGGCGCTGCCCGACAACTGCGCGAACAAGCCTTGCCCTTGATGTTCCGGGTCAAGGCCCCGAACGCACCGGTTGCGGTGGGGCAGGCGGTCAAGGTCATCGCCGCCACGTCGCGCACGCTCAAGGGGGTGGCCATGCCTGTGGCCGCGCTGGCCCGCAATAACGCAGGCGAGAGCACGGTCTGGGTGCATGTCAGCGCCGAGCGTTTTGCGCCGCGCCGGGTCAGCGCCCAGCCCTTGGACGCCAGCAGCGTGGCACTCACCACCGGTGTCACGGGCGGTGAGCGCGTGGTGACCGTCGGTGCCAACTTGCTGGCGCAGATTCGCTAGGCCTGGCGGGTCAGACCACCATGTTCGACGCCATCATCCACACCAGTCTGAGGCAGCGCCTGCTGGTGCTGGGTATAGCCCTGATGCTGGTGGTCTACGGGGTGTTCACGGTGCAGCGTATGCCGGTGGACGTGTTCCCCGACCTCAACAAACCCACCGTCACCCTGATGACCGAGGTCGGCGGCATGGCGCCCGAAGAGGTGGAGCAGTTAGTGAGTGCGCCGGTGGAAGCCAGCATGAACGGCATGCCCGGCGTCAGCCGGGTGCGTTCGGTCTCGGGGGTCGGGCTGTCAATTGTGTACGTCGAGTTTGAGTGGGGCTCGGACGTCTACCGCAATCGGCAACAGGTCAGTGAGCGGCTTAACCTGGTGCGCGAGCAACTGCCCCCTGGCGTGGTGCCGCAACTCGGACCCATTTCGTCGATCATGGGCGAGATCCTGCTGATCGCCTTGCCGGCCGACCCGGCCAAAGTCAGCCCGATGCAGGTGCGTGAGTACGCCGACTGGGTGATGCGCCCGCGCCTGTTGACCATTCCGGGCATTGCGCAAGTGATTGCCATTGGCGGCGAGGTCAAACAGTACCAAGTCGAGATCAAGCCGGCGCAACTCAAGGCACTGGGTGTCGAGCGTGAGAAGCTGGACGCCGCGTTGCAGGATTTCGGTGCCAATACCAGCGGTGGCTTCCTGCAGTCTCAGGGGCGCGAGTACCTGATACGCCAGATTGGCCGCACCACCCGCATCGAGGATTTGCAGAACCTGGTGGTGACGGTCAAGGACGGCCAGGCTGTTTTGCTGCGGCAAGTGGCCGACGTCAAACTGGCCTCTGCCATCAAGCGTGGCGACGCCGGTTACAACGGCAAACCCGCCGTGGTGCTGTCGGTGCAGAAGCAGCCCAGCGCCGACAGCGTGACCTTGACCCGCTCGGTCGAGAAAGCCATGGCCGAACTGGCCAAGAGCTTGCCGCCGGGCATGCAGGCGCCCCAGTTCCTGTTCAAGCAGGCCGACTTCATCGAGCATTCAGTCAGCAATGTGGAGGAGGCGCTGCGCGACGGGGCGATTCTGGTAGCGGTGATTTTGTTTCTGTTTCTGCTCAATGTTCGTACCACGCTGATCTCGCTGATGGCGATTCCGGTGTCCTTGTTGGTGACGGCGCTGGTGTTTCACTACCTGGGCCTGTCGATCAACACCATGACGCTGGGTGGCTTGGCGATCGCCATTGGTGAGCTGGTGGACGACGCGGTGGTGGGGGTGGAAAACGTGCTGCGCCGCCTGCGGCTCAACAGCGCGCTGACCGCGCCCAAGCCGGTGGTGGAGGTGATTGCCAGGGCGACACTGGAGGTGCGTTCCGCGATCGTCTATGCCACGCTGATCATCGTGCTGGTGTTTGTGCCGCTCTTTGTGTTGCCCGGTATTGAAGGGCGGCTGTTCACGCCGCTGGGCCTGGCCTACATCGTCTCGATCCTGGCCAGCATGCTGGTGTCGGTGACGCTGACCCCCGTCATGGCCTACTACCTGTTGCCCGGCATGAAACAGCTTGGCCACGGTGACAGCCCGCTGGTGCAGAGGCTCAAGCAGTGGGATGCCCGACTGCTGCATTGGTCGTTTGGGCACGCCCGCAGCCTGCTGCTCGGCGCCCTGCTGGCGGTGCTGCTGGCGGCGGCAAGTGTTCCGTTTTTTGCCCGTTCGTTTTTGCCGCCTTTCAACGAGGGCACCTTGACCGTCAACGTGTTGCTCAATCCCGGCACCTCGTTGAGCGAGTCGAACCACATTGGCATGCTGGCGGAGCAATTGGTGGCACAGGTGCCCGAGGTGACGAAGGTCGGCCGGCGCACCGGACGCGCCGAGTTGGATGAACACGCCGAAGGGGTGCATTACTCCGAGATGGACGTTGACCTGAAGGCCTCGCCACGCAGCCGCGAGGCCATCATTGCGGATATCCGTGCCCGGCTGGCGGTGTTGCCGGCTGCCAGCAACGTGGGGCAACCGATCTCGCACCGACTGGACCACCTGCTGTCGGGCGTGCGGGCGCAGATCGCGCTCAAGATCTATGGCGACGACCTCGATACCCTGCGCGGCCTGGCGGCCGATTTGCGGCTGCGACTGGCTCCCATCGCGGGCCTCACTGATTTGCAGATCGAAAAACAGGTGCTGATTCCGCAGATCAAGATCCGCATCGACTACGAGCAGGTGGCGCGTTACGGTGTGGCGCCGGGCACCCTGTTGCGTTCGCTGCAGCAGATGATCGAAGGCGAGCGCATCACCCAGATCGTCGAAGGCAATCGTCGCTTCGACCTGGTCGTCAAGCTGCCTGAGCGCGACCGCGATCTGCAGGCGCTGGCCAATTTGCTGATCGAAACGCCGGGCGGGCACGTGCCGCTGTCCAAGCTGGCCACGCTGGAGGACAGCGACGGTCCGAACCAGGTGAGCCGGGAAAACGCGCGCCGGCGCATGGTGATCTCGGCCAACACCGACGGCTCCGACATGTCGGGCGTGATTGCGGCGATTCGCGCCGAACTCGCCTCCCGGCCCTTGCCCGAGGGCTACTTCTCGGCCCTGGAGGGGCAGTTCCAGGCGCAGGAGCAGGCCGCCCGGCTGATCAGTGGGCTGGCGCTGATCTCGCTGGCAATGATTTTTCTGGTGCTCTACAGCCGTTACCGCTCGGTGGTACTCACCGCCATCATCATGGGCAACATTCCCCTGGCGCTGGTGGGCAGCGTGATCGCGCTGTGGCTGTCCGGGCAACCCTTGTCGGTAGCGGCGCTGGTGGGCTTCATCACGCTGACCGGTATCGCCACCCGCAACGGCATTCTGAAGATCAGCCACTACATCAACCTGTGCGCCTTCGAGGGCGAGACCTTTGGCCGCGACATGATCGTGCGCGGCTCGCTGGAGCGCCTCACGCCGGTGCTGATGACGGCGCTGGTGGCCGCCTTTGCCCTGGTGCCCTTGCTGGTGTCCAGCGACGCGCCAGGCAAGGAAGTGCTGCACCCGGTGGCGGTGGTGATTTTTGGCGGCCTGGTCAGTTCGACCCTGCTCGACAGCCTGCTGACACCGTTGATGTTCTGGCTGTGGGGAGAAAAGCCGCTGACCCGCTTGCTGGAAGATCGTGGCAGCGAGAACTATTGAATACAACTCAACGGCCCCAGCGGGCCACAACCGAGAAGGAAACTGCAATGACGACGATTCCCAAACTGGCGGCCATGCTGATCACGGCGCTAACGCTTGCAACCGTGACAGGGCCCGCGCTGGCGCACGATGACGCCACGCTCGACACCATGAAGACCCCCAACGGCGGGCAACTGCGCATGGCCAACGCCTACCACTTTGAGCTGGTGGTGGTCAAGAACAGCAAGGAGGTCAAGGAGCACCCGGTCGTGGTGTTCGTGACCGACCACGCCGGCACCAAGATTGCAACCACTGGGGCCAGTGGCACGGCAACGCTGCTCGCTGGTAAGCTCAAAGCCAGCGTCACGCTGGTGCCAGATGGTGACAACCGCTTGAAGGGCGTGGCCAAGTACGCCTCCGCGCCCGACATGAAGGCGGTGGTGTCGGTCACCTTGGCGGGCAAGCCGGCGGAACAAGCGCGGTTTACGCCCATGGCGGGGGCCGCGAGCGAACACATGCATCACTGAGTCGGGTGTCCCGACCACCAAGGCGAACGACACTTACTTTGGGAAAGCCTCGTTCGCTCTGCGCCTGTCGAGGCTTTTGAGCAGAGCTATTGTGCTGGACTCGCAGCAGGGTGGGGGCACACGCCGCCGTTCGTGTCCCCCGCCCTTTGGGCTCCTCCTTGACCTCACTTTGGCGTGCACCCCCACCCCGCTGCTGCGAAGGGCTGCTTTGCTGAAACCTTGCGGGTCAGACCACTTTGCGCAGCAAACGTGCTCTGACCCCAACTGAACAGAACGGCCAACAACCCACGCCACTTGGGGATCAGGCTGCCTGGGTGTTCTGCGCAGGTCAAGGGGGAGCCCGCAGGGCGGCGGACACGGAGCAGAACACCCAGGCAGCCTGATCCCCGCGCCCGCCAATTGGCGCATGCTCTCTCTTATGGTCGGATCGGCCTATGGTGGCCGCAAATAGCCTTACGATGCGCTACGGGTTAAAGCCGATGGCGGCAGCACGGTTTACCAGTCTTACCGTTAAAGGAGGCATCACTTGAATCACTATCCATCTCGCGCCGCAGTGTTGGCGCTGGCGCTCGCCGTGGTCCCCCTGTCTGGCGTCTGGGCGCAAAGCAGTGGCGGGGGTGGTAACCCGCCCGGCACCAAGGTCGTTCCAGCCAAACATGTCACCGATGGCACGGTGCGCAAGGTCAGCCTGGAAACGGGCCGGCTGACCATCCAGCATGGCGCCATCCGGCACTTGGGGTTGCCTGCCATGACCACCGCCTTCCCGCTTGCGGACCCATCGGTGCTGGACAAGGTGCAGGTCGGTGACAAGGTCAAGTTTGTTGCCGAGCGGCAGTCGGGCCGCCTGCTGGTGACCGACATCAAGTTGGCCAAGTAGCTGTCAAGCGAGCGGCCTTGCGGGCTGCGGCGGCGCTGCTTCGGCAGGCCCGGCCCGAACTGATATGAGCTGGAGGGCGCCGAGATGGACATCCTTGCACATGCCTTGTGGGCTGGCGCTGGCGTCACGCTGGCGCGGCGACGCTGGCCGCAGACTTCCGACACTGTGGCTGCCACGGTGGCGCTCGCCGCCTTGCCGGATGTGGTTCATCTGGTGCCACTACTGGGTTGGTGGGCGTGGGGCGATGGCACACTGGCCACGCTGCGCGCCTATGCGCTTGCTGTGCCGGGACAGGAGCCGGCGCTGCCTGCGGCCGTGCAACTCTGGTCGCACCATCTGCACTGCACGCTCCACAGCGCGGTGGTCGCGCTCGCGTGCTCGTTGTTCTTGTGGGCGGTGCTTCGCTCGCTCTGGGTCCCGTTGCTGGGGTGGTGGTCGCACATCGTGATCGACGTCTTCACGCACTCCGCCGACTACTACCCAGTGCCGGTGTTGTACCCCTTCACCGAGCGCGGCTTCGACGGGCTGGCCTGGAACACGCCCTGGTTCTTGGTGCTCAACTATGCGGTGCTGGCGTTGACCTGGCTGTACCTGCTGCGGGCCCGGCGGCGCCGCCCTACTTAGTTCGCGCCGCGGCAGGTTCAGCGCCGCTGTACATGGGCGCTCGATAGCGGCTATCCTTGTTGCACGCACACGCAGCATGGGAGCGGATTGATGATCTTGCCAGGCGCATTGGGAACCACGGGCTGACGCCATGCACGCCGCGACCATTCGCGCTCATTTGTTGGCACTGGTGCTGGCCGTGTCGGTGCCCTTGGCGCTGGTGCTCGGGGTGGACATTTACCAGGACCGGCAGCAGGCCATTGCCCACGCCAAGACCAGTTTGCGCACGCTGGCCACCACCATGGTCAACAACACCGGCCGTCAGGTTGGCCAGGCGCGCCAAGTGCTGGAGCGGCTGGCCGCGCGCAGCGACATCAAGCGGCTGGACCCGGCGCATTGCGACCCCGCCCTGCAGCAGTTGCAGGCACTGAACCCCGGCTTTGCCAATGTGGTGGTCACCGACGCCAACGGGCTGGCGCTGTGCTCGGCGCTGGCGCAGCCTGACGGCGAGGCGGTCAGCGTCGGCGCCAGCGCCTGGTTTCAACACTTTCTCAAGGTCCGCCGTTTTACCGTTGGTCAGCCGCACCTCGGGCCAATCTCCGGCAAGTGGGTGTCGGTACTGAGCACACCGATCTGGGCCGAGGATGGGGAACTGGCGGGCGCGGTGCACCTGTCGCTGGACCTGGACAGCTATGACCCCCATATTCCAGCCGAATTTTTACCACCCGAGAGCCGCTATGGGTTCTTTCAGGACGACGGCATCATGGTCTGGCGAAATCTGGACACCGAGCACGTGATTGGCACCCGGCCCAACGCCGAGGCCGCGCGGCAAATTGTGGCGCTGCGTGATGGCGAGTTCGAGAGCCTGGCGATCGATGGCGTCACACGTTTCTTTTCGGTGGTGCCGATGCCCGAGCTGGGCTGGGTGGCCTTTGTCGGGGTGCCTGCCGAATCGGTCTACACCAAGGCGCGCGAAGGCGCCCTGCGTGCCCTGTTCACTGGCCTGGCGGTGCTGCTGCTGGTGGTGCTGGCGGTGCTGCTGGCGGTGCCCTGGCGCTTGCTTCCCGGCGCATCACGCGCCCCATTGCCGCCCTGCAGGCCACTGCGCGCGCCGTGCACGAAGGCGACCTGGGGGTGCGCGCGCCGCTTGGCGGCCCGCAGGAGGTGATCGCAGTGGCGCGTGAGTTCAACGCGATGGTGGCGATGCAGCAACGCAGCGACGAGCAGTTGCGCGTATTCCTGGACAACAGCGCGGTCATCGCCTGGCTCAAGGACGAGCTGGGACGCTATGTTTTTGTGAGTGACAACTTCAACAAGCGCATGGGTTTTGCGCGTGACGGCGCCCTGGGCAAGACCGACCACCAACTGGCTCCGGCCGACATTGCCGACCGGCTGCGCGAGAACGACTTGCGCCTGCTCAGCCAAGGCGGCCCGATTGAGGTGGCAGAAGCCACGGTCAATGCCGATGGCAGCACCTCCTGGTGGCTAAGCAACAAGTTCGCCTTTACCCGCTCGGACGGCAAACGCCTGGTGGGCGGCTTGGCGGTGGACATCACCGAGCGCAAGCAGGCGGCCGACCGCAACGACGCGATTTTGCAAACCGCCATGGACGGCTTCTGGCTGGTTGACCCAAGCGGGCGCCTGCTGGAGGTCAACGCCGTGGCCTGCAGCATGCTGGGCTACAGCCGCGAGCAGATGTTGGCGCTGCACGTCAGCGACATCGATGTGGACAGCGCGGACGGCGCCATCGAACGACGCATCGCCCAGACCCTGGCCGACGGCAGCCTGCGGTTTGAAACCCGTCACCGTTGTCGCGATGGCCATGTGATCGATGTCGACATCGCGGGCCGCTATCTGGCTGACCAGCAGGTGTTTGCCACCTTTGTGCGCGACATCACGGCCCGCAAGCAGGCCGAGCAGAGCCTGCAACTGGCAGCCACCGTGTTCGAGTCGCAAGAAGGCATGTTCGTTACCGACGCCAGAAAGGTGATCCAGCGGGTGAACCGCGCCTTCACGCAGATCACCGGCTACAGCAGGGAAGAGGCGGTGGGGCAGTCGACCGACCTGCTCGACTCGGGGCGCCACGATGCGGCCTTTTTTGCCGACATGAAGCAATGCCTGCGCGAGACCGGGTCCTGGCAGGGTGAGATCTGGAACCGGCGCAAAAGCGGGGAGGTCTACCCGCAGTGGCTCACCATCACGGCTGTGCAGGTGCCCAGCCGCGAGCTGACCCACTATGTTTGCACGCTGGTCGACATCACCCTGCGCAAGGCCGCCGAGGACGAGATCAAGCACCTCGCTTTCTACGACCCGCTGACGCAGTTGCCCAACCGCCGCCTGTTGCTCGACCGCCTGCAGCAGGCACTGGTGTCGAGCGCCCGCACCGGGCGCAAGGCAGCCCTGCTGTATGTTGATCTGGACAACTTCAAGACCCTCAATGACAGCCAGGGGCATGCCAAGGGCGACCTGTTGCTGCAGCAGGTGTCGCATCGCCTGAGCACCTGCGTGCGCGAGGACGACACCGTGGCGCGCCTGGGCGGCGACGAGTTCGTGCTGTTGCTGGAGAACCTGAGCGAGGTCGCGGAGGAAGCGGCGGCGCAGATCGAAGCGGTGGGCAAGAAGATGCTGGTGGTGCTCAACCAGCCCTACGACCTTGACGGCCTGGAGTGTCACAGCACCCCCAGCATCGGCGCCACCTTGATCACCAACCACCAGGCCCCGATTGACGAACTCATGAAGCAGGCCGACCTGGCGCTGTACGAGGCCAAGGCCGCCGGGCGCAACACCTTGCGCTTCTTCGACCCCGCCATGCAGCGCGTGGTGAGCCAGCGCGCCGCGCTGGAGAAGGACCTGCGCGACGGCCTGCGCCAGCAACAACTGGTGTTGCACTACCAGGGGCAGGTGGACGGCAGTGGGCGCTTTACCGGGGTCGAGGCTCTGGTGCGTTGGCGCCATCCGCAGCGCGGGCTGGTGCCGCCGGGCGAGTTCATCGCTCTGGCCGAGGCCACCGGTCTGATTCACCCACTGGGTGCCTGGGTGCTGGAGACGGCCTGCCACCAATTGGCGGTTTGGGCCACACGGCCGCTGGCGGCGCACCTGACCATGGCGGTGAACGTCAGCGCGCGCCAGTTTCGCCAAAGCGACTTCGTGGCGCAGGTGCTCGCGGTGCTGGAGCAAACCGGCGCCAACCCGCGCCGCCTGAAGCTGGAGCTGACCGAAAGCCTGCTGGTGGACGATGTGGAGGGTGTGATCGAGAAGATGTCCGCCCTCAAAGCGCGCGGCGTGGGCTTTTCACTGGACGACTTTGGCACCGGCTACTCGTCGCTGACCTACCTCAAGCGCCTGCCGCTGGACCAGCTCAAGATCGACCAGTCGTTTGTGCGTGACGTGCTCACCGATGTCAACGACGCGGCCATTGCCCGCACCATTGTGGCGCTGGGCCAGAGCCTGGGCCTGGCGGTGATTGCCGAAGGGGTGGAGAGCGCCGCGCAGCGCGACTACCTGGCGCGCCACGGCTGTGCTGCCTACCAGGGTTACTATTTCGGCCGGCCGCTGCCCCTTGGACGAGTTCGAACGTTTGCTGGAGCAAAGCTGAGGCGACGCAGCGCCCAGCGTGTGCCGGGGCGCAGCGGATTCAGAGGCTGAGCATGTGCCCCACGCGTGCGTCGCCCTTGCCCGACAACACCTGCAGATAGGCCGCTTGCACCGCCTCTGCGCCACGGTGGTGCTGCACCGTCAGCCAGGGCTGGCTGGGGTTGGACACCGCGGCGATGAAGCCGTGCCACGACTGCAGCAGCCGCGCCCCCAAACCCTGTGAACCCCATTCTCCGCTGCGCTTCTTGATCTGCGCCGGTGCAAAGAACAGCGTCGGCTTGGGGCCGGGCAAGTCCTTGCCGCTGCCCAGGTCCGACACGTGCGTGCCGCCGATGGAGCTGCTGAACTTGAGGTTCTTGCAGTGCGTGTGCAGCGCCTTGCGAAACGCCGCGTTGCCGGCAAAGTCCACGTACACACAGGGCGCATCGGCGGCCACCTGGTCAAGCTGGTCGTAGCGCAGCACCCGGCGGTAACAACCCAGGCTTTCACAGAACGCCACATTGCCGGGTGAAGTGAGGCCCACCACCTCGATGCCCGCGCGTTTTGCCATCTGGAAGGCGGTACCGTAAGCGGTCTTGCTCGATGCGCTGGACAGCAACATGACGCCGCGCTGCGCGGCGTTGGCGGTGGCGCCGAAGAAGTCGTTGTCGGCCAGAAAGTCGTCAATCAGCCACGAGGTGATGAACAAGGGGCGCAGCAGCGCCTGCAGGTCTTCGGTGTCAGCGGTGTAGAACGGGTCGGCGGCGCATCGGGTGTACTGGTTGTAGACCGCGTGTAACTCGGCGCGGTGCGGCGCGCCGTCGGACAGGGCGAGCGCCGACACGCGGGTCGGGCTCAGGTCGACCGACGAGGACATCGGAAAGTAGCCATACAGCCGCTCGCCCACCGGCACCTCGGCGTGGCGCGACTCGGTGACCGTGCCAAAGCCCCACACCGGGATGCGCCCCCACATGGCGGCATCGTCGCCGCTGGCCTGTTCGGGGGATACCGGAAAGAAGCGCCAATAGGACATGGCGTCGCCAAAGGCCGCGTAGGTGATGTTGTTGGAGGTCAGCGCAAAGCGGTCAACGTGTACCCGAATCTGGCCCCCGGGCAGCGGCGTGGTGGCCGTGTTGCGAAGCGTGGTGTGCCCCAGTTGGTCCTTGCGGACCAGAAAGTCGATGGTGTTCATGGTTGCACCATAGGGGAAAGGCGCGCCGCCAGCAACCCGCACCAGCCGCGCAGGTGACAGCGCAGGGCGACGCTGACCCGGCAGCTGGTCGTTATGATGGTGCGCACCGTTGTTGTTGTCGACAGCTCTGTGATGAACACCCCGTCCACCCCCCACGCGCAAGAGGTCGAACTCAAGCTCGCCCTGCCTGCCACCGGCCCGGCAGCGCTGCTGCGGCAACTGTCGCGGGTGCCCGCGCTCGCGCGGCGCAAGGCGACCACGCTGCAGTTGCACAATGTTTATTACGACACGCCGGAGCAGACCTTGCGCGACTTGCGCGTGGCCTTGCGCCTGCGCCGCGTCGGCAGCGCGGCCACGCCGCAGTGGCTGCAGACGCTCAAAGTAGGCGGTGCGGGTGACTCGGCCCTGAGCCAGCGCGGCGAGTGGGAGACGCCGGTGGCCGGCCCGGCCTTGTCGTCGCAGGCACTGCAGGCCACGCCCTGGACCGGGATCGACCTGGATGGCCGCTTGTTCGACACGCTGACGCCCTGCTTCGAGACCAGCTTTGAGCGCACCCGCTGGGTGGTGCGCCAGCGTGATGGCAGTGCGGTGGAAGTGGCGCTGGACCGTGGCCACATCACGGCGGGTGGGCATCGCCTGGCCCTGTGCGAGCTGGAACTGGAGTTGCTGGCGGGCTCGCCCGAGGTGCTGTTTGCGCTGGCCGGGCAGATCGCCGAGCGGGTTGCCGTGTTGCCCTTGAGCGCCAGCAAGTCCGAGCGGGCCTACGCCCTGGCGCAGCACGGCGCTCTGCCGCCAAGGCGGGCCCGGCCACCGACGTTGACGCCGGGTCTTGCCGTGGCGCAGGCGGCGCAGCGTGTCCTGCGCGAGGCGTTCGATCAGTTCGTCACCAACCTGCACCTGCTGGCGCACTCGGACGACCCGGAAGTGGTGCACCAGGCGCGTGTCGGTTGGCGCCGCTTCAGGAGCCTGCAACGCCTGTTCAAGCCGGTACTGCGTGACGGCGATGCGCCCACTTGGCTGGCGCTGCAACCGCTGTGCCAGGCCCTGGGCGAACTGCGGGACCTGGACGTGGCGCGGACCGACACCTTGGCGCCACTGGCGGACGCCTTTGTGCGCGGCAGCGCGTCGCGCCAATTGGTCTGGCAGACGATGCTGAAGTTGTTGACCCAGGCTGCCCGGCAACAGCGTCTGGCGGTGCGGCATGCCATCACGCAGCCTAGCGTGGGGGCCTGTCTGTTGGCCACCACCCAGTGGCTGGAGAGCTTGGCTCAGCCTGAGACGGCGATCTTGCCACCGGACCCTCATTTGAGCGGTTGGGCGCGGCGCCGCCTGCGCCGCTTGCACCAACGCCTGCAAGGGGCCATGCGCGAGAGCCGGGGCGAGGAAGACACCCTGGGGCAGCACCGCGCGCGTATTCTCGCCAAACATTTGCGCTACGGCATCGAGGCTTTGGGCGGGTTGTGGCACAAGCCCTGGGCGCATGCCTGGCAACAGCAGGCCGTAACGCTGCAAGGCAAGCTGGGCGCCATGCGCGACTTGGCGCGCGCGCTGGAGCTGATGGACGCTCTGGGGGTGGACCCGACCGTGATCGCCTTCCTGCGCGGCGTGGCGGTTGGCCGGATCGCCCGGGGTTGATCTTTCGAGCCGTGAACGTTTTGGGCGCGCTGCCTATAATCGCGTCCACCTCACGCGCCCAGAAGGCCCACGTGGGCACGGCGGACCCAGTCCGATCAATCCCATCCCCACCCCCGATTTCAGGATTGTCATGAAGCTTCAAACCACGGTGTTGGCTGCCTGCGCAGCACTCGTCCTCCCCCTCACCAGCACCAACGCCTTGGCTGCGCAACGCGGCGTCATTGCGCAACCCAGCGCCGCCGAGATCCCCAAGCTGTGTGACCAGAGCATTGCCCAGGCCCGCGCCCGGATCGAGGCTCTCAAGGCCTTGCCGCTGAACAAAGTCAATGCCAAGAGCGTGCTGGGAGCCTGGAACGAGCTCGACATCGGTCTGCAAGACATCGGCGGCCCGGTCGGCCTGCTGTCGGAAACCAGCCCCGACGCCGAAGTGCGCAAGGCGGCCGAGGCCTGCGATCTGCTCTTGTCGGCCCTGCCCAACGAGTACCTGCAGAGCGACGCCTTGTTCCAGCGGGTCAAGGCCCTGCGCACGACCAATTCCGTTGACACCATGGCCCGCCAGAGCATCCTGGACGACTTCGAGGAGCGCGGTGTCAGCCTGAGTGCCGACAAGCGCGAGCGCGCCAAAGTGATCTTCGAGCGGCTGGACAAGCTGTCGCAGGATTTCTCGCGCAACGTGCGCGACGTGACCACCAAACTGGCCTTTGCCGAGCCGGCGCTGACCGGCGTGTTGCCGGCGGCGCTAACCAACCGCGCCAAGGATGCGCAGGGCAACTATCTGTTCGGGCTGGACTACCCCGAATTGGATGCGATCATGAACAACGCGCAGGTCGAGAGCACCCGCAAGGCTTTCTGGACGGCGTTCCAGCAGCGGGGTGGTCAGCCCAACCTGGATTTGCTCAAGGAAGCCGTGCAGTTGCGCTTGGAGCTGGCGCAACTGATGGGCGACGCCAGTTATGCCGATTGGTCGCTCAAGCGCAAGATGGCCGGCAAGTCAGCCGCCGTGACGCGTTTTCTGGACGACGTGCAGGGCCGTGTCGAGGCGCTCGAACGCAAGGAGCTCGATGAGCTGCGCGCCGAGAAGGCGGCCTTCACCGGCGAGAAGGACGCAGTCCTGAAGCGCTGGGACGTGGCGTTCTTTCAGCAACGCTTGAAGAAAGTGCGCTACAGCGTGGACCAGCGCGAGGTGCGCGCGCAGTTTCCGGTTGACCCCACCATCGACTGGATGATGAAAGTCACCAGCACGCTGTACGGCGTGCAGTTTCGCCCCAACAAGAGCCTGCCGGTGTGGCAGCCCGACGTGCGTGGCTACGACGTGTTTGATACACGCAGTGGCAAGTATTTGTCGAGCTTCTACCTGGACCTGTTCCCACGCGACGGCAAATACAAACACGCTGCCGCGTTTGGCGTGCGTGGTGTCTCGCTGGCGGCCCAGCGCACGCCAATCTCGGTGCTGGTGACCAACTTCAACCGCGAAGGTTTTGATGAGAACGAGTTGGAAACCCTGTTCCATGAGTTCGGCCACATCCTGCATGGTGTGTTGTCGCGCACCCGCTACGTGCTCAATGCCGGCACTGGTGTCAAACGCGACTTCGTCGAAGCCCCATCGCAGATGTTCGAGGAATGGTCGCGCCGCCCCGAGACGCTGGCCTTGTTCGCCAAGGTCTGCGCCACGTGCAAGCCGATTGACCCGAAGCTGATCGAGCGCATGAACGCCTCGCGCGCCTTTGGCAAGGGCATCCAGTACGCGCGTCAACGCCTCTATTCGGCGTGGGACATGGCGCTGCATACACCCACCACGGTGGACCCGATGCAGACCTGGATTGAGTTAGAGGGCAAGACGCCGCTGGGCCACGAGGCCGGCACGCTGGTGCCTGCGGGCTTTGGTCACGTGATGGGCGGCTACCAGGCGGGTTACTACGGCTACATGTGGTCCGAGGTGCTGGCGCTGGACATGCGCTCGGCCTTTGGCACCAATGCCATGGACACCAAGGTCGGCGCGCGTTACCGCAAGCTGATTCTGGAGAGCGGCGGGCAACGCCACCCCGCCGAGCTGGTGGAGGCCTTTCTGCAGCGCAAGCCCTCGCCCGACGCGTTCTTCCGGGAGATCACCGGCCAGTCCAACGCGCCGCGCGCGGCGGCACCCGTTCGGCCCTGAGTAACGGCGGCGGGCGACTGCTCGCCGCGGCTCAGTGCTGGATGGCACGAGCGGGGTGGCGGAGTGGCGGTGGTGGCCCTGGGCCTCGCCGCCCTCCAAGGGTGTTGCCCACAGCCCCATCGCACGCGGTCAATTGGGTAACAATCCTGGCATGCGCCACTCTTTAGCCTTCTTCGCTTTGGTCCTTCCCCATGACCCCCTTTGAGCTGGTTTGCGCCGTGCTGTTCGTGCTGGCCATCGTCCACACGTTCTCGACCAAATATTTTGAGCACCTGGCGCACCTGCAGCCCCGCCATGCCGGGCTGTGGCACTGGCTGGGCGAAGTCGAGGTGGTGTTTGGTTTTTGGGCGCTGGTGCTGGCCATTGCCATGGTGGCGATGCTGGGCACGAAGGCCGCCGTTGACTACATCGACAACCGCAACTACACCGAGCCGATGTTTGTGTTTGCGGTGATGGTGATTGCCGCCACGCGGCCCATTCTGCAGGCGGCCACGGCCTTGGTGCAGTGGCTGGCGCGCGCCGTGCCGCTGGGGGGCAGCCTGGGCTACTACCTGGTAGTGATGGTTATGGTGCCCCTGATGGGGTCGTTCATCACCGAGCCCGCAGCCATGACCCTGGCTGCGCTGATTCTGGGCAGCCGCTTCTTTGCCAGAAACCTCTCGACGCGCCTCAAATACGCGACCCTGGGCGTGCTGTTCGTCAACATCTCGATTGGCGGCACGCTCACCTCGTTTGCCGCGCCGCCGGTGCTGATGGTGGCCGCCCAGTGGGGCTGGGACACCCCCTTCATGGCCGCCACTTTTGGCTGGAAGGCCGCCATTGCGGTGCTGGTGAACTCAGTGGGTGTGTCGGTGGTGTTTCGCAAGGAACTGGCGGCGCTGCCCCTGCAAACTGGCACAAAAAAAAATGCTGCGCCGCCGGTTCCCTTGCTATTGGTTGCCGTGCACCTGGCGTTTCTGGTGGGGGTGGTGGTGTTTGCGCACCATCCGCCCATTTTCATGGGGCTGTTTTTGTTCTTCCTGGGCATTACCCACGCCTATGAACACCACCAGGACCGGCTGATTTTGAAAGAGGGCTTGCTGGTGGCGTTCTTCCTGGCCGGGCTGGTGGTGTTGGGCGGCCAGCAGCAGTGGTGGCTGCAGCCGCTGTTGATGGGCATGAGCAGTGATGCGGTGTTTGTGGGGGCGATTGCGCTGACCGCCGTCACCGACAACGCGGCTTTGACCTATCTGGGCTCGCTGGTGGAAGGCTTGAGCGACAGTTTCAAATACGCGCTTGTGGCCGGAGCGGTGACCGGTGGCGGCCTGACCATCATCGCCAATGCGCCCAACCCCGCGGGCATTGCCATTCTGCGTCCGCACTTCCATGAGGGCGTCGTCCACCCGCTGGGTTTGTTGCTGGCTGCCTTGCCGCCCACCGTGGTCGCGGCGGCGGCTTTTTGGGTTTTCAGGTGACGCGCTGCCTGGTAGATCGCCAACCGGTCTGAGCTGGCGTCGGCGTCATGCCCGCATTGAGCCTGGGCGTTTGGTGCAATCGCCGTAATAAGCTATAAACATCGTAGCAACCACGTATGGACGGAGACGGTGCGTATGGACTTTTCCGGGATTGCCTTGAATGAAGCCGACGGCCAGGTGTTTCTGACCGTCCAGGTTGTAGCGGGCCGTGCGCCGCTCGAAAGCGTGACCTTGCTGGCCTGGCTGCTTGAGCAGGGCTACGGCAACTGCCTGATCCACACCGAGGCGGTCGACCAGGCGGCGCTCGACGCCAATACAAGTGTGAAGCCCTTTGTGCTGCTGGTCGCGCAACGCTGTGATGCAGCGATTCAGGTACACATTGCGCCCGATGACATGAGCGCCACGCTGGCTATCGTTCCAGCTCGTGGCGGCGAGGCTGCCGCGCCTGCGATGGTGCTGCGGGCTTTGGCCGCAGCCGGTGTGACGCAGGGTGTCGACTACGCTGCGGTCGCTTCGGTGTGCGAGCAGGGCGCGTGCAACGGCGTGGTGGTGGCGCGCGGTTTGCTGCCAGAGCACGGGCAGGATGCAGAGTTTGAAGAGTTGACTTCGGTCCAGGAGGACCGCGCCCCCAGAGTTGACGAACACGGGCTGATTGATTACCGCGAGCGCGGCACCATCGTGGTGGTGAAGACCGGCGCACCCTTGATGCGCCGTAAGCCTGCTACCACCGGCGTTGACGGCTATTGCGTGCGCGGCAAAGTTCTGCCGGCGCGTGCGGGTTTGGACTTGCCGTTTACGGGGCAGCTCGCGGGTGCCGAGGTAGCCGCCGACGATCCCAATTTGCTGCAGGCCAGCCTGACCGGCCAACCGGTGCGGGTGCAGTGTGGTGTGATGGTGGAGCCAGTTCTGCGCGTCTCCGAAGTCAACATGGCCAGCGGCAATATCCACTATGACGGCACCGTCCAGGTCGACGGTGAGGTCGGTCACGGCATGAAGGTGCAGGCCACCGGTGACATCCTCGTTGGCGGCGTGGTCGACGGCGGCGTGCTGGAGGCCGGCGGCAACATCACCGTCACGGGCGGGGTGGTGGGGCGCGCCAGGCTGCGTGCTGTTGGATCGGTAACGGCGCGGTTTGCCGAGGCGGTGCAGATCCACGCTGGCACATCCATCGTGATCCGTGACATGGCGCTGGACTGCGAGCTGCAGTCGCTCAACCAGATCATCGTGGGCGACGCATCACCGCAGCGTGGGCGCCTGATCGGTGGCGTGACAACTGCCATGATGCTCCTCAAGGTGCCGCTGTTGGGCTCGGCTACGAGCGGCGTGACCAGGGTGGTGATGGGCGCCAACCCGGCGCTGCAGACGCGGCGCAGGGCGCTGCAGGAGCGCATCGAAAAGGAAGATGCGGCGCACACCAGCCTGCACAAGCTGGTGGTACACCTGACGTCGGTCGGCGACCCCAAGGGGGTGCTGGCGCGCGCCAAGGCCTCGCGGGAGCAGGCGGCCACAGCCCATGCAGGCTCGCTGGCTGAACGCGACGAACTCGACCGACAGATTGCCCTGGGCCGCAGTGCGACGGTGCAGGTCGGCGTGGCCGTGTCCGGCACGGTGGACATCGCGTTTGGTCGACTGGTCGCTGCGCTGCGCCGCGACTACCGCGCTGGCGTTTTCCGGGTCGATGCGGAGGGTGAGATTGTGTTCACCGACTCCAGCGGCTACGCGGTGCCGGTCTGATAGCGCCGACGGGTTCGACCTAGGCTGACCGACTCGCGCACACCACCGATGCTCAAAACCCTGCGCTCGCGCGAAGCCGCGATGCCCTTCATCATGCTGACCGTGTTGATCGACATGGTCGCCATCGGGTTGATCATTCCGGTGCTGCCAGCGCTGGTCGGCAGCTTTTCCAGTTCCCAGTCGGACCAAGCCTATTGGTACGGCGTGGTGGCGTTTTCCTTTGGCATTGCCAACTTCCTGGCCTCACCGCTGCTGGGCGCCCTGGCTGACCACCACGGCCGCCGACCCGTGCTGCTGTTGGGTTTTTTGGGTCTTGGCGTGAGCTTCTTTGGTACCGCCATGGCCACCGCCCTGTGGGTGCTGGTGGCGGTGCGCGTGGTGGCCGGGGCGATGCAGGCCAACGCCGCGATTGCCAACGCCTATGTGGCCGACATCACGGCGCCCGAGCAGCGCGCCAAGCGCTTTGGTTTGCTCGGCGCCATGATGGGCCTGGGTTTCATCATCGGGCCAGTGATGGGCGGGCTGCTTGGCGCCATCGACCTGCATCTGCCGTTTTTCGTGGCGGGCGCGCTGGCCATGGCGAACCTGCTGTATGGCTACTTTGTGCTGCCAGAGTCGCTGGCGCTGGCGCAGCGCAAGCCCTTTGCCTGGCGCAGCGCCCATCCGGTGACGGCCTTGCGTGCGCTGGCGCAACTCAAAGGGGTCGGGCCACTGGTGGGCGTGGTGGCCTTCAGCGGCTTGGCGCAGTTTGTCCTGTACACCAGTTGGGTGCTCTACACCACCTTCAAGTTTGGCTGGGGTCCGATGGAGAATGGCTGGTCACTGGCGGCGGTGGGCATCGTTTCGGTCACCGTGCAGGGCTTTTTGCTCGGGCGCTTGCTCAAGTTTTTTTCGCCGCAGCGGCTGGCCATCATTGGCTTGGTTTCGTCGGCACTGTCCTATGCGCTGTGGGGCGCCGCCACGCAGGGGTGGATGATGTTTGCCATCATCGCCTTCAATGTCTTTGGCGTCACGGTGACCGCTTCGGTGCAAAGCTTGATCTCGTCCGCGGCGGACAGCCGCAGCCAGGGCCAGACCATGGGGGCAGTCAGCTCGCTCAACAGCCTGATGGCGGTGCTGGCTCCGATGTTGGCCGCACCTCTGCTGGCGCTGGTGTCGCACTACCCGCAAGGGGACTGGCGCATTGGCGCACCGTTTTACTTCTGCTCGCTGCTGCAGCTTGTTTCCCTGTGTCTGGCGGTGGTCCATTTTCGGCGCCACCGTCATCACCGGCGCGTCGCCGCGAACCCTGAGTGAACAAACCATGACCGACTACGACGACACCGCGCACCGTCTGACCAATTTGGAGGTCAAGGTCAGTTTTACCGAGGACCTGGTTGACCAGCTTGAGCAGATCATCGTGCGCCAGCAGCAACAGATCGATATGCTGATTCGCCAGGTGGCCGATTTGCGTCAGCCTCAGGCGGGCGGCGATGGCGTTGGGCGCAACGTGCGAGACGAGCTGCCGCCGCATTACTGAGCAAGGGTGGCACGGGCGCCCAGGCTCGCAGGGCCACGCCGAGTGGCACGTCGCAGCCCAGAAATGCTTGCAGGTCGTCATGCAGGCCAAACAGGGTCATCACGCAATCCCCGCCGCGCAGGGGTTCTGCCGCGCGCTACTGACGGTTGACGCGCGTGCAAACTCGAGCTGTTCACCCATAACCCAAACTCCCGTTTGGTTGTTGGTGGATCGACGGGCTCACTCTGGCACGCTCGGTACAACATCGGCAAGCCTGCCTGGCGGACGGTGTGGCAGACGGTGCGGGCTCTGACAACGTGCGGCGGAGCAACCTTTGGTGGCGGTCGTATCATTCGCCTCGCGTCGCAGTTTTTGGCGCGAGGTCGTCCGTTTCCTTTTTCTTGACGCAAGGGCAAACCATGTTTAATCGTCTATCTCGCAGTTGGCATCTGGTCAAAGCCAGTTGGGCCGTGCTCAAGCAGGACCAGCAGTTGCTGGTGTTCCCGTTGATCTCGGCTATGGCTGCCTTGGTCGTGGTGGTGTCCTTCGCCTTGCCACTGCTGGGCCTCGGAGCGCTCGACGGGCTGTCGGACCGAGGGGGTTCGGCCGTGTCGATGGCCACCTACTTGGTGGGCTTCCTGTTCTATGTCTGCCTGTACTTCGTGATCTTCTTTTTCAACGCTGCCCTGGTTGGCGCTGCGATGATTCGCTTTGACGGTGGCGTGCCGACGGTGCGCGACGGGCTGCGCGTGGCGAGTTCGAAGTTTGGCAGCATCCTGGGCTACGCCATCATTGCCGCCACGGTGGGCGTGGTGTTGCGCGCCATTCAGGAGCGGGTGGGCTTCATCGGACGGATGATTGTTGGCATGTTGGGCGTGGGCTGGACGGTGGCCACTTACCTGGTGGTGCCGATCCTGGTGACGCGCGACGCCGGGCCGATTGAGGCCGTGAAGGAGAGCGCGACGATTCTCAAGAAGACCTGGGGCGAAAACGTGGTGGGCCAGGCTGGCATGGGCGTGGCGTTTGCGTTGATCCATTTCTTCATCGTCGTGTTCGGCATCATGTTGGTGGTGGCCGCCGCGACCACCGGCAGCGGCGCCCTGATTGGTCTGGCGGTATTCGCCGTGGTGGCGGGGGTGATCCTCGCGGCCCTGGTGCAGGCGGCGCTGGGTGGCATCTACGCGGCCGCACTGTACCGCTTTGCCACCCAAGGCGGCACGGCCTCGAATGGCTTTGACGCCAACGCCCTGCAAATGGCGTTTGCACCCAAGGCCTAGCCTTTCTCAACGACAAAGCCGGGGTGGCGCGGGAGCGCTTCGGCCGCAATTTTCCCGCAGTCACCCAAGGCACCACCCACCATGTCCTCCTACACCGCCACCATCGCCTGGCAGCGCGACGCGCAAGCCTTTGTCGATCACCGCTACAGCCGTCGCCACAGTTGGCAATTCGACGGCGGTGCGGTGGTGCCGGCATCGGCCTCTCCGCAGATCGTGCCTCTGCCCATGTCGGACGCGGCCGGGGTGGACCCGGAAGAAGCTTTCGTGGCCGCGCTGTCGAGTTGCCACATGCTGTGGTTCTTGGATATCGCCGCTCGGGCCGGCTGGGTGGTGGACCACTACCGCGATGAAGCTACCGGTGTGCTGGCGCGCAATGCGCAGAGCCAATTGGCGATGACCCGTGTGACGCTGCGGCCCGTTGTGTGCTTTGCCGGCCAGCGTGTCCCCTCGTTTGACACCCATCTGGCCTTGCACCACCAGGCCCATGCGTCGTGCTTCCTCGCCAACTCGGTCAAGACCGAGGTGCTGTGCGAGCCCGTGCTGCAAGCCCCGACCGACCCTTCGCCAAAGGCCCAGCCATGACCTATCTGCCGGCCCATTTCGAGGAAGCCAAACCCGACAAACTGCATGCGCTGGTGCGCGCACACCCGCTGGGTACCTGGGTGGTGCAGCACGACGGGGAATTGCTGGTCAACCACATTCCGTTCTTGCTGGACGCAGACCGGGGCGAACACGGCACCTTGGTCGGCCACGTGGCGCGCGCCAACCCGGTGTGGCAGGCGCTGGTGGGGTCGCAGTCCTCGGTGGTGGTGTTCACGGGGCCGCAAGCCTATGTGTCGCCCAACTGGTATCCCAGCAAGCGCGAGCACGGCAAGGCGGTGCCAACCTGGAACTACGTGGTCGTGCACGCCCACGGTGTGCCACGGGTCTTTGACGACGCGGCGCGCGTGCTGGAAGTGGTGACGCGCCTGACCAAGGTCCACGAGGCCACGCAGGCCCAACCCTGGCAGGTGGCGGACGCACCGGCCGACTATCTGCAGAGCATGCTCAAAGCCATCGTTGGCATCGAGATCCCGGTGCAACGCTGGGTCGGCAAATGGAAAGTCAGCCAGAACCGATCGCAGGCTGACCGGCTCGGCGTGGCCACTGGTCTGGCCGCGCTGGGCACGCCGGAGGCCGGCGGCATGGCGGCGCTGGTGCAACCCCCAGCGCCAGCCCAAGACAAGGCGTGACCTAGTCATTCTTTGTGGTGGACGCCGTCCGGGCCGACGACCACGCCATGGCATGTCCGTCATGTCGTCGTCCTGTTAGGCTAGGCGCTTTTCAGGCAGGGAGAAGCAATGAAGAAGCGACTGGTCATCTTCGCGTCGGTACTTTGGCTGGCGGCGTGCGGAGTCGGGGGAGGCGGCGACAGCTCAAGTACGCCGACCCCTGTTCCGATTCCGATCAAAAGCAAGCTGGTCGGCGAAATATTCTCGGCACCGTCTGAACTGGCTACTTCCCCATTCAAGATTAATGCTGGCTACACCGGTAATCTTGCGACGTCACGGGCAATCAAGGCTGCTGGCATGGCCAGCATTCTTGATTTGTTGCTGATGTCCCCGGTTGCCGACGGACAGGGCTACCCCCGCAGTGCCATTGCACCGGATGCAGAGCAGAAGTTGACGCAGTATGTCCGCGACAACGCAGATCTGTTGGAAAGTGGCGTGCGTGTGTTGATCACGGATGAGGTGTTTTCCGGTACCGGAAACGAATCCGACAGCGCGGTCGCGTTGGAGCGTCAGTTGACGGCGCTCAAAGTCGGTGCAGCCCTTGTAAGGAAGCACATTCCTCAGGCATCGATCGGTATCACGGTGTCGCCATATGCGGCGCAGGGCAAGCCAAACACCTTGGCCTATGCGCTCAAAGCGGTTGCCCTGGTTGATTGGGTGGGGACCGACCCGTACTGGCTCGGCGACCCGACCAACATCGCATACCTGCACGAGTGGTCTCGAACATTTCACGGTCTTGCCAAGCAGGCCAACCCACGCGTCGAGACACTGTTCATTGCACAGGCTTTCAAGTTTCCGTCCTGGGACCTGGTTGTATTCAACAGCTTCATTGAACAGGAACTGGTTCACGCCGAGCAGTACGACGGAATTCTGTTCTTCGGCTGGCAGTTTGTGTCCGAAATTGATATCAGCACTGCAGGAAAGTTCTTTCCAGACGCCAGCAAACAACTCTACAAAAAGTACCTGAAGTAATGCTTTCACGCGACCTTGGTTCGAACCGGTCACCCGATCGTCTAGAGCCTTAGCCCTAATCATTGTTGCGCCGCAACAAAAGCCTTGCTATCTGTCGAGTGCTTCCTATAATCGCCTCATGCTGCGCTGCAACATAACCTCGGAAGGGGGACGTGCCAGGCAGTCGTTGATTTAAACCCCAGGAGCATGAAATGACTTACACCGCTGAACAATTTGCCTCTTCCAACAAAGCCACGGTTGAGGCCTTTGAAGGTCTGGCTTCACAAGCCTATTCCGGTTTCGAAAAGCTGGTCGAGTTGAACTTGGCTGCTTCCAAATCAATCCTGAATGGGTCCTTCGGTCACCTCCAGGCAGTCCTGGATGCCAAAGACCCACAAGAAGTGCTGGCCCTACAGACCGGCTTGATCAAACCACTGACCGAGAACTCGGTTGCGTACGGCAAGCAGGTGTACACCTTGGCCGCTGGCGCTGGCGGCGAATTTGTCAAAGCCTTCGAAGCCAAGGCTGGCGAGGCTCAGACCGCCTTCAGCAAAGCCGTGGATGACCTGGTCAAGAACGCCCCAGCCGGCACAGAGACCGCTGTCGCCGCCTTCAAAAGCGCCGTGGCTACTGGCCAAAGCATCATCGAAACCGCCCAAGCCTCCGCCAAGAAGGCCATGGACGTCGCCGAATTCAATGTGACCGAGGCCGCCGAAGTGGTCGATGTCGCCCCTAAGACGGCGAAGAAGCGTTGAAGTAGGTGCCGCGCGGCATGACTGATTGAGCGGCACCCTCGGGTGCCGCTTTTGTTTGTGCAGTTTCCATCGCCGCGCATCGACCACTTGCTTGCAAGCCAGTTCATATCCAACCGGAAGAAGGCCCATGCTCTCTGAAGCAGTCAACCGTCCCGATGCACGCGCCATGCTGTTGGCCGAGGTCGAATTCAAGTGGCTGATGGCCGGGCATGGATGGTGGATCGACGTGGCTCGCTTTGAGCGCGACCCGTCTTATGCAAGCGAATTGCTACAGGTGGCCATGGCCTCGCCGTCGCAGGCCTTGCGTGACTGCGCGGCCGAGTTTCTGGCGCGGGCCGGCGCGCGCTAACGTGCCGCCCGCTTGCGGGCTGGCGCCTTGGCGGGGGTGGCTTTCACTTTACGCAGCATCTCTGCAAATTCGTGGTTGAAGTGGTCGGTGATGACCTCGGGGTCAGGCACCAGGCGCGCATCGCCGATCACAGTTAACGCCGCCATGCCCTGGTAGCTCATGATGCTGACGGCCATGCCGATCTGCCGGCCGGGATGCGGCGCCCAGCCCAGGATGCGGTCGATGGCGACGCCAGCTAGGTAGAGCGGCTCACGTGGGCCCGCGACATTGGTCATGACCAGACTGGCTTTGCGCCCGAACAGCTCGTTCGAAAGGTCCTCCAGCGCCTTGGGTACCAGCCCGAGCAGGTCGAATAGCGCCCGCGTTGCAACCGGTTCCGGCGAGCGCTTGAGCGCATCCATGCCGGCCTTGGTTTTGGCGAGACGCTGATCCGCACTGGCCTTGGTGACGGCCAGGTCCAGCAACACAAGCCCGAACTCGTTGCCGAGCTGGCCCATGCGTTGCGGTGGTCGCAGATCGACCGGCACCATGGCGCGAACGGTGGTGTGGTTCACGTCTACCCCGCGACCCAACAGGTAGCTGCGCAGGGCACCTGTCATGGCGGCCACCATCACATCGTTAACCTTGGCGCCATGCTGTGCGCCAATGGCCTTGACGTCCTTGATGGCAACCGGCTTTGACCAGGCGACACGCTTGCCCGGCGCAAACTCGCCCTTGAGAGGCGACTGGGGATCGTCGGCTCTCAGCAGCTCGGCAAGCAGCATGCCGGCGCCGCCCAGCACCAGCTTGGCTGTCTCCATGGTGTGCTGGGGATGCGTCACGACGTCGATTGCGGCGCTGGCCGCCGCCAGCAGTCCCGCCCCGGCGCCATGGCTGGGTGGCGCGGCGTGGACGGGTGCCGGCGCGTGGCGCCACGCGCCGGGCTCGGCATCGAAGAGTCGCTGGGCCACCGTCATCATGGCGGTCCCGTCGGCGATGCAGTGGTGGCAACGCATGATCAGGGCGCTGCCGCCCTCGACATCGTCGACCACATAGACCTGCCACAGCGGCAGTTCGCGACTAAGCGGCGTGCTGGTGATGTCGCTGACCAAGGCCCGTAGCGCGGCCTGGTTATGCGGTGCCGCCAGGGCGATGTGGTGTACATGCTGGTCGATGTCAAAGTGCGGCATGTCTTGCCAGTGCGGTGTCGGCAGCGGCAGGCCGACCTCGACGACGCGTTGGCGAAAGCGGTCAAAGTCAAGCAGGCGCTCCAGGTAGATCTTGCGTACCCTGGCGAAGTCCAGTGGCTGGCGCGTCAGCAACAGGCCCGTCACGACCGCCAGGTTGGCGGGGCCATCCATGTGGTACCAGGCCGCGTCGGCGGGGGTCATTGGGTGAGTAGTCATGATCGGGCTCTCCACGAGGTGCGGTAAAAGAATTCATGCTAGACCCGCGCCCGCTCGGGTGTATTGACAGGCATCAATGGCGGCGACGGTGATAAGCAGACCCGGCAAACTGGCTGCTGGCCCGCGCTTGATCTTGCCGGGAAAACGGGTAATCTCCACGAAAGCGCCACAGACCAAGCCCGGTCGCTATCCTCGGGTATGTCGCACCGCATAAAGTGGGGCCTAGGGGCAAACTTCAACCATTTTCAGGATCAAGCCATGAAGACATCAATCAGAGCCTTGTTTGCGGTGGCTGCGGTGAGCGTTGCGATGCACGCTACTGCGCAAATCAGTTTTTCGAGCATGAGAACTTCGAAGGCCAAGCGGTCACGGTTGACAAGCCAATGGCGGACCTTGGAAGTTTCAGTTTCTCCGACCGCGAGGTGTCCGTGGTGGTGGCCGGTGGTCCGTGGGAGTTATGCGAGGGTGCGCAGTTCAGCGGCCGTTGCGTGGTGCTGCGCCCGGGTAGCTACGGCTCGCTGGGTGCAACTGGTCTGCGTCGCAGCATCTTGTCGGTCCGTGCCATGTACGGGGATCCGCGCGTGGCGGACCCGCGTCGTCCACCGGTGGTGGTTCCGACCCCGCATCCCTTGCCCCATGTCACACCCGTCGGGACACGGGTCACCTTGTATGAGCATGACGGCTACCGGGGCCAGTCGTTCACCACCGACAGACCCATTGCTGAACTGCGTCGCCACGGATTCAACGACCGTGCCTCGTCGGTTGAGGTCGTGGGTGAACCGTGGCAGCTTTGCGACGACGAGCGCTTTGGTGGGCGATGCGTGGTCTTGCCTGCGGGTCGTCACTCGTCGCTTGGTGCGATGGGTCTGAACGATCGGGTGTCGTCGGTGCGCCTGGCGGGTCGAGATGTGCACAGCGGCGAGGATCCTCGGTATCCGCCACTGCCAGTGGCGCCGCCAGCGCCCGTGCCGGTGGCTGCGTATGTCACGTTCTATGAACATGACGGCTTTCAGGGCCAGTCCTTCACAGCCGACAGACGGATTGTCAATTTCGGGCGCTACGGCTTCAATGACCGCGCTTCGTCCGCGGTCGTGGTCGGCGACCGGTGGGAGGTCTGCGAAGAACCCCAGTTTGGCGGACGTTGCACCATCCTGCGGCCGGGCAGTTACGGCTCCCTGCGGTCGATGGGATTAAATGATCGACTCTCCTCGGTACGGCCCGTCAGCCGGGAGACACGTTTTGATGATGATCGCTATGCACCAGCGCCGACGAACGGTGGCCCGGACTACCGGCGCCGCCATGACGAGCGGCTCTACGAGGTCAGCATCAGCTCCGTTCGCGCGGTGATCGACTCGCCCGAGCAGCGGTGCTGGATCGAGCGTGAGCAGGTGGTCCAGGACAGCGGCAATGCCAGTGTTCCGAGTGCGATTGTCGGCGCCATCATTGGCGGCATTCTGGGGCACCAGATCGGTGGCGGTACCGGCAAGGACGTGGCCACGGTTGGCGGTGCTGTCGCGGGCGCTGCCATTGGCGCCAACATTGGACGCGACAACGAATACGAGCGGGCGACCTTTCAGGATGTCCGGCGTTGCGAACGGGTACCGAGTCAGGCACGGCCGCAGTACTGGGATGTCACCTACTACTTCCGGGGCGTGGAGCACCGTGTTCAGATGACCAGCCCGCCGGGGCGCACCCTGACCGTCAACGAGCGCGGCGAGCCCCGCTGGTAAGCGATCCGCCGGGCGCGCGTTCAGGCAAACCCGGCGGTCTTGTCCAGTTCGATGGCGGCGTCCAGTGTCGCCAGCAGCGCCTTGCGGGCCTTGAGCTTGGTGCCCGCATGGGCTTTCTGGTTGATCTTCTTGAATTGCTGCGCCACCGCCAGGGCGTTGGGTATGAGCGCCTCGGGCGACACCACGCTGTCGAGGAAACCGGCTTCTTTGGCTGTGGTTGGGTTGAACATTTCCGCATTGATCACGGATCGCTGAAACGCTGCCTTGCTCAAGCGATCACGCGCCAGCTCGATGCCCACATGGTGCATGGTCAAGCCGATCTGCACTTCATTGAGTCCAATGGTGAAGGTGCCCTCGGTCCCGATGCGGTGGTCGGCTGAGAGCAGGATGAAGGCACCCTTGGCCACCGCATGGCCGGGGCAGGCCACGATGATGGGGTAGGGGTGCGACAACATGCGCCGCGCCAGCATGCTGCCGACGGTGACCAGCGCGATGGCGTTTTCGATGGAAGAGGTCATGACCTTGAGGTCATAACCACCCGACAGGATGCCGGGCTGGCCCGTGATGATGACGACGGCTTTGTCCGCCGTTGCGCGGTCGAGTCCGGCGTTGAGGCCGGCAAGAACCTCGTGGGAGATGGCATTGACCTTGCCATTGCACAGCGTCAGCGTGGCAACGCCATCATCGAGTTGGTAGGAAACGGGTTCAGACATGGGGATACTCCTGATACTTTGCGGGACAGGCCTTTAGCTCTGTCCTCAGTTGATTGTCGGATGTTGGCTGTTTCAGTTCAGCCACCATCGCAATATAGGCTACTCCGGCCCTGCCTATTGACGTTTGCCAAATGCATGGCAGCAGAACGGTCATTGCGAGCAATCCGAATCCGGCCCGATACCGCACACGGACCTTGAACCAGCATCGTCATCGCGAGGCCGCAGGCCGTGCCGATCCATGCAAAAGGGGGGCTATGGATTGCGTCACTTCGTTCGCAATGACGACCGGTTCATGGAAAGCGTAGGCCGTGGCAATCCATCATGGTGTGACTCCAACATGGATTGCCGCGCTACGCTCGCAATGACGGGTATCGGGACGCTTGCGATGACGGCTGTGATCAGTTGGGGTCAGGTGCCACCAAACTCCAGCCCGGTTTCCACCAGCCCAACCAAGTTGATCTGGGTCTGGTTGGCAGCCGACTCGGCCAGATGCCACAGAAAGTTGCCTTGCGCGTCACCGGTTTCGGTGTCCAGCGCCGCAACCGCTGCGTTGAGGGTGAGCGCGTCAGGTGCGCTGCCGTTGACCGTGGTCAGCAGGTAGCTGGCGATCTGGGTGTTGTTGGCGCCGGCTGCCCCGCCATTGGCCAGTACCCCCCATACTTCCAGCCGCATCACGGCGCCCGCCAAGACCTGGAAGCTGAAGCCCTGGTCGATCAGGTCGATCACGGCGCCCACCAAGGGCTTCTTGGCGGTCAAGGCGCCCACGCCCAAAACAGCACCCACCAGCAGCGCGGCTTGGCCCGCCGCTTGGCCGGCATCCAGGTCCAGGGCCACACCAAGGTCCGCAAACTTGAGGCGCTCGACGTTGCTGAGCGCGTCGCGGCCATCGGTGCCCACGCCGTCGGCCACGGCGGTCAGCACACCAAATGGTCGGGTGATGGTGTAGGCCGCGCGCGGCCCCGCGAACACCGCGGTGTCGGTTCCCTCGCCACCGTCCACGGTGTCGTCGCCACCGGCCCCGGTTACCGTGTCGTTGCCGGCCCCGGCGTTGATGGTGTCGCTGCCGGCAGTGCCCAGCAGTGTGTCTGCCAGAGCCGTGCCGCTGAGGGCGTGGCCCGCTGCGATGGTGGTGAAGTTGTAGCTGTTGGTGCCGGTAAAGCTGTTGCCCGCAAGGTCTGCCACCGCGCCACTTGGGAACTCGACCTGGTAGACCGTTTCGGTCGACAGCGAGACCGTGGGGTTGAGCGTCAGCGCGGCACCGTTGAAGGACAGATTCAGGCTGCTGGCGACGCTGAAGGTCTCGATGATGAGACCGGCAGCGGTCTTCAATACGATCAATCCGGCGCCTCGCGCAATGGGCTCGCTGAAGGTGACCACGATGTTGGCGTCCACGCCAACGCCGATAGCTTCGTCGACCGGGCTGAAGCTCAGCGCGGTGGGCGCCACACCATCGGCAACCGGGGTCGTGGCGGTGGAGGTGACTTGCTCGGCGTGGCCAAATCCGTCGGTGTAGCTGACACGCACGTTGACGATCGCGCCCACGTCACTGGCAGTGAGCTGGTAACTGCTGTTGGTGCCGCCGGCAATCGGGGCGCCGCCGCGCAGCCATTGGTAGCTGAGGGTGCCCAGACCATCGGCATCGGCCAGGGTGCTGGTGTTGGCGCTCAGCGTTTGCTCTTCGGCAAAGGTGCCGACGAGGGTGACCGCACCGGTGGGGGGGTCGTTGGCATTAGTGACACTGGCGGTGGCGCCGGACGTGAGCGTTTCGATGGTGCCGCCGGCGTCGAGGTAACTAACCCTCGCGCTGAGCGTGGCGCCAATGTCGGCCGCGGCGACAAGGTAGTTGCTGGAGGTCGCTCCCGTGATGGGTGTGGCGTTGCGCAGCCACTGGCAGCTGAAGGCGCCCAGGCCATCCGGATCGGCTACCAGGCTGGTGTTGGCCACCAACAGTTGCCCTTCGGTTGCCTGGCCCGCAATAACGACGCTGCCGCTGGGCGCATCGTTGACGTTGGCCACCGTCGACGTTGCGCTGGATAGCGCCGACTCGGCGGTTCCCAGTGCATCGGTGTACGACACCCGCACCGTCATGGTTTGACCGACATCGCCCTGGCCCAGGGTGTAGCTGGCGCTGGTGCTGCCCGCCACGACGTTGCCTGCGCGCAGCCACTGGTAGCTCAAGGTGCCCAGGCCATCCGCGTCGGCCAGCGTGGTGGTGACGGCATTCAGGGTCTGGCCCTGTGAGGCAGTGCCGGCAATCTGCACCGCGCCAGTGGGGGGCTGGTTGACCGACGCCAGCGTGGTGAAGTTGTAGCTGGTGGTGCCCGCGAAGCTGTTGCCGGCCAGGTCCTTGATGTTGCCGGACTCGAACTCCAGCTTGTAGCCCGTGTCGTTGCTCAAGCTGAAGGTGGGGTTGACCGTGAGTGTGCTGCCGGCGATGCTGAGGTTGGGACTGGTTGCTGCGTCGTAACTCTCGACAGTGCCGCCGGCGGCGGTTTTGAGTCGAATGGTGCCGGTGCCGCGCGCAATGGATTCGCTGAAGGTCAACACCAGGTTGGCATTGAGCGACACGCCTGTGGCTTCGTCGACCGGGTTGAAACTGCTTACGGTCGGTGCCGTGGTATCACCCGACCCCACGAGGGTGAGGGACGGGCCGTTGGTGGAATTGAATCCCCAGGTGCCGCGCAGCCCATCCTCGCCATACAGCCACCGCAATGCCAGCAGATCGTAGGACTGAAACGTGGTCTTGTTGCCACCCGCATGGGTGTAGGACATCACCGTGTTGTTGGTGTTGTCCTGCGCCGGGGGCAACGGAAATGTGCCTTCAAAGGGGTGCCCCAGGCCCAGGGCATGGCCGATCTCGTGCAACAGGATTTCGTAACCAGCTGAACCACTGGTGGGACTGGCGCCGCTGGCCAGGAACTCGAGGTTGTCCAGGTAAATGAAGGCCTCGGCCGTGTAGGCGGTCAACACATTGGCGCCGGTGAACGAGTAGTTCTCGGAGGTCTGTGCCAGGCCCGCCGTGGTGGCGCCCGCAATGTCACAGGCACCAAAGTGAAAGTCCGCTGCGGCGCCCGAGGCCGTCAACGCAAAGGTGATGCCCGTGACGCTGGAGGCGTGGTTCAGGATTGCCGTGACGGCGGCCTGTTGCGCTGCGTTGAAAGCGGTCAAGGGTGCCGCGGTGACCGGGTCGATCACGCTCAGATCGAAGGTGTAGAACAGCGTCGTGCGACTGGGCAGCAGGTAGTTCCAGTCGGCCGTTGAGTGCAACAACGAGTCGACCCGTGAATCACCGGAGTAAGTCACCGTGGTGACGTCGGATACGGTTGCCAAAAATGTCTCTCCCAGGCCTTGAAATGCGGCCCCGAGTGGCTACTGTAGCCCTTCGCTGGGGCGAGCACAAATGGGGCGGTGACTAGCCCTCAAACTCCATTCCCGTCGCCGCCAAGCCCACCAACCCAACCTGCACCTGGTTGGCGCTGGATTCGGCCAGGTGCCACAGAAAGTCGCCTTGCGTGGCGTCGGACTCGGCATCCAAGGTCTTGACAGCCGCACTCAAAGCCGCCGCGTCGGGAGCGGCCTGGTTCACAGTGGTCAGCAGGTAGTTGGCAATCTCGGTGTTGCTCGCGGTGGCAGCACCGTTGCCGACCAGCAGGCCCCAGATCGGCAAGCGCATGACGGCGCCCGACAGCACTTGCAGCGTGAAACCCTGGTCGAACAGGTCGATCACGGCGCCGACCAGCGGCTTCTTGGCGGTCAATGCGGCCTCGCCCAGCACCGCGCCTATCAGCAGCGCGGCGCCGCCACCAGCTTGTGTGACGCCCATGTCCAGCGCCACGCCACGGTCCGAGAAGCTGAGTCGCTCGATGTTTTGCAGGGTGTCAAAGCCGCTGATGCCGTCGTTTGCCACCACAAACACCTTGCCAAAGCCGCTGCTGACAACATAGTCGGTACGCATTGCGGCAAACACGGCGACATCGGTGCCGGCCAGCCCATCGAGCCAATCGTTGCCCAGGCCGCCGGTGAGCCGGTTGTTGGAGGCGTTACCCAGCAGCACGTCGTCATTGGCCGAACCGATGGCGTTTTCGATGACGGTGCCAATGGCGATGCCAAGATTCTCGACTGGTGCCAGGCCTTGCGCGGTCAGGCCCACGCTGCTTTGGTGTGCGGGCTGCAGGTCGAGCGAGACGCCAACTTGAGACATGGATGCGTCCAGGGTGTCGCTGCCGCCGCTGTCAATCAGGCTGCGTTGCGCCTGTGACTCCGGTCCGCCGACTTGGTAGCTGCTGTCGCCGCTGTTGACGCTCTTGGCGCCGTAAAGGTACTGCAGTGCGGCAATGTCCAGCACGCCCCAATCGGCGCGAAACAGCCCATCTGGCGACGCTGTGCCCGACATCACCGTTTGGCTGGTGCGTTCGTCGGCGGCGCGCATCTGCTGGGTCCACGCGTCCCCCGCATCGACATTGCGCGGGTGGCGCAGGCCCAGTGCATGACCGATTTCGTGCAGCAGGGCGGCGTAGCCTTCGCTGCCGGGCGTCAGCGTCAACATCGACTCGAGGTCCATCCACACATCGCCAGCGCTGGCATTGGCAGGCGCGGTGTCGGGCATCGATGCTAGACCCTTGGTGGAGGCTTGGGCGCTTACGCCAAATCGGATCTGTCCGGTCGCACCGGTCAATTCGTTCACCTCGGCAAAGCTCAAGCCGGTCACTGCGCTGGTGCTGGTGAAGACGTCTCGGATGACCTGGCGCTCGGTCGAGCTGAAGGTTCGAAAACCGCTGGCGCCGACTCCGTTGCCGGGGGCTGTCGTCACAAAGCTGTAGCTGACGGTAGCGGCGCTGCCCATGGCGACGGCGGCGTTCCAGCGCTGCGTGCTGGCGCCGGTCAGGGTTTGTTCGGCCAAGATTTGGGGTACAAGGAAGTCGGCGACTTCGAATGTGTGGGTAGTGCCGTTCTCCCAATAGCTGAGGTACTCAATGTCCGTCAGTTCGTAGCGAAGGTTCTGGTCTGCTTTTGACGTGATCGTGGCGTGACGAGCGTCGGTTGAAACGGTGATGATGAGCCCAGACAAGTCGTGAGGGTCGCCAGCGTTCCAGGGTACGCCTGCGCCGTCGCGGCCGTCGCGGCCGTCGATCACGTCATGGCCACCATTGGGCCAAAAGAAGTTGTCGTTGGTGTCCCCGCGGAACTGGTCATCGTGCCAACTGCCGTGGGCGCCGTAGATGGCTCCAATCAGCGCGTCGCGGGTACCAAAGCCATCGTCGGCATAGCCGCCCGACAAGTCCACCACGACGCCCGTCGGCGAGTCCCAATAGCCAAGCTGCACCTGATGCCACGGTTGCCCGGGAAACACGAGGTGTTCTATCGTGTCAGCGCCTGGCCCGCCAATGGCCGTTCCAAAATACAGGCGAATCGTATCGTTACTGCCTTTGCCGAAATAGTTGTTCCAGTCGCCTACGGGTCCTTGCGCAGTCGTCGCCTGCTGGTACACGTCGGCCTGTTCGGTGAGGTTGATGTCCATGGTCTTGTGCCTGGTGGTTGCGGGGGCAATCGAGCGCGTCAAGCGCTCAGCAGCGCCAAGCTCTTCTGCGAGAAGTTCTTGAGGTTGGGGAACACGTCGGGCACCGACGCGCTAGGTAGGCCCAACCACTGCATAACCGACGCGCCGACTTGATCAGCCGATGTGGTGGGCACAAACCGCCCGCCGCGGTTCGGGTCGGAGTCGTCGACGCCACCCAGCACCAGGGAAGGAAATTGTCCCAGAACCTGTCCGCCTGATACGGCTCCACCCATCGCCATCCAATGGTTGCCCCAGGCATGGTCGGAGCCACCGCCGGATGCTGGGCGCAAGGTACGGCCGAATTCACTCATTACCAGCGTGGTGACATCCCGGTTCAGGCCCGCAGCCTGATTGGCGGTATCAAAGGCTGTCAGCGCCTTGGCGAGCTGCATGAGCTGCGTGTCCTGTGTCGACTCGCCGGAACCGCGCTGGTTGACATGGGTATCAAAGCTGCCCCAATTCACAAAGAACACTTGCCGTTTGTAGCCGCTGTTCTTCAGTACCGGCAAGACGGTGGCCAAAGTGCGCAGGCGGCGTCCTAGTTCGTTGTCTTCGAACGTCGCCTGGGGCGGGGTCGCCTTCAGGAATGCTTGCGTGAACAGCGTCGACTCGGTGATGCTGCCGCCAAAGGTGCGTGCGTATTCGGCCTCGTACTCGTTAGAGAACTGCCACTGCGCCATGCGATTGAGTGACTGCGACCAAAAGCCCTCGGGATGCGCCAAGTCGGCATTGCCCCAATAACGTCCGCCGTCGGGTGTCAGGAACGCAACGCGCGAGTTTTGCCCCAGAACCAGGGTCCGGTTGGTGTCGAAAGTGACGGCGGCCAAGGCGTTCTTGAGGCTCGCAGGCAGGGTTTCTAGGCCGCGACCGGCCCAGCCGCTGGCGTCGGTGTCGCCCATCCACCCCTGGGTATATTGCTGCTGGTCGCTGTGCGACATCAGGAACGGCGGAAGCTCGACCGCATGGTCCTTCACCTGCTGGGCAGTGGCCGGCACAACCAGCGGGCCAACATTGGCCATGAAGGCCAGTCGTTGCTGTTGATACAAACCGCTCAGCGGCGCGAGTGATGCATGCAGGCCAAAACTGTGGCCGGCGCTGCTGCCGGGGAGATCGACAAGACTGGCCTTGGCCAAGGCCAGATCAGGTCGGGCGCGCTGGTAGTCCAGGTAGGCACCGTCGGTGGGTACCAGTGTGTTGTGACCGTCATTGCCGCCAGCCAGGAAGACGACCACCAGCGCGCGGTAGTCGGCGGCGGCGGCGGAACCAGGCAAGCTGAGTGTGCCGAGCAGGCCGGCGCCACCAAGCGATGCGCCGAGTGGCGCCGAACCAAGGACGGATAGAAAGGAGCGGCGCTTCATTTGATAACTCCAAAGTAGGGTGTGGTCAGCGCGAACTCGAGCAGTTGAACGGCGCCGCGGATGTCCACGGTCTGCGTCGCGGCCAGCGCCATCAGGTTGCTGCGCAGTGAAGGCGGCATGGCACCACGGAACCAGCGCGCGGAAATCAGATCGATGAGGGCTTTGGGCGAGTGCGCGAAGGCCCGACCTAGGCTGGCTACGTCGCAGCCGGAGCCTGAGTTCGGGTTGCCGCCGTTCTGGTTGTTGTCGACCAGCGTCCACTCCAGGTAACGCAGCCGCGCAGACAGTTCGTTTGTGGTGGCCAGCTTCTGCTCGGGCGCCAGCAAGTTGCTGCCAGGTGCTCGGTCGGTCGGCAAGTAGAAGCTGAACACACTCGGGGGTTGCAGGGGGCTCTGGCCATTCACGCCAAAGCTGCCTCCATCGGTCCACTTGAGCGCCGTTCGGCAACCCAAGCCGCGCATGGCGGCTGTGATAAACAACACCGGTTCACGCAACTTGCCAAACCCAGCTCGATCTGTCCCAGGCACGTCGCCCCGGCGTGCTTCCGGGTCCAGTAGCACTGCTTTGACCGTGGCCTTCATGTCGCCCACGACACCCTGGCCGTTGTTGCGAAACACCCCGGCGACACGACCAAGGTACTGCGGGCTAGGGTTGCTGGCTACCAGGTGTTGAATCAGGCGCAGGCTAACGAAGGGGGCGATGTTGGGGTGAGCCACCAGCATGCTGACGGCGGTTTCCAAGTCTTGCCTTGCGGATTGTCCGGCGGTGAAGCTGGTGCCCATCACGATCTTGGCGCCTGAGTCGCGCGCGAATTCCCAGGGGTCGGGCTCCATCGGGTTGGGTGCGTTGTGCCCGTTCGTATCGGGCGGCGGCGGGTTGGTCTGGGCGAACCGCCAACCCGTGAAGGCACGCGCAAGCTCCTCGACATCCTTCTGTGTATAGGTTTCCAGGGCCTTGCCTTTCGCGTCGCGCTTGGTAGTGCCGTCGGCGTTGAGCTGGACCACGCCGATGCTGAACAACTGCATCAGTTCGCGCGCCCAGTTCTCGTTGGGCGCGCAGTCGGGGCATTGGTTAGAGCGCGGTCGATTCTGGTTGTTGCCCAAAAAGGCGCCCATCGCTGGGTCGACGGAGAGCTCTCGCAAGAACGTACCGTAGTTGCCTAAGGCATTGCGCTGAAACATGTTGAAGTACTCGACGATCGGGTAGGCGTCCGAGTTAACAGGCACGAACTGCTGCATCGCCCAGTTGACACGCAGGCGCAGTTGGTCAGGGCCGACCATGGCCAGCGTGTAGAACGAGTCGGGGGCGAAGCGGCGCGCTTTGCTCTCGGCTTCCGGAACGTTGCGCACGTAGTCAACGACATAACGCGGGACGTTGTTGATGATCGAGGGCGGTAGGGCCAACTGCTGGTCAATCCATGCCTCCAGCCCGATCTGCTGTAACTCGGCGACCAGTGCCGGTGTGGCTCCAAAACTAACCTGATCCGCCGCACGCGCCGCAGCATACGCGCTCATCTTGCCTGCCGCCACCGGTTTGACCTGGCCCGAGGAGGCCGCGGGTAACTCTTCAGGCGCGGGCGCGCAGGCGCCCAGCACTATGGCTGTGACCGCCATGAGCAGTGAACTTCGGGCCAAGTGGGGGACTTTCATGGGGAACTCCGGTGACGGCGTCATTGTCTGCTTCTTTGGCGGATGTCGCATCATCCAAATTGATGAGGCGTTCGGGATTCGGTCGTGCCACTAAGCGGAAGGTCCCTGTTGCGATTCGGCTTGTGCATGCAGGGCCCGCTGATTTCGCTCCTGCGCCATCTGCTCTTCCAACTGCGCGCGCCCTTGCTTCACCACTGCAATCAGTTTGTTGCGGTCCTTGTAGTGCGGGTGCATTTTCTCGAACAGTTGCAGGTTGTGTTCGCGAAAGCGCCGCACTGTTTGCGCCGCTTCGGGCGCGCTGTGGCCCAGCACTTCGAGCACGCTGCGGGCGCTGCGCAGGCTGCTCTCGAACAGCTCGCGCTGCACCAGCATCACGCCACGGTCGCGCAACTCGTGCCAGTGCGTGACGTCGCGCGCCCGCGCCACCAATTGGAGCTGCGGGAAGTGCTGGCGCGCCAGATCGACAATCGCCAACGACTGCGTTTTGTCGTCGACGGCCACCACCAGTACCTTGGCCTTGGCCGCACCGGCGGTGCGCAACAGGTCCAACCGCGAGGCGTCACCGTAGAACACGCGGTAGCCGAAGCTGCGGGCTGCTTCGATCATCTCGGCGTCGTGGTCCAGCACGGTGCAGGGCACGCCTTGCGCCAGCATCAGGCGCGCGACGATCTGGCCATAGCGACCAAAGCCAGCAATCACCACCGGTGCCTCTTGCTGCTCTGTGATTTCCTCCAGTACCGGCACACCGCAGTTGGCGTAGCGCGGTAGCAGCAGCTTGTCGATCATCACCAGCAGCAGCGGGCTCAGTAACATGGATACCGCTACGGCGCCAATCAGCAGGGACGCAGTTTCGGCTGGAAACACACGTGCCCCGGCCGCGGCTTGAAACACCACGAAGGCAAACTCTCCGCCCTGCGCCAGCAGCAAGGTGAACACCGCGCGGTCCTGGTAGGGCAGGCCGATCATGCGCGCCAGCCAATAGATTACCAGCGCCTTGCTGACCAGAAAGCCCAGCACCAACAGCGCCATCAAACCGGGGGAGCGCCACAACACGCCAAAGTCGATGCTCATGCCCACGGCTATGAAGAACAGACCCAGCAGCAGGCCCTTGAAGGGCTCGATGTCGGTCTCCAGTTCGCGTCGGTACTCGCTCTCGGCCAGCAACACGCCGGCCAGAAAGGCCCCTAGCGCCATGCTCAAGCCCACCACTTGCATCAACGCGGAGATGCCCACCACCAGCAGCAGCGAGGCGGCGGTGAAGATCTCTGGCGTGCGGCTGCCGGCGATCCAGCGAAACAGCGGGCGCAGCAGCAGCCGCCCACCCAACACAATGCCACCAATGATGGCGACGATCTTGATCACTTGTAGCCACGGCGCTGCGGTGTCAGCCGCCGCTGCGTCGGCCAGGGCAGCCGAGCCAAGCAGGGGCAAGAGGGCCAGGATCGGAATCGCTGCCACGTCCTGGAACAGCAGGATCGAGAAGCACGCCTGCCCACTGGAGGTGCCCAGCATATTGCGCTCGCCCATCACCTGCAAGGCAATGGCGGTGCTGGACAAGGCCAGGCCCAGGGCCGCCACCAGGGGTGTTTTCCAACCGCCAAAAGTGCCTGGAATCCAAGCCCCTAGCGCATAACATGCTACGAAAATCAAAGCAGTGCAGGCCGCCATCTGGGCACTGCCCCAGCCAAAGATGGCGCGGCGCAGACTCCACAGGCGCCGGGGTTCGAGCTCCAGCCCGACCAGAAACAGCATCAGCACCACACCGAATTCGGCAAAGTGCAGAATGTCCTCGACATTGGTCACCAGCCCCAGGCCCCACGGCCCGATGGCGATGCCCGCCCCCAGGTAACCGATGATGGCGCCCAGGCCGAGCATGCGGCACAGCGGCACGGCGATGACGGCTGCGCTCAGGTAAATGAAGCTGTTGATCAGCCAGGTGGGGGTATGTTCCATGCCGTTAACATAGCGCAAAGTAGCCATAACCAGGAGCGGGCCATGCCGATCATTGTTGTTGCCAATCCCAAAGGCGGTGTGGGCAAGTCCACGCTGGCCACCAATATCGCAGGCTACTTTGCCTCCCAGGGGCACGCCGTGATGCTGGGCGATGCGGACCGCCAGCAGTCCTCGCGCCTGTGGCTGAACCTGCGACCCGCCACGGCGCGACCGATCTCCACCTGGGAAGTCAGCGCCGACCTGATTGCCAAACCACCCAAGGGCACCTCGCATGTGGTGCTAGACACTCCCGCGGGCCTGCATGGCTGGCGCTTCAACGATGTGATCAAGATGGCGGACCGGGTGATCGTGCCGCTGCAGCCAAGCGTCTTTGACATCTTCGCCACGCGGGACTTTCTGACGCAACTGGCGCAAAACCGCCACGCCCACAAAGCCAAAATCGGCCTGGTGGGCATGCGCGTCGATGCGCGCACCATTGCGGCCGACAAGCTGCATGAGTTTGTGGAATCGCTGGACCTGCCGGTGCTGGCCTACCTGCGCGATACCCAGAACTATGTGCACCTGGCGGCCCATGGGCTGTCGCTGTTCGACGTGGCCAGAGGCCGGGTCGAGAAAGACCTGGAACAGTGGCAGCCGATCTGTCACTGGATGGACAGTTGAGCCCGGCGCCAGCCCCTACAGTTGACGCATGAAAACCATTCAAACCCTTGCAGAACTGGCCACCTATGTCGGCCAGGACGTCGCGGTCAGCCCGTGGATCGAGATCACCCAGGAGAAAGTCAACCAGTTTGCGCAGGCCACTGGCGATCACCAGTGGATTCACGTAGACGTTGAGCGCGCCAAGGCCGGCCCTTTTGGCGCGCCGATTGCGCATGGCTTTCTGACGCTGTCGTTGATCCCGAAGTTCTTCGAGTCCTCGTTTCACATCGTCGAGTCCGGCATGGGCGTGAACTATGGCCTCAACAAGGTGCGCTTTCTCGATCCGGTGCCGGTGGGCAGCCGCTTGCGGGCCCGGCTCAAGTTGCTCAAGTGCGAGCCCATCGACCGCAACGGCGTGCAAATGACCTGGGAGGTGGCGGTGGAGCGCGAAGGGTCAAGCAAGCTGGCTTGCGTGGCCGAGTCGATCTCGCGCCGCTACCCCTGAATAGGACGTAGCGCTTCGCAACGCGTGCCGGGTCTGTGCCAGTGCGTGCTGGCGCTAGACCGCGCTGCCAAAGCCCTGTTGTCGCCAGGCCTCAAACACGGTGACGGCCACGGCATTGGACAAATTCAGGCTGCGTTGCCCAGGCAGCATGGGCAGGCGCAGGCACTGAGCGGCGTCAAACGACTGGTGCAGCGGCTCGCGCAGGCCCTTGGTTTCCGAGCCAAACACCAGCCAGTCGCCGGGTGCAAACCGTGTGTCGTACACATGGGCCGTGCCGCGTGTCGATAAGGCAAACAGACGGTCTGGGCGGGGTTGTTCACTCTGCAGAAAGCTGGCCCAGTCGGCGTGCCGTTTAACGGTGGCGTATTCGTGGTAATCCAGCCCGGCGCGGCGCAGTTGCTTGTCGTCCATCGAGAAGCCCAGGGGCTCGATCAGGTGCAGACTGCAGCCCGTGTTGGCCGCCAGGCGGATCACGTTGCCGGTATTGGGGGGATTTCGGGCTCAACCAAAACGATGTGAAACATGGGCGCCTATTGTCCTCGGCTGCCAGGGTTCACTTGGCGCCCATGGGAAATTCCGGAATTCAAGACGGGCGCGCCGTCATTGCGAGCGCAGCGCGGCAATCCACCGTGGCATGCCGCAGACATGGATTGCCGCGCTACGCTCGCAATGACGGGTGCTGATGTCATGCAATTGAGAAAGGTCTATAAGTCGGGTGCATCGGTGCGCGCAAACACCATGCCGGTGATGTGGCCGGCGCCTGCGGCGCGCAGGGCTCGGGCGGCGGCGTAAAGTGAGGCGCCGCTGGTCATCACGTCGTCGAGCAGCACCACCCGCGCACCCCCCAGGCGTGCGGCCTGGAGTGGTTCCACCGCAAAGGCGTTGTTGAGGTTCACCATCCGTTCGCTGCGGTTCAGGTTGACCTGCGGCGTGGTGTCTTTGATGCGCAGCAACAGCGAGGCATCCATCTTTCGCGCCGGTGCGAGTTGCCTGGCCAGTTCGACGGCCTGATTGAAGCCACGCTCGCGCAGGCGCGATGTGGACAGCGGCATCGGGATGACCAGGTCCGCTCGCTCCAGTGCCGGCTCCACCCAGGGCGCGCTGCGCAACAGTCGCGCCAGGGTGCGCGCCCAACCGGGCTGGCCGTGGAACTTGAAGTGGCCGATCAAATCAGCCCAGGGGTAGTCGTAGGAGACGGCCGCGACGCAGGCATCCAGCGGCGGGGGCGCCAGCACGCAGGCGCCGCATTGATGCGCCCCGCCATGCACCGGCAAGGCGCAAGTGTGGCAGCGCGCCACTGGCTGCGCAAACTGGTTGACACAGGCCTCGCATACTGGCTCGCTGGGCCAGGCGTGGCAGACCGCGCAGCGGCTGGGCAGAGTCGGCAAAAGCCGGGCGATGAGAGCTGGAAACACCGTGTCAATATACTCGCGGCACACTTCCCCAGAACCATGACCGAGCAGCGTCCCCCCAGCATTGATCCCCCGGCGGCCTTGCGCTGGCAGCAACTCCCCGCCACCCAGTCTGCCTGGCTGCATGAGGAGGTGGCCCGGCGCATGCGCGAGCGCCTGCAATGGATTCGGCTGCAACCGCTGAGTTGGGCGCATTGGGAGGCCGTTCGCGGCGGCCTGGCGACCCATCGCGAACTGGTCCAGCGTTACCCCAAGGCAGCGAGTTTTGTGGTTGAACCCGTTGCACAACGGGAACAGGTAGCTATCAATACCATAGCTCCCAGGTGGTGGCAGGGGGCGCGCTGGCTGGATGCGCCCACTCGTTTTGAGGTGCCCGCACCGGGCGCTGTCCAGATGCTGTGGGCGAACATGCTGCTGCACATGTGTGCCCAGCCGCAGGCGCTGCTGGCGCAGTGGCACCAGGCCCTGGCGGTCGATGGCTTTGTCATGTTCTCATGCCTGGGGCCAGATACCTTGACCGAGTTGCGCGCGGTCTACCAGTCGCTCGGCTGGCCAGCGCCGATGCACGAATTCACCGACATGCACGACTGGGGCGACATGCTGGTGCAGGCCGGCTTTGCCGAGCCGGTGATGGACATGGAGCGCATCACCCTGAGTTTTGCCGACCCGCTGCGCCTGCTGCAAGAGCTGCGCGAACTCGGGCGAAATCTCCATCCAGCGCGCCACCCGGCACTGCGCGGCCGACAGTGGCATGGACGTCTGTTGCAGGCACTGGATGCGCAACTCCGGGGTCCCGACGGCCAACTGGAGCTGACCTTCGAGGTGATCTACGGGCACGCTGTCAAGCCGGAACCTCGACACACGGTTCGAGCGCAAACTGTCCTTTCATTGGAGCAAATGCGCGCAAGTTTGAACCAGCGCAAAACCTATCGCGGCTAACGTTGAGTTTTGGGCTTGACACGCCAGCGCCGAGTTGCTAGCTGGGCTACAATTCGCGCCTAGCTACCGCGGGCGGCTTCCCGTGTCCAGTCATGCCGCCCCGGCGACTGCGCCCCGGCGTGGTCGCGGTTATGTAGAGCACGAGTTTTAGCATAGAAGAAGTAAATACGATGAACAACACCATCAAGAGACTGGCTTGGACGTTGCGCGCGGCCGCTGCCTGGGCAGGCACCGCGGCCCTCAGCACCGCGCACGCGGTGAAGGATTTGCCCGGTGGCCCGGCGGTCAATCAGCTCAATTTGCACCCGGCCGTGACCAAGATCGCGCAGGAGCAGGCTTGGCTGCACTGGATGATGCTGATCATTTGCACCGTGGTGTTTGTGTTGGTGTTTGGCGTGATGTTCTATTCGATCTGGAAGCACCGCAAGTCGGTTGGCCACAAGGCGGCCAATTTTCATGAATCGGTGACGGTTGAAATCGTCTGGACCATCGTCCCGTTCCTGATCGTGATCGGCATGGCCTTGCCCGCCACCAAGGTGGTGGTGGCCATGAAGGACACCACCAACGCGGACCTGACCATCAAGACCACGGGCATGCAGTGGAAGTGGGGCTATGACTACCTCAAGGGTGAAGGCGAGGGCATCAGCTTCTATTCCGCGCTGGACGCGTCGCACCGCACCATGTCCAACAACGGTGGTCCCAAGGAGGGCGAAGTCCCTGGCAACGACTACCTGCTCAAGGTCGACAAGCCCATGGTGGTGCCAGTGGACCGCAAGATCCGCATCATCACCACCGCCAATGACGTGATTCATGCCTGGATGGTTCCGGCGTTTGGCGTCAAGCAGGACGCCATTCCCGGCTTTGTGCGCGACACCTGGTTCCGCGCTGAGAAGATTGGCGACTACTACGGTCAGTGCGCCGAGCTGTGTGGCAAGGAGCACGCCTACATGCCGATTCATGTGAAGGTGGTCTCGGCTGAAGACTACAGCAAGTGGGTCCACAACGAGAAGAAGCTGATGGCGGCCAAGGCTGACGATCCGGCCAAGGACTGGGTGCTCGATGAGCTGATGAAGCGTGGTGAGAAGGTGTATGCCGCCAACTGCGCCGCGTGCCACCAGACCAGTGGCAAGGGCGCTGGCCCGATCAAGGCGCTGGACGCCGCCGCGGTGGTGCTGGACGCGGACAAGAGCAAGCAGATTGCGGTGTTGCTGAAGGGCCAGAACAGTGGTGCCATGCCAGCGTGGCCTCAATTGAGCGACACGGAGTTGGCCGCGGTTATCACCTACACCAAGAACAATTGGTCCAACAAGACCGGTCAGCTGGTGCAGCCTGCCGAAGTTTTGGCGGCCCGTAAGTAAGTCAACCCGTCGTCACAACGATTCAAAGAATTGAGAAGGAAAACAGGATGAGTGCTGTTCTGGATCACCACGGCGTGCCCCATGCCGACCCCCACGACCATCATGACCACGCCCCGAGTGGCTGGCGGCGTTGGGTCTATGCCACCAACCACAAGGATATCGGCACGCTGTACCTGCTGTTTGCCTTCACCATGCTGATGATCGGCGGCGTGCTGGCCTTGATGATTCGCGCCGAGTTGTTCCAGCCTGGCCTGCAACTGGTCAACCCCGAGCTGTTCAACCAGCTCACCACCATGCACGGCCTGATCATGGTGTTTGGCGCCATCATGCCGGCCTTTGTGGGCTTTGCCAACTGGATGGTGCCGCTGCAAATCGGCGCGCCAGACATGGCCTTTGCGCGCATGAACAACTTCTCGTTCTGGTTGTTGATTCCGGCTGGTGTGATGTTGGCGGGCTCTTTCTTCATGCCCGGTGGCGCGCCTGCTGCCGGCTGGACGCTGTACGCGCCGCTGACCCTGCAAATGGGCCCCAGCATGGACGCCGGCATTTTTGCCATGCACATCCTGGGTGCCAGCTCCATCATGGGCTCGATCAACATCATTGTGACTATTTTGAACATGCGCGCGCCTGGCATGACGCTGATGAAGATGCCCATGTTCTGCTGGACCTGGCTGATCACCGCCTACCTGCTGATTGCCGTGATGCCGGTGCTGGCAGGTGCCATCACCATGACGCTGACGGACCGCCACTTTGGCACCAGCTTCTTCAACCCCGCTGGCGGCGGCGACCCGGTGATGTACCAGCACATCTTCTGGTTCTTCGGTCATCCCGAGGTGTACATCATGATCTTGCCGGCCTTCGGCATCATCAGCCAGATCGTGCCCGCGTTCTCGCGCAAGAAGCTGTTCGGCTACGCCTCGATGGTGTACGCCACTTCCTCCATTGCCATCCTGTCCTTCATCGTGTGGGCGCACCACATGTTCACCACTGGCATGCCGGTGACGGGGCAGTTGTTCTTCATGTACGCGACCATGTTGATCGCGGTGCCGACGGCGGTGAAAATCTTCAACTGGATTGCCACCATGTGGCAAGGCTCCATGACGTTTGAGACGCCGATGCTGTTTGCGGTGGGTTTCATTTTCGTGTTCACCATCGGCGGTTTCACTGGGCTGATTCCGGCGGTGGCGCCGATCGACATCCAGTTGCAGGACACCTATTACATCGTGGCGCACTTCCACTATGTGCTGGTGGCCGGCTCGCTGTTCGCCCTGTTTGCCGGTTTCTACTACTGGGTACCGAAGTGGACCGGCGTGATGTACAACGAAGGCCGTGGCAAGCTGCACTTCTGGTGGTCGATCATCTCGTTCAACGTCACCTTCTTCCCGATGCACTTCCTGGGTCTGGCCGGCATGCCGCGTCGTTATGCCGACTACCCGATGCAGTTTGCCGACTTCAACATGGTGGCGTCGATCGGCGCATTCTTCTTCGGATTTGCGCAGGTCTATTTCTTCTTCTTCGTGGCTTTGCCAACAATGCGCGGCAAGGGCGCCAAAGCCGATGCCAAGCCATGGGACGGTGCGGAGGGGCTGGAATGGGAACTGCCGTCGCCGGCACCGTTCCACACCTTCGAGACACCGCCCAAGCTGGACGCTACCGCCACCAGGATCGTCGCATGATGCGCACCGATCGGATTCGCGGTATGAGCGAAGAACAAAGACGGGCCAACCGCCGCACCGGCCTGATCCTGGCCAGCGTGGCGGTGATGTTCTTTGTGGGCTTCATGGCCCGCATGGTGATTCTGGGCGGCTAAACCGTGGTGTTCGGGCGCGACAACTTCGTGATGGCTTCCAAGCTGGTGGTGGTAGCCACCGTGATGGCGGCCTTCGGGTATGCGCTGGTCCCGATTTACCGGGCCATTTGCGAGATGACCGGCATCAACGTGTTGGCGCTGGGGGATCGCAATATCCCGGGCGCGACGCCCAAGCTCAGTGCCAACACGCAGGTCGACACCACGCGCACGATCACGGTGGAATTTGATGCGAATGTGCGCGGACCCTGGGAGTTCAAGCCGGCCCAGCGCTCGATGCAGGTTCATCCGGGGGAAATGGCAACCGTGATGTACGAGTTTCAGAATGTGCAGAACCGCCGCATGGCGGCGCAGGCCATTCCAAGCTACGCGCCGCAGCAGGCCGGGCGTCACTTCAACAAGGTCGAGTGTTTTTGTTTCACCCAGTACACACTGGAGCCCGGCGAGAAGAAGAGCTGGCCGGTGGTGTTTGTGATCGATCCCAAGCTGTCCAAGGATGTGACGACGATTACCTTGTCGTATACCTTCTTTGAGGTGGGCGGCAAGACGCCGCCAGCGCCAGTGGCGCAGGCGCCCGCTTTGTCGCGCAGCGGAGTGCGCTCGTGAACCCCGCTGACTCGGGCGACAGTGCCGGTGCGGCGTCGTTTGGACGCAGCCTCAAGACGGTCGCGTGGTCGTTTTTGGGTATCCGAAAGGGCGCCGAGTTTCAGCAGGATCTGGCCCGCGTCAACCCGATGCACATCATCGTTGTTGGCATTGCCGGTGCGCTGGCGCTGGTGCTTGGCCTGATGGTATTGGTGAATTGGGTGGTGGCGAAGTAGCCACGGCCACGTTTGAGTTGAATTGACCTGAAGAAGAATGGAGCTGACATGAGTTCACACGCCCCGGCGCCCGGCGCCCACTACTTTGTGCCGCAGCCGTCACGGCACCCCGCGATGGCGTCCTTTGGCCTGTTGTTCGTCATCCTTGGCGCCGGTCAGTGGGTCAATGGCGTGGCTTGGGGCAAGTACGCCCTGGCCTTTGGCATGGTGTGGTTCTTGGGCGTGCTGTACCAATGGTTCATGGATGCCATCACCGAGAGCCAAAGTGGCCAGTACGGACACAAGGTGGACCTGTCCTTTCGCTGGAGCATGAGCTGGTTCATCTTCTCCGAGGTGATGTTCTTCGGCGCCTTCTTCACCGCCTTGTGGTGGGCGCGGGCGCATTCCGTCCCGGCGCTGGGCAGTGGTGACAACGTCTTGTTGTGGCCCGAATTCAAAGCCGTGTGGCCCAGCTTGGTAGCCGGGGCGACGGGCTCGCCAGCCGGGATCGTCGAACCCTTCAAAACCATGGGGCCGTTCTGGTTGCCCACCATCAACACAGCCTTGTTGTTGAGTTCGGGCGTGACCCTGACCATTGCGCACCACGCCTTGATTGCTGGCAATCGGGCACGCACGCTGGGTTTCATGTGGCTGACGGTTCTGCTGGGCGCGACCTTCCTGGGCGTTCAGGGCTACGAGTACGCGCATGCCTACAGCGCCTTGAACCTCAAGCTCAGCTCCGGTGTTTATGGCTCCACGTTCTACATGCTGACGGGTTTCCACGGTTTCCACGTGTTCCTGGGCATGTTGATGCTGTTGTTCATCACGCTGCGCCTGCAAAAAGGACACTTCAGTGCGGAGCGTCACTTCGGGTTTGAGGGTGCGGCCTGGTATTGGCACTTTGTGGATGTGGTCTGGTTGGGCTTGTACATCCTCGTCTATTGGATGTAGTGGCGGCTGGCTGCCCACCCGAGAAAGGCACCTCAGGTGCCTTTCTTGTCAAACGGTCGCGCAAGACCTATTGGCCGCCTGCGATGCCTGTCGGCTTGATCCAGCCCGCGGCCCAGGCGATCAGGATGAGCAGGAACAGCGCGATCGAGATCGCCACCCGCAAGGCCAGCGCACGCGCCATGCGGGCCGATTTGGGCTGCCCCGGCACGCCAGGCTTCATCATCGCCACGAAGGCCACGCCCATGCTGGCGAAGATGGCGACAAAGGCAATAATCGACAGGTACTTCATGCCTCGGATTATCTTTTGAAAGCGTCGTTTCGGTTTTGGTTGATCACGTTCGCCACCTTGTTGGGTGTCGGCGTGACCTTGGCGCTGGGCCATTGGCAGTATGGGCGCGGCGTGACGATGCAAGAGCAGGACGCCGCGCTGGCCCGGCAAGCGCGCCTGATGCCGTTGCCCAATGCCGGCTTGCTGGCCCTGTCGGTGCCGGCACAGGCCATGCATCGCTCCGCCCAATTGCGTGGGCACTGGCTTGGCCAGCGCACAGTGTTCCTGGATAACCGCCCCATGAATGGCAAGGCCGGCCTGATCGTCCTCACACCCCTGCAGTTGGACGGCAGTGCATCGGTGGTGATGGTGCAGCGTGGCTGGGTGCAACGCAATTTTTTAGACCGCAGTGCCTTGCCCCAGGTGGCGTCGCCGCTGGAACTGGTCGAGATTGAAGGCAGAATCGCCCCTTGGCCCTCCAAACTATATGAATTGGACGGCTCTGGGGCCGGTGCGATCCGGCAAAATCTGGACTGGGCGCAATTTCGGGCAGAGTCGGGCTTACCGACTCTGGAGGTGACCGTCAAGCAGACGAATGCCGCAGCGGATGGCCTCAGCCGCGACTGGCCCGAGGTTCAGGTGACGTTGCGCAAGCACTTTGGCTATGCGCTTCAATGGTGGGGCATCAGTGCCCTGTTGATTTTTCTTTATGTCTGGTTCCAAATTGTCCGACGTTTTTCCGCCAGGCGCCGTGCTTGAACCGCGCGCGCCTGCCCAGCCGCCTGCGGCTGACCAACCGTTGGGCTTGACGGTGCACGCAATGCCCTTGCAAGGGGCCGATGCCGGTCCCACCGCCGTGCCCCTGGCCAGTGGGCGGCTGAAGATGCTGGCGATTTTGCTGGTCTGCGTGGCGCCCGTGGTGGCATCCTATTTCACGTATTACGTGGTTCGTCCCGAGGGGCGCCGCAACTTCGGTCAACTGATCGACCCCCAGTTGCCGATGCCCAGCGCCGCCACGGTGAGTCTGGCCGGTGTCGCCGGCAATTTGCGTGAGCTCGCCGGGCAATGGCTGCTGGTGAGCGTCGCGTCAGGCGCCTGCAACGATTCGTGCACCCGTCACCTCTATTTGCAGCGCCAGTTGCGCGAGAGTCTGGGCAAGGAGAAGGACCGTGTGGACTGGGTCTGGCTGGTGGACGACGAAGCGCGGGTTGACGAGCAACTGCGCGGCGGCCTGCAGCAGGCCCATGTGCTGCGTGTCAAGCGCGATGATGTGGCCGCCTGGCTGGCACCCGCATCGGGCCACGTGCTGGCGGATCACCTGTACCTGGTTGACCCCAAGGGGATGTGGATGATGCGTTTCCCGCCAGACCTGGAGCCAGCCACCGCGGCCAAGGTCAAGTCCGATCTGGAGCGGCTGCTGCGTGCCTCCGCATCCTGGGACAAGGCAGGCCGGGAGAGCAGACCTTGAACGCGCAGTCTTTGTACGACCTGTCGCCGGTCTTGCACGTGATGATCATGGGCGCGCTGGTGGCCATGGGGCCGCTGGCCTGGGTATGGGTGCGCAACAAGCAGGCGTCCACCACGCGGCGCCTTCAGGCGCTCACCCTACTGACGCTGTTCCTGACGTTCGACCTGGTGATGTTTGGCGCATTCACCCGCCTGACCGACTCCGGCCTGGGTTGCCCGGATTGGCCGGGCTGTTATGGCAGTGCCAGCCCGGTTGGCGCCAGCGCCCACATCAGCGCCGCACAAAACGCCATGCCCAGCGGACCGGTGACACACGGGAAGGCCTGGATCGAGATGATTCACCGCTATCTCGCTACCGGCGTTGGCGTGCTCATTTTGGTGTTGGCGGCGGCAAGCTGGGCGGTGCGCCGACGCGCCGCACCGTCCCGTGCGCCTGCTGTTGCAGTCAACCCGTGGCTGGCTTCACTGACGCTGGTGTGGGTGTGCATTCAGGGCGCCTTCGGGGCCTTGACTGTGACCATGAAACTGTTCCCCGCCATCGTGACGCTGCATCTGCTCGGTGGTGTGGTGCTGCTGGCGCTGCTGTGCATGCTGGCCGTTCGCTACCACCAGGCACATCAAGGCGCGCCGCCGGTGACAATCGACCCTGGTGGGCGCACGCTGCTGTGGGTCACCAGCGCGTTGGTGTGGATTCAGATTGCCCTGGGGGGCTGGGTCAGCACCAACTATGCGGTGCTGGCATGCACCGAGTTTCCGATGTGCCAGGCCAGTTGGTGGCCGCCCATGAATTTTGCGCAGGGTTTCGAGATCTGGCGTGAGCTGGGGTTCACCAGCGCTGGCGAGCATATTTCGTTTGAGGCTTTGACCGCGATTCATGTTGCCCATCGCCTGTTTGCGCTGTTGGTGCTGCTGGCCCTGGGCCTGCTGGCCTGGCGCCTGCGTTTGGTGGCTGGGCTGCGCCAGCACACTCGCCTGCTGGCCGGTTTGGCAACTCTGCAACTGGTGACCGGTTTGAGCAACGTGGTGCTGGATTGGCCCTTGTTGGCGGCCATATTGCATACTGGCGGCGCGGGCGCATTGGTCGTGACGCTGACCTGGACCGCCTGCGTGAGCACTGCAGCGAGCCCCCGTGGCGTCAGCACGCGCACAACAACTAAAACAGGAACCCTTGCATGAGTGCCACTTTGCCGCGTAGCACCGCTACCGTGCTGCGCCAGTTCTACGCGCTGACCAAGCCGCGCGTGGTGCAGCTGATTGTGTTTTGCGCCTTCATCGGCATGGTGTTGGCCGTGCCTGGCGTGCCGACTCTGGCGCAAGTCCGGCTGGCTGCGTTGGCCAGCCTGGGCGTGTGGCTGGTTGCCGCAGCAGCCGCCGCGTTCAATTGCATTGTCGAAAAGACCATCGACGCCAAAATGAAGCGAACCGCCTGGCGTCCCACTGCCAAGGGCGAACTCAGTGACTGGCAAACACTGATTTTCTCGGCCGTGTTGTGTGGTTTGGGCTCCTGGGTGCTGTATGTCTGGGTCAACCCGCTGACGATGTGGTTGACCTTTGCCACGTTTGTAGGCTACGCCATCATCTACACCATCTTCCTCAAACCCAGCACGCCGCAAAACATCGTGATCGGGGGCGCTTCCGGCGCCATGCCACCGGTGCTCGGCTGGGCCGCCATGACCGGTGACGTCGGCCCCGAGGCCTTGATTCTGTTCCTGATCATCTTTCTGTGGACCCCGCCGCATTTCTGGGCGCTGGCGCTGTACCGGGTGGAGGACTACCGCAAGTCTGGCCTGCCGATGCTGCCGGTGACGCATGGCAGCGAGTACACGCGGCTGCAGATTCTGCTCTATACCGGCGTGCTGGCGGCGGCCTGTATGCTTCCGTTTGTTTATGGCATGAGCTCGTGGCTGTACCTGGTGGTGGCGATTGGCCTGAGCGTGGGCTTCTGCCTGTATGCCTTCTGGCTCTGGCGCGACTACTCGGATGCGCTGGCGCGCAAGACCTTTCGTTTCTCGTTGATCCACCTGAGCGTGCTGTTTGCCGCGCTGCTGGTGGATCACTATGTGTTCTGAACCCGGATCCTTCCCATGCAAAGACGACTTGCCATTCAAACAATCACCGGTGGTGCAGTAGCGCTGCTGGCCGGCGGTCTGCTGAGCGCCTGCTCCGAACAGAAGCCCAAGTTTGCCGCGATTGACCTGACCGAGGCGGACTACGCTCGCGACTTCTCGCTGACCGACCACAACGGGCAGCCGCGCAGCATCAAGGACTTCGCCGGCAAGGTGGTGGTGATGTTCTTTGGTTATACGCAGTGTCCCGACGTGTGCCCCACGTCGATGAATGAGCTGGCCGAAGTGAAGAAACTGCTGGGCAAGGATGGCGACAAATTGCAGGGGCTGTTCGTGTCAGTTGATCCGCAGCGTGACACGCCCGAACTGCTCAAGGCCTACATGGCCAATTTCGACCCCACCTTCCTGGCCCTGTACACCACGCCGGACAAACTGGACGCGCTGGCCAAGGAGTACAAGGTCTATTTCAAGAAGGTCGAAGGCAAGACCCCCACCAGTTACACCATGGATCATTCGGCCGGTAGCTACGTCTACGACACGAACGGCAAACTGCGCCTGTACACCCGCTATGGCACCGGCGCGGCGCCCTTGGCGGCTGACATCAAATTGTTGCTGGCGCAGAAGCCCTGAGCCTGACTTGCCCGACGATTGCTTGACGGCAGCGCGTCGCTGCGCTCACTCGATCTTGATGGCACGCATCTTGATCACGCCGCCCAGCACGCTGGTGTCCTGCTTGATGCGATTGGCCAAACCCTCGGCCGAGGTGCCGGCTACCTGCCAGCCCTGGTTAAACAACTTCTGGCGGATTTCGGGTGTGCGTGCAATCTCGCTGAACAGCTTGGAAAGGCGTGCCACGACAGGCTTGGGCAAGGTGCTCGGGCCGGCGACGGCATTCCAGATTTCCAGCTCAAAGCCGCTCACCCCACCCTCGTTCAGACTGGGGACATCCGGTACCAGCGGGCTGCGGCCGGCCGACGTGACACCAATCGCCCGGAGCTTGCCGGACCGCACTTGTGGCATGGCCAGGCCCGGAGGCAGCAGTGACATCTGGATCTGCCCGCCGATCATCGCCGTGATGACCTGGGGGTTGCCGGGGTAGGGTACGTGCACCGGGGCGATGTTGGTCTTGGTCTTGAGCAACTCCATGCCGATGTGGGCCACGGTGCCGTTGCCCGGCGTGCCATAGTTCCACTTGTCGCCGCCATTGCGCGCGGCCACAAAGAACTCTTGCGGGCTTGCCCCGGCGGTTGAAGCGGGTACCGTCAGCACCAAGGGCGCCGTGCCAATCAGGCTGATTGGCGCCAGGTCTTTGGCGGGGTCAAACGGGGTTTTGGGGTTGATTATCCTGGCGATCGTCAGATTGCCATTGATCATGATGCCCAGCGTGTGGTTGTCGGTGGACTTTGCAACCAGATTGGCCGCGATGTTGCCGCCTGCTCCGGGATGGTTCTCGACAATCACCGGCTGGCCCAGGGCTTTGGACAGCGGCTCGGCCAGGGTGCGGGCCATCAGATCGGGTGACGAGCCGCCGGGAAAACCCACAAGCAACTTGACGGTCCTGGTTGGCCAGGCGGCATCCGGAGTCGCTGATTTTGGAGGTTTTTGGGCTGCAGCCCAATTGGAAAGCGCAACAAGCGCTATCAAAAGCGCAGCACGACGAATCAAGTGGCGGGGCATGTTATTCCTTGTGAAAACAGTTTCCCGCCATTGTCTCCTACGCTAACCTCGGGGCGATCCACACCCGACGATTGGTTGAGGACAGAGCGTCGCTGCGCTCTGGTCTGTCCCGCAAAGTGGCTCAGGATTAGGCGTATTCGGCCAGCGCCTTCTTCATCTTCTTCATCGCTGCGGCCTCGATCTGGCGAATGCGCTCGGCGCTGACGCCGTATTCGGCGGCCAGTTCGTGCAGAGTCATGCCGCCCGAGCTGTCGTCATTGACCTTGAGCCATCGTTCCTCGACGATGCGTCGGCTGCGCGCATCGAGTGCGTCCAGCGCCGTGGCGATGCCTTCACTGGCCAGCACATCGCGCTGACGCGACTCAATCATCGCGGTGGGTTCATGGCGGCTGTCGGTCAGGTAGGTGATCGGTCCAAACGCTTCGTCGCCATCGTCCGACGGACTTGGGTCGAGCAACACGTCGCCGCCGGAAAGCCGGGTTTCCATTTCGATCACCTCTTCGCGCTTGACCTTGAGCTCGCGCGCCATGGTGTCGATTTGCTCTTCGCTCAGGCGTTCGCGGTGCGTGCCCAGGTCGGCGGCGGCGTCTTCGGACTTGAAGCGCTGCTTCATGGATCGCAGGTTGAAAAACAACTTGCGCTGCGACTTGGTGGTGGCCACCTTGACCATGCGCCAGTTCTTGAGGATGTACTCGTGAATCTCGGCCTTGATCCAGTGCAGGGCGTAGCTCACCAGGCGCACGCCCTGGTCCGGATCAAAGCGCTTGACCGCCTTCATCAGGCCGACATTGCCTTCCTGGATCAAGTCGCCGTGGGGCAAGCCGTAGCCGAGATACTGGCGTGAGACCGACACGACCAGACGCAAGTGCGATAGCACCAGTTTTCCGGCGGCCTCCAGGTCGTTGTTGTTGCGAAGCTGACGCGCGAAGGTTTGCTCTTCTTCCGCCGTGAGCATGGGCAGGCGGTTGGCCGCCGAGATGTACGCGTCCAGATTGCCCAGCGAAGGCACCACTGCCCACGGGTTCGCCACGGCCAGGGCTGAACCTGAAACTCCAGTTTGAGAGGTCATGCCAGAACTCCTTGATGTCATATTTCTAATATTAGCACTCTCTTTGATGGAGTGCTAACAGTTTGGTTCAATCGTCCCCATAGCGTTTTGCCGGGGTCCGATGGGGCTGCTTCACGCCGGGGCGCCGGCGGCCAGGGCCGGGAATGTGGGGGCAGGATCACGGGGCGCCGGGTTTGCCCGCCGGGGGCGACCCCGCACACCGCCGGTGCGGGCAGGCGTTGCGGCAACCCGCGAGACGGTTTCAATGGTCAGGTCGGTGATGTCGGCGACGTCGCGCAGCCGGGGCATCACAGTTTGGCTGCCGGCCTGTGCCGATTCACCATCGCCCATGAGCAGATGCACCAATCGGGCCACCCGGTCGGCGGCACGCCCTCCGCGCAAGGCCACCACTTCGGCGGCGCGGCGCTGGGTGGCGGTAAACAAACCCAGTAGCGATGTCTTGGGCTCTTTCCAGGGCGCCAGCGCACAGGGCGTGAGCGCGCGCGCCTGGAAGGCATAGTGCCCGCCGACCAGCGCTTCGGCACCGATCACGTCACCCGGCAGGGCCAGGCTGGCAAACATCGGGCCTTGCGGGCCGACCGTGTCCAGCCGCACCGCGCCCGACACCACACGCCAGGCTTGCCCCTGGTCGCCGGTCGCGTAGACGCACTCACCGCGCTTGAACTGGCGTGGCTGAGCCACTGGCGCCTGTTCAGACTTCATGACTTTATGTTCGGACATATTCTTGGCTCCTGACGAGCCCGCCGCATGGGAGTGGATCAACCCTTGCGTGAGGCCCGCACGCCCGAACCGCTTGGATTGGTTCGGGCATCAATGGGGGAAGGTGCGAAACGGCTCACCCGATGTTGGGGGCCACTCGCCGCTCGGCTTTGGTGGCGCCTCAGGCCATGGCCTGGGGTGCCCACACGCAGCCCGGTCTCAGCCCAGAAGCGGCGGGCCGCGCGGGGCCTGCAGGGCCCAGTCCGCCCGGGCGGGAACCCCCGCCAAGCTAACCGCCAGGCGCGCGCCCAACGCCAAATCGAGGGCCGCCTGGGCGGACGCACTGCCGGTCAGGGCGGGGCCGCCGGTGAACGAAGACAGGTCGCAGCAATCCGCTTCGTGCCCAGTGGCGTCGGCCAGTGCCCCCAGCAAGGTGTTGGGCCCCAGCTTGAACATGCCCTTGCCGGTGCAGACCTCGGCGAAGAAGGCACTGCTTGCGCTGTTGGCGGACTGCCCACGGTTGGGCATCAGGCCCATGTTGGCCAGTGCGTGCATCGACAACGCCAGCATGGCGCACACCAGCAGCCAGTTGGGCTGACGGCGGGTCACGATGGGAGCGCGGTGGCGACGCATAGGTGCCATATGGTAGCGCACGACGTCATTTCAAGGGTACGCCGCACGGCACAGGATGGGTGGCCATGGCCCGGTGACACGGTCACCAACGGCTCGATCCGGCGCTGTCAGGGCTTGGTCGCGGCTTGCCGCCAGACTTCCAGCAAATCGGCCGAGCCCTGGACGCGCACGCCGTTGTCGGTCAGGATGTCCTCGGTGGCGGCGAGCATCTCCTTGTGGGGGAACACCATGGACTCGCCGCCGCGGTTGTCGGTCTGAATGACGACAAATTCGTCCTTGGTGTCGCGCAGCACGGCCACCAGATGCCGCAGGCTGCGAATAGGTACGCCGTTGACGGTATCGACCACGCCTGCGGAAGGGTTCGAATAGCCTTTGGCGAGCTTGTGCGGGAAAAAGGGCGAGGCAATCACGACCAACTCTTCGCGCTGGGCGCTGGGGCTGTCCCCGCGTCGGGTCACCAGCGGACTGCGGATGAAACTGAAAGCCAGCATCGTGTTGGCGTTACCGCTGAGGAAGGCCGCGTACTGCGCGGTCGCGCTGGAGAACACCAGTGGACCGTAGACAAAGTAAGAGGGATAGCGCCCTTGCAGATCAGGAATCAGCAGCGGCCAGCCGTGATTGACCGGAGCCTCAACGCCCAAGCTCTGCCCCGAGCGGACCACGGTCAGCGGCAGCTTGCCATCACGGGCCACCTTGTGGATCAGGTAACGAAAGTTCACCCGCAAGTCCGATCCCAGTTTGACCATGCCTTGCTCGTCGATAGCGGTACCACCTATGTGGGTGACCACATCCCACTTCTTGAGCGGGTAATCCTGGTCGGAACTGGCCGCTCGGTGCACCACCAAGCCCTTGACCGACCTGTCCAGCTTGAGAAAGGCGCGCAGAGTCGGGCTCTCCAGGGTCTGAAATTCGTCCATCAGGGTCGCCCTGCGTCCGACGGTGCCGGCCGCCACACTCCCCAGGAACAACTCGATCTCTTCATTGGGGATGATGTAACCGATGTTTTGCGCGTCGTTGAGGCGGCTGAACGCCAGTCCGATCATCTTGTCGCCCGCAACCGCCGGCCCACCGCTGTTGCCAGGGTTGATCGCGGCGTCGATCTGGATGCGCAGGCCCGAGGTGGGGAAGCTGTAGGTGGCGTACTCGATCCGTGACACGATGCCCTTGGTGATCGACAGCGAGGTGCCGCCAGTGGGATAGCCGTAGGCCAGCACCGCGTCCTTGATCTCGGGCAGTGTGTTGGCCCGCGCCAGTGGTGCGTGGCTGTCAAAGAACGATTCGTCGTCGAGTTTGAGGATGGCCAGATCAATGCCGGGCGAAATCGCTTCGACCGTGGCGGATATCTTCTCTCCGTCCTGGTTGGCCTGCACCTGGACCTGGCTGGCATACAACACCACGTGTGCGTTGGTCAGGATGCGCCGCCCCTCGATCACCACCCCCGAGCCAGTGGCTTCCTTGGGCGCCTGCTTGGTCCAGGGTTTGAACGGGTCCGGAAAGCGCGCCGTGGAAAACACTTTGACGACCGAGTTTGCGACGCCAACCGGCGCCGTGCTTAGCGGTGCCGAGGGGGCAACGGCCGCGCCGAGGTTGACCGTTTGCGCGGCGACAGGCACCGCAGCCAAGGTCAGTGCCGGGATCAATACCAGCGCCGCCAGGGCGCGATGCAGGGGAGCGAAGGTCATGAATCACTGTTTCCGGTAGGGGGGGCTGGCTGATCGGTATCGATTGTGGCATGGGCGTCGGGCACAGTCAGAGGCGGTGCTGTTGCCCCAAGCTGTTGACCCAAGGCGACGCCGGGTGGCCTGCTGGCTACAATTTACCGCATTGCTGCAAAGAAGGCGGGCTGGCGTTTGAAACGAATCTTCCGAGGGACACATTTCGCGGGCTTGCGGATTGGGGCGGCGTTGCTGGCCACGGTTCACGTCGTCGGTACCGTGGGCTACCACTACATCGGTCGGCCGACGGCGACCTGGATCGACAGCTTCTACATGACGTTTATCACTGTGGCCACGATTGGTTACGGTGAGACTGTTGATCTCAGCACGCATCCGATGGGGCGCCTGTTTACGGTCGCCATTGCCTTCATGGGCATTGGGACGATGACCTATATGTTCTCGACCTTTGTCGCTCTGTTGCTTGAATCCGATCTGAACGCATCCCTCAAGAGGAAACGCATGGAAAAGCAAATTGCCCGGCTCTCGGGCCACTACATCGTCTGTGGTATCGGACGCGTGGGCACCAATGTGGCCAACGAACTGGTCAAGACCCACCGTGCGATGGTGGTGATTGAACAGGATCGCGCGGCCTTGGACCGCTGGCTGGATCATCACCCGCACACCCTGTACCTGCATGACGATGCAGCCGAAGACGAGGCCCTGCGCTGTGCGGGCGTGATGGCTTGTGCCGGTGTGTTTGCGGTCACGGGCGATGACAGCCACAACCTGATGGTGTCGCTGTCGGTCAAGCTGCTCAACCCCAAGGCGCGGGTAGTGGCGCGGATGCACGACATCCACAACGCCAACAAGGCGCGCCGTGCCGGCGCGGACGAGATCGTTTCGCCCGACTTCACCGGCGGCATGCGTATTGCCTCTGCCATGGTGCGCCCCCATGTGGTGAACTTCATGGACCAGATGCTGCGCAGCGATGAGGGCTTGCGCGTGGAGGAAGTGGTGGTGCCCGCCGGATTCGAGGAACGCCCGCTCAAGGATCTGCTGCCCAAGTCGCGCGACTACATCCTGATGGCCACGCACGAGCAAGGCCGCTGGGTATTCAATCCGGGCGATGACCATGTGCTCAAGGCCGGCCATGCGATCGTCATCATGGCCAATCCGGGCGGCCGGGAACGCGTTGAGCAGATATTCAAGGCGTGAGCCGGACGCTTTGCCAACGCGCGGGCCCGATCATGTTCGCGCCGTGACTGATCCCGCCCAGGCCAGCCCGGCGGCGACGCCACCAAAGCGGTCGCCGTGGACCATGGTGGCCCCCGCAAAAGCCTGTTCCAACGCTTGCACCAAGGGCGCCAGCGCAGACGAACCGCCCGTCAGGTAGACCGCGTCAATGTGGCGATCGCCACTGCGGGCCACGCATTGCCGGGCACACGCCACGATCTTGTCGACCTGCACCTGCAACGTTCGGCTCAAGGCTTGCGGTGTCAGGGCGGCCTGCAAGGTGTCCTCAATGCAGGCGAGATCGATCTCCACCGGGCCTGACGAATTGGCGCAGGCAATTTTTGCGTCCTCGACCTGCGCCAGCAGTTGGTGGCCCAGGCGTTCCCGCAGCACCTGCATCAAGCGCCGATGCAGCGCGGGGTCGGTGTAGGCGGTCCAGAGCTCGGTTGCATGGTGCAGGCGCTGACGGGTGTAGGCGTGATGGATCAAGTGCCAGGTGGACAGGTCGTGAAAAATGCCAGACGGCACTTGACGCCGGCTCGGGCCGATGTGACCCAGACCGATCAGCGGCATCACAAACTCCAGACTGAGCAGGCGATCGAAGTCGGTTCCGCCCAGGTGAACGCCGCTGGTGGCCAGCACGTCGTGGGTGCGCTCGGGATTGTCTCGCCGCGTGGGCCCTAGCTGGATCACGGTGAAATCGGAGGTTCCACCACCGATATCGACCACCAGGGTGGTGGTCTCGCGGGTAATTCGCCGCTCGAAGTCGAACGCCGCCGCAATCGGCTCCAGTTGGCACCGAACCGATTCAAACCCGGCAGCGTGCGCGGCGCGCTCCAGGGTCGCTTGCGCCAGCGCATCGCGTTGGGGGTCGTCGTCCACGAAATGAACCGGCCGCCCAAGCATGGCCTGCGTTACCGGGTGCCCCAATTGCAACTCGCTGCGCGCCTTGAGCACCCGGAAGAACAGCACGACGATGTCGAAGAAGCTGATCAGATGCCCGTTGACGGCGGTGCGCTCCTCCATCAGCCGACTGCCCAGCAGGCTCTTGATGGCGCGCATCAGGCGCCCGCCGCTCGCCTGGTCTTGCGTTGCGGTCAGGTACGCCTGCAGCGCCGCCGAACCATAGTGCACTTGGGCACGCTCGGCGCAAAAGTACAGCGCGGTGGGCATGGTGGTGCGATCTGCCTCCAGTTCAATCGGGCACAGCACGCCATCGGCGCGGACATAAGCGGCGGCCGAGTTCGAGGTTCCGAAGTCAATGCCCAGCATCAGATCGCGGGGGCGCTTTGTGTCGACACCAGGAGCGCGCGCAGAAAGCGGGCAACATCCATTACCGCAGGAGCATGGCTAGAAAAGCTCGATGTCGCCAACGTTGGCCACTTGCTCCACCAACTTGCCTTCGGCCACCAGGGCGGCATGACTGCAGACCTGGTTGCGGCCGTGTGCCTTGGCGTGGTAGACGGCCTTGTCCGCACGCTCAAACGCACCGCTGGGTGTGTCCCCGGAACGGACCTCTGAGAAACCAATGCTGATCGTGATATGGCCAACCTGGGGAAACAGGTGATTCGCGGTGCTGGCGCGCAGCCGCTCGAGCGCCAGCGCCGCCTCGGCCTCGCCGTTGCAGCGCATCAGTACCACGAACTCCTCGCCTCCAAAACGGTAGAGCTGGTCATGAAATCGGAAACACGCCCGCATCAACCGCGCCAGCAACAGCAGCACTTCATCGCCAATCAGGTGGCCATAGGTGTCATTCACCCGCTTGAAGTGATCGATGTCGATCATGGCCAGCCAATAGCTGCTGGACACCACCTCGCGCCGACGTTCGCCCTGTTCGACGCTGTTGACCTTGCTCTGCTCGATCGTGGCCTTCAAGAACGCGCCGTCGAAGGTCTTGCGATTGAGCAATTCGGTCAGCGTGTCGCGTTCGCCATAGTCCAGCAAGCTCTGGAAGTTGCGGTACAGCCGCAGCACACCCACGACCAGACGCCGGGACTCTTGCGACAGCGGTAGGTCGCTCTCGATGACGAGCACGCCTGGGGCATCCGCGTTGCGGTCCAGCGGAAAAACGGTGCAGACGGGTGGACCGATCTGCTCGACGACCAGTTGCGTTTTCATCGCCTGCATGCGCTGGGGAAAGTCTGCCAGTCTTGGCAAGGTGTCCAAGGTGGCCCACGCCGTATCGGTGGTCGGGACCAGGTCGCCGGGCCCGAGACGCGCACAGGACAGCCAGCGCTGGTTGTCGCGATCACCTACGCCCCGGTAGATTTCTGCGCTGATCGGCGACAGCAAATCACAGATGGTGCCAACGAGTGCGCGTTCCAGCGCGTCCCGATCTTTCTGGGAGGTCAGGTCGGCCAGGTTGTCTACGAGTTCGGACATGATTCAAGTGTACATCGGCACTTTAAGGGGATGTGTTGGTGTTGTGGTCCAGGTTGCCTGCTGGAGCCGTGCGCGGCAGCGTCAGGCTGACGTGGGTTCCTTGCCCGGCTGAACTACTGACTTTGATCGAACCTCCCAGCACACCCGTGACCAGGTTGTGCACGATGCTCAGGCCCAGACCACTTCCGCCCTGGCCCAGTTTGGTGGTGAAAAAGGGGTCAAAGATCCGATCCAGATTGTCCTGCGGTATGCCCAGCCCGTTGTCCTGGATTGAAAGTTGCAGCCAGTCGTCTCCAATCGCCACGGCAGAGACCGTGACGGACCCGTGCATGCCCGGCTCGAATCCGTGCAGGAATGCGTTGTTGATCAGATTGGTGAGGATCTGCCCCAATGGGCCTGGGTAGCTTTCCATCGTCAAATCGGGCGGTATCTGGCAACTGACTGTGTGTGGCGTCTTTCGAATCATGGGGCTCAGCGTCAGCATGATCTCGTTGACGGTCTCGCTGAGCCGGAAAAACCGCCGGTTGACGCTGGTTTGGTCGACTGCGACCTGTTTGAAGCTGGCCACCAGTTCGGCGGCCTTGGCCAGGCTGCGCATCAGGATGGTGGTGCCCTCGCGGGTGCGCTCAACATAGCTTTGCAGGGTCGAGCGACGCAGACCTTGCGGAATCGAGTCCGCAAACTCCTCGTTGTGCTCGCGCATCGTGCTGGCGACCGTGACGCAGTTGCCAATGGGGGTGTTGAGCTCGTGGGCGATGCCTGCCACCAGGGCTCCCAGCGCCGCCAGCTTTTCGGTCCGCACCAATTCGCCGTGCGCCTGCTGCAGCGTGGCCAGTGCGGTGGTGAGCTCCTGTGTTCGCTGGCTTACGCGTTGTTCCAGCGTGGCATTGAGTTCGAGTATTTCCCGCTCGTACTGGTACTTGGCGGTAATGTCTTCGTAGGCCAGGATCAACAGCGATTCATCGTTCAAGGTAATCGATCGACCGGAGACCTCGCACAGCAAACGTTTACCCTCGTAGCCGGCCGACAACCACGCGGGGTAGCGGGCGATTTCTCCCGCGCGGTCAATCTCGGCCAGCACCGCGTCGCGATCGAGCTGGCTGACCCAGAATCCGTTCTGGGTCCCGGTGGTGCCGACGGCTTGTTCCCGGCTGCGCTCGAACTGGCGAACCCAGGCATCGTTCAGGCTGGCGACTTCACATCCGAATTGTCGGCGCGAGACCGTCATCGCCACGGGCGAGGCGTCAAAGATGGCGGAAAACTTGGCCTGGCTGAAGCGCAGCGCTTCCTCGGCGCGCAGTCGCTCGGCCAGCTCCAACTTGAGGGAGGCGTTGCGGCTGTCTCGCTCGGCAAGCAGCGTGCCAAGGTCCGTGCGCATCTTGTCCAGGCCCAGGGCCAGCGTGCCGATTTCGTCCTGGCGCAGTGACAACACCGGCTGGTCCAGTTCCCCCCGCGCCAGTCGGATCGTGCTTTGTTGCAGTGACCGCAGGGGACGCAGCATGCGTCGCTGGAACAGCAGCAGGATCAACACGAAGGAGATTGCCACCTGTGCCAGCAGTGCCATGCCCAGTTCGGAGAGGTCAGTCAGCAGACCGAGCTGAACACGGCGTGTGCTCATCTCTACCACGACGTGACCGATGACGCGGCGGTTGTACACCACCTCGCGTTCCTCGCGCAGTCGCTCCCCATCCAGTTGCAAGGACGACCCACCGTGGGCGAAGCGTCCCTTGTACTCATCGAGTACCGTCACCTGGGCCACGTCGGGGTTGCGCATCACTGCCTCGACCAATTGCCCGGCGACTTCCTTGTCCAGGTTCCAGATCGCCACCGCCATGCCGCGGGCCAGCACGTCGGCGTATTGGGACAAAGGGACGCGTACCCGCAGATTGATCTCGCGCTCCTGGCGGTCGGTGAACAGAAACGCCGCCAGCACCAAAGCGGGCAGCAAGATGCCCAGGCCAGCCCCGACGATCAGCGTGCGCGCGAGGGATTGCGTGTTCAAGACGATCTGCCTTGGGCAGGCTCAGTCAGGACGCGACGCACCAGAGCGGGCGCCACTATTTGGAGGACTGTTGGCGCCACAGTTGGAGGTTGGTCGCAACCAGCTTGTTCATGACCGCCTGTTTATGCAGTTGGTAGATGACGCGCGACAGTCGACCGCGCATTTCACCGCTGTTGCAGGCGGACTTGTGGGACATCGTGAAGAACAGGCTTTCGTTGCTGATGGACGGCGACACGGTGCGCAAGCCGCCGATGCCGAGCTTGGCGACATAGGCCAGACCGGGGTCCTCTTCGTAGATCAGGTAGTCGGCACGCGCCGATTGGAGAATCTTGAGCGCTTGCTCCAGACTGGGTACGGTGGTGATCTTAAGGGACGCCTTGGCGAAGCGGTCAAAGTCCTCCCCAAAGCTGTTGTTGATCACAGTGACGCCTTGCAGCCCGCTCAGATCGGCCCACTTGCTGTACTTGATGCGTTGGGATTCGCGCGTCCAGATTACCGAGCGGGTGTCGCGAAACGGCGGATAGAAATAGTCCATGTACTCCAGTCGCGGCAGCGTAAAGAAGGCGCCGGCAATCATGTCAGCGCGGCCGGCACGTACCTCCTCCTGCACGCGCCCCCACGGGCCGCCGTAACGCATCTCCACGGTAATGCCCAGTTCCTTGGCGACGAGTTGCATCAGGTCCGCATTGGCGCCGATCAGCCTGGATTCGTCGGATGGGTCTCGCCACAGGTAGGGCGGATACTCGGGATTGCCGGTCACAATCAGGTGCTTACACGGCTCCGCGGCGGTTGATGTGCTTGGCAGACAGAAGCTCAGTGCCAGGCACAAGGTACCCAGAAGCGGTCCGAGTCTGCGCCGTGTTGTGCCGCTCTCGGCCATAAGTCACCTCAGTTGTGGCAATAATTCACTCCCCGCCGCAGTCTAGCCGGTGCCATAGGGTCACGCAATGGCCGGAGCGCGACAGCGCCGAAAGTGTCGCGCAGGTGTCACCGCTAGGAGGAAGGGCAGCAGAGCGCTCTGCTCCGTGTCCTCCGCCCGCTGCGCGGGCTCCTCCTTGACCTGCGCAGAGCGCTCTGTTGCCCTGCCTCTTAGCTCAGTAGCGCCTGGGCAAACTCGCGTGACTTGAAGGTTTCCAGGTCTTCGAGCTGCTCGCCCACGCCAATGAAGTAGACCGGAATTGGCAGCTCACGGGCGATGGCGGCCAGCACGCCGCCCTTGGCCGTGCCATCGAGCTTGGTCACGATCAGGCCGGTCAGCCCCAATGCCTCGTTGAAGGCGCGTACCTGCGCCAGGGCATTCTGGCCGGTGTTGCCGTCGATCACCAGCAGCACTTCATGCGGCGCGCTGGCATCGGCCTTTTGTACCACCCGCTTGATCTTCTTCAGCTCTTCCATCAGGTGCAGTTGCGTGGGCAAGCGCCCGGCGGTGTCCACCATCACCACGTCCTTGCCGCGCGCCTTGCCGGCGCTGACGGCATCAAAGCTGACGGCAGCCGGGTCTGCGCCTTCCTGACTGATGATCTCCATGGTGTTGCGATCAGCCCAGACCAACAGTTGCTCGCGCGCCGCCGCCCGGAACGTGTCGGCGGCAGCCAGCAGCACCGTGGCCCCCTGAGTGGACAAATGCCGAGTCAACTTGCCAATGGAGGTGGTCTTGCCCGCGCCATTGACCCCGGCGACCATGATCACTGTTGGTTTATGCCGACCGATCACCAAAGGCTTTTCGAGCACGCAGAGCAGGCTGCTCAGAGACTCAATCAGCAGTTCCCTGACGGCGGCGGGCTCGGTCGTGCCCGTCTCTTTGACGCGGCGCTTGAGGTCATCAAGCAGGTACTGCGTCGCCTTGACCCCGGTATCGGCCATCAGCAAGGCCGATTCCAGGTCTTCGTACAGCGCGTCATCGATGCGCGTGCCGGTGAAGACGGTGGCAATACTGGAGCCGGTTTTTCGCAGGCCACTCTTGAGCTTGTCAATCCAGGTCTTGCGTGGCACGACTGCGGGCGCGGCCGCGTCCGGTGCCTCCTCAGCTACCGAGACAGGGACCGAGGCGGGGCTGGGGGCGGCCTGCGCAGGGGGGGCGAGGGGTTCGGCCGGCTTCTTCTTGAAAAAACTGAACATGGGGGCTACTTAGAATCACCCCATTCTATGAGCCGTGACTGAGCCCAGGCTGTCTGGGTCTTGTCTTCATCGTGCCGCAGGGCCTGCCGGGCCTGGCGTCGGTGTTAGACCGGGGCTCATTCGACAAGGATGCACCTTATGCAAACACTCCCCAGGAAGCCTCGCAAGGCATCTCGTACCGCCCAGAAGTCGCCCGGCGCCGCCGCTGCGCGGGCGCCGGGCCAGGTTCGCATCATCGGCGGCCAATGGAAACGCACCCGGTTGGACGTGGCCTCCAAGCCCGGCCTGCGTCCCACGCCGGACCGCGTGCGCGAGACGGTGTTCAACTGGCTGGGGCAGGACTTGACCGGTTGGCGCTGCCTGGATGCGTTTGCCGGCACTGGCGCGCTGGGTTTTGAGGCGGCCTCGCGTGGTGCGCGGGAGGTGCGCCTGGTGGAGCAGGATCCCGCTCTGGTGCTTGGTCTCAAGGCGGTTCAGGCCAGACTAGCGGCTACGACGGTGCAAGTGGTGCGCGGGGACGGGATGCTTGCCCTCAAGCAATGCCCTCGGGCCAGCCTGGACGTGGTGTTTCTTGATCCACCGTTTGACTCAACGTTGTTCGAAGCCGCTTTGCAAGCGGCCGCGTGCGTGGTCCAGCCCGAAGGCTATGTGTACCTCGAAGCGCCCAAGGCGTGGGACGATGCCGCCTTGGCCCCAATGGGCTTGCGGGTGTACCGCTACCTGCTGGCCGGAGCGGTACACGCCCATTTGTTGCGCCCCGCGCCCGTGCTGGGCGGCACTGCATAATGCGGCCAACGAGAGCCCGGAAGAATACGTCGCCCTGAGCCCGTCCTTCACCGAATCATCAAGGCACAAGATGGCCCACAACGTGATTGCTGTATACCCCGGCACCTTTGACCCCATGACACTGGGGCATGAAGACGTCGTTCGCCGAGCCACGCAGTTGTTTGACCGTGTGATCGTCGCCGTTGCCGCCGGTCACCACAAGCGGGCGCTGTTCTCGTTGCAGGACCGCATCGACATGGCGCGTGAAGCGGCCAAGCCCTACCCTCAGGTGGAGGTCGAGAGCTTCTCTGGCCTGTTGCGAGATTTTGTGGTGGCCCGCGGTGGCAAGGCCATGGTGCGCGGCCTTCGGGCGGTGACCGACTTTGACTACGAGTTTCAGCTCGCAGGCATGAACCGCAGCCTGATGCCCCAGGTGGAGACGGTGTTCTTGACGCCCAGCGACAAGTACCAATTCATCTCCAGCACCTTCGTGCGGGAGATCGCCTTGCTAGGCGGAGAGGTACACAAATTTGTGTCACCGGCCGTGGAGCAGCGCCTGCTGGAAAAAGTGCGTGTCCTGGCCCAGGCGCCGCAGGCATCAGATTAAACAAAAGGGGTGATTCATGAAGATTCTGTTGCCAGTCGATGGCTCCGAAGTTTCCCTACAGGCGGTTCGCTTCGCGATTCGCCTGGCACACGAGGGTTTGAAGACCAGTGTGGTGTTGGCCAACGTGCAGGAGCCCGCCACTTTGTACGAGATGGTGATGGCCCACGATCCCGCCGTGCTGGCCAGCGTGGCGGCGGCGGCTGGCGCCCATGCCCTGCAGCCAGCTCAGGCACTGCTGGACCAGGCTGGCCTGGACTATGAGAGCGAGGTCGCGAACGGCGACGCGGCGCACGCGATTGTGGACATCGTTGAGCGCTTTGCCTGTGACATGGTGGTGATGGGGGCCAGCGGCATGGGCGATTTACGCAGCGCCTTGCTTGGCTCGGTGTCGCACGAGGTCCTGCATGCTTGCGGCGTGCCGGTGATGATCGTCAAGGCCGAAGTCGAGGATGGCGCGGTCGGTGACGATGAGGACCTGGACGCCCTGGAACGGCCTGCTGTGCAGGAATGACCGAACTCGTCCTGATTCGCCACGGTGAGACGGACTGGAATCGCGAGCTGCGCTTTCAGGGGCAGGCGGATGTGCCGCTCAATGCGGTGGGATTGGAGCAGGCCCGCCGTCTGGGCGAGCGGCTGGCGGGCGAGGCACTGGACGGCCTGGTGAGCAGCGACCTTTCGCGCGCCCGCCAAACCGCTGGGCCGATCCAGCAACGCAACGCCCAGGTGTCGATGGCGGGCGTGGTGTGGGACGCCGCGCTGCGTGAGCAGAATTTTGGCGTGCTGGAGGGTCTGAAGGTGCCCGACGTCCAGGCCGGGCACCCTGAGGTCTGGGCCCAGTGGCTGGAGTTTCAGGCCGATTTTGCACCCAGTGGCGGCGAGAGCACACGCCAGTTTCACAGTCGCGTCATGGCGGCGTTGCGCGAATTGGCCAAGACTCGCGGGCAACAAACCCTGGTGGTGGTGACCCACGGCGGCGTGCTCGACATGGTTTACCGCACGGCGCTCGGCCTGCCCTTGTCTGGTCCACGCCAGAGCGAGATTCCCAACGCCGGTCTGAACCGGGTTCGGATCGCGGGCGAAACGGTTGAAATCGTCAGTTGGGCGGATACCCAACACCTGGCCGACCTGCCCGCCCAGCCGCGTTACGATCAGCGCGCGCTGGTCAAGTCGCGCCCGGCGGCCTGACCAGCACCGCGCGGCTGTGGCCAGGGCCGTTGCGGCCCCCGCAGCCCTTCAAATGCCCGCGCCAGTCGCAGTACACCCAGATCGTCAAAGCGCTGGCCCGCGATTTGCAGGCCAATCGGCAGGCCCTGCGCGGTGTAGCCGCAATTGACCGAGGCGGCCGGTTGCTCCGACATGTTGTAGGGCACGGTAAAGGCGATATGTTCGAGGGGGCGCAGCGGATCGTTGGTGGGCGAGGGCAGTTCTGCCGCAAACGCCACCACCGGCGAGGTCGGCGAGATCACGAAGTCATAGGGCGCGCAGGCCTTGACGATGGCCAGGCGCGTGACGTGGAACTGGCTCATGGCGACAAAGGTTTGCGGCCCCGACAAGTGGGCTGCGCTGTCGGCCCAGTGCCGGATGTAAGGCAGCACCTTGGCCCTGCGCTCGGGCTTGAGTGCGGCCAGGTCGAGGTGCGAGCGCATGCGCCAGGCGTGGTCCATGCCGTCGAGCATCGCTGGCGTCATGAAGGGTCGCATCGGCTCGATGTGGGCACCGGCTTGCGCCAGCAGCTGCGCGGCGTGGTTGACAGCCTGGCTGACTTCGGGATCCACCGCAAGGCCGCAGCCGGGGTCCTGCAGCAGTCCGATCTTCAGTCCCTTCAGCCAGTCGCCACACTGATCGAACCGCTCCCAGGCAATCGCCTCAAACGGCAGGCTCATGCTGTCGCGCGCGTCGGGTCGGGACAGGACTTGCATCAGCAGCGCGGCGTCGGCCACCGTGCGTGTCATCGGACCGGCGCAGCGCCCGGTGTAGGGCGGGTCAATCGGAATGCGGCCCAGGCTGGGTTTGAGGCTGAAGATGCCGCACCAGCCGGCCGGCAACCGCAGTGAACCACCAATGTCGGTGCCAACGTGCAGCGGACCGTAACCTGCTGCTGCCGCGGCCGCGCCACCGGCACTGGAGCCGCCCGGTGTCTTGCTCAGATCCCAGGGATTGCGGCTGGTGGCGTGAAAGCTCGACAGCCCGGAGGACAGCATGCCGTAGTCCGGCATGGTGGTCTTGCAAACCAGCACCGCGCCAGCCTCGCGCAGCCGCGCAGCCGGGGGCGCGTCCGCGCTGGCCGGCAGCAGCTCCGTGGCGGCGGTGCCCAAGGGCATTGGGTCGCCTTGCGTGGCAATGTTCTCTTTGAGGGTCACCGGTACCCCGTCAAGCGTGCCGCAGGGTTCGCCCCTGATCCAACGCGCCTCGCTGGCGCGCGCCTGCGCCAAGGCCAGTTCCGGACGAAGCAGGTAGCTGGCGTGAAGCTGCGGCTCCCAGCGCTCGATGTGGTCCAGCACCGACTGCGTGACCTCCACTGGCGACAGCTCGCGCCGCGCGAACGCCGCCAGCATCCTCGACGCCGGCCAATCGTGCAGTGCCTGCTCCGGCATGCCCGTTTGCGTCACGGCGGGGCGCAGCCGATCACGACCATGACAGGGCCGACAGGTCGTTGACGAAGATTGGCATGTCTTTCCAGAGCCCCCTGAGCGGCTTGACGGCCACGCTGACCCATTGCGGCTGGTACAGGAACGCATGGACGCAGTCGTTGGCGATCAGGCGCTGGGCGTCGGCCAGCAATTTGGCGCGGTCGGCTGCGCGTGGCGAGTTCTGGACTTTGTCGTAAAGGGCGTTGAACGCGGGCGACTCGTAGCCCCAGTAATAACCGGGCTTGGCGAAATTGCCCAGGTCAAACGGCTCCACGTGCGAGATGATGGTCAGGTCGTAATTCTTGTTGGTGTAGGTGCCGCTGAGCCACTGCGCCCACTCCACGTTTTCGATCTTGGCAATGATGCCGATCTTGGCCAGTTGCGCCGCGATCACCTCGCCGCCCTGGCGCGCGTAGGGCGGCGGTGGCAGCTTGAGGGTGAGCTCCAGCGGCGTCTTGATGCCCGCCTCGGCCAGCAGCGCCCGGGCCTTGTCGAGGTTGAACGGATTGATGCCGGTGGTGTCGACATAGCCAAACGCACCCGGCACATAGTGGCTACCGATGGGCGAGCCATAACCGTCGCCGGCGCCTTCAATCACCGCCTTGCGGTCGATGGCGGCGGCGATGGCCCGTCTCACGCGCACGTCATCGAGCGGCTTCTTCTTGTTGTTGATCGCCAAAATGGTCTTGGCGCGTGAGCCGCTGACAATCACCTGGAACTTTGGATTGCTCTTGAACTGCGCCACGCCACGCGGCGTGACGCGCGGGAACGCATCCACGTCACCGGCCAGCAAAGCGGCAACCTGCGCGGCGGGGTCGCTGATGAAGCGAAAGGTCACTTTCTTCATCTTGATGGTGTTGGCTTGGCGGTAGCCATCCCACTTGGCGAGCGTGACCGAGGAACCTTTGGCCCAGGCTGCCAGTTGGTACGGCCCGGTGCCGACCGGCTTGGTGGCGTTGCTGTCGGCGCTCTTGGGTTCGACGATGATGGCGGTGGCCTGGCCCATCAGGAACAGAAAGTCTGGATCCAGGCCCTTGTTGAGAATCACCACGGTGTGGTCGTCGATCGCCGCCACGCTCTCCATGCCCGCGAAGGTGCGTTTGTCCTTGTTGGTGCTCTTGTCGGCGCCGGCCCGCTCAAACGAGAACTTGACGGCCTGGGCGTTGCAGGGTTCGCCGTTGTGGAACTTGACACCCCGGCGCAGCTTGAAGGTGTAGGTCTTAAGGTCGGGTGACACTTCCCAGCTTTCGGCCAGCAGCGGCGAGACCGAGCCGTCGCTGTTGATCTTGGTGAGTGTCTCGAAAATGTTGTAGTGCACGATCTCGGCAATCGCAGAGGCCGCGCCCGCCGTCGGGTCCAGGCCCGGCGGCTCCAACGTCATGGCCAGCACCACGGCGTCCTTTTTGGCTTGTGCCGTCGCGCCCAGGGGCAGCGATGCGGTCGCTGCGGCGCAGGCGGTTGAAGTGAGAAGGGTGCGACGTTGGATCATGGTGAGGTCTCCAGACAAAAAGGTGGACGCAGCGAGCACCGCCGTGCCCAAGCTTGAACCATACCACTACCGCAATCGACGGTTCAACCGGCACCTCAAGTCATGGCCATCGCGAGCGTCAGCGCCGCCTCAAACTTGTCAAGGGGTGCGAGGCAGCTCCAGTTCCTTCACCCGCTTGAGCAAGTCGTCGCCGAGTGCCTGCAACTCGTCCAGTCGATGCAGAGCCAGATCGTCCTGGTGCAGTGCCTTGAGGGCACACAGTTCGGTGGCCAGGCCATGAGCTGCCCGATGCAGGCCATCAATGGCGTCGAAGGAGGGGTGTGTGCCGTGACTGCTCAGTCCCTGGTCGCGTATCCAGCTTCCGAAATGGCATTGCTGGTGGTCGAGTTGCGGCGGCGTTTCGCGTTCGTTGCGCAGGTATTTCTCCATCGCCTTGACCCAGGCGCGATGCTCCACGCTGGCAAACAGCAGTGGCAGATCATCGCGGCTAACCAGCGGCACATCACGCCAGCTGGGCTCGGGTTGCCAGGTTTGCACCCAGCGCGGCACGGCGTGCGCCGGCATCGGGCGCGCGATGCCATAGCCCTGCGCCAGTTCGCACCCCAGTTGCAGCAGCATTTCGCCGTGCTCGATGGTCTCCACACCCTCCGCGATCACCTCGCGACGGAACGCACTGGCCAACCCGATTACGCCTTCGAGGATGGCCAGGTCGTCCGGATCGTCGAGCATGTCGCGCACAAAACTCTGGTCGATCTTGAGCAAGCTCGCAGGCAGACGCTTGAGGTAGGTCAGCGAGGAATAGCCCGTGCCAAAGTCGTCTAGGGCAAAGCGCACACCCATGGCCGCACAGGTTTCGATCACCCGGGACACGCCGGCGATGTCTTCGAGCGCGCTGGTCTCCAAAACTTCGAGTTCCAGGCGGGACGACGCGATGGCCGGATGGACTGCCAGCAGGGCACGCAGGCGATCAACAAAGTTCTCCTGCTGCAACTGGCGCGCCCCGACATTGACGCTGACCGAGATGGTGAGTCCGGCGTCCTGCCAGGACTGCATCTGCGCCAGCGCGGTGCTGATCACCCATTCGCCGATGTCAACCGCCAGTGGATGGTCTTCTACGACCGGCAGGAACACCGACGGCGGTAGCAAGCCCTGCTCGGGATGTTGCCAGCGGATCAGCGCCTCGGCGCCGATTACCTGGCCGGTGCGCATGTTCACCTTGGGTTGGTAGTACAGCACGAATTCATGCTAATCAAGGGCGCGACGGATGTGCTCCAGACTTTCGTGGTGACCGCGTACGCTGCGGTCCTGTTCAGCGTCGAAGATGTGGAAGCGGTTCTTGCCACCAAGCTTGGCCTGGTACATGGCTTGGTCGGCCTGGCGCAACAGGGTGTCCGCGTCGATATCTTCGGTCTGCGGGAAGAAGGTCACGCCCAGGCTGGCCGAAACTTGCAAGGTCAGGTCGCCCACATGCGTGGGCTGAGCCGCCGCGCTGAGCAACCGGGTAAGCATGGGCTCGCTGGCAGCGGCGTCGTTCAGGTCAGTGAGCACGGCGACAAATTCGTCGCCACCAATGCGCGCCAGCGTGTCACCATCGCGCAGCGATTGCTTCATGCGGTTGGCCATTGCCAGCAGCAATTGGTCACCCGTCTCGTGCCCGTGCTTGTCGTTGATGGCCTTGAAGCCATCGAGGTCGAGAAACGCTACCGCCAGGGTCAAGCCGCGCCGCGTCGCCTGCGACATCGCCTGGTGCATGCGATCGGCCAGCAGGACGCGATTGGGCAGGCTGGTCAAGGCATCGAAATGCGCGATGTGCTCGAGCTGCTGCTGATGCGCCTTCTGGGCGGTGATGTCCGAGAACAGCGCCACGTATTGCTGAACCTTGCCCTGCGCGTCGCGTACAGCGCTGATGGTTTGCATTTCGGCGTAGACCTCGCCGTTCTTGCGCCGATTCCAGACCTCGCCGTACCAGTAGCCCTTGTCGACCAGGTCGCGCCAAAGGGTCACATGGTCCTTGCCGTGCACGCCGGAGTTGAGGAAATGCGGATTCTGGCCCACCACTTCGTCATGGCTGTAGCCAGTGATGCGCGTGAAGGCGTCGTTGACATCGATGACGCGGCCATCGGCGGCGGTGATCAGGATCGCCTCGCGGGCGTGGGCGAAGACATTGGCCGCGAGTTGCAGTCGTTCCTCGGCCCGCTTGCGTTCGGTGATATCGCGGCACGATCCGAGCAAGGTGCCGTCTGGCAGCGCCGTGGCGTGAAAGTCAACCGGTACCGTGCTGCCGTCGGCGCGGACCAGCCGGAACTCGGCGCGCAGCACGCCGTTGGACTTCAGTAGCTCGAACCCGGCCAGTATTTCGGGTAGGTCCTCAGGCGGCGTGACGTCGCTCAGGTGCATGCTGAGCAGTCGCTCGCGCGGGTAGCCGAGCAGTGTGCTGGCGGCCTGGTTCACGTACTGGTAGTTGCCCTGCTGATCGCTGACGAACATGGCATCGGCGGTCCCTTCGAAAATGCTCCGGATGCGTGCTTCGCTGGCGTGCAGCGCGGCTTCGGCGCGCTTGCGCTCTGACAAATCAATGTCGAGGCAGAACATCTCTGGCGGGCGGCCGTAGCGCTGCACCAGAGCGTGGCTGGAAAAAACCGGCACGGTCGAGCCGTCCTTGGTCTGCAGCAGCAGTTCTCCGGCTGGGATTGCCTGGCCAGACTCGAAGCTTTGTTGAACCGCAGCTCGTACGTTGTCGCGCATGGTCGGCGGGATGATCAGGTCCAGTAGATTGCCGCCTAGAGCCTCCGCGGCGCTGTAGCCGTACAGGCGTTCCGAGGCGTGGTTCCAGAACACGACCGTGCCGTCCGACGCATAGCCTTGCACCGACACGCTGGGGATGTCTTCCATCAGCGAGCGAAAGCGCGCCTCGCTGGCCCGCAAGGTCTCGGAGGCATGGTTCTTTTCAATTGCAATGCTGGCCAGGCGCGCCGCCTGTTCGATGATGGCGAGGTCGGCCGTGTTCGGCGCATTGATGCAGCGGTGGTAGATGGCAAAGGTGCCCAGTATCTGCCCATTGGATGCGTTCACTGGCTGCGACCAGCAGGCGGCTAAGCCGGCGCTGCTGGCCAGCTCCCGGTAGGCGGCCCAATACGGGTGCGTGCTGATGTCCTCGACGATCACGCGTTCGCCGGTGGCGGCCGCCGTCCCGCAGGAACCGACGCCGATTCCGATCGCCTCGCCATCGATGCTGGTGTTGAACGCGTCAGGCAGGCTTGGCGCGGCCCCCAAGACCAGGTGCCGGCCCTGCGCATCGAGCAAGGCCACGCTGCAGAGCATGGCAGGATTGAGTTGCTCCACACCGCGGACAATCGCGTCCAGGATGCTGGGCAGCGCGGCACCGGTGGCCATCAGTTCGAGCGCGTGGCTGCGAAACTGCTCGAATCGCTCTGCCTCGACGCGAGCCGAGACGTCAGCAATCACACCGACCAGGCCCAATTCCTCTCCCTTCGCCGAGAAGCATCGCTTGCCGGTCAGGTGGCCCCAGAAGCTGGTGTGGTCGGCGCGCCAGTACAGGCGATCCAGATCCACGGACGGTACGGCACTGGCCAACAGTGCCAGCATTCTCTGGCGACCGGCTTCGCGCTCGTCCGGGTGGACCAGGCTGACGTACTCGGCTCCAGTCAGTTCAGCGAGCGAGCGGCCAAACATCTCCGCCATGCGTTGGTTGGCCTGCGTGATGCGACCGGTTCTGTCCACGACAAATATCGCGACGCTGGACGTGTCCAGCACTTGCTGAAGCAAGGTTTCGCGCTCGGCGAGGCCTTCAAGGAGGTGATTGAAACCACCGATCAGCTTGCCGATCTCATCATGCCCGCCAACAGGCAACGCGACTGGTGCGGCCTTGGCGACCAACAATTTGTCCAAAGCGGCTGCAGCCGCCCTCATCGGTGTGAGTTGCCGCTTCAGCATCCAGTGCGTCAGGCCACCGGCGAGCACCGTCAAAAGCAGCGACGCCAGCAGCAGGCGGCGCTGCAACTCCTGAATTGGGGCGAAAGCCTCGGCGGTCGGCAAAACGGCAGCTACATACCAATTGGTGGCCCCGACGCTTCGGGCCGAGGCCAGTACCTCGGTTCCGGTCGGGTTAACAAAGATGCCGGAGCCCTGATAGCCGGCGAGGAAACGGTCCAGTTCCGCACTGACGCCCGGTCCCGGCAGCGATTCCATGACCCGACTCTTGTCGGAAGCCGTTACAACCAGCCGATCCGCGGCTGCCACCAACAGGTAGCCGCCGGTCTTGCCATAGCGCCGGCTGGTCAGGTTGTCCAGAAAGTTTGGCTGCCCCAAACTGGTCATGCCAGTCATGGCGCCAATCACGATGTCCTGCGCGTCACGGATCGGTACCGTCATGCCGAACATGGGCGCGCCGGCATCGTGCGTGAGGACGGGCCGGCTGATGCCGGCTTGGCCGTGGCGCAAGGCAGCGGTGACGGCCTTTGCGTCGCTGTGGTTTTGAACGATCCGTCCCGCCGCTGGTGCCGAGTCAGCCACGACGGTGCCGTCGAGCTGGTGGACGATGATTCCTGCGTTGAACAGTTGGCGCAGGATCGGGTGGTCCTCCAGGAAGCTTTGCATGTCGTTGGCGCGTCGCAGCCGGTCGGCGCTGATTGTGCGAGCCGTCAAATCCAGAGCGGCGAGGCGGTCGTTGATGTCACGGGTGATGTTGGCGGCCATCATGTCGACGGTAGAGAACTGCTGCTCGCCGAGTAGGCGCCGCATGTCGTCGCGCAGGATCTGGCTGCCGTAGAACGACAACGACCAGATGCTCGCCAGAAAGATGGCCAATGTGAACAGTGTCACACGGGTCTGAAGTGATCGCTGGTAGAAACCGGGCAGTGACATGTGAACGACCGTCCTCCTTCGCCACCGCTGCTTGGGCAGGGCTTGTTAGTTGTGGGAAATGATAGTCCCAATTTGCATTTGCCGCGATGCGACCGGTTTGCGATTCATTTCGCAACGGCCGGTTGTTCCGGCGTGGGGCCGGTCAGCGACTCCGGGCCTACGGGCGGACAGAGCCGGCAAACGGCAGGTGACAGGCGACGAGGTGGCCGTCCCCGACGGGCAGCAATTCGGGTCGGACGCTGTGGCACTGGCCGTTGGCGTGCTGGCAACGTGGCGCATACGGGCATCCTGCCGCGGTTTGTACGGTGGGCGCAGGCGCCAAGCTGGGCGGCCGCCCACGTGGGGTGATCGGTCGTTCAAGGCGCGGGATGGCGTCGATCAAAGCCCGGGTGTAGGGATGCGCTGCGCCCTGGAACAGCGTCGCCGCCCCCGCCTGTTCGACGATGCGACCCTGGAAGATGACCGCCACCTCGTCACACAGGTGATCCACCACAGCCAGGTCGTGGCTGATCAATAGGTAGCTGATGCCGAACTGGTCCTGCAAGTCCTGCATCAGGTTGAGTACTTGGGCCTGCACGGAGACGTCCAATGCGCTCACCGGTTCATCCGCCACGATCAGGCGCGGGCGGGTGATCAAGGCACGGGCGATGGCGATGCGTTGTCGCTGGCCACCCGAGAACTCGTGCGGGTATTTGTCCAGGTCATCGTGGCGCAGCCCGACGGCGGCCAGCACCTGCGCCACTTGCTCGCGTTGTTCGGCCGCGCTGACACGTGCCAATGCGGCCAATGGCTCGCTCACGATCCGGGCCACGGTTTGACGCGGATCGAGTGAGCCGTAGGGGTCCTGAAACACCATCTGGAAATCCCGCCGTGCCTGGCGCAGTTGCGCTGCGGGCAAGGCGCCCAGGTCCTGTCCGAGCACATGCACCGAACCTGAGGACGGTGCCTCCAATGCCATCACCAGGCGCGCCAGGGTGGATTTGCCAGAACCGGATTCGCCCACTATCCCCAGACTTTGGCCCTGGCTCAGCGACAGGCTCACCCCCTGCAGGGCGTGCAACAGGCGTGGCTTGCGCCACAGGGCCTCGCGCGGTAGCGGGTAGCTGCGCGTCAACTGCTCGACTCGCAAAAGATCTGCTGTCACTGGGGTGTCCCCTGCTGGCGGGGGCCCTCAAGGCGCAGGCAATGGGCGGTGTGGCCGCCTCCCAGATCGCTGGCGATCGGCGCTTGGCTGTCGCAGGCGGGCAGCGCCACGCCGCAGCGGGAGGCAAACGGACACAGCGCGGTGAGTTCGTGCAATTGGGGCACGGTACCGGCAATGGTTTGCAGGCGCTCGCCCCGGCGCGCGCCCAGGCGGGGCCGGGCGGCAAACAGGCCCACGGTGTAGGGATGGGCCATCTGCGTGAATACTTGTGCGCTGGGGCCGCCCTCGACCACGCGCCCGCCATACATCACCAGCATGCGCGCGGTGTTCTGGGCAATCACGCCCAGGTCGTGCGAGATCAGCAGCAGCGCCATCTGGCGCTCGTGCACCAGCTCGCTGATCAGGTCCAGGATCTGGCGCTGCACGGTGACGTCCAGCGCGGTCGTGGGCTCATCCGCAATCAGCAGGTCCGGCCCACAGGCCAAGGCCATGGCAATGGTGATGCGTTGGCGCTGGCCGCCCGAGAACTGATGCGGGTAAGCGTCAAAGCGTCGGGCTGCGTTGTCGATTCCGACCCGGTCCAGCAACGCGATGGCCTTGTGCCGGGCCTGTTCTCTTGAGGCTCCCCGGTGCAGGCGCAGCGGCTCGGCCACTTGTTTGCCGATGCTGTGCACGGGATTGAGGGCGGTCATCGGCTCCTGAAACACCATGCCGATGCGATTGCCCCGGATGTTTTGCAGCATCGTATCGCTCTGCCCCACCAGAGCTTGGCCATCGAGCACGATGCTGCCCGTGACGCGGGCGCCCTCCGGCAGCAGCCCCATCAAGGCCATGGCGGTGAGGGACTTGCCGCAGCCCGACTCTCCGATCAGTCCCAGCGTCTGTCCGCGGTCGAGTTCAAAACTGAGGTCCCGCACCGCGAGGGCGGGTCCATCGCGTGTCTGCAGTTGCACGTTCAGATGGCGGACTTCAAGTAGCGCCATGGCGTCAACGCTTTCTGGTCAGCTTGGGATCGAGCAGATCGCGCAAGCCGTCACCCAGCAGGTTCAGGCCCAGCACGGCCATGGCAATGGCGACGCCCGGGAACACCGCCAGCAGGGGTGCCTGGTACAGCAGGGTCTGTGCTTCGGCCAGCATGCGACCCCAGGACGGCTGCGGAGGCTGTGTGCCCAGGCCCAAATAGGACAGCGCCGCCTCGGCCAGGATCGCCAGGGCGAACTGGATCGTGGCCTGCACGATCAACACCGAGGCGATGTTGGGCAGCACGTGGTCGAGCGTGATGCGCCAGGGCCCCTTGCCACAGGCGCGCGCCGCCAGCACGTATTCGCGGGCCCATATCTGCCTGGCCGAGGCGCGGCTGATGCGCGCGAAGGTCGGGATGTTGAAGATGCCGATGGCGATGATGGCGTTGACAATGCCGGCTCCAAACACGGCTGTCAGCATGATGGCCGACAGGATGGCGGGAAAGGCAAAGGTGAAGTCGGCCAGGCGCATGACCAACTCCTCCACCCAGCCGCGCCGGGCCGCCGCCAGCAGACCTGCGGCGGTGCCCAGCAACAGGCCAATGCTGACCGCAATCACGCCCACCAGAATCGAGTTGCGCGCGCCCATCAGCAGCAAGGACGCCACATCGCGCCCGAACGGGTCGGTGCCCAGCCAGTGCTGACGGGTGGGACCCTGCAGTTTGGCGGCCATGTCGATCTCGAACGCAGACCACGGCGTCCAGACCAGTGACAGGCAGGCCGCACCGATCAGCAGCAGCGTGAGCAAGGCGCCGACAAGCAAGTTGTGCTGCTGGCGCAAGCGGCCCGCCAGGCTCTGGGGCGTCTTGCCCGCGGTGGCTGGGGCTGCGCTCACTGGAGTACCTTCGCCCTCACGGGCTACGGTGCGAGCTTGCTTGGGGCGGCCCGGCGCTGCGCTCATAGATCGTTGGCCTTGACGCGCGGGTCGATCACGGCGTACAGCACGTCCACCACAAAATTGATGATGATCACCATGGCGGCCAATAGCATGACGCAGTTGCGCACCACGATGACGTCGCGGTTGGCGATGGACTGAAAGATCAGCCGTCCCAGGCCGGGCAGATAAAACACGTTTTCCACCACGATGGTGCCGGCCAGCAGATTGGCAAACTGCAGGCCCATGACGGTGATGACCGGAATCATGGCGTTGCGCAACACGTGGCCCCACAAGGTGGCGCGCCGCGACAGCCCTTTGGAGCGGGCGGTGCGTACATAGTCCTCGCGCAGCACGTCCAGCACTGCCGAGCGGGTGATGCGGGCCAGGATCGCCGACTGGACCACGGCCAGCGACACGGCAGGCAGCAGCAGTGCCTTGAGTGCCAGCGCTGGCTCGTCGCTCCAACCCGGAAAACCGCCTGCCGCGAACCACTGCAAATGCACGGCGAACAGCAAAATCAGCACGATCGCAAACCAGAAGTTCGGGATGGCAATGCCCAGTTGCGTCAGACCCATCAGCCCGACGTCGCCAACGCGGTTGTGGTGGGCGGCGGCATAGATGCCGACGCTCAGGGCCAGGGCGGTGGTGAGCGCCATGCTCATCAGTGCCAAGGGCACGGTCACGGCCAGTCGCTCGGCAATCAATTCGGCCACGGGGGAGCTGTAGGCGTAGCTGTCACCCAACTCGCCGGTCAGCAGTCCAACCACCCAATGCCCGTAGCGCTGCAGCGCGGGCTGGTCCAGGCCGAGTTTGGTGGCAAGCGCCCGCACGGCCTCTGGCGCGGCGTCCGGACCCATCATGATCAACGCGGCGTCCCCTGGCAGAATTTCCAGCACCAGAAACACCATGGCTGAGGCCGCCACCAGCGTGGCAATCAGTGTCAGCAGTCGTTTGAGGAGGTACAAGCCCATGAAGGTCGTGGTTGCAGTGCAGGCCCGCGCCGGATTGCCTGGCGATGGAAAGCCCGATTATCAGCATGCTGGTGGCAGGGGGATTGGCACTGCTTCGCGCCAGCTCCGCCGATAATCCGAGTATGCCGACTTGTACCAGATTTCCGCGACACAGACCGGGGCGAAGCGACGCTCTGCCCTCAACCGACGGGGAGCAGCGGCGATGGCCTTGATGATCACCGACGACTGCATCAACTGTGATGTGTGCGAGCCAGAGTGCCCGAATGAAGCGATCTACCTGGGTGCCGAAATCTACGAGATTGACCCAGCCAAGTGCACCGAATGCGTGGGCCACTTTGATCAGCCGCAGTGCGTGCAAGTGTGTCCGGTGGCGTGCATTCCGGTCAATCCGCAGTTTGTCGAGGATCGGGAAACGCTATGGCAGAAGTACCTTCGTCTGAAGGATCAGGCACCCTCCGTGCCGGGCAAGTGACTTGCGTCCACCGGTGGCGAAGGCGGCTTGGGTTGGCGGGGCGGTTTGGGGCGAGGCGGCTTGCTGGTGTGGATCAGCATGGTGGCCTTGGCCATGTCGCCGCTCAGGAAGTGGGGCAGGGCCTTGATGCTGCGGTCAATCGCCTGGTCGATCGCGATCCGGTGGTCGAGTGAGGGCTTCTTCAGAACCCAGTTGATCACTTCTGACTTGACGCCGGGATGGCCCACCCCCAATCGCAAGCGCCAGTAGTCGTCCGTGCCCAGTTGATCATGAATGTCGCGCAGCCCATTGTGGCCCGCGTGGCTGCCACCAAGCTTGAGTTTGACTTCCCCCGGAACCACATCAAGCTCGTCGTGGGCAACCAGGATTTCATTGGGGGCGATTTTGAAAAACCGAGCAAGTGCGGCTACGGACTTGCCTGAGAGGTTCATGAAGGTCTGAGGCGCCAGCAGCCAGATCGTCTGGCCATTCGCATTGCCTCGGGCGAGCAGGCCATGGTAGCCCCGGTCCATCGCCAGCGTGAGTTTGAGTTCGCGCGCGACCGCGTCAAGCCACCAGAAGCCGGCGTTGTGGCGGGTCGATTCGTAGTCGGGTCCGGGATTTCCAAGACCCACAAAGAGCTTGATCATGGGCTGATTATCGGTTCAGAGGTGCCTGCGGCGATGGCTACGCGCGGCACGGTTGCGCCAAAGAATACGGCCCACTCAAGTGGGCCGTATTCCTGGCAAGTTGCCAGATCGTGCAGTGCAGCGCGTGTACCGTGAGCGCCACGGCGGCTGCTCCGCCAAGTAGCAGGTTACTTCTTGGCGGCGGGTGCTTTGGCAGCGGCGGGCGCCTTGGCGCCAGCAGCGCCCTTGGCGGCGGCCGGTGCTTTGGCTGCGGCTGCCTTGCCACCTGCTGCGGGAGCCGCTGTAGCGTCGGCTGCTTCGGCTGCAGGGACTTCTGCGCCGGCAACCATCACTACCGAGACCAGCACCGGGTTGTTCTTGCCGTGCGTGACGGCGGTCACGCCCTTGGGCAGCGCGATGTCGTTGAGGTGCAGCGAGACGCCCTTTTTCAGACCGCTCAAATCCACGGCAATGAATTCGGGCAGATCGGCGGGCAGGCACAGCACTTCAATCTCGGTCACGATGTGGTTGGCGATGCAACCTTCGGTCTTGACTGCGGGCGAGTTTTCGTCGCCGCTGTAGTGCAGTGGCACCTTCATGTGCAGCTTGGTGTTGGCGTCAACACGCTGAAAGTCCACGTGCAGCACCATTTGCTTGTAGGGGTGCATTTGCACGTTGCGCAACAGAACCTTGTGGTCCGCGCCCTTGAATTCCATGTCCAGCACGGTGGCGTGGAAGGCTTCCTTCTTCAGGGCATGCCACAAGGCATTGTGGTCCAGCTCAACAGCTTGCGGCTCGGCGGTGCCGCCATAAACGATGGCGGGTGTGCGACCCGAAATGCGGAGACGGCGGCTCGCACCCGTACCCTGCTTGGCGCGCTCAAAAGCGACGAATTTCATACTCAACTCCTGTAAGAGTCCACCGCGACCAGTGTGACTCCGATTAAAAAAGACCCTGGTGCACGCGATCAAGCGTGCGGGCCTGCGATGTTGTTCCGATCAGAAATCCTAGAAGAGATTTTCCTGATCCGAGAACAAACTCATGACCGACTCACCCTTGGCAATGCGCTGAATCGTCTCGGCGATGAGCGGTGCGACGGTGAGTTGGCGAATCTTGGGGCTGGCGGTCGCTGCCTGGTTCAGCGGAATGGTGTTGGTGACAACGACCTCGTCAAGCGCGCTGCCATTGTTGATGCGCTCGATGGCCGGACCCGAAAAGATCGGGTGGGTGCAATAGGCGTAGACCTTCTTGGCGCCGCGTTCCTTCAGCACCTCGGCCGCCTTGACCAGCGTGCCGGCGGTGTCGATCATGTCGTCCATGATCACGCAATTGCGTCCATCGATCTCGCCGATGACATGCATCACTTCGCTGACGTTGGCCCTGGGGCGACGTTTGTCGATGATCGCCAGGTCACAGTTGAGCTGTTTGGCCAGCGCGCGCGCGCGCACCACGCCGCCGACGTCGGGGGACACGACAATCAGGTCGTCGTAGTTCTTCTGGCGCAAATCGCCAAGCAGCACTGGGGAGGCGTAGATGTTGTCGACCGGAATGTCAAAGAAGCCCTGAATCTGGTCGGCGTGCAGGTCCATGGTCAGGACGCGCGCGACACCGACCGCCTGCAACATGTTGGCCACGACCTTGGCCGTGATCGGAACCCGGGTGGAGCGCGGTCGGCGATCTTGCCGGGCGTAGCCAAAGTAGGGAATCACGGCGCTGATGCGCTCGGCCGATGCGCGCTTGAGCGCATCCACCATGATGAGCAACTCCATCAGGTTTTCGTTGGTCGGGGCGCATGTGGACTGCACCACGAACACGTCGCGGGCACGCACGTTCTGATTGATCTCGACCGTGACCTCGCCGTCCGAAAAGCGGCCCACGGTGGCGGCCCCCAAGGAAATGCCAAGGTGCTCCGCGATGTCTGCTGCCATCCCGGGATTGGCATTGCCGGTAAAAACCATGAAGTCAGGGGGTTGAGGAGCCTGCATGCTTAGTCCAGCCAGTGAATTTTGTTTGAGCCTGCACGTCGAATCGCCAGGGCGTACACCCGGCTTGGCAGGGGAGGAAGGATTCGAACCTTCGCATGCTGGAATCAAAATCCAGTGCCTTAACCAACTTGGCGACTCCCCTACACCGGTCAACCACTTGGGTGGTCAACCCGAAAACTGTCGTCCAGAGCCCAACCAAGCAAAGGGTGAATCTCCAAACTGTTGCACAACCTGACTTGAAACCCATGCGGGATGGAACCCAAGTTGAAGTCTTGCAGCACCGGTGCAAACACAGCACTACCAGAGCCTGTCATGCGCCCACTGAGTCCAGCCGATTGCAGCCACTGAAGGGCTTGCGTCACGCCTGGGCAGAGCTTCTGCGCTACAGGCTGCAAGTCGTTTCGGCCAAAACCGAATGCATTTGCAGCGAAGCCTGAGATTATAGCAGTCTCGGTATCGCGTTTCAGGGCGGGGTCCGAGAAAATTGAGCGGGTCTCCAACCCTTGGGCGGGTTTGACAACCAGGAAGCGCCCAATGGGGAGTTGGATGGGCGTGATCTTTTCGCCAATACCCTCCACCCAGGCGTTGCGCCCGCCCAGAAAGAAGGGCACATCGGCACCAAGCGCGAGCCCAATGCGCTTCAGCGCGCTCAAGGGCAGGTCCAGTTGCCAAAGGCGGTTCAGAGCCAGCAGGGTGGACGCCGCGTCCGAGGAACCGCCGCCCATGCCGGCTTGCGCCGGAACTCGCTTGTGCACGCCAATGTGGGCTCCCAGGCGGGTACCGGTGGCAGCTTGCAGGGCGCGTGCCGAGCGCACGATAAGGTCGTCGGGCGGCAGACTTGCGGCCAAGTCTTCGCGAGTGACGCAGCCATCGCGGCGCAATTCAAAGTTGAGCGTGTCGCACCAGTCGATCAGCATGAACACCGATTGAAGCAGGTGGTAGCCGTCGCCGCGGCGACCGGTGATATGCAGGAACAGGTTGAGCTTGGCAGGCGCTGCCACGTCGTACAGGGAAATCATGGGTGACAGGCGTAACTGAGGCTCATGGCTCCAGCATCAGGCGCAGTTCCACCACTGGTGCAGGCTCGCTGCGCCGGGCCGACAAACGCCCGCTGCTCAATTGGGACAGGTCCGCCTGCCAACCGGCCACCACCGCGTCGTGGCCGGCGAGCCAGGCAAACAGGGCAGTCATGGGCAGGTCAGCGCCCAGTGCGTCCAGCATCAGCTCCGATACCGAGCCATATTCGCGCGACTGGCCGTCGCGTTGCAAGGTTGCGTGGCCTGGGCGCCATGACAGCGCCAGCAATGCCGTGCCAAGCGCACTGGATAGAACCAGATCGCCGACTTGCGCGTCACCGCTGAGGTCAAGCGTCGCGGTAAATGACTGGACCGGGCTTGACTCGACGCGTAGTCCCAGGCGACCGTGCCAGGCCCTGGCGGCAGCGCCACTTGGCATCCGATGTCTGTCAGACTGCGCGCACGCCGTGAGCGTTAGCACGGCAGCCAAAACCGCATGCACCGCCCACCTTCGCGTGCCAGTCGCCGCTACCATCGCACCCGCAAGCGCTTGAGGGTTTCAAGCAGGGTTTCGTTGTCGGCGCCAAGCAATTGGCCCTCTTTCCAGATGGCGGTGGCCTGGTCGCGACGGCCCATGGTCCACATCACCTCGCCCAAGTGGGCGGCGATCTCGGCATCTGGTTTGGCTTTGAATGCCGCTTGAAGGATTCGTGCCGCCTCGGGCAAGTTGCCCAGGCGAAACTCGACCCAGCCCAGGCTGTCGGAGATCAGAGGGTCATCCGGGGCGTACTCCAGCGCTTTCAGGATCAACTGGCGGGCCTCGGGCAGGCGAACATTTCGTTCTGCCAGGGAGTAGCCCAGTGCGTTGTAGGCGTGGTGGTAGTCGGGGCGGCCCGCGATGACGGCGCGAAGCAAGCGCTCCATTTCCTGCGTGCGACCCAGTTTCTCGGCCACCATCGCCATGTCGTAGGCCAGATCCAGATCAGACGGATCGCGCTTGGTGGCTTCGGCCAGCATCTCAAAGGCGGCATGGTAGTGCTTCTGGTCGCGCAACAACTGGACTTCGGCAACCATGCGGAAACGCTCTTGCGCGGGGCTGCTTGCAGGCAAATCGCGCAGAAGTTTTCGGGCCTGATCGAGTTTGCCCTGACGGGCCAGCAGCGATGCGCGGCGAATCTGAACGTTGGGTTGATCTTCGGGGTTATGGATGCGGTCCAGCCAGGACTGGGCCAGGACGAAATCTCTGCGTTGTTCGGCAATCTGGGCCAGCGACAGGAAGGCCTGGGCCAGACCCCGATCAGTGTCGTCGGCCGACTTGGCCGGTGCGATTGATGGGACCAATTTGATGTAGTTGCGAAATGACTTCTCTGCAGCTTCCAGCTTGGCATCCTGAAGCTCCAGCGTGCCCTGGATCAGCCAAGCCTGCGCCAGATCCGGTTTTTCGGTGGTGACCGATTGAAGTTGCGCGGAGGCCTCGCCATAGCGCTGGGCGCCGAGCAAGGCCTGCGCATAGGCCATTCGAAGCTCGGCCTGCGGCTTGCCCTCCAGGTGCTTCCTTACCAGCACTTCGGCCTGAGGAAGTTTGGGGTTCATCAGCGTCAGGGCCAACAACGCCGGTCCGTCGGCCTTGGGATCGAGGGCCTGCGCGGAGCGGGCGGCCTCAAGGGCGCCGGTCGGGTTGTCGGCCTCCAGGCGCAAGCGACCGATCGTGGTCCATGCCGCGACACCGAGTGGGCCACTGCTGACGTACTCAGCCAGCGCCTGCTCCACCACGCTGGCGACCAGTATTTTGTTGCTGGTCCGGCCAAAGTAGCGCGGGAGGGCCGTCACGGCGGCAACCCTTTCCTTGCCGTCCATCAGGGTGATTTCTCTCTTTAAGGGCTCAACAATCTCGCCGATCCGGTTCATGTTGATCAGGATCTGCAAGGTGTAGCGGTTGGCCTCCCGCGACGATGGGTGGGCTTGTTTCCATGCTCGGGCCGCCATCAAGGCGGAGTCGCCGGATCGAGCCTGCAGTGCAATCTCCACGGCACGTTGATAGAGCTTGGCATCGCGCGTCTTGTTGGCAGCATCGAGTACCAGCGAAAAACCCGCGCCCGGCTCGCCGCCGCTTACCTGCAGTTCAGCGATCAACAATTGATAGAACAACTCGCTGTTCAGCGCGGAGCCGAGCGCTGGCTCGCCACTTTTGATCGGGGTTTGCCCGTTCGCGCTCAGGGCGGCAATGAGAAGGATGGGCGCAACCAGGCGCGTCAAAAGCAACATCGAATCATAATAATCCATCTCCACTTATCCCTGCATCCATGCCTGAACTGCCCGAAGTTGAAGTCACTCGAATGAGTTTTGCCGACCGGATCGCGGGCGCGTCGATCCTGGCGGTGCGCATGGGCAAGCCTCTGCGATGGCCGCTGGGTTGCGACGCCGCCGACTTGGTGGGGCGCACCGTGAAGGCAGTCCGCAGACGCGGCAAATACCTGTTGCTGGAGCTTGATCAGGGTGTGCTGCTGATTCATCTGGGGATGTCGGGACGGTTGGTGTTTGCGACCAACTTGCCCGCGGCCGGCGTGCATGATCACTTTGAGTTGAGCACCAGCCGTGGGGTGCTGCGTCTGCGCGATCCACGTCGATTCGGCGCGGTGGTCTTCACGCCAAGCCTGGATTCCGCGCTGGCAGCCAAGTTGTTGGGTCGTCTGGGCGTCGAGCCGCTATCGGCTGCGTTTGACGCCCGCGCGTTTCACCAGCAACTGAAGAAGCGGCAAGTCGCCATCAAGCAGGTGTTGCTGGCAGGCGACATTGTCGTTGGCGTGGGCAACATTTACGCCTCCGAGGCCCTCTTCATGGCGGGCATCAGACCTACCATTAGCGCCAGGCGTTTGAGTCTGGCGCGCGCCGCCCGGCTCCATGGTGCGATTCGAGAAGTGCTGAGCCGGGCGATTGAACGAGGCGGCAGCACGCTGAAGGACTTCAGCAACGCGGCTGGAGAAGACGGCCATTTTCAGCTCGAAGCGATGGTTTACGGTCGCGAGGGACTCGAGTGCAGAGTCTGCCATGCGAGCATCAAGTGCCTGCGTCAGGGGCAGCGGTCGACGTTTTTCTGTCCTCGCTGCCAGAAATGCTGAGGGGTTTGGAGCCGCTCGGTGCTATATTGAAAGATTGCTCGGAGGCATTTTGGGTACTTCATTCAACGAACAGTTTGACCAACATGGCACGTGGCGGCGTGAGTTCGCGCTGCGGTTGAAGCTGCTCGCGGAGTGGATGAAAGATCACGAACTGCTGGATTCGGCGGTGGAAGAGCGGCTGCGGCGCCTGGAAACCCATGTTCGGTCCGACAAGGTGATGGTTGCGTTTGTCGCTGAGTTCTCGCGCGGCAAATCCGAGTTGATCAACGCCGTCTTCTTTGCGGGCTATGGTCGGCGCATCATGCCCGCCAGCGCCGGACGCACCACCATGTGTCCGACTGAAATGAGCTACGACGCCGACGTGCCGCCCTGTTTGCGCTTGTTGCCAATCGAGACTCGCTTGCAGCCCCAGGCACTGATGGAATGGCGCATGGTCCCCGAGAAATGGGCTCGCATCGACCTTGACGTGCACAACCCTCAGCAGTTGGCCGCTGCGCTGGAGAAAGTGGCCGAGACTCGCCGCGTCACACAGGATGAAGCGCGTGCGCTGGGCTTCTGGCAGACCCAGCAGCCCGACGACAACCCAATGCTGGACGCGCAAGGCATGGTGGAGGTGCCCAAGTGGCGGCACGCCTTGATCAACATCGCGCACCCGCTGCTTAAGCAGGGCCTGATCATCCTGGACACCCCAGGACTCAATGCGATCGGCGCCGAGCCCGAATTGACAGTCAGCCTGATTCCGCAGTCTCATGCGGTGGTGTTTATCTTGGGTGCGGACACGGGTGTGACCAAATCCGATCTGTCGATCTGGCGCGAACATCTGATGGCCGATACCGGTGACACCGCCACGCGCCTGGTGGTCCTCAACAAAATCGACACGCTTTGGGACGCGCTGAGTTCGCCCCAGCAGATTCAGGACCAGATTGATCGTCAATGCGAGTCGACGGCGGAAATCCTGGGTGTGCCGGTTGATCAGGTGATTCCAGTCTCGGCTCACAAGGGCCTGGTGGCCAAGGTTACCGATGACCCCGAACTGCTGGAGCGCAGTTGCCTGCTTGATCTGGAGCAGGCCTTGGCTGACAGCATTCTTGGCCAACGCCAGAAAATGCTGGCCGCAGCCGTTGCCACGGGAATATTCGATTTGCGCGCTGAAACAGCTCGGGTCATCAACATTCGTCGGCGCGATCTGGCCGATCAGGCGATGGAGTTGCATGGGCTCAAGGGCAAGAACACGACGGTAATCAAGAACATGCGCTCGCGCATTTCGCAGGAGCAAGCGGAGTTCGATCTGGGTGGCGCCCGGATTCATGCCGTGCGCTCGGTGCACCTTAAGCTGTTGCGTGAAGTCTTCAGCTTGCTGGGCTCGACTTCTCTCAAACGGGAAATGACCCAGTTGGTGGCCACCCTGCAACAAAAAGGGCTCAAACTGGGTGTCAAGAAAGCTTACGGCGAAACCTTTGACCGCTTGCGCGGCAGCTTCGCCAAGGTTCAGGTTATGGCGGCCGAAATTCAAACCATGCTGGACGCCACCTTCCGCCAACTCAATGCTGAGTACGGATTCTCCCTGCAGGTCTCGCCAGAGCCGCAAATGGAGAGCTACCTGCGCGACTTGTCGCTGCTGGAGCGCAGTCATTTGCAGTACCTGGGAATTGGCAATGCTTTCCGTCTGGCGCAGCCGGAGTTTGCCGATCGTCTGGTGCGCGCGCTGTCGACCCGCTTGCGGGCAATCCATGAATCCGCAGTCGGTGACATTGAATTGTGGAGCAAGGCAGCGGCGTCTCAGCTCGATGCCCAGTTGCGCGAGCGGCGCAGGAATTTTGGTCGACGTCTTGAAGCGATCGACCGGATTCAACAGGCTGCGGGCGGTCTGAGTGATCGCATTGGTGAGATCCGGGCACAGGAGCACTCCTTGACTCTGCTCGACACCAAATTGTCCGAATTGACGCAGGTGCTGATTCATGCGCAGGCGTCACCCCGGATCGAGACGTCACCGGTTCCTCTGATGGCCTGAGCGGGCGTGGCAGCCCGGACACTGGCCGACCAGGTTGTGACCTGGCAACGCGTGTATGGCCGTCATGATTTGCCGTGGCAAGGAGTCCGTGACCCCTATCGGGTCTGGTTGTCCGAGATCATGCTGCAGCAAACTCAAGTCGTCACGGTGCGCGACTACTTTGCGCGTTTCCTCGAACGCTTTCCCGATCTCGCCACATTGGCGGCGGCGAGTCTGGACGATGTGCTGGGCCTGTGGAGCGGCCTGGGCTACTACAGTCGAGCGCGCAATTTGCACCGCTGTGCGGTCCAAGTCTGCCGTGACCATGGTGGAGAATTTCCGCGCAGCGCCGAGGTTTTGCAGACCCTGCCGGGCATTGGTCCCTCCACGGCGGCGGCGATTGCGTCCCTGTGTTTTGGAGAGCGCGTGGCCATACTCGATGGCAACGTCAAGCGCGTGTTGTGCCGGTTTCTGGGTTTTGATGCGGACCTGGCCGTGCGCGCCAATGAGCAAGCGCTTTGGGCCCACGCCACGACGTTGTTGCCGACCCGACAACTCGGCCACAGCATGCCGCGCTACACGCAGGGACTGATGGATCTGGGCGCTACGGTATGCACCCTGCGCCAACCCGATTGCGCCGCCTGCCCGTTGGCGGCTACATGCGTGGCCAAACGCGAGGGTGCGCCGGAGCGTTTTCCGGTGAAGACGCGCAAGCTCAAACGCGGCGCGCAGACGATCTGGCTGCTGTACCTGTCCACCGCAGGTCGCGACGTGTGGTTAAGCCAACGGCCTACTCCCGGTGTCTGGGCTGGCCTGTACTGCGTGCCCCTGTTTGAGGACCGGGCTTCACTTCAGGCGACGCTGCCCGAGCCTTGGCACCACGCACTGGTGGATGGCCCAGTGGTGCGCCATGTCTTGACCCACAAAGACCTGCATCTGCATCCGGTCGCGCTGTCGGTACCCGATAGCGGCCTGCAGCCTACGGCGGACGGGCACTGGTTCACTGCGCAACGGTGGCCAAGCCTTGGCTTGCCCGCGCCGATCCGCAAACTACTGCAAGGTGGCTGACGCGGCGGCGTCCAGTTCGCGGTGGCGTTTGAGGGTGATCCACCGGTCGCCAAACAGGCGGGCAAGTTGCTCCACCAGGTAGACCGAGCGGTGTTGACCACCGGTGCAGCCAATTGCCACCGTCACATAACTGCGATGGTCCCGAGCCAGCTTGTCAAGCCAGTGGCCCAAAAATTCCTCAATGTGGCCCTGCATCTGTGACACTTCGGCCTGCTCTGACAGGAATTCGGCAACCGGCGCATCGCGCCCGGTGAAGGCGCGCAAGTCCGGGTCATAGTGGGGGTTGGGCAACATGCGAACATCAAACACAAAGTCGGCGTCGCCCGGGATGCCCCGCTTGAAGGCAAACGACTCAAACACCAGTGTCAACTGGCCAGTCGGCGCGGATATCAGGGACTTGACGTAGCCCTGCAACTGCGATGCACGGATGATGCTGGTGTCGATCACGTGCGCCTGTTCGCGCAAGTCGCCCAGCAATTCGCGTTCGAGCTCAATGGCGTCGACCAGGGCGCGTCGTGGGGATATGGCCTGGCTGTCGGCACCTGACTGTGACAGCGGGTGTTTGCGGCGGGTTTCCGAGTAGCGGCGCACCAGCGTGCCGGTGGTGGCGTCAAGGAACAGGGACTTGACGGCAACACCCTGCTTGCGCAGCGACGCCAGATGCTGTGGCACCAGTGGCAGCGAGGTCGCGCTGCGAACATCCATGGCAATGGCCAGTCGCGTTGCCTTGTGCTTGCGCTCCAGCGCGACGAACGGCAACAACAACTCGGGCGGCAGGTTGTCCACGCAGTAGTAGCCGGCATCTTCCAGTGCATTGAGGGCGACCGATTTGCCGGAGCCGGACATGCCCGTGATCAGCACAATCTGGAGTTCGTTGTGTTTACTGCTCATGACATCAGCCTTGCGTGCGAAGCATTTCCTTGGCGTGGGCAAGTGTGGTGCCCGACAGGTGTTCTCCGCCCAGCATGCGGGCGATCTCGGCTACACGCTGTTCGCCACAGACCGCATGGATGGAGCTGACGGTTGAGGCACCGCGCAGCTGCTTGGCGACTACCAGGTGGTGGTCGGCGCAGGCCGCCACTTGCGGCAGGTGGGTGACGGCCAGCACCTGCCGGTCCACACCCAGTTGCTTCATGAGGCGCCCCACGGTCTCGGCCACCGCACCGCCAACGCCAGCGTCCACTTCATCGAAGATCAGCGTCTGTGCCTGGCCGAGCTGGCTGGTGGTGACGGCGATGGCCAGCGCAATGCGTGACAGCTCCCCGCCGGAGGCAACCTTGCCGATGGGTCGGGCAGAACTGCCGACGTGGCCTGCCACCAGAAAACTGACGTCTTCGAGGCCGTGTTGGCAGGCTTGCGCTGCCTCCTGCAGTGACACTTCAAACTGCCCGCCCTGCATGCCAAGACCCTGCATCGCCTGCGTCACGGTCTTGGCCAGTGCGGGAGCGGCTTTGTGCCGGGCCCTGGAGATGGCGCGCGCTTGCCGGTGGTACGCGGCTTGGGCGGTTTGTTCGGCCTGGCCCAGTCCGGCAAGATCGGCCGCGGCGTCCAATTGGGCCAATTCGCTGCGCCAATTCGCGAGCAAGGCAGGTAGTTCTTCGGGCGCGCGCTTGTAGCGCCGCGCCAGTGACAGCCATTGCGACATGCGGGCGTCGAGTTCGGCCAAGCGTTGCGGATCGGGTTCGGTCCTGCGCAGATAGGTGCGCAGACTGTGGGCGGTGTCTTCCACCTGCGCCAGACTGGACGCCAGCAGCTCCGACAAGGACACGAACTCGGGTTCAAGGTGGGCCTGCGATTGCAGCGCCTGGCCGGCCGAGTTCAGCGCGCTGAGGGTGCCGCCGTCCTCCCTGTCGAGGCTGTTCAGCGCGTCTTGCGCCGCGTCCAGCAGCGCTTGCCCGTTGGACAGGCGGCCATGCTCGGTGTTGAGCTCGGTCCACTCTGCCACCTGCGGCGCCAGCTTGTCAAGCTCGCCGATCTGCCAGGTCAGACGCTCGCGTTCGCGCTGCAAGGACTCCTGCGCGGCATGCGCCTGGCTTAGTGCCGTCTGGGCCTCGCGCCACTGCTGCCACAGCGTGCTCAGCGTGGCGGTGTTGATCTGCGCGTAGCCGTCAAGCAAGCCGCGCACCGCCTCGGGTCGGGTCAGGCTTTGCCAGGCGTGCTGGCCATGGATGTCCAGCAGTTGCTCGCCCAGTTCGCGCAGTTGGGCTGCAGTGGCGGGGCTGCCGTTGATCCACGCCCGGCTCTTGCCCTGCGTGTCCACCGTGCGGCGCAGCAGCAGTTCGTCGCCGCGATCAAAGCCGGCGGTGGCGAGCCAGCCCACCACTGCGGGCGACATGTCGAACTCGACGCCTGATGTCAGCCCGGGCTGTGCCTTCGCGAATCACGCCGACGTCGGCGCGACCACCCGTGGCGAGTTGCAAGGCATCAATCAGGATCGACTTGCCGGCACCGGTTTCACCCGTCAGCACCGTGAAACCACCGGACAGGTCCAGATCCAGCTCCTGAACAATCACAAAATCACGTAGGACGATGCGCTTGAGACTCACGGTCAGGCCACTCCTTCATTCCAATGCAGCTTCTGGCGCAGGGTGTCGAAATACGTCCAGCCCTTGGGATGCAGGAAGCGCACGTGGTGCTGTGAACGCGTCACCACGATGCGATCGCCATGCAGTAGCGAGGCGGGTCTTCCTCGTACTCGCCGCGCAGCATCGGGGCCAGGGCAGCCGCAAAACTGTTGAAACGGATGTCGGTGATGAAGCCCAGGCGCCCCTGGTTGATGCCAATCAGAGGCACGTTGTAGGGCGCCAATTGACGGCCAATGCCCAGCATCGTGCCGTCGCCACCCACCACCAAGCCCAGATCGCAGTGGTTGCCAATCCCGGGCACATCCATCACCGCGTAGCCCGTAATGCTCATGTTGCCGGCGGTCTCGGCTTCGATCACCACCTCACAACCCAATGTGTGAAGGAACTGGGCGATGTCCAGCAGGGCATTGCGCGAGGTGGTGCCCGCAGCCCCCGGCGCCAGCGTCTGGTACTTGCCGAACAGGGCGACCTGAGCGAAATTGGACTTCATCGGCAAATTACATCACTAAAATGCAGCCATGCTGGACGACCGATCGAAGTTGTTGTTGAAAGCGCTGGTGGAGCGCTACATCGCCGATGGGCAACCGGTCGGATCGCGCACCTTGTCGCGCGCCTCGGGGCTTGAACTCTCCCCTGCCACGATACGCAACGTGATGTCCGACCTGGAAGAGCTGGGTCTGATCGTCAGCCCCCACACCTCGGCCGGACGTATCCCAACCGCGCGTGGCTATCGGCTCTTTGTAGACACCATGCTGACGGTGCAGCACGGGCAGATCGCGCCACAGACCCTGGCCTTCGATCAGCCGCAGAAAGTGATCTCCAACGCCGCCAACTTGTTGTCAAGCCTGTCGCAGTTTGTGGGGGTGGTGATGGCGCCGCGTCGCAGCTCGGTGTTCCGGCATATCGAGTTCCTGCGCCTGTCAGAGCGGCGCATATTGGTGATCATTGTTTCGCCTGAGGGCGACGTGCAAAACCGCGTGATCTTCACCGAGCTGGATTATTCGCAGTCGCAGTTGGTGGAGGCCGCTAACTACCTCAACACCAACTACGTGGGCTTGGCCATTGAGCAGGTGCAGGAGCGCCTGCAAAACGAAGTGGAGACCCTGCGCGTCGAAATCGCGACGCTGATGCAGGCGGCAGTCGCCGTTAGTTCGGAGGCCATGTCGGACACGCGCGACGAGGTGGTCATCTCGGGCGAACGCAACCTCTTGTCGGTGTCCGATTTTTCCAGCGACATGGGGCACTTGCGCCGCGCCTTTGAGTTGTTCGAACAAAAGGCGCAACTGATGCGTTTGCTGGACATTGCCGGCCAGGCCGACGGTGTGCGCATCTTCATCGGCGGCGAGAGCCAGGTGGTGCCCTTCGAGGACCTGTCCATCGTCAGTGCGCCCTACGAGGTCGATGGCCAAGTGGTGGGCACCCTGGGCGTGATCGGCCCGACCCGCATGGCCTACGACCGCATGATCCAGATCGTGGACATCACCTCGCGCCTCGTCAGCAACGCGCTGAGCCACCACAAGTAGCCCCTTACAATCGTCCCTTCGGTTGGGGCGTTAGCTCAGTTGGTTAGAGCAGAGGACTCATAATCCTTTGGTCGTTGGTTCAAGTCCAACACGCCCTACCAATTCCGTAAATCTGGGAGCCATGCTATCAATTTGGTTGCATGGCTCTTGTCTTTTTGCCACTGGATTCTCCAGCGCGCGCTCCGCGTTTTGAATGACGCTCATGACATGCTACGGTATTCGTAGTAACCCGATGTCGATGTGGTTGACAGTCCGGCCGGGTGTTTGCCCAAGTGTTGCGGCAATTCCCTTGTAAATCATCACACTCCCAGACATGGCCCGGAATTTGCTGCACTTGGGTACGTACTTGTTGGTACTACAGATAAACCCTAGTTTGGAGAATTCCTTGATGCTTAAGAAATCGTTGAAGAAGGTGGCCGCAGCCTCGATGCTGGTGGGCTTGGTGGTGGGCGCAATGTCGAGTGCGCAAGCTTCGATAACGAATGGCCGCAGTATTGACGCCTTGGTTACCTCGGGCTCAGCGCCCGATACGCCTGCGGCGCGGGTCGATGCCAACACGGCGGCGTCGCCGTTCTCGGGCGTCGTGAGTATCAATATTCGCTATTCAAATGGTGATTCCTTCATTTGTTCGGGCGCATTGATTGATCCATGGCACGTGGTGTCCGCTGGCCATTGCGTGGATTCAGATGGCGGTGGCCACGTGATCGACATCAATCAACCCGGCAACGATGTCCGGGTTGTGTTTAATGCCAGCACTTTGGTCGGTTCGCCTGGGCGGGCGATCATCACGGCTACCAAGGTTGACATCAACCCCGGCTACGCAGGTTTTGGCAATTGCCCGGTGGGTGTGTCGGGCTTCTGCGTGAACGATGACGTGGCAATCATCCGCCTTGGCACCGCGGCGCCGACGGATGCAAAGACCTACAAGCTGTATGGTGCCGCCGTAGGTGAGGGAACAGTATTCACCATGGTTGGTTACGGAACCACCGGCGATGGTTGGGACGGCTATGTTGCTGGTTCCGCAGCCTTCCGTACCAAGCGCATGGGTAGGAACGTGTATGACCTGACCGACGCGGATGACGAAGCAAACTTTGCGCCTGGCAGCGCGCGAGAAGTCTGGTATGCCGACTTTGATGGCATAGGCCGTGACGGAACGGTTATTGACTCGTTTTGCGACTTCTTCGGCGTCTGCGGCACCACGCTCGGCAACACCGTCGAATCCAACATCGGGGGCGGCGACTCCGGCGGTCCGTCGTTCGTAATGGTCGATGGTGAGTACCAATTGGTGGCCAACAACACGTTTGGCTTCGCGGGTGGATACAGTCCGCGTGGTGGTTTCGGTGATGGCATGGGCGGCATCTTGCTTGACCCCTACCGCGCATGGATCGATGCCACGGCTGTTCCTGAGCCAGGCTCGCTGGCTTTGCTAGGATTGGGCCTTACCGGGCTAGCCGCATTTCGTCGCCGTCGTAGCTAGGCGCCTCGAGTATTACCAAGGGAATTTGTTCCCGCCGCCACAAACGCCCCGCTAGGGGCGTTTGCGCTTTTATACGGCGTGGAATCGATTGTGATGGGCGCATAGATCGGAGACAAGACCCCTTTGGCAGAGGTCGGTTCGTCCATACCGTGATTTACACAATCTGTCCACAGCCTCACCGCCAGTTGCCACCAGCCTTCCACTAGCCACCACTCGACTCTGCGGGTAGCATCAAAGGCTACTCAAGGAATCTGACCATGTCTGCCGTGCTTTCTGCCGTGGATGACCACTACGGCGCTGATTTTCAGCTTGCGCAATTGCGCATTCCGCCCCATTCGATCGAGGCCGAGTCCAGTGTATTGGGCGGTTTGCTGCTGGACAATGGCGCCTGGGATCGGGTTGGCGACGCCTTGACCGATGGCGACTTCTACCGCTATGAGCATCGCTTGGTCTACGCTGCGATTGGTGCTTTGATCAACGCGTCCAAGCCGGCTGACGTGATTACGGTTTACGAGCAGTTGCAGAGCTTGGGCAAGGCCGAGGAGATTGGTGGTCTGGCCTACTTGAACTCGTTGGCGCAGTATGTGCCCAGCGCAGGCAATATTCGACGCTATGCTGAGATCGTGCGCGAGCGCTCGATTCTGCGCAAACTCGTGACCGCCAGCGATGAGATCGCCACCAACGCTTTCAATCCCAAGGGTCGCCCGGTGGCGGCGATTCTGGACGAGTCCGAGCAGAAGATCTTCAACATCGGAGAAGAAGGCTCACGCATGAAGCAGGGCTTCCAGTCCATGGACACCCTGGTGGTGAGTCTGTTGGACCGGGTTCAGGAAATGGCCGACAACCCCAATGATGTGACCGGGGTGCCCACCGGTTTTTACGATCTCGATCGCATGACCGCCGGCTTTCAGGCAGGTGACCTGATCGTGCTGGCGGCGCGCCCTTCCATGGGCAAGACCGCTCTGGCAATCAACATCGCCGAGCACGTGGCGCTGCACGAGGGTTTGCCCGTGGCCGTGTTCTCCATGGAAATGGGTGCCGCTCAATTGGCGGTGCGTATCGTCGGTTCCATCGGCCGTATTGACCAGGGCCATTTGCGCACTGGCAAACTGACCGATGACGAGTGGCCTCGCTTGACCGAGGCGATCGAAAAACTTCGAACCATTTCTTTGCATATTGACGAGTCCGCGGGCTTGACTTCAAGCGAACTGCGCGCCAGTGCCCGACGCTTGTCGCGCCAGTGCGGCAAGCTGGGCCTGATTGTGGTGGACTACTTGCAGCTCATGAGTGGTTCCTCCAACGACGGCGAAAACCGCGCCACCGAACTGGGCGAAATTTCGCGAGGTTTGAAGATGTTGGCCAAGGAGTTGCAGTGTCCGGTGATGGCGTTGTCGCAGCTCAATCGGAGCGTGGAAACCCGACCCGACAAGCGCCCCATGATGAGTGACCTGCGCGAGTCTGGCGCCATTGAGCAGGATGCCGACATCATCATGTTCATCTACCGTGACGAGTACTACACCAAGGACGCCTGCAAAGAGCCGGGCGTCGCCGAGATCATCATCGCCAAGCAGCGTAACGGCCCGACCGGCATGGTCAAGCTGGCCTTCCTCAAGCCCATCACCAAGTTCGAGAGCCTGGCCAGCGGCGGTGGCGGGGACTTTTGAGGGACGTGAAAACTGCGGACGTACCAGCGAACCGCGTCATTGCGAGTCTCCAGTTCCGGGTCTGAACCACACACGGACCTTGAACCTGGTGGCGTCACTGCGAGCGCAGCGTGGCAGTCCATGGGTTCAGAAGTCCTGGATTGCTTCACTGCGTTCGCAATGACGACCGGTTCATGGAAAGCGTAGCGCGGCAATCCATCGCCCTAAAGTACATGGATCGCCACGGCCTGCGGCCTCGCGATGACGATGCTGGTTCAAGGTGCGTGTGCGGTTCAGACCTTGAACTGGAGGCTCTCAATGACGCAAACTGGCGCGGTCCCAAATGTTCGCGCCTTGGCCTATGCAATGTGTAGGTGACTCTACAGAACTTCGCTCGCGTAGTCTGCCAAGCGCGAACGCTCGCCGCGCGCCAGGGTGATGTGTCCACCGTGCGGCCAGCCCTTGAACTTGTCCACGGCAAAGGTCAGGCCTGACGAGCCCTCGGTCAGGTAGGGGGTGTCGATCTGGGCCAGGTTGCCCATGCAAATGATCTTGGTGCCAGGGCCCGCGCGGGTGATGAGCGTTTTCATCTGTTTGGGCGTGAGGTTCTGCGCCTCGTCGATGATGACGTACTTGTTCAAGAAGGTGCGCCCACGCATGAAGTTCATGCTTTTGATCTTGATGCGGCTGCGAATCAGCTCGCTGGTCGCGGCACGACCCCATTCGCCGGCACTGGTATCGGTTTTGCCCAGCACTTCCAGGTTGTCGTCGAGCGCGCCCATCCATGGGCCCATCTTCTCTTCTTCGGTGCCAGGCAGAAAGCCGATGTCTTCGCCCACGCTGACGGTGGCGCGTGTCACGATGATCTCGGTGTAACGGCGATCATCCAACACCTGTGTCAAGCCAGAGGCCAGCGCCATCAAGGTCTTGCCGGTGCCTGCGGTGCCGGTCAGGGTGACGAAGTCCACCTCCGGGTCCATCAGCAGGTTCATCGCAAAATTCTGCTCGCGGTTGCGGGAGGTGATGCCCCACACCGCATTTTTCAGGTGGTTGTAGTCCTTGAGGGTCTTGAAAACCGCTGTCTTGCCGCGGATTTCGGTCACGCGCGCATACAGGCTGGGCTCGCCGGGCGATTCAAAGTAGACAAACTGGTTGATGTACAGACTGGGAACAATCGGCCCTGTGATCCGGTAAAAAGTGTGTGCACCCTGCTGCCAGCTCTCTACCGTCTTGCCGTGGGTGGCCCAGAAGTCGGTTGGCAGGGCCAGCGAGCCCCCGTACAGCAGATCTCCATCTTCCAGAGTTTTGTCGTTCTGGTAGTCGTCGGTGGCCAGTCCCAGGGCGCGGGCCTTGACGCGCATGTTGATGTCTTTGGACACCAACACCACTTCGCGGCCGCTGGGCTGCGCACCTCCTTCAGGGCGTGGGGCGTGCTGCTGCCTTAGTGCCTCCACCACGCCCAGGATCTGGTTGTCGGCCTTGCCCTGGGGCAGGCTGGCGGGCAGCGTGTAGTTGAGGGGCTGGGTCTGAAAAAACAGCTTGCCACGCGCCTCGCGGTGCCCGGTTGTGTCCAACGGCAGGCCGGTGGTGATGTCGGCGCCCTGGGCGCCCGCCAGTGAGTCCAGCGAGCGGCTGGTCTGGCGCGCGTTGCGCGCAACCTCGGTCATGCCCTTCTTGTGCGCATCGAGCTCTTCCAGCACGATCATGGGCAGGAATATGTCGTGCTCCTCGAACCGAAACAGGCACATCGGGTCGTGCAGCAAAACGTTGGTATCGAGTACAAAAAGCTTGGCTTGACCGCCGGGTTTGGCCTTTCGACTGGCGGCTGCGGGACGTGCGGCCGCCACTGCGCCGGGACGAGCGGCCTTGCTCGGGCTTGGCGAGAGCTTGCTTGCCGCTTCCAACTCTGTGCGTTCGACGAATGCCGCCGGGTGGGTAAGCAGGTCGGTGGATGGGGTGTCGGATGGTCGGGATGTTGGCCTATGCGGCCTGGCATGCTCGATTTGATCCGCATCGGTGTGGCGCGCAGCCTTGGGCTGCCTGCGTGCGGGTACATCGAAACTCTCGGCGGTCAACAGGGCGGCGCGCTTGGTGGGGGCAGGTGGCAGTGGCATGGGTGAGCTAATGTGCAGTCTTGAGAGACTTCAGAAGTTAAAAAGCCGCCTTGGGGCCAAGGCGGCTTGATTGGTGGGTGCGGTCGCGGGCGTCAGCGGCATACAGATCATTATGCATGAGCACGATGACCCAGGCGTGACGGTTTCGAAACCGGTCTCGCGACAAATGTCGCCCTGGTGTGAATTGGTCCTAGACCAGGGCCGCCGTCTTTTTCAAGGCCTTGACGGCCTTGAGAACGTCTTCCACATGCCCTGGTACTTTCAAGCCGCGCCATTCCTCCTTGAGCAGCCCGTCAGGTCCGATCAGGAAGGTGCTGCGCTCGATGCCCTTGACCTTCTTGCCGTACATGATCTTGTTCTTGACCACACCGAACATGTGGCACATTTTTTCTTCGGTGTCGGCGATCAACTCAAACGGCAATTCCAGCTTGGTCTTGAACTCGTCGTGTGACTTCATGTTGTCGCGCGAAACCCCGAATACGGTGGCGCCGGCTTTTACGAAATCCTTGTACTTGTCCCTGAACTGCATCGCTTCAGTGGTGCAGCCCGGTGTGTTGTCTTTGGGGTAGAAGTAAAGGATGACAGTCTTGCCGAGATGGGACGTATTGGAGACTCTGATGCCGCCCGTGGCGTTGGATTCAAATTCAGGGATGGGTTTATTGACAACAATCGCCATAGTTCTTTGGTCTCGTGTGACAGGATGCGTCATTCGTCCAAGTCGGGGGTACTATCCTGTGACAGCGCTCTGGCACCCCTAACTGCAACCCGTGATTTTACTCCGAAAACGCCTGAAGACCGGCGTTGGAAGGGTGGTGTTATCCCGAACTGCGCTCAATCAGCAGGGCGGCGACCACATTGCGGCCCTCTCCCGCGAGGATGTTGTAGGTGCGGCAAGCAGCTTGCGTGTCCATGGTTTCGATGCCAATGCGCCGCTCGATCAGGGCTTGGAGCCAGGCGGCTTGCGGAAAACGCAGCCGCAGTCCGCTGCCGAAAATCACAAGCTCGCTGCCCAGGCTGGCCAATTGGGCGAAATGATCTGGCCCCAACTGCTCGAACGCGTCGCAATGCCATGCGATGCGTTGTCCGCTTGAGCTGATGACCGTGCTGGCGTGCACTTTCTCGTTGCCAATACCGATCCAGCCAGTTCCGTAGCCACTGATGATCGGGGCGTTCACGATGTCGGGATGGAGTTTCATGCTGCAGCGCGTCAATTACAACAGCCGCGGGCGCGGAACTGTGGTCAAATTATAGGTTTCGCCTTGCGCCAACGACCCCCGGAGGGCCTTTGAAGACCATTTTTAAATCCGCCAAGCTGGCCAATGTCTGTTACGACATCCGCGGTCCGATCATGGACCGCGCCCGTCAGATGGAGGAAGAGGGCCACAAGATCATCAAGCTCAACATCGGCAATCTGGCGGTGTTTGGCTTCGATTCGCCGGAAGAAATCCAGCAGGACATGATCCGCAACCTGCCCAATTCGGCCGGCTATTCGGACAGCAAGGGCATTTTTGCGGCGCGCAAGGCGGTGATGCACTCGACCCAGCAGCAAGGCGTCAAGGGCGTGACGCTGGATGACATCTACCTGGGCAACGGTGCCAGTGAGTTGATCGTGATGGCAACCAACGCGCTGCTGGATAACGGCGATGAGCTGCTGCTGCCCGCGCCCGACTATCCCCTGTGGACGGCGGCGGTAAGTCTGTCCGGCGGTACGCCAGTGCACTACATGTGTGACGAGTCCAATGGCTGGATGCCAAATCTGGACGATATAAAGTCCAAGATCACGCCGCGTACCAAAGGCATTGTGGTGATCAACCCCAATAACCCGACCGGCGCGCTGTACTCTGATTCGCTGCTGCGCGCCATTGTCGAGCTGGCGCGCGAGCATGGTCTGGTGCTATTTGCCGACGAGGTTTATGACAAGGTTTTGTACGACGGCGTCAAACACACTGCCATCGCATCCCTGAGCGAAGACGTCTTGACCCTGACCTTCAACAGCCTGTCCAAGAGTCACCGCTCCTGTGGCTACCGCGCGGGGTGGTTGATTGTCTCGGGCGACAAGAAGGTGGCCAAGGACTACATTGAAGGTTTGAACATGTTGTCCAACATGCGCTTGTGCGCCAACGTGCCCGGACAATGGGCGATTCAAACGGCCCTGGGTGGTCACCAGAGCATCAACGAGCTGGTTGGCGAGGGCGGGCGCCTGCGTCGCCAGCGCGACCTGGCGTACGAGCTGCTTACGGCAATTCCGGGCGTAAGCTGCGTCAAACCCAGTGCCGCGCTGTACATGTTTCCCAAGCTGGATCCAACTATTTACCCGATTGAGGATGATCAGCAGTTCTTTCTGGAAATGCTGGAAGAGACCAGGGTGATGCTGGTCCAGGGCACCGGCTTCAATTGGCCCCAACCGGACCACTTTCGGATCGTGTTCCTGCCGCATGAGGATGATTTGCGCGAAGCCATAGGCCGCGTGGCGAAGTTCCTTGAACACTACCGCAAGCGCCATTCCAACTGAGGCGCTCTCGTTTTTGTAGCGAGCCCGGCATGCCGGACAAGCATTGACTGCACTTTCAAGCAAGAAGATGATGACGATGAAACCAATACAAGTAGGCCTTCTGGGCATGGGCGTGGTGGGCTCGGGCGCGTTCAACGTGCTGCGCCGCAACCAGGAAGAAATCAAGCGTCGTGCCGGTCGCGGTATCGAGATCACCATGGTGGCCGATCTGGATGTGGCCCGTGTCCAGAGCTTGGTCGGCGCGGGTGTCACGGTGGTGAACGACGCGCGCGCCGTGATTGCCAACCCCGACATCGACATCGTGATCGAGTTGATCGGTGGCTATGGCATCGCCAAAACATTGATGCTCGAAGCCATCGCGGCCGGTAAACACGTGGTCACCGCCAACAAGGCGCTGTTGGCCGTGCACGGCACCGAGATTTTTGCCGCCGCGTCCGCCAAGGGTGTGATGGTGGCGTTCGAGGCGGCGGTGGCCGGTGGTATTCCGATCATCAAGGCGCTGCGCGAGGGCCTGACGGCTAACCGCATCCAGTGGATCGCCGGCATCATCAACGGCACCACCAATTTCATCCTGTCCGAAATGCGCGAGAAGGGCCTGGACTTTGGAGTGGTGTTGAAGCAAGCCCAGCGCCTGGGTTACGCCGAGGCAGACCCCAACTTTGACCTCGAGGGTGTGGACGCCGCCCACAAGGCCACCATCATGTCGGCGATTGCCTTTGGTATTCCGGTGCAATTCGACAGGGCCTATGTCGAAGGCATCACCAAGCTGGGCGCGCAGGACATCCGTTACGCCGAGCAACTGGGTTACCGCATCAAGCTGCTGGGCATCACCAAGCGGGTGGCCAGCGGTATCGAGTTGCGCGTGCACCCCAGCCTGGTGCCGTCCAAGCGCCTGATCGCCAATGTCGAAGGCGCCATGAACGCCGTGATGGTGCAGGCCGACGCTGTGGGCACCACCCTGTACTACGGCAAGGGCGCGGGCTCCGAGCCCACAGCCAGTGCCGTGATCGCCGATCTGGTGGACATCACCCGCTTGCACACGGCAGATGCGGCCCAGCGCGTGCCGCACCTGGCGTTCCAGCCTAACGCCTTGAGTGACCTGCGCGTGTTGCCGATGGAAGAAGTGGTCACCAGCTACTACCTGCGTTTGCGCGTAGCCGACGAGGCGGGCGTGCTGGCCAAAGTGACCGGCATCCTGGCCGAGGCCGGCATCAGCATCGACGCCGTGCTGCAACGGGAGGCCGATGAGGTGGTGATTGAGGGCGCCGCGCCGACCTTGCCGCAGACCGACCTGATCATTCTCACCCACGACTGCCAGGAAGCGAAGATGAACGGCGCGCTCGCGCAGATGCAGGCGCTGCCCACGGTGCTGGAGCCAATTGTGCGCATCCGCAAGGAAGAGCTAGCCTGAGTTCTTGCGGGACAGACCGCAGCCTGCAAAGCAGGCAAGCTCTGTCCTCAACTGATCAGGGGTGTTCTTGCGGGACAGACCGCAGCCTGCAAAGTAGGCAAGCTCTGTCCTCAACTGATTGTCGGAAGTCGGCAGTCCGGCCTGGCCAGCGGCATAATCGGTCGCGGCCCCACTCTTCGTGCGTCGAGTCTGGCCGCTTTACCGACCATCGACCGCACGGGTTTCGGGGGGCACCATGTCATTCATGAGACAAGCGTTGATGGGGTTCGGTCGGGCCAGCGATGGCAGGCGTCGCGCGGCTCTGTGGTGGTTTGTGGCGCTTTTGGCACTCAGCCTGACCGTCTCCCAAGCGCAAGCGCAGGCTGTGGCGGTGGTCACCAACGTCAAGGGCTCGGTCACACGAACCGTGGCCAGCGTTGGCGCTCCGGTGGCGCTATTGTCCGAGCTGGCACCCGGCACCGATGTCGCACTGCAAGCGGGCGCCATCCTCAATTTGGTCTACCTCAAGTCGGGTGTTGAATTTCAACTGACCGGTCCGTCGCGAGTCGTGATCGACGCCGCTGAACCCACTCTGTTGTCAGGTAACAGTCCGGTGGCGCGCTCATCGCTGGTGGCGGCGCAGACCGTCAAGCTTCAGACTGAGAATGGCCGCGTCGTGTTGGGCGGCATTGTGATGCGCGGGATGGGTACGCAGCGGTTCAAGCTGCTCGAGCCGACCGGCAAGGTGCTCGATGTGCGTCCCCAGTTCGTCTGGTTGGCGCCCGCTGGTGCGACAGCGATGCGTCTGGTGCTGCGTGATGAGGGCAGCGACCGGATACTGGTATCGGCAGCGGTCACGGGTGACCGCTGGACACCGGACTCCAGCGTGGTGCTCCAGCCCGGCGTCAACTACCTTTGGAGTGTCGAGGCGACCCTGCCCGAGGCCGGTAGTCTGGTTCGGTCTTCTTACTTCTCGCTGGCCAGCGAACCAGAGCGCCAACGTATGGCCGCGCTTCGCCCCGAACCGGGTGCGGTCTTTTCTGACCGGCTCATCTATGCCTCCTTGCTTGAGCAGGCGCGCTATGTGAGCGAGTCCAGAAAGTGGTGGCAGCAACTGGCGCGGGAACGGCCCGATCTGGTGGAGCTGCGAAGCCTGGCCAATCAGTAGCCATCCCATGGCGACGCACGCGATCACCGAGAGCGCGGCGCGTCTACTCTGGCAGCGGTTGGCTGCCTATGCGGTCGTGCTGGGCTGGTCGGTGTTGCTGGTGTTCACACCGCTGGCCAGCCGCCTTGAATTGGCGCTGCTCGATTGGCAGCAGCGTGTGGTCGCTCAGGTATTCCCGACGCGTTCTGTGGTTGACATCGTTGTGGTCGGCATCGACGAGGATACGGTGCGTCAATTCCCGGAGCCAATTGCCCTATGGCACCGCCACCTCGGCACCTTTCTGGCGGGCATGGCCATCGGCAAGCCGAGCGTGGTCGGGTTTGATCTGGCGCTGCCGGACCGCTCGTTCGACGCCGTGCTGCCGGGCGCGGATCTTTTGTTGATGCGCGGTCTCATTGCCGCCCGGCAGCAGGCCGGACTGGTGGTCGGGCAGTTGGTTGATGAACGAGGTCACATGCGGCCGCTGCACGCGCCATTTCACACGGTCGTTGGCGAGGGCGGCACCGGCCTGCTGCTGTTGCCTCCCGACGCGGACCAGGTGGTGCGACGCTTTGACGAACGGCTGGGTGACCAGGGGCAGCCAGTGGCCACTTTGGTCGGACAAATGGCCCGACACCTGGGGCTTGCGGTCGAGCCGGGTTTGATCAACTACAGCCTGCGCCCGCAGCCGGGCTACGTGGCCCTGCATCGGGTCAACCAGTGGGTTCAGCAGGGCGATGCGGCCAGCCTGCAGCGCGCATTTGGAGGCAAGCCGGTGTTGCTGGGCAGCGTGCTGCCGTTTGAGGACCGACACCTGCAGCCGGTCAACTTGGCGGGGTGGGAGCCGGACAACGGTCGTCACGTGCCGGGGGTGCTGATTCACGCGCAGGCGCTGCGTTCGCTCATGAGTGGTGGCCTGGTACGAGAGCTGTCTTGGCCCTGGATCATGAGTCTGGCGCTGGCGTGCACTCTGGTGTGGTTCGTTTCACTGCCTTTGCGTGGCGCCGTGGCGCTGGCGATGGTGCTGTGCGCGGCGCTGCTCGCCGTGGGCGTGTTGGCTCTGCAGCGCGGGGTCTACCTGGCAGTGGCTGCGCCGATGCTCGTCGGCGTGACGGTTCTGGGGGGGCGTTGGGTGCTTGACTCGATCTTCGAGATGCGCGAGCGACGCCGTCTGCGGGCTGCGTTCACCGGCTACGTCAGCCCGCCGGTGATGCAGGAGATCATCGAAGGGCGGCTGACCGATGCGCTGGGCGGGCAATCGCGGCATGTGTGCATTTTGTTTGCGGATGTGCGCGGCTTCACCACGCTGAGTGAGTCGATGCCCGCGCAGGACCTTGTCACGCTGCTGAACCGGTATTTCGAGCAAGTAAACCAGGCGATCCACGACCAGGGCGGCACCATCAGTTGTTTCATGGGGGACGGCATCATGGCGATATTCGGAGCCCCCAAGACCGCGGCCCGGCCCAGCACGGCGGCCTTTGACAGCGCACGCGCGACGCTGACGGCGCTGGAGCGCCTCAACAGCGAGTTGTTGGCAGAAGGCAAGACCCCTCTGGCCATAGGCATTGGTCTGCACGTGGGTGAGGCCATCGTGGGGCATCTGGGGTCCAAGGCGCGGCACGACTACTCGGCAATTGGCGACACGACCAACGTGGCGTCCCGCATCGAGGGCCTGACCAAGGAGCTGGGTTATCCGATCGTTTGTTCACAGGCTGTCATCTCCGAGCTGGCGCAGCCCGACGGCTTTGTGGACTTGGGGCTGCAGGCGATCAAGGGGCATAGCCCGGTTCACGTGTGGGGCTGGCGCGCGCCCTGAGCGAGCCAACGCCACCGGGCAACTGGGTGGCAGGGTTGTTCAGACCCACCCCGCGCGCGGGAACGCTTGAGCGTCCATCGGGCATGGCCCTGTAAAATTGAGCGCTCCCTGGTCTGCGCGCCACGGCTTCCGTCACTTTTCCTCCAGCCCCGATTCGACCGCATGCACTACCTATCCACCCGTGGCGACACCACGCCCCGCCGTTTCTGTGAAATCCTGCTCGAAGGTCTGGCACCCGATGGCGGCCTGTACTTGCCGGCCTCGTACCCGCACGTCGATGCGGCCACGCTGGAGCGGTGGCGTGGCATCTACGCCAATGGCGCCAGCGGCGGCTATGCGGCCCTGGCGTTCGAGATCCTGTCGCTGTACATCGACGACATTGCGGGCGCCGACCTGAAGGCGCTGTGCGAGAAGACCTACACCGAGGCGGTCTACGGCACGGCGGCCATCGTGCCGCTGACCCGATTGCAGGATGCAGACACCGGTTCGACGCAGCCGCCCCTGTACCTTGAAGCGCTGTCCAACGGCCCGACGCTGGCCTTCAAGGACATGGCCATGCAGTTGCTGGGCAATCTGTTCGAGTACGAGCTGGCCCGGCGCGGGCAGGAACTCAACATCCTGGGCGCCACCAGCGGTGACACCGGCAGCGCCGCCGAGTACGCCATGCGCGGCAAGAAGGGTGTGCGCGTGTTCATGACTTCGCCGGCCGGACGCATGAGCCCGTTCCAGCAGGCGCAGATGTTCAGTCTGATGGACGAGAACATCCACAACATCGCGGTCGAAGGCGTGTTCGACGATTGCCAGGACATGGTCAAGGCGGTCTCCAACGATTTGGCGTTCAAGCGCCAGTACCGCATTGGCACGGTTAACTCGATCAACTGGGCGCGGCTGCTGGCACAGGTCGTCTACTACTTCGCCGGCTATTTTCAGGCGACCGAGGAGGCCCCCACGCTCCCCGCTGCGCGTGGTTCGCTGCCCCCCGAGGGGGCTAATTCTCCTAGGGGCGGCCCGTCGGAGAATTGCCCACCGACAACTGTCAGCTTCACGGTGCCGTCGGGCAACTTTGGCAACGTCTGCGCCGGTCATGTGGCGCGCATGATGGGGCTGCCCATTGCGCAATTGGTGGTGGCCACCAATGAGAACGACGTGCTGGACGAGTTCTTTCGCACCGGCGTCTACCGGGTGCGCGCCAGCGCCGACACACACGAAACGTCCAGTCCGTCGATGGACATCTCCAAAGCCTCCAACTTCGAGCGCTTTGTGTTCGATCTATTGGGACGTGACGCCGCCAAGACACAGTCGTTATTCGGCGGGCAACTGTCAACGTCTGGACGTTTTGATCTGGGCGCCGACCCGGCCTTCGCGCAGGCCGCCACGACCTACGGTTTTGTCAGTGGCAAGAGCACACATGCCGACCGCTTGGCGACCATTCGCGACACCTTCGAGCGCTTTGGCGTGATGGTGGATACCCACACCGCCGACGGCTTGAAGGTGGCGCGCGAGCACCTGACGCCGGGCGTGCCGATGATCGTTCTGGAGACCGCCTTGCCGATCAAATTCGCCGCCACCATTGTGGAAGCGCTGGGCCGCGAGCCGGACCGGCCGGCCAAGTTCCAGGGTATCGAGGCCTTGCCCAAACGCGTCACCACCATGGCCGCGGATGTGGAGGCGATCAAATCCTTCATCGCCCGGCATTGCGCATGAGGGTGCGCCAGTGAGCACGCCGCGGGCGCCCTTGAGGCCGTTGGACGAGGCGCTGGCCGAATTGATGGCCCGCGCCCGGCCCCTGGCCGACACTGAGCAGGTGGCCACCTTCGATGCGGATGGTCGTGTGCTGGCCCAGGATGTGGTGTCTGCTCTGCACGTGCCGCCGCAGGACAACAGTTCCATGGACGGCTATGCCCTGCGATGCGCCGACGTGGCGCGCTCCGGCGCGGTGTTGCCGGTCAGCCAGCGCATTGCGGCCGGCAGCAGTGGCGCCGCCTTGTTGCCCGGCACGGCCGCGCGCATCTTCACCGGTGCGCCGGTGCCCAGCGGGGCCGACGCCATCGTGATGCAGGAGGACTGCGATTCGGTCGATGACGGCCACGCGGTGCGCGTCAATACCGTCCCGCCCCTTGGGCAGTGGATTCGCCGCGCCGGCGAAGATGTGACCCGCGGCGCCGTGGTGCTGGGCCAGGGCGAGCGCCTGAACCCGGCGTCCCTGGGGCTGGCCGCCAGCGTCGGCATGGCGCAACTGACCGTGCGGCGCAAGCTGCGCGTGGCGCTGTTCTCGACCGGTGATGAACTGGTGATGCCCGGCGACGTGGCACCGCAGGACATGCGCCAGGGTGCGATCTACAACTCCAACCGGTTCTTCCTCCGCGCACTGCTGCTGCGCCTGGGCTGCGAGGTCACGGATTTAGGCATCGTCCCAGACCGGCTGGACGCCACCGTGCAGGCGCTGCGTGGCGCCGCGCAGGCGCATGACCTGATCCTGACCAGCGGCGGAGTCTCGGTGGGTGAAGAGGACCACATCAAGCCGGCCGTGCAGAGCCTTGGCGAACTCAACCTGTGGCAGATCGCCATCAAGCCGGGCAAGCCGTTTGCCTACGGCCAGGTTGGTGGCACGCACTTCATCGGCCTGCCGGGAAACCCTGTGTCGAGCTTTGTCACCTTCCTGTTGTTGGTGCGGCCGTTTCTGCTGCAGCTTTCCGGCTGTCGTGAGGTTGCTATAAAAACAATAGCTGTCAACGCTCATTTCAATTGGCCCAAGGCCGACAAACGCCGAGAATTTCTGCGCGTGCGGCGCAATGCCGAGGGTGGATTGGAGTTGTTTGGCAACCAGAGTTCAGGCGTGTTGACATCGGCCGTCTGGGGCGATGGGCTGGTGGACCTTGCGCCGGGGCAGACCGTGGCCCACGGCGACGTGGTGCGTTTCATTCCTTTCTCGGAACTCATGGTATGAACATCACCATCAAGTACTTTGCTTCGATTCGCGAAACCATTGGCCTGCCGTCGGAGTCGCTGCACACGCGGGCGGCGACCCTGGCAGAGTTGCGCGATGCATTGATATCCCGCGGTGGTGCCCATGCCGAAAGCCTGGCCCGCGGCCGAGCTGTGCGCATGGCTCTAAATCAAGTGATGAGCGATGAAGCGGCTGCTCTGGTCGATGGCGCCGAGGTGGCGTTTTTTCCGCCGGTCACGGGCGGGTAGGTTTCGTTTTCTTCGTCATCTTTGGTTTGGCTGCTTCGAGATTCGGAAGCCAAGAGCCAGCAGAGTTGGCACGGCCGGCGGCCGGGGTGGCCGTTCTCCGGTTCAGGCTCGCGCGCCGCGGCCCGGCTGCGCTGAGGTCGCCGCTTGAAGTAGGGGGTTGGCACGCCTGCTCTGTGGCATGCGCGAATCGAACCTGCGCCCGGCCACCCCAGCCACCGACCTTGTACGAGCGAACTAGATGGGTGGGGATGGATGCATGACGCTTCGGCGAGTAATTGGAATCTGACCCCAATTTCTGACCCCAATTTCTCAATTTCCCAATTGCCTTGCTGGCAGACGTGTCGGGTGGCTGTGCCGGGGCGCTGGAGCCAATTTGCGGTTGCCGCAGAGCCCGCGCGCCGATTGCGCGCGTGACGAAGCGGTCTTCGCATAGTGACCCGTTGGCCCGCGAGCGCGCAAGCGACCCGGCACGGACGCCCGGCGCGTTCGCCAACCGATGGGCGTGGCGCAAGCGTTCCCCAGTTCCCGCCAAACCACTACATCGACCGCGTGAACGCCGCCTATGCGTTCGAAACCGGTCCCATCCCGTCATGCAGCCGCACCAGCCGTTCGAGCGAGTCCGCACGCGCCTCCATCATGGGTCGGCGCAACTCGTTGCGCATCAACCCGTGGTGTGCCAGCAGCGCTTTGACCGGCCCTGGGTTGGGCTCGGCAAACAGGGCCTCAATCAATTCGGGCAAACCGCTCCACAACGCGCGGGCTTTCGCCAGGTCGCCACGGGTGAGCAGCTCGATGATGGTCGCAAAGCGCTCGGTGTGCACATGCGCGCTGGCGGCAATCGCGCCTGAGCCGCCCTGAGTCACTGCGCTGAAGATCTGCAGGTCCTCGCCGGTTAGCACCTGCAGGCGACCGTCGGCCAGCAGCGCAGCGGTCTTGGCCGCGTCACCACCACAATCCTTGATGGCGGCGATGTTGGGGTTTGCCGCCAGTTGCAGCAGGGTCTCGCGCTGCAGGACGGCGCCGGTGCGGTAGGGGATGTCGTACACCACCAGTGGCACCGCGCTGGCTTGGGCGATCGCTTCGAACCAGTGCACCAAGCCCGATTGCGAGGGCCGGATGTAGCACGGCGCACTGACCAGCACGCCCGCCAGCGACTTGCTGGCGAGTGACTCGACCCAGGCCAGCGTTTTGGGCAGGTGGTAGCCCGAGACGCCCATGATTAGAGGCAGCCGGTTGGCGTGCTGCTGCACGGTGTCGAGCACGGCGAGTTGCTCCGCCTCGCTCAACGCCGCTGCCTCGCCAGTGGAGCCACACACCACGAAACCAGCGACGCCCTTTGGCGCCAAGTACTTGACCAGGCCGGCCAGCGCGTGGTGGTCAACCGCTTTGTCGCGAAACGGGGTGACCAGGGGAATCCAGAGCCCGGAGAAATCGACAGTGCTTGCCACGAGTGTGTTCCTTTCGAGTACGCCGACCGATGGAGTCATCCCTCTTCAGAAGTGCGTGGAGGTCCAGTGGGAAGGGTCCTGAGTGGGCTCCATCGCTCATCCGAGGACGGAGCCGCCGCTCCGGTCAGATGAGCGTCGGTTTGTCGAGTTTGCTTGCCTGCCCCATGGCGACGCCAGGCGCACCGCTGGCGGTGTGACGGACGGTGGACAGAGCGCGGGCCAACATGGTGGCATCTTAGCACTCGGTCCTCGCGGCAGTGCCACAATGACGCCATGAGTTCCAGAGCAGTTTCCCCGCCACGCGTGGTCATTCAGACCGCGGATTTTGATTTGAGCCAAGAAGTGACGGCGTTGCGCGCCCATGACACGCGCGTGGGCGCCGTCTGCAGCTTCGTCGGCACCGTGCGCGATCGCAATCGGGCGTCCACGCTCAACCAAGACTCAGCCGACCGTGTTCAGTCGATGGAACTGGAGCATTACCCCGGCATGACCGAGAAGTCGATCGAGGCGATGATCGACGAGGCGCATCGGCGCTTCGACATCTTCGGCGCGCGGGTGATTCACCGTGTCGGGCTGCTGCAGCCGCTGGACCAGATCGTGATGGTGGCCGTCACCTCGGCACATCGGGGCGAGAGCTTCCAGGCATGCGAGTTCCTGATGGATTACCTCAAGACGCAAGCGCCATTCTGGAAAAAGGAAGCCACGCCCGAGGGTGCCCGCTGGGTTGATGCGCGCACCAGCGACGACGCAGCGTTGGCCCGCTGGGGTATTGCGGTGTCCAACGGTTGATTTCGGGCGCCTGGGGCCCCTAGTTGACTCCCGTTATCAAGGCCTCAGCCGAACCGGCCTCCCCTGTGGGAGAATGAAGTCAAATCAAGAAGGCTGTGGGAAGGATACCTATGGATTCACGGGGTAGAGTTTTCGGGCTTGCGCTGCTGTGCGTGACTGGCGCTAGCCATGGTCTGGTGCTCGGGTCGGCGACGGGTGCGGCGCTGATTGGGCGACCGCTGGACCTGGTGATCCAGGTTCACGGTGCGGTCGGAGAAGACGCGTTGTCATCGTGTTTCCAGGCTGAGGTCTACCACGGCGATGCCCGCCAGGAGGCCAGCGGCGTGCGCGTGCTGGCCCAGGCTGGCGCTCAGCCTCAGGTGACGGATGTCCGGATCGCTTCCGTGGCGACCGTGGACGAACCCGTTGTGACGGTGCAGGTGCGCTCCACTTGCGGCCAGAAAGTGACCCGACAGTATGTGATGCTGGCCGACTTGCCGAGTGAAATTGTCGTGCCTTCCGCCTTGCGTGATGGGCCTTCACCCGAGCTGACGCTGGCGCGGCTGGACCCGCCAACGGGGGTGCCGATTGAACTCGGCGCGGCAGCCCTTGCGCCGGTTGCCGCCAGTCACGTGCCCGTGGTGTCGGCCAAGGCGGTACCCAGCACGTCGACTCGGCCCGTCAAGCAAGCGCCATCCGCCAAGGCCGTGCCGAAGCAGCGCCAAGGACCAAAGGCTGGCGCGTCAACACCGCCGAAACCGTCAGCCGACAAAGAACGCCGCCAGAGCGTACCGCCAGTGGCCAAGGCGCGGTTGGTGCTGGATTCCCTGGAGATGCTGTCGGACCGCGTCGCCACGCTTGAATCGGCCACGGCCGAAGCGATCAAGCCGGACCTGTCGACCGATGCCCGTAAAGTGCAGACCCTGGAGGCGGATGTGAAGGCCCTGCTGGCCCTGGCTGCCAAGAACGAGGCGAGTCTGCTGGACTTGAAAACGCGTCTGCAACAGGCCGAGGCCGAGCGTTTGCCCAGCGGGTTGTTTTATGGCTTGTTGGCGCTCCTGTTGGCTGGTCTGGCTGCCTTGGGCTTGTGGAGCACTCGTCGGCGCCAGACGCCTGCCTGGAGCGGCGTGGCGGCGGCGCCGCAAGGACCGCAATCCCGCCCGATGGCGGTGCCCGTGGCAGCGTCCGAGCCAAGGCCGGCGCCGGACTCAGTTGGTTCCAGGACGTCGCGCCTGCAGGCCATGTCGGACCTGCTGGACCGGAACGGGCCAACCTCCGAGGTGGATGTCAGCCTGATCGAGATGAGCGAGTCGAACTTTGACAGCTTGATGCAGTCTGGGGCACCCCAAAACGCGATCCGCGTGCCGACACCGACACCGGCGCGGGCGCAGGAAACGGTCGCGCCATCCAAGCCGGGCGGTTTGAGTGCGGATGCGGTCTTTGACATTCGCCAGCAGGCGGAGTTCTTCGTATCGCTCGGACAGCCCGATCGGGCGATTCGGGTCCTGGAGGATCAGATCAGCGCCACCGATGCACCCAACCCGCTGGTCTATCTGGACTTGCTCGCGCTGCTGCACACGCCCAGTCACAAGACTGACTTCCGGCGCGTCCGCGAGGATTTCAACTTGCTGTTCAACGCCAACGCCCCCGAGTTTGTGCTGTTCAAGGACGAAGGCAAGAGCCTGGAGGCCTACCCAGATGTGGTGTCCGCCATTGCCAAGCTTTGGCCTGACCCGAAGGTGCTGGCGGTCATCGAGGCCTGTATCCTGCGTGACCCCTGGGGCAGCGGCAGCCAGCCCTTTGACCTGGCCGCATTTCGTGACCTGTTGTTTCTGCACGCGGTCGGGCAGACCCTGGTCGGTCTGTCGGCCGGCAGCAATGGCAGCCTGCTCGCCACCGCGTCGGCAGCGGCTCGCCGCGAGCTTGCCCGGCCGGCCACGCTGCCGCCGGGCGCGGGCGCGACACAGTCGGCGCAGGACTCGGCGCAGCCCGATATCGGGTTGGTCGATGCGGGCCCCATCAGCGAACTTGACCTTGACTTGAGCGACACCCACAGTGGCGGGCCGGTCACGATTCCAACTGCTCCCGCCTGAGCCGCGCGCGGTGTTGGGTGCCAACGGGCACGGTGGATTAGTTCAGGTACTTGGGCGGCTGCGCGGCGGCGAAGGCGTCAACCGGGCTGGCTTGCTCGACGGGCACCACGTCGCGCAGCGCAATGCCCCAGTCAGCATGCTTGAGCGCGAGTTCCAGCAAGTGCATGAAGCCTGGCAACAAGCCCGGGCCGAGCGTGACCTCGAAGCCGCGCGGTTTGGCCGCGCCGGGCACCTTCTCTTCAAAGCCAATGCGCAGCGAGCCCTTTTCGGTGGGCGTGACGTGCACGGTGGTGGCCAGCAGGGGCTCGCTGCCGATGGGTAACACCGCTGCCTGGGTATTGAAGGGCGTGGCGAAGTCGGTGTTCTGCAGCGTTTCCTGCTTGTTGAATTCGGCCAAGGCGCGGCGGTCGGCGCCATCGTGGCTGGCCAACAGTGCTGGCGCTGCGGCGAGTTCGGCTGAGGCTTGCAGCATGTGCGGAAACAGGTTCCTGACCATGCGCCGGGTCAGCCACAGTCGCAGTTCTTCGCCCGCATGGGTGTTCAGGCGGACCAGGATGCGGTCGTGTTCGACCAGGTAAGTTGCTTGCAGTTGGTGAATTTTCATTGACTTGCGGGACAGACCGTAGCCACGCGAGGCGAACAAGCTCTGTTCTCAACGGATTAGGGGTGTTGTTGATTTTAGTCACGTACACCGGCGGGCGCTTCACTTGAAATGGCGCGAGTCAACCCAAGTTGGGTTTGAATGAAGGAGAACCGTATGCGAATCGACAAACTTACCACCAAATTTCAGGAAGCACTGGGCGAGGCACAGACCTTGGCGCTGGGCGCCGACCATGCTTACATTGAACCCGCCCACGTGCTGGTGGCCATGCTGCGCCAGGAGGACGGGCCGCGTGCGCTGTTGCAGCGTGCCGGGGTCAACGTGCCGGGGCTGTTGGCCAGCGCAGAGGCCGCAATGAATCGCCTGCCCCAGGTGCAGGGCCAGGAGCAGGTGCAGATGGGGCGCGACAGCATCAGTCTGCTGCAGGCCAGCGAGAAGGAGGCGATCAAGCGAGGCGATCAGTTTGTTGCCAGCGAGCTGTTTCTGTTGGCCGTGTCCGACAGCAAGGCCGATATTGGCAAACTGGCGCGCGACAACGGCTTGTCGCGCAAGTCGCTGGAAACCGCCATTGAGGCGGTGCGCGGCGGCCAGAATGTGGACAGCGCCGACGCCGAAGACCAGCGCGAGTCACTCAAGAAGTATTGCCTTGACCTGACCGAGCGCGCCCGCCTGGGCAAGCTCGACCCGGTGATTGGCCGAGACGATGAAATCCGCCGCGCCATCCAGGTGCTGCAACGCCGCACCAAGAACAACCCGGTGCTGATTGGTGAGCCGGGTGTTGGCAAGACCGCCATCGTCGAAGGCTTGGCGCAGCGTATCGTGGCCGGTGAGGTGCCCGATTCGCTCAAGGGCAAGCGCGTTTTGTCGCTGGACATGGCCTCGCTGCTGGCCGGTGCCAAGTTCCGTGGCGAGTTCGAGGAACGTCTGAAGAATGTGCTCAAAGACCTGGCCAAGGACGAAGGCCAGACCATTGTCTTTATCGACGAACTGCATACCATGGTCGGTGCCGGCAAGGCCGAAGGTGCCATGGACGCCGGCAACATGCTCAAGCCTGCGCTGGCGCGCGGTGAACTGCACTGCGTGGGCGCCACCACGCTGGACGAGTACCGCAAGTACATCGAAAAGGACGCCGCGCTGGAGCGCCGCTTCCAGAAGATCCTGGTGGGCGAACCGTCGGTGGAGGCCACCATCGCCATTCTGCGCGGCCTGCAGGCCCGTTATGAGACGCACCACGGCGTGCAGATCACCGACCCGGCCATCGTGGCCGCCGCTGAACTCAGCCACCGCTACATCACGGATCGCTTCTTGCCGGACAAGGCGATTGACCTGATCGATGAAGCGGCTTCCAAGATCAAGATCGAACTGGACTCCAAGCCCGAGGTGATGGACAAACTGGATCGGCGCCTGATCCAGTTGCAGATCGAGCGCGAGGCGGTGCGCCGCGAAAAAGACGAAGCGTCGCAAAAGCGCTTTGACTTGATCGAAGAAGAGATCGGCAAGCTGCAAAAAGAGATTGCCGACTTGGACGAAATCTGGAAGGCCGAGAAGGCGCAGGCCCAGGGCTCCAAGACCTTGATGGAGGAGATCGACAAGCTCAAGTTCCAGATCGAGGAGTTCACCCGCAAGGGCGACTTCAACCGCGCGGGTGAACTGCGCTACGGCAAATTGCCGGCGCTGGAGCAGCAGCTCAAGGCCGCGCAAGCCAAGGAAGAGGGCAAAGCCAAGGACGCCAAGGATGGTGGCCGTCCGCAATTGCTGCGCACCATGGTGGGCGCCGAGGAGATTGCCGAGGTGGTGGCACGCGCCACCGGCATTCCGGTATCCAAACTGATGCAGGGTGAGCGCGACAAGCTGCTGCTGATGGAAGACAAGCTGCACCAGCGCGTGGTGGGCCAGCACGAAGCCATCTCGGCTGTGGCCAACGCCATCCGCCGCTCCCGCTCGGGCCTGTCGGACCCGAACCGCCCCACCGGTTCATTCCTGTTCCTGGGCCCCACGGGCGTGGGCAAGACCGAACTGTGCAAGGCTCTGGCGGGCTTCCTGTTTGACTCCGAGGACCACCTGATCCGGGTCGACATGAGTGAATTCATGGAGAAGCACTCGGTGGCGCGCCTGATTGGCGCACCCCCCGGCTACGTCGGTTACGAGGAGGGCGGCTACCTGACCGAAGCCGTGCGGCGCAAACCCTACAGCGTGTTGCTGCTCGATGAGGTGGAAAAGGCGCACCCGGATGTGTTCAACGTGTTGCTGCAAGTGCTCGATGATGGTCGCCTGACCGATGGCCAGGGCCGCACGGTGGACTTCAAGAACACCGTGATCGTCATGACCAGCAACATCGGATCACACATGATCCAAAGCATGGTGGGCCAGGACAGCGAGGACATTCGTGACGCGGTGACGGCCGAGCTGAAGAACCACTTCCGCCCGGAGTTCCTGAACCGCATCGACGAGACGGTGGTGTTCCATGCGCTGGACGCCGGCCACATTGCCGAGATTGCCAAGATTCAGCTCAAGCTGCTGCAGGACCGCTTGGCCAAGATGGACCTGTCCCTGGATGTCTCCAGCGCCGCCCTGGCCGAGTTGGCTAAGGTTGGTTTCGACCCGGTGTTTGGTGCGCGTCCCCTGAAGCGCGCCATTCAGCAGCGCATCGAGAATCCACTGTCCAAGTTGCTGCTGGAAGGCAAGTTCTTGCCCAAGGACGTGATTCCGGTCGATGTGGATCCGATTCGTGCGCCGGGACAGTTCACGTTTGAACGCGTCAAGCATTAAGGGTCTGGCCGCAGGCACAATCGGCGCATGATGAGTCTGTTTTCCTTTGTGCTGCGTCTGCTGTTGCTGGCGGCCGCCCTGGTGTTTGCACTCAGCTTGGCCCTGGCGGCGGTGTTGGTGTTGCTCCTGTGGGGGCTGCGCGCCCTGTGGGCCAAATTGACCGGCCAGCGTGTTTCACCGTTTGTGATGCGTATTGATCCGCGCGGTGGCTTCGGGCGGGTTTACCGCCAATCGGCGGGCACGGCGCCCACGCCAGCGCCAACCCCCGGATCGACCACCTTGCACGATGTGACCGATGTGGAGCCAAAATCCCCGCGTGCCTGATACTTTGCGGGACAGACCGGAGCGCAGCGACGCTCTGTCCTCAACTGATTGTCGGATGTTGGCTGTCCACTTTGCGGGACAGACCGGAGCGCAGCGACGCTCTGTCCTCAACTGATTGTCGGAGTTTGGCATGGACATCTTCGTCGCGCTGATGCTGATTGCATTCAGTGCCTACACCCTCTCGGCGCGGGCGCAGAAACGGCGCATCGCCTTGCTGGGTAGCCACCTCAGCAAATACCAGATCGAAAACCTGATGGAAAGCCTGACCGAGGGCTATCTGCGCGCGCTGGGCGAAGACGATGCCGAGCGCCGTGCCCAGGTTTGGAGCGTGTTGGCCACGGCCGAGACGGTGCTGAGTGAGCAGTTCAACCGTTTCGTGCTGGACTTTGCCAAGGTCGACGAAGCCGACGCACGGGTCAGCAGATTGCCGCTGGCGGTGCCGTATGCCACTCGGCTTTTCCCGCGCGCCACGTTCGACATGCGCAAGGCCCTGAGCATGCACGCCCACGCCATCAGCAGCGCGGTGGCCAACCGCGCGAACCAGTCGCAGAAAGACAAGGCCTACACCTTGTCGGCTGAGCTGTTCCTGATGCAACACACCTGCCATTGGTTCTGCCGCTCCAAGGCGGTGGCCTCGGCGCGACTGCTGGCGCGGCACAAGACCACCTATGCGCAGGTATTGGCGGCGGTGGCGCCACCGACGCGCGAGGCGTACAACGCCTTGACGGGTTGAGCGGTGTGATCCGGTGACAATGCTGTCCAGTTGCTGGAGCCTGTAATGCCCATCGTCGATATCGAACTTGTCTGCGCCCCTGAACCTGAAATCACCCAGGTTTCGGCGGTGAACCTTGCGGATGCCCTTGGCCAGGTTTTCGCCAGTCCGCCGGGCCACACATGGGTCCGGCTGCGCTACCTGGACTGTGACGCGTACGCGGAAAATCAAAGCGTGGTGGGAACCGATGAGTTACCGCCCCGCCCCCCCCCCCCCGTTGAGGTGCGGGCCATCACCTCGGTGCTGGCAAGTTGCCTGGCTCGCTCGGTCGAACGGGTGCACGTGCAGTACGCCCCTGCGGCGGCGTGCCGCCAAGCCTTCGGTGGCGTTTTGGTGGCGTGAGTTGGCGCTGATCCAGGCAGCGAGCAGGGCGTGAACAGATTGCTGTTGGAACGCGTGAACGAGCAAGTCTGGCGCGTCGTGACTGCGCAGGGCGAGCATGTCGGAAACCTCAAGTGCATCGCCGCGGTCTGGAAATTCAAAGCCGTTGGCTACGACGAACGGGGCGACGTGATTCCAGGCGGCGGGCCGCTGACGCACCGGCACAACATCACCTTTGCCGAGATCGACGAGGCCGAAGTCAACGCCAGACTCAATCTCACCTGAGGTCGACGTGCCGAGGCAAGCACGCTGTCGCGTCTTCGACAGTCGTTTGACGGGTGTACTTGCTAAGCTGCGGTCTTGCCCCGTGTTGGCGGGCTCATTCACGCGTCGAAGGTTCCCCATCATGACCCTGGTCCCAGCTCATTCCAGCTTTGACGATATCGCAGCTGACTCGCCAGGCGACGTTCCGCCAGGGTTTCGTCCGATCAGCATGGGTGGCCCGTTCATGGTCCACAACGGGCCACTGTATGCGCAATGGAACGGCCAGCGGCTGCTGCTCGGGTTTCGGGTGGAATCGCGCCACAGCAACCCGCTCAAGATGTGCCATGGCGGCATGCTGGCGAGCTTTTGCGACATGCTGCTGCCCTGCGCGGCCCTCTACCAGGGCAAGATCGAGCGCCGCTTCCTGCCCACCATCAGTCTGCAGGTCGACTACATGGGCTCGGCCCCATTGGGCTCCTGGGTGCAAGGCGAGGCCGATGTGCTGCGCACCACCCGCAACATGTTGTTCGCCCAGGGGCTGGTCAGCGCCGATGGGCAGCCCGCCCTGCGTGTCAGCGGCATTTTCAAAATGGGGCCGCTGATTGGCGACGGCCACGACGCCGACCCATTTGGCTTGCTTACCTGATGGCGGTTCGGGGTGGCGCACGCCAAGCCAGTCCCAGCAGCGCCAGCACACAAAACCCGGCACCTGCATGAAACGTGGCCGCGGCACCCCAGCCATCCCACAGCAGACCCGCCAGCGCGCTGGCCACCAGCATTGCCACGCCGCTCATCAGGTTGAAAAAGCCATAGGCGGTGCCACGTAAATCGGCCGGGGCGGTGTCGGCCACCATGGTGGCGAGCAGGCCTTGCGTCAACCCCATGTGGATGCCCCACAATGCCACGCCCAGCAGCACGCCGGTGCTGCTGGGGAAGCTTGCCAACACGATGTCGGCGGCAATCAGCACCACCAGGCCCAGCGCCAGCAGTGTGCGGTGGCTCATCCGGTCCGACAGCTTGCCAAATGGGTAGGCGCTGGCGGCGTAGATCAGGTTCATGGCCACCATCACCAGCGGCACCAGAGCCATGGCAATGCCGCTTTGTTGCGCCCGCAGCACCAGAAAGGCTTCACTGAAACGCGCCAGCGTGAACACCGCACCAATCACCACCACCCACCAGTAGGCGGCACCCAGTCGCCGCAGGTTGGCGCGCTGAATCGGGTTACTGCGCTGGGCCGGGGCGGGGCGTTCTGGCTCCTTCAGGCCGAGCCACAGCAGCGCCACGGCCAACACGCCGGGGATCACGGCCCACCAGAACACGGCGCGAAAGTCATTGGCGTACAGCAGCATCAGGCCCACGCCCAGCAGTGGCCCGACGAAGGCGCCGACGGTGTCGAGCGACTGACGCAGGCCAAACGCGGCACCGCGCAAATGGGCTGGTGCAATGTCGGCCACCAGCGCATCGCGCGGTGCGCCCCGGATACCCTTGCCGACCCGGTCGATCAGCCGCGCGGTCACCACCAGGCTCATGCCAGGTGCCAAAGCAAACAGCGGCTTGCTCAAGGCGCCCATGGCGTAACCCAGCACCGCCAGGCCTTTGCGTTTTCCCAGGTAGTCGCTCAGCGCGCCGGAGAATACCTTGACCATCAGGGCGGTCGACTCGGCCAGACCCTCGATCAAACCGACCACGAACACGCTGGTGCCCAGCGTGGTGACCATGAACATCGGCAACAGGCTGTGAACCATCTCGGAGGAGATGTCCATCAGCAGGCTGACGAAACCCAATACCCAGATGCCGCCGGGCAGTTGGCGAAGGGTGCTGGTTGGCGCGGTTTGGGTCATGAAGGGTGGACGCCAGCCTGGCTTGAATGGCTTCTTGCTTGCTATTGAAAGAGTAGCGTTGTTGGCAAATGAATGATGGGCTGCGACCCGATTTCACCATGAAAGAGGTGAGCCGACCAGAGCCCCGGCGCGGTGTCGCATCGCGGCGATGACCCTCGCCCAGGCAGGCTGCGGGTTCGGCGTTTACCATCACGGCATGACCACTGCCACGCTGACCCCCAGTCCCGTTGTGCCACTGCGGCAAGACGCCACCGTGATTGGCCTGGTGGGCTTGGCACATGCCAGCTCGCATTTTGCGCACCTGCTGCTGCCACCGTTGTTTCCGGTCTTCATCGCGGAGTTCGGCTTGAGCTACTCCCAATTGGGTTTGCTGATGAGCACTTTCTTTGTGGTGTCAGGCGTCGGCCAGGCGTGCGCCGGTTTTGTGGTGGATCGGCTGGGCGCGCGCTCGTTGTTGTTTGTGGCGCTGGGCATCTTTATGGTGGCGTGTATTGGTGCGTCCATGGTGCACAGCTACGCTGGTTTGCTGGCGGTGGCGGCGCTGGCCGGTTTGGGCAACGCCACCTTTCACCCGGTGGACTTCACGATTCTGAACCAGCGAGTCTCGGCGCCCCGGCTTGGTTACGCCTTCAGCGCGCACGGCCTTACTGGCAACCTGGGCTGGGCCGCCGCACCGGTGTTTCTGGCCGGCGTTAGTGCCCTGTCCAACTGGCGCACCGCCTACTTGGCCGCAGCGCTGATGTACGTGGCGGTGTTTGCGCTGCTCTATTCGAAGCGGGCGCAGCTCAAGACCGAGGTGGCCGTGCACCCCGCTGATGCACCGGTCGAACACAGCATGGCGTTCATGAAGTTGCCGGTGGTGTGGTGGTGCTTCGGATTCTTTCTGCTGTCAACGATGACGCTGGCGGTTGTACAGGCCTTCTCTGTGTCGCTGCTCAAGGCCCTGCACGGCGTGAGCTTTGAGGCTGCGACGCTGACGCTGACCGCCTACATGTTGTGCGGCGCCCTGGGCATGTTGGTGGGGGGCTTCGTGGCTGCAAAGTCGGTTCACAGTGACCGCGTGGTAGCGGCCTGCATGAGCGCGGGCGCGGTGCTGCTGGCGGTGTGTGCCACGGGCCTGCCTGGAGCCGAAGGCACCATGGTGTTGCTGGCCATCACCGGCTTTGCGGTTGGCATTGGCGGGCCTTCGCGCGACATGATGATCAAGCGGGCCACGCCCAAGGGCGCCACCGGCCGCGTCTACGGCATGGTGTATTCGGGTCTGGACATTGGTTTTGCCATCTCGCCGGTGTTGTTCGGCGCCTTCATGGACCGCGGCTGGTACGCGGCCACGCTAGGCGGTGCCGCGCTGGTGCTGCTGCTCAGTGTGGTGGCGGCGCTGGGCGTGGGCCGGCGCACCTCGGCGGCAGCCGCGCGCGCCTGATCGTTCGGTGCCGTTTGCACGTCCTGCCGGGGCGCTGCAGGTGATCGCGCATGCGCAGTCAACTATCGCCACAAGCGCGCTGAATTGAATTAGAGTGGAACCCGGCTGTGGGCTAGTCGCTGCACATTCAAGAACAATCCAGGAGAAAGCGGTATGAAAATCTCTGCTCGGCTGATGCTGTTGGTGGGCCTGATGTCGGCCCTGCTGGTGCTGGTCGGTGGCGTTGGCCTGTGGGGCACTGCGAGCAGCAATGCCGCCTTGAAAACCGTGTACGAAGACCGCACGGTGGCGCTGGCCCAGTTGGGCGATGTTCGCGGACGCCTGATTACCAACGCCTTTGTTTTGGTGTCGGCGGCGCTGGACGCCTCGCCCGAGGCGGCGACCAAGAGCACCGCGCAGGTTGAGGCCAATATCGCATCCGTCTCCAAGACCTGGGACGCCTACATGGCGGCCAAGTTGACGCCCGATGAAGAAAAGGCCGCCAAGCAGTTTGCCGCGGCACGCGCCACTTATGTGACCGATGGCTTGATGGCCACGGTCAAGGCCTTGCGCGCGGGCGACTTCGCAGCGGCCACCAAACTGTCGATGGAGACCCTGCCCAAGCTGTACGCCCCGACCCGCGATGCCATGGACGCGTTGGTAAAAATCCAGACCGACCAAGCCAAAGCCGAGTACGAGGGCGCCACCCAGCGTTATGGCACGTTGCGAATCGTGTCGATCCTGTCAATCTTGCTTGGCGTGGGGTTTGCCGTGGCGCTGGGCTGGTACTTGATTCGCGCCATCAGCGACGGCTTGGAGCAAGCGACCGGGGTGTCGCAGGCGATCGCTGCGGGCGACCTCTCGGTGGCGGTGGACGCCAGCGGGCGCGATGAAATTGCGCGGCTGCTGGGGGCGCTCAGCAGCATGAAAGACAGTCTGAGCAAGCTGGTGATTCGGGTACGCCAAGGCTCCGAGAGCGTCGCCACCGCCAGCGCCGAAATTGCCCAAGGCAACCAAGACCTGAGCGCCCGCACCGAAAGCCAGGCCAGCGCGCTGGAACAGACCGCCGCCAGCATGGAGCAACTCAGCGCCACCGTCAAACAAAACGCCGACAGCGCCCGCCAGGCCAACCAGTTGGCCATGAGTGCCTCCACCGTGGCGGTGCGGGGTGGCGAAGTGGTCAGCCAGGTGGTCGAAACCATGAAAGGCATCAACGACAGCTCCAGGAAGATCAGCGACATCATCAGCGTGATCGATGGCATCGCCTTCCAGACCAACATCCTGGCCTTGAACGCGGCGGTGGAAGCCGCCCGCGCCGGAGAGCAGGGCCGTGGTTTTGCCGTGGTGGCCAGCGAAGTGCGCAGCCTGGCCGGGCGCAGTGCCGAAGCGGCCAAGGAAATCAAGAGCCTGATCAACGCCAGCGTCGAGCGGGTCGAACAGGGAAGCGCTCTGGTCGATCAGGCCGGTGTCACCATGACCGAAGTGGTCAGCAGCATTCGCCGCGTCACCGACATCATGGGCGAGATCAGTGCCGCCAGCAATGAACAGGCCAGGGTGTGGCCCAGGTCGGTGAAGCGGTCACCCAGATGGACCAGGCCACCCAGCAAAACGCCGCCCTGGTCGAAGAAATGGCCGCCGCGGCCAGCAGCCTCAAGTCCCAAGCGCAAGAGCTGGTGCAGGTGGTGGCGGTGTTCAAGCTCGGCGCTGGCCAAGATCATCACCCGGTGGCGCAACTGGCCGCCGTGCGCTCGCACAGCCCCAAGGCAAAGCCGTTTACGGGTACCGACCGGCGCGGCGGCGGCATCCCCAAAGGCGCTGCCGCCCGCGGCCATGCCAGCGCCGCCAAAGCCGCGCCCCCAGTTGCGGGCGCGTTGCAAGCACCCAACGCCGCCGCACCCAGGACTCAGAGCAAAGCCGCCCCAGCCGGTGGCGACGACGACTGGGAGACTTTCTGAAGCCTTGTGGGACAGGCCAAACCTACGCGAAGCGAGGGTTGCTCTGTCCGCAACCAATCGTCGGATGTCGGCTGTCCGCAACTGATCGTCACAACACGGCACAATCGTTTTCATGACTACCAAACTTGCTGGCCATCTCCTGGTTGAATGCCTTGTGGCCCAGGGCGTCACGCACGTGTTTGGCGTGCCGGGCGAGAGTTTCCTGGCGGTGCTCGATGGCTTTCACCTGTATCAGGACAGTATTCGCTTTGTGACCAACCGCCAGGAGGGCGGTGCCGCCTTCATGGCCGAGTCGCATGGCAAGCTGACTGGCCGGCCTGGCGTGTGTTTTGTGACGCGCGGACCGGGCGCCACCAACGCCTCGATTGGCGTACACACGGCGTTTCAGGACTCCACGCCGATGGTGCTCTTCGTGGGCGACGTGGCCAGCGACACGCGCGACCGCGAGGCTTTTCAGGAGTTGGACTACCTGAGCTTTTTCGGCCCCAGCACCAAAGGCCTGGCCAAGCGCGTGGAGCGCATCGACAACCCGCAGCGGATCCCCGAATACGTGGCACGCGCCTTCGCCACCGCCATGAATGGCCGCCCCGGCCCGGTGGTGCTGGTGTTGCCCGAAGATATGTTGACGCAGCCGGTGTCCGCCTGGACGGCGGCTGCCTTGGCACCTCAGTTGCTGCCGGTGGTAACCTCCGCGCAGGCTTGGATCGGCCCAAAAGACCTGTCTGCGTTGCATTTGCTGCTATCACAAGCAGAGCGACCCTTGGTCATTGCCGGCGGTGGAGGCTGGACCGTTGAGGCCGCGCAAGCGCTGCAGCGCTTTGCCGAAAGCTGGCAACTGCCCGTGGGCAATGCCTTTCGGTTTCAGGACTTGTTTGACAACCACCACCCGTTGTACGCCGGCGATGTGGGCATTGGCATCAACCCAGAGCTGGCGGCGCGTATTCGCGCCAGCGACTTGATTGTGGCTATCGGCGCGCGTTTGGGTGACATCACCAGCGGGGGCTACTGCCTGTTTGAGTCCCCCAAAACGAAGCAGCGGCTGGTGCACATCCACGCCAGCGCCGAGGAGCTGGGGCGCGTCTACCAGGCTGATCTGGCCATCAACGCCAGCATGAACGCCGCCGCCCTGGCGCTGGCCACGCTGCCAGCGCCCGATGCCGTGCCGTGGCAAGCGTGGAGCGCGGCCAGCCACGCCGACTACCTGGCCAACCTGGTGCCCCAAAGCCTGCCCGGTGACGTGGACATGCCCGCCATCGTGGCCTGCTTGCAGCGGCATTTGCCGGTCGACGCCGTGCTGGCCAATGGCGCAGGCAACTTCGCGAGTTGGCTGCACCGCTTTTTTCGCTACCACGGCATGGCCAAGGGCCACAAGACCCAGTTAGCGCCCACCAACGGCGCCATGGGCTACGGTGTGCCCGCTGGTGTTGCGGCGGCCATCACCACCGGTCGCGTGGTGGTGACCCTCACTGGTGATGGCGACTTTTTGATGAATGGGCAGGAACTCGCCACCGCCGTGCAGCACGGCGCCAAGAGCGATCATCGTGCTGCTGAACAACGGCATGTACGGCACCATTCGCATGCACCAGGAGCGCGAGTACCCAGAGCACGTGCTGGGCACGACGCTGTCCAACCCCGACTTCGCCGCTTTGGCCCGCGCTTACGGCTATGTTGGTGTGTGCATCACTCAAACGGCGCAGTTCGAAGCAGAGTTGCTGGCCGCGCTGGCGCGCACCCAGGGCACTTTGGTCGAGGTGCGGCTCGACCCCGAAGTCATCAGCACCCGCGCCACCCTGAGCCAGATTCGGCACGCAGCGCAGGCCAGCCTACTGGACAAGCGCTGAATTACAACTTGGTCAAGAGGTTGTCCAGCGCGTCCAGGTAGGCGTCAAACTCATGGATGTCGCCGTGGGACGCGCCCGCAATGCGCAGCACGCTGGCATGCGGCACCAGTGCCTTAAGGGCATCGCTGTGGTGGAAGGCGATCAACTGGTCCCTCTCGCCATCGACCAGTACCAGCGGTCCGCGTATCTGCTCGACCAGTTGGTCGGTGCGCATCGGGTAGCGCAGCACCCAGCTCGGCACCCAGCCGTAGTGCTCGGCCGCCAGCGCCGCCATGCTGCGGTAGGGCGACACCAGCACGGTCAGGTCGGGCGCACGTTTGGCGGACAGATCGGCCGACAGCCGCGCTGCCAGACCGGAACCGAGTGAGCGGCCATAGATCACGATTCTCTTTTGGCCCGCGTACCGGGGAGCAACGTGATCCCAGGCCGCGCGCACGTCCGCGTGCAACTGGGCCTCGCTCTCGATGTGTCCGGTGCTTTTGCCATAGCCCCGGTAGTCGAGCATGAACAGATCGAAGTTGGAGCGGCGGTAGAAGTCGGTGTTGGTAAACCAGGTCTCCAGGCAGCCGGCATTGCCGTGCAAAAAGAACACCAGGCCCCGAGGGTCGGGCAGTCGCAAATGCAGCGCCGACAGGCGCGCGCCCGGCACTTCCAGGCTGACTTCGTGAACATCCTGCGCCGTGGCGAGCACGTGGGTGGCGGGCAGTACGGTCGGCGCGAACAGCAGGCGCTCCTGCCTGAACCACAGCCAGGTGAGAGCGCCCATGTAAAGCGCCACACCGAGCGCTGCAAGGGCCAGCACCGATGTAAGCATCGTCATGTCGCGGACCCGAGCGGTTGGCATGGCTTCAAGCGTGACCTCCTGGGCTGCAGTGTAGTGCTGTCGGCAAAAAAAAGGGCCGTTCAATGACGGCCCCAACTTGGAGAAACGAGTTCTGAGATCTTGCGGGTCAGACCACTCGCGTAGCGATGTGCTCTGACCCCAACTGACCAGGACTTGCGGGTCGGGCCACTCGCATTGCGATGTGCTCTGACCCCAATTGATCGCTGAGAAATGATGACACAAGCCGAGATGACTTCACCCCGTCATCGCGAGGCCGACAGGCCGTGGCGATCCATGCTGGTGCGCCAATATGGATTGCCGCGTCGGCTGCGCCTCCTCGCAATGACGGCGACTTCCGACTTGAGTTATGAAACGATCAATAGGTGGGCTTACTCCTTGATGTCCACGCCGTAGAAGCTGTGGCGGCCAAAGGGGCTGAGTTTGAAGTCGATCACTTCCTTGCGCACCGGCTTGAGCTGCACTGCGTGGGCAATGGTGAACCAGGGCGCTTGCTCCTTGAAGATCACCTGGGCCTGTTCATACAGCTTGGTGCGTTCGGCGGTGTTGGTGACGGCCTTGGCCTTGACCACCAGGTCATCAAAGGGCTTGTAGCAGAACTTGGCGACGTTGCTGCCGCTCACCCCTTGCGCCGAGTCGCAGCCCAGCAGCGTGTGCAGGAAGTTGTCTGGGTCGCCGTTGTCACCGGTCCAGCCCAGCATGCCCATCTGGTGTTCGCCAGCCTGCATGCGCTTGCGGTACTCACCCCACTCGAAGCTCTTGATCTCGGCCTTGACGCCGATCTTGGCCAGGTCAGCCTGCATCAATTCGGCAATGCGTTTGGCGTTGGGGTTGTAAGGGCGCTGCACGGGCATGGCCCACAGGTCGGTGGTCATGCCGTTGGGAAAGCCAGCATCGGCCAGCAACTTCTTCGCGGCCTCGGGGTTGAAGGCGTCGTCCTTGAGGTCCTTCTTGTACGACCACATGGTCGGCGGGATCGGGTTGACGGCCGCGATGCCGCTGGACAGGTAAACCGCGTCGATGATGGCCTGCTTGTTGATGGCCATGTTGATGGCCTTGCGTACACGTACGTCGTCAAACGGCTTCTTGGTGGTGTTGTAGGCCAGGTATCCGACGTTCAGGCCGGCCTGCTCCAGCACCGTGACCTTGGCGTCCTTGCGCATGGCGTCCAGGTCCGCCGGGTTGGGGTAGGGCATCACATGGCATTCGCCCTTTTGCAGCTTGGCCCAGCGTACCGACGCGTCGGGCGTGATCGAGAACACCAGGTCATCGATCTTGGCCTTGCCGGCGTAGTAGTCGGGGAAGGCCTTGTAGCGAATGATCGCGTCCTTTTGGTACTGGACCAGCATGAACGGGCCGGTGCCGATCGGCTCCTGGTCAATCTTCTCGGGCGTGCCGGCCTTGAGCATGGCGTCGGCATACTCTTTGGATTGCACCCCCGCGTACTCCATGGCCCAACCCGACAGGAAGGGCGCATTGGCCGAGTTGAGCGTGATCTTCACGGTCATGGGGTCGACCTTGTCCACCGACTTGATCAGTTTGTCCATGCCCATGTCGTTGAAGTACGAGTGGTTGGGGCTGGTGACCTTGAAGTAGGGGTGCGTCTCCTTCCACTGGCGCTCGATCATGAAGATGATGTCGTCCGCGTTCATCTCGCGCGTTGGCTTGAAGTTCTTGTTGCTGTGCCACTTCACGCCCTTGCGCAAAAAGAAGGTGTATTCCTTGCCGTCGGGTGACACCGTCCAGCGTTCGGCCAGACCCGGCACCACAGTGGTGCCGCCGCGCTCGAAGTCGACCAGGCGGCTGTAGAGCTGGCTGTTGGCGTCGAACGAGGTGCCGGTGGTGTTGATGCCGGGGTAGAAGTTCTCGGGGCTGCCTTCCGAGCAAAACACCAAGGTCTTGGCGGCCACCGGGGTCATGGCCAGCATGGCGGGCAGCGCCACGGCGCACAGCAGCGCGAGTTTGCTGCGGCGTTGTCGGCCAGTACGCGATTTGGTTTGAATCATCTTATGGACTCCTCAGGGGTTAGTGCTGCGACGCAGCGGGTTGGATAAATTGTTCGGCCAGGTGGCAGGCCACCTGCCGTTCGGCCAATTGGCGCAGTATCGGTCGTTCCACGCGGCAGCGCTCAACTGCATGGGGGCAGCGGGTGGAAAACACGCAGCCGCTGGGGGGATTTAGCGGTGAAGGCAGCTCGCCGGTCAGCACAATGCGCGACAGCCCGGCCGCCTGGCCCGCCAAGCCGGGCGTGGAGCCGAGCAAGGCGCGGGTGTAGGGGTGCAGCGGCTGGGCGAAGAGGGTCTTCTTGCCCCCCTGCTCGACCGTGTGCCCCAGGTACATCACCAGCACGTCATGGGCGATGTGGCGCACCACGCCCAGGTCGTGCGAGATAAACAGGTAAGCCAGGCCAAGCTCTTGCTGCAAGTCGGCCAGCAGGTTGAGTACCTGCGCCTGAATGGAGACATCGAGTGCCGAGACCGGTTCATCGGCCACTACCAGCGAGGGTTTGAGCATGAGCGCGCGCGCGATGGCAATGCGCTGGCGTTGGCCGCCCGAGAACATGTGCGGGTAGCGGTCGTAGTGCTCGGGGCGCAGGCCCACCAAGGCGAGCATGCCGCGCGCCTGGGCCTGGCGCTCGTCGGCGCTCAGGCTGGTGTTGATCTCCAGCGGTGCTTCCAGGATGGCGCCGATTTTTTTGCGCGGGTTGAGCGAGCCGTAAGGGTTCTGAAACACCAGTTGCACCGCGCGGCGCAGTGCCTGACGTTGCTGCGGCTGGGCTGTGACCACATCGACGCCGCCGAGCTTGAGTTCGCCTGCCGTGGGCTGTTCGATCAGCGAGACCATGCGCGCCAGTGTGGACTTGCCGCAGCCCGACTCACCCACCACCGCCAGCGTCTTGCCGGGCAGCACCGAGAAGGACACGCCGCCCACCGCCTGCAACTGGTCGGGGGCGCGGAACAGGCCACGGCGAATGGCATACACCTGGCGCAGGTTGCGCGCCTGCACCACCGGCTCGGCCGTGGCGGGAACAAGATGCAGGGTGGCGTTCATGCGTGCACCTCGCTAAGCGGGTGGTGGCAGCGCACCATACCCTCGTGCCAGTTTCTCAGCGCCGGACGCTGAGCCCGACAGTCGTCGGCAACATAGCCGCAGCGTGGTGCAAACAGGCAGCCACTCGGGCGGTCATACAAGCCTGGCACCATGCCGGGAATGGTGGCCAGGCGGCTGTGGCCATCGCTGCGCTCGGGCAACGCGGCCATCAACGCTTCGGTGTAGGGGTGCTGGGGGGCGGCAAACAAGTCGGTGGCGCTGCGTTCTTCCATAATCTGGCCGGCATACATCACCGCCACGCGCTGCGCCATCTCGGACACCACACCCATGTTGTGGGTGATCAACACCAGCGCCATGCCGCGTTCCTTCTGCAGGCTGCGCAGCAGGTCCAGGATTTGCGCCTGAATGGTCACGTCCAGGGCCGTGGTGGGCTCGTCGGCAATCAGCAGCTTGGGGTTGCAGGCAATCGCCATGGCGATCATCACGCGCTGGTTCATGCCGCCCGACATCTGGTGCGGGTAGGCCTTCAGTCGGCTCTCGGGTGCTGGAATACCCACCTGCTCCAGCAGTTCGATGGAGCGGCGGTGCGCGGCCTTGCGGTCCATGCCCAGATGCAGCTTGAGCGTTTCGGCCACCTGAAAACCAATCGTGAAGCAGGGGTTCAGGCTGGTGGTGGGGTCCTGAAAAATCATGGCCACGTCTTTGCCGGTCAGGCGCCGACGTTCACGCTCCGACAGGCTGAGCAGATCGTGCCCATCAAAGCGCAGCTTGTCGGCCTTGACGACACCGGGAAACGCCACCAGGCCCATCAGCGCCATCATGGTGACACTCTTGCCCGATCCCGACTCGCCTACGATGCCCAGCACATCGCCGGCCTCGACCGACAGGCTGACGCCGTCGACCGCGTGCATCACACCGCTTTGCGACGGGAAGTCGACCGACAGGTTTTCGATTTCAAGTAAGGCCATGGCGGGAAAAACTTTGGCGCGAGAAGTTGCAAATTCGAGGACTATCCAGGCCCGTCATTGCGAGCGCAGCGCGTTGCCACGTCGCAGACGCTCCTCGCAATGACGATTCTTCAGCGGCGCGGCACGGTGGATTGCCGCGCTGCGCTCGCAATGACGAGGTTCCCTTCGCTCGCGATGACGGCGTCAAAGGCCAGGGATGCACGCAAAGCTCCATATCGTTCAGCGCTTCAATTTTGGGTCGAACGCATCACGCAGTCCGTCGCCCAGCAGATTGAATGCCAAGACGGTGATCAGGATCATCAGGCCCGGAAAGGTCACCACCCACCAGGCGCGCAGCACAAACTCGCGTGCGTCGGCCAGCATGGTGCCCCATTCGGGCGACGGCGGTTGCGCGCCCAGGCCCAGAAAGCCCAGTGCCGCGGCGTCCAAAATCGCGGTGGAGATGCCCAGCGAGGCCTGCACGATCAGAGGTGCGGTGCAGTTGGGCAGCACCTCGTTGAACATCAGGCGCAGGTGCCCGGCGCCGTTCATGCGTGCGGCCGTCACGTAGTCTTTGGAGGTCTCGGAGATCACGGCCGCGCGGGTGATGCGCACGTAATGCGGCAACACCACGATCGAAACCGCCAGCATCGCGTTCATCATGCCCGGCCCGAGGATCGCCACGATGACAATGGCCAGCAGCAGGCTGGGCAGCGTCAGGATGATGTCCATCGCCCGCATCACGGCGATCTCGTAGACACCGCGGAAGTAACCGGCGGTGAGGCCCAGCACGGTACCGACCAGCACCGATACCGCCACCACGGCGATACCGATGACCAGGGACAGGCGCGCCCCATGGATCAGGCGCGACAGGATGTCGCGGCCGATCGCGTCGGTGCCCAGCGGGTACGCCCACGAGCCGCCTTGCTGCCAGGCGGGTGGCTTGAGGAACACGGCGCTGTTGGTCAGGTCCGGCGCATACGGCGCCAGCAAGGGCGCGAACAGCGCCACCAGCAGCACCAGCACGACGATGACCAGGCCGGCCACCGCACCCTTGTTGGCGCTGAAATAGCTCCAGAACTCGCGCAGCGGGTGTGGGGGTGCTGTTTGTTCCGGCACGGCGGTTGTCACGCTTGTGCTGCTCACCGTTGGTGCCTGATACGTGGGTTGATGATGCCGTAGGTGATGTCAACCAGCAGGTTGACCACCATCACCATGCTGCCCAGCAGCAGCATGCCGCCCTGCAGCACCGGGTAGTCGCGCCGGCTGATGGCTTCGATCAGCCACTTGCCCACGCCCGGCCAGGAGAAGATGGTCTCGGTCAGGATGGCGCCGGTGAACAACACGCCCACCTGCAGGCCAATCACGGTGACCACCGGAATCAAGGCGTTGCGCAGGGCATGTAGCGAGACCACCCGCAGGTTGGTCAGGCCCTTGGCACGTGCGGTGCGAATGTAGTCTTCGCCCAGCACTTCGAGCATGGCCGAGCGCGTCATGCGCGCAATCACCGCCAGCGGATTGGTGCCCAGCACGATGGTGGGCAGGATCAGGTGGCTGAGTGTCGACCAGAAGGCGCCCTTGTCATTGGCCAGCCAAGAGTCGATCAGCAGGAAGCCGGTGACCGGTTCGATGAAATACTTGACATCCAGGCGCCCCGATACGGGCGTCAAATCGAGCTGCACCGAGAACAGCAGAATCAACAACAGACCCCACCAGAAAATGGGCATCGAGTAGCCGGTCAGCGAGACCCCCATCACACCATGATCGAGGATCGAGTTGCGTTTGACCGCCGCCAGAATTCCCGCCGGGATGCCGATGATCAGGGCAAACAGAATGGCGCAGGTTGCCAGCTCGATGGTGGCGGGAAACAGCGCGGCGAACTCGGTTAACACCGGCGTCTGAGTGATCACGGATTTGCCGAGGTCACCCTGGAGCACACGACCGATGTAGATGCCGTACTGGACCAGAATCGGGCGGTCCAGCCCGTACTCTTTGAGCAAGGTGGCGTGGCGCGCGGCATCGATGCCCCGCTCGCCAGCCAGGGTTTCAATCGGGTCGCCGGGAACCAGCCGGATGAGGAAGAATGCCACCAGTGTCATCCCCAAAAAAGTGGGAATGACCAAGCTCAGGCGGGTCAGGATGAAGCGAAACAAGGTGGAAACAGTAAACGGCTGAAGTGACTCGGGAAGGCTGCTTGTGGCGGCTTGGTCTAGTGATGCAAGGCGATGCGATCTGAGCAGCCTCGGTGCGCAATTATGACGTGACCAACCGTCAGCTCTGCTACGGATAAACCCGGTGGGCGCGGCCCCAGGCAAAGGTGGGTTTGGGCTGCATGTCCCTACATGTTGTGGGCTTTGTTGCCGACCCGTCGATGGCACACTCACGCTCGATGCGCCAGTCCCTTCCCTCGCTACTTCAGTCGTATGGGCTGGTGCGGCCCATCGTGCGCCATGTTGCGCGTGACGATTGTGATGTCTACCGTATTTCCCCAGGTGCTGGGCGATGGTTCGGGCACGATCTGTCGCTGCGCATCTACCCGGCGCACAAGCGCGACCTGGCACCTATCGAGGCAGAAGTGGCGTGGCTGCGTGCGCTCGCCGCCGATGGTGTCTATGTGCCGAACCCATTGCCCAACGAGAACGGGACATTCATTCAACAGTGGCAATCTGCGGGGGCACCGCGCCCAGGTACGCCGTGCTCCCTGACCTGGTTGCGGGGCTACATGTACGACCGTGGCCTGACGCCGCAACGCCTTCATCGGGTTGGCCGCATGACAGGGGCGCTTGCATCACGTCGCTGCTGCCTTGGCACGCACCGGCGCGATCGTCACGCCCAGGCTTGCCTACACGCCAGATTTGGCGCAGTGGGCGCAGGGTTCCCCCGAGCGACAGGCGAGCCTGACACCACGGCTTGCGGCGCTCACGCAAGATGCCGCGCGTCGCCTGATCGACGATCTGGCGCGGTTGCCACGGCATGCAAAAACTACGGATTCGTGCACGGCGACTTGCACCAGTGGAACCTGGTGTTTGCTGGCGGCAGTGCGGGTGCGATCGACTTCAGCGATTGCGGATGGGGTCACCTGGCGCTGGACCTGGCTTCGACGCTTCAATACCTGCGTTTCCCGCTCGCCCACAACCACGATCACCGTTGGCAATACGCGCCTGCAGGCGAGCTTGTTGGAAGGCTACGCCAGCACACACGATGTGCCGGGTGACGTCGAGCGGCAGATCGAGATCTACATCATCGCGCGAATGTTCATCACCCTGGAGTGGATTCTTGACGACTGGCCCCGACCCGACCACCGCCCGTGGGGACCAGCGTTCCTCGCGGGGTCACAAGTGGTGTTGGAGGGATATTTGTCGACTTGAAGTTGGTCTTGACGGAGCTCGACTCTGCGAGTCGATACGGTGGTGCCCGGCGCCGTTCGAAAAAAGGCCGACTTGCGTCGGCCTTTGGCGTAAACAGCCGGAGCTGATTACTTGAGGTGCTTGCCAATCAAGCCAGCCATCTCAAACATCGACACTTGCATCTTGCCGAAGATTTCCTTCAGCTTGGCGTCGGCGTTGATCATGCGCTTGTTGACCGCGTCTTGCAGCTTGTTCTTCTTGATGTAGGCCCACAGCTTGCTGACCACTTCGGTACGCGGCAGTGGGTTGGCACCCACGATCGCGGCCAATGCGGCGCTTGGTGTCAGGGCTTTCATGAACGCTGCGTTGACAGTGCGCTTCTTGGCCGGGGCCTTTTTAGCGGCGACTTTCTTCGCAGGTGCAGCCTTCTTGGCCGGAGCAGCTTTCTTCGCTGGAGCGGCCTTCTTGGCCGGTGCCTTCTTGGCGGCTACCTTCTTCGCAGGTGCAGCCTTTTTGGCTGGTGCTACCTTCTTTGCAGGTGCAGCCTTTTTTGCCGGAGCTTTTTTTGCAGTTGCCATGATGAATTGTCCTTCTAGAAGTTGATTAATCACCAGCGAAAAACTGCTTCTTCACTGGCAAGGCGGATGCTACTGGAGAAATAGCGCGCTTCCAAGGGAAAAAACGTGTTTTCCCCTCTGGCGTGTTGTTTTTTTACTCGGTGTTCTCCCTCTGGGCGCCCCAGTGACAGCCCTGGCGTGCCGCCCTCTGTGC
>JADKEH010000011.1 GCA_016718155.1 Candidatus Rhodoferax randersensis | reverse complement strand
CGAGACCGCGCAGAGGCGCGTGCGCCGAGCGCGGCGGCGGCCGGCAAGACCGTGAAGGTCGGCGGAGCGGGATTCACCAACGGCATCCTCACCTGGCCAAGAGACCCGGCAACCCGGCCACGGCTTTGTCAGTGCCGTGGTGCGTCTTAACTTGACTCTTTTCTGCACACCACTACAGTTCGTGCGGCACGGCAACGCTGGAGCACCCGGAAGTATCTTCCTGCGCTCCCTGCGCGCGCTGGTCGACCAGCAAGGCGGCGGCGGCAAACCCATTCACATCACGGAGTGGAATATCGGCTTGGGCCAACAGTGCGGCGCGAGGCGTTCTACCCGAGCAACGCACGCAGTCGTTTGCGAGCGGGTTCCTGACTATGCTACAGGACCCGCCCAGAACATCGAGGTTGCGTAATTCTATGCGAACAAGCCTATCATGTCCTTTGTTCAGCCTCACCCAGTTGCGGGCAAGGTGGGCATCAATCCGTCGGCCTGGGGCCTTCTGGGCCCATACCCAACTCAAGGGCAACGCCATGGTGAGAACGTCGGTATGTCCCAGCGAGCAAGCCTGCGCTGACGGCCACGCTGCCGAATCGACGAGCCTGATGGCCTTGTCCGGTCAATCCGGTACCACACAGACCGTCGTGCTTACCAACGACAACAGCGCGAGCGTAGCCTATACCCTGCGCGTGAAGGGTTTGAGCTCTGCGTCGGTCACGGCAACCATCCGCACGCCGCCCTCGGGCAGGCGCGATCTGGCGACTGTCGGCAACCCGGCTAAACCCGACCTGCCAGCGCTGGCTTCGCCAGCGAGCCAATAATATCCGAAACCCGCAGCGACCTGGCGGTCCAGAACGGCACGGTCGAATTGACGCTCGATATCCCCGCGCAAAGCGTGCAAGTGCTCACGTTCACCCCTTCGGCATCCAGCAACGTGGCATCGGACTGCCTTTTCAATTGGGCGGAACACTCTTTTCCCCAGTACTTTGCGCCCGCCGGTGCCACTTCCGCCACGGCCACGCCCTACTATTTCCGCTACTACAGCACGACGCAGAGCTACCTGGCCACCTCGTCTGCCGACGGCAATGTGTGGGTCCTCGGCGGTGCGTTCGGGAACGAACCCCGTAGCGTTGGCCCGACGTCGACCATTCTTTCGACGGCGGGCTGCGCACGCTAGGCGCGCCTGGGTCAAGGCCGGTCGGCAATCGCCCGACGACCTGATTGCCTGCTGCCTGCGCGCGGCGCTGCCGATAGTCGCCTGGAGACTGGCATGACTACTCCCGCTGCGCTACTGAATTCAGAGCAGTCCACACACGACCTGTGCGCCTAACTGGCTAATTTGCTACGGCAACGCGACCTCAAACTGGTAAACTGCCGAGAGTTGCACTGGCGGCTTGACTGCCGCCGCTTGCGCTGGTCTGGCCGGCTCCAGCGCGTGGTTCGAGCGGGGCTTCGTGACTTATCTGAACGACGCCAAGATTGAACTGTTGGGCGTCGAGCCCCTACCGCCGCGCCGGCGCGGTGTGAAGGCGTCGCCCGCGCCGTGGCGCTCGGCGCCTTGGCACACGCCGGCCGAGGTAGCCGTGGCGGTCCCCCGGCGGTGGCCGGCCCACCGGCGGCAGCCCGGAACCCGGGTTGGTGGGCACGGTGTGGTTCGGCTTTGCGCGTGCCGGGCCAAGGGTGTTCACCGGAAAAGCGTCACTTTGGCGGCGACCGCGCGGCGGGCGCGGCTAATCCGTGCGGCATGCGCTGGCGCCATTGACGGAACTGCTGGCGTAGACTGGGCGCTGTGGCACCCCTCAAGCCGGAATGGCAAGCTTGCCACCGGCCTGAAGGTGCGCATGCTGTTGATTGGGCTGCTGCCGCTGGCATTGGCAACTTTAGGGTTGTTGCTTGACTACGGCGCGCACTGGATCGTCGGGAATGGCCGCCCCTGGGCACCTGTTGGCGGCAGCCCTATTGCGCATCTGGCTGGTTGAGCCCATGCGCCGGTCCGTTCAGCGCCACGACGCGGATGAGGCGAACTTCTCCGTTGTTCGATTGTCCCCACTGCCGATGGTCTCCACCTCGGCCACGGATGACTACACAGCTTCCACCGCAACGACGCTCGGTTCACGGCCTTGGCTACCGCGCGAAGGCAGTTCTACCCGCTCTGCCACTGAACTGGGAATGTGGGTCTAACCCTGAAGAGATGCAGACGAGATGCGACGCCGAACGATGCTGTAACACCCAATCAGTAACGCTGGGCGGTCGAACCGATTTGCGCGAGCCAGTCGCGGCGCTGGTTTTCCTTCTTTGGCCGCGTTTCACTGTTGCGGGCCAGATCGAGTCACCAGATCTCAACCCTGATCGACATCACCGAACAACGCCAGGCCCAGCAAGACGTGCTGGATCTCAACACCCAACTCGAAGATCTGGAGTGGACGAACGCACCCGGCAAGGCGCAAGTAGCCAACCACTAGTTGTCGCAAGCCCTCATATCGTGCGCCAGGCTCAGGACCATTTGGTTCAGTCTGAAAAAGCTGGCGGCGTCGGCCACTGGTTGCGGGGGGTCGCCCCATGAGCCTGGGCCACCCCATCGGAAACGGTTTGACGGTGGCAAGCTCCTGCTGGACAAAACACGAGACTTTGCGCTGGCCAATGCACCACTACAGCGTTAGTGCTGGCGCAGTTTGTGACCGACAGTGTTCTTGCCGCCGACATCTTGGGTCCGCAACCTGTCTCGGGCGGCGACCTGGTCAGCAGCTTCAAACAAGTGGCGGTGGACCGCACCAGTTCGCAGCGGCGCGCTCGAGCTGTACGAACGGCTAGACGGGAAGTCGTGTTGACACTCAACCCTGCCTTTCGCTGATCGCTGTGCGAGGTGCAAGTCCCAGATTGCGCCAGGTTTGCGGCTCGATAGCTACCCCGGCCCACTTGGCCAAGTGCGTCACCAATCGATCGACAACGCGTTGGTGCACGGATTCGCGCCAAGCCGAAGCGGGCCGCGTTGACATCAGTCGCCAAGTTCGATCGGATTCAACGAAGTCGAGATCAGCGTGCGCGACAACGGGCGGTATTGACGCCAGCCACCTCAAGCGGGTGTTCGACCCCTTCTTCACGACCCGCTTCGGTCAGGAGGGTCGGCTGGGCCTGCACACTCGTGCACAACATCGTCACGGGCGTGTTGGGCGGACGTTGAGCGTGCACAGCCCAGCGGGCGGTGGCGGCGCAGTTTGTCTTGCGGGCCACCGGGCTGTTCGCGGGGAAGTGGCTTGATCACCTGACGAAGACGACGTAACTGTAGCCACGGCGTGCTGCTGCCCATCTTGGGCTGGAAACAGCTCAAGCCCGAATAAAGTCCGCCAAGCACAAGCGCCGCGGCGTCGGACTCACCGCTGACGCAAACCCACCGCGCCCACATCTGCACCGTCTGCCGGGCTGTGCCGCGTCCACCAGGCTCTGGGAAATCTCGGTAGGGCTTGGCCTGCTCCGGGTATTCTTGCAGCGCCTGCGATAGCGGATGCATCGACACGCCCTGCCCCATGGCGGCGAGTTGCACCCGCGCGTAGGCCCGGCCGGCGTTGACTTGGGCCACGCGGTCGTTGGTCTGCGTGACCATCCACAAGAAGCCCGTGGTGGAGGCCAGCTTGGCCGCAAAGTCCTTGATTTGACTGGTGGTGGCGTAGTCATCCGGGGCCGGGGCCTTGCTGCGGTCAAACAAGCCCAGGCGGTTCAGGGTCACCACCATTGGGTCAAGCAGGGTCAGGCCGTCGCGGTGCTGGGCCACTTCGGCCGCGCCCACGCGCAGCACGTCGAACGATTCCATGATGGTGCGCGGCGTGGTCAGCTCGATGCGCCAGGCCTCGGCGGCGATGTTGCGGTGCATCGCCAGCGCGGGCGCCTGCTCAGGCCGGACAAAGCCAAATCGTAGCGGGTTGGGCTTGATCGCATCGGCCATGGCGGCCCAGGCGCGGGCAGGGACCGGTCGGCTCAGGTCATAGACACTGCGGTTGGTGCGCCGACGCAAAATCTGGCCAAACAAGGGGTCCTTCGATACCGATGCATCGGGCGTCAGGCGGATGCGCGCCACCGGGCGGGCATCGATCTTGTCCGGCCCGAACGCCCCTTGCGGAAACAGCGTGATGTCGGCACGCAAACCGCGCTCGCGCGCGGCCAGGTCGAGCAATTCAAGGAAGGTGCCGTGGCTCATCATGATCTGGCGCGACAGCGGATCGGTTTGCGGCAACAAAACGCTTGGTGTCGCAGCTCAGCACCATCTCACCGGGGTGCCCAGGTCGCCCACCCACGACTGCAGGTTGTGCGAATGCGGCGCCAGAATCGCGTAGCTCAGCAGCCAGCGGCGCTGGTCACTGGCTGCAGCCAGGTCCGCGCCCGGCCCCTGCCACGCCTCAATCGCCGCTGCGGGCATGTCGGCCGCGCAGCCTGTGAGACTGGCCGCGCCCAGTGTGGCAGCGGTGACGACGCCACCGCCGGCGATGCGAATAAAACTTCTGCGTTGCATGATGATCCTTTCAAGAACAGGGACAGGTTCGCGTGATTACGCGGCCGCCGCTGGAGCGGGTCCAGCCGGTAGCGCGGTCGCCAGCAAACCCAGATCGGCCAGGGCTTGCTGTGCAGCGACCGGCAACGGTGTGTGCGGCTCGGCGCCTATCAGCGCCGTGAGTTTGTCGTTGGCCAGTGCGTGCGGCGTGTCCCACAGGTAGCGCATTTCCGTCAACGCGGCCCATGTTGGCATGAGCAGCGCGCCCAGTCGAATCACCGGCCAGGGCAAGCGAGTCAATTTGACGTGGGCTTGTGGTGCCACCCAGCCCTGCACACGCGCCAGCGGGTCCAAGGCATCGAGCCACTGCTGCGCGCTCAACTGGTAGCCGGCAAAGTGGAGCACTTCAAAGGCCGATAACTGGGCGCGCTGCTGGGCCACCGCCACAAAGGCACGCGCCAGATCAGGCAGATAGGCCCAGGCGGTGCCAACACCTCGCGCGCCAGGGTGAGTGAACACGCCGCTCTGAATGCGCTTGACGATGGCGGTGTCAAACCAGGTGCCGCGACCGCTGCCAAAGAAGCCACCGGCACGGATCACCACACTGCGCACGCCGCTGCGCTGCAATTGCGCTTCCATCTCAATGCGGATGCGGCCTTTGACGGTCTGCGCCAACTGGGGTGTGTCCTCCCGCAGCACCGCGGGCATGGCCGCACCAAAGTTGTAGACGTTGCCCGGCACCATCAGCGTGGCATCGAGCGCTCGCGTAACGGCTATGGCCGCCTCCATCATTGGCGCCACCTGGCCGCGCCAGGCCGCGTTGGTGTACGCCGGGTTGAGCGCGTGCACCACCACGGCCGCGCCACGCTTTGCCGTGGCCCGGGCCTGCGTGTCGGTGCAAGTCGGTGGCCAACCCACTCCGATGCGCTCGTCCGCGCCCGCTTGGGCGCCAGGGCGCATCTGGCCCAGCACGCGCCAGCCGGCATCGGCAAAGGCCCGCGCGGCGGCCAAGCCAAAACGGCCGCGGGCGCCCAAAATCAAAACAGTGGCTTGCATGGTGTTATCTCCATCCGCTTATTGGTGAGTGAGAAGCTGCCATAGTGTTCGCGTCATTGCGATTGCCGCGTCGCTGGCGCTCCTCGCAATGACGAATAGCGCGCGGCAATCCATGGCCCCGAAATACCTGGATCGCCACGACCTGCGGCCTCGCGATGACGGGCAGGTACTCTTGCATTCTCTGTTTGCCTTGGTTGATGGAGGATCGTGGAAGGAACGGCGTGTTGCACAATTGCATCAATGTTCATACCAGACATGCATTTATGAATACCTCAACATGACCCCCCCCGGCACCACTCAACTTCGACTGGCGTCTGGTGCGCTCGTTCCTGGCTGCCCTGGACCAGGGCAGCCTGCTCGGTGCCGCGCGGGTGCTGCGCGCCAACCAACCCACGGTGGGGCGACACATTGCCGAGCTGGAGAGCCAATTGGGCGTGGTGTTGTTTGAGCGCACCGGCCGTGGCCTGGTGCCTACCGCCACCGCCTTGAAGCTGGCCGACGCGGCACGTGGCATGGAGGCGGGCGCGCTGCAACTGGCGCAAACCCTGTCGGGTGCACAGACCCAGGCCAGCGGCACGGTGCGCATCACCGCCAGCGTGCCGGTGGCGGTGCAACTCATGCCGCCCTTGCTGGCCGCCATGCGCCAGAGCTTGCCCGACATTCAGATCGAGCTGGTATCGAGCAACCAGGTCAGCAATCTGCTGCGCCGCGAGGCCGATATTGCCGTGCGCATGGTGCGCCCCGACCAGTCGTCGCTCGTCGCCCGCAAGATCGGCCAGGTGGGCCTGGGTGCCTACGCCCACCGCAGCTACCTGGCCCGCCGCGGCACGCCGCGCCAGCCGACCGACTTGCTGCAGCACGAGTTGATCGGCAGCGACGCCGACCCCGCCATCCTGCAGGGCTTTCAGGCCATGGGCTATCCCGTCACACGCGAGTCCTTCGCCCTGCGCAGCGACGACTTCATCGTGCAGTGGCAGGCCGTGCGTGCCGGCCTGGGCGTGGGCTTTTGCGCCGACTACATGGCACGCACCGATCCCGATGTGCTGCGCGTGCTGCCGGGCCTGCTGAAAATTGCGCCCCTGCCGGTCTGGCTCACCGTGCACCGCGAGATCCGCACCAACCGGCGCATCCGCGCGGTGTACGACTTTCTGGCCGAGGCGCTGCCGCGCGTGATTTGAAGAAATGGCTTACGCTGGCGCACCTGAACCTTGCGCCCCACCACCATGCACCCCAACGCCCAGACCCTGACCAAGTTCTACACCGCCTTTGCCGCGCTCGACCCCGACACCATGGCGACTTGCTACGCCGACGATGTGGCGTTTGACGACGAGGTGTTCAGCCTGCGCGGCAAGGCCGAGGTGATGGGCATGTGGCGCATGCTGTGCGAGGCCACCCGCGCCAAGGGCCGCGATGTCTGGCAGCTGGAGTACAGCGCCATCGAGGCCGACGCCACTACAGGCCGCGCGCACTGGGACGCGCACTACCGCTTCAGCGCCACCGGCCGCATGGTGCTGAACCGCATCGATGGTGTGTTCAGCTTCAACCCGCAGGGCCTGATCACGCGCCACCGCGACAGCTTTGACTTCTGGAGCTGGTCACGCCAGGCACTGGGCGCTCCCGGCATGCTGCTGGGCTGGACGCCCTTCCTGCGCAACAAGGTGCGCGCGCAGGCCCAGGCCAACCTGCGCAAATTCCTCGCCAAGTGGGGAGCTTGCTTGGCGCACTGGTTTGACGGCTTCGAAGTCCGCCATGTCGAGGTGAACGGCGTGCGCATCTTCGCGCGGGTCTCGCCCGGTCTGCCCGGCATCCGCCCTGCCCTGCTGCTGTTGCATGGCTTCCCGCAAACCCATGTAATGTGGCAGCGCGTGGCGCGCCAGTTGGAGCACGACTTCTATCTGGTGATGCCCGATCTGCGTGGCTACGGCGACTCGTCCAAGCCACCGGGCCTGCCCGACCACGGCAACTACAGCAAGCGCGCGTGATGGCGCAAGACCTGGTGGCGCTGATGGACGCACTGGGCGTGGGCGAGTTTGACCTGTGCGGACACGACCGCGGCGCCCGCGTGGCGCACCGGCTGGCCACGGACTATCCGGCGCGCGTGAAGAAGCTGTGCGTGATCGACATCGCGCCCACGCTGGACATGTACGGCGCCACCAACTTCGAGTTTGCCAAAGCCTACTACCACTGGTTTCACCTGATCCAACCCGCGCCGCTGCCGGAGAACATGATCAACGGCAACACCATGGCCTACCTGCACGCCAAGCTGGGCGGCTGGGGTGCCGGCGGCCTGGGCCACATCGAGCCCGCCGCGCTGGCCGAATACGAGCGCTGCTTTGGCAACCCCGCCACCGTGCACAGCGTCTGCGAGGACTACCGGGCCAGCGCCGGCATCGACCTGGCGCACGACCGCGCCAGCCGCGCCAACGGCGACAAGGTCCAGTGCGACCTGCTGGTGCTGTGGGGCGAGCGTGGCGTGGTGCATCGGCTGTTCGAGCCAGTGGCGTTGTGGCAGGCGCAATGCGCCGGACAAGTCACGGGCCAAGCCATGCCGGCCGGGCACTTCATCCCCGAGGAGTTGCCGGAGCAGACGGCACAGGTGCTGCGCGGGTTCTTTGCTCGGGAGGATTGAGGGCGGTCTGAGCAGCATTGCTGGCACGCTGCAGTACCCCGTCCCACACCCAGGTTTTGGCGGAGCCATTGTGGAATTCCCGACACGCCCGGCGGGCGGGCCGTCCGGGCCCAAAACGGCCTGCGATGCACAGCACAAGCGCTTCTCGCTCACGAGGGAGCCGAAATGCGGCACACTCGCGACATGAAGCGCCGATCGTCGATTCCTGATTCACAACGCCTTGGGACTGAGCCACGGCGCGGCGGGAATGGGGTTCTTGTACAGGCACGCTAACGGATATGTCCACCAAGACTACTGGCAACGGAGTGCCGAACCCGCTCGCTGAGAAGATGTGCCAACTGGCTGCGCAGGAAGCTGACCCACTGGAGCGAAAGTCGCTGCTCGACTCCGCGGCCAAGGTCGACGCCGCAGATGCGATGCTTCAACAGGCAATTGCCTCCGCGCAAGACAGCGTGGTGCGAATCAGGTCTGAAATGGACGCCTTGAAAGGGAGGAATGATCTGCCTACATGGGCTGTAGTCTTTGTGCTGTCGGCATTCGCGCTGTTTCTCGTCTACGTTGCGCTCAAGCACCATGGCGACTGGTCTTGGCCGACTTGCGCGCGACTCGGCACGGACTATAGGGTTCTACCGACGCGCACCCTCGACAGAGCCCTCAATTCGCCCCATGACACTTCGTGTACTTCTTGCCGCTGCCGCACGGGCAGGGATCGTTGCGGCCTGGCGTGTCGGCGCGGCGCAGGGTGGGCACGCGCGGGCCGATGTTGCGCCATAGCTCGCGCAGGTCATAGACCGCCCCCACGGCGGCGGCAAAGTCGCTCAGGCTGGGCGGGCCGTTCTCGTCGTCGGCTGGTTAAGATTGCTCACGATGCAATTCGGTGTGAGCCGTACACTGAGGCGACGGAAAAACCTCAGCATCGGGTGTCAAACCCGAGCCCGCCACCAACACAGCACAGTGAAATAAGACATGAGCGCCAGCCCTATCAGCCTGACCTCACCACCGGAGGGTTACACCGATTGGTTGGCCGACCCTCAAAACGCATTCACAACGCACAGCAGCGCGCCACGCTGGCGGTGAACCGCGAACTGGTACTGCTTTACTGGCAGATTGGACGCGACATTTTGGCGCGGCAAGCCCAGCAAGGTTGGGGTACCAAGGTGATTGACCGACTGGCGAGTGATTTGCGCGCGGCCTTTCCTAGCATGAAAGGATTTTCGCCGCGAAATCTAAAACACATGCGCGCTTTTGTATGCCTGGCCGATGCGGGTTGTGCAACAGACTGCTGCACAATTGCCTTGGGGTCACAACTTGGTCTTGCTGGAGAGGGCTTGGCCACGAGGCAGATCGCCGCTGGTACGCAGCA